>NZ_JAHVAA010000002.1 GCF_019264485.1 Sediminibacterium sp.
GCTGTAGTAATCGTGCCACTTGATGTGATGTTCTGGATATTAGCCAGATTCGTAATCGTGCCTTGTGTACCCGCATTCAGTGTTGCACTGATCGTACCGCCAATAATATTACCCGTCACCGTGATATTATCAAAGGTACCAGAGCCACTGTTTACACTTGTGGCGCTTACTGTGCCGATCTGTGCTGTACCAGTTACACTTAAGTTTGTCAGACCTGTTAAGTTCGTAATCGTTGCATTCGTTGCACTCACCGTTCCTGCCTGCACCGTTCCTGTCAGACTTAAATTAGTAAGACCTGTAAGGTTCGTAATATTTGCATTCGTCGCACTTAAGCTCGCTGTAGTAATCGTGCCACTCGATGTGATGTTCTGGATATTTGCCAGGTTCGTAATCGTGCCTTGTGTGCCGGCGTTCAGTGTTGCGCTGATCGTGCCGCCAATAATATTACCCGTTACAGTGATATTATCAAAAGTACCAGAACCACTGTTTACACTTGTGGCGCTTACAGTTCCGATCTGAGCTATGCCAGTTACACTTAAATTAGTTAAGCCCGTAAGGTTTGTAATATTCGCATTCGTCGCACTTAAGCTCGCTGTACTAATCGTACCACTCGATGTGATGTTCTGGATATTAGCCAGATTCGTAATTGTGCCTTGTGTGCCGGCGTTCAGTGTTGCGCTGATCGTACCGCCAATAATATTACCCGTCACCGTGATATTATCAAAGGTACCAGAACCACTGTTTACACTTGTGGCGCTTACAGTTCCGATCTGAGCTGTGCCAGTTACACTTAAATTAGTCAGGCCTGTAAGATTCGTAATCGTTGCATTAGTAGAACTTAAAGTACCGGCCTGTATAGTTCCTGTTGCACTTAAATTATTTAATCCCGTCAGGTTCGTAATATTCGCATTCGTCGCACTTAAGCTCGCTGTAGTAATCGTACCACTTGATGTGATGTTCTGGATATTTGCCAGGTTCGTGATCGTGCCTTGTGTGCCCGCATTCAGTGTTGCACTGATCGTACCACCAATAATATTACCCGTCACCGTGATATTATCAAAAGTACCAGAGCCACTGTTTACACTTGTCGCACTTACCGTTCCTATCTGAGCCGTGCCCGTTACACTTAAATTAGTCAGACCTGTCAGGTTCGTAATCGTTGCATTCGTTGCACTTAAAGTACCAGCCTGGATAGTTCCTGTTGCACTTAAATTATTTAATCCCGTCAGGTTCGTAATATTCGCATTCGTCGCACTTAAGCTCGCTGTAGTAATCGTACCACTTGATGTGATGTTCTGGATATTCGCCAGATTCGTAATCGTCCCTTGTGTGCCCGCATTCAGTGTTGCACTGATCGTGCCACCAATAATATTACCCGTCACAGTGATATTATCAAAGGTACCTGAGCCACTGTTTACACTTGTGGCACTTACCGTTCCTATCTGAGCCGTGCCCGTTACACTTAAATTAGTCAGACCTGTCAGGTTCGTAATCGTTGCATTAGTAGAACTTAAAGTACCGGCCTGAATAGTTCCTGTTGCACTTAAATTATTTAAGCCCGTAAGGTTCGTAATATTCGCATTCGTCGCACTTAAGCTCGCTGTACTAATCGTACCACTCGATGTGATGTTCTGGATATTAGCCAGATTCGTGATCGTGCCTTGTGTGCCGGCGTTGAGTGTTGCACTGATCGTGCCGCCAATAATATTACCCGTCACAGTGATATTATCAAAGGTACCAGAGCCACTGTTTACACTTGTGGCACTTACCGTTCCTATCTGAGCCGTGCCCGTTACACTTAAATTAGTCAGACCTGTTAAGTTCGTAATCGTTGCATTAGTAGAACTTAAAGTACCGGCCTGTATAGTTCCCGTTGCACTTAAATTATTTAATCCCGTAAGGTTCGTAATATTCGCATTCGTCGCACTTAAGCTCGCTGTAGTAATCGTACCACTTGATGTGATGTTCTGGATATTCGCCAGATTCGTAATCGTCCCTTGTGTGCCCGCATTCAGTGTTGCACTGATCGTGCCACCAATGATATTGCCCGTCACAGTGATATTATCAAATGTACCAGAGCCACTGTTTACACTTGTGGCACTTACGGTTCCAATCTGTGCTGTACCAGTTACACTTAAATTACTTAAGCCACTTAGGTTACTGATATTGGCATTGGTAGCACTTACTGTTCCTGCCTGAATAGTGTTGGTTACACTAAAATTATTTACACCAGTAAGATTTGAAATATTAGCTGTAGTAGCACTGATTACATTTGCTGCAATCGTTCCACTTGCTGTGATATTCTGTATGTTGGCAAGATTTGTAATCGTATTCTGGGTACCAGGGTTTAACGTCGCACTGATCGTACCACCGATGATATTACCCGTTACAGTGATATTATCAAATACACCACTTCCTCCCGTAATATTTGTTGCATTTACATTTCCAGCCTGCAAGGAACCTGTTACGCTTAAATTGGTCAGGCCTGTAAGATTCGTGATCGTTGCATTCGTCGAACTTAAAGTACCAGCTTGGATAGTACCCGTTGCACTAAGATTGGTAAGCCCTGTAAGGTTAGTGATATTGGCATTGGCAATTCTTGCATTGGTTGCAGTAATTGAATTAATATTCGCCAGATTGGTGATACTTGACTGTGCAGATGATGATAATGTTCCACTAAAAGTTCCACCTGTAATGGTTCCTGTTACAACAAGATTAGGCAATGTATCTACATTCACCTTTAATTGTGCCATACTGGCTCTAATGGCTGCAAGAGAATCTAAAAATCTATTCTCCCTTATATAACCGCTTAATAGAGCAGCCGTATCCTCTAAAAATAGTATACTCGATGATGGTATCTTTCGAAGCACACCTCCAAATGTGGTAACAATCGAATCAGTTTTTAATCCATTGAATGTTGGTGCGGTAAGTGTACCTACTGATCTTGGTTCCCAGGTATTAATACTTGAATTAAATACATAGACCTGACCATTGGAAGGCAACGTATTTGATATCAGTCTTGACATCAGCCTGTTGGCATTCCACAAAGGCGACAAATATTTGGCACCTACAACCCAGTCGTTCCCATTCACAGTAGTTACTGTAACACTGGTATCGCCTTTCATGTTAATAGCTCCTACATAATCGTTGAAACTTGCAACCCCTGAAGTACCACTTACACTACCAAAACTGGTCCATACACCTCTTTGGCGTACATAGAATTTTTCATCTGCCACACTGTACACCAACATACCATTAACTGCACTGTCCTGAGGAATGGCCAGAGTATCGGATATGCGTGGTAATAGCAATGCCTTATCCACTCCATCAATCTGCAAGGCAATATGTCTGTTGAAAATAACAGATGTACCAATGGCTAAACCTCTTGCGTTAAGAATAAGGTTATTACCCATACGCAAAGTATCCGTTGCAATATGGTTACCCAGGTTATCACCAAATGTCTGCGCATTAGTCTTCACTACCAGTGATAATAATATCACCGACAGGATAAGTAATCCTTTTGGAATTGATGCTATTCTCCTCACTATGCGCTGACTAATACTCACTAATACAAATTATTTTACAATTACTATTTTATACTGACTTCCTTTTACATTCACAGCCTTAGCCGTAAAGTTGCCGAACCGGATATTTACTATTCCATCTACTTTGCACCATGCACTATACACAGTCCAATCTATATAATCATCTAATGCTGTGATTAAAATAGGATCTCCGGCCTTTGCATTTGGAACAGCAAGTGTAATGACAGTACTGGTATTGGGTCTAATTTCAGCATCTGCACCAAGAGCAGATGCCAGGCTACTAGTTACATTGGTTACCTGTGTTACATTAACCTGTGCGGCCTGCGGTTGGGTCCAGTTTACATTACCCAAACTATCTGTTGTTAAAAAAGTATTAGGCGGGCCCGGATTAATACTTGTATTTACATTCGTTACACTCGCATTACCGGCATACAAGGCATACGGCACACTCATGATTTGAGATGTTCCTATATCAACAAAATTATTAGCCGCTATCCACCAGGGTGCTGGTATGGAAGGAGCTATGGCAATTTTTGTATTCACAAAATAAGGTCCATTGCCCCAGTCAATCTGATTCAAACTATCTTTTAAAGCAGGGTTGGTAGAACGGATCCCTCTGCCCATTATATAACCAAAAACACCATCATTATCTGATTGAACCTGTTGCGCTTCCTCATAAACAAGAACCCCTCCAACTGGTCTGGCCTGATAAATAGCAATACGCAGGTGGATGGTACGGTTACGCGCAGGGTTACCCTGGTTGTCTTTTGCAACACTTTGTAAAAACCAAAATGGCGGCGGCTGGGCAACCAGACTTTCTGTCAGAAAAACTAACAGCAACAGGATTCCCAGTTTGATCGTTGTGTTTTTCATACACGGTTAATTATATACGGTTAACAATTAAGTTCAGACTTAAAAGTTTTCCATAGGATACGGCTTTAAAAACCTTTTAGTTGTTCAGAGGACAAGACTTTTAAAAAATGGTCTTTCATAGGATAGGTCAATGTCGCTCTTTTATTTTTAAGGTATTGATTAAGTTATACTTATAACCCAACAAAAATACCTGATTTCCTCCCCTCAAGCCGATTATAATTTACTTAATTGTAAGCTATAACGCTTGTTCATAAACTCCACAATTACCACATAAACACCCGCTGCCCAGGCGTTTCCATTGATCATGTAACCCGCTTTTATCTTACTCATGGCTACATTCTGCCCCAATATCACTTTTCCATCCAGCGCCACCACTTTTACCTGACAAAACAGGTTCTGGTCAAAATCACCGGCTGCTTTCAGCATGGTTGAACCACGTGTTGGGTTTGGATACACATTTAACGACAAAGAAAAGCGTGTAGTATCTGCTACCGGTGGCTTTTCCTGGCAGGCGGCCTGAAACAGACCAGTACCGTTGTTTGCAATAGTCAAAGAGGTAGCTGAACCACCAATTGACAGACATTTAGCTGAACCACTGATATTTACAGAAGGGGTTGAAACAATACCACTGTTCGAACTCAGGAAACTAATACTCATCTGGGCCTTACCTGATGTACAGGCAAGCACCAAAACCATTATGATGAAATATGTTAGTTTCTTAATTGGCATAATACACTTCTCTCACAATCTGCGAAGGATACCCCGGAGGATTGGTAATCTCCATGTCCAGGGATTTTTCTTTTAATTCACGAATCACATAATCTCTTGTAAGAGCACCCAGCGGGCCATTGTTAACCACCTCTTTTATCTGGATAACACTTAGCAGGTAAGCATTTCCCCTGTTACCATCATCGTCCAAAAAAGTAGCGGTAAAAGCACTCTGGGTTCTGGTGTAGGTCTTGTAATACTTCTTCTGTGCGTCGGTCAGCGGTTGCAATACCCCATTTACATAAATGGCTTTAATGAACCATTTTTTGTTCCCCAATTCACTGGTCAGGTAATCGAAAAGCACTTCCTGCTCAGATTTTGGAACAATAGGATCTTTACTGCAACCGGTAAAAAAGAAAGCACCTGACGCCAATAAGGCTGTCAAAACAAATGCTTGCATTTTTTGAATCAGTTTCATCTTTTGTTTATTTCCGGATTAGTTTGCTTGGTTTATTTCAGAAATATTGCTTTCTGAAAAAGCAGTCTTACAGAGGATAACGGCTGTTTGTCTTCTGTGCGGGGCAGTTCATTGGAATGAACAGGCAAGACCGGACAGATCAAAAAGTCGTGGATGGATTGGACTGGTTTGGTTTCAAAGGATTGGACCTATTGCAAGTGCAAGACTTACATGATTCGGCGTTTTTAACAAACGCTGTCTTCAGAGAATAGGATTTAATATTTTGCGACTAATTGATTATCAATCGTTCGCATAGAAATAATCACAGCTTTTCAGGGACTGGATTAGGGATAGGGTTATGAGCGGATTAAACTCATAGTTGACATCAAGGGCGCGGATTAAAAGCTTGGTGCTTAGTAGGATTGGATATTGTGATGCAAATATAACACTATAAACGTGTAGTAATTTAACTACGAGCCTATTTTAAGCGAATTATAATACCCATAAAAAAAGCCCCGAAAGGGGCTTTTATATAAAAAATATATCAATTATACTTTGAAGTGAGAGAAGGCTTTATTTGCTTCTGCCATTCTGTGCGTATCTTCTTTCTTTTTGAAAGCGGCACCTTCACCTTTGCTCGCAGCAACAATCTCATTTGCCAGCTTGTCGGCCATGGTACGACCATTACGCTCACGGCTATAACGAATCAGCCATTTCATGCTCAGGGAAATCTTACGATCTGCACGTACTTCAGAAGGAATCTGGAAAGTAGCACCACCAATACGACGGCTCCTTACCTCAACAGCCGGAGTTACGTTGGCAATCGCCCTTTTCCAGGTCTCATAACCATCTTCACCAGTCATCTTGGTTACTTTGTCTACTGCATCATAGAAAATATTGATCGCAGTGCTTTTTTTACCCTGCCACATCAGGTTATTGATGAAACGGGTTACCAGTTTATCATTGAAACGACCATCTGGTGCTAAGGGTAATTTTTTGGCTTGTGCTTTACGCATGACGTATAGTAATTAGCTGATTAACAGATTAATAGGTTATTTTTTTGCCTTTTCTTTCTTGGTTCCGTATTTAGAACGGCTTTTCTTACGGTCTTTCACACCGGCAGTATCAAGACTACCACGAACAATGTGGTAACGTACACCCGGAAGATCTTTCACACGACCACCACGGATCAGTACGATTGAGTGTTCCTGTAAATTATGACCTTCACCCGGAATATATGCGATAACTTCTACCTTATTGGTCAGACGCACTTTCGCTACCTTACGCAGAGCTGAGTTCGGTTTCTTTGGAGTGGTAGTGTACACCCTGGTACACACGCCGCGACGCTGCGGACAAGCATCCAAAGCCCTTGACTTACTTTTGGCCCTGATAATTTCGCGACCTTTTCTAACTAATTGCTGTATTGTAGGCATTCTTTACCGTTTAAAATTTCGGACGGCAAAGGTAATGGCTGCATCTGAAACTTCAAAAAGTTTTCAAAAATTTTACGTCAGCCTGTGGATAATCTTGCCCTTTGAGGCATTTATTAGCTTGATTTAATGCCTTTACCACGAGGTTCCATCATTGCAATTTCGCAAAAACAGGTATAAATACACCGGTATAAGATGAATTAATACGTGAATCGGCTTTATCAGGCGAATTCACCCTTTTCCGGGCTTAGGTTTAGCTATAAGCCCTTCTTATGTCAAAATATGTACTCCCATTTATTTTATCGCTGCTGGCTGTCCACTACCTGCCTGCTCAATTATCGCCTCTTCCCTACCAGCAGCCTGGCAACTCCCTTCAACAGTCTTTTAATGGTTTGCCTGTCAGCGGAACTTTTAGTTTGACCGGTAAGGGCCCCCACCCACTCTACCAATTACCGGTACCAACCACTGGTTTACAGGGTTGGTATATTTTACAAATTGATGGAAGTCAACCAAATACAAATTTTTCTGTTAGTACCGGATCTGCAACCGGAAGTGGGGTGTACAGCTATGGGGCAAGTGGCAATGCGAACCGCTCGCTTGGGTCGCTCGCTTCTGGTACAGGGGTGTATGGTTTTGGACTCATACTCAAAAATGAAACGGGTTTAATCCTCAACCGTATCCAAATTCGTTTTCTGGCTACCCAATGGCGAAAAGGAGGGTCAGGCAATAAAAATACCTGGCGCTTCGGATACCAGCAGGGAGATACTGTTAGACCCGCAACCGATACTTCGATAAAAGACAGCCGCTTCGATTTCGGCTCCATTCATTCAAGTACGGGTGCGACTACTTTAAACGGCCATCAACCCGCCAATCAAGTCTGGATTGAAGATAGTATCAATACTATTTTCTGGCTGCCGGGACAGGAACTTTTGTTGCAATGGACTGATTTCGACGAAACAGGCAGTGACGACGCCATGGCTATTGATGATTTTAGCTTTAAAGCTTTTCAACAAGCCGGTTTACCCGTCATCAGCGAGGTCAAAACAGACAGTATCAGCGCGCGTAAAGTTGCTGTAAGTGCTTTGGTTAATGATCAATTGTCAAATACATCTGTTGACGTAGAGATAGATACCTCGTTCAATTTATTGACGGCCTCAACTCTGCAAAATATTATTCCCGGTTTAATCGCAGCTGGCTCCAGAAATGTAAAAGTCGGCACGCAGATTAATCAGTTATTACCTGCAAAAAAATACTACTACCGTTTTATAGCTCGAAACCAACAAGGCATAAGCTATGGATCTGTTGAATATTTTATTACAAAAGCAGAATTACCCGTTATCTCAACAGATTCTCTGGTAAAATTAAGTGATAACAGTTGTGCTGTATTTGGATCGATCAGATCAAATGGCGGCGACTCCATTCTGGAAAGAGGAATTTGCTGGGCGTTAGATTCATTTCCCGCTATCAATCAAAACAGTTTGCTGATTGCCGGTACTGATACAAATTTTCATGGAAGTATTTTTCAGCTTCCATCAGGAACAAAAATATTTTTCAGGACTTATTGCAAAAACTCGGCGGGTATTGCTTATGGCAATGTTGTTTCATGGTTCACACCAACATCCATAGTAAGTTTTAAAAGAAACGGCTCGCATATTTCTAATAAGGATACAATCGTATACCAGATTCAATTCAAAGAAAAAGTAGAAGGCATTGGCCCGGAGCACTTCCAGATTCTTACAAACTCTTTTTCTGATGCCCGTATAATTGAGCTAAGAGAAATTAATTTATCCTGGCAACTTACCATACACACGGGGAATAAAGATGGAAGTATCACTCCTGTCTTTCTGCATCACAACTTATACGAGCCACAGGTTATCAATACACCTTTCAGTGCAAATACTACAATAATTGACAAAACAGGTCCTCAGATACATACTGTTCAATTACAAAACCGTCCTTACAAACCGGGCGATACTGTTGTGGTATTTATTGATATAAAGCCAGAAAAAAATCCAATCAGAATGGTGAGTGGAAACTTGCAGGGCTATCCTTTGCAACAATTACATAAACTAAATGACAGCAATTGGAAAGCATTTTGTGTTATTAAAAACAGCGGACAGGAAATCAGTGCAGAAGAAGATATCGAAGCAACTATTGTATTATCAGATGAAGCCGGCAACCAAAATAATATCGTTTCATTCATAATAAAACAGAACAATGATGCCATTGATTTAACTAGACCAGCTATTGAGCGAATTTTTATTCCATCAAAATCCTTGCTGAAATCGGGCGACAGTTTATTATTACAGGTTCAATTTACCGAAGCTGTAATATTGGATAGTTTGTATGGAAGCCCTCTTTTATCAGTTACTATCGGCACAAGAATCAGGAATCCATTTTTATACCAGATCAGCCCAAAAAACGTTTTTACATTCTGTTACATCATTCAACCTGATGAATTGGATATGGATGGCATTCGTATTGCCAGCAGCATTACGCTCAATAACGCTATCATTACAGATAGAGCGGGCAATCTGCTCAATAATAATATCCCCAATGCAGGCGTATTTAGCAATTTTAGAGTGGATGCGGTTGCACCTGTTATTACAACTGTAACAACACCCATTGCCAGAACATATGGCATTGGTGATTCTCTTTATTTTAATGTATTTGTTTCAGAGCCGCCAGTCATTCACACAACAACTCAGTTTCCGAAGCTTGAAATAACAGTTGGCAATACCCTGTATCATCCAATATATTTATCAGGCAGCAATAATCCACTCAGGTTTTACTGGGTTGTACAAAAAGGGATATCAGATAAAAATGGACTCAGTATTTCAAATCTGCTGATAAACAGCGAAGGCATTACAGACAGCAGTGGAAACAAGATAGAACCTGTGTTAAAAAACATTGGCAGCTTAAGCAATGTTTTCATAGACGGCATCTTGCCTGTTTTTAAAGACAGTATTGCAATAGTCCAGGTTTGTATAAATGGCGAAACCTCCCTGAGTGATGCATTAAAAATTGACTCCGCCGAAGCAGGCGAAACATTAAGCTGGACAATACTTTCAGCCCCTTTAAACGGAAGCATACAAGGTCTGCCATTTAGCACTAAGTGGGTTAACGGTAACCAATTAACTGCAGTTATTTCTTATACGCCAACCCTTATAACAAGCGGTTTTGATGAATGTATCATTCAGGTATCTGATGGTGTGAATACGAACAACCAAAAAATAAAAATTCAGGTAAATCCACCTATCAGCAATAATACTATTACAGCTGATCAAATGATTTGCGCAGGTTTTTCTGCGCAACCATTACAGGGTAAAACAATAAATGGAGGGAATGGTATTTATGAATTTATCTGGGAATCAGGCAGTGATAATTCAACCTTTCAAAAAGCACCGGGGGTCTATAATAAAGAAACATATCACCCATTGAATATGCACAGCAGCAAAACATTCAGACGTATTGTATCATCGGGCGCCTGCAGCGACACTTCAGACAATGTACTTATTGAAGTACGCTCAAGTGGTTTATGGTTGGGGCAACAATCGAATAGCTGGAATATTGGCGGTAATTGGTGCGGCGGAACTATGCCTGACAGGCAGACAGATGTTTTTATTACTGAAGCTGATAGTAGAAACTTTATTGAGGTCAATGACAGTGCATTTTGTAAATCCTTATTTATCCACCCTTCACAACTGCTTCGCATCACTGGTTCACTTTTATTTACCGGCTCATTATCCGGCTCAGCTAATATTGATGTAAGTAAGGGAGTTATAATTTCTGGAGGAAAAGAGAAACAGTTATTGCACACAAGTATTTTCACCAATAAATCAGTTGCAGGTTTGATTGCTGCTGGCACTGAACTGGAACTTAGTGATACTTTATTTATTCAGGATTATTTCTCCATTCAAAAAGGAATACTGAATAGTAACGACCTGCTCTTTCTAAGCAATAAAGCAACCAATCATCCAAATGCACCGGGTACCATTTTAAAGGGGCGAGTTTCCACAACACGGAATATTGCCGGAAGGCAAAGAGAATTATTCATACACCATCCATTTAAAAATAATCTGTCTGTTCACCTCTCACCCGACAGTAATTTTTTACAGAACAAGGGTTTTGTATTTTTTACATCAGGCTTTTCAGCAAGTGACAGCATTTACATGATAAACAGCATACAACCCATAAACAAAAATGCTGTGTCATTTAAATGGCAATCCTTTGAAACAGGTAAAGATACTTTATGGCCAGCCGGCAGGGGAATTACATTATCAAATCCGGCTCAGCCATCCCTGAACAAAAATCCCATAACATTATTCTTTAATGGTACCGGTATAACGGGGGATACCGAAATTGAATTTCCGAATGGTGCAGACAGTAATTATTTGTTAACCGGCAATCCATACCTATCTCCCATCAATTCAAAATTTATTACAAAGAGTGATGGGATCGGAAATTATTACTGGGTATGGGATACAAGCCTTGCCACACATGGAGCCTATCGTACCAAAGCTTTTGCTGCGAATAATACGATTGTGAATTTTGAAGGTTTTATCATTAAAACAATATCAGACAGGCCATTATTTCTATCTTATTCAGAACAATCAAAACAAATTATACCCATACCCGATTCACTGGAAGACTGTATAGAAAATACTCATCAATTTGAAATAGAGTTGATAAAAGACAGCATACTTCATGATAAATTACTGATACTGGATGTTGATTCAGCCAGAACGAGATATGATGCAGCAGATGCAGAAAAAATCATGAACCCTGAATCGAATCTGTATACCTTAAGTGCAGACACTATTCCATTATCTGTTGATGCAAGATGGATGACCAACCGAACATATATTCCGTTAGGTATTCATACAAAAGTTGACGGACCATTTATATTCCGATTTTCACGGGTTTGGTTAAAGCCGGGTATTGAAATTGAACTATATGACTCCTATACAGGAAACAAAATAAAAATTGATACCAACAAAACTTATCATTTCACCATAACAAAAGACACTGAAAGTTTTGGCAGAAACAGATTCGTCATCCGCTCACCACAAAAGCCCGATCCACCGGAGGAAGTATTGGAGCTACAACTTTATCCGGTACCTGCCACACATATATTGAATATTACGTTACAAGCAAGAGAAAAAGCAAATACACGTATACTGATTAAAAATGTAACGGGGCAGCTAATCCTGAGTCAAAACATGGGAGAACAACAGACATTTACACAACAGATTCCTGTTAGCAGTTTATTAAAAGGTCATTATATAGCAGAAGTTCATTCAGGCAAATATGTAATAGCAAAAACATTTATCAAACTATAAAAAAAATGGCTCACAAAAAAGTGAGCCATTCATTATAAAATGATATCATGTTATACTTTAAACATCCAGCCGTGTGTATCAGCAGCCCTTCCTTCACGGATATCTGTAAGTCTGGTTTTTAATTCAGGCGCTATTTTCCATTGATCAGTATCGAAATGCATTACATAATCCTTGTAACGAAGTTCTTTGATCAGTGAAATTGTTGCAGCTGTTCCTGTTCCAAATACTTCATACAAAATTCCGGCACGGTGTGCATCCATCAGGTCTTCTATACTGATCTTTTTTTCAACTACCTCAAGGCCCATGTCTTTCAGCACTTCCATGGCGCTGTCTCTCGTAACACCTGCCAGAATAGTCCCTTCTTCGAGTGAAGGGGTTACAGCAGTATTTCCAATGATAAAGAACACATTCATGGTTCCAACTTCCTGCAGGTAGCGATGTTCAAATGCATCGGTCCAGAGAACCTGATCGTAACCAGCTTTCTTAGCCTCTGCTGTTGCCAACATACTTGCACCATAGTTACCTGCATTTTTAGAGAACCCTACTCCACCCGGAGCCGCACGTGTATACTTCTCTTCCACATAAATTTTCATGGGTGCAGTATAATATGGACCAGTGGGACTTAATATAATCATGAATTTATAAGTCTCAGAAGGTTTAACACCAATCACCGGATCTGATGAAAACATAAAAGGACGGATATACAACGAATGGTCTTTCATAGAAGGAACCCAGTTCTTATCTATCTCAATCAGCATACGCATACCTTCCATAAAAATTTCTTCCGGAACGGTTGGCATCTGCATACGTTCTGCAGAAATATTGAAACGTTTAAAATTATCCTGTGGGCGAAATATGGCCACATTGCCATCCTGATCCTTATATGCTTTAATGCCCTCAAAAATAGCCTGACCATAATGCAGTGCAGCAACAGAAGGTTCCATCAATAATGGCTGGTAAGGTTTGATTTCTACATTTTTCCACTCCCCATTTTCATAATCAGCCTCCAGCATATGATCTGTAAAATATTTTCCAAAAGGAATATTTTCCAATGTCATTTCGAGTAACTTACTGGTCTCAACTTTCGTGATGTTTATGTCTAGTGCTGCTGTCATAGTTCTATATTTGGCGCAAAGAAACGAAAAAAATAAAAACTAACAACTGTTAATATTTCACATTGTATGAACCCTCCCAACATTCAGCTGCCCGATTTTGTGCTCTCCGACCTTTACAAGTCGCAGTTGGTGGTAATTGGTGAATCAACAATTGAGAGCAATTTACCCAAAAAAAAGCAGTTGGAGACCCCTGTAAAACCAGAATTTCTGGGTGATAACAGGAAAAATATATGTATTCTGGTAAAAGAACCCGAGGCCGTGTATTTAAACGACAATTCTTTGCAATTTCTATCTGCAATACTTGCCGCCTGCAAGCTTAACCTGGGGGATGTGGCAATTGTTAATTTTTTAAATAACCCTTCTGATTTTTCCGCATTAAAGTCATGGCTACAGCCCAGGTTTATGATGGCATTTGATATTCCACCAGCTTCATTAGAGCTTCCGTTCGACTTACCCAATTACCAGGTACAGGCTTACGATCAATGCTCCTTCTTATTTGCACCATCACTTAACCTGATGACCGCTGATTCCAGAGAAGCCAAACTGGAGAAAAGCAAACTATGGCTTAGTCTTAAAAATATGTTCAATATATCATGAACAAACCAACCCTCATATTCGCAACCAATAACCAACATAAGGTTGATGAAATCAGCAGTGTTATCGGTAATCAGGTACAGGTGATTACTTTAAAGGATGCGGGTATTGATATTGATATACCAGAACCCCACCCGACACTGGAGGCCAATGCTTCTGAGAAATCTACTACCATTCATCGCCTTACCGGAAAAAATGTATTCAGTGAAGATACCGGGCTGGAAGTAATGGCATTGAATGGAGAGCCTGGCGTAAAAAGTGCGAGGTATGCAGGAGAACAAAAAGATTTTCAGGCCAATATCGATAAATTATTATCGCATTTACAAAATACACCTGACCGCTCAGCGCAATTCAGAACCGTTGTTTCGCTGATATGGAACGATAAAGAATACCAGTTTGAAGGCATTTGCAAAGGAACTATCACTACTACTGCATCTGGTAACAGTGGTTTTGGCTATGATCCGGTTTTTATACCTGATGGTGCTTCCATAAGCTTTGCAGCAATGACTATGGAAGAAAAAAACCAATACAGCCATCGCAAAAAAGCCATTGTACAACTGGTCGATTTTTTAAACCAACTGACAGATGAACCGAATTAAAATAAACCTTCCCGACAGTTTTCACTTTTCAACAGAACTGGTAATACGTATCACCGATCTGAACTATGGTGGCCATGTAGGCAATGACGTGTTTTTATCATTGATACACGAGGCACGTGAGCAATACCTGCTCTCTTTCGGATACAAAGAACTTTCTTTTGAAGGTGTGGGACTTATTATGGCTGATGTGGCGCTTGAATATAAAAAAGAACTATCCCACAGAGACCGGATACGTATTTCTGTAGCAGCCGCCGATCTTGATAAACTTGGCTTTGACCTTTTTTATAAAATAGAAATGGAAACAGCTGAAGGCTGGGTACTGGCCGCTAAAGCCAAAACGGGTATGATCTGTTTTGATTATACAAACCGAAAAAAAGTAAGTATCCCTGAAAAAGCAGCAGCAAAATTGACAAGTCAATAAGTAACCGGACCATGAAGCAACAAAACTGTTTTTCTTTTTTTCTTGTACTTGCAGCGTTCACCAGTTTTGGCATCAACAGTATTGCACAAGATTTACCTGCTTATAAAAATAAAAATCTCCCTATAGCAGAAAGGGTAAAAGATCTTTTATCGAGGATGACAGCGGAAGAAAAATTTTTTCAGTTGTTTATGATTCCCGGTGAGATTAAAAAAGGGGAAGAAGAAAAATACAGACATGGTTTATTTGGTTTTCAGGTAAGTGCCGGATCATTGAATGGTAATGCAGCACAACAAATACTGCAATACAATACCAGAGAAAATGCACTGAGTCTTGCCAGAAAGATTAATACCCTTCAACGGTATTTTGTAGAACAAACCAGACTGGGTATTCCAATCATACCTTTTGACGAAGCATTACATGGATTGGTTCGCGAAGGAGCCACCGTTTTCCCTCAGAGTATCGGACTGGCTGCTTCCTGGAACACGAATCTGATGGAACAGGTGTCGAATGCCATTGCGAAAGAAGCATCAGCGAGAGGTATCAGGCAGGTATTATCACCCGTTATCAATATTGCTTCAGATGTTCGTTGGGGGCGTACAGAAGAAACCTATGGAGAAGACCCCTTCCTCAGTGCTAAAATGGGTGTAGCATTCATCAAATCATTTGAACAGAAAAATATCATTACCACCCCCAAACATTTTATTGCCAATGTAGGCGATGGTGGCCGCGACAGTTACCCTGTATTTTTTAATGAAAGATTGTTCCAGGAAATTCACTACCCACCCTTTATTGAAGCCATTCAAAAAGCGGGTGCCAGATCAATCATGACTTCTTATAATGCAGTTGACGGAAGTCCGGCCACTGCTCATAAAAAACTGCTTACAGAAACACTGAAAAAACAATGGGGTTTTACAGGTTTTGTTATTTCTGATGCCAGTGCCGTAGGTGGCGCCAACGTTCTACATTATACTGCCAAAGATTATGCTGATGCGGGTAAACAATCTATCAGTAATGGTCTGGATGTAATTTTTCAGACACAGATTGATCATTATAAACTTTTTATTCCGCCATTTCTTGACGGCAGTATAGAACAGGAAAGAATAAATGATGCAGTTTCAAGGGTTTTAACTGCAAAATTTGAACTGGGTTTATTTGAACAGCCATATGTCGATGAAAAACTGGCTGCAGATAGGAGTTATAAAAATACCCACCAAGAACTGGCTAAACAGGCTGCATTGGAATCAATTGTATTATTACAAAATAGAAAGAATGCACTGCCTCTTTCAAAAAATATTCGTTCCATTACATTGGTAGGTGCAGATGCCAAAGAAGCAAGACTGGGTGGATACAGTGGCGCAGGCAATGAAAAAATAAATATTCTGGAAGGACTTCAATCATTACTACCTCAAACAAAAATCAGGTATACTGAGGGTGTTCCAAGACAAACAAAATCTTTTACCATAGTTCCGGAAAAAGTGTTTTCATATACGGAAGGCAATCAAAAAATTAATGGTTTGAAAGGATCGTACTATAAAAGTATTGACTTGTCTGGTACTCCGGTTTTACAACGCACCGATAAAACCATCGATTTTCACTGGACTTTATATGGTCCTGATGAAAAATTACCAAATGATTTCTACAGCATCCGATGGACAGGTATTCTGCATGCGCCGGAAAGTGGAAGCTTTAATATAGGATTAGAAGGGAATGATGGTTTTCGCTTTTATCTGAATGATCAGCTTATTATTGACCAGTGGGAAAAACAGAGTTATCATATAAGAACGGTCCCTGTTCAATTGCAAAAAGACAAAGACTATGCAATACGTATTGAGTTTAAAGAAACCAATGGCAATGCCCATGTTCAATTAATATGGGATCTGGGGGTAAAAGACGATCATAATGTCTCCATACAACAAGCTGTGGCAATGGCTAAAGAAACAGACGCCGTGATTGTTGTTGCTGGTATTGAAGAAGGCGAATTCAGAGACCGCGCCTCTTTACAGTTACCGGGCTTACAGGAACAACTCATACAGGAGTTGGCCAAAACCGGAAAGAAAATAATTGTTGTTTTAATTGGTGGTAGTGCAGTTACCATGACCAACTGGATTGATCAGGTTGATGCAATAATAGAAGCCTGGTACCCGGGAGAACAGGGTGGTCATGCTGTTGCCCGTGTATTAACGGGCGATTATAATCCATCGGGTAAATTACCCATCACCTTCCCGCTGTCTGAAGCACAGCTACCATTGGTTTATAACCACGCCCCTACAGGACGTGGGGATGATTATAATAACCTCACGGGTCTTCCCCTCTTTCCTTTTGGATTTGGGTTAAGCTATACCAGTTTTCAGTTCTCTGATCTTGTGATTGATAAGCCCGTTTTGAAAAAAGGAGACAGCACATTGATCAATCTTACTGTAACAAATACAGGTATAAGAGATGGGGATGAAGTAGTGCAGTTGTATATCAGGGATTTATTATCATCTGTTTCCCAACCCGTGATGCAGTTAAAAGGCTTTGAACGTATTCACCTGAAAGCAGGTGAAAGCAGGAAAATAAGTTTTAAAATATTACCTGAACATCTTTCTTTATTTGATACAGATATGAATAAAGTAATCGAACCGGGCGATTTCAGGTTGATGATTGGTTCATCATCAAGAGACATTAAACTCAAAGGAACCCTTATTATTCAATAATTAATATTCAACTTCGAAATTCAAAATTGGATATTCGATATTCATCATTCCCTTTCGTTCCAGATACGCCAGCTCTCTTCTGCCTGTATTACCAGCATTTCGGCCCCATTTTGTATGCTGGCACCAGTGGCTTTTGCTTTTTGCAGAAACAATGTTTCAGCTGGATTATAAATAAGGTCGAAACAGTGATGCTGCTCGTTGATCCATTGAAATGGAATAGGAGGATATTGATCAACTAAAGGCGACATACCCAATGGTGTGGTATTGATGACAAGTGTATGGTTTCTCATTAGGTCTTCATCGAGATCATCATAAGCTAATGATGTAGCCGACTTTGTTCTTGATACATACTGAAATGGAATTTCTCTTTGCCTGAATACATATGCCACTGCAGCAGCTGCTCCACCGGTTCCCAATACCAAGGCACGTTGATGATGTGCTTTCAGGTAAGGCAGCAAAGACTGTTCAAAGCCTACTACATCGGTATTATGCCCAACAAGTCTGCCATTTTCTATTTTCACACAATTACAGGCACCCATTTCCTCTACAACGGGAGAAGCTGATGACAAAAATGCCAATACCTCCTTTTTGTAAGGAATGGTTACATTGAAACCACATAGATCATGCTGTTGTTCGAGAATATTTTTTAACTGATCAATCTGCGCAATTGAATAATTCTCATATACCACACCCTCAATTGATTCTTTTGCAAATTTTTCTGTGAAATACCGTTGCGAAAAGGAATGACTGAGTGGATAACCGATGAGGCCGTAGCGTTTCATCTTATGGTTTATTAAGGTAAAGCTCAAAAGTATCACCACGCAAACCAATACGCATGGCTTCAAGAGCCAGTATCTCGTGCGGTGCAATATTTCCAAGGTTCACATTACAACCAATCAGTTCAAGGAAGTACAATTGTTGCGCTTTCTGCGGGGCTTCCCAGATAATTTTTTCTTCAGGTATCTGTGTCAGGATTTCCTGTACCAGTCCTTCGCGTACTTCACCACTTCCGCGATAGATACCCACATTACCTGCTTCACGGGCTTCGGCAATAACATAGGATGAACCTGCTTCCAGTTCAGCCCGCATCAGTTCAATCCATTTATAGGGAGGAATAATATGTGCAGCATCTTTACTACCCACTTCACTTAATACTGTACCATGCTTGGTCAGTTTCTCAATATATCCGCATTTTTCAGCATGGGGTATGCTGATTGAGCCATCACTCACTTCCATATAATTGATGCCATAGTCTTTACACACATTGATATAATCTTCGAACTGGTTACGAATGAGGAAGGCTTCAAATAAAGTTCCACCAAAATAAATAGGAACATTGTATGACTGGTATGCTTCAATTTTCTGACGCAGGTTAGGCGTAACAAATGAGGTACCAAAACCAAATTTTACAATATCTACATGGGGGCCACCCACACTCATGAAATTATGGACTTCATTAATGCTGAGTCCTTTGTCCATTATCATTGTTAATCCGGAAGTACGAGGCTGTTGAGTTCTGTCGGGAATCTGAGAAAGGTTAAAATTCATGTAGGTTGTTTTACGCACGCAAAAATAAGTTAATCAGCGCATTTTGCGGGCTGCCTTTTCATGAATATGGGTAAAGGATGGATTTGTTTATATTTTTTTCCCTTTTTTGTAACGAGCCACAATATCTACTACCTGGTTATTCTGGAGAATAGAAGGGTTGATTTCAATAAATTTTTTTACCAGTCTTGGTGCTTTTTCCATGGCTTCTTCCAGCTTCAGTAATGCCTCCTTTGATTTTCCCATTACAAAAAGCATGGCACTCTGGTAAAACAGAAATACAGGTTTGCCGTCTGTTGCTTTTAATGCTGCCAGACATTGTTCAACTGCTTCTTCATGAAATCCGGCTTTAATCAGGCAGCGTATTAAAGCCTCCCAGCCCGCCACGTTCCTGGTTTTATGCCGCACAACCGTTCCAAAATACTGAATAGCATCTTTATACTGGTGAAGGTTCATTTTGCATTCACCCATGGCCAGGTTATATTCCGGTATGGAACGATGAATGCGCATGGCATTGTCCAGTTGCTTTACCGCACTGGCCCACTGCTCTTCGAGCATATAGGTAACTGCTATCTTGTAATGAAGTTTACTGTCGTCGGGATTCAGGTGCACCGCTTTTTTATAATGAAAACGTGCCTGTGCATAATTACCCATGCGGTGATAGCAATGACCAATGGCTTCATAAATCACATCTTCGGGTCGGGTGAGTTCAAGTACTTTCTCCAGCACTTCAATGGCTTCTTTGTATTTACGCAACCGCAGGTAGGCATCACCCATATTGCGGTAAGCATAATCAAATTTTTCATCGATGGCTACAGCATACTGATAGGCATCAATGGCTTTTTCATAGAGTTTAAGCCCCTGATAAGCTGCTGCCAGGTTAAACCAGGCCAACTCGCTGAATGGCTGGTCTTCAATGATCTGCTGGTGCAAACGGATACTTTCCTCATTACGACCCGTAAAATCAGTCCAGAAACATATTTTATACAAAGCCTCCTCGTTGGAAGAATCTTCCTCGAGAATCAGCTTCAGGCAATCAAATACTTTATCAAACTCCTCGTAATCATCATATACATCCGCCAGTTCAAAGAGTAAATCAAGCCTTTCCTCCCCCTCAAACATACCAAGCGCTGCTTCCAGAAGCGCTACTGCTTTCGGTTGCTGGTCGAGTGCCAAATATGCATCTGTTTTTAATATGTATAGGTTGATATCGCTACTATCGAACAATTCGGCATTTTCAAGCACGTCCAGGGCCTCCTTGTATTTACGGGATGCCAGTAACAGATCAGCCTTCTTGATCATTAATTGTGAAGAGTAAGGATACTGTTCAAGACCCGTTTCTGCCGCTTCAAGTGCTTCATTGATATCATCTTTTTCATCGTAATAATCTATAATACGTTCAAAAGCATCTTCTTCAATAAAACTGTGCTGGCGACCTTGTTTCAGATTTTGATACTGTTGGAGGAGTTCTTTGAGGGCTTCTCTGTCTTCGCGGTACGGATTGTCTCTCATCTTTCAATGGGTTTACCTAAAATAGGCTGAAAAAACCTTTTTTCCAAGTTTCCCGTAACTTTTTTTACAACTAAACGTTAAGTTAATATTGTGCGAATTGTTTTTTTATTAAATAAATATTTACCTTTGTCCAAATGACGGTCCGTAAACACATACGAAAACTAACTGTAGCTACCCTATTTGTATTGGGTGCTCAATTGGCTTTTGCTGCGTTTACGTTTACCGGTATCACGGAGAAAAAAGCAAAAGAAAGCACTTACAGCCTGAAAAACATGCATCATCTTTCAGCCAAAGCGGTTTCTTATTCTTCGCTGAAATACTCACTGCACCTGAAAAATGGTTCTCAAACCGTAACCCAGCAGTCTACTAAAAATGGTATGGAGGTAACTTCTTTACTTCGCTACAATAACGGAAATACTTCTTATGTATATCCTTATAAGTTCAAAGTAAAAGTTCCCAAGTTTAAAACGCCTGCTCCCGCACAGCGTTAATTTCACCTTTCTTGTTTTCTTGTACCTTGAATCTCTTCTTCCTTGTATCCTTAATTAAGTATTCTGTATCCGCTTGTGGGTATATCAAATCTTGAAGCTGCTACCGGATTAAAATTAATCTGTGCGGCCGTATATTTTATTTTTCGCCCCTCCGTTTCTGTTGCCTCATATTCCAATACAAACCCCGGCACATCTTTAAACTGGTATTCAAACTCTTTTACTGATGGCGCTATATTGGCGGCATAGAATACGTTAAGCGTAGTACCATCTGTAAGTTCAAGCACCAGTTTTTTACACTCATAACCCAATATAGTTTTTGTTTCATCGCTTTTTATCAGTTTCATATTTGAATAACGGGCATGCTCCGATATCCATTTAGACTGATCCAGCTTCGTCATAAACTTATTGGCTCCGATACTACGGAGAATAGTGGCCGTAGCAGTGTTCTTATTATAAATGACAGACTGCGAAAAAGAAGGACTGGTAAGATCTGTCCTGCTGTTTACCCCTTTTATATATACTGTTTTGGTAGTAGCTTTCAATGTAGCGGCAGTACCTGCGTCTACACTATTATCATCGAGTGTAATGTTATAGGCAACAGTACATTCAGCCACCACCCTTTGCTGTGCAAAAACCGATATAAAGAACAGCATCAGTGTGGTGAGTATCATTAACTTTTTCATACAACCTGTTTAGGTAAACTAATACAATTCCGTGCCAATGTTAGTAAAAAAGCCCCGCAACAGGTGCGGGGCTTGAATAAAATTATCATTTAACAAAGCAATTACTTATTACGCTTCTGGTTTTTATCCTTCAGGTCCTGTAATTTTTTCTGACTTTCCATCATTTGTTCATAACGCTCCTGCCATTTGCTTTTCTTTTTCGGTGCTTTTCTTTTCTCATCAATTTTAGCCAGAATCTGGTCGTGATTGATGATATAATTCTGAATTACGAACTGCAGTCCTAAAGTCACAAGATTCGATACAGTATAATACCAGGTTAACGCCGATGGGAGCCTGTTGAAGATAAACAATAACATGAATGGGAAGATATAAGGCATATACTTCAACATAGGGTTATCCTGTGTTGGGGTCATGCTCATATTATAGATAGAGATCAGGAAACTGGTTACCACAGCGGTGATGGTAAACAAGCTGATATGATCTCCAAAACCCAATGGAATGGAGAATGGTAACGTTGCAATTACATCATAAGACGACAAGTCATCGCTCCATAAGAACGACTGGCCACGCAAGGAGATATTGGCATTAAAGAAACTATACAATGCAAAGAAGATAGGGATCTGTAATAATGCCGGTATACAACCACCCAATGGGTTCACACCTGCTTCGCGGAACAATTTCATCTGCTCCATGGCAAAACCCTGTTTATCGTCGCCAAATTTTCCTTTTAGAATATCCAGTTCAGGTCTTAATGCTTTCATTTTAGCACCACTCAAATAACTGCTATAGGTAAGTGGAGATGTAACGAGACGGATAAATAATGTCAGTAATAAAACCACCCATCCGAAATTGGTTACAAAACCGGCAAAGAAATCGAATACCGGCATGATAATGTATTTGTTGATGGGGCGCACAAAAGAATACATATCCCTTCCCAGGTTCACAATACGATCCATTTCGGGCGCCTGCTTTTTCAGTATTTCATAATCGCTCGGACCATAATACAATTGAAATGGAGCCGTTACAGATGCTGCAACCGGCAATTTCATCTGCAAATTGGTTTCTGTTGTTGCCAGTGAATTGGTTGAGTCTGTCTTACGCTGCCAGTTTACCTGACCAGTGGTAAAACCGTTCTTTGCAATAACGGTGCTGTTAAAAAACTGCTGTACCACACTTACCCACTGAACAGACTCTTCAAATTTCTTTTCGTTATTGGCAGAAATATAATCGAATTCATTGTTTTCTGAGAAGCAGATATTCGACATCTGACGCTCATATTCAGCAGAACGTTCCAGTTGAGAAGTTTCAATATTCCACTTCATATTCAGCAAACCCTGGCTCAGCAATTTATCTGCACCTGTTAACGATACATTCCAGTCGATCATATATGCTTCCGGAAGAATAGTATACTGATGCACCACCTGCTGTCCGTTACTTGCTGATAATGTAAAAATAACCACTTGCGATCCATCTGCTTTCTTTACTGGCTCAGCGGCAGTAAAGAATAAATCTGTTGTATTAGCCGACTGGTTAGCACCAGTATTAATCGTATATCCCAGGTTTGCCTTATCAGAAAGTAATACGGCACTGCTATCTGGTTTCGTATAGTTTTTCAGTTCCACTGATTTTACCTGACCACCTTTATTGGTGAAAGTAACTTTCATCAGTTTATTCTCTACACTCACCAACGATTCTGCACCAATAGCTGCAGTAGTAAAATCACCGGCCAATGCCGCTCTGCTTGCAGAATCTCTTTTCAACGAATCCAACTGCATAGTGGCACTATCTACTACCGGGCGTTTTGCGGCATTCACAAGGGCGAGTGAATCTTCCTGCTTTTTCTTGATCTCCAGAATAGCAGATTGCTGCTTATTACTGTACCAGAAATACAAAAAGAACAAAACACCCAGTAAAACAAAGCCAATGACCGTATTCTTGTCCGTCTTCATACTAATTTTTATTGAGGGGCAAAGGTAATATTTGCGGGGAAGATTAGTGCGCTAAGTTTCCCCGCGTTAAAATAGACACAAAAAGGCCCAAAATATTACAAAAACGACAAAATGGTCGTTTCTTTATAACCTCTCTCAACTCAACCACAAACAGGGATTCCCGACTTCTACTCATTTTACGATTCAAACCCTTTGTATGCTGGAAAAAACACAAACCCTTTCCGAGAGTGATACCAATGCCCCTACCCGATGGCAGGAGTTTTTTTGGTGGCTGGCTACAGCTGAAAAAGAGCTGCTTAAAACCTGTGTAATCGACCGGAACCGTTATGCTATCGTTGGCATGACCGTAATGGGCACCTGGCTCTTTGCCACACTGGCCTGGACCTATTTTTTTTCTACTGTTACCGGCTCCCTTATAGCGGCTATTCTCCTGGGTATTTTTATGGGAGGAATTATACTATCCATAGACAGGGCCCTGATTAAAGGCATTTCAAGGAGCAATAAAAAGAAATTTATTCCTCTTTTGTTTCGTACCATACTGGCATTAACCATTGGTTTGTTTATGGCTCAGCCTGCATTGTTATATCTTTTTGATAAGGAAATAAAAGTGCAGGTGTCTATAGACAATGAACAGCGAAAGAAAGAAAAAAGAGTCAGTCAGGATTCGGTATATGCATCTGCTAAAAAAGAGCTGACAGACCAAAAAACTGCACTACAGCTACAACTCAATAACAGATATACCGAAGTAAGCGCTGCCCGCGACGGATTTATCAGTGAAACAGATGGTACAGGCGGGAGCAGAAAAATTGGGCTGAAAGATATTGCTGCAGCCAAACAAAGAGAATACCAGCAACTGGATGCGAACTACAAAACCCTTGAAAGCCAGTCGCAGCCACAGATCAACCGGATAGACAGCCAACTGGTAGCCCTGGAAAAAAATATACAACTGGAGCAGGCAAATTTTGAAGCATTACTCAACAATGGTTTTATTACCCGCATTGAAGCATTGAATAACCTGGTAAGTAATAATACTTCTGTTGCTTTCAGGTATTATTTACTGGTGGCTATTTTAATGCTGATTGAATTAATGCCGGTAATTGCTAAAACATTACTTCCCGATGGTAGCTACGACGAAAAAGTACGATTACGTGAAGCACTTGAAAAAGAACTCACCCTAAAAAATCATGAACGGGAACTGGCATTAAAAGAATTACACAACCAGTCTGCCTTTGAACAGGATAGCCAATTCATCAAAGATGCTTTGACCGAAGCAGATGCAGCACGCAAACAAAATATGAAAGAAGCAGTGGCAGAATGGAAAAATGAACGGGCCAGTTCACTCGATCAAACATGGAAAGATATGAAAAGAGATATGCTGGTGAAACAGGAAGAATAGGGAATGATGAACAGAGGAACAGAGAAATGTCCAATGTCGAAGGAGAGAATTCATTTCGACATTGGACATTTCTCTGTTCCTCTGTTTCTCTGTTTACCTACCTCCCGGAGGACAATACTGCCTGAGGAAATTCGTATAGAGGCGTGATAGGTGTTGCGTGGTTCCTTTTCCTTCTGAAATACCGTGTGAACGGTTGGGGTAGCTCATCAACTGAAATTGTTTTCCATGTGCCACCAGTTCATTGATCAGCATTTCAGCATTATTGTAATGCACATTATCGTCACCTGTTCCATGAATATACAAAAGGTTGCCCTTCAGATTTTTAGCGTAGGTAATGGGTGAACCATCCACAAAGTCTTTCATATTTTCCTGAGGAAGTCCCATGTATCTCTCCTGATAAATATTATCGTAGGTAAGCTGGTTCGCTACTGCAGCAATAGAAATACCTGTTTTATAAATTTCCGGATACTGGAACAACAGGTTCAGCGTAGCAGAACCTCCTCCACTCCAACCCCAAACAGCTACACGACTCGTATCGATATAACCCCATTTGAATATTTCCTTCGCAGCCATTGCCTGGTCGCGGATATTTACCAATCCTACTTTGCGATAAACACTTTTTCGCCACTGCTTTCCTTTGGGTACAGGAGTTCCTCTATTGTCCACAGTAATATAGATATAACCATCATCGGCCATATTACCTGCATAAAGCCTGTTGCTACCAGATCCGTATTGATCTTTTGCATTGGCACCGGCTGGTTCTGTGTACACAAAAAATACAACAGGGTATTTTTTTGTGGGATCGAATTGTTTCGGTTTTACCATCCAGCCGTCCATCTCTACACCATCTACTGTAGTGACTTTAAAAAATTCCAGGTTTGATGTGCTTTTATTTGATTTAGACAGCGCTTCATTTACTTTGTTGCCATCAATCGGCTTATGGCCGTCTAATGCTACCCATTCCCTTACACTGGGTGTATAGTAATTGGAGAAACTATGCTGCGCATAAGCACCTGTTGGTGATACAATATAATTATGTGTACCGGGCTGATTAGCGGGTGTTAGCCTTTCCGCAATACCTGAGCCATCCAGTTTAGTTCGATATAAATATTTTTGGGTAGCGTTTTCAGGTGATGCAGCAAAATATACATACCCTGTTTTTTCATCAATAGCATGCAGGTCTATCACATCATAATTTCCTTTGGTAATCAGCGTTTCGGTTTTCGCATCAACAGATACCCTGTATAAATGACGCCAACCATCTTTTTCTGAAGCCCATAAAAATGCTGAGCCATTGTTCAGCCAGTCCCAACCCCCATAATCATAATCATTATCCCACTCACCAACGGTGCTGATCCATGCTTCATCTGATTCCCGATAAATGGATTTTGATGTGCCGGTTACAATATCACACAACATCAGATCGGTCTGGTTTTGTTTGCGATTCATGTGTTGAATAATGAGCTCTTTATGATTGCTCCATTCCATTCTGGGAACATAAGACTGCAATACCGGATCTGTAGGAATACTCATCCATTTTTGCTGGCGGCTGTCTACATTTACTACACCGATTTTATAGGGCGATGGCGATTCTCCGGCAGAAGGGTATTCAACCGGAATAGCAAATGAATAGATAGAATCGGTAGTATTAATCATCAGGTAATCCTTAGTGGCTTTGGCATCAATTTGCCAGAAAGCAATATGCTTACTATCAGGGCTCCACCTGAAACCATCTCTGCATCCAAACTCTTCTTCATACACCCAATCAAAAGTGCCATTGATGAGTTTACGGTTACCGTTTTTGGTGAGTGCGGTTACCACACCTGTTTTTACATCTTCTGCATATACATTGTATTCACTTACGTACGCTACTTTTTTCCCATCAGGAGAAAATTTGGCAAACATGAGTGATGAAGCGGTACGTCCTTTACCTAGCTGCTTAAGTTGCTTACTATTCAAATCGAGCAACCAGTAATCTCCCCGCGTATCATAACGCCATACTTTTTTGGTGTTGGTATAAATCATTACTTGCTGGTTGTCGGGAGAGAAGAAAAAATTCCGTACCGACAATGGCGCTGCTGCTCCCGCTGGCGTAAGTTGATTTTTGGCAACAATAGTGGTTTTGGTAAAACCAGGTAATTGTGTCAATACGATATTACCATCTTCTACTGCAAAATAGCCAGTACCATCTTTTGACCAATGAATACCACTTGGCGGCTGGGCTGTTAGGTTGTTGGCAAAGATGAAAAACAAAAGGAATACTATTGCTGAGGACAATGTTCTCATGTTTGTAATCAGTTTATTGGTTACTGAAAAATACAGGTTTCAATTGAGGCATACAAAAAGACCCGGTAAAACCGGGTCCTGAATAGCTGTATAATGTTATGGTACTTTATTTCTCGCCCTGCAAACTGGTTTTCTTTATGGCACTTCTTTGTTCATTGTATTTTTTTGCTGCTCCAATAAAATGTACAAAAAGCGGTGCGGGTTTTTCTACTGTACTTTTTAATTCCGGGTGATACTGAACACCAATAAAGAAGGGGTGCACAGGTATTTCCATAATTTCCACCAAACCTGTTTCGGGGTTACGTCCACTGGCAATCATACCATTGGATTCAAACTGGTCGAAATAATCGTTATTAAATTCATAACGATGGCGGTGACGTTCTGTAATATTTGTTTCCCCATATATTTTTTGAGCCAGGCTGCCGGGTTTTATCTCACATGGATACGCACCCAAACGCATGGTACCACCCATCATCTTAATTTTTTTCTGTTCTTCCATCATATTGATGACAGCATTAGAGGTTGATGTATCCATTTCTGTAGAATGTGCATCACTCAACCCGAGAATATTTCTCGCAAACTCAATCACGGCCATCTGCATACCCAGACAAATACCAAAGAAAGGCAAGCCTTTTTCACGAGCATATTGTACTGCTACAATTTTACCTTCAATACCTCTATGACCAAAACCAGGTGCTACCAGTAAACCATCGAGTCCTTCCAGTTTTTCTGCAACATTTTCCGGTGTAATGTATTCGCTGTGTACGTTTACCACCTGCACTTTTACTTCGTTCATTGCACCTGCATGTACAAAGCTTTCCAGGATAGATTTATAAGCATCCTGTAATTCAATATACTTTCCAATCAGTCCAACGGTTACTTTGCTTTTGGGATATTTCAGTTTATCGAGAAATCCTTTCCATTTATCAAGATTGGGTTCACTGAACTGCGTGATATTGAGTTTTTTCAGACAGATCAGGTCGAGTTTTTCACGCAGCATCAGCAAAGGCACTTCGTAGATGGTTGAAGCATCCATCGCTTCAATTACTGCTTCGGTCTTTACATTACAGAACAATGCAATTTTGCGTTTGATATCATCATTCAGGGGTTCTTCCGTTCTGCACACAATAATATCAGGATGCACACCTGTTTCACTAAGCATTTTTACACTGTGTTGTGTAGGCTTTGTTTTCAGTTCTTTGGCGGCACGCAGGTAAGGAATAAGTGTAAGGTGAACGACCATTACATCTTCATCTGGCAGCTCCCATTGCAACTGGCGCACTGCTTCTATAAAGGGTAAACTTTCAATGTCGCCAACTGTTCCTCCAATTTCGGTGATGATGATATCGAATTTATTGTCTTCCCCCAGTAATAACATTCTTCGCTTGATTTCATCGGTAATATGTGGTACCACCTGTACAGTTTTACCCAGGAAATCGCCAGCTCTTTCTTTATTGATAACCGTCTGATAAATACGTCCGGTTGTAACATTATTGGCCTGTGAAGTATAAATATTGAGAAAACGCTCATAGTGACCTAGGTCAAGATCTGTTTCTGCTCCATCCTCTGTTACATAACACTCACCATGTTCATAGGGGTTAAGCGTACCGGGGTCGACATTAATATAAGGATCAAATTTCTGGATAGTCGCCGTCAGCCCCCTTGCCTGTAATAATTTTGCAAGTGAAGCTGCTATAATCCCTTTTCCTAAACTACTCGTTACACCTCCGGTAACAAAAATGTACTTGGCCATGATATGCTATTGTTTATACGTTTATCGCCTGTCTGCTCATTTTATATCCCTATTGTACCTATTGAAAACAGTTCACCGAAGCATAGGTATAACAATAAAATGCCGATACCTATTGTATTGATATACAACCAGATAACGGAAAAATAAATTGACCTTGTAAATGAGCAGTGAAAAAATTCAGAGGTCATACAAAGGTACAGCAAAAAAACTGATCTAAAAAAACGACAGCCTGCATTTGAACGATTCCGAAGCGAATGTGTTAACTTGACGTGAACATCTTTATCCTCAAAAATTTGTTATGAAAAAAATAGTCATTCTTGCCATCGCGGCATTTTGTACCGCAGCCTTCCTGGGTTATAGTTATAAAACCCCCGCTCCTGAACCATTAACACCTGCCTGTTACGTAAGTTGTTTTACCACTGAAATCATGGACCAGTTTAAGGCTGAGGCAGCAACAACATCTTTTGCGATGATGCATGACAATCCCCTCGCCTATACACTTGCCGATGCAGCAGGTAAACCTGTTACATTTAAAGCCGCCGATGGCAGTACCGCAATGGGTTATGAAATACGCAGTAAGAAAAAATCGAATAAATGGTTGTTCGTGATACAGGAATGGTGGGGACTGAATGATTACATTAAAAGAGAAAGCGAAACTTTTTTTGCCGACCTCGGTGAAGATGTAAATGTAATTGCCCTTGATTTGTATGATGGTAAAATTGCGGCTACTGCAGACAGTGCCATGAAATTGATACAGTCTGCCAAAACCGAACGCCTCGAAAGTATTATCAAAGGTGCTGTAGCTTATGCGGGTGGCGATGCAAAGATATTTACCGTAGGCTGGTGTTTTGGTGGAATGTGGAGTTTACAAAGCAGTTTACTGGCTGGTAAACAGGCAGCAGGTTGTGTAATGTATTATGGCCGTCCTGAAAACAATATTGAAAAATTAAAAACACTCAATTGCGATGTCATAGGTTTCTTTGGCAATAAAGACCGCAGTCCTTCTCCTGAAATGGTGAATAAATTTGAAGCAGACATGCAGGCAGCCGGTAAAAAACTCACTACACATAAATATGATGCAGGCCACGGATTCGCTAATCCCAGCAACCCCGTATTTAATAAAGACGCAGCTGCAGATGCGCATAGTAAGGCGGTGGCATTTTTGAAAGAAAGGCTTTGAGAACAGAAGAATATTCAACAGAGAAACAGAGAAATGTTCAAATAAAACACACTTGGACATTTCTCTGTTCCTCTGTTTCTCTGTTCCTCTGTTTCTATGTTTTACATATCGTTTACAATCTTCTTATAACTTGTTACCACTCCACGTATCAGCGATGAACTAAAACCCTGGTGTTCCATTTCATTGAGGCCGGCAATGGTACAACCTTTGGGAGTGGTTACTTTATCTATTTCCTGTTCGGGGTGTGTATTTTTCTGAAGTAACAATTCCGCTGCTCCCTTTACTGTCTGCGCGGCAATAAGTGATGCTGTTGCTGCACTAAAACCTATTTCAATACCGCCCTGGATATTGGCGCGTATATAGCGCATGGCAAATGCTGTTCCACAGGCGCCTAATACTGTTGCGGCATCCATCAGTTTCTCTTCAATAAAAACAGTTTTACCTAATTGATTGAACAATGATGTAACATATGTTACCTGTTCTTCATTTGCACCCGATGCATAAATACAGGTCATACTTTCCTGAATAGCGATTGCAGTATTGGGCATGGCACGAAACACAGCTATCTCATTACCTGTTACTTCCCTGATATCTTTTACCCAGGCACCTGTAACCACACTCACCATTACATGTTTTCCGGGAATGAGATAAGGTTGAATCTGCATAAGCACTTCCTTTAGCTGAAAAGGTTTAATGGCCAGGAGAACCCAGTCGGCATATTGTACCGCTTCAATATTATTATTACTAACCAGCGCACCCTGCTGCTCCAGGTGTTTGAGTGTTTCAATATTTCTTTTGGTAATGATCAGATGGGCCGGACTGATAAATCCGCTCTTGATCAAACCTTCGGCCATAGCGGTACCCAGGTTACCGCCACCGATGATGGCTAATTTCTTGTTCATGTCGATTGCTTTGTGAGTGATGGTTGATAGTTAATAGTCGATGGTCAATAGCAGAACATTAATACCATGGACTATTGACCATCGACTATTAACTACCTCACCAAATTTACCCTAAAGTTCTCAGATAATTTCTGACGTAATCGTCAACACCGGCTTCCAGTGAAGTAAATGGAGCCTTGTATCCAATACTGCGGAGTTTTTGCATATTGGCTTCGGTAAAATATTGGTATTTATCACGAATATCATCCGGCATATCGATGTATTGTATTTCAGGCTTCATATCAAGCCCGGAAAATGAGGCTTTTACAAGATCAATAAATGTTCGTGCTTCGCCTGTACCTAAATTGTAGAGACCGTTATAGCCTATGGACCATGGACCATGGACCTCCGAAGGGAGTCCTTTGGACATGGCTTGCCGCATCCATTCAATCACATTCACCACATCTTTCACGTAAACAAAATCTCGCAGTTGTTCTCCGTCTTTAAAATCAGGACGATGACTTTTAAAAAGTTTTACATAGCCCACATTTTTAATCTGGTTAAACGCATGCCGGATTACACTCGCCATTCTTCCTTTGTGGTATTCATTGGGGCCATATACATTGAAGAATTTAAGTCCGGCCCAGCAGGGAGGTGTATTCGTTTGTTGGAGTGCCCATTTATCAAACTCATTTTTACTGATACCATATGGATTTAATGGCTGGAGTTTTTCAACAACTCCGTGATCGTCATTATACCCCAATTCTCCTGCTCCATATGTTGCAGCAGATGAAGCATAAATAAGTGGTACCTGTTTTTCGGTGCAGTATTTCCAGACCGATTTCGAATATTCAACATTCAGTTCTTCATGAATCGAATAATCAAATTCTGTGGTATCTGTTCTGGCACCTAAATGAATGATGCATTCTATTGTTGGCTCGTGTAGCGATAACCAGTCGAATAAATTGTATCGTTCAACCAGATGTGCATACCCTTTCTGTTCCCAGTTCTTTCTTTTTGCTTCCACACCAAAATCATCCACCAGTACCAGATTACGATACTCCAGTGTGTTCAGGTGTTCCACCATACAGGAGCCAATAAATCCGGCTGCCCCTGTAACAATAATATAGGAAGCATTTTCAGGCATGCAACTAGTTGATCAGTTTTTCGATTGCAGTATCATAGAGGTTTTTCCAGCTATCGATGGTTCCCCATGATTCACCATTTACCTGAATAGTTCCATTGGTTACTGTACCGAGGATGGTTGCTGAAATACCGGCAGCTTTTGCTGCTTCTGTAACAGCCGTGGCTTTGTCTTTTGAACAGGAAACAACTACCCTGCTTTGAGCCTCTCCAAACCAGAAAGCATCTTTGCGTAAATCTGTAGCAGCATCAACAGTAAAACCTAAATCACGGTTAAATCCGCTTTCGAGCAGGTTAACGGCAAGTCCGCCTTCGCTGATATCATGCGCACTTAACACCTGTTTATTTTTTATCAATGAAGCAATCAGTTGCTGAACATTATATTCTTCATCAATATTAAAATGAGGCGCGGGAGAGAACTCCACTTTTTTTAGTTTGTGCAGGTATTCCGAGGAAGCAATATCATTTTGTGGGGTACCAATAAGTATGATTATATCTCCTTCGTTTTTAAAATCGAGTGTCATACGTGCATCTACATCCTCTACAATACCTACCATGCCAATGGTGGGTGTTGGATATACAGGTCCGTCTGGATTCTGGTTATAGAAACTCACATTACCACCAGTAACAGGTGTATTGAATTTTCTACAGGCATCACCCATTCCTGTTACCGCTTTTACAAACTGGTAATAAACTTCTGGATCGTATGGATTACCAAAATTGAGACAGTTGGTTACACCTATGGGTTCACCACCGCTGCAAACAATATTTCTGGCTGCTTCAGCAACTGCTATCATACCACCTGTATACGGATCGGCGAAAACATATTTACTGTTACAGTCTACCGTTACGGCCAATCCTTTTCCTGTTCCTTTAGCTAATACAACCGTTGCATCACTTGGCGCATTGGTGGAAGTGTTCGCCGCGCCTACCATACTGTCGTACTGTGTATATACCCAACGTTTTGATGCAATATTCGGAATCTGAACCAGTTGCTCTGCCACAGATTTAAGATCAGTTACATCTTCAATGTTATTGGCATCAAAAGCTTTTATCTTTTCAAAATACTTTGGTTCACGGTATTCGCGTGTATACTGCGGCGCACCGCCACCTAATACCAGTTCATAAGCAGGTATTTCGGCTTCGAGTTCGCCATGCATGTAAAATTTGAGCAGTCCATCACCTGTTACTTCACCGATATTACTGGCAGAGAGATCCCATTTTTCAAACACTTTCAATACTGCTTCTTCTTTTCCTTTCTCTACTACAATCAGCATTCTTTCCTGGCTCTCACTCAAGAGCAGTTCCCAAGCTTTCATATTTTGTTGACGGGTTGGTACTTTTTCAAGATCAATACGCATACCCACACCACCTTTGGCGCTCATTTCTGCTGTGGAGCAGATGATGCCTGCAGCTCCCATATCCTGCATACCTATAACGGCACCTGTATTAATGAGTTCAAGACAGGCTTCGAGTAATTTCTTTTCCTGGAAAGGATCACCTACCTGAACAGCTGGTAGTTCTTCCGCACTTTCAGCCGTAATATCAGCCGATGCAAAAGAAGCTCCGCCAATTCCATCTTTTCCTGTGGCACTTCCTACAAAAAATACCGGATTGCCTATACCGGCGGCCGTTGCGCTGATCATATCGCCCGCTTTCATAATACCTACACTCATGGCATTTACCAGCGGATTGGTATGGTAACAGTCTTCGAAATAAACTTCACCACCAACAGTTGGTACACCAAAGCAGTTGCCATAATGACCAATACCATGTACCACACCACTTAAGAGGCGTTGTGTTTTTTTATCTTTCAGGTTACCAAAACGTAAACTGTTGAGTGAAGCAATGGGGCGGGCGCCCATGGTAAAAATATCACGCTGTATACCCCCTACACCTGTTGCCGCTCCCTGAAAGGGTTCGATGGCACTGGGGTGGTTATGACTTTCAATTTTAAATACTACACCAAATCCATTACCCATATCCATCAGACCTGCATTCTCCTCACCTGCAGCCACCAGCATTCTGCCACCATCTCGTGGAAGTGTTTTTAGCCATTTGATGGAGTTTTTATAACTGCAATGCTCACTCCACATACCACTGAAAGCACATAGCTCAGTAAAGTTGGGGGTTCTGCCTAATTTCTGTTTGATGAGTTCGAATTCTTCTGCTGTAAGACGCAGTTTCTCGGCGGTTTGAACAGTAATTTCCATGATGCTGCGAAGGTAAGAAACAGAGCCGTGAAAAACGGAAGGGAGAATGTAAAAGTTTGTAACATTCAATTCATGAAACATGAATGGTCAATGCTGAATGATTTATTCGATTCCTCACTCACCATTGACCATTCACCATTCACGTTTCTCCCCTACCCCTTCACAATCCTGCCACTACCCGCTTTATGGGTACGTACATTTTTGGCAGCACCGGTATAATATACATTACCACTTCCTGCTATACGGGCATCGATAGAGGTATTGGCCTGTACACGTATATTTCCGCTACCGCTGATACTGGCCGTAACATCATCGCTAACCACTTCCTTACAATTAATATTGCCACTACCACTGATCCGGGCATCCACTTCATTGGATGTGCCTTTCAGGGTAATGCCTCCACTACCAGACACAGAGGCGTCGATACGCTCTATACGATCAAAGTCAACTTTAATATTACCAGATCCTGAAACCGCCACATTGGTGGTTCCGGAATTAGAGAATTTACCCTTTCCAATGATATCGCCACTGCCAGACAAATACAATCCTTTTACCTGACTGATAGATACATATACCACAATCTTGTTTTTGGACCTGATATTACCATTTTTACGGGCCCTGATATGAAGTTTGCCGTTTTCTACTTTGGTTTCAATGTATTCCAGCAGGTTTGCGTCGCCTTCAATTTCAATGGAATTGCTGTTGCCGTAGGCCAGCATTACATCCCATGAACCTGAAGAAGCCACACCCGAAAAACTGCCTACTTCCCGGGTTTCTTTTTTATGTACCCCGTTTCCCTCCACTTTAAACCAGTTTAACTGGGCCATACTGCCAAACGATGTCAGCATACTTATAATCACTAATAATTTTTTCATGCTTTTTGGTTTTTGAGTGAAACGGGGGCGAGAAAAAAATGTTACAAAAAAAAGCAGCCTTACAGCTGCTTTCCTGATTAATTCAATACTGTCTTTACTCGGCAATAACCAGTGAATTGAAATACTGATCTTTTATCTCTTTCTTTTCACCAGAACCGCCCGATTGATAGGTAAGCGTTAACGCATACTGTTTATAAAAAACCATGCGGGTAGTATTGTGAAATTTCCTGCCGTTCTTACTGATTTCCAGGTCGAACTGATAATAGGTATGCTTATCCTTGTATTTTCCTTCAGCTTCAGCTTTAACCTCCCCGCCACTTTGGGTAATACCCATTTTAATTTGCTCCTTAAACTCTTCAGTATCCTTTAGCGCATCCAGTTCTTCCTGGGGAACACCCAGTTTGGTAAAGTCCAAAACAATCAGTCCCAGTTCGGTTGAATCGGCCATTACAGACTTCTTTATTAACTGCGGCCCACCCTGAGCATCAACAATAACCGGTTCGGTTGGCATACTGATTTTTACCTTTTCAATGATATCCACCGTTTTCCAGTCTGTCAGTACGGGCATAAATGCTGAACCTACCACTGCCAGGACAATTACAAGTATTTTTTTCATTTTCGCTTTTATTAATTGGTTGCGAAACTGCGCTTTTGATTACAGAAATCAAAAAATAAAGACAAAAATCGATTCAACTATTTATTTATCAAATATTTAGATCGAAAATACGGGGTTATTCATTACGAATTATAAAAAGTTACATATTTATATTTTTCCACAAAATGGCCACTTTTTACTAGTAAAATGATACTGAAAGTGTATTTATGCTGACTAAACCCTTATTTTTACGCAGTCAAAAAAACTTACCCTATGTCTTTACGCTTTAATGCGATCAGCAGCATCAACAACAATGAGACAAATATTCCGGCCAGTACCAAGATAACCGGTATTTTCGGAACCAATGTTTTTACCCTGAAAACAGCCCGTGAATTCCTGAGCGACGAAGCTTATAAAAGCCTGGTTACCAGTATCCGTGGTGGTAAAAAAATCGACCGTAGCGTGGCCAACCAGATTGCCAATGGCATCCGTGCCTGGGCAGAAAGTAAAGGTGTTACCCACTACACACACTGGTTTCAGCCCCTCACCGGTACTACTGCTGAAAAACATGATTCTTTCTTTACCCTGAAAGGCGACGGAACTGCTATCGAAGAATTTGATGGTGCGGCCCTGATTCAACAGGAACCCGATGCTTCTTCTTTCCCCAGTGGTGGTTTACGTGCCACTTTTGAAGCACGCGGTTACACTGCCTGGGATCCTTCCTCTCCCGCTTTTATCATTGAAATTGGTCAGGGCAAAACCTTATGTATCCCTACCATTTTTGTTTCTTATACAGGTGAATCTCTCGACTATAAGGCGCCTTTGCTGAAAGCACTGGAAGCATTAAATAAATCTGCTGTTGAAGTATGTAATTTCTTCGACAAGAACGTAACCAAAGTAACCCCTACCCTTGGTTGGGAACAGGAATATTTTGTGATCGATGAAGCACTGGCCACTGCCCGTCCCGATCTGGTACAATGCGGTCGTACCGTGTTCGGCGCCTCTCCAGCAAAAGGTCAGCAACTGGAAGACCATTATTTTGGTTCTATTCCCGAGCGTGTATATGCATTCATGAGAGATTATGAGCAGGAGTCTTATAAGCTGGGTATTCCTTTACGTACACGTCATAATGAAGTAGCTCCGGCTCAGTTTGAGTGTGCGCCTATTTTTGAAGAAGTAAATATTGCCGTTGACCACAATACCTTATTAATGGATGTGATGAGCCGTGTGGCCAAACGTCATAAACTGGTGGTATTGTTACATGAGAAACCATTTGCCGGCATCAATGGTAGCGGCAAACACAATAACTGGAGTATGGCTACCGACACAGGTGTAAACCTGCTGGCTCCCGGTAAAACGCCCAAGACCAATCTCATGTTCCTGACCTTCTTTGTAAACACCATCAAAGCGGTTCATGATTATGCTGATATTATGCGTGCGGCCATCGCTTCTGCTCCCAACGATCATCGTTTGGGTGCCAACGAAGCACCTCCTGCCATCATTTCAGTATTCGTAGGTCAGTATCTGGCTAAAGTATTGTCTGATATTGAAACAAGGGTAAGCACCAAATTCGATGAGCAGGACGAAGCCATTCTTAAACTCGATCTGCACCGCAGCATTCCTGAACTGATGCTCGATAATACAGACCGTAACCGTACTTCTCCTTTTGCCTTTACCGGTAATAAGTTTGAATTCCGTGCGGTAGGTTCTTCTGCCAACTGTGCCATTTCCATGACCGTACTGAATACCATCATGGCCGATACCCTGAAGAAATTCAAGGCAGATGTTGATGCACTGATTGAGAAAGGCGACAAGAAAGAAATCGCCATCATGCAGGTTATCCAGAAATATATTGTAGAGAGCAAGAATGTATTGTTTGAAGGTGATGGTTATAGCGAAGAATGGCATAAAGAAGCTGAACGTCGCGGCCTGCCCAACCTCAAAACAACTCCTGTTGCGCTGGATGCAATGGTAACTGATAAAGCCAAAAAACTGTTTGAAAGCAATGGTGTTTACAGTCATACCGAACTGGAAGCACGTCATGAAATTGAGCTGGAGAAATACATTAAGAAAGTACAGATCGAAGCCCGTATCATGGGCGACCTGGCCATCAACCATATATTGCCTGCAGCCATCGCTTACCAGAACGACCTGCTGAGCAATGTAAACGGATTAAAAGCTGCCGGTTTAGGTGAAACTGCTTATAAGAGCCAGTTGACTATACTGAAAGAAGTAAGCGAGCATATCCAGGTAATTCATGATAAAGTAAACCTGATGGTAGAAGCCCGTAAAGTGGCCAATAATATCGCCGATACCCGTGAGAAAGCCATTTCTTATGAGTCTATCAAATCAACCTATTTCGACGAAATCCGCTACCATGTTGATAAACTGGAGCACCTGGTTGACGACGAAAAATGGACACTTCCCAAATACCGTGAGATGTTGTTTTTAAGATAATCGTTCTTTTTGACTTGAGCAATGATAGCCCTGTGCCGTTCCCGGTGCGGGGCTTTTTTAGTCAATAGTGAGTAGTGAGTACAGAAATCCTCTCACTCACTACTGACTACTCACTGCTCACTCCCCTCAATCGCCCATTCACCGATATTCATTTTTAAGAAATAAACCAATACCTTAACTTCCTGTCTATAAACTAAACTTAAAAACATGAAAAAAGTAATTGCCCTTTTAACTATTGCTTTTTGCTGTACCCTGACGGTAGCGATGGCTCAACCAGGTGGTGGCCAGCAAATGGATCCTGCTCAAATGCTGGAAATGATGAAACAGCGCATCAAACCAGGATTGATTGAAAAAACCAAATTGACTGATGCCCAGGCAGATAAGGTACTGGAAATTCAGCTTTGGGCGCAAACACAGAATCGCGGATTACGCGACCTGAGTGAAGAAGAGCGCACCAAGAAAATGAAAGAAACCAATGACGAAAAAGAAAAGAGATTTAAAGCGATTCCTCTGACTGATGATCAGATTAAAGCGGTGAATGAATTTTATGCAGAAATGAGAAGAAATCGTCCAGGTGGCGGTGGTGGCGGTGGAAAATAAATAATACTGAAACGATGTGAAAGCTGTACCTATTGGTGCAGCTTTTTTATTGCTATTATTTTAAAGTTTTTATTCCATTGATTTCTACATTTGAAATAGTATTCAGTTTTATCCCCTTTAAAAAAAAGATTAACCTTCTTCAATTATTGGTCCCAAATCAAAAAATCGATTAGACCATACTTTATCCTGTCCTTATCAGGAATATTACCCTGAAAAGTTCCCCGCCATTGAATTTTACTCTCATAAAGACTTTTTTCATCTCGCATAGCAATATAAATCTGCTCTAAAGTATTTTTAAAATGCTCCGAAAGTGTGATATACAAAAAGTCGATTTTTTTATTTATCGACTCAATGTTTGCTTTATTTGATACAGGGTTTAGATGCAGATGAATTTCATTTAATAAGATGGCATAAATATCAGGATAAATCCTAAAATGTTCGAAGGCTAAAAGAGATAGAATATTGCTCTTCGGAGAAACATATTTCATGTTTCGGTTCATGTCTTTATTAATCTCCCAGAGTTTGTGCTTTAGAGTACTGTCGTAAATTCTGCGAAGTTCAATGATTCCTGTTTTAATATTCGGAGGAATACTTAATTCTCTACGTTGCTTCCTAAACTTAGGGAGAATGGTTGTTTTAATAAAAGTAAAATGGTCAATAGCTTGGTTTATCATAGATGCATATAAAGAATCCTCCATACACTTTTGATAAGTTTCCTTTCCCATAAAACTGGTATCGCAGCCATTTTGAAGCAACTGCTGTGCATTACATTTATGAGCAACGAAAGCGAAAATAAGTATGATGAATTTCTTTCTCATGGTTAACCTTTCAACTAACTAGTCAATTATTGATGTTGCAGTTTTGAAAAAACAAGTAAGTTTTCTATACAGTTTTATTTTTTCATCTGCTTAATACCCACAAATCATTACTATAAATAAATTCTGTCTGATCTGGCGTTCCCCCATATTTTCCACCTGTCATGAATATTTTATCATGATAAACCGTTGCAGCAATACCACCTCTGGGTGACCATGGTGCATTCATACCCTCCCATTTTTTCCCATCGCTGCTTGCTAATACCTGACTGGAAAATTGTCCATTTCTGTTACAACCCAGTAACCATATTTTTTCATCGTAGACCAACGCTGCATAGCCAAATAGCTGTTCTCCTTGTACAATAGCATCGGTTTCTTTTTGCCAATTGAGTCCATCTGAAGAACTCCACACATCATTATTCAACAGGTATAATTTATCCTTTAACTCCACGACAATACTTCCACTCCTTTTTCCGAAAGGCAGTTTATCTTTTTGCTGAACCCAGTGAATACCATCTTTACTGTTCCAGATATCAGCATACTGTTGGTTTTTATCTTCCCCACCAATGATCCATATTTTATCCTGAAAAATAAAAGGATGATAAAAAAATCGTTGCGGAAGATTAGATTGTGCTGACAATAGCTCCCATGTCCTCATATTATCTGAACGATAGATTTGTGGCTTGAAGGTATGCGCCTCAATATTGCCATCTAAATATCCTAACCCAAATACTGCATTTTTGAAAATAATATAATCAAGAAATGCATGGTTATTAATCACGTTAGACAAAGTTGATTTTACCCAGTGTTGACCTTCATCAATTGAATACCAGTTGGCATCGGGATGAAAAGTCCATAAAGTATCTCTCAGACTAAAGAGTTGAAAATTGTAGTTTTTCTTCCAGTCGGCACTGTCCAGTACTTTTTGCCAGACATAGACAGAACTATCGGCAGTAACAGGTGGTTGATGGGTTGTTTTTGCAGGGGAAGAAGAGCAACTGATACACAAGACCAGCCAGCCAATCAGATGGGATCTCATATCATAGGGTTTAATTAATACAATATAATCGTAAGATTCGACACTTCGAAAACTCCATAACAAATCTTACTAAAAAAGTAAAGCCCCGACAAAATTTGTCAGGGCTTTCACAATTGATTATGTCAATCAGTTATTTCATTTTAAAACTCTCCAGAAACTTAGTAGTAAAATTACCTTTCCTGAAATCTTCATTCTGCATGAGTTGCAGATGGAATGGAATGGTAGTTTTTACACCTTCAATTACATACTCACTCAGCGCACGATACATTGTATCAATAGCTTCTTCACGTGTTTGTGCGATGGTGATCAGTTTACCAATCATTGAATCGTAATAAGGAGGTATCACATAACCTGCATACACATGACTGTCTACACGAACCCCGTGTCCACCGGGTGTATGCAATACAGTAATTTTACCGGGTGAGGGTCTGAAATCATTATATGGATCTTCCGCATTAATACGGCATTCAATGGCATGCATTTCGGGTTCGTAATTACGGCCACTGATTTTCTCCCCCATCGCAATTTTAATCTGTTCTTTGATCAGATCAAAATTGATCACTTCTTCGGTTACACAATGTTCTACCTGGATACGGGTATTCATTTCCATGAAGTAGAAATTGCGGTGTTTATCTACCAGAAACTCAATGGTACCCACGCTTTCATAATTAATGGCTGCTGCTGCTTTACAGGCGGCTTCACCCATTTTCTTACGCAGTTCAGGTGTCATAAACGGAGAAGGAGACTCTTCTACCAGTTTCTGGTGACGGCGCTGAATAGAACAATCACGTTCACTCATATGGCAAACAGTACCATACTGATCTCCGGCTACCTGAATTTCAATATGTCGTGGTTCTTCCACGAATTTTTCCATATACACACCGTCATTCTTAAAGGCGGCTGCAGCTTCGGTACGTGCAGTGGTATACGCTTTTTCTATTTCACTCTCTTCAAATACCACACGCATCCCTTTACCACCACCACCTGCAGTAGCTTTTAGGATGACAGGGTAACCAATTTCTTTGGCCAGTTTCTTGGCTTCGTCCACACTATCGAGTAATCCCTGACCACCGGGTACCACAGGAACACCTGCTTTGATCATGGTGTCTTTTGCGGTGATTTTATCACCCATCTTATTGATCATCTCAGGTGTAGGACCAATGAATTTAATACCATGATCGGCACAGATTTGTGAAAACCTCGCATTCTCAGCGAGGAAACCATAACCCGGGTGAATGGCATCTGCATTCGTAATTTCTGCAGCGGCCATGATATGTGGAATATTCAGGTAAGAATCTATACTCTGCGGTTTACCGATACATACGGCTTCATCTGCAAATTTTACATGCAGACTATCCTTATCTGCAGTTGAATACACTGCAACGGTTTTAATGCCCATCTCACGACAGGTACGAATCACACGTAAAGCGATCTCACCCCTGTTGGCTATCAGTATTTTCTTGAACATCAGATTAATTTGAAAATTTGGAAATTTGAAAATTTGAAAATGATGCGTGTTAATTGATTGGATAACTCAGATAATGGGACCTGCCCATTTCCAAATTTCCAAATCAACTCATTTCCAAATTATTTTGGTTCTACCAAAAACAATGGCTGATCGTATTCAACTGGGCTGGCATCATCTACCAGCACCTTAACGATCGTACCGCTTATTTCACTTTCAATTTCATTGAACAATTTCATGGCTTCGATGATACATACCACTTTGCCGGGTGCTATTTCAGTACCTACATCTGCCAGCATTGGTTTATCGGGAGAGGGTCTGCGGTAGAAAGTACCAATCATCGGACTTTTTATGGTAATCAGGTTATCTGCTTTAGGGGCTGGGGCAGCGGGTGCTGCGGGTGCTGCAGGTGCAGCGGCTGGTTGAGCGGCCTGGGCCGGAGCGGTATGGAAAACCTGGGGAGCCGGAGCGGCTACGGTTACTACAGGTTCCTCTTTTTGCTTGATGGTAACCTTACCGTCTTTGTCTTCGATACTGATTTCACCAATATTACTCTTATTGATGATCTTAATCAATTCGTGAATTTGCTTTAAATCCATAATGGCAATTTTTGGGGTAAAACTGGTTAGTTTCGGTCAAATTGGGGGGCAAAATAGCCTTTTTTTGATAAAAACAGGGGATTTTTTGGTTTTTTCGGCCGAGGGCCAGGGTGTGAATGGCGAATGGTCAATGGTGAATAAGAAGCTACCCGAATTCACGATTGACCATTCACTATTGACCAAAAAAGGCATCCGAAGATGCCCTTTTCCTATCTGGAAATAAAACCATTACTCTTTTACACGCTCCACATAATCACCGCTTTTGGTGTTTATGCGGATCAGTTCGCCATCTTCTACAAAGAGGGGAACCATTACAGTTGCACCTGTTTCTACGGTAGCAGCTTTAAGGGCACGGGTAGCGGTATCGCCACGTAAACCCGGCTCACAATAAGTAATCTTCACCACAATTTTCTCAGGTAACTCGGCGCCGATAGGCTGTTCGGTTTCTGTATTGATGAATACAAATACCTCAGATCCGTCTTTCAGGAACTGTGGCGCATCAATCATTTCTTCCGCCAGGGCAATCTGTTCAAAGGTTTCATTGTTCATCAGGTTATACCCGCTTTCGTCTTTGTACAGGAACTGAAAGGCTTTCTTCTCCACACGTACAGGAAAAATTGATTCTCCGCTGTTCCAGGTTTTTTCGATAGAACGCTTATTGTCCACCCCTTTTAGCTTGGCCCAAACTTTTGCCGCAGCTCTTGCGGTTTTGTTCTCTCCAAACTCTACCACTGAATATAAACTGCCGTCGAGCTTTAAAATCATGCCACGGCTGATGTCTGATGTAGTTGCCATATAAACTTTATTTCTGGCGCAAAAGTAGGGAATTGGGACGATTTGGGGATGGTAGATGGCAGATAGCAGGTTTTTATCCAATCTGCCTCAAAAAACTTACGACTAAATAAACGACTCCGCGTAAACTCCGTTTCCTCACGTTCTCTGCGGTGAATAAGTATGATGGTTCACCGCAGGGAACATGAGGAAACGGAGTTTACGCAGAGGCATTTATAATTTTTTGAACGCAACTAGTGCAGTTGTGAAAAAAAAATATAAGGTCTGGACTGCGGTAAATAAAAACCGAGTATCTGTTAAATGAGTAAAAACTAAACCTATGGATAATTTTACACGACTTGTTTGCCGTATGCTATTGCTTCTACTCCCAATGGGCAGCTTTGCGAATACCATTATTGTAAAAGGTACCGTGAAATATAGTAATGGACAACCCGTAGCAAATAAAGTAGTAACCATTACGCTTGACAGCACTACCAGCACTGCATGTTATCAATATAAAACAGTGAAAACAAATCCGAATGGATATTATATTGATACCATTAGTTGTAACTATACTATCACTAAAATAAAAGTGAGTGTTGAGAATTGCGATGGGAAAATACTGATCAATTATCCAAACATCAATAACAGCAGCAATTATGCAGAGAGCAATTTTATACTCTGTACACCCGGCACTTCTCCAACCATATGCAAAGCTGAATTATCATATGAAAAACTGCAGGGAAGAACATTCCGCTTTACTTCAAAAAACAGTATTCCTGCAACTGGTGACAGTATTGTACTTCGCAAATGGATTTTTGGCGACGGCAGTATGCTCGAGGGCAAAGAAATCAGTCCGCTAAAAGAATTTAAAGATACGGGGGTATATAATGTTTGTCTGCTTATTAAAACCAAAAAAGGTTGTGAAAGTAAAACCTGTATTACTGTTACTGTGCGCGATTCTCTTGTTCAACCTATTGCCTGCAAAGCAGTGCTCTCTTACGAAAAACTACAGGGAAAGACTTTCCGTTTTACTTCAAAAAACAGTATTCCTGCAACTGGTGATAGTATTGTACTTCGCAAATGGATTTTTGGCGACGGCAGTATGCTCGAAGGCAAAGAAATCAGTCCGCTAAAAGAATTTAAAGATACGGGGGTATATAATGTTTGTCTGCTCGTTAAAACCAAAAAGGGTTGTGAAAGCAAAGCCTGTATTACTGTTGTCGTAAGAGACTCAGGCAGTATTCAACCGGTACAATGTCAGTCTAAATTCACGGCACGTATTGAAGGACTTAAAACTGTATTTATCAGCAGCAGTACTGTAATAAACACTGACAGTATTGTAAAATACAGTTGGGTATTGGGTGATGGAAAAGTAGTAGATACAAAAGTGAAGGAGCTGCATTATCAGTACCAGCGGGCTGGTAAATACCAGGTATGTCTCTATACCAAAACTGCCAAGGGTTGTGAAAGTAAATACTGTACTACTATTGAAGTTACCGAACCACTGAATTGTACCGCTGTGTATTCTTTTGAAAGAACAGGCACCCGCAGTTTTCGCTTCAATAGCAGTAAAAGTATTGCTACCAATGGCGACAGTATTAAACAGCGCATCTGGATTTTTGGCGACGGCAGTTCAATCGATGGCAATGAGATCAGTCCTTTAAAAACTTTTAAAGACACGGGTACTTATACTGTGTGTCTCAAAATAAAATCTGCCAAAGGTTGTGAAGCCATGTATTGCAGCAGGATCGTGGTAAAGGATTCACTGAATACAACTCCTCCGTTATACTGTAAAGCCATATTCAGTTTTACAAGAAAAGAGCAGACCATACAATTTAACAGTCTGGCTTCTGTGGTTCCACAGGGCGACAGCATCATCAGCCGTACCTGGTATTTTGGAGATAGCAGTGCTCCATTAACGGGCAACAGAAAAGATCCATACTATCAATACAGGAAAGCAGGTGTATACAATGTTTGTCTGGTGATTAAAACAAGCAAGGGTTGTGAAAGTAAGTATTGTGCAACGGTTCAGTTCCAGCCAGGCAATAATCAGTGTATGGCCCGTTTTACTGATGAGCGGATTACACAAAAGAAAATCAGGTTTAACAGCAACACATCACTGGCCATTCCGGGTGATAGTATTATAGAACGCAAATGGAAATTTGGTGATGGTACAGAACTGAACGGCAATGTGGTGGCTCCTGAAAAAGAATATCGCCAGAAAGGAATTTATACGGTTTGTCTGCAAATAAAAACGGCTGCGGGTTGTAAAAGCGAAATCTGCAAAGTGTTTGAGATCAAAGACAGCACGGCCAATGAAAACATCAGCCAGCGCATTAAAATCACACAAATCAATCCAAATCCGGTGGTATCGCGTTTTGTAACTACTGTCTGGACCAAAATGGGGATTGAAGTAGAGATTGGTATTTATGATATTTATGGTACCCTCAAATGGAAAAGCAAAAAAGGATTACTCTCTGGTAATAATTTCATTGAAATTCCGGCTGTTGAGTTGAAAACAGGTCCTTATTTCCTGCGGGTTACAAGTGCCATTGGTAATGACAGCAGGTTGTTTTACAAACTATAGACAAGCTATTGTCATAAAATTATGTTAGCCACAGATTCACAGATTAGCGAATAATAATCTGTGAATCTGTGGCTAACATAATTTTATGACAATAGCTATATTCTGGCTTCATTTCGGTAATTTCCAATAATGAAAAAGTGGCTACTTGTTTTCCTGTTTCTTGTATCCTCAACTTTCCTTACTGCCCATGAGTTCTGGCTGGCGCCTGATAAATATTTCTTTAATATCCGCGATATTGCACTGATCCGGTTTCATGTGGGTGAAAATTTTACCGGTGAGAACTGGAGTGGTAACAAAGAAAAAATCAAACAACTCTCCCATTATCTCCCCAATGGCAATTTGGTTGACCTGTCGGAAAGATTATCGATGAATAAAGGCGACTCTCTCCGGCTGCCTTTACAGGCTGAAGGAACGCATATGATAGTTTTCAACAGTACCAATTCACATATTGAACTTGACGGCAATAAGTTTACTGAATATTTAAAGGAAGACGGACTTGAAAAAGCTATTCAGTACCGGCAAAAAAACGGGGAAACGGAGAAGGTTGGAAAGGAGTATTACCAGCGGTCGGTAAAAACCATCATACAGGCCGGCAATGAGAGAACCGATGCCTGTATTGAACCTACCGGGCTGCCTTTGGATATCGTTCCATTAGAAAACCCTTACAGTTCACCGGGTATGGCACCCAAAGAAAACTTACCCACTGTAAAATTCAGGGTTTTGTTTAAGGGTAAGTCTATGGCCAATCTCCTGGTAAAAACTTGGTACAGGGATGAAAATGGGAAAAAGAGCATGAGTGAATACCGTACCAATAACCGGGGGATTATCAGTGTAAAAAGGTATTCCGGACCATTTATGGTAAGCGCTGTTTATATGGAACGGTTAGAGGGCGATGTTAAAGCCGACTGGCAGAGCTATTGGGCCAGTCTCAATTTTGAATACTCCTCTTTTTTCCGTTCCGGCCGCTGATATTCCGGGCAGGATTCAACAATCTTTGAATATTAGCCTGTATCCGTTCATTTTCTCCTATTTTTGCGCCAAATTTCAACATACAAGAATCCATTACCATGGCAGTATTAGTGAATAAAAATTCGAAGATCATTGTTCAGGGTTTTACCGGAACAGAAGGCACATTCCACGCAACACAGATGATTGAATATGGCACCAATGTGGTTGGTGGCGTTACACCCGGTAAAGGTGGCAGCACACACCTCGACCGTCCTGTATTTAATACTGTTGCAGATGCAGTTAAAACAGCAGGTGCTAATGTGAGTATCATATTCGTTCCTCCTGCTTTTGCGGCCGACGCTATTATGGAAGCAACAGATGCAGGTATTGGCCTCATCGTATGTATCACCGAAGGTATTCCTGTACAGGATATGGTGAAAGTAAAGAACTATATGCTGGGTAAACCAACCCGCCTCATAGGGCCTAACTGCCCCGGTGTTATCACTGCAGGAGAAGCTAAAGTGGGTATCATGCCCGGATTTATCTTTAAAACCGGACGTATCGGTATCGTTTCGAAAAGTGGTACCCTCACTTATGAAGCGGCTGACCAGGTAGTAAAAGCCGGTCTGGGTATCAGTACCGCAATAGGTATTGGTGGCGACCCCATTATCGGAACACCAACCAAAGAAGCCGTAGAATTACTGATGAATGATCCTGAAACCGATGGTATCATCATGATTGGTGAAATCGGCGGAAGCATGGAAGCCGAAGCTGCCCATTGGATCAAAGACAATAAAACAAAACCGGTAGTAGGCTTTATTGCCGGACAAACAGCACCTCCCGGTCGCCGTATGGGTCATGCAGGAGCCATTATTGGTGGTGCCGATGATACCGCTGAAGCCAAAATGAAAATTATGGCAGCATGTGGTATCGAAGTAGTAGCCAGCCCTGCCGATATCGGCAAAACCATGGCTGCCGCCCTCAAAAAATAAAATAACACGATATACCATCAAAGCCTGCATCTAACCCATGCAGGTTTTTTTTATTACATCCCCTTGTTTCTTGTTTCTTGCTTCTTTTTATTCCATATTATCAAATTATTACCTCCCTAAAATACCCAATTCAGGGTATAAACTATATGCTCATAAGAACGCAACTTGCATATTGTTAGAGAAACTCAAAGGAGTATTCAAACAACTACAAATTGGGGGTAAAGCTTGTGGCGAAAGCCGCAAGCTTTCGTTTTTAATATGGTTGGCTACTAAACTTTTGTTAATCCGGTTATAAGCGTGTGAATATGAAAGATGTTTGCATCCCAATTAAATAGAACGTATTTTTCTACTTAAATTTTGATGCATGCGATTCAGCCTTCTTTGCTTTCTTCTGATCACCTTTTTTTCCGCTACTGCCAATGCCCAACAACCTGATACAAGTTTTCTGAAAGAATGGTTTACCATTGATATCCTGATACTCGAACGGGGACTCGATAAAACGGCATTGGTGAAAGTAAATGAGTTGTACCAGAAAGCTGAACAGAGAAACCTCCCTGCACAGAAGATCAAAAGCCTTATTTATCGTTATTCCATTGAGAATAATATTACAGAAAAAGGGAAAAAGGAAATTATTGCCGGGCTACGAACTGAAATTAATGCCACAAATGAACCTGTGGTTAAACAGTTACTGCAGTTATTACTGGCAAAAAAAATAATTGCCTATTTCAATGATTACCGCTGGCAGTTTTATAACAGGAAAACTTCAACTGCTCAATCCGGAAAAGAGATAGATACTTGGTCGATGGATGATTTTTATAAAGAACTTTCGGCTTTATACCTGAACACTATCAGCAATGAAAAACTATTGCAAGCTGTTAATATAGAGCAGTTTGATGCTGTACTGTTAAGAGGTAGTAAAAGATATCCCAATACCAGCCTTTACGATCTCGCCATCCGGGAAGCCCTAGATTTTTTTAAATCGGGACATTCTTATATAAGTAAACCAGTAGAAGCCTATTCATTGAAAGATGAAAAATCACTGGCTCCTGTGTCGGATTTTATCAAAACAGATTTTCCAACTTCAGACAGTACTTCACCCATATGGCACTGTTTGAATTTGTATAAAAAAATATTAACACATCACAGTGCTGATAAAGATAAAAACCTTCTGCTCTTTCTTGACCTGGAAAGAATCAACTGGGTGTATGCACAGGCCTCTTTTCAGTATAAAGAAAAAAAATACGAAACAGCACTTCAGCAGTTAACAGAACAATACCCGGCCTACTCACTTACGGCAGAGATCTGGTCGCAACTGGCTGAGTTATATATCAGCAGGGCATCTACTTATAGTCCATTTGGCGACACCACAAATCGTTATGCATATGTAGAAGCAAAGAAAATAATTGAAAGGGGGCTGACTGGTTTTAACAGCGATGTATATGGTGTCAAGAAAATGAAGAACCAGTTACAGCAAATCGAATTTACCCAAATGATGTTGAAGACAGAGCAGGTAAATTCGGTTAATCAGCCATTCCGCGCAAAGCTGGATTTCAGAAATATGGATAGTATTTATATCCGCATACTACGCATTGATGAACAGACATCCAATACCGATCAGTTCTGGGAAAAGAGTTTCTGGAAAAAAATAGCCAAACAAAAAGCGGTGAAATTTCTTTCACTGGCACTCCCGAAAACAAATGATCACCAGATGCATGCCACAGAAATTGCATTACCAGCCTTACCTGCAGGAACTTATGCATTACTGTGCTCGAATGACCCGATTTTTAATGACAGTCTTAGTAAGCTAAGGTACCTGCCATTTATGGTATCGAATATCAGTTATATAAAAAACGCGAGTGACTTTTTTGTGGTTCACCGTGAAACTGGCAAACCCCTGTCCAATGTAAATGTCACCATCCAGTATCAGATTTATAATAATGGAACGCGTAAGGCCGAGTACCAAACCATCACTAAACTGATAACCAATAAAAACGGCCATTTCAGCTTTGCCGAAAAAAATAAAACCGGTTATTTCAGGTATCATTTTGAAACCAACAACGACCAGTTGAAGTTCACAACTGGCGATTATGAATATTATAATTCAGTCTCCAACGAAGAAATAACAGAACCCGTTGAGGAAGAAAGGATCATATTTGAAAAAAGCAGAAGCCAGGTTTTTTTCTTTACAGACAGGTCTATTTACAGACCGGGGCAAACGGTTTATTTTAAAGGTATTGGTATTACCCGTGAGTATCGAACACAAACAAGCAAGCTCCTTACCAATGATTCAGGCTGGGTAATTTTGCAGGATGTAAACAGAAAGAAAATTGATTCAGTTCGTTATGCGCTGAATGATTATGGCTCATTTAGCGGTAAGTTTCAATTACCTGCAAAAGTACTAACGGGTAGTTTCAGCCTGTATACAACCGGAATAAAAGCAGGCAGTACATTTTTCTCCGTTGAAGAATACAAACGTCCCACTTATTCCGTTTCCTTCGAAAAACCCAAAGGCAGTTATCGTCTTAACGACAGCATCCGTCTTACCGGAAATGCAAAAGCTTTTGCAGGTAATCATATAGATGGAGCCAAAGTAGTTTACACTATTACCCGTTATAAACGCAGCTATTACCCATGGTATCGCAGAGGTCCGTCAAGAACAGATAATAACAGAGAAATTGGCAATGGCAATCTTACTACTGATGCATCGGGCAATTTCAATATTTCTTTTAAAGCAAATGCTGACGATATCAGTAAGGATGAAAATGCCAATACCATTTTTATTTTCACCATCAATGCCACTGTTACGGATGCCAATGGTGAAACAAGAACAGCCAGTACAGATATTAGCATTGGCTACCAGTCGCTGCAACTTAGTGTAGCAAGCCCACAGCTAACAGATAGTAAAGACCTGAAGGAAATAAGCATAAAAACCACCAACCTCAGTAACGAGCCTGAGCCGGCTACAGTAAGCATTAAAGTATATGCATTGCAGACGCCTCTAAGGCTTATCCGTAAGAGACTGTGGGAAAAACCAGATCAGTTCCTGCTGAGCGAAAAAGAATTTACCGCATTGTTTCCGTATGATGAATATGCTTCAGAATCAGAGATGACTGAATGGCCGGTTCAAAAACTGGTACAGGAAGGATTCGTCAATACACAAACAGCATCGGCGTTGTTATTAAATCAGCCACTTGCTGCCGGGCAATATAAAATAGAAGCCAGTGCCAAAGATAAAGATGGAAATGAAGTGAATAGCATACAATATACTACTGTATTTAATAGTCAGTTGCAGCAAATGCCTTATGCGGCTTATCAATTTCACCATAAGCTCAAATCTGTTATTGAACCCGGTGATACTGCTGTTTATATCAGTGGAACAAATGCAAAAGAATTATTTGTAATTCAAAAAACAGAAAGAAAAAATAAGAAACCAGTCATTGAATACCAAAACAGAAAAACGGGTATTACTGAAAGTCGTTTTATAGCAGAAGAGGCAGACAGAGGTGGCGTTACTATTGCAGAAGCCTATGTATTACATAACAGGCTGTATAGTTCTCAAACAAGAATAGAAGTTCCGTGGACCAATAAACAGCTAACCGTTCAATATAGCAGTTACAGAAATAAAACGGAACCCGGCAGTAAAGAAACATGGACGGTTCAGGTAAAAGGGCAAAAAAATGAACAGGTAGCGGCAGAATTATTAACCACTATGTACGATGCATCACTTGATCAGTTTAAAGCACACCAACTGAGTGTACCCGGACTTTGGCCAGTCAATTACCTGACCAACAATTTTACATCGGGCAGAAACTTCACTATTTCCAATGCATACGAAAACATTGTTCCTGGATGGGATTACCTTCCGGAATCAAATGAAACACTTGATCAGCTGGTAGAAAGTCATTATGATTTTTATGAAAGAAATATACGGAACTGGATTACTTATGCAGGTCCAAACATTTCAGATAAACTAAGAAAGCATGTTGAAAAAATACTGGAAAATGTAGAAGTATATAATATCAAAGGAGAGCAAGAGGCTGCTTACGCAGGATCGAAATCAGAAAGTGGAGACGCCAGAAAAATGAGGGCAGTTACAAGTGCAAATCTAACGGTTGCTTTACCAGCTCCACAGACCATTACAAGTTTATCTAACACAAATGAAACTGCTATAACTGTTCGTGGTTCCAATAGCATTGGCTCTTCTACTATCTTATATGTGGTGAACGGCAAAATCGTTACTGGTGTACCACAAATTGCCGAAGATAAAATTTTATTGATGTCAACCTTAACACCTCAGGAAGCCATTGCCAAATATGGATCTGCTGGTGCAAATGGCGCTATTATTATTACAACAACAGGTGATACCCCTCCTGTTACCATCCGTAAAAATTTCAACGAAACTGCTTTCTTCTTGCCGCATTTGTATGCAGATACAGCAGGTAACTATAGTTTCAGTTTCACTATGCCGGATGCATTAACCAAATGGAAATGGATGAGCCTGGCACATTCAAAAGACCTTGCTTTTGGTGCCAACACTACCCATATGGTTACACAGAAAACCTTAATGGTGCAGGCCAATGCCCCCCGTTTTATCAGAGAAGGTGATAAACTGGAATTCAGCGCTAAAATTTCAAACCTTAGTGAGAAAGAATTATCCGGACAGGCCACATTTGAACTGGTAGATGCAGCAACAGGTAATTCAGTAGACGGCTGGTTCCAGAATGTATTTCCTGTACAATATTTTACAGCCGCCGCCGGACAAAGCACTGCTATTAAATTCCCTGTACAGGTTCCATTCAGTTTCAATAAAACACTTACATGGCGTATTACAGCCAAAGCAGATAATTACAGTGATGGAGAGGAAAATATGTTACCGGTGCTTACCAATCGTCAGTTGGTAACGGAAAGTTTGCCGGTACTCATTACTAAAGACACCACCCAATCTTTCCGTTTTGAAAAACTCATACAGGCAAACAGTCCGAGTTTAACACATGAAGCCATCACTATCAACTATACTACCAATCCCATCTGGGAAGCCATTCGTGCACTTCCCTATCTAATGGAATATCCTTATGAATGTGTGGAGCAAACATTCAATCGTTTTTATGCCAATGCATTGGGCAGTTATATCGTGAACAGGGATCCGAAAATTAAAAAAGTATTTGATTCCTGGTTAAAAGATACTGCCAGCGCAAAAAGCAAATTACAGTTGAACGAATCGCTGAAACAAATCATGCTGGAAGAAACCCCCTGGGTATTTGCAGCACAAAGCCAGGAAGAACAGCAGAAAAATATTGCCCTGCTCTTCGATATGTTCCGCCTCAGTCAACAGGCAGATCAAATAATACAGAAACTTAGTGATATGCAACTGCCTGATGGTAGTTTCAGTTGGTTCAAAGGTGGTTATGGCGACCGTTATATGACCAATTACGTCATCACCGGTCTTGGTAAATTAAAAAGAATCGGTGCACTCACACCCGATATTGCCATTCGTCTTAAACCCATGATCGAAAAAGCAGTTGCATTCATGGATGAAGAAACAAACAAAGAATACCAGTACTGGAAGAAATCGAAACTGGATACCACCCGCACCCTTATTTCAGGTTCGCATATACAGTATCTCTATATGCGTAGTTTTTACAGAGATATTGCTTTACCTAAATATGGAGAAGCCTATAACTTTTTTTACAACCGTGGTAAGTTGCAGATTCAACGACAGTCTATATACCATCGTGCATTACTCGGACTGGTTTACTACCGCAATAATGAAATTCGTTATGTAAATGTAAATCTACGCAGTGCCATTCTGGAGAATGCGGTAAGAGACAGTTCAAAAGCATCGCTGTACTGGAAAGACAGACAAACTTATTCATGGTATCATACGCCTATCGAACACCAGGCTACCATGATTCAGTTCTTACAGGAACTGCAACAGGGGCAACCCATGTTTGAGGGTAACAAATCGATTGATGAAGCCAGAAACTGGTTATTACTCAACAAACAGAGCAACAACTGGAAAACAACAGTGGCCACTGCCGAAGCCTGTTATGCATTACTCATGACCGGTACCGATCTGTTGCACACAGAAAAAAATATCAGCATTCAACTCGGCAATAGCAGCTACAGTAACCAGGATCGCAGAACAGAAGCAGGAACAGGTTATTTTCAGCAAAGAATAGAAGGCAGATTTATAAAACCAGAAATGGGGAATATTAAAGTTACTGTACAAACAAAAGGAACAGAGAAAATACAAAGTCCATCCTGGGGCAGTATTTACTGGCAGTATTTTGAAGACATGGATAAAATAACTCCATCTGCCACACCATTATCCATCACCAAACAATTATTCATTGAACGCAACAGCAATACAGGTAAAATACTCGAACCCGTAAATGAAAATGCAGTACTCAAACCAGGTGATAAAGTGGTGATCCGCTTGCTACTTAAAAGCGATCGTGAAATGGAATACCTGCATCTCAAAGACACACGCGCATCTGCCATGGAGCCTGTGAATGTACTGAGTGGTTATAAATGGCAGGATGGACTTGGTTATTATGAAAGCACCAAAGATGCCAGTACCAATTTCTTTATCAGTCAGCTCAGAAAAGGTACTTATGTATTCGACTACCCTGTATTCATTACCCATACCGGTGTATTCTCTACAGGTAATGCCAGCATACAATGTATGTACGCTCCTGAGTTTACAGCCAATTCGGGAGGAATGAAGATAAGGGTTGAGGAATAATATAGGATGTAAGATCGCAGATGTCAGATGTAGGATTTGAGGAAAGTCATAACTTGCAAATCCAAAAATGTCTGACATCTGACATCTGACATCTGACATCTGACATCTGACATCATGAATCTCGACTATCTCATCATCGGCCAGGGCATCTGCGGTACCATGTTAAGCTGGAACCTGATGCGTGCCGGGAAGACTGTAATGGTGGTGGATGACTCAAAACCTTATACAGCATCGAAAGTAGCAAGTGGGGTAATTAATCCTGTTACGGGTAGAAGAATTGTGCGTACCTGGGAAATTGATACCATTATGCCCTTTGCCGTGAAGGCTTATCAGCAACTTGAAACAGAGCTGGATGTTTCGCTGATCCGTCAATCTAATATCCTCGACTTCCACCCTACCCCGCAAATGATGCTGGCTTTTCAGGAACGCTTGATCGAAGAAAAAGAATACCTGCGGGTACCCGAACATACTGAGCCGCTAAAACAATATTTCAATTTCAATTTTGGTGTGGGAGAAATAAATCCCTGCTGGCTTATCGATCTGCATACTTTGTTGGATTGCTGGCGGGCTCGTTTAAAAACTGCGAACGCCTTGCTTGAACAACACTTCGATTGGAAAGATTGCAGGATTGGTGAAGATGGAATCAGTTATGGTGATCTTCATGCATCAGCCATTATATGTTGCGAGGGTGCGGCCGGTTTTCAGAATCCTTATTTCCAACTGCTCCCATATGCTCCCAATAAAGGCCAGGCTATTATTGCAGAAATAAAAGACCTGCCAACAACAAATATTTATAAACAGGGTATCAACCTTGTTCCCTGGAAAAATAATCAATGGTGGATTGGTTCCACTTATGAATGGAACTTTACAGATACCCATCCTTCTCGCGATTTCAGACAAAAAATAGATACTTACTTACAACACTGGTTAAAACTGCCCTATACCATTCTTGATCATATTGCCGCAGAAAGACCAGCTAATATGGAAAGACGACCATTCGTGGGAATGCATCCGGTGCATTCAACCATTGGCCTATTTAATGGTATGGGTACCAAAGGTTGTTCGCTTGCACCTTATTTTGCCCAGCAGTTTACTGCAGCACTGGTAAACAATGAAGCCATAATGCCCGCCGCAGATGTTCGGCGTTTCAGCAGAATTTTAAGTCGCTGATAAACGAAAAAAATTAATATTGCAGACATTACTACTAACTAACTGCACAGATGTCTACTCCCCCAAAACAACACTATACCATTCCGTTGAAGTACCGGAAGATGGAAAACATGCATATTGTTTTCTGGCTTTTTAAAGATGTTGCCTGGTGTCTGGGTTTGAAAGTACTCGGAATAACGATGATAGTACCCACATTAACCATTGCACTGATTATCAGTTGGCGAACAAGAAACATGATGTCGGAACTTTGCCACAATATTGCTATTGCCGTATGGATCAGTGCGAATTCTTACTGGATGATCAGTGAATTCTTAGGGTTTGCTGACAGAATTGTGTGGGAAGGATTCACTTTTAAACAGCTGGCTTTAATCCCTTTTGGAATGGGTGTGTTGATACTTGCATTCTATTATATTATCTGGCGGCCAAAGCATAAGGAAGAAAATGAAACGATGTAGCAAATATGCCGCTGAACAAGCTATTTTGCCGCCGACGCACTTATATTACCATTCATCACAGGTACTTTACCGCTTGTAGTGGCGCAAGTCCCGCTTGTCCCTGTTTTCATATGCTGATGTTTCCGCCCCCTATATCTTTATGTCTTCAAAGTAAATGGAGCCTCGCTCCCATGTAATATGAACCACCACACTGAATTTCTGTTTGCCCGTTTCCGTCAGCGCGTGAAACCACCAGAAGTTCATACGAACTAAATTTCTTCCCGTTCACCATTTCCGGAAAAGAACATTGATGAATGTGATGTAAGTTTTTTAGCTGCAGCTGAAAACTTATACCTCAATATCAGTACCCAATGGTGCCGTCAGCGACGGTAAGGGAAGTCGTATACAATTTTCTTCACACCATCATTCTATAAACATGAAACCATTCGCAGTGGCGATTGCCGGCGCGGCAGTATTGTTACTCTGTCTCGGCAACCCCAAACAACCAAAACGACAACCATTATCACTCAAAAAAAATGTTGTGTCGTTTTCGCTAAACAACCTTGTGAGAAAATAACCAACGTAATTAAAAAATGAAAACCATTCCTCCTTAGTAAATACAATCTTTGAATCTGTGGCAAATGATAAGCCACAGATTCAAAGATTATTCTATAGTCTTCTGAATGTGTAACGTGTTATATAGTTACCGTTGTAATTGGTAGCTACGATACGGTTATTATACACAGCAATATCATCAAAATACATATCTACTGAAGCACCGGTATAACTGTCGTACACATTTACTTCCCATATATCATGTGCCCGATCGTAATAGTTACCATACTGATCGTAATAACCACCAATAATGGTACGAATATGCCATGAGCCCTTCATGAAGTTATAGCCATCATCATATTCGGCACTACCATTTCTGTAGAAATCAAATACACCATCTTCCAGTCCCGACCTGAAGTATTGCCAGCCATATCCGTCGCTGCGCGCAGCATCAGATACCACCCATGTTCCGGCTATCGATCTTGGGCTTACATCAATCACTGCTTTGGAGCAACTGGTAAGCAAAACAATAAGTGTGGTAAAGAGTAGCAGTTTTTTCATACAAAATCATTTTCAGGGTTAAGAACTGTTTACATCTTCTATAATCCAATTCTTTTACCAGAATTTGTTTTGTATGCTCTTTTAGATTTTATTTAACGTATCCATCATCACAACTACCCTGCGCAAACTCCGTTTTCTCTTTTCTCTGCGGTGAATCTTCGAGTAAATTCACCGCAGAGAAAAGAGAACGCAGGGTTTTCGCAGGGTTATTTATCGTTCCCATTTCATAAGGGTGGCCATAATGGTGGTGGAGAAACCAATGATAGCAATGATGGTGAATGACCAGCGAAGACCGGATAATTCTGCTATAAAACCAATGAGTGGGGGTCCAATCAAAAACCCTAAAAATCCAATGGTTGATACGGCTGCCAATGCAACTCCCGGCGACATGGTTTTCGATTTACCGGCGGCGCTGTAGACCATCGGTACAACCGATGAAACACCGAGCCCTACCAGAAAAAAACCAAAAGTAGCCGTAGTAATGGCGGGAAACAATACAGCAATGGCCAATCCACTGCTGATGATGATACCACTGGCCTGCAGCATTCTTTGTATACCAAAACGGGTTACCAGCCTGTCGCCCAGAAACCTGCCGGTAGCCATGGTGGCCATAAAAACAGTATAACCCAGTGTTACCATTTCCTTAGGTGCTTTCACTACTTTCTGAAAGTATACACCACTCCAGTCGAACATAGTTCCTTCACAAACCAGACAACCAAAAGCAATCAGTCCCAGCTTGAGAATCGAAGCATCTGGCTTTACAAAAAGGGGTTGTTGTTTTTCGGGTTTTGTATCCTTGGGAAGAATATAACCCTGTGCCAGCAATACAACAACAAGCGAGGCTATACAAATCAATAAAAAATGATGCAAGGGTGTTATTTCCTGAGCAATAAGAAAGGTACCAATAGCGGCACCGGAAAAACCGGCGAGGCTCCAGATACCATGAAAAGTAGCCATAATTGACCGTTGGTACAATGATTCTACACCCACTGCCTGTGTATTGGCAGAAATATTATAGAGATTTCCGAAAATGCCAAAACAAAACAATACGCCCACCAATTGCCAGGTGGCAGTTACGGCACCAATGAGGATCAATATCAATGGATAACCAACTGCTGCAATAGTTACCATCGTTTTACTGCTGAAACGTGTAACAGCCCAGCCCGATAGTGGCAGGCTCAGCATTAAACCGATGGGTAAAGCAAATAAAACTGCGCCCAGCCCTGCATCACTTAAACCCAGTTTAAGCTTGATATCTGGTATGCGGCTTGCCCAACTGGCAAAACATAAACCCGCCATAAAAAAGAAGACAGCCACCGCCAAACGATGTGCTTTCAGTGATCTGGTTGCTTGCATGTGACAAAGATGAGATAAAACCGCTGTTTTTCAAGCCCTCTCTCATTCGGATGCTTAGGGCTTTTGAAGTATATTTGCAGCCCGTTAAGGTAGACCATAGCCCATGGTCGATGGTCCATATACCATGGACTATAGTCTATGGGCTATCAACTACTACAAGCAATCAACCTCAAAGAACCAATTATGTTTCGTACACACACTTGTGGAGAGTTAAGGGCCAGTGATGCCGGAAAAAATATAACCCTGGCCGGCTGGGTGCAAACTGTTCGTAAATTCGGCGCTATTACTTTCGTTGACCTGCGCGACCGATATGGTATTACACAATTATTATTTGGAGAAGATTTAAATACCGCATTGGATGCCCAGCCATTAGGACGTGAATTTGTAATTCAGGCAACGGGTAGCATTGCAGAAAGAAGTAATAAAAATCCCAATATTCCCACCGGTGATATTGAGATTCATATAAGCAGTTTCAAAATCCTTAATAAATCGGCCGTACCACCGTTTACCATACAGGATGATACAGATGGTGGCGATGACCTGCGTATGAAATACCGATTTCTTGACCTGCGCAGAAACGCCATTAAAAAAAACCTGGAACTGCGTTATGCAGTTAACCGTTCAGCACGCAACTATTTACATGAAACTAATTTCATGGATATAGAAACACCCTTTCTGATTAAATCAACACCAGAAGGAGCAAGAGATTTTGTAGTGCCCTCCAGAATGAACCCGGGTCAGTTTTATGCATTACCTCAATCGCCACAAACTTTCAAACAGCTATTGATGGTGAGTGGATATGACAGATATTACCAGGTTGTAAAATGTTTTCGTGATGAGGATCTGCGTGCGGATCGTCAGCCGGAGTTTACACAGATCGACTGCGAAATGGCTTTTGTAGAGCAGGAAGATATTTTGAACATGTTTGAAGGAATGGTGAAGCGGGTGTTTAAAGATGTAAAGAATATCGACTACACCGAAAAAGTGGAACGCATGAGTTGGGAAGATGCCATGTGGATATACGGTAACGACAAACCAGATATCCGCTTTGGTATGCAGATCGCTAATCTTAAATCGGCTTTCCTGAAGGGCGGAAAAATAAATGCTATCGGCGAACTGATTAATGGTGCTGGTTTTGGCGTATTTGATAATGCAGAAACCGTATTGGCTATTGCCGCTCCCGGTTGCAGCGAATACACCCGTAAGCAAACCGATGAACTGACCGAATGGGTAAAACGTCCACAGATTGGCATGCAGGGTTTGGTGTACATCAAGTGCAATACAGATGGGACATATAAAAGCAGTGTAGATAAATTTTACGCTGAAGAAAAACTCAAAGCCATTGCAGATGCCGCTGGTGCCAAAGCAGGCGATCTTGTATTGATATTGGCAGGAAGAGAAGAAAGAACGAGGAAAGCAACCAGTGAACTTCGTTTGGAAATGGGTAGAAGACTGGGGTTGAGAAAAGATGATGAATTCAAATTATTATGGGTTCTTGACTTTCCTTTGTTTGAATACGATGAAGAAGGTAACAGATGGGTTGCACGTCACCATCCTTTTACTTCTCCGAAACCTGACCAGATTGAAGTAATGATCAATAACAACCCGCTTATTGAAAACGCAGATAAGTACCTGGAGCATCCTTATTCCAATATCAAAGCCAATGCCTACGATATGGTATTGAATGGTAATGAAATTGGTGGTGGTTCTATTCGTATTTATCAACGTGAGTTACAGGAGAAAATGTTTGCGGCTTTGGGTATGAGTGAAGAAGAAGCACAACATAAATTTGGTTTCTTGTTAGGTGCTTTTGAATATGGGGCCCCTCCTCATGGTGGTATTGCCTACGGCTTCGATCGTCTCTGTGCCATTTTAGGCGGCAGTGAAAGCATCCGCGACTTTATTGCCTTTCCTAAAAATAACAGTGGAAGAGATGTAATGTTAGATGCCCCAAGTACGATTGATGCACAACAGTTTGATGAATTACAGATTAAATTAGATTTGAAATAATCATTAAGCAACTGATTTTGAAAATCATAAATATGATTTTCAAAATCAGTTGCTTAGTTGGCAAATGCCGAAGGATATTTATTTTTAGCTTCCTTTTGTACTTCGTTCAACATTTCTATTTTGACCAATGAATTAATAATGTATAAAATCATTATAACAACTATTCCATAAATCTGAATATTACTTCTTAACTCTTCCCCTGCCAATAGATCAAATGGTTTCTTAAATAAACTCGTTAGTATTTGAAGAATGAATACTAAATAGTAAAAACTAAAATCAAAGAATTGAGGATCAGTCATCAGCAATTTTTCATGCTGGGTTCGGCGAAGTTTCGATTTATCTCTTTCAACTCGCAGAAATTGAATTGCAGCAATTAGCCCGATTAAAATAATATTAGCTATTAAATATGGTTCAGACAAAAAACGATCGACTGTAATGACACTTAAAAGAATCATTATTGCCAGCAATATTTTCGGAAAAGTAAAATAAGTGTAAAACAAGCGTTTACGCATTTTACGGTATTTTTTTCGCATTGTGGTAGTCTTAGCTTCAACAATCTCCCGTAAACCCAGATTACCGAAAGAAAAATGAACCAGTTCTAATGCCTGCTTAAAAGTCAGTGACTCGTTGGTTTGCATCTTCTCTTCAATCGCATTAGCCATATGATCAACAATTTCTACCTGTATGTCATAGTAGCTGATACTCTTTCTTTTACAATAAGCATACAATTCTTGAATCTGTTCATCAGATAACATAGTCATGCAGTTTTAGGTTGAAAAATCAATGATAAATTCTCTAAAAATGATTGTAGTTCATTAAATGACTGTACGGATTGTTTTTTCCCTGCTTTTGTAAGTGAATAATACTTACGCATTCGGTTACCCGCAGATTCAATTTCAGTTTCTAATATCCCTTCTTCTTCCAGCCGATGCAAAAGCGGATACAAAGCCCCTTCTGTAATATCCAGGTGCCCTTTAGTCAACTCACGTGCCTTTTGTGTAATCTGGTAGCCATACATACGCCCGTTATCTTTCAGTAACTGAATAATAATGGGTTCAAGACAGCCTTTGTATAAAGCAGACTTATTCATGAATTGAAGGTAGAGAAAATTAATTATACCTAACTTTCTTAGGTATAATTAATTTTGAGAGTATCTTGGCTTTTCGTATATTGTATCTGGTTGCTCTCCCTGCGGGGATGCAACCATTTTTTGTTTGTACCAGACCATACAATCAACTACTTATGCATGGAAACCTGCTTTTCAATAATTATCAGATCAGACCAGGTTCCTGGGATGAAATGAAAGAATCAGACACCGTTCGGCTCCCCTATCATTCAATATGCGATGAGCTCTGTGGGCTAAACCTTACGGAACTGCAGCAGAAAGACAGAATGGCTGCTGAACTTTTCATGAGCCAGGGAATTACATTCACTGTGTACAGTGACAACGAAGGAATAGAAAGGATATTTCCTTATGATATCATTCCAAGGGTTATTACCAATAAAGAATGGGAGCAGATTGAAACCGGTATTAAACAAAGACTAAAAGCCCTGAATCTTTTTCTTAAAGACATCTATCATGAACAACAAATTCTCAAAGATGGTATTATCCCTGCTTCATTAATCGCTTCCTGTCCGCATTTTACCCGTGAAGTTTTTGGCATAAATGTGCCACACGATATTTATGTAAACATTGCCGGCATTGATCTTATCAGGGGAGTTGACGGTGCTTTCTATATCCTGGAAGACAATTTGCGAACCCCATCAGGTGTATCTTATATGCTGGAAAACAGGGAGGTAACCAAACGGCTTTTCCCCGACTTACTGGCTAACAGCAATGTGAGAATGATTAATAATTATCCGCTTTTGTTACATGATAACCTGATGGCCATGTCGCAAAGAAAAGTAGATAACCCAATGGTTGTATTACTTACGCCGGGTGTATTTAATTCTGCCTATTTTGAACATACATTTCTTGCCCGGCAAATGGGTATTCAACTTGTTGAAGGAAGAGATTTGCTGGTCGACAATCATAAAGTTTATATGAAAACAACGGGTGGTCTTCGCCAGGTAGATGTAATATACAGGCGCATTGATGATGAATACCTTGACCCGTTGGTGTTCAGACCCGATAGTGCATTGGGTGTGCCTGGTTTAATGAGTGCCTATAGAAAAGGCAATGTAACTATTGTGAATGCATTGGGTAATGGTGTAGCAGATGACAAAGCAGTTTATGCTTATGTACCTGCCATGATTCGTTATTACCTGAATGAAGAACCCATCATTCCTAATGTTCCTACCTACCAGATGAAAAATGAAGAAGAGCGGCAATATGTTTTTGCGAATATGGATCAAATGGTAATCAAAGAAACCAATCAATCTGGAGGATATGGTATGGTAATGGGCAATAAGGCTTCTGCTGAAGAACTGGATAAAGCAAGAGCTGACATCCTGCTTAATCCAAGAAATTTTATTGCACAACCGATCATCCAGTTATCAACAGTGCCTTGCCTGATTGATGGAAAATTACAGGCCCGACATGTAGATTTACGTCCATATGCACTTTGTTCTCCTACAGGTATTGATATTGTTCCCGGTGGCTTAACAAGGGTAGCATTGCGTGAAGGATCGCTTGTAGTAAATTCATCACAAGGAGGAGGAAGTAAAGATACCTGGGTAATTGATCTTCCCGGCAGCGACTGATCAACCCAATTTTAAAAGCTCAACTAACAAATATGCTTAGCAGAATTGCAGACTCACTATACTGGCTTCACCGATATATGGAAAGAGCAGATGGACTTTTACGTTTGTTAAAAACCAGCTATATACTTTCTTTTGATAAAGTTCAAACAAGTGCCATCACCTGGCAACCTGCATTAGAAATTTTTACCAGTTTACCTGCAGACGAAATCAATACCCTTAAACAGAACAATGCAGCCGCCTTAAAATATTTATTACTGGATAGCAATAACCAGAATTCGTTAAAAGTAATACTTACCCGTGCCCGTGAAAATGCCAGAGGTGTTCAGGATCAGATCACCAAAGAAGTATGGGAGCAGATTAACCTGATTTATCACCTGATTCACCATCCGGCAACACAGGAAAAATTATCCGGTAATGATGCTATTCTTGTTATTGATTCATTTATCAATAACAGCGATCAGTTTTGTGGTATTACAGACAGCACCATGCCTCGTGGACAGGGGTGGAACTATATGAACCTCGGTAAATACACGGAGAGATGTTTACTGACACTGGAGTTTACCTATAATTTTTTTAGAAAAGTCAATCATGACCTGAACCAGGAACAGGATATTTTATTCTGGCGGGGCCTATTACTCGCTCTGTCTGGTTATGAACACCACCTGAAAAATTATAGTAATCAGCAACATAATTACAATGTAGCTAAACAGGTATTATTTGATAAACATTTCCCCCGGTCATTATATTATGCTTTAGAAAGGGTGCATAAATATTTATCGGATATCACCATTTTGAATCCCATAGAAGGAAGTCCTGCCATTACTAGATCATTCGGAAGAACAAACAGTCATGTGCGGTATTCGGATCTGGAAGCGGTTGCCGAAATGGGACTTGATAAATTTCTTATCCAGGTAAGGCATCATCTTAAAGATTTTTCCCGGCAGTTCGGGCAATTGTATTTTTCGTATTCTTAAAGCAACTTATCCATGCCCATTTTCACCATACAACATATTACTAAATACCAATACGACAGGCCCGTTAAGGAAAGTGTAAATGAAATCAAGATCTATCCGTATGCTGATGCCCAGCAGGAAATATTACAACATGATATTCTTATTACAGGCAATCCAGATGTACATCTTTCCTTTGATTACTGGAACAATAAAAAAGGGAGTTTTAACCTGCTTCCACCACACAGGGAGCTGGTAATTGACAGCAGACTTAAAATCAGAACTACCGACTGGGTTACTAAATCTATCCCCGGCAATTTCCCTGAAAGCCTGCCAACAGAAGTGGAACAGAATATGCAATTGCTATCCTTAAGCACTCCAACACCGATACTTGCAGAAAATGAAATACAGCGTTATGCAAAAGCTTTGTACCATTCAGATAAGCAGGTAGCGATGATTATTAAAGATTGCTGTGAGTTTATTTATAATCAGTTTACCTATATCAAAGGAATTACCACTATTGAATCGAGTGTGGATGAAATATTGGAGAAGAAAGCAGGTGTATGCCAGGATTTTGCCCATGTGATGTTGGAAATTTTGAGAAGAATGGGCATTCCCGCGCGTTATGTAAGCGGCTATATTTGTCCGAATAAAAATGGTATGCGTGGCGAGGGAGCTACCCATGCCTGGGTAGAAGCTTATATTCCTTCGTATGGATGGCTGGGTGTTGATCCAACGAATAACGTAGTCGTTACACAACATCATGTAAAACTGGCTGTGGGACGAGATTTTACCGATTGTAGTCCGGTAAAAGGTACTTTCAAAGGACCGGCTCAGCAATCCTTGTCGGTATATGTTTCTGTGGGTTATGAAGATGGTGCCAGATTTGAAGAATTGAATGATGTGCATATGGAAAAACAAAACACACCCGTTCCAGCCATTATAATTGATACATTTGCCGGGCAACAACAATAGAATGTATGCCGGCATTGAAAATTTTCCGTATCCTCTCTTACATCATGATTCCCATCGCCTGTCTTTTCGGATTAATGGGTTTCCTCATACTGATTCCAGCCCTCATGAATCCATCCATGTGGCTGATGCTGTTTTTATTTGCCAGCATTGTTATTTATACTTTTTCCAGTTTTAAATTTCTCAGTTCCGGTATTGAACGTAATGCAAGATGTAAACCCTCACTCAAAGACTGGATCAAAGTAAATGCGTATGTAAGCCTCGTAATGGGAGGTATGTTTTTTATCAATGCCATCGGCATTCTTTCATTAGGTCCTGTGGCGCTGAACGACTTTGTAACACAAATGATCGATTCGCAACCCAACTTACCCAAAGGAATAAAACCAGAACTCATCATTTCAATCCTGAAAACGGTTGCCGGTTTTATGCTGATTGCAAGCATCATTATCGTTGCCCATGTGATACTTGGGCTCCGTATGGTGAAAAAATTCGGGCACCTGTTTGTGCCACCAACAAATCAATAAAGAATCTCTCCCCTTTTTTGTATTTTACAAAAGTGAATACAACAACACCTTTAGCAGAGAGAATGCGCCCGGTTTTATTAGATGACCTGGTGGGGCAGGAACACCTCACCGGCAAGGGGAGTATCCTCAGAACATCAATTGAGAATGGCAGGATACCGTCCATGTTGTTATGGGGACCTCCCGGTGTTGGTAAAACAACCATTGCCAATATTATTGCACATAGTTTACAGGCTCCCTACTTTCAGTTGAGTGCCATCAGCAGCGGTGTAAAAGATGTTCGGGAAATAATTGAAGAAGCCAAACACAAAGCTGGTTCTGTATTGTTTATTGATGAGATACATCGTTTTAACAAAGGACAGCAGGATGCTTTGCTGGGAGCTGTTGAAAAAGGCATCATTACTTTAATTGGTGCCACCACAGAAAACCCATCTTTTGAAGTAAACAGTGCCTTGCTGAGCCGTTGTCAGGTATATGTATTAAAAGCTTTACAGGACGATGACCTGATCCGCCTTTTGCAACAGGTAGCGGAAAAAGATACCATACTCAGGTCGTACAAGATTCAATTAAAAGAAACAACTGCATTGATCAATATTTCTGGTGGTGATGCACGTAAATTGTTGAACCTTTTTGAACTGGTGGTTCAAACAGCCAGCCTCAAACAAAACAATACAAAAGATATTACCGTTACCGATGCATTGGTGATGGAAGTGGCTCAAAAAAAAGTAGCCCTCTACGATAAACAGGGAGAGCAGCATTATGATATTATTTCGGCATTCATCAAAAGTATGCGCGGCAGCGATCCGAATGGAGCAGTTTACTGGTTGGCGAGGATGATTGAAGGCGGAGAAGATGTAAAATTCATTGCCCGTCGTATGGTTATTTTTGCAAGTGAAGATGTAGGCAATGCCAATCCCAATGCGCTCCTTTTGGCCAATACTACTTTTGATGCGGTGAATAAAATTGGTTACCCCGAAAGCAGGATCATTCTTTCGCAATGCGCCACTTATCTGGCATCATCTGCAAAAAGTAATGCATCTTATATGGCCATCAACCTTGCACTTGCAGCAGTACAACAACAGGGTGACCTCCCCGTTCCACTCCATATACGGAACGCCCCTACCCAACTCATGAAAAACCTGAATTACGGAAAAGATTACCAATATTCTCATATGGGAGAAGGCAATTTTATTCCGCAGGAATACCTGCCTGAAAAAATTGCCGGCACCAAATTCTATGAGCCTGGTAACAACGCCCGTGAACAGGAGCTCCGTAAATTCCTCAAAGAAAGATGGAAAGATAAATACAACTACTAACCTCTGCGAAAACTCCCTGTCCTCTCGTTCTCTGCGGTGAATAACAAATTTAAATTCACCGCAGAGAACGAGAGTTAACAGAGGTTACGCGGAGAAGATATTACTGCATTTTCACCCTAATCAATACCTCTTTTACCGACTCTTCCACTAAACAAGTGGTTATAAGCCTTGTTATTCATAGATTTAGTACCCAATTCTGTCTTATGAAACAATTACTACGATTATTTATTCTTACCGGTTTTGTTGGTCTTACCAATATTAGCCATTCACAAACCATTGTTCAACGCGACCCCGAGATTGAGACAATGGTAAAAGAAGTGAATACAGATTCCCTGAAAGCATATATCTATAAACTGGTAAGCTTTGGCACCAGGAATACACTCAGCACGCAAACAGACCCCAACAGGGGTATCGGCGCTGCAAGGAACTGGGTATTGCAAAAATTTAATGAGTTTGCAAAAAAATCGAATGGCAGGTTAACTGCTTTTATCGATACAACTACCCTTCAAAAGGGTGGAAGGGTTGATACAACGATACTATTAGGCAACGTAATGGGCATTCTGAAAGGAACTGATACAGCAGATAAAAGAATTTTTGTCATCAGTGGCCACCTCGACAATATGCGTACCAGTGTAATGGATCGTATTGGTGATGCTCCTGGTGCCAATGACGATGGAAGTGGTACAGCAGCAGTCATTGAAAGTGCAAGGATAATGAGTCAGCGTAGTTTCCCGGCTACCATCATTTTTGTAGCAGTAAGTGGTGAGGAACAGGGATTGCTGGGCGCCAGATTCATGGCAACAAAAGCCAGAAAAGAGAACTGGAATATCGAAGCCGTTTTGAACAACGATATCATGGGTAGCAATAATACCAGTGAAACCAATATCATCGATAATACCCGTATACGTGTATTCAGTGAAGGTATTCCTGCTTATGAAACAGAAAAGAACATTCGTAATATCCGTCAGTTAGGTCTGGAGAATGACGGTAAAGCACGTCAACTGGCAAGGTATACGAAAGAAATTGGTGAACGCTATGTAGACAATCTTGAAGTAGTAATGATTTATCGCAACGACCGTTTTCTGCGTGGCGGCGATCATACTTCATTTATTGAACAGGGGTATGCAGCTGTTCGTTTTACTGAAATGAATGAAAACTATTACCACCAGCACCAGAACGTACGTTTGGAAAATGGTATACAGTATGGCGATCTCCCGGAATTTATGGATTATGAATACCTGCGTAAGAACACAGCAATGAACCTGAGCAATCTTGCTAATCTGTCGAAAGCACCTGCCATGCCGGAAGAGGTAAAAATTGAAACGCGCCGCTTAAGTAATTATAGTCTGATTACCTGGTCTGCACCAAAAACAGGGAAAGTAAAAGGATATTATATTCTGATGCGTGAAACTACAAGCCCCGTATGGCAGAAGAAAATATTTACGACCGAAAAATCGTATCAGTTACCTTATTCTAAAGACAATTATTTCTTTGCAGTACAGAGTGTTAATGAATCCGGCAATGAGAGTTTGCCCGTGATTCCTGTACCAGGCAGATAAAATTGAATTGATTTTAAGCCACAGATTCACTGATTACGGTAATCTGCGAATCTGTGGCTTAACTATTCCTATACTTTCCCAGGTACCATTCTTCCTGCCACTTTATCTTCTGCTCCCCTGTTACCACCTTCATGGTATTCGGCATCTTCGTTTACTTCCCACAAATCGTACAACTCATTACCTGCAATGATGTTTTTAGCAGCCAGCATAGCCGTCATCATACTATGATCCTGGTTATTGTATTTATGCATGCCATTTCTTCCCACCAGGTATAACCCCGGATACGCTTTAATGGCCTGACGAATATTCTCAACATGTTCCTTATAATCCTGGTCGTATACAGGATAAGCTTTTGGCTGGCGAACCACATACCCATCTACCACAGCACTGCCTTTTGTAAGTCCGATTTTTTCTATTTCCTTTTTACCCAATTCAATCAAAACATCGTCGCTGCTCGTCCATAAACCATCGCCTTCAAAACAGAAATATTCAAGTCCGTAGCAGGCCATCGCAGGATCGGGCACCATGTATGGGCTCCATGATTTAAAGTTTTGTACCCTTCCCACTTTTACACTCGGGTCGTGAATATAAATCCAGTTATCACTAAATGCATCTTCATCTTTACAGATCAATACAACAGTGAGAAAATCACGGTATCCCAGTGCTGCTGCCGATTGTAAAACGGGTGTTGAAAAAGCCGGTGATACGCTGGCTACCAGTTCGCGCATGGGTGCAGAAGAAAGCACATAATCAAAATCAGTAAAACTGCCTTTCGTATTTGTTTGCACTGACCATTTTCCGTTTTCTATTTGAATTTGCTGTACACCGCAATTCATTTCCAATACCATACCATTGGCTTTTGCTTTTTCGGCGCATACTTCCCACATCATTCCCGGCCCCTGCTTGGGGTAACGGAAAGAATCGATCAGGGTTTTGATAACTTTATCCTTATCACCCGCTTTCCTCACGGGCTTGAACAATGCATTCCAGATAGCACTGCTTAACGACAATCCTTTGATTCGCTGTGCAGCCCAATCGGCACTTATTTCTTTACAGGGAATACCCCATACTTTTTCTGTATATGTTTTGAAAAAAATATTAAAAAGCCGTTGACCAAACTGATTGGTTACCCAATCTTCAAAATTGGTTGGATTTTTTATGGGGAAGGCTTTTGCTTTGAGATAACTGAGCACACAAAGACCACTTTCAATGATTCCCAGTTTATTCAATGCTTCAAATGCAACGAGCGGATAAGAAAAGAATTTATGGTTGTAATAAATCCGCGAACTTCTGGGTCGTTCCAGCATTTCATCACCTAATATTTCTGTCCAGAAATCTTCCACTTCCTTTGATTTTGAAAAAAAGCGGTGGCCGCCAATATCAAAATGAAAGCCTTTATAAGACTCTGTTCTCGAGATTCCACCCACATATTGCGGATCTTTCTCAAAAACAGTAACTGATTGTCCGTCCTTGGCCAGTAAATACGCTGCAGTTAATCCCGCCGGGCCGGCACCAATAATGGCAATTCTTTTTTTCATATACCTGAATCGCTGAAAATATATTTTCGTCAGCGGGCCAAAGTTGTGAAATAAATATGGTACTACCACTATTTTTGCCCCTGTTCATCTATTTATTCCGCCATGAGCCTATACAACTGGTACCATAAAAGCTTTAATGAGCTTTCTCCACATGAATTGTATGCCATTATGCATTTGAGAAGTGAGGTATTCGTAGTGGAACAAAATTGCCCATATCTCGATCCGGATGGTAAGGATCTGCATTCCTGGCATTTGATGGGCTGGGATGACAATAAACTCGTTGCTTATAGCCGTTTATTACCCGCCGGACTTGCTTTCGAAGAAATTTCAATTGGCCGGGTAGTCAGCTCACCTGCGTACAGGGGTACCGGAGCCGGAAAAGAACTTATGAAGAATGCCATTGAAACAGCTTATCAATTATTTGGTCACCAACCTATACGGATTGGTGCACAGCTATATCTCCAGAAGTTTTATGAATCATTGGGTTTTGTACAGGTAAGTGAAATGTATCTGGAGGATAATATTCCGCATATTGAAATGCTAAAAAAAGATGCAAGTTTCAAGCCTCAAGATACAAGAAGAGAATTTTAAACCCTGCACCTCGTATCTTGTGACTTGTATCTTGTGACTTGTATCTTGTGACTCGTATCTTATAGCCTGTAGCTTACCCCTTTAGTTCCTCCTTCACAAACCTCGCCGTATGACTTTTTTTGTTGTGGATCATTTCTTCCGGTGTGCCTTCAAATAAAATAATACCACCACCATCACCACCTTCCGGGCCAAGATCAATGATATGATCTGCTACTTTAATTACATCAAGGTTATGTTCAATGACCAGTACAGAATTTCCTCTGTCTACCAGTTTATTCAACACATCAAGCAGGTGACGTATATCCTGAAAATGCAGACCGGTTGTGGGTTCATCGAGAATATAAAATGTTTTTCCGGTATCTTTTTTACCCAGCTCTGTTGCCAGTTTCACGCGTTGAGCTTCACCACCACTAAGCGTTACGGCCGATTGACCTAAAGTAATATAACCGAGTCCTACATCCTGCAGCACTTTTATTTTTCTAAACAGGTAATGTACCGGTTGAAAAAAATCGCAGGCTTCATCAACCGTCATGTTTAAAACATCGCTGATCGATTTTCCTTTATAACGTATTTCAAGTGTTTCTCTGTTATATCTCTTACCATTACACTTTTCACAATGCACATATACATCTGGAAGGAAATTCATTTCTATTACACGCATTCCACCACCTTCACACATATCGCAACGCCCTCCTTTTACATTGAAAGAGAATCGTCCTGCATTATATCCCCTGATTTTTGCTTCAGGTACAGATGCAAATAAGGTTCTGATTTCTGTAAAGAATCCACAGTAAGTAGCAGGATTGCTTCGTGGTGTTCGGCCAATAGGCGACTGGTCAATTTCAATCACTTTATCAATATGCTCAAGACCCTTGATGCTTTTGAATTCCATTGGTGTTACCCTGCTGTTGTAACAATGTTTCGACAATAACGGATAGAGGGTTTCATTGATCAGGGTCGACTTACCGCTACCACTCACCCCACTCACCACAATCAGTTTACCCAAAGGAAACTGCACATTTACATTTTTCAGGTTATTACCACCTGCCCCTTTCAGTTCCAGTAATTTCCCGTTGCCTTTTCTTCGCTCTGCCGGTATCTCAATACTTTTTTTGCCGTTCAGGTATTGTGCTGTTTCAGAATGACTCTTTAAAACATCTGCCGGTGTTCCTGCTGCCACAATTTGTCCACCGTAAATACCTGCCCTTGGGCCAATATCAACCAGGTGGTCGGCTGCCAGCATTATATCCTTATCATGTTCTACAACTAATACAGTATTCCCAATATTGCGTAGGTTTTGTAAGGCTTTGATGAGTTGCTGGTTATCGCGCTGATGCAATCCGATGGAAGGTTCATCCAATATATAAGTGATACCCTGCAACTGCGAGCCGATCTGTGTAGCAAGCCTGATTCGCTGTGATTCTCCACCACTCAATGTTCTCGATGGCCGGTTCAAGGACAGATATGTGAGTCCTACATCCAGTAAAAACTGTAAACGCTCCCTGATTTCTTTCAGGATATCTTTGGCAATAACATTTTGCTTGTTATCGAGTCTTTTTTCAATACCATCAAACCACTTATGAAGTTTATCAAGGTTCAGGTTACTGAGTTCAGAGATATTTTTTTCATCAACTTTAAACCAGAGACTTTCTTTTCTCAGTCTTGCTCCCTTACAGTCACCACAGGTTTTTAATTCCATAAATTTCTCTACCCATTCCCGAAGAGTTTCGCTACTGCTGGTTCCTGTAAACCATCTTTTAAGCATGGGTATGATACCTTCAAAAACTCCTTCATAGGGCGTTCCTGTTGACACTTCATCCATATCGATAGTTTCTTCTGTAATACCATCAGCATTTCCATAAAGCAGAATATTGAGTGATTTCTCAGGTATTTCCTTGATGGGTTTATCCAGACTGATTTTATTTTTTTTTGCAAGTGTTTCTACATTCCTGAACATATACGCATCACGCTGTTCACCCAATGGTGCTATACCTCCTTCTTTTATACTCAGGGAACGATCCGGTATTACCGCTTCCATACTCACCGAATACACATTACCCAGACCTTTACAAACAGGGCAGGCTCCATAAGGTGAGTTAAAGGAAAAAGCATTGGGTGAAGGTTCTTCATAACTAATTCCCGTTTCTTCACACATCAATTGCTTGGAATACTGTACAACCTTACTGGTATCGTTGATGAGGAGAAACATGAGATCCTTTCCCATTTTCAGGGTCTGCTGCACACTCTGGCTCAGTCTAACACGCATATCGTCTGTTACCTGTAAGCGGTCTATCACTACTTCAATATCATGTATTTTATATCGATCTACCTGCAATTTGGGTGTGAGATCGATTATTTCTCCATCAACCCTTACTTTCAGAAATCCTTTTTTGCGGATGTCCTCAAACAACTCTCTGTAATGACCTTTTCTACCTCGAATCAATGGCGCCAGTAAAGTGATCTTTTTCTGTTTGTATTTCTGAAAAATATTGTCAACGATTTCTTCTTCGCTGAACTTGACCATTTTTTTACCGGTATTATAACTATATGCTTCCCCTATTCTTGCGAATAACAAACGCATAAAGTCATATACTTCCGTTACCGTACCTACTGTTGATCGTGGATTTTTATTGGTTGTTTTTTGTTCGATGGAGATAACAGGTGAGAGTCCGGTTATTTTATCTACATCCGGTCTTTCCATATCGCCCATAAACTGGCGGGCATAGGCACTGAAGCTTTCCATATACCTTCGCTGTCCTTCATTGTAAATGGTATCAAAAGCGAGTGATGATTTGCCACTTCCACTTACACCTGTAAAAACAATCAGTTTGTTTTTAGGAATACTGATATCGATATTTTTCAGGTTATGCTCCCGTGCACCAAATACGGAAATTTGTTCATCCTGAAATTGTATAGGAGTTATTTCGTTCTCTTTTGAGGTCTTTTTTGCCATAGCTGAAAGGTAAAGATAAGAACATCCTTTCAGCCTTTTCGTTGTAACCGAACGAGTGTTAGGAAAAAATTTTATTAGCTGAAATGCCTTATATTAAAGGGTTTCAGAGAATTAACAATTTTATTTCTTGTTCAGATTTGGAAATTTCATCCTCAGCACCCTACTTTTGTATCAGTTCTTTCAACAACAACTTATCAAGAAAGGCAGAGGGAATTGGCCCGATGATGCCTTGGCAACCCATATCACTTACTCAGTGGTACGAAGGTGCCAAATCCGATCCCGCTAAAAGCGGGAAGAGATAAGTCAGAGTAAAAGTTTGATTTCAAAAACGGTTTACCGTTCTACATAGTTCAAGCTCATCTGACTTACCGGGTGAGCTTTTTTTATGCGCTCCCGGTAAGTTAGCTCTCCTTCTCGATTTGTTGCTGCTGAATAACACTGACTAACAACATTCATCATTCCTTTCTGCGAAAGGACCAAACTGTTTAACATGAGCAACGCAACACAACTGATTCACAGCATTCCGGTAGACCCTCTCACAGGTGCCATTGCCGTACCCATTTATCAGACTTCTACTTTTGTACAGGATGCACCTGGTATTAACAAAGGTTATGATTATGCTCGCAGTGGCAATCCCACCCGTGCCACATTGGAGAACCTGATTGCACAGTTAGAAAATGGCGAAGTAGGACTGGCATTTGCCAGCGGTCTTGCAGCCATCGATAATGTTATTAAACTATTGAAAACGGGTGACGAAATTGTTGCCGTTGATGATATTTATGGTGGTGCTTTCAGGCTTTTTAATAATGTATATGAACAGTTTGGCATCAAAGTACATTATGTTGACACTTCTGATGTAGCGAATATTGTTGATGCTATTACTCCAAAAACAAAACTGATCTGGCTGGAAACGCCAACCAATCCTACTTTAAAGATCTCCGATATTGCCGCAATCGCTAAAGTAGCCAAAGCCAATGGCTGTTTACTTTGCGTGGATAATACTTTTGCTACACCCGTCTTACAGCAACCTCTTTCACTGGGAGCTGATATTGTAGTACACAGTGCCACCAAATATTTGGGTGGGCATAGCGACCTGATTGCTGGAATAGTAGTAGCCAAAGACAAAGAAATTGGTGCCCGTTTAAAATATTTACAGAATGCCTGTGGTGCTGTATTGGGGCCCTTCGACAGCTGGCTGGTGATTCGTGGTATTGAAACCTTGCACCTGCGTATTCGGCAGCATTGCAGTGCTGCTTTGGCAGTAGCTAAATTTCTGGAATCGCACCCTGCAGTTGATAAAGTGTATTACCCGGGTCTTACTTCACACCCTAATCATGCTATTGCAAAAAAACAAGCCAAAAACTTCGGTGGCATTGTTTCTTTCTCATTGAAAGAAGATACTGAGCAAGCCGCCATTGATTTTGTTACATCAACCAAGCTATTCAAACTGGCAGAAAGCCTGGGAGGCATCAAGAGTCTGGTATCGCATCCTGCTAATATGACCCATAAATCTATTCCTGCAGAAAAAAGAAGGGCAGCCGGTGTTACAGATAGCCTTATACGTTTATCAATTGGCCTTGAAGAAACAGAAGACCTCATAGCTGATCTTTCTGATACATTTAACCGCATTTATTCAAAACAACAACAATATTCAACAAACACAATAGCATAAGAGCAATGGAAGCACACAAACAGTTAACGATTGGATTATTTGGATTTGGTGTAGTAGGTGAAGGTTTATTCAAAGTATTACAACAAACCCCCTCTTTAAAAGCAAGTATCAAAAAAGTATGTATCAGGAATGCCGATAAAAAGAGAGATGCCCCTGCTTCACTTTTTACTACAGACAGGCAACTGTTACTCAACGACCCCGAGATTAATGTAATTGTGGAGGTAATTGATGATGCCATTGCTGCATTTGAAATTGTTTCAACCGCATTACGCAATGGCAAAGCTGTAGTAAGTGCCAGCAAGAAAATGATTGCGGAACATTTACCTGAATTACTGGAAATACAGGAACAAACAGGACAATCTTTTTTATATGAATCATCAGCCTGTGCCTCCATACCTGTAATCAGAAACCTGGAGGAATATTACGACAACGATCTGCTACATTCCATCAAAGCAATTGTAAATGGTTCTACGAATTTTATACTGACCAAAATGTTCGAGGATAAACTCGATTTCCAGTCAGCTCTTTTATTGGCGCAGCAACTGGGTTTTGCTGAAAGCAATCCAAAATTAGATGTAGAGGGGTATGATGCACTTAACAAATGGGTTATTTTACTGAACCATGCATATGGTATTGTAACCAATCCAACTGAAGTATTATTCAGTGGTATTCAGAATATTCAATTGAGTGATGCACTGGTGGCAAAGGAAAAAAACCTTGATATCAAACTTATTGCACAGGCTAAGAAACTAAAGAATGGAACAGTTGCTGCTTTTGTATTACCACAATTCATCAAACAGGACGAGCCGCTTTCTTTTGTAAAAAATGAATACAATGGAGTCGTGATTGAAAGCGGATTTGCAGACAAGCAATTTTTTTATGGGAAAGGCGCAGGTAGTTTCCCTACCGCTTCTGCAGTATTAAGTGATATTGCAGCTTTACGGTATAACTATAAATATGAGTACAAAAAACTGTACCATCACAAACCCCATACCCTCACCAACGATTTCTACCTGAAAGTATACCTAAGCTTTGATGACTGGAAATATATTCCACGTGAAGAATTCGAATGGATTGAAGAATGGCATGCAGAGGCAGAAAGAAAATACCTCGTGGGTGTTTTGCATGTAAGTAAATTAACAGAACAAGAATGGTGGAAGGCCAATAATACATCACTGATACTTACCAATGACCCGATTATTGATAATCTCGACATCATTAAACTCAAGAAAAAAAGCCTGGAACTGGCGGGTGTATCATAAACAGAATTGCAGGTTAGCAGCGTTTTCCTTTTCTTCGCTTTGTGAACAGCATAAAGCACCATATGCCCAAAAACCTACAAACGGCAATACTCATTACTTTATTATTGAGTGTTTTGTTATTTAGTTTTTCGGTATGGTACGGAAAGGAAAACGCTTTTTTATTGCTCAATACCGATCTCGGTTCAATCGCCGATCAATTTTTCAGGTATTGCACATATGCCGGAGACGGCATCATTTGGGTTCCTGTTACATTACTAATTCTAATCTTTAGAAGAAAATACTGGATACTGGCTTTTGCAGCGATCATCATTTCAACACTGATTGCACAACTCAGTAAGAATATATTCTTCAAAGGGCTCCCCCGCCCTTCTTTAGCCATTACAGACAGTTCGCTTTTTCATAGTGTTGCCGGTGTTGATTTACACACGATGAATAGTTTTCCATCAGGTCATACCACAACTGCTTTTACGGTTTTCCTGATAGCCTGTTTTTTTATTGACAGAAAATGGATTGTTCCTGTTGGTCTTTTGTATGCCTTACTGGCTGCTTATTCAAGGATCTACCTTGCCCAGCATTTCCCCATAGATCTGGCAGGCGGCATGCTTTCTGCAACAATAACAATTATTTGCGCCGTCGCCCTGCAAAACAAATGGGGTAAAAATTGACAGTAAAGTCATACACGCATTCCCTAAATCGCCCGTTAGCACTTAGCTTTGCTTTACAAATCTCCACTATGCAAAAACTGGTATATGCTATTTTATGCTGCTTATTCGTTTCAGCTATTTACTGCCAGGACACAACAGAGCAAATTGTTCCGGGCAGAATAAACAGTGCTATCCAACAACAGAAGCCTTATGTAATACTTATTTCTGCTGACGGATTCAGACATGATTTTGCTGAAAAATACCAGGCAAAAAATCTTTTATCACTCAGAGAAAAAGGTACTACTGCTGCTTATATGACAGCCTCTTTCCCGTCTCTTACATTTCCTAATCATTATACAATCGTTACAGGTTTATACCCGGCACACCATGGCCTGGTTGACAATAGTTTTTTTGATCTTAACAAGAAGCAAACCTATACCATGGCCGATAAAAAAATGGTGGCAGATCCTTACTGGTATGGGGGTACTCCTTTATGGGTACTGGCAGAACAGCAACAAATGATCGCAGCCAGTTTTTATTGGGTAGCTTCTGAGTCTCCCATTCAAAATCTTCCACCTACCTATCATTATATCTACAATGAAAAAATAAGTATTGATACACGTATTGATAAAGTAAGGCACTGGCTGTCTTTACCGGCAGACAAAAGACCACATTTTATCAGTTTCTATTTTCCTGATGTGGATCATGCGGCACATATGTATGGCCCAGACAGTAAAGAAACAGCAGAAGCAGTAAGCTTTGTAGATGAAAGTATCGGCAGGTTAAATGCAGTAGCAGAAGCATCCGGCTTACCGGTAAATTTTGTTTTTGTAGCCGACCATGGTATGACAGAAGTAGATCATCAGCACACCCTTCCTTATCCTCCATGCATTGATACTGCAAAATTTTTCATTAACAATGGAAGTGCAGTGCTACAATTATATGCAAAAGACGCTGCTGCAATACCAGCAATGTATGATCAACTTAAGAAGGAGGCTAAGGAGTATGATGTTTACCTGAAAGCAGATATGCCTGAAAAATTTCACTACGGATCCAGAGACGATCGCTTCAATCGGATTGGAGATATCATACTACTCGCAAAACTTCCAAAAATATTCAGCAGACAGGGAAAACCAACCAGCCCCGGTAAACATGGCTACGACCCCACTCTTCCCGATATGCGTGCCAGTTTTCAGGCCTGGGGACCGGCCATTAAAAAAGGCCTGAAGATTGATGGTTTTGAAAATATACATATATACCCAATGATTGCAACAATACTAGGTCTGAAGTATGATTCATCAAAAATTGATGGGAAGGAAGAAGTACTAGAGCAAGTGTTGAAAACAGAGAAATAAGTAATAAGAAATAAGGAATGAGAAAGTAGTAGTCTTCTTTCACTTTCTCATTCGTTATTTCTCTGTTCGTTATTTCTCTGTTCGCTTAGTCTTCCCAACGCCATTCACCTGCAATCTTCAAGGGTTCTTTGAGGTTGCTTTTCAGGAGAAAATCACGGGTTTCGGTATCGGTAAAATGTTTGGCTTTGATGATATCGGTATCAGCTATTCCAAACAATAACATGGTATTAAAACGAACGGTGTTTTTCATTCCCTGCTCATCCACCAATTTAAAGGCATCGCAGTCTGCATGATAACAGGGGCCGGCATTGTTAGGTAATCTGCCACCTGCAGCACCACCTGTTGGTACACCGTGTAGCATAAACGGCTGGTGATCGCTATGCAAACCTGCGCCGCTTCTGAACTGGTTGGTAAAACTGGTGTCGATACTTTTTGCAATCGCACCAATTCCCTGAAACAGTTCACGGCTTTCTTCCGCTGTGGTTGAATAACCTTTAGGGTCGTTGGTCATGTCGTAATTAAGCATGTACCTGATCTGGTCGATACTCTTATCTTTTACAGCAGCTGCTACATATGCTTTTGAACCCAGTAAGCCTTCTTCTTCTCCCATAAACATTACAAATTCAATGGTACGCTGGGGTTGCAATTTCAATACTTTGAATGTACGGGCCATATCGAGTACTGAGAATGAACCTATTCCGTTATCAATGGCACCTGTTGCAAGGTCCCAGCTGTCCAGGTGCCCACCAACGATAATTTTTTCATTTGGCTTTGATTTGCCTTTAATAGTGGCAATCACATTTCGTGCTTTGATTATGCCGGAGAAATTTGTCATTTTAATATGCGCAAACTGTTTCTCTTTTGCAACTTCTGCTTTAAATGCCATACCATCTTCCTTACCAATACATACTGCCGGTATGGGAATCAGTTTTCCTGTTACGGAAGCTGTTCCGGTAAGCAGAATACCACCATCAGCTGTATTGATGATAATGATACCTTTTGCACCGTACTTTGTGGCCAGTGCTGTTTTTTCTGAGCGATGCAAGCTCCTTGTTCCTGGTTTTGAACCGGGCAATACGCCCAGGTACACCAAAGCAATTTTACCTTCTGCTTTACCGGGGTTTGCGAGGTAATCTTCTTCCAATCCGTTCCCCATATCTGCAACTTCTAAAGTCACATCTGAAGCTACAGGCGAATGAGCAAGCGTTACTGATTTCACTTCTTTCAATGCATTTACATTGGCGCCTGTATGCACGCTTACTGTGTCACGGCTCCAACTCTCTACCTCAAATGGCTGATAGCGCACATCTTTAAAACCATAAGATTTCAATAATTGGAAAGCATATGCTTCTGCTTTCTCACCATTTTTTGAACCGGTCAGGCGATGTCCAATGGTTTCTGTAGCTTCTTTTAACGTAGGATAGGCTTTTGAGTTCTTTTGAACTTCTTCATTGATGGATTTGAAAATACCGTTCCACTCTTCTTTAACCTGCGCAAAACTTACACTTGCTCCAAAAAGAGATAACAGTAACAAAAAACAGCTATTTTTCTTCATAAGGGTGAATTATTGAACATGAAATGTATAGATAAATCGCGAAGTTTTAAACAATAATACACCAACCGCCCATTCACCGGTTAAAGACGCTTAAAAACCGTATATACACTATAATCCTGTACATAAAAGCATATTTAATATCTTAGCCCCGATGAGTAGCCATAAAAAAACATATTGGATATTTCAGGTCACCGGATGGACCCTGTATTGTCTGATTTATATTTTCTTTTACTTATCCATTCGTATAGAGCCGCAGCCTAATTTTTTTGAACAGCTACTTACACATGTTTTTATTGGGTTTTGGCTCACACATTTAATGCGGATGGTTATTCAGCAGGCAAAAATTCTGTTGCTGGATTTTAAAAAACAGTTGATTGCTTTAACATTATTGTCTTTGTTATTTTCTTTCCTGATAGGGATTTGTATTGTAACAACTGAAATGTTATTAAGAATTCAGTCTGTGAATCTTTCAGAATTCTCTTTCTTGAATATTGCCATCCGTTTTGCATTTTCCTATTTCCATTTTGTATTGATTTGGAACCTGCTTTATTTTACTTATCATTATGTTCAAAAAACAAGACAGCAAAATATAGAACAAGCCAAGTTGGAAAACCTGCTTAAGGAACTTGAAATCACTACCATTAAATCGCATATTAATCCACAGTTCTTGTTCAATGGTTTAAACAGTATACGTTCATTGGTTACCGAGAATCCGGCCAGGGCCAGAACAGCCATTACCATGCTCAGTAATATTCTACGCAGCAGTATCCAGGTAGACAAGGCAGAGAAAACACTTTTTGAAAAAGAGTTATCGATTATCAAGGATTATATTTCGCTTGAACAGGTAAGGTTTTCAGACCGGATGGAGGTTGAATACAGAATAGATGAAGATACACTTGACCAGCCTGTACCGGCCATGGTAATTCAACACCTCGTAGAAAACGCCATTAAATATGGTATCAATACCAGCAAACAACATACCCATCTTGAATTATATTCCGAGTATAAGGAAGACCTGCATTGTTTTGGCGTAATTAGTGAGGGTAGTATTCAGTCATACCTTGAAAATGAATCTTCAGCACTGGATGAAATAAGAAAAAGGTTATTCCTTTTATATGGCAAAACCGCTAATTTGAAAGTAGTGGAAGAAAAACAGGGATATATTACTGCTTCGGTTTGTTTGCCTTTATAGAAGGGTTATACAATTCTGCTTAGTCACAGTTCATTTTATATCCTGTCACAGTAAAAATTCTTCAAATATATTTTGCAGAAAATCCTGCTATCATTTTCAAACAGAGTTACAGGTAAGCTATCTGCCTTTAAATAGGCCTCCCATTCTACACTTCGTTGAAGCAATAAATCGTCAATAACTCACTGGCTTTAACCCACTAATGTTCATTGACTCAAAATGGTCATTTATACGCACTTTTTGAAATTCGGTATATTTAATAGGGAATAACCACTGATTTGCGTGAATTTTAAAATAAACAACCCCACTCCCTTAATATACATTCAGTGCAAAGAAGAGTTTTACAACATATCGTATTCTGGCTGGCCTATCTGGCTTATAAAATCTATCTTAATGTAAGCTCATTTCCCAAATCGGCAGATCCGGCTTCTTTTGTGGAAATTTTTACTATTGTCTTACAATCGCAACTGACTTTCCTTGTCATCAAAATACCATTGGTGTATTCCCTCTTTGCGGTTGTTACCAGATTCAATTCAAAAATCTGGGGAACGGTAAAAACATTTTTTGTTTCATTACTCCTGTTATCAGGCTGCACTATTCTGTTTACCCTTTTAAACGATTTGTTTGTTGTCCCATACATTTATGAGCTTCCCGGACCTGCCATTTCGCAAATCGGTCTTTCATCTATACTGTATAATGCTTTTGTGCTTGTGTTTGTTTGTGGAACCGCCCTCGCCATCAAACTGGTAAGACTTAATTTACAGATGAGAAAGAGAGAAGAGGAAACTGCAAGAAAAAAACTTGCTGCGGAGCTTCAATTTTTGAAATCGCAGATTAATCCACATTTTCTTTTCAACACACTCAATAATATTTACGGACTAGCAAGAAAAAAAGATGACAATACCGCTGAAGTAGTCATGAAATTATCAAAGCTGTTACGATTCATGTTGTATGAAACGTCTCAACAGTCTATTAACATCGCCGATGAGCTGAAAGTAGTTAAAGACTATATTGAACTGGAGCAATTACGCTATGGCACAAGGCTAAACATTAGCTATCTGGAAGATATTGATGTTCAGGAACAGCAAATAACTCCTTTAATCCTCATACCTTTTGTAGAAAATGCTTTTAAACATGGTCTTAGTGAAACCAGGTTTAATTCTTACATCACCATTCATACGATTTTAAAAAAAGGGCGGCTGAGTTTCTCGATTGAAAATTCAAAATCCGAAACTGAGGAAAAATCGATTGAACGGATTGGTTTGAAAAATGTAAAACGGCAACTTGAATTATTATATCCTGAACATGATTTAAAGATTGAGACAAGTGAGCACACATTCAAAGTACATTTAACAATAAATCTGTCAAAAAATGCAACTATATAATACAATTATTGTTGAAGACGAGCCAATTGCAGCCGAGATACTGGCTGATTATATTCAACAGGTTCCTTTTTTGAATAAGGTTGCAGTTTGCACTGACGCCATTTATGCAATGGAAGTATTACAAAAAGAGAAAATTGATTTAATGTTTCTTGATATTCACATGCCAAAAATTAAAGGCATGGAATTTATAAAAATGCTCAAATTTCCCCCTCAGATTATTATTACATCTGCCTACAATGAATATGCACTACAAGGATTCGAATTGGGTGTGCTCGACTATCTCTTAAAACCTATAGAATTTAATCGTTTCCTGATGGCTGTAAATAAATTACAACACCAGACTCCAACGCCTATTGCCCAACAACAGGTGTTTCAAAATGAAAAACCATCCATATTCTTTAATGTAAATAAGAAAAGAATTCGGGTACTGCTTGATAACATACTATATATAGAAGGCTTGAAAGAATATGTAAAAATATTTCTGACTAATGGTAAAACCATCATCACAAAAACACAGTTGTCGCATCTTGAACAGGAATTAGGCAAAAGTGGATTTATTCGAATACACCGTTCTTTTATTGTTTCTAAAAATAAAATTGATGCATACACCGCTGCCGATGTAGAAATACTGGGCAAAAACATTCCGATTGGAAGAGGATATAAGGAACTTATCCAGGCCTTAATGGAGAACAATAGTACTACCCTATGATCAAACTATACATATATTGAAGTACACTTCTACAATTTTGTTTCAATTGCAGCAATTGCTGCCTGTCTTAAGCTGTTAAAAGTAGAAATACTCAATTTTCGCGACCAGAAAGCATTTTTCAATACTTGCTCATTGAACTGCTTATTGCCCGTGATGGTGCCATAGATTACCATCGCGGCAAGGAGACTGCCAGCAAGCTCAGGGTGAAACCCATCAGCACCATAAAGCGATATTCCAGTATTAGCTGCCCAGGTTTTCTTCCAGGCAAGCCCGGCCGCACAAATGATAACATTGTGTTTCTTTCCAGCGTTACTGTAAGAATAAATCACGTTATCCAAATCGGATATTCTGGATTTAGAGGGCCATACCATATAAAGTGCTAATTTGGTTTTAGTCTGATCGCATAATGCCTTGTATTTATTCACAGCAGACATCAAAATAGCCTGAGATTCTGGTAAAGCAGACGGCCCTTGCTGAACGATTACAAAATCATATCTACCATTACTAATCTCACTTTGAACAATTCCTTCTGCCAGGTGATCATCCAAACTATAATCAGGCTTTGCGATGGTTTTGTACCCAATAAGTATGGAATCAGCTTTACCAAGTTCACAAACCAATAAAGGAAGATCATTTGTATAAGTAAGGCTGTTTCCAACAAAAAGAATACGAATAACTTTATTCGAAGGATTACCAGACACTTCTTTCCCCGAGCATCCCCACACACAAATCATCAATAATAAAATATACTTTACTTTCATGTTACATTGTTTATTCCTGAAAATATATTTATGACAAAGAAATTTTTACAAATACTACTTATTCATTTCCTTAGTATCAGAGATTGAATTATTTCTGTCAATTGCGCAGCCGTATATCCTCCTTTGAATTTTCGATTTCACTTTCCTCGGTAAAAGAAGTTCCCGCTTTGAGGAATGTAAATGAGTTTCCTTTCCCCACATAGATCCGTAGCACGGGTATAGATAAAATGATACCACCACATAAAATACTCTCCAAAAGATATCTCCTTGTTATATGTTGACTCCTTATAAATTTTCAGGAAGAATGGTCGGCTACGTTCAAAAATACTTAGCAAGGCTGGCAAAAATCCAAGAGCCATCTGCTTGAGTATATCTTCATCCTTCGGAAGAAGGTATGGCACAGAAGTGTCAGCATAATAGTCTTTTAGCTGAATTCCTACTCTTTTATTACCATAAACGGCAGCACAAATAGTATCGTTACACTGAACCTGGTTACCATAAATTCCAAATACTTCTTTGTCTGAATTCTCATCAAGCTCAGCAATCTGGTAATAGTAATTTTTCCCATGCCGGAGTGTTCTAAGGTCTTTTACAAACTGTGACTCTATGTTATTAATCTGCCAGTTATCGAGTAATACATTACTCATAAGAAAAAAAGATACTTGATCAAATCTGAATTTTTCTGAAAAACTAATACCCGTATAAGCTGACTTTATTTTAGGTAAATAGACAGCTATTGAATCTGCAATTTCCGATGCCACTTTTTCAGATTCTTTATAAATTGATTTGCCATCCTTTTGAGTTACAATCATCACATTCGGTATCAATAACCCTCTGTTCGATCTTTTTAAAAACCCTGCGTTGATCAATAAATCTGTCTTAGAACGGAGCTTTTCTTGGTCCCAGTCTGCTTTCTCGGCGAATATTTTTTCGGAAATTCCATTATGTAATGCGTAAAGAAAATAATCCACACTATCCCGATATGGGTTGAAATTGGGTCGATGATCCCCCTTTGAAATAAGGTGATGTTCCAATTTTATTGAAAACAAGCTGTCAATCTTTTGTTGAGCTCGCGCCACCATTGAAAAAATAATTAAAAGAATAATCACCAGGATGATAATCTTAATAGTATTACGGTTCATACAATTATTTTACTGATTATATTCATTTTACAGGTATATCTTATCAATTGACTGAATAATTTGTTCTGCTTCGTTGATTGTTAAATTATACTTGGTAATAATTTCTTTTACATTCGCTAGAGCAGCCAAGTAATTATTGATTTCATCATCTTTCAGAATCATTTTCAGGTTATCATTTACCGACAATCTCCCTTTTCTTTTCTGATAAAACACTTGCAACATCTGGTTTTTCAATACAATATAGTCTTGAGTTGTATTGGTGAGTCCAATCATTCGTTCTTCATACAAGTCCAGTATTCTGTTTCTCAGTGCTTCATTCTCAATGGTATTGATTTTGCCACTGGCTTTAAATCCTTCATATCGTCCTTTATTGGCCAATAAATGTGTTTTACTGATCAACACCCAGGAGTATTTATTCAATGTGTCATCATTAATCTTTTGCTCACTTACAAAATACTTCAGCCATTTTGAACAGGTTTCATATCCCCAGATATCATCATTCATTTCTTTTACATCATTTTGCAGGTCTTTTTTTAAGCCCAACAAAAATTCTTTCACTTCTTTCTTTTCATGTGCATGCTCTTTTGTTTTCTCCATATAGACTGCAAATGAAACGGCAAAGACGATGATCAGGATTTCTATGAAAATCTCACCTATCCGCTTCCATAGCGGTTTTTTCTTATTCACCGTTTCTTTTACAATATTGTGTATATGCTTTTTTAATTCGTGTTCCATAACTGGATTACTATTTTCTAAATATTAACAAGCGTCTCTTGCTGAAAATTTTCTCAGCAACTATATTACTTAGTTTTCTTTTTAACATTGCTGTTTCATTATATAAAGCCATTACCAATGTCCAAAATGCAGGTAATCGTCAATGATGAAAACCCCACCCTGCTTCATCAAGAACTGTTATTGACTAGTACCTTATAAGTACACATGAAAAGAGCCGACAGACTTGTCGGCTCTTTTCATGTGTTGATCATTATCAAATAGCTATATCCAGACCTTATTTAGTACCCTGTATTTTGAACCAATATTCCTGCGCTTTTATCAACCTCAGCCTGGGGAATTGGCAGAATTGATTTGTTGGCACCAAATGCCTGTGCAGGCAAAACAGTTACTCCATCTCCATCAAACTTATTGGTAACAGTTCCTTTTACACGCATAATATCCCAGAAACGGTGTCCTTCAAAAGCCAGTTCAATTCTTCTTTCTCCCAAAATGGCATTTATCAAATCAGTTTTAGTGGCAAAGCTGGCAATTGTATATTGCGGCGCACCCACTCTTGCACGGTCACGTACGAGGTTTAGTTTTGCTACTGCATCAACATCAATGCCGGTAGCAACCTGTGCCGATGCTTCTGCATAGGTTAATAATACTTCAGCATATCGCAGAATGGGTGCCCAATCAGATCTTGTTGCGATATCAGGATATTTATTGGTGAAAAAACTTGACGCTGTAGCTGAAGTTGTACCGGAAATAATCAAATTTCTTCTTCTATCATCAACAGCGAAATAGGGGTTTGTTGCAATATCCCTGAAATTTGTTGAGATAGCCAGATCGCCTCTTCCACCCGGAAAATAATGCTGCGGCAATGCATTGTTGGTATTCGGATTGTCTGTCGTACTATTTGGTATACTCCATATACTTTCGGCTGTTTCATAATTAGCCGGTCCGAATGCTCCTGCCGGAGAGGCATTCAATGCAAATGTTCCATACTGCCCATTAATGATATTTAAACTTACCGATTTAGCATTTGCATAATCTCCTTTATAAAGATGCACCCTTGCCAGCAAAGCTGCTGCGGCTGCTTTGGTAGCCCTTGTTTTAGAAGCATAAGATGCCGCCGTACCATAAACCGCTGGCAAGTCAGCCAGTGCAGCAGTCAGATCGCTGATAATAGCGGTATATACCTGTGCCACCGTTGAGCGTGGTTTATTCGCAGCAGGATCATTACTGGTAAAATTTTCTGTAACAATCGGTATACCTAAATGCGTAGCACCCGCTGTAAAGTTATATGGGTGGGCAAAAAAGTTAACCAGGTAAAAACTACTTACTGCACGAATAAATAAACATTCAGCCGTTAACTCTTTTGCCTTAGCGGCAGTTACAACGCCCGGATTAGCCGCTAATCCTGCAATTGCACGATTGGCAGTGGCAATTGATATATATCCGGCATTCCATAAGCCACCTGCAAATCCGGCATTAGATAACAGGTTGAATCTGGGCAGATCGCCAAAAAAATTGGTTCGGTCGTAAATATCATTTCCTAAAAGATCTATATACACCAATGCACGACCAGAAAGATAGTCTGCACTTTGCAAAGCATTATAGGCACCCATTACTGATGTTTCTGCTTTTTGTGCAGTGCTAAATGCCAAGTCTGAAGATAAGCGATCAGGCGGTGTAATCTCCGTCACTTCTTTCTGGCAGGAAGCCAGTAATACACCAGCTAGTATAAATGAGTTAAATATGTTTTTTTTCATCGTATTATATTTTATGTTAGAGTCCTAAGTTGATACCAAATGTAAAAGTGCGTGCGAGGTATGGCCTGAATGCATCAATTCCCAATCCGATATTGACATTACCATTTGCATTACTTTCCGGATCCATTCCTTTATACCCTGTAATAGTGAATGCATTCTGAACCTGTGCATACACTCTCAGGTTGGCAATTTTTGCCTTTTCCAGAAGTTTCTTGGGTAATGTGTAGCCAATCTGAATATTTCTCATGCGTACAAAATCAGCTTTCTCTAAAAATCTGGTAGAACCGAGAGTAGACTGGTTCTCGCCAAAAAACAATCTGGGCACATCTGTCTGATCGCCTGCTTTTGTCCATGCTTTTAAGATTTCTACACTTTTGTTACGCGTACCTGTCATCAGCACTAAATTCTGCAGGGTATTATTAAATGTATAAGCCCCTAAAGAATATTGCATATCAAATGAGAGATCAATTTGTTTGTAACTAAATGACTGCGACAGACCGCCAAAAAATTTCGGGTAAGGTGTTTTATCATTCAAAACCACCCGATCTGCTGCCGTAATAGCAGTGGTTACAGCACCATCACTTACCCTTGTCCATCTGTTGGCTGCAGGAGCAGAATGATCATATTGTTTTGCTACACCATTTACATCTAAGAATGTTGGCATACCATTAGCCGAATTAACTCCAGCCCAACGTATCAGGTAGAAAGCACTCATATTGTATCCGGGACGAACAATACTCTGTCCACCGAATATGTCGTTTCCAAAAGCGTTGGTTGAAATAACTTTTGTTTTATTGGTGGCTCCATTAAAACTGATATTCCATTTAAAGTCACGCTTATTAATAACGGGTACATTCAATGCTATTTCGAAACCAGATGCTTCAATACTTCCAATATTTTCAGTGATGGTATTACCCGGAAAACCTACAGTTGCAAGTATGGGATTATCCAGTATGAGGTCTTTTGTCTTTTTTCTGTAATAATCAATAACAACATTGATTCCTTTACCAATTACCATATCAAACCCTACATCGAATTGTCCCGTTTGTTCCCAGCGAAGATTTGAGTTACCCGGATTATTTAGATTCAATGAAGCTATATTCGCATACTGTGTAGGTGCAAATGTTGCAAGGCTTGGATAGTTACCAATATTTGAGTTACCGGTAATACCATAACTTGCTCTTAGCTTAAGGTCTGTGATTAACCTTGATTTCCAGAAGCTCTCCTGAGATATTTTCCAGGCTGCTGACCCCGATGGAAAGTATCCCCAGCGATTGGTTCGGCCAAATCCTGAATAAGCATCACTCCTGATATTGAAGCTTGCAAGATATTTTCCCTTGTAGCCATAATTAATCCCTCCGAAATAGGATGCCAACCCATTATTTACATCGATACCATTTTCGGCTCCTGTTGTTCCATAATTTGCAGGTGCAATTATTCGGATTAAAGGATCATTTAAACCCAATCCGAATATATAGTTAAACGTTGCATAACTTTTCGTGTACTCAGCACCAGCTAAAGCTCCTAACTCATGATCGCCAAATCTGGTATTGTAATTTAGAGTATTGAACCAGCTCCATACGCGTGAATCGGTTGCTACTGTCTGTGCTACACCTGCTAAACCTTGCCCATCGCCAACTGCAGGATCCCAATACTGATCAGTGAACCCAATCTGCATATCGGTATTGTACTGAGATTTCAATTTCAGCCCCTTCAGCAAAGAAATTTCTCCATACACACTATTGATAAACCTTCTGTTATCTCTTGTGTCGTAGTTCAGGTTTTGAACTGCTACAGGGTTGGGTGTATTCTGCGCTACAGTATTACCGCCATTTCCGATATAATAAGCACCTGTTGCATCATAAACAGGAACATTTGGATAAGCTGTTAATGGACCAAAGGGTACACCACTCAATGCCGCACCAGTTCCTGATCCTAATCCATATAAAGTGGTTCGTGTAAATTGACTTTTAATTCCAATTTCAAACCAATTGGTCACTTTAGTAGTAAGGTTTAATCTGGCTGCGGCTCTTTTCTGTCTATTCACTATTATATAGTTTTCAAAATCATTAAAGCCGAGAGAAGCATAATAGGTTGTTCGCTCAGAGCCTCCGCTGATACCAATCTGGTGATCATGTGTAATTCCTTTCCTGTACACTTTATCCTGCCAATCAGTATTATCAGTAATACCATCACCATTGTAATCGCCGTTAGCTGCAGAAGCAGTAAGACCTGCATTGGTTCTCATGGAATTTATCACAGACGTGTATTGCGGGCCGTCAAGTACATTCATCATTCTTGCAGGCTGACTATACCCGAAATAAGTGTTATAACTGATTTTTGGCGCCCCTGCTTTTCCTTTTTTGGTTGTAATCATCAATACGCCACCAGATGCTCGACTTCCATATATGGAAGCAGCAGATGCATCTTTTAAAATCTCAACACTTTCAATATCATTCGGGTTGATATCTGCCAAAGCATTGGTTGGATTGTATAACTGGCCGTTATCTCCTTGAATCAATGGCACACCATCCATTACAATCAATGGCTGACTGCCGGAAGATATTGAGGAAGCCCCTCTGACACGAATATTCACAGGAGCTCCGATTAAACCGGATGAGGTATTTACCTGTACCCCGGCAGCCTTACCAGCCAAAGCCTGATCGAAACTCAGGTTGGGTCTGTTTTCAATTTCTGTACCGGCTACTTTTGCAACAGATCCGGTAAGGTTTGTTTTTCTTACGGTGGAGTAACCCATTACTACCACTTCTTCAAGACTTGCATCATTTGCTTTTAACGTAATTGCAAGCGTATTTCCGTTTCCTATTGCAAACTCTTTGTTTACATAATTAAGAGACGATACAAGTAATGATTTTGCAGTGGTTGGCACGGCAATGGAAAAATTACCTTCAGCATCTGTTGTGGTACCGGTTTTGGTTCCTCTAACCTGAACAGATGCTCCGGGTAACGGATTACCTTTTTCATCGGCAACCCGTCCTTTAATGATACGTGTTTGCGCAAGCAGCACTAAGCTGGATAATAACGCAAAACACAAAAGCGTCAGACTTTTTCTCATAGAGTCAATTTTAGTTTCAAGAAATTAGTTTTCATTTTGTCTTCATTGTAAGGAAGGCTGTTTGTGCTTCCTTGACAAGAGACGATAGGTTCAAGACAGTAAATGTTTTATTTCTACTGCTTGAAAAAATATCTATTCAATCAACAACCAGAAACTGTCAATGAGTGGAAAGAATCAATATCGAATCAGCATTTACTTAGTTATCAGTTTTTAATACAAAGCAAACTGTCGTTCATGTACTTCTCTAAAAGAAAAGGGTTGATAATCATTGTAACAGACTATCAACCCTTTTACCATCTGAAAAAATAAGCTATTTTAAACTTTCTAAAACTTTATCAAAACTAATCCAGTAAATATCTCCACTCCCATTTTGCGGAGACCTGAATGTTTTTTCCAGATCTTCTAATGTTACCTTTTTATCAAACACTTGTTTCAGGATATTTCGTTCGCTCGTAAAAAACATTTTTTTCTTATCAAAACTCACAAAGGGGCAATAATCAATTCTGTTTGAATTGAGGATGGAGATATGCTTTGCAGCTTGCCAATTACCTGATTTATCTTTCTGAGTGATGTATAAATCACTTCTACCCATATCATCTTTTCTGCCATAAGAAGTAAATAAAATAAAATCTTCGTCAGGTGAAACAAAAGCATTAAACTCATCAACCTTCGTGTTAACAGCAGTATCCAAAGCCACAGGCTGGTTAAATTTACCTGCTGTCCATATTGCTACATATATATCTTCTCTACCAACGCCATTCTTATAGGAAGCGGTAAAATAGAGATTTCCAGATTTTGTAAGAGACGGATAAAACTCATTTGCCTCTGTGTTAACTGGCGCACCAATATTTTGTGGTATAGCTGACCAGCTATCTCCCTGTTTTTCAACATACCAGATATCAAAATCCTTAGCTTTATCACCCGTAAGTGGTCTGTTAGATGAAAAAAGAAGTCTCTTCCCGTCTGGAGAGAATGTCGGCTCCAAATCACTATAATTACCTGCAAAAGAGGCTATCTGTGGATTACTCCAAATTCCTTTCAAGTCTTTTCGCATGTACACAATGGTTTGAAAATAGCCCAGGGGTGATTGAATCGTATAAAATAACTCTGTTTCATCCGGTGATAAAGCAAAATCGCGCTCAGGTATTCCTGTACTTACTACGCCAGCCTGAAATAAGGTTGGAACTAAAGGTGGTTCGGTAAATGAAATTTTTACCTGTGCAATCAATATACTGCTACACAAAAAAGAAAAGAAGATCATCAAAACTTTGTACTGAATTTTCATATGTTTTTCAATTTCTACACCAAAATAACCAGCTAGCCTATTTCATTTTATGAAAGTCAACGAATAACATCAATCATTTTATTGATAACGATTATCGCTGTCCGAAGTAGTAGTGTTAGTAAATGGTAGTAGATTTCATTGAAAAAAGTTCACAAAAAAACCCGGATAGAAATCCAGGTTGATATGCATTTTTAACTTAAAACACATGAGAAAATTGTGCGTTTATCCAAATGATTCATTGAAGTTGATATTCAAGAATCAGGCTATTACTATATGAATGAAACCAGATTGACAGAGATTAGCTACTATGAATCTTATTCCCTTTGTAAAGGTAGATAGCACTTGTTTTCATTTTTCCGAAAATCTATCAGTTACCGAAAACGTCTACCAGAATGTCAAAATGGATGTTTATTTAGCACTGAAGACAATTTGAGCAACGTTTACTCGCTTTCTGTTAGTCTGTATTATCTTCTCTACAATAGAAAAGAATAATTAAAAAATGGTTCATCCAATGGTTTAACAAATACCATCTCCCCATCACCTCATCTGGTAAAGCAATAAGACTATAAACCGATCAACCATGTCTGATTAATTTTCTAAAGCTGATTGCAACAATAAAAATAGGGTCACTAGCAAAATTGATTTTGCTGAATAAGTATTGCAACTTAAAATAAGAGTTGCATAATATTTTGTTATCCTATGCAAATACGATACAAAATTAAATCATAAACTACTATAGATCAATTATTTATAATTCCAAAACCCTCAATTACAATGCAATAAATGCAATTGTCAATTTTATAGTATTGAATTTAAATGATAAGAATGTGACTATTAAAGTATGCATATGAATTCTGTGAATCGTTTTTTAAAATAACGATTATATTACGTAACACAATTTTGTTATGACCAAACATTACCAGTCATCACGGCGAAGATTTCTCAGTAATCTGGGGCTGGCCGGATTAGGTCTGCCATTAATGACTGCCAAAGATTTTATGCATCCATTTGTTTCAAAACAAAAAAATATGCAACAGAGTAAGAAGTTGGGTATTGCACTGGTTGGCTTAGGGGGTTACGCCACAGGCCAGTTGGGCCCTGCACTTTTGGAAAGTGAACATTGCTATCTCGCAGGTATTGTTACCGGAACACCTTCAAAGATTCCTGTTTGGAAAGAAAAGTATAAGCTATCGGAGAAAAATATCTACAGTTATGATACTTATGACCAGATAAAAAACAATCCTGACATTGATATTATTTATGTGGTATTACCTAATAATATGCATGCTGAATATACAATCCGGGGATTTGAAGCTGGTAAGCATGTTATCTGTGAAAAACCAATGGCTATAACTGTTCCTGATTGTGACAGAATGATAGCAGCTTCTAAAAAAGCCAATAAATTTTTATCGGTAGGTTATCGTTTACATTTTGAACCCTATAATCTTGAAATGGTAAAACTGGGTACTTCAAAAGAATATGGTGAAATTAAGAAAATCAGCGGTGGCTTTGGTTTTAAAGCCACTCCAAACCAGTGGCGCTTACAACAAAAATATGCAGGTGGAGGACCTTTGATGGATCTGGGTATTTATGCTATTCAGGGCATGTGTTATACAACAGGTATGGAACCTATTGCCGTTTCCGCACAGGAAGGCAAGAAGACAGATTTAAACAGATTTAGTGAAGTTGAACAATCCTTAAGCTGGCAATTTGAATTCCCTAATAGACTTATAGGTAGTGGCGCAGCGAGTTATGATGACAATATGAATTTTCTTAAAGCCGAGGCAGCGCAAGGTGTTTTTGAACTTACCACCGCCTACAACTACAATGGATTGAGTGGTTATACACCAGCCGGGCCGATGAATTTTCCTCAGGTTAACCAGCAGGCCAGACAATTAGATGCTATTGCATTATCAATTAAGAATAATAAACCATCTATTGTACCTGGTGAAATGGGGAGAAGAGATGTAAAGTACCTACAAGCCATTTACGAAGCCATGAGAACAGGAAAAAGAATAACAATTAAAGCTGATTAGTATTACCATTGTTTAAGTGTGCGACGCAACAACTGGTGCCATAAAAAACAAAAGATTAAAACACATAACTCATGTCACAGAAATTACGCAGTCAGGACTGGTTTGGCAAAAAGAATAAAGACGGAATCATTTACCGTAGCTGGATGAAAAACCAAGGTATGCCCACCGATATGTTTGATGGGCGTCCTGTTATTGGCATCTGTAATACATTCAGTGAGCTTACACCTTGTAATGCCCATTTCCGTGATCATGCCGAAGCAGTAAAAAAAGGTGTATTGGAAGCAGGAGGTTTTCCACTGGAGTTTCCAATCATGAGTTTGGGTGAAACCCTGCTCAAACCTACAGCCATGCTTTTTCGAAATCTGGCGAGTATGGATGCAGAAGAATCTATTCGTGGTAATCCTATGGATGCAGTAGTACTTTTAACAGGTTGTGATAAAACAACACCTTCCACTGTAATGGGTGCTGCCAGTGTGGGATTACCCACTATTGTTGTTCCCGGTGGCCCTATGCTGAATGGAAGATACAAGGGGCAAACCATTGGCAGTGGTACACATGTTTGGAAGTTTGACGAAGACATGAAGACCGGAAAAATGACGCAGGAAGATTGTGAATATGCAGAAAGCTGCATGAGCAGAAGTATTGGTCATTGCATGACGATGGGTACCGCTTCCACAATGGCTTGTATGGTTGAATCATTAGGACTTACCCTCAGTGGCGCATCTGCCATACCTGCAGCCGATTCCAGAAAAAAAGTAATGGCTCAGCTCAGTGGACGAAGAATTGTAGAAATGGTAAAAGAAAACCTTACGATTGATAAAATATTAACCCGCGAAGCATTTGAAAATGCTATTAAAGTAAATGCGGCTGTAGGAGGTTCATCCAATTTTATTATTCACCTGATGGCGATTGCCGGAAGGATTGGCGTTGACCTGCATCTGGATGATTTTGACACATTGGGCAGTAAGATTCCGCTGCTCGTGAACTTAATGCCTTCGGGAAAATTCCTCATGGAAGATTTTTATTATGCCGGTGGCTTACCTGTAGTATTAAACGAATTAAGTAAGCACCTGCATAAAAATGTAATAACGGTAACAGGTAAAAACCACCATGAAAATATAACAGGACAGACAGACTGTTATAACACTGAAGTAATTGCCCCATATGAACAACCACTCATTGCTGAAGCAGGTTGCGTAGTAGTAAAAGGCAATCTCGCATTGAATGGCGCCGTAATGAAGCCTTCTGCTGCTTCACCACATTTAATGAAACATAAGGGAAGAGCCGTAGTATTTGAAAGCATTGAAGATTACAATGCAAGAATTGATGACCCTGAACTGGATATTGATGAAACCTGTGTAATGGTTTTAAAATATGTAGGTCCTGTTGGTTATCCCGGCATGCCCGAAGTAGGCAATATGGCTTTGCCTAAAAAAATACTGGAAAAAGGTATCAGAGATATGGTTCGCATCAGCGATGGAAGAATGAGTGGCACTGCCTATGGAACTGCTATCCTTCACGTATCGCCCGAATCGGCCATTGGTGGCAACCTCGCTCTTGTACAAAATGGCGATATGATTGAACTGGATGTTGAGCAAAGAAAATTACATCTTGATGTATCGGATGAAGAGTTAGCAAAAAGAAGGGCTAACTGGGTTGCACCAGCACCTGCAGCCACAAGGGGTTATGTAAGTCTGTATATTAAACATGTAATGGGTTCAGACAAAGGCGCCGATCTTGATTTTTTGCAGGGCAGTTCCGGTTCAGTTGTTACCAGAGATTCACATTAAATAATGTCCATGAAAAAGACTACTGCCATTATCATCGGTTTATGTATTAGCTGTTGTTCATTTGCTCAATACAAAACAACAGGCGTTATTGAACGAATTAATGATGCGCTTGATCTGGTAATCGACAAAAACAGTAAAGCAGAAATTATTGCCGAGGGTTTTGAATGGAGCGAGGGACCACTATGGGTTAAAAGATATAAAATGCTTTTATTCTCTGATGTACCCACCAACACTATTTATAAATGGACCGCAGAAAAAGGCAAAGAAATTTACCTGCAACCTTCAGGCTTTACCGGCACTTCTTCGAAAAGTAAAGAACCAGGTAGCAATGGTTTGCTGTTAGATACTCAGGGTAGCCTTGTTCTGTGTCAGCATGGCAACAGACAGATGGCTGCAATGTCATCCGATCTTGATAAACCGGAAGCTCATTTTCTGCGACTGGCCTCTCATTACAAAGGCAAACGTTTCAGCAGTCCGAATGATGCTGTGTATAACAGACAGGGAGATCTTTTTTTTACGGATCCACCCTATGGCTTACCCATGCAAAACGATCTTGATCCGGAAAAAGAAATACCATTTAACGGCGTGTATAACCGCAAAAAAAATGGAATAGTATCTCTTTTAACAGATAGTATTACCCGACCAAATGGCATTGCTTTCTTTCCGGGCGAAAAACAACTGATCATCGCCTGCTCCGATCCTGCTAAACCCAACTGGTATAGCTATGATGTGGTTGATGGTGAATTAAAGAATGGAAAAATATTTTACACTGCTAAAATGGAAAAGGGCATCAAAGGTTTACCTGACGGACTAAAAATAAACAGCAAGGGAATAGTATTTGCAACAGGACCAGGAGGTATCTGGATCTTCAATAGTAATGCTGTATTACTAGGTAAAATTAAACTGGATGAAGCCGCTTCAAATGTGGCACTATCCGACGACGAAAAAACTTTATTCATTACAAACGATATGCGTGTATTGCGTATTGGGTTAAAATAAAAACATGAAGGCATATAAATTATTGAATGGCATTGCACTGGAACAAAACGATCAACTATACTTCGCAGCAGGAGAAGATTGGAACAATTTTATCAATGATGATGGTGTTTTACAAAAAGCCAGTTCCTGGATAAAATCTGGAAAAGCAGAACCTGTCAGCACACTGGATACATCTGCACTAAGAGCGCCTATCGGCAAAGAACAGGAACTTTGGGCCTGTGGTGTAACCTATTTAAGAAGTAAGATTGGCCGGCAGGAAGAAAGTAAAGACAGCGGCGGTGCCGATTTCTATGCAAAAGTATATGAAGCTGAAAGACCCGAAGTTTTTTTTAAAGCTACTCCACATCGCGTAGTGGGACATGGCGAAAAAGTAAGAATACGCAAAGACAGTACATGGGATGTTCCTGAACCAGAATTAACACTGGTTGTAACATCTTCAGGCAAGATCATTGGTTATACCATTGGTAACGATATGAGCAGCAGGAGTATTGAAGGAGAAAATCCTTTATACCTGCCCCAGGCCAAAACATATGATGCATGCGCAGCAGTTGGCCCCTGTGTTTATATTACCGATGAACCGATTGACAAGAACACAGAAATTTCATTAACAATTCTGCGAAATAATTCAGTTGCTTTCAATGGTTCTATTACATTGGCTCAAATGAAACGTACACCAGCAGAATTGGTTTCATTCGTATATCGGGAAGCATCTTTCCCTTTCGGCTGCCTCATTATGACCGGTACAGGAGTAGTACCAGACAGTAGTTTCACTTTACAATCTGCTGATGAAATACAAATCAGTATCAGTTCAATTGGCACACTGGTTAATTCAGTTGCCTGATCAATACAATTGCTGCCCTATGAATAAAAGCCGGATTACTATTTTATTGTGCATCGCACTAATTTATGGTGTACTCAGTTTTACTACCAGAACACAAAACAGTTCATTAAAAGAAGCATACAAAGATGTTTTTCTAATGGGTGCTGCTGTAAATGATGCCATTGTTTCGGGTTCCGATAAATTATCGCAGGAAATTGTTGTAAAACAATTCAACAGCATTACACTTGAAAACTCCATGAAAGCGGCATTAATTAATCCACAGCCGGGTGTTTTCAATTTTGGTCCCGCTGATGCATTTGTTGCATTTGGTGAAGCCCATAAAATGTTTATTGTAGGACATACACTGGTATGGCATAACCAGGTTCCGGCCTGGTTCTTTACCAATGCCAGTGGAAAAGCCAACACAAAAGCAGAACAAATTGAACGCCTACGCAGTCATATTGAAAAAGTAGCCGGTCGCTATGCAGGAAGGGTACATGCATGGGATGTTGTGAATGAAGTAATAGATAACGACGGTAGTTACAGACCTACAAGTTGGGTAAACGCTTTTGGCAATGGCGATACGTTGGTGAAATATGCTTTCAAATTTGCCAGCCAGTATGCACCCAATACCGAATTATACTACAATGATTTTAACGCATGGCGGCCAACAAAAAGAGATGGTATTGTTCGCATGGTGAAAATGTTGCAAAAAGAAGGTATCAGGATTGATGGTGTAGGTATTCAGGGGCATTGGGGTCTTAATTATCCGACAAATGAGTATATCGAAGCAGCCATTGATGCTTATGCTGCAACAGGTGTTAAAGTAATGATTACCGAGCTGGATGTAGATGTTTTGCCACTCACCAAAGAAGGACAAATTATTGGTCAGGGTATGAGCGACAGACAGTTTCAGCTTGAAGAGTTTAAGACATTCCTCGATCCTTATCAAAAAGGGTTACCGGATGATGTGCAACAACAATTAACCAATCGTTACAAGGAATTATTTAATATCTTTTACGGGAAAAAAGATAAAATAGCGCGGGTTACCTGTTGGGGTATTCATGATGGTATGAGCTGGAAGAACGATTACCCGATACCCAATCGCACCAATTATCCATTGCTCTGGAACAGGAATAGGCAGCCTAAACCTGCATTTCAGGCTATACTGGATATTCCGGTAAAAAAATAAATACATCCAATTCAAACATATGGAACTGCTTGTCATTTTATTTGCGATTTGCCTGCAACTTTTTTTGACTTATAAAAAAGTAAGCCCGTTTTTATCATTGCTTATCGTTGCTATTTTATCCGGCATTTTCCTCGGCATGGAACCCATGCAGATCATTAAATCAGTGGAGAAAGGGGTGGCCAATACTTTGGGTGGTCTGGCGTTAATTATTTGTCTTGGTGCTATCCTTGGTAAAATACTGGAAACTGGTGGTGCAGCAGAAAAAATTGCACGTACGCTGATCAATGGTTTTGGAGAAAAAAATATTCAATGGGCTATCATGCTCACTGGTTTTTTTATTGGTATCCCGTTGTATTATAATGCAGGTTTTGTAATACTGGTACCACTGGTTTTTTCCATTGCCCATAAGGCAAAACTACCTTTATTGTATGTTGCTATACCCATGGCGGCTGCATTATCAACCACGCATTGTTTTCTTCCTCCCCACCCGAGCCCTGTTTTCCTGGTCAATGCATTTAAAGCTGATATGGGGAAAACACTGATCTATGGACTAATCATTACAATTCCTGTAGTAATTGTTGCCGGGCCTTTTCTGGGGCGTTTATTGAAAAAAACAGAAGTTACTATCAAGTCATTTCTTTTTACTTCTGAAGCAGAAAATACAAAAGAACTACCTGCTGCTCTACCCAGTTTTCTCATTGGCCTTTTACCTGTTATACTGATTACCATGGCAGTGATTGCCAATTATTTTTTACCCGATCAATTGTTAAAGAAAACGCTTTTGTTTATCGGCGATCCAACCATTGCTTTGTTATTATCAGTATTCCTCGCCATCGGTGTTTTTGGATTGAAAAGAGGAAACAGTATGGAAACCATTACCAAATGGTTAAATGAAGCCATTTCAGGTATTGCTGTTATTCTACTGATTATTACTGCGGGTGGAATTTTCAAGCAGGTTTTACAGGATAGTGGAACAGACCAATACATTGCTTCATTCAGCAGTAAATGGCAAATGCCCCCGTTAATCTTTGCATGGGTGGTTACTGCATTACTCAGAATTGCCATAGGTTCAGCTACTGTTGCCGGAATTACAGCTGCCAGCGTTGTTACCCCCTTAGTGGCAGCGGGCAATGTATCACCAGAATTGATGGTATTGGCTATAGGCACCGGAAGTGTATTCGGATCTCATATCAATGATTCTGGCTTTTGGATGTTTAAAGAATTTTTCAACCTGACCCTCAAACAAACATTCCTCTCCTGGTCTGTTATGGAAGCCACTATATCTGTGTTAGGGATCATTGGAGTGTTACTGTTAAATCTGGTGATTTAAACAGAGAAGTAAGAAATTAATAAATAAGGAATATGAAATAAGAAATCAGAAAATAGAATCCCACTTTCTGATTTCTTATTTCTTATTCCTAATTTCCTAATTTTTCTTAACCGCCCACTTCCACAGCTCTTTCCAGGTAACTTTTTTACCGTACATCAGGATACCGGTACGATAAATTTTAGCGGCAAGCCAGGTGGTTCCGAAGAAACCGAGTATCAGGAATACCATACTCAATATGAGTTGAAATACGGTTACCCCATCTGGTATACCATGTGCCACCCTCGCCATCATAACAATGGGTGATGTAAGCGGAAACAGACTTCCGAAAACCGCCAGGCTTCCATTAGGATTATTCACGGCCTGCATCATGATAACAATGGCAAAGATGATCGGCATCATAATAGGTAATAACAGGCTCTGTGCATCCTGCATATCTTCATTGGCAGCACTACCTACAGCAGCAAACAAAGAAGCATACATAAAGTATCCACCCAGGAAATAGAATATAAAACAACCGATAATCAAAGGGAAATTGATTTCATTTAATCCTGCCATAATACCACTGAGTGCGCCAGACTGTTTGGCTGTTTCGGCAGCAGCCATCATACCGGGCTGAACAGGCTGCGTTTGCATTTGTTCAAACAGTTGAGGGAACAATACCGGAATCAATAACTGAATGGCAAAAATCAACACCCCCCATATAATAAACTGTAATAAACCTACGGCACCAATACCAATAATCTTACCCATCATTAATTGAAAAGGCTTTACGCTACTGATGATTACTTCAGCAATACGGCTTACTTTTTCTTCTACTACCCCTCTCATTACCATAGTACCGTAAATAAAGAGAATGATATAGATCATAAACCCGGAAACAAAACCAACACCATAACTCAAGCCTACTTTTGTCTGGTTCTCCGTTTTACCTGATGAACTTGAAAAAATAATGGATTCTTTCTGGTTCTGGATGCTATCGAGTTGCGTCTTTGAAATATTCATGGCCATCAGGCGCTTCTCTTCCAGGGTTTTACTGATACGGTTTTCTATCTTCTCGCGGGTCATGATACCTACCGTTTTAGCCGACCTGAAATGCAGAGAATCTATTGTCTTACTTGTTATGGAATACCCGGCAGGCACGTAGAGATAGGCATCGTATTCTTTTTGCTCCAGTTTTGTTTTTAATACAGTTGTATCATCTTTTACAAATTCAAAGATTACATCACTGCCTTTTTTACTGTCGATTTCACCATTAAAAACATTGGCATTATCTGATACGGCAATTTTGAAATTATCTGAAGACTTTACGGTAAAAAAGATGATAGCGGCATAAAAAGCAAAAATGAGTACGGGTACCCCAATCGTGGTTAACAGAAATGTTTTTTTCTGAACCCTGGTAAGAAATTCTCTTTTGGCTACTAATGATATTTTATTCATAAATTATGTAGTTAGTTGGTTGAAGGGAAACTTTTTAATCTACTTGCTGAAACGATCTGGTTCGGGCATTACTGCCTTCTACCAGGCGGATAAATATTTCGTTAAGCGATGGAAGAATTTCATTGAAAGCTTCTACAGTAACACCCTGCTGCAGAAAATGCATCAGGATATCGTTACTTTTAAACCCTTCATTAATCTTCAATACATAGCCATTGCCCTTGTCTTCAAGAATACTAAAAGCCTGACTACCCACATTAATATTTTCGCCCTGAATTTTTATACTGAATTTATTCTCTTTAAAACTTTGTTTGATGCCTGACACTGAACCATCCAGCACTTTTTTACCGAGGTTCATCAAAATAATATGATCACATATTTCCTCTACCTGCTCCATCCGGTGCGTACTGAAAATAATGGTTGATCCTCTTTTGGCGAGTCCGAATATTTCATCCTTAATCAGATTGGCATTTAAAGGGTCAAGTCCACTGAAAGGCTCGTCGAGGATAATAAGTTTGGGTTCATGTAATACCGTCGTTACAAACTGTAGTTTTTGGCTCATCCCTTTACTCAGGTCTTCTACTTTTTTATTCCACCATGTTTCCATTTCCAGTTTCTTAAACCAGAACCTTATTTTTTCCATGGCTTCGGTCTTACTCAATCCCTTTAACTGGGCCAGGTAAAGCGCCTGCTCACCAATTTTCATTTTCTTGTACAGTCCTCTTTCTTCAGGCATATAGCCGATTAGCTGGATATCGTTGATCGGATCGAATTTTTTTCCGTCCAGCATAATCTCTCCCATATCCGGATAGAAGATTCCGGTAATCATCCGGAGCAATGTGGTTTTACCTGCACCATTCGGTCCGAGCAAACCAAAAATGCTTCCTTTTTCAATGGAAAAACTGATATCATCCACTGCTTTTTGTGTGGCATAATATTTTCTTAATGCCTGTAGTTCGAGAATCTTACTCATATTCATGTTTGGTTAAGGTCTGGGAAAGAGTTTCGGGTGATGAAGGTAATAAATCGCCGTCAACAGCAGGTTAGTAGCCTAAACATTCCAAATATTACAGGAGATGAAACCGAATACCCTATTTTCGCAGCCGGTCTTTAAAAAAATGAATATGAAAAGATATATACAACCCATACTGGTGGCTGTTTTAATGGTTTTTTTCATCGTTGGTTCAGGATGGGGGTTTCTCGTTCACAGAACCATTCATCAACTGGCCGTCTATGAATTACCCGACCCTGTAAGGTCCTTCTTTTACAGGAATATGGAAAACCTTGTCAACAATGCCCCAAGACCCGATATCAGAAGGAATGAAGACAGTACAGAAGCCCCCCGACATTTTATTGACTTTGAAATGTATGGTGCTGATGCGGCGCATAAAATGCCGATGGACTGGCAAAAAGCCATTCAGCTATATTCTAAAGACAGTTTATTGAAATATGGTTACGTGCCATACCATATTATATATATACAGGGTAAGCTTACACAGGCGTTTAAAATGAAAAATAAGGACAGTATTCTTTTTTATGCCGCCGATCTGGGGCATTATATTGGAGATATACATGTACCCCTGCATACTACGGTGAATTATGATGGTCAGCTTAGCAATCAAAAAGGGTTACACAGTTTATGGGAGTCTATGATTCCTGAAATTGAAATTGGCAATTACCGTTTATATTCTGCTCACCAGGCCGTATACCTGAAAAACCCCTCAGATGCTATCTGGAAAGTGGCCCGGGCTAGTTTTAATATGGTACCTGAAATGCTGGCCAAAGAAAAAGAAGTATCTGCCGCCTTTACTGAAGAGGAGAAATACAGGGTACAGATCAGAAGAGGACGTGAATCGAAAACCTATACCTCAGCATTTGCCAAAGCTTATGCCGCATCTTTAAAAAACAGTATTAATGACAGACTGATACAATCTGCTGATATGATTGCCAATTTCTGGTACACAGCCTGGGTAGATGCAGGAAAGCCAGACCTTTCAGGTATAGGCGGACAGCTTACAGAGCAAGAGAAAAAGCAGCTTGAAACAGAATTGTCTGCTTTTAAAAAGAATGAGCTCATTCAGCAGCAATTACTCATATCTAAAAAACAGACTGAAAACAGCAATAACTGATTATCCGCATTAAACCCCAAAAAATGGGTGAAAAAACGGTTGTGGAAACACAGCCGTTTTTTATATATTCATTTTTATCGAAAGCCAGAAAGATTTGATTTGTAAATGAAAATCATCAGTAATCATATTGTAGAAGCCATAGCACTTATTACCGCTGTCTGGAATTACCGGTATATAAAAAACACGAGATATGTTTATTTTATTCCTGTTTTAGCATTTATCCTATTGGGGGAACTTGGGGGAGTGTATTTTGCTAATCCCCCCAACCTGAGTGTAGCCAAAAATTCACATATATATTTATCACTTGCCATGGTTCAATTTATTTTCTATGGTTATATGTTTTATCAGATTATTCATTCAAAACGAATGAAACAGATTATTTTTATTGGCACATCTGTAATCTTATTACTGTTGGCCATATGGCTATTCTTTTTTGATAAAATTAGTGTGCCTTTGACCATTACAAACGGTGTCGCAGGCTTTTTCTTCAGTTGTGTATCCTGTTTTTATTTATACGAAAAAAGTATCACCCCCACTCAAACAGAAGAATCACTCTTTGGCAATCCTGATTTTTGGTTTGCAATAGGCATACTTATTTTTCGGGTAACGGCTACTATTCCCTTCTTGCTTTATTTTTTCTTAAGCAAGAATCAAATATTGTTTTTGGGCAAACCATTGTATCACTTCTTCCCACAGGTATTTAGCGTTGTTTTGTATGGTTGCTTTACAATTGCGATTATTTTATGGAGGAAAAAAGCTTTATTAACCGCTTCAGAAAATAAGACTGCACAATAAGATCAAATGAACAGAATAAAAAACAAGATGTCATTTTAATTTTTTTTCCGATGAAAATCATCAGTAATCATATTGTAGAAGCCATAGCACTTATTACGGCTATCTGGAACTGGAAGTATATAAAAAATACACGGTATGTCTATTTTATACCTTTTTTAGCCTTTGTTTTATTAGGAGAGCTTGGAGGCATTTATTTTTCGAGTCCGCCACACCTGAATGCAGAAAAGAATATGCATATCTACCTTACAATTACTATAGTAGAAACTATTTTTTTTGCATACATTTTTTATCAGATCCTGCAGTCAGAAAAGATAAAACAATTTACTTTCATAGGGTCAACCATCCTCGTATCGCTTATGACAGCATGGTTTTTCTTTTTTGTTGATATAAGTGTTTTACTCACCAATACTATCGGCATTACTGGCTTTTTCTTTAGTTGCGTTTCCTGCTTCTATTTATACGAAAAAAATATTACGACTGAGAAAACAGATGAAAATCTTATCAGAAACCCAGATTTCTGGTTTGCGATTGGTGTACTTATTTTTTGGGTCACCTGTACTATACCTTTTATTCTTTACTTTTTTTTAAGCAAAAATAAATTATTGATTTTTGGAGTACCGATATACAGACTCTTTCCGCAAATATTCAGTGTGGTTTTATATGGCTGCTTTACGATTGCAATTATTTTATCGAGAAAAAATTCATTCCCAAAACGATGATTTTATCATGCTATGAAATAATATTTTTACTCGCCTTTTTTAGACTACTGCTCAAAAAGAATCATTAAGGCGTAAGACTCGATTATTAAATGAAAATAACTCCTAATCATATTACAGAAGGTATCGCTCTTCTTACAGCGATCTGGAACTATAAGTACATCGCTAAGACGAGGTATGTTTATTTTATCCCCTATTTAGCCGTAATTCTATCCGGTGAACTGGGTGCAACTTATTTTTCAGAACTGCCTAATAAAAGTATTTTTAAGAATAATCATATTTATCTTTTTATTTCGACAATCGAAACAATCTTTTTGGGCTATCAGTTTCATCAGATGTTCAGGTCTGAAAAAATGAAATATTTTATTCTTAGCAGTACATTATTGATTATTGTATTAAAGATCTTGTTGTTATTTTTTTTTGTTGATATTAGTGTTTTTCTTTCGAATATCTGGGGTTTAACAGGTTTTTTATATAGTTGTATTGCATGTCTATATCTTTATGAAGTAATTATCTACAGTAATAAACAGGAAGAATTACTGTTACGCAACCCTGATTTCTGGTTTGCATTAGGAATACTTATTTTTTGGGTTACCTGTACTATTCCATTTATACTTTATTTTTTCCTGAGTAAAAATCAAGTATTGATTTTTGGAATACCTATTTACAGATTATTCCCACAGGTATTTAGTGTAGTTTTATATGGCTGCTTTATAGTTGCAATTATTTTATGGAAGAAGTATCAAAAGTAATCGTAGTAGGTGTAGTAACAGGAACCATGTTTTTGTTACTTTTTACCCTCATCATGATGATGGTACTCATTAACTATCAGCGCAGGAAGAAGAAACTGGCCTATGAAAAAAAAGTTATGGAGGCGCAGTTTGAACAGGAACTTTTGCAGACACAACTCGAAATGCAGGAACATACACTTAAAACAGTGAGCCAGGAAATTCATGACAATGTGGGACAAATCCTCAGCCTTGCAAAAGTAAACCTGAATATACTTTCGATGGAAGGACAGCAGGACCCAAAAATAACTGAAGTAAAAGAACTCGTAGGAAAAGCCATACAGGAGTTGAGAGCTATCAGTACAGGCTATTTTGCTGATACACTGGTTGAAGAGGGTCTGATTGCTGCAATAAAGCGGGAATTGACACAGTTGGAAAAAACGGGTATATTCTCCACCTCTTTTCAGGCTGATACAGACCAGTTATCGATCGACAAAACAAGGACCATTTTTATATACCGCATGTTTCAGGAAATCTGCAATAATATCATCAAACATGCACAAGCTACTCAAGTAGCTGTTCGCCTAATAATTGAGAAACAACAGATACATATGATCATCAGTGACAATGGAAATGGTTTTAACGAATCTGATGAAACATTTAAACCTGGTATGGGATTAAGCAGCATCCGTCAGCGTGCTTTAATGATTGGGGCAAAAGTAAATATTCAAAGCAGTGCAGGTCAGGGAACCACGATTGAATTAATATTTAATGAAGCAAATACATGATAAAAGTAGCTTTGGTAGACGATCATATCATCCTCCGGAAAAGCCTGGCGGTGTTGATAGGCATGTTACAGGGATTTACGGTAACCTCAGAGTCTGATAATGGAGAGCAGTTTATCAGTCAGTTAAACAATGAAGATCTTCCCGATATTGTTCTGATGGATATTACCATGCCTGTTATGGATGGCCTGGAAACAACCAAATGGCTTAAACAAAACTACCCATCAATAAAAGTTATCGCATTAAGTATGCTGAAGAATGACCTTATTGTAATCAGGATGCTCAAAAACGGAGCAAGAGGATATTTGTTGAAAGATTGCGAACCCGGTGAACTAAAGCTTGCCATAACAGAAGTGTATCAAAAAGGATATTATTATAATGAATGGCTCACACCCCGCATGAAAACCAAAGCATCGGATGCAGATTCGTTAAAAACAAAAATAATGATTAACGAAGGTGAACTGATTTTTCTGCGTCTGAGTTGTACTGAAAAAACCTACAAAGAAATTGCAGACGAAATGGGTATCAGTGTACGTACGGTGGATGGCTATCGAGACGCCCTTTTTCAGAAATTGCAGGTAAGTACGCGTGTTGGACTGGCTATATATGCAATAAAAAACGAATTAGTGCTGCTTTGAAAAAATGGGTGTTTTTCCCCTTGTTCAGACTATTTCCCTCTTTTACTTTTGCCATCAGGATCGTTTATAGTGATGATTTTATTGCTATAGATGAAGAGAGATAGCAACCATGACCTAGGGGGGTAAATGGATTGCTGTCTCAATCCTGTTTTCTCATTTACTAAGTGAACCAATCGAAAAGGGGGAGTTGTATTACTTCTCCTTTTCTATTATACGGCTGGCCACTCTTTCCCCATCCATCGCCGCACTTACAATACCACCCGCATAACCTGCCCCTTCCCCACAGGGATATAAATTATGAAACTGTGGATGCGCGAGACTTATGGCATCTCTTGGAATACGCACGGGTGATGAGGTTCTGCTTTCTGTAGCCACTACAATGGCTTCATTCGTATAATAACCCCTCATTTTTTTACCAAAAGCAGTAAAGCCTCCCTGCAGACTTTTATATACAAAATCGGGCAGTACTGCCGACAAGGATGCTGAATTAACCCCCGGCAGGTAGCTACATTCCGGCAGGCCGGAAGAATGTTTATCCGAACAGAAATCAGCCATTCTTTGAGCCGGTGCTACAAAAGAGCCTCCACCGGCTGCGAATGCAATCTTTTCTATCGCTGACTGAAACTGCATCAATAACAGTGGCGAATCCTTCCATTGGTCTTTATTCCCTAAAGAGAAAAGCTTGGCTTGCTCATGCAGGTCTTTTCTTTTTTCGAAGAAACGAATGGCATCTGCCTGTTCTACCTGAACCACCATTCCACTATTGGCATAGGGGTTATTTCTTTTACTGGGACTCCAGCCATTCACCACCAGTTCTTCCGGGTTGGTTGCCGCCGGAGCAATAATGCCACCAGGGCACATACAAAAACTAAATACACCTCTGTTGTTAACCTGCTCAACCAAACCATAGGAAGCAGGTGGCAATGCATCATCTCTTAGCACACAATGATACTGGATGGAATCGATCAGTTGCTGGTGATGCTCAATTCGCACACCCAATGCAAAAGATTTTGCGTCAATCTGAACCTGCTTATCATACAATAGTTGAAAAATATCGCGGGCTGAATGTCCGGTTGCAAGGATTATATCATCGGCCACCATTTCATCCCCATCTGCGGTTTTAACTCCTTTGATGATGTCGCCTGAAAGTATCAGATCGGTTACTTTTTTTTCAAATAAAAAAATACCGCCACTGTTGCGAATCTGTTCACGCATGGCAGTAATAATCTGGGGCAATTTATTGGTACCTATATGCGGGTGAGCATCGTATAAAACCGATTCTTCAGCACCAAATTGGTATAATAACTGAAGTATACGGTTTATATCACCTCTTTTTGTACTCCGTGTATATAATTTTCCGTCACTATAAGTTCCTGCTCCACCTTCGCCAAAACAATAATTACTCTCAGGGTTAACAATTCCCTCTTTATTGAGTTGTGCCAGGTCGCGTCTTCTGGCACGAACATCTTTTCCTCTCTCCAGTAAAATGGGTTGTACCCCTTTTTCGATCAGCTTTAATGCGGCAAATAATCCGGCCGGACCTGCTCCTACAATAATTACTTTGTGAGTGGCTTTTGAAACATCCTGAAACTGAATGGTATTTGCTTTTCTTTGGATAAAAGGTTCTCCAATAAAAGCCCTGACAGTAAGATTGATCCATACCTGTTGTCTGCTTCTTGCATCGATGGATCTTTTGATTAAATGAAAACCTGAAATATTTTTCAGATCGGTGCCGGCTGCACTGGAAATATAAGCGCGCACGATACTTTCATCGTTCGCCTCTGCTGGTTTAAGCCTGAGTGATAGTTGTTCTTGCATACTGTTAGGTATTTAGCCTAAAAAGTTCTGGAGTATTGAGTCAGGAAGTCCGGAGACCGGAAGTCCGAAAGAAAGTTTTAAAATATAAAATCATCTTTCTGACTTTCTGACTTTCGGACTTTCGGACCTCTTAAAATGGAAGATCATCTACTACATCCGCCGGTGGTGGCATATCATTATACCCATTTCCGGCAGTAGCATCCTGCTGTCCGAGCTTAACAGCTTCCATGCGCCAGGCATCTAAATTGGTAATATAGTTCTCACGACCATCTTTTGTCCATTTACTGCCTTTGATATTGAATTGTACACGAACATCGTCGCCAATATTAAAACGGTCGGGCATTGCGGTCTTATCCTGAACGCATTGAAACTTTACATAATTGGTAATAAGTCGGCCACCAATATCTTCCGATTTTTCCAGCACAAATTCTCTTGTTTTAAAGGTTTCACTACGCTGAATGATATCAAATTTGGCGACCAGTTTACCTGTGATTTCGTACGACATTCATTTACAATTTAATGGCCGTAAAAGTAGGATTAAAATTTCCTATAACCTCAAAAAAAGCTGTCGTGGTTTGAATTATATTGTATCTTCCGAAACTAACCATTAACTGCTATGTACAGGAGAAAGTACCTCTTCTATTGCCTGCTATTTGCACTCAGCTCCTGTTCCCGTTTTTATCAACCCACATCTCTTCAACATACCCAATACAGTATTGAACCGGCACTGAAGAAAGATTCAGCCATGAATATTTTACTGATGCCTTATGCCAAAGACATCAATGCCACTATGAATAAAGTAATTGGCACCAGTGCGGGTAATTATAATAACAACAGACCTGAAAGTGAAATTGGTAATTTTCTGGCCGATGCCTATAAAACGATGGCAGAAGAAAAATTCAGCCGTAAAGTAGATGCCGGTTTCATGAATGCCGGCGGTATACGTTCTTATCTCTCCAAAGGAAATATCACTGTAGGAAAAGTGTTTGAGATCATGCCCTTCGATAATATCCTCGTATTACAGGAGTTAAAGGGATCCATTCTGCAGGCTTATCTTGATAAAATGGCAGAAGATGGCGGATGGCCTGTTTCAAAAGGAGTGACCATGGTAATCAGGAATAAAAAAGCCACACAGGTAATGATCAATGGAAAACCATTGAACCCCGAAGCTGTGTATGTGGTGGCGCATTCTGATTATATAGCCAATGGAGGAAGTGATTGTGAGATGCTAAGACCCATACCGCAGATTAACAGAGGCTACCTCATGCGCGATGCAATCATTGATTATGTAGCAGGATTAACCAAAGAAGGAAAAATAATTCAGCCCGTTATTGAAAACAGAGTAACCAATGGCCAGTAACAGAAGAACATTTATCAAGGAAACAGGTGCGGCATTATTGGCCTCATCTATACTGCCATCGACAGATCTGGCCGCTATGGCCGATCCGGTTCAAAAACTGACCATTTTACATACCAACGACGTTCACAGCCGTATTGATCCCTTTCCGATGGACGGCAGCAGGAACCAGGGCTTGGGCGGGGTATCGGCAAGAGCAGCACTGATTGCAAAGATCAGGCAGGAAGAAGAGCAGGTTTTATTGCTCGATGCTGGCGATATCTTCCAGGGCACTCCTTATTTCAATATTTATAAAGGCGAACCAGAAATAAAAGCCATGAGTGCCATGCAATACGATGCAGCCACCATGGGTAACCACGATTTCGACCTGGGAATGGAAAATTTTGCCATACAGTTAAAACATGCCTCTTTTCCCATGCTGGTGAGCAATTACGATTTTTCGGGCACAGAACTGGAAAACAAAACACAACCTTATAAGATTTTCAAAAAAGGCAGCCTGCAGATTGGTGTGTTTGGTGTGGGTATAGAATTAAAAGGACTGGTACCGGATAATTTATATGGCAAAACTGTTTATCAGGATCCTGTTGTTGCAGCCAATACCACAGCAAATTTGTTACAGAAAAAAGGTTGCGATCTGGTTATCTGTTTGTCGCATCTGGGCGATCGGTATACCGAAAATAAGGTAAGTGATGAAGTGCTGGCAAAAGAGAGTTACGACATCGACCTGATCATTGGCGGACATACGCACCGCTTTTTTGAGGAACCCAGAAAGTACAGGAATAAAAATGGGGGGGATGTGGTGGTAAATCAGGTAGGATTTGGGGGTATACAGCTGGGTAGATTGGAGTATCAATTTTCTCGTTTATCGAGAAAAAAACTCGCAAAGGCCCATACTGTGGTTGTAGGGAAAAAAACAAGTGAATAAAAAATTTTTTTTTCAACATAAAGTCTACATATTCGCACCCCTGTATCTGTTTTTTTTCAACATTTCCACATGTGGGAAAAATAAGATAACTTGAAGGCAAAGCGAATAAGTTAACTCATTATAAAATTGTTCATTTTTTGTATGGCTAAAAATGCTGAATCAGTCTGGAGCAATTGTTTGAAGATCATCAAAGACATTGTAGAATGGCAACATTTTAAAACATGGTTTGAGCCGATTAATCCTGTAGAGCTGAAAGGAAACGTTTTAATGATTCAGGTTCCCAGTCAATTCTTTTATGAATACCTGGAAGAGCATTATGTAAACCTGTTGGCAAAAACCTTAAAGCGCGAACTGGGTAAAGATGCAAGACTGGAATACCGGATCATGGTTGACAGTGGAAACACGAATGGAAGAAGTGGTTCAATGGATGTGCCTGCCAGTAACATGAAAACTTATAACAATAATGAAATGAATTTTCCACTGGTGATTGATAATCCGGTGAAGAATCCTTTTGTTATTCCTGGTTTGAAAAAAATGCAGATTGATCCTCAGCTGAATCATATGTACATATTTGATTCCTTTATTGAGGGCGATTGTAACAGGGTAGCCCGCAGGGCTGGTAAAACGGTGGCAGAGAAGCCCGGCGCTAATTCTTTCAACCCGCTTGTTATTTATGGCGGTGTGGGTTTGGGAAAAACACACCTGGCCCAAGCCATTGGTAATGAGGTGAAAAGAACCCATCCGGGTAAAGTGGTTTTGTATGTAAGCAGTGAAAAATTCATCAACCAGTTTCAGGATCATAGCCGTAATAATGCCATTAACGATTTTATTCATTTCTACCAGCTGATCGATGTACTCATTATAGATGATGTACAGTTCTTCAGCCGGGCAGAAAAAAGTCAGGATGCGTTTTTTGCCATCTTCAACCATTTACACCAGAGCGGCAAACAACTGGTTTTAACTTCCGATAAACCACCCAAAGACCTCGATGGTATGCAGGAACGTTTATTGAGTCGTTTTCGCTGGGGACTGAGTGCAGATTTACAGGTGCCGGATTATGAAACGCGTATTGAGATACTGGAGCGTAAGATGAAGAATGATGGTTTGGACATGCCAAAAGAAGTGGTTAAATATGTGGCGTACAATATCAATACCAATGTAAGAGAATTGGAAGGCGCACTGATTTCATTACTGGCACAGTCATCATTGAATAAAAAAGATATTGATGTTGAACTGGCCAAAAAAGTGCTGCGCAATTTTGTAAAAACCAGCAGCAAAGAAATTACCATCGATGCCATTCAGAAAATGGTTTGCGAATACTTTGATGTGCCTTATGATAAATTATTACAGAAAACCCGTAAAAGAGAAATTGTACAGGCCCGTCAGATTACCATGTACCTCGCTAAAGCTTTTACCAAGAACTCATTAAAAACCATTGGTGAGCATTTTGGAGGCCGCGATCATACCACGGTAATACATTCCTGTCAAACGGTTAAAGACCTGATGGATACCGACTCTATTTTCAGGGAAAACGTGATGGAACTGACGCAGAAAGTGCAATTGGCAGCGATGTAATACCCTGTATTGGTATAGCGAAATAAAAATATTTAAACCCCTTGCGAAATGCGGGGGTTTATTTTTTGGCAGATATCTATTCAGAACCTATTTTTGCAGCCCTCTCCACAAAGAGAGATAGGCTAACAACAGCCCGGTGAGGTGGATGAGTGGCTGAAATCAGTAGTTTGCTAAACTGCCGTACGGGTTAAACTGTACCGCGGGTTCGAATCCCGCCCTCACCGCTTCTCGTTTAAGGCGAGATCATAAATACCGGTTTCGGGAAGTAGCGCAGCCCGGTAGCGCACCTGGTTTGGGACCAGGGGGTCGCAGGTTCGAATCCTGTCTTCCCGACGAAAAACCTCAACAGAAATGTTGGGGTTTTTTATTTGTTGATGTCAGATCGCAGATTTATTTGACTCTTTTCTTCATATTCAGCAGCAACCGATAGCGCATCCCGATGCAATCGGGAGGGTCGCAGGTTCTGCAAACCATCGCTACCTATCCTGTGGTTTATTGATAAAATGATTATTTACGATAGTATCAAATGATAATATCATAAAGCTCCCATATGATATTATGCCAAAAGTGTTGGAACTGTAGTTAACAGTGTCTGAAAATTGTGAGCGATTTATCAGTGCGTAGAACTTCTTTTAGTTTTGAATATTGGGGAGAGATTGGCTTTACAATTTGTAAAATACAAACAGCAAGATTCCTACCTACTGCGCCAGCGAAACACGCACACTCACCCCCGCCCTTGTATTTACACTCGGTGCCGATGTTGAGATATAAGGCGTTACTTTTCGCTGGTCGAAGAAGAAACGGATATTTACCCGGTTATTGATTACATAATCAATAGAAGGTTGTATGGTAATTTCTTTCTGTCCACCTGTTCCATATGCATTCGTTTGATCGAGCCTGCTGTTGGTGAGCGACTCATTACGCATAGACAGATCTATCTTGAAAGTAATATCGTTTTCTAATTTCTTGCCCTTTCCACCCGGTAATTTAAATGGCAGGTTCACACCTTTTTTACGCCAGCTAAAACCAAATGTCCAATCTGTATTACGTGTTTCGCTTAACTGGTAATCAACCAAACTTAAACTCAGTCTTCTACCTTTGGCATAAGTGAATTTAAAGTTCATCTGGTCATTGGTGGTAATGTCTACACCAATCAAAGGTTCAAAACTTTCCTGCATGGTAATATTCGGCACGAGGAAATAAGGCACAAAGTTTCCGCTCACCGTATCAATAAACGCCGGACCTCCCAAACGGAACGGATCAGTGTACAATAAGGCACTGTTGAAACTGTTCATACTCAGGTTGCCCTTATATCCATGCGTTAAAGTAATATTGTTAAATTTCGACTGCAATCCAGGCAATTTAGTCAATCCGGTATAAGTCAATCGCCAGTTGGGTTTGGGCAAAATACCACTGAAAGGATTGGATGAGATATTGGGGTTTGACTGTTTTATTAACGCCACTGCATTAGGATCCTTACCTGTGTACGCCGCCAGGAAGGAAGGCAACAACACATCCTGTGCATAACGGCCATAACCGGTTGCATAACCATCTGGAGTGAATTTCTGTCCTGCCGGCAATGACTGCCAGTAAGGATTGGCTTCCGCTACCCTTCTGGAAACAACCAGTCGGTTATTTTCAAATGTTTTAAAGGTCTTCGATATTTCATTGGGGTTATAACTGCCAAACAATGTACCAAATGAAATATAGGATACACTAAAGCCACCTGTAGCCAATGGATTCAGGTGACTAAATTTACCATTACCCAGTGTATCCTTATACAATTCAGAATAATCTTTGGTGAATGTTTTATCAAGGTTGATATCTATTACCAATTCTCTTACCGGTTCAAGCTGTGCAGTAATGCTGAAACGCTGTTCAAAACTCTGACGGAAGAGGAAGTTGAATGTGGTATCTCGCGATATTAATCCTTGTGCCGCTTTTTTATTGAGCCATCCGGTATCGGGTTGTTTGCCAAAGACATAATCAAGTCCGGGAGCCATACTACTAAAGTTCTGCCCAAGGAATCTTGTACTATCCATATAACCGGGCAACCTGCTCCTGAAATTGGCTGAATAGTTCACTGATACATTCTTAAGCATGGTGAGTAGTTTACCACCTGCTCTTTCCAACCCGCCCAATTCCGGCAACTGATTAGCACGCAATAATTTTTGCGCGATTTTCTCATCCCTTCTTTGTGCGCGCCATTTTTTAAGGGCATCTTTTCTGTCTTTACCAGCCAAACCCTGTAAAGCAATCGATTTAGGCAATAAAGTAGAGCCCAATAAATTAGATGGTGTTTTCTGCTTCCTTGCAGTATCCCCTTTTTGTTTGGGAGGTGGAATATTTTCCAGTGCCCTCATCCATCTCGATTTGGCATAGAGGCTCGCAAAATTAAACTGTGCAGTAAAATTATTTTCCTGCGAGTTTTCAAGTGTATTACCCAGGTTATAGGCCAGTCTGCTGGCTCCTATCCAGTTATAAGTGGTGGTGTATCCATAACGTGCCGTGATCCAGTCTGTTAAAGGAAATTTATTGAGGGGTAAAGTATAACTAAGCGAAGCTTTTTGGGTATACAAAGTATTCCTTCCACCTTTCATAAAATTCTTCCACACAGAATCTTTCTTGGTCTTGGTATCAATTCTTCCAAATGGTTCATCTACCCGTGCATTATTTGTGGCAGAAAAATCCAGGTTAAGTGAACGGCTCAGGTCCCAGCGAAGATTATAAAAACGATCAAACGTAAAGTATTTGTCGTAAGTAGTATCCACACGATCCACCTTGCCATCAAATGTGTTTATAATCCGGGGAATAAATTCTCCAAACTGTCTTTGTATATCTGCCCTGAAACTGATATAGGAAGGCCGCAGGTTAAAATTAAAATCTTTAACCAACGCAAACCATGGTGAGTTTGATTTAATGAATTTCTTGAACGGCTCAATATAACGGCTCTGTGTATTGTAAGTATACCCTAATCCGCCACGATGCCTTGTTACTTTATTCTGTTCAATTACCGGACTGTTCTGCTCCGTTTGTGTAAAGGAATAACTGAAATCGAAATTACTCAGGCTTAATAAACCCTGTTTACTACCGGGCAATACTCGCGCATTGGTGAAATTCAATGTACGTATTGTAGTTTGGTCTACGGCTGCTTTTCTGATAGAATCTCTTTTGTCGGCCGGACTATTATTTAGTTTTTCTTTATACCGCACATCTCTGTCAAACGGATCATACTCTGGAGTCAATACTGTTCTGTTGATACTTGCATATACCGGCAACGATATCCTTGCTTTCTTTGGTAAGAGCTTACCTGCATCTATACTGGCAGCAATATCAAACTGCATGAGGTTATCACGCGCACGTTCATTTACCCTTTGTTCAATGGTACCAAAACCCTGCGATCTTGTATTGGCCGATACCGACATGGTTCCCAAATCGGCCAGCAACAGGTCTACCCTTCCCAATGCTGCCCATCCGCCACGTTCATCAAGGTCAGACAAACGCAGTTCATTCACCCATACTTCAGAACTAAGTGTGGGTCCGTCGGGTCTGTAAGGATTTTCAACACCCACCAGTATGCCCCTTACTTCTCCCAGATTCGGGTTACCGCGAACAGAATAGGTTTTATCACCAAAGCGTTCACGGTAAATATTGGTTACTGTTCCTCCGAGTTGGTTTCTTCGCAATTTCAGGTCAATCAGGTCTCTTAAACTTACATTCAGTTCATTGGCAAGTGGCCATACTTTTTCTTCCTGTCCACGCGGATAATTTCCCGGTGCTGTTACTTTCAATGGTACTTTAATCTCATAATAATTATTCAGGAAATCCTGTCCGATACGCACCACTGCAAACAATTCATTATCCTGCAATACGCGCTGACCGGGTACCGATTCAGCATGAAAGAACATATTCAGGTTGCCATATTGCCTGATATCCAGGTTCAGTGTTTTAAATACTGCACGGGCATCTCCAGTAACCAGGTTCCTGATCTGTAAACTCATGGCCTGTTCATTCTGCTGGAGGTTTACGCCATTATTACTTAGTAGCTGAACACGTTCTACTCCAGGAGGCATGATGTAGTTAACAGGTGTTCTGCTGCTGTTTTCTTCCAGGTTAACAGCCAGTGTATTAAAAGTTGTACCTGCTGCATTATTCACAGGTGTATATGCACCAGTTGTATCGAGGTTAAAGGAGAATTGTCGCCATTGATTACGCACCAGATCCATACGTGCCATTCGAATCACAACAGAATCTTCAAAATCGGTGAGGTATAAACGGGCAAAACGGATCGATTTAAAATCTGAAATGCTACCTACTTTATTAGAGAACGAACGGATAGGAATACGGAAAAGAAACCAGTCTTCTGTTTTGGTTGTACCATCAGCCGCATTTACCGTAATCCTTCTTTTATCTGTGATATAAGGTGTAATACCTACATCCATACCGGGACGAAGGTTTACTTCATATTCATAATAAGCTTCTGTTTCATTGAGTGTATTATCCCTGTTCAGGTCCTCGTTATCCGGATACAATGTTGCTGCCGGAGTAAATTGTCCACCCGTTGTGGCAATGGGTGAATTACCCTGTGGGTTATTATGATTTTTATACCTGCCAAGAATACCTGTTCCCAACTGGTCGAATGAATTATCTCGGAACCATTTATAGTTATCGCGGGCAAGGTCTTCCTGTGCCTGAATAAATGCAGGTGAAGCAGTACCAAAATTTTGCGAAATCCGGTTTAGCACATATCCTTTCTTTCTTCTTTCAGCCGCATCATCCAATCCATCGAAACCAACATCCTGGAAAGGCCTGTCGTTTGGATCGTTACTGAAGGCCTGTGTAATCTGTATAGGATTAACAGGTGTTTTACCCCATGTATTTGAACTATCTACTGATGCAGGAATGGTGGGTGTATTCAAACCATTTTCATAAAAACGCTTACCATCTTTCAGGATATCTTCACTGATATTACCCAGGTTAAGGAACATTTTCCCGCCGCGACTACCCGGATTTAAAATAAAAGGATTCTGTAACCAGATCTCAAAGAATTCTATATTACCTGTTTCAAAATCGGTCTGATCAATAGCACGCATAATACCGCCCCACCTGTTGGCTGGTTTTGTCAGCCTGCCGTTAGCAGTAAATTCAGAGGACCTTGTTTCAAAATTATAAGGCCCTTTTTCTGTAGGATAAAATGCGAGGTCAAATGTAGCGGTCTGTACATCGGTAATATTAGTAGTACGTTGTGGAAATAATTCATTGGTAAATACCTGACGTACGCGGGGGTCACTTAATTCAGCCAGGTTTCTCCGCAATGGGTTATTACTGCTGTTTTTATCCTGCAGGTTCGGTTCAATATTATACCAGGCCAGTTTGGCGCGGTTAAAATTATAATCAATTGAATCGGTTAACGTAGCTTCCGGAAATTTAGGATTGCCCTGAGGTGTTGAAGCCAGTGCCCAGGCTACAAAAGGAAAACGCAGATCGATACTGGTTCTTGTTCCTTCAAAATCATCCACAAAAATCAAACCCTGTTCTCCCTTGCCAATCTGTGGCGGATGACCCGGTTTCAGGAACGCCGCTTCGCCATATGCATTAATGGCCGATGTAGCTTTGGTAGAATAGAATGGCAGTTTATTCAATAATCTGGTAAGACCGGGTAATTCAGACTGGTAACTAAAATCAAGACCGTACATGGTATTACGGATCGGATCATCGCCATAACCCATTTTAGTAAAAAATGGACGTTCCCCCAACCGAACTGTTGTGGCTCCTAATGTAAGTTTTTTATTGGCAACATAATCCAAACGCAAGCCACTAAAACCCCGTTGCTGCATTCCAAAACCCGCATTGTTTTCAAAAGAAACATTTACAGGCACATTCGAATTGAGAATACCTGCATTCAGAATACGAACGGTTCCCAGATTATAATCAACAGTATAATCAGTACCTTCTTTTAATATTTGTCCGCCGGCAGTAACTGTAACAGAACCCTGTGGAATATTAAATGTATTGAGGAAAATTTCCGAACCACTGCTGCTTCCTTTTACCTGACCCTGCATTACATAACGATTCAGGTTGGCATAGGTTTGTGCAATGGCTTTGATTGAATCATACAAAGCATAGTACACGTATTTATTTTTTACCGATGCCGAGAGCCCCGCAAATGCCAGTGTATCGAGGTCCCGCCCAAAAGGTTCAAGTACGGGGAATACAATTTTCCCTGTCTGCGACAATACAGTAAACCCATCAATATAATCAAACACACCATCGGGCTGCGGGTCATTGCGATTATTCAACCGGTCGAGGTTTAGTATGCGTAACAAAGGCTGACCATCTACCGAAGGCGATGTTTCGGGTAAATATCTTTTCAGTCCGCCACTGGGTTCTTCATAGAGTACATTCAGTTTGAATTCTTCTCTTTGTATACCACCAAATACATCCAGCGAATACACGTTTTTCATCATCCAGTCCCAGATAGGTAACTGAATACGCTGCGATGTGGCTTTCAATAATTTCAGGAACAATACTTTTTGAACACCGCTGGCAGAATCGAGTGCCACATCCTGCGAAAATTCGCCTACCTGATACACGCGTCCATTATACGTGTACTGAAATGCTACGGCCAGCACTTCATCGGGTTGTAATTGTGTATTGATAGAAAGAAAACCTGCCTGCGGATTAAAAGAGTATTCTGTGGTAGCCAGTTTTCTTGCAAAAGTTTTTTCATAATCATCAACCGGTCTCAGCCCTTTCGACAATAAAAGTGTATTGATGAATGAAGGGTTTCGACTGTTCGGATCGCCGGCCAGTGAACCATACAAATTATTTGCCTGGTTATAAGGCAAAGGATTATTGGTAAGTGGCGTAACTGCCGGGTTATAAGGTCTTGTTTCAGCCAGGTCCATCAAACCCACAATATCACGGGCATCTGTGGTGGCACCTGTACGGTTGGTAATCCACACTTCCATTCTTTGTATCTGTACCTGTGAGTTTACCACAGGAAGATTGCGCATTACTTTATTATAATTATCCCTGAAATATTGTCCCAATAAAAAGTGACGGTTCTCTTCATAATCATCCATTCTTTTCTGGAAGTTCTGTGAAGCTGCTCCTCCCTGTAACGCAACCGACTGGCGGCTGGAACGCTGGTTGGCCAAAGCACCTGTAACATATAATTTACCAAACTGCAGTTGCGTTTTAATACCAAATAAATTCTGCGCACTGGGTATCAGCGTTCCCCGCGATTGAAAGGAGATATTACCTGCTTCAATACTCTTGATCAGTTCATCATCCATTCCCTTGTAATCGAGCTTGATCTGGTTGTCGAAGTTGAGGTTTGATAAAGTATTGTAATTGATGGGGAACTTAAGTTTGTTACCAATATTCGCATTTACGTTCAGGTTGGCATTCATGTCGAAATCGAAACCCCCGTTTTTTCTGGCACGTTCTGGTAAAGTGGGATTCTTGATATTCTGTCCCTGGTAACCGGCGAGTATGTTTACATCACCTGTAGGGCGGATATCTATCTTAAGACGGTTTTGCGCAGCCAGTTCACCGGCTGCATTTTTTATGTCACCCACCGCATCTTTAATATCTCCGCCATACCTGTTGATTACATCATTTAAACCAAATATGCGGTCGAATAAAGAATTGTATACACGCAGTGGTGGTCGTTGTGCTTTCTTATTGAGCAGTGTTAATGCATCGGAACGTTTTTTAAAATAATCTCTTTCCTGTTCTCTGGCCTGTAATCGCCAGAACTCTTCAAAAGTTAATGTGGTGGGGGTGCGGTAATACCGGTTACCTATTTTTTCAACGATCACATATTGTTTGGTCTTTGGATCGTATTCAATGGTACGTTTAATGAGTGAAGTATCGCGAAGGTCGAAAGGGTTCCTGCTCTTTTCAGACAATGCATCTGCTCTCCTGTCGTTGATAGGATAACGTAAAGAGTCTCGTTGCTGAGCCAACAAGCTACTTTGCCAGAACAGGGCCAGTGAAATAATAAAAAGCAGTCGAAAACGCAATGTGAAACACTTGATTAAGTAGAAGTATATGCGATAGACTATAAATTTTTGAGTGCCTGTTTGATGATCAGTTCAAGTGATGCATCTTCAGGTATGGATGACATGGTTTTTTTGATGGCATTTTCGGCCTGTGGTTTTGCTATTCCCAGTGCAATCAATGCCTGTATGGCATCTTCATCTACACCCGAAATTTTCATGGTTCCCAAAGGCTGACCGATTGTTTGTTTACCCAGTTTGTCGCGTAGTTCAACGATCAGTCGTTCTGCCGATTTTTTTCCTATTCCTTTGATTCCTTCCAACTGCTTTGTGTTGCCCTGAACAATGGCCCTGATGATTTCATCGGGTTTCATTCCGGATAACATCATTCTCGCAGTAGAAGCCCCTACACCTGATACGCTGATCAGTTGCAGGAAAAGTTCTTTTTCTGCAATATCGGCAAAACCGAACAATGTTTGTGCATTTTCGGTAATATGTAAATAAGTGTGTAATTGTCCGTTTTCTACGTTACTGATGGCCGCATAGGTATTCAGGCTTATTTGCAGGTCGTAACCAACCCCATTTACATCCACTACCACACGGGCAGGGGTTTTGATTGCAAATTTTCCTCTTACAAAAGCGATCATAGCAGGTATCAAAAATAGGGGTAAAAATTGACAGATTGTACGTACTTTTGTATAAAATGTATACGTATGGCAACTAAGCTCACACTTTCCATAGACGAATCCGTAATAAGGGATGCGAAGGAGTATGCGCAAAAAACAGGCCGCAGCGTATCACAATTGGTTGAATCTTATCTGAAAGCCATTACACACCCTACTAAAAAGAAAAAGTCTAAGTTACCTCCACACCTTAAAAGATGGCATGGTGCATTCAAAATAGAGGATGAAAGAGATTATAAAGAAATAATTGCAGAGGCCATTTGGGAGAAATATAATACATGATACAGATTTTTCTTGATACCAATGTATTGTTCGATTTCTTTGCGGAGCGGCAACCTTTTGACAAAGAGGCAGAAGAGATCATGGAACTGGCCTATGAAAAACAAATCGAATTGTATTGTTCTGCCATCAGTTATACAACCGTGTTTTATCTGCTCTCAAAATTAAAGGGAAAGGCCAAAGCTTTTCAAGCAATAAAAGATATGCGTGAACTCATTGAAACGGTTGGGGTAGATAGTTCTGTCATAGATAAAGCATTGGATAATACCCATCCGGATTTTGAAGATGCCATTCAGTTAGAATGTGCATATGCAGTGAAACATATACAAACTATTGTTACAAGAAGCCCTAAACATTTTAAAACAAAACAATTACTTGTACAAACACCAAAAGAATTTTTAGACACGTTCAATCAGACTATACATGAATAAACTCACAGCAACCATCACCGCAGTTGGCGGATATGTTCCGGAAGATAAACTCACCAATTTCGACCTTGAGAAAATGGTAGATACCAATGATGAATGGATCCGTACTCGCACTGGTATTGAAGAAAGAAGAATATTGAAAGAACCTGGTAAGGGTAGCAGCGATATGGCTGTTCCTGCCATTCAGGAAATATTACGTAAGAAAAATCTCGATCCATTAGAGATTGATTGTGTAATCTGTGCAACGGTTACTCCTGATATGGTTTTTCCTGCAACAGCCAATATCATCTGCGATAAACTTGGTGCCACCAATGCATGGGGCTATGATATGAGTGCCGCCTGCAGTGGTTTTCTCTACGCACTCACTACCGGCGCTATGTATATTGAAAGTGGCAGGTTTAAAAAAGTAATCGTAGTAGGTGTTGATAAAATGAGCGCCATTATAGATTATACCGATCGCGCCACCTGTATCATTTTTGGCGACGGGGCAGGCGCTGTTTTATTAGAACCCACAACTGATGGGTCTGGTATTCTCGACAGTATTCTGAGAAGCGACGGAAGCGGACGCCACTATCTACACATGAAAGCAGGTGGTTCGGTAAAACCCGCAACAGTAGAAACAGTTATGGCTAAAGAACATTTTGCTTACCAGGAAGGACAGGCCGTTTTCAAATTTGCGGTTAAAGGTATGGCCGATGTTAGTGCCGAACTCCTGGAAAGAAACGGACTGACAGGCGATGATATTGCCTGGCTGGTACCCCACCAGGCCAACCTGCGTATCATCGATGCAACAGCCAACCGGATGGGATTACCGAAAGAAAAAGTAATGATCAATATTCAGAAATACGGGAATACCACAGCCGCCACGCTGCCACTTTGTTTGTGGGACTGGGAAAAGCAACTGAAAAAAGGCGACAATATCGTACTCTCCGCTTTCGGCGGTGGCTTTACCTGGGGCGCTACCTGGGTGAAGTGGGGATATGATGGGGAGTGAATGGGGGGATAGTGAGTAGTGAATGGTGAGTAAGAAAATGAGTGCTATAATCATATACGCTGTTATGCAGTTATCTCGCATAACAGCATATATGATTATAGTTTTAGTGATTCAGCAATACAAAACTTTTGCAGCCTACTTCAACATTCAAAATTCAATATTCAATATTTCTCCGATCTTATTCCAGATACCTTACTGTTCTTGTCATCTTACCATCAGCATTAATGCCTTCGAGTACAAGCAGTAGTTTTTTAGAGAAATCATTATTATAGAATTCTATTCTGAACCTTGGCGTTTTTTTATTGGTCATAATATAAGGGTTCCAGTAAAGAGTACTTCTGGTATCTGCATCATAAGTTGCATCTTTTTCATAACTCGGATTATAAAATTCCCTGAACCTTGAATAACCGGCGAGTATTGTTGTTTCCATACCTTTTTTGCCAGGATCCGTTTTCCGCTCGTCACCTCCCTTTTTAGTATAAATAGCAATGGCTCCGCCTGCTCCACCACCTGCTGCTCCAAAAAAAGGAGGCCTCATTACTTTTATATATGCGATATCGGTTATGGCAATAGTTTGAACCATATCTACATTCGAAATCATTTCATTCAGGTACAGCGAAGGTGTTCCACCACGCCAGCTCAATGATACCTGCTGCCCCGAACCCGTTATCTGCAAACCGGCAACCTTACCCTGCAGGTATGTCAATACATCAAATGCACCCAATGTTTTATCTGTAGTAAGATCAAAGCTATAAGCATCTCCTCCTGAAAAAAGACCTGACGCATATTTTTCATCCAGTACCTGCATAGGATTTTTTGTCTTGGCTTTTACCACCACTTCCTGCAAAGTGGCAGATGCCATACTTTTTCTCAGCTTTTCTTCTTCCTGCAAAAACATATTCATCCGTATCAATGCAAGACTGTCTGACCATGTTTGCAGATAGGGCTGCTGATCCATACGTATGGTACTTCCCGGTTGTTTTTTCAACAGCCCATTACCTAATTGTACCTGTGTAACCCTTCCCGCAATTTTGTTTTTATCGTTCAGGTTATAGTACACTTTTGCCGTATCAAAAAAGAACCCACCCGGCTCCTCAAAACTTCCATCTTTCTGAACCGGTACAAAAAACATATTTACACTGCTATCTTTATTTACCACAACTAGGTTCAACTGCGCAGATGCGGCGCCAACTGATTCCATACCATATACTTTTCCCTGTAATTTCATGTAGTCTGTTTCGGGCTGGTACTGTAAAACAGGTTCTTTTGCTGCTTTTATCTTGTTCCAGTCGAAACGCCGCCATCCGTTGGTCATCATAACAAGATCAAGTCTTTTGGTAATACTGTCTGCATCGCTTTTCAAATAATAAGCAGGGTTATGTATATATCCCTTTAACTGATTACTCAGCAGGAAATCTGAAAAGATAGTATGTTGTTCCGGCCCTGCAAGTTCAGCATCGGTAATTGATACAGACATATTGGCTACAGCAGTATCTGAAACAAATACTTCAACAATATTTTTACCTCTTTTTTTAAGGTTGATGATTCCGGGGGTAACGCGGGTATTAAATTCATGCATCCGGTTATTTACAAAAAGTATACGTTCTTCCAGCGGTACCCAGTTGCTGGTAAACAGCGAAAACTGAAGAATACCAGTTTGTAATTCCTCAATAGGTATGCCGGCATTGATAACAGTTTTCTCACTCATTTTAAGCTGCACTTTATAAATCGGGCGTTCATTCATGTGCACAAGCAGGAATAGCTGTTTACTGCTCTCCTCTACGTTAGCCGTTCTTTGCACCTGTATCATTGCTTTCTCGTTGGTACCAATAACACTTAGTGATACTCCTTCCTGTTGAATACCCGTTATTGGTGTGCTTCCCTTCACACCATTTTCATCTGTCCATTCTATGCGATACTTTTCACCCGGTAATGGACGGAGGGAGAAAAGCCCCATTCCATCGTGTAATACATCCAGTGTATCCAGTACTTTATTCTTATCATTCATTAAAACACCTTTTATCAATACCGGTATCCCGAACTGGTTGGTGGCTTTGAATGCAATTTTTTCATCTAACCCTTCAACAATAGCCCCCCCTTCAGGAAATAATTCAAACCTGGTACGTAATACCACCTGTTTTTTTACAGGCTGACCTCCTTTATTGATCAGGATATCTTTCTGGTAAATAAAACTGGTGTCATCATTCAGCATCCATCTTGTATATGCTTTGACCCTGATGAATTCGCCGGTATAGGTAGCCGGTATATCAAAAGAACCTTTGGTTGTTGACTGAAAAATCGGAGCCACTGTTTGCCGCAACATTTTACCCTCGGTATCATACCAGTCAACATATACATTCTTGCTCAGTGGGCTTGGACTATTATCGGTAAGCAGGTAAAGTTTATACCAGATCGTTTCATTCTGGTTATACAACTGCTTATCGAAATGAATATGCATTTTCTCTTTGGGAAATAAATTAGCATGCGAATCCATAATTGAATCAACAAACTGTGCATGACTTTTTTCCACAGCCAAAAATATCATCAAAGTGATCACAGCAGATACAATGCGCTTCATCTAGTTCTCTTTTGCGCTAAGATAGAAAAGAAAGGAACAGTGAAACAGAGGAATATTGAACATCAAATGTTAAAGGATAGAAAAGCAAGAGGCTTCAGTTTCTACATTCATTTTTGGCCGTCGTATTTTCTGGTAAACAAAATATAATCCGTTTGCGGAATTTTCTCTATTCCCAATTGCCGGAGTTGGGTTACCACCTGTCCGCGATGATAAGTACCATGATTGGAAAGATGGATTACTATCTCATACACCGGTTGTGTAAACTGATCCCCTCTGGTATTATTATAGGGTAAAGAAGTCGTTAATATCTCTTCGCTGGCATCATGTACAAATGCCAGCCATTGGCGGTTCTGTTGTAATAAACCATTGGCAATATCTTTCATACCGGGATGAAAACTAAGACTGGGCATAACCACCTGCTCATGCATCTGTAGCCGCTGCCACCATCCGCTGGCAGCATCCCACATATGCAGAAAAGTCTTTTGCACAGAGGGGAAACTGCTTACTATGGGTCTGTTTTGTTCTTCAGCCGACAGTTCTACGGCCAGGTTCAGCAACTGTTCATTGGCCCAGATCTCATATGCTGTATATGAGAGGAGTAATTGCTTCATGATTCGTCTTACATTTGAGGAAGAAGAAATTAATTTAATCGACAATTTACAAAGAATGTCCGAAAAATTTCCACTCAGCGGCATGAGCTCAGTAGCCATGCATGCCTGCGGTCACCAGAATGCAGAAGATGCACACCTGACACCCATTTTTGCCACTTCCACTTTTACTTTCGACACTGCCGAAGACGGTATGAACCGTTTTGCAGGAACTGATAAAACCAGGGTTTACAGTCGCTGGGGTAACCCAACTTTCACTGCTGCGGAAGAAACCATTGCAGCATTGGAAGCTTTTGGCTTAAAAGATGCAGACGGAAAACCACTCCAGTTAAAAGCCTTGCTACATGCCAGCGGACAGGCTGCCATGACCACACTTTTTCTAAGCAACCTGAAAACGGGTGATGCCATACTCTCACATTATTCATTGTATGGAGGTACCCAGGAACTGATGACCAAAGTGCTCGCTGCTACCGGCATAGAAGTGATTATTGTTGATATGCGCGACCTGAATAAAGTAACTGAAGCATTACAACAACATCATCATATTAAACTGGTGCATATTGAAACACCTGCCAACCCTACTATTCAGTGTGTTGACTTAGATGCCGTTACCAAAATAGCTAAAGCAAAAGGGCTAATCGTTAGTGTTGACAACACTTTCGCCACCCCTTACCTGCAGCAGCCATTTAAGTATGGCGTTGATTTTGTATTTCATTCCACCACCAAATTCCTGAATGGTCATGGCACGGCCATTGGCGGCGTATTGATTGGAAAGGACCTTGAAAAAATGAGAACCTCTGTCTGGAAATGGCATGTATTATTAGGAGGCAACAGCAATCCTTTTGATGCTTTTCTGCTGGCACAGGGTATGAAAACATTAGAGCTGAGGATGGACAGACATTGCGCCAATGCACAAAAAGTGGCTGAATACCTTGCACAACATCCCGCTATTGCCCATGTAAATTTTACCGGTCTGGCCAATCACCCCGATCATGCACTAAGTGCCCGGCAAATGCGTTTACCGGGTGCCGTGATGAGTTATGAACTTAAAGGTGGTTTGGAAGCCGGTAAACAATTTATCAATAAATTAAAGATGTGTGTTCGCGCCATTTCATTGGGAACGGTTGATACACTTGTATCTCATCCGGCCAGTATGAGTCATTTCGGCATCCCACGTGAGGAACGAATTAAATACGGTATTACAGACGGGTTAATCCGCATGAGTGTGGGTATTGAAAATATTGAAGACATTATGAATGACCTGGAGCAGGCATTAAAATAAACTGCTACCTGTAATAAAATCGGCCCTGAACAGACTGATTTATATCATACTCTTAAATATACTGCTATGAGATCATTTTTCCTGTTGGCCATTTGTTGCCTGACTTTATCGGCCCAAGCACAAAAAAAGAAATCAACTCCACCGCAAACCGATCGTTTTGCCGGTCTTGATACCGCTTTTGAAAGGGTATTAAAAGACCAGCTCGCTGCAGGTTTTGCTGTAGCCGTAGTAGAGAAAAATAAAGTGATCTATGCAAAAGGATTTGGCTACCGCGATTATGAAAAGAAACTGCCGGTAACTGCTAATACCCTTTTTGCCATCGGTAGTTGCACAAAAGCATTTACTTCCTCCTTGATCGGGCTCCTGCAAAAAGAAAATAAAATAGCACTCGACAAACCTGTGAGAGAGTACCTGCCTTCACTGAAATTTTATAATGATGATATGAACCGGCTCATTACCGTTCGCGACCTGATGACTCACAGAACAGGACTGCCTCGTCATGATTATTCCTGGTACCTGTTTAAAACCAATTCCAGAGACAGTCTCTTACAAAGAATTCAATACCAGGAGCCTTCATTTGGTCTACGTGAAAGATACCAGTATAATAATTTTATGTTTCTCCTGCAGGGTATGATCACTGAAAAAATTACCGGTAAAAGCTGGGAAGAAAATATCAGCACTGCTATTTTCCAGCCACTTGGCATGACGCGTTCAAATTTCAGCGTAAACGATATGGAGAAAGCTGATGACGCCTCTTTAGGATATGGTATAAAAAAAGACAGCATCATCGACAAACTGGATTATTACAATATCAATGCCATGGGTCCGGCTGGAAGTATCAATAGCAGTGTAAACGATATGGCCAAATGGCTTATCACCTGGATCAATGGAGGCAAATATGAAGGGAAGGAAATTATTCCGTCTAACTTTATTAATAATGCCATGTCTGCTCAAATGGTTTCAGGATCTGGTCTTCCATCAAAAGAACGCCCCGATGTATTTGCTGCCAATTATGGATTTGCCTGGTCATTAACATCTTATAAAGGTCATTACAGGGTAGAACATGGTGGTAATATTGATGGTTTTTCGGCCAGCACTTCTTTCTTCCCTACCGACAGTATTGGTATTGTGGTACTCACCAATCAGAATGCCTCTTCTGTTACATCTACCGTTCGTAACCTGATTGCCGACCGTTTATTAAATCTCCCTTATTTCGACTGGAATAAGGATGTAGTAGATGCCAACAAAAAATCAAAAGAAGCAGCAAAAGCAGCTGAGAAAACAGTTAGTTCCAATCAACAAAAAAATACCAAACCTTCTCATGCATTAAAAGCGTATGAAGGCGTATACACACATCCGGGATATGGTAAACTCGAAGTAGTAGTGCAGAACGACTCACTCTTTGTTCATATATACCAGAATGATCCGGCCTGGTTAAAACATTACCATTACGATATTTTCCAGCCCTATAATGTTGAAAAAACAGGCAAACCAGATACATCAGGAAGCAGTCCGCTTCGCTTTCAGTTTTTTATGAATGAAACAGGTGATATTAATTCACTCAGTCTCAAACTCGAACCCACACTCGACGCGTTGAAATTTTCCAGATCACCTAGAACCATTAAAACCAATGCAAATGATCTTCAGCAATACGCAGGTGATTATGAATTAGGTGGTGCGATTGTGAAAGTATCTGTAAAAAACAATACACTGTTTACACTGGTACCCGGACAACCTGAATATGAAATGTCTGCTTTGGGTAACGACAGGTTTGCATTAAAAATATTGTCTGGTTATTATGTACAGTTTGAAATAAAAGATAAAGAAGTAACCCAACTCATATTTCAGCAACCCAATGGGAACTTTGCTGCAAAAAGAAAAAAATAATCTACCGATATCCATATGAACATTCATATCAGAAGAGCTGAAAGAAACGATTGCAAAAGATTGCTGGAACTGATACAGGAACTGGCAGACTATGAAAAAGCTCCACAGGAAGTAACCGTAACCCTCAAGCATTTTGAAGAAAGCGGTTTTGGCGATAACCCTGTGTGGTGGGCTTTTGTAGCAGAAATTGATGGGAATGTGGAAGGCTTTGCACTTTATTATATCCGTTACAGCACCTGGAAAGGACAATGCCTCTATCTTGAAGATTTTCTCGTTACCGAAAAACTGAGAGGTAAGGGTGCGGGTAAATTATTGTTCGACCGGATTATTGAAGAAGCAAAAGAAAAAGGTTTCAAGCGAATGGTATGGCAGGTACTCGAATGGAATGAACCTGCCATAAATTTCTACAAAAAATACAACGCCACCCTCGACCCCGAATGGGTGAATGGTATCTTAGATTTTTAGTCCATAGTCCATGGACCATCGACTATGGACTATTAACTATCGACTATTAACTCACCCCTTCCACCACCGCTTCCTTATGAATTTTCTGTACCAGTCCCTGTAAAACTTTACCGGGGCCGGCTTCTGTAAAATGGCTGGCACCATCGGCAACCATTGATTGTACACTTTGCGTCCATCTTACGGCACCTGTTAACTGGTTAATCAGGTTTTGTTTAATCATATCAGGCTCTGTAACGGCTGTAGCTACCACATTCTGGTACACAGGACAATTAGGATGGTGAAAACTGGTGGCCTCAATGGCTGCAGCCAGTTCTTCACGTGCCGGTGCCATTAACGGACTATGAAAAGCACCTCCCACCGGTAATACCAATGCGCGTTTGGCACCAGCGGCTTTCATTCTTTCACAAGCTATTTCAATTCCTTTTACTGAACCACTAATTACCAGTTGGCCCGGACAATTATAATTTGCAGGCACTACCACTTCCCCTGTCTCTGCCTGTACGGCCGCGCATATCTCTTCTACTTTAGCATCATCCAGCGCGAGTACGGCTGCCATAGTAGAAGGTACCAGCTCGCAGGCTTTTTGCATGGCTTTTGCACGAATGCTTACCAACTGTAATGCATCTTCAAAACTCAATGTATTATTGGCCACCAGTGCAGAGAATTCGCCTAATGAATGACCTGCTACCATGTGGGGGGTGGCTCCTTCGATGGTTCTATAAGCTACTACTGAATGAAGAAAAACCGCGGGCTGTGTTACACTGGTTTGCTTTAACTCTTCATCAGTACCACCGAACATGATGTCACTGATACGGAAACCCAGAATTTCATTGGCATTTTCAAACAGTTTTTTGGCAGAAGCATTGTTGTCGTAAAGACTCTTACCCATTCCACTGAACTGAGATCCCTGACCCGGGAATATATAGGCATGTTTATTCATTGTTGAGGTTTTAGTAACCGCAAAAAAACCTAATCCTGCCGATATCCCAAATTTATTTTCGCCAATCTTATAATATTGGTACAGGTACCTTGTATTTAGTGAGTATGGCTTTATAAGCTGGCAGGCTCGTTAATGCTTCAAGATCAGCATCAAATACCAGGTGATCAAAATCGGTATATCCTGCTGCAAGTGATTGATCTAAATATTCAAGGGCTTTGGTGTAATTACCTAACATGGTGTACATACAGGCGGCATCATGAAATGCCGCAGCCAGTTTACCCGCTTTTGCACTTGCCTCAATAATTAGTTTAGATACCAGCCGTTCAGTAGTTGCCTTATCCCCCATCATAGCAGAAGCGTATGCATAGTCTGCAGTCGTATCTTTCGTTCTGGTTTCAGCTAAACTCATCTGCATGGCTTTCTGTAGATTCCCGTCACCCAACTCATTTTGTTTCATCGTTGTTTTAAAAAAACGGCCCAGTGTATAATAACTTGTAAAACCGGGTTTAAGTACCACAGCACGCTGTATATCTTTTAGTGCATCACTGGCATTATTTTGTTTAATCAGTACATTGGATCGTTCAATATAAATATCTACCAAAGACAAAGTATCTTTTTTATACATTGCTATCGCTTTATCATAGTCTGCAATTGAGTTTGTGTATTCTTTTCTTAACTTATTTACGTATGCCCGTGCCCAATAAAATGCTTTTGCAGAAGAATGAGTTTTTATCGCATCATTCAGTATTTGAATAGCGGGACCATATCTCAACTTAATCCGTTCGTAGAGGTAGTAATCAAAATAACAATTAATGTGATCATCCGTATTGGTTAAATAGGTTAATCCCTTTTTGTAGTAATCTACCACATCTGTATAACTGGTTGTTTTCTTGAACATATTTGCCAGATCCCAATAAATATAACCGTTCCGGGTATCATACTTAAGGGCAGTCATATAATCAGCTCTGGCTTCTTCAGGTTTTCCCTGGAAATTTTTAATACCTCCACATATGCCGTAAGATTGTGCTAATCTTTTCAGTATGAATGAATCCGGATTTGTTTTTTTGAGATCCAGTCTGATTGTTTCTAAAAAGTCAGGCAGCGACTCTGTATATTGTTTGTCCTGGTATTTTGAAATTCCTCTTTTGAAATACAATGTAGCATTTTGATTGTCTTTAGTAATACCTAAAGTAAAATCAGCTACAATCTCCTTTGTAGTATATTTTCCAACCGCCATTTTAGCATCACCACGGTATAAATACAGTTCAGCAAGTTCTGTGCTACTCGTGGTTTGTTCAATAGCTTTTGTGTAATAGCCAATCGCATCATCCGGGTAACCTGCCCGGTCTACAGAAAGGGCCATACTTTTATACACTTTGAATTTATTTGTACTATACTCATACTTCGTTAAGGCTTCATCATAATCTTCGAAAGCAGACTCATAGTCTTCCATTTCAAAATAGCAGTCTGCTCTCAGCACATACAGGCTTGCCAATGATGATTTAGTGCCGGAAGTATAATAAGTAATTGCCTTTGTATAATCGCTAGCCGCTACCTGATAATTTTTTGAATAATAATTACCCACACCACGCCACCAGTAAGCCTCGCCACTGGGAGTTAAATTAATGGACATGGTTGCATTGCTAATTACACCTGCATAATCTTTTTTATCATAACACTCTTTGGCCTTTTTATTATAATCTGCGGCAGTCTGTGACAGCGAAAGCAATGGCCAGAGGAAAAAGAGAAATACAACAAGGGTAGAAAAAGTAGTTCTTTTCATCAGGATATTATTCACGATAAAATTATCCATTTATCCTGATTATAATATACCCTGTTTTGAGTATTTATCATAAAAAAAACAGCCGAAGCTGTTTTCAAATAAATCATTTATGCTGATTTAAAATTCTGTTTTCAACTCCAGGTATTTTAAAAATTCTTCTTTCACTTTCTCTTCCTTAAACTTGCCGCCATAGAAAGCCGTAATAGTAGAAGAAGTATCATCTTCCACACCACGACTAGCTACACAAAGATGTTTGGCATCAATTACAATGGCTACATCTTCTGTACCAAGGTCTTTCTGCAGTTCTTTTCCAATCTGCATGGTCAGCCTTTCCTGCACCTGTGGGCGTTTGGCAAAATACTCTACCAGTCTGTTCAGTTTACTCAAGCCAATTACTTTACCATTGCTGATATAAGCCACATGTGCCTTACCAATGATGGGCACAAAATGATGTTCACAATTACTGTAAAATGAAATGTTTTTCTCAACCAGCATTTCATTGTACTTGTATTTATTTTCAAATAGTGCAATCGCGGGTTTGTTGGCCGGATTTAACCCCTGAAAAATTTCTTTTACATACATTTTTGCCACACGACGGGGTGTACCTTTTAAACTATCGTCTGAAAGATCAAGACCCAGTATCTCCATGATAGAACGGAAATGCTGTTCAATTTCAGCTATTTTTTCCTCATCTGTTTTCACAAATGCATCTTCACGCATAGGTGTATCCACCGAAGTGCTTATATGGTCATCGCCCATATCATCAATGTGTAAATCACTCAGCTCTATCTGTTCTCCGTTAAGCCGGATATTCAACAAAGTTTCGTTCTGTTTCATACAATCTTATTTTTAAATCCAGATCCTTATCCAGTTTGGCACGCAACAATTGATAAATAACTATGGCAATATTTTCAGCCGTAGGATTGAGTGTTGCAAACTCCACTGTATCGAGGTTCAAATTTTTATGATCAAATCGTTTTATTACTTCTTCCTGAATTATATCACTCAGCAATTTCATATCAAACACATAACCCGTCTCGGCATTCGGTACTCCACTCAGTTTTACTTCCAGTTCATAATTATGCCCGTGGTAATTGGGGTTATTACAAAGACCAAATACTTTTTTATTCATCTCATCCGTCCAGGCAGCATTGTGCAAACGGTGTGCCGCGTTAAAATGTTCTTTTCTGAAAACTGCTACTTTCTCCATATTCAATTCATATGCCGGATTATTATTACCCCGGCAAGAGATCCCGGATCAACTTCCGTTGCGTCGCACACTTCAGCTACAGCAACCCAGGTGTTTAAAATCCTAAAATCAAGTGAGTCAGTTATCAATGGCCGGGCACTGTTTCAGAAGTGTGCTGATCAAGTGGCCTGGCGTACGAGAGCCTGTTCATTAATAACAACGCTTGAATGTCTGTTCTTGATCCATAGTCCATGGCTTATAGTCCATAGACGATAGATTTATATATATCCTTTCAAATTCAGGTATCAAAGACATCCTGATAACAAAGGTACATACGATACTAATAACAGGAAGGATGTTATTTTGTTTAGACAATCAGGTAAAAATATTAAACGATGGAGTGGCTCATGGACCATAGTCGATAGTCCATGGTCCATAGTAAGGCGTTTTTCTATGGTCTATGGACTATGGACCATCGACTATTCCCCTTACCCAAAGTACTCAACATAAATCCTGGGTGTCTCATACAGCTTAATGCAATGTAATTCAACCTGTTGTGGTAAATGGGGTTGTAATTGTTGCCAGATGGCTATAGCCAGGTTTTCGGTGCTGCAAAGCTGGTCTTTCATGAAATCTACATCCAGGTTGAGGTTTTTATGATCCAGCTTATCAATAACATGCTCTTTGACCAGTTTACTTAGTTTTTTAACATCATATAAAAAACCGGTATCGGGATCGGGATTCCCCTTAATGGTAACATAAAGGTCATAATTATGCCCATGCCAGTTTTCATTGGCACAAACCCCGAAAACGGCCTCATTCTGTTCTTTGCTCCAGCGGGGATTAAATAGTTTATGAGCTGCGTTAAAATGCTCCTGCCTCGTTAAATACACCATGCAAACACGAAAATTTTGGCAAAGTTAAGAAAGTTGAGGGGTTTGCGTCTGTATTTATCATTCAAAACAATATTCAACCGGCATATCCACTGCATAGTCGTCTGCAGTACATATAGTAAATGAGAACCTAAAGCTTACACAGGGGAATAAATAGCTATGTAAAAGCTGTACTTTTAGCCTCATTACTCACCTAAAGATTCCAAATGCGCGTTATCATCACCGCCGCCACTGTAGGAGAATGGATGCCCGGTTTTCTCAACATCAATACGCTTTACACAGGTGAAAGTCAGCGCCTGAAAGTGCGTTTCCACCAGTCAGGTGTTGGTATGCTGGCCAGTGCCGTATCATTAACAAGACTGGTAAGTGAAGAAAAACCCGATTTAATTATACAAATAGGTATCGCGGGTACTTTCAATCCGAAAATGCCGTTGGGTAAAGTGGTTTTAATAAAAGAAGAAATACTGGGCGATATGGGTGTTGAGGAAGACGGTAAATGGAAAGATATTTTCGATCTGAAACTTGAAAAAAGCAGTTATCACCCTTTTGAAAAAAGAAAGCTGCCCAATCACTGGCTATCTACTTATAACCTGTTGAAACTACCTGAACTAAGCTCCATCACCGTAAATGAAATAACCACTCATCCAAAACGGATAGAACAACTCACAAAAAAATACAACCCCGATCTTGAAAGTATGGAAGGTGCCTCTTTGCATTATGTATGTCGTGAAGCCAATATTCCTTTTATTCAGATGCGCGCCATCTCCAATTATATCGGCGAGAGAAACAAAGCCAACTGGAAAATGAAAGAAGCGCTGGAGGCATTGAATGATACATTGTTGAAGTACCTTGATAAATTGTATAAAGTAAAGTGAGTAGTGAGTGGTGAGCAGTGAGTAGTGAGCAGTGAAAAGAAAGCAGAATCATATTCCTAATTTTCTCTGTAGGAGTCCTTTGGAGAAATTTTCAAATTCCCAAATTATCAAATTATCATGACAATCTCCCTTGGTTTTTCCCCCTGTCCGAATGATACTTTCATTTTTGACGCACTGGTAAACCATAAGATAGATACAGAAGGACTCTCTTTTGAAGTAGTACTGGAAGATGTTCAAACCCTTAACCATTGGGCCACAGAGGGTAAATTAGATGTATCAAAAATCAGTTATGGCGTATTGCCACTGGTGCTCAATCAGTATACAGTTTTGAATAGCGGCGGTGCACTGGGCAATGGCGTTGGGCCATTACTTATTACAAAAGACCCTGAACTTCAGCTAAAAAATATTGAGCAGCTGTCCATCGCCATCCCCGGTAAAAACACAACGGCACATTTACTTTTTTCACTGGCTTATCCCAAGGCTTTAAATAAACAGTTTCATGTATTTCATGAAATAGAAAACCTGGTATTATCCGGAGCGGTTGATGCAGGAGTTATTATTCATGAGAACCGTTTTACTTATCAGCAAAAAGGGCTACGCAAACTGACTGATCTCGGCAGTTACTGGGAAGAGCAAACCCGTTTACCAATACCGTTGGGTGGTATTGTGGCGCATCATCGTTTAACAGATATTATTGCGATACAGGTAGATAAACTGATCCGTAAAAGCGTGGAATATGCATTTGCCCACTACCCGCATATCACAAACTATGTGAAACAACATGCACAGGAAATGAGTGAGCTGGTAATGAAACAACATATAGATTTATATGTAAATGACTTTTCCATTGATCTCGGCACCACAGGAAAAACAGCAGTACAAAAACTACTGGAAGTTTCAGCAACTATTACACCGGAAAATAAAAATTCAGCTCATCCTGTTTTCCTTCACTGAATATGATTGAATTTACAATTAACAAATAAAGATTTCAGGAACCTGTATAAACCAGTCATACATGAGTACGCTTTTGAAAGACCTATATTCTCCAGCTTTTTATGAGCAATTTTCAGCTACATTAAAAAAAGCGGTTCCCGCTCTTGACAAAAAGAAATTCCAGCAGCAGATTTTCACACCTGCGTTTGAACAGTATGAGCTAAAAGAGAGAATGGCGCATACAGCGCATGTATTGCATCGTTTCTTTCCTCAAAACTATAAAGATGCAACACCTCTACTATGTGAGTTAGTGGAACAGATTAAAGCGCACGGCCCCAAAGCCAGCAGCATTGAATACCTTTTTATTCCTGAATACATTTATTTATATGGCCTGGCCGACTATAACCGCTCTGTAGCTGCCATGGAAAAAATTACACAATTTATTACCTGTGAATTTGCCATCCGTCATTTCATCATTCGCTATGAAGACCGAATGATTCCGCAGATGCTTAAGTGGTCAACACATAAAAACCGGCATGTACGCAGGCTGGCAACAGAAGGTTGCAGGCCCCGTTTACCCTGGGCTATGGCATTACCCATGCTCAAAAAAGACCCTTCCCCTATTTTACCCATACTCGAAAACCTCAGACAGGATAGTTGTGAAGTGGTAAGAAGAAGTGTGGCCAATAACCTGAATGATATTTCAAAAGATAATCCTGCCATTGCACTACAGATAGCAAAAAAATGGAAAGGACTCGGAGAAGAAACAGATGCCATTATCAAACATGGCCTGAGAACCTTATTAAAAGCGGGGGATGCAACGGTACTGTCTTTTTATAAACTTACTGCTGACCATTTTAAGCTCAGTCATTTCAAAATCAATACACCCGCAATATCCATCGGTGAATACCTGCAGTTTGAGTGCATGGTTGAAAACAGCAGGAGCAAGACTCAAACACTTCGTCTGGAGTATGCAATACATTATCTTAAAAGTAATGGCACACTTTCTAAAAAAGTTTTCAAAATCAGTGAAAGAATAGTAGGAGCCGGGGAAAAAGTGAAGGTCATAAGGCGACAAAGTTTCAAACCAATCACCACGCGTGTTTTCTACAAAGGAATTCATCAATTATCCATCATCCTGAATGGGAAAGAAAGCAAGGCGCTATCTTTTGAGTTATCTTAACCCCTAATCCTTTTTTTATAGCTCCGGATTAAAATCTGGAGCTATAAAAAAAGGATTGGTTAGTTCATTTCACTGAGTTCGAGCCAACGCATTTCTTTTTCTTCCAGTTCGCGGGTAATGGCTGTCATACGGTCGCTGAGTTTCGAAATTTCTTCGAAGGGTAGCTCACCACGGCTCATTTGTTCGGCAATTTTTTCTTTCTCTTTTTCCAATGCCGGCAATTCTTTTTCCAGCAATTCAAATTCTCTCTTCTCTTTAAAACTCATTTTCCTCTTGGCCGCAGTTTCATTGATTTTCGACCCGTTTTCTTCCTGCTTTTTATCGGCTGTTATTGGCGGTGCTTCTGTAGCTAACTGTTCCTGTGTTTTCTGCCAGATTCGGTACTGTGTATAGTTTCCGGGAAAATCTCTTACTTCTCCTTCGCCTTCAAAAACAAAGAGATGGTCTACCAGTCTGTCCATAAAATAACGGTCGTGCGAAACAATCATCACACAGCCCTGGTAATCGCTTAAGAAATTTTCCAGCACAGCCAGTGTGGGCAGGTCGAGATCATTGGTAGGTTCATCCAGTACCAGAAAATTCGGATTACGAAATAGAATGGTGAGTAATTGCAGGCGTTTTTTCTCGCCCCCGCTTAAAGATGATAAATAGGTGTATTGCTTATCTGGTGGGAACAGGAACAACTCAAGAAACTGGGCAGCACTTAAACTTCCACCCTTGGCCAGTGGAAAGCTTTCTGCAAAACTTTTTACGTATTCAATAACACGCAGGTCATCTTTTATCTGTAAGCCCTGTTGAGAGAAGTTACCAAAAATGACGGTGTCGCCAATATTGACTTTACCACTGTCGGCCGTTTCAAGTTGTTGAATGATATTGAGAAAAGTAGACTTACCCACACCATTCTTCCCAATCACTCCTATTCTTTCTCCTTTGGTAAAAGTATAATCAAACCCTTTGAGGATGGGCAGTTCACCATAGGATTTATATACTTTTTTCATCTCCACCACTTTGCCCCCCAACCTGCTCATTTTAATATCCAGTTGCAGTTTGGCTTCTTCTATTTTCTGTTTGGCCCTTGCTTCTACTTCATAAAAATTATCCTGTCTGCTCTTGCTTTTGGTGGTGCGGGCCTTGGGTTGTTTTCGCATCCATTCCAGTTCTTTCCGGTACTGGTTGCGGGCCTTGTCAATACTGGCCAGTTCACTGTCTATACGGGCGGCTTTTTTCTCCATATAGTTTTCGTAGTCGCCCTTGTACACATACATATTTTCCCGTTCCAGTTCCCATATTTCATTACAGACTGCATCTAAAAAATAGCGGTCGTGGGTTACCAGTAATAGGGTGATATTTTCTGCATTCAGGTAATGTTCCAGCCACTCAATCATCTCTACATCGAGGTGATTGGTGGGTTCATCCATCATCAGTAAAGTGTGTTTATGCTCAAACCCAATATCGATCAATGTTTTGGCCAATGCCACCCGTTTACGCTGACCTCCGCTTAAATTTTTTACAGGATTTTGCAGGTGGTGTATATTGAGTTTACCCAGAATCTGTTTCACTTTGGCTTCAAAATCCCAGGCACCCAGTTCATCCATTTGTACAACAGATTCAGCAATCAGGTGGCCGTCTTCCGATTCAGCCGCTGCCTCATAGGCACGGATGGCTGTTATGATTGGATGTTCGAGGTGAAAAATATTCTCCAGTACCGAGCGGTCTTCATCAAATAAAGGCTCCTGTTCAAAGAGGGCTACTGTAACTTCTTTGTTGATCCAGCATTTACCTTCATCAGCGGTCTCTTGTCCGGCGAGAATACGCAACAGGGTAGATTTACCGACCCCATTCCTGGCAATCAGTGCAATTTTATCGCCTTCATTGATGTGAAAAGAAATATTACTAAACAGCGGATTGATACCATAACTCTTGGTAAGCCCCTCAACAGACACGTAATGCATGGGGCAAAGATAGGGAGGAGTGAGTAGTGAGGAGTCAGTAGTGAGTAAAGAATCTGCTTCACTACTGACTCCTCACTACTCACTTCTCACAGCCTCCTGATCCTTATTTCCCTGAACCATGCTTCACCTCCATGGTCCTGCAAGGCAATATGCCCGGATTTTACGCTGCCATAAGCAGCTATATCTTTCCATTTTCCATTGGCCTTGTTCTTCTGCCAGTTTTCATCCCATAAAGTGTACTCCACTACTTTTTTCTCATTGAGCCAGTGTTGAACTTTACCCTGGTTAACTATAATACGTGTATGGTTCCATTCACCTGCCGCTTTGGTGGCATCTTCTGCAGGTGTATTCATGGCATAATTGGCGGCGGTTTTCTGCCAGTCTTCCAGTTTAGATGGATATCCTTTGTCATCAATCAACTGATATTCCGGTCCGCTATGAAAACTGGAAGGATAGGCTTCCGATACCAGGTATAAAATACCGCTATTGGCACCTGAAGCAATTTTCCATTCAATAGAAAATTCAAAATTTTCAAACTGCTCTTCGGTAATCAGATCGGCATGTTGTGTATTACCATCTTTATTCCCTTTGCAATACAATATGCCATCTTTCACTGACCATGACCCGGATAGCTTATTCTGATAATTTCTCCATCCGTCCAGTGACTTTCCATTAAACAAATTTTTCCAGCCTTTTTGCGATTGATCTCGCTTACTGGCAATTGTAGTGAAGATGGTTTTCTCTTTGGGTGCAGCTCCTATTACTACACCTCCGCTTACGATAAGGCAAGCCTGCAGAAACATATGGTTCGACATGCGCAACAGTTAGTTTGGTTTTGGGAAGATAGGGAGAAATAGTCAATAGCTGATAGTCGATGGCGAATAGCAGATGGTAAAGGGTGAATGAGCCATTTCTACTCAGTAAAACCAGAAAACCATGGGCTATAAACTATCAGCCATTGGCTATCCCTTATCTTTGCTATATGAAGCAGTTCAATGTGCCTGTTGGCTATAGGAGTCCGCTGATCGGGAGCATCAAGCAGAGAAGAAAAGAGGAGGATAAACTCAAGAAAGATTTTTCGCCCACTTTGCTTGATCTGGGCCCACTGCAGATTTATCTGGCGCGTCATTTCGGTTTTTGTTATGGTGTGGAGAATGCCATAGAAATTGCTTTTCGTACCATTGAAGAAAACCCCGACAAACGCATTTTCCTGTTGAGTGAAATGATTCATAATCCACAGGTGAATGCTGATTTACTGGCCAGGGGTGTACAGTTTTTACAGGATACCAAGGGTAAACAACTGATTGCTTTCGACAGTTTAACAAAAGATGATGTGGTAATCATTCCTGCATTTGGTACCACGCTCGAAATCGAATCTATTCTTACTGAAAAAGGTATTCCTACAGAAAAATACAATACTACCTGCCCCTTTGTAGAAAAAGTATGGAACCGTAGTGAACAGATCGCCAAAAAAGGGTACAGTATTGTGGTTCATGGCAAGCCTCAACATGAAGAAACCAGGGCCACATTTTCTCATGCATCTTATCATACCCCCACTGTGGTGGTGAATGATATGGCAGAAACCATTGAACTCGCAAAATATATTACCGGAGAAAAAAATACAGCCGATTTTTATACGGAGTTCAAGGGTCGTTATTCTGATGGATTTAATATTGAAAAAGACCTGCAACGCATTGGTGTGGTTAACCAGACCACTCAACTGGCAACAGATACACAAGCCATTTCAGATTACCTGAAAGCTGTTTTTATTCGTCATTTCAAGCTAACAGCAGCAAGCATTGCCGATCGTTTTGCAGATACAAGGGATACACTCTGTTATGCCACCAACGATAACCAGACAGCCGTTACCGGTATGCTGGCCAATACCAGGGCCGATCTGGCCATTGTTATAGGTGGTTATAACAGCAGCAACTCCTCACACCTTGTTGAACTATGTGAAGAAAAACTACCCACTTATTTTATTGATGCTGCCGATAAACTCCTGAGTAAAACAGAAATACTTAACCGTAACTGGCGGACAAAAGAACAGACCAACATTCATAACTACCTGCCCGAACAAAACCAGGTACACATACTTATGACCAGTGGCGCCAGTTGTCCGGATGCGGTGGTAGAAGACGTTATCAGAAAATTAGCTTCATTTTACCAGACAGAAGAGCAGTTATCTGCCTATATCATTCCTTAAATATTCACCATTTATATGAACTGGGTATTACTCATTATTGCCGGTTTATTTGAAGTAGGTTTTGCCGCCTGTCTCGGGAAAGCAAGACTTGCAACAGGTATGAGCGTTGCCTGGTGGTACACGGGTTTTGTGGTTTGTTTAACCATCAGCATGTTATTACTGATTAAAGCCACACAGGAACTACCTATTGGTACAGCTTATGCTGTATGGACAGGTATTGGTGCGGTTGGTACTGTAATTGTGGGTATTATTTTCTTTAAGGAACCGGCAGATTTCTGGCGCTTGTTTTTCATCACTACACTGATTGCATCTATAGTAGGACTCAAAGTTGTATCTCACTAATTGCTTCTGCGAAAACTCCTTGTCCGCATGTTTACTACGGCGAATTAATTTGTTATTTAACGCTGAGAACATGAGTTAACAACGTTTACGCAGCGGTTATAAACAGGCAAATCTGTATATTTAGTATAGATTATATGCAACAAAAAATAAAACCCGAAATCTGGTGGACGGCGCTGATTGGTTGCCTGTTTGCATGGACAGGTATCGGTATTCAGTTATATGATACCCTGCAAACGAGTCGGTTATCTGTGCCGGGTACACTGGTTAAATTTTTCAGTTATTTTACCATACTCACCAATCTGCTGGTGGCGCTTTATTTTAGTGCAATTGTATTTGCTACAGATGCAGCTATTGGTAAGTTTTTCAGGAAATATGCCTGTAGTACAGCTATTGCCGTTTATATTTTAGTAGTGGGTATTATCTATAATGTTAGCCTGAGAAGTATCTGGACTTTTACCGGCTGGGCGAAAATATCCAATGAGTTATTACATACTGTTACACCTGCTTATTTTTTGATTTACTGGTTTTTTATTACAGAGAAAGAGAAACTTTTTTTCAGCACGATCTTCTATTGGATGATATACCCCTTATTTTATCTTATTCATACCCTGATCAGGGGAACTATTGTTCATTCCTACCCATATCCTTTCATTGACGTAAATGCACTTGGTTATAGCAAGGTTATATTGAATTGTTTGGGAGTGGCTGTACTCTTTTTTTTACTGTTTATTATATTTATTGTAATTGGCAACCGTTTAAAACGGAATTAGTTTTTTACTTAGTTCTTTTATGTAAAAAGTTAGACTTATGATAATACCCCCTTTCAAACATAAAGTAAGTTCCAAAACAAACAGACCAAACTATTTTCCTTTATAACAAATTGTCGGCCTCACTTCAGTTGCAGTATGCTTACACCTGCGCAAATGCATAAACAGTCGAAGTCAGCTATTAAAACGTGGGAAAAACAATGGCTGGCATGAATTAGATAATTATATTTATTCACCTATTATAAATCAGTCAACCTTTATTAGGACTAGGCAGAGCATAAAAAAACCACCCCATTTTATGGAGTGGTTTTTAATTTTTCTAAATCGTTTTATTTAGGAAATCCCCCTTTGCTGAAGGATGTTAATCTATCTATTGAAAAAAATAATTTGAACCCATACCAATATTATTGGCAGGAACATAGAAAGTAGGAAATAGATAAGAAAGAGCTTACCGTTGTAGTACTTGTAGTTATGCAAGATTCTTTCATATCTTTTATTTCTAAAAATCAAAAAATAATTAATAATAATGCAAGGAAGGATAAATAGGAATATATATGCCAACAAATTATTAATACGAGTAGACAAAAAAGCGAAATTAATTTTATAGAAATAAGTTTGAAAAACAAATTTTTCTAAAATCGTCATAATCAAAATGAAGTTTGCTGACATAGCCAAAGTCATAAATATCATAGTTCCTACTTGCCAACTTTCCTTGTTAGTAGATTGTAATCTAGCTCTCTTAATACAATCTGACCATATCCTATAATATAAATTTAACATCTCTATTTTAATTAATCGTTGTATTAATACCATTGATTCCCTGCTGCTGCTGCTGCTGCTTCATCCATTGCAGCTTGAAACTGTGCATTTGAATCACCAACATAAGAATTTTTATTATACAACTTCGTATTATATATAATTTGAAAAGTAGTCATCCAGTTTTGGTAAGTACCTAAAACCATCCCCCCTGCACCTGTAACCCCAGACACTGCACCCAAGGTTTTCGGAGCAAATCCAAAATACGCCAAACCATTTGCGGCTAATCCAGTTGTACCTAAGGTTAACCCTAATGCGTCTAGCGGATTAATATTTCCATTTAGATATTGATCACGCACCTGAATTGCAGTAAGTAAATTAGCCAAAAGTGACATACCAAAACCTACATTTTTAACAGTGTAAGAACGAAATTGAGCAGCTTTGGCTTGTTTTGACATACGCTTAATATCAATTGGGAATGGTTTTATTTTCCCTTTCGTAGTAGTGTAATTTTTATGGTCATAATTTCGTGAGTAAATATCATAATAAGTATCAGCAGCTCCCATCAGATAAGTAAACATTGATAGACTACTATTTGGATTTTGGCTTTTCTCAGCTTTGAGATTCTTGCTTTTTCCCGATGCTTTAACTACTACATCAGGCAAACCATGCCACACATTTCCTTTTTTATCAGTGCTATCTGCAATTAACCCTAGAGGATCATTAAGTATTATTGGATTATTATTCGCAAAAACATAAGGCGAACTTTCAACAACAACATCAGCTAAAGGATCTATTTGCCAAAATCTTCCTAATTGAGGGTCTAAACTTCTATAATTTGTCTCGTACCAGTTTAAATTAAAGTCTGTATTTAATTCTGTGCCAGCATTAAACTTCTTTCTATTCTCCAACTTCCCAGCAGCCTTACTACTAATCCCCGCCATCGTCAACCCAAATGGATAATAATGCGTCTCTTCCAACAATGGCCCCCTACTATGTACGAGCTGTAAATTATCAAAGAACACATCCAGATTAGTCTGGTTACTTACGTACACATAAAGATAACCATT
>NZ_JAHVAA010000009.1 GCF_019264485.1 Sediminibacterium sp.
GAGGATAGATTACAATACTGAACGACCACACAAATCGCTCGGTTATCTGTCACCTTTGAACTATGCGGAACAGTATTATCGAAAAATTAATAACTTAGAAAACTCTAATTGATCCTGGCATTAAAATAAGGGGAGCCTACAGAATTGTCACATTGCCATTTTCAATTTCACCATTTTTATTATAAGTGAATACTAATAAGTCATAACCATAATCTCTCTCGATTCTTTCAACAGAAAAATTTGACAAAAGAGCATGTCTTTCAAAATGATTAACGCTTAAGTCAGCGATAATGTGGTTTCTTGTTCTGATTTTTCGTTTTGCCATTTATGTATGCAGAAACAATAAATTTTGACTTTACCGAATGCGAGATTTACAGATTGGCAATATGGATTTGTTATATGCCAAATATCCTGTTGTTATATAAAGATATTTCAAATATTTTACTCTGACAATACCCCTCCCAAACAATCTTCCTCCCAACTATAAAAGCATATTAGTAAATTACCCTTCCAAACCAACGCTATGAAAAGATTGCAATCCCTCCTCATCCTCCTCATCACAGCCCAACTCGCTCAGGCACAAGGCACCATGCTCCTGCGCCAGCCGAGTGCCAGCAAAGACCATATTGTTTTTGTACATGCCGATGATATCTGGGTAACAGAACGTAAGGGCGGCGATGCCCGCAGACTCACCAGTGCTGTGGGTTCGGAGACCAGCCCCAGAATTAGTCCCGATGGTAAATGGGTAGCATTCTCCGGGCAGTATGATGGTAATACCGATGTTTATATTGTACCGATTGATGGTGGTGAACCCAAGCGGCTTACCTGGCATTCCGGGGCCGATCTTACACAGGGTTGGATGCCCGATGGCAAAGCCGTGTATTTCACTTCCGGCAGGGAGGGCTATCCTACGGTGAATGCCAAATTCTTTTCCGTGCCGGTAACAGGTGGTACACCCACGGCCATGATAGTGCCTTTTGGTTTTACGGGCAGTTTATCGCCCGATGGGAAAACCATGGCCTACCAGCCCTATAGTTTCTGGGATCCTGAATGGCGCAATTACCGCGGCGGACAGGCTCAACCCATCTGGTTATTCAATATGACCACCCACGAAACAGTAAAAACCGTTCAGGGCGATCGGGAGCGGCATACAGCACCTGTATGGAACAATGGCATGCTCTATTTTTTATCGGAGCAGGATTTCATCAACAATGTATGGTCTTACGACCCCAGAACAAAACAACAGAAACAACTTACTTTTCATAAAGACTTTGATGTTAAGAACCTCACGGCGGGTGGTAATGGTTTGGTGTATGAGCAGGGAGGTTACCTGCATAACCTCGATCTGTCATCGGCCAAAACAACCCGGTTAGAAATTCATGTAAAAGGCGATCTCAACTGGGGCCGTCCGCGCTGGAACGATCTGGGTGCGGGTTCGCTCATCAATGCCAGTTTATCGCCAACAGGTAAAAGGGCATTGTTCGAAAGCAGGGGTGAAGTGTTTACCGTTCCCAAAGAAAATGGCGACTGGAGAAATATTACCAATACACCCGGCAGTGCCGACCGCGCTCCGGTATGGTCGCCCGACGGACAGAAAATTGCCTGGTTCTCCGATGCCAGCGGAGAGTACCAGCTCATGATACGCGACCAGTTTGGTTTACAGCCCGCACAGGCATTTGATATTCCCAATAAAAAATTCTATTTCACACCGGCCTGGTCGCCCGACAGCAAATACATAGCGTTTAGCGATACCGATTATAATATCTGGTACATGGATGTAAAAACAGGCGCCATTAAACGCGTGGATACCGACCGTTATGCGCATCCCAACAGAACCATGAAACCGGTATGGTCGCCCGACAGTAAATGGATTGCCTATGCGCAACAGCAGAACAACCAGTTTAAAGCCATTAAAGTGTACAACCTCGAATCGGGCAGCAGTAAACAGATCACCGATGGTTTGTCTGATGCCATAGATCCGCAGTGGGATGAGAGCGGAAAATATTTGTACTTTCTGGCCAGTACCGATTATGCGCTGGCTACAGGCTGGCTCGATATGAGTAATTACAATTACCCGGTTACGCGAGCCTTGTATATTGCCGTATTAAGCAAGGATGCGCCATCGCCATTTGAACTAAAGAGTGATGATGAACCGGTGAAGGTTTCCGATTCGGCCAAAACCGCCCGCCCCGCTGCCGCAGGTGGGGTGCAGGTGAAAATAGATTTTGAGGGACTCGATCAGCGTATTGTTGCCACCAATATTCCATTACGCGATTATACCAGCCTCGTGGCCGGACCCGATGGTACCGTTTTCTATACAGAAGCCGTTGCCAATGAACAGGGCTTTATACTGCACCGGTATAGCATAAAAGATAGAAAATCTGTAGAATTTGCCCGATCGGTAGCTACGGCCGTTACCAGTTTCGATCGTAAAACCATTTTGTACCGTGCTGGACCGGGCTGGTTCATCAATGGCACCGCCGCCGCACCACGCCCCGGAGAAGGTCGCCTGGCCACCGATGGCATGAAAGTGTATGTTGACCCTTCGCAGGAAGCAGAACAGATTTTCAGGGAAGGATGGCGCTACCAGCGCGATTTTCTCTATGTTGATAATACACATGGCGCGCCCTGGGATCAGATTTTTACCTGGTACAAACCCTGGGTGAAACATGTGAAACACAGAAGCGATCTCAACTATATCATCGACATACTCGGTGGTGAAATTGCCGTAGGTCACTCATACACCAGTGGCGGCGATTTTCCGAATGTGCCTTCCATACCGGGTGGTTTACTCGGTGCCGATTATAAAGTGCAGAACGGCTATTTCGTGATCAGTAAAATTTACAATGGTGAAAACTGGAACCCTGAACTGCGTTCTCCCTTAAGTGGTCCGGGCATCAACGTACAGGAAGGAGATTATTTATTGGAAGTGAATGGTAAGCCACTCACCGCCGATATGAACCTCTTCAGTTTATTTGAAGGCACGGCCAACCGTCAGGTGAAGATTCGCGTGAACAATAAAGCTTCGCTCGATGGCTCCAGACTTATTACCGTAGTGCCCATTGCCAATGAAGGTGGATTGCGTTCACGCCATTGGGTAGAAAGCAATAGAAAAAGAGTAGACAATTTATCGGGTGGTAAACTGGCTTATGTGTATGTGCCCAATACCGGAAATCCCGGTTACACTTATTTCAACCGTTACTATTTTTCGCAGCAGGATAAAAAAGGCGCTATCATCGACGAAAGAAACAATGGCGGTGGCTCCGCAGCCGATTATATGGTTGACATTATGAACCGCCAGCTCATGGGTTATTTCAATAACAGGGTAGAAGGTCACCGTGTATCTACCACACCCATGGCAGGCATCTGGGGTCCGAAAGTGATGATCATTAATGAGAATGCCGGCTCCGGCGGCGATCTGTTGCCGTACATGTTCAAGAAAGCCAATATTGGTCCGCTCGTAGGTACACGCACCTGGGGTGGTCTGGTGGGCACATGGGATACACCACCTTTCATCGATGGTGGTCGCATGGTAGCCCCACGTGGTGGTTTCTTTGACACCGATGGTAAATGGGCCATTGAAGCCGTTGGTGTTTCGCCCGATGTAGAAGTTTTTCATGATCCCAAATCCATCATAGAAGGCAGAGACCCACAATTAGAAAAAGCGGTGGAGGAAGCGTTGAGATTGATGCCGAGTAAAGGAATTGAGTTGAAGAAAGAACCGGCGCCGCCGGTGAGGTCGTTTAGGCCGAAGGGGAAGTAGTACGAAAGTCCGGAAGTCGAAAAGACCGAAAGAGATTCTCTTAAAACCCTGCCCCGGATTTAAATCCGGGGCAGGGTTTTAGGAGGATGCCAGGTAAAGGAATTAATTGAAGAAAGAACCGGCGCCGCCTGTGAGGTCGTTTAGGCCGAAGGGGAAGTAGTCCGAAAGTCCGGAAGTCGGAAAGACCGAAAGAGATTCTCTTAAATCCGGGGCAGGGTTGTTTAGGGCGAAAGGTAGATGGCGGGTAGTCACTATAAAACCCTGCGAAAACTTCGTTGCCTCATGTTCTCTGCGGTGAACTTACTCGAATATTCACCGCAGAGAACATGAGGCAATGGAGTTTTCGCGGAGGGAAGTAAAAAGTCAAAATTCAAAAGGAATATTTTTTGAATTTTGACTTTTGATTTTACCAGCACAAGCTGTAAATCCGGGGAAAAACACCCATATTTCGTTTTTTTCGTATAAATTATTTTTTCAATAATTATTTTTTATATGTTTGATCCAGCTTCATCGATTGGAGATGAAGTGTACGACTGGATGACAAAGCCATATCCCCCCTCAGGCTTTGTTTTTGATGATTAGCCAAGTAAACAAGTTTCAAGATGCATGCCTGTATTCAAGTGTGTATGTAGTGTGCTATTATACCGCTATTCTTCATTCATTTGAATGAGGCAAATAGCAATAAGCATTGTTGACGACTGTAATAACAAAGAATGCCAAGAATTATTTTTTTATTATGCTGTCTGCTGATGAACCGGGCATCTGCTTTGGGGCAAAGGCAATTAAGTGGTAAAGTGCTTTCAGTAGAAGGCACCCCACTTAAAGATGTGCATATTATTTTGTTGCTCATTGAAAAAAACAAACCGCTTGCTTTTGGTTTTACAGATCAGAAAGGCCGGTTTATATTGAACCTGCCTTCAGTGGTGGTTGATTCAGTAGCTATAAAATTTTCAGTAATAGGCTATGAAACGAAAACAGTTTTGTTTTCAGTAAAGTCAGGACCCGAAGTTCCGGAACTGAGGTTATCAACCAGTTCAAAAAATCTTCCGGAAGTGGTGGTGAAATCCAATCCGGTGATACAACGCAGGGATACGATCAGTTACGATGTAAAGGCATTTAGTGAGAAACAGGATATGGTATTGGCCGATGTTTTAAGAAGAATGCCGGGTATTGAAGTAACAGATAACGGCACAGTAAAATACCAGGGAAGGGCCATCAACCGATATTATATTGAAGGACTGAATTTGCTGGATGCAAAATATGGCATCGCTAATAACAATATACCTGTTGGTGCAGTAGAGCAGGTGCAGGTTTTAGAAAACCACCAGCCACTAAAAGTACTCGATAGTGTAACCATCTCTAACAGGGCGGCATTAAACATCAAACTAACAGGAGCTGCTAAAAATACATTGATCGGCAGAGCCAAAACAGGTATAGGTATACCGACCCTATTAGCTGATGGCGAACTGGTACCTATGCGCTTTGCTAAAAATGAACAGGTGCTGTTAAGTTATAAATTCAATAATGCAGGCTTTAACTATAAAAATGAATTAGCAAGTCTGACAGATGATATTACCACACCTGCTAAAACACCTTTACTCGGTATTCCTGCTGCCACTTTGCCCTCGTTTAGTCAACAGCGCTACCTGTTTAATAAACAGCATGTATTGTCGATGAATTATCTGAAAAAGATCAGACAGGGAAAAGAACTAAAACTGAATATAGATTTTGTACATGATATTCAAAAGCAGAACAGTAGTACGCGTATTGTAAATTATTTCGATACAGATACGGTTCGTATCAACGAAAATCAAACGCTTCGTTTGGGTGAAACACATGTTAATGCACAGGTAGAAATATTGTCGAATAATGAAAGGGCCTATACGGCAACTGGTATGCGGTTTGGATATAGCCGCAGTAATGATGATGGTAAAATCGGGTTACCTAAACTATCAGCGCAAAAACTAAGGGATCATTTTGTTTGGGTAGAAAAATACGGGAAATCAATCCGTAAAGTAAAAAAATGGATACATGGGTTTAATTATCAGGTAGGATATAACAAAAGCCCTCAACAATTAAATATCGCTCCGGATATCAGCGGATATTTTTTTGTTGCAAATCAAAAGATCGACAGCCTGATGCAGCAAGCTTCGCTTGAAAGATGGTATGCCAAAACGGGTTATACAGTAGCGCTTTCGATGGGTCGTTTTTTGTTTGAACAGGCAGCTAATGTTGGGTATAACCGGAATCAATACCATGCACCGCTGTATAGGTTTGAAAACGGGCAGCCTTCCTTAATAGCGGATTCTATTAACAATCAGTTTGAGGCAGAAGAGTGGTCGGCAGTGTATGTTCCTAAACTGAACTATAAAGGAGAAAAATGGAAGTTTAGCGCCCAGCTTCCTGTTAATTTCCTGGGGCATCAAAATAATAACAGTAAAAGAAATTACTTGAACCGGCTATTTGTTACCTACGATTTATCGGGTCAGTATACGATCAACACCAACCTGAATATTTTGGTAAACTGGGTAAACGATCAGTTTTATTTACCGGCTTATCTCGCAAGCGATCGTTTTACATTGATTAATTACCGGTCGCTGGTGAATCAAAACGGTATTATAAAAAGAAGAGACCGTGAATCTGTAACGGCCTATCTGTTTTATAAAAATACCATCCGGAGTCTTTTTGGTCATCTTTTTATCAGCAGGGAAAATAGCCTTGATAATTATATGACAGATCAAAACTTTAACGGAAGCTTTTTAATAGGTAATGCCATTGAAAGAGAGAACCCGGCCAGCGTATACAAAACCGGAGGTGCTTTGAGTAAATATGTAAGCAGATTAAAGACAACATTATCTGTTGCTGTTAATCTTCAACAGTCAGCAGGTCAGCAATCCAATGCTGGCGTTCTTAGTGATTATAAAGTGCATACAAGAGGGTTAAGCGCTAAGCTGAATACCAGGATCAAGGACATGGTAGTTGATTATGCGATACAGCTTTCGCATATCAGCAGCAGTGTGGGAAATAGAAAGAGCAGGAACAAAACCCGAAACCTGAGTCAGGTATTTTCTGTTTCTTATGCATTACCACGTCAGTATGTACTTAAATGGGGTGTTGAAGCCAATCGTTTTTCAACGGATGCCGGTTTGCCCCGACAATTTTTATTCAGTGATTTTCTGATCAGGAAAAATATGGGTGCCAGCAAAATGAGTGTGGACCTGTATTGGCAAAACATGTTTAACCTGAAACAAATGGAAACGATTATGGTAAATGGAAATCAAATCATGACACAAACCTATCAATTGCGTCCATCGCAGTGTATGCTTCGGTTGCATTTTAACCTGTAACCCGCAGATACCTGTTTGATTCATATTATTTGTAGCTATAAATGGGTGTTAATCCTTAATTGACCCTTACTCAAAAAAGGATGTTGGTTACACAATACAACCCGGGGCTTAGATCCATACAGCCCGGCGAAAGCAAAACTGGAAACCTGAGTTCACGGTAGCAGTATCAGCGTGACGCTTTTATTTCCTGGCGAGACAAGGAGAAAACTAATAAATTAAATTAAGCATGAAAAAGATCATCTTAGGATTATTTCTTTTCGCTGGAATAGCAACAGGCGCTTACGCCGGTGAAAGAAGCGGAGAGCATGAAACAAATACCAACAAAGTATCAGTAACCAAGCCTTCAGAAAAGAAAGCTTCGTTGGTAAAAGTAAAAAAAGAGACCTGCGCAACAAACAGTAATTCAGCCTGGGGAGAATGCTGGACTATGACAGCAACGGTAACCCATTGTTGTACTTGTGAGTACGCAGTAGCTTCTATGATTGCATCAGCTACCGCCAGTAAAATGGTAAGAGAAAATATCTGGATACTGGAGATATTAGAAGAAGTAGCTCCCTGTTAGTTTTTTTAAGAGGGAGGATATTCCTCCCTCTTAACCCTTAATCTGTAATTATGAAATACTTGATTGTATTGTTTTGTCTGTACTATTTCATGCCCTTAACGTCTCAGGGGCAGGGTACTAAAGGGGGGCAGGCCGTTTACCTGTTTACGCATGTAAGAGATACCACAAATCGCGCGCAGGTATACGAGGAGATCCTGTTGTTACAGTTTACTTCGAATGCTTCTTTGTACAGGAATTACTCAAAATATTACGATGATTCACTGTTCAATGATAATATGGCAAAAGCCAAAGCAGGTTTACCGGTTCAGGTATCATCTGAACCTATCAGGGTAAAAAAATCTACCATTGAACAATTGATGTATCAGTTTGATGCAGACAAATCTTATTTCATTCACCCCTGGGTGGGAGAAACACTTGTGATCGAAAACCCTATAGAGAAAATTCAGTGGACACTGGGAGATAGCTCTATTGTTATTGGAGGGCTTTCATGTTATAAAGCGAGTGGTAATTTTAAAGGAAGAACCTATGATGTTTGGTATTGCCCTGATTACCCTGTTAAAGCAGGACCGTGGAAACTAAATGGTCTGCCGGGATTAATTGTGGAAGCAACAGACCGGACCAGAACAGTTTCATTTAAGTTGAGTGCTATCTACAGTAACAATATGGCCAGACTTGAACTGCCGGCCTTGCATAAAAAAATAACAAAAGCGAAGTTTAATTCACTGATTGAGGATTTGAAACAAAATCCGAATGGGTACATCAATGCTGCGATGAATGGTTTGGCAGCGCCTGGTGCAGGAACCAATACTTCTATTTCGGTTAATACTAACCCTTCGGCAACAGCCAGGGTGAAGAATAAAATTAATAATCCATTGGAGTTAGCGGAATAAAGTCGGAAAGACCGAAAGAGATACTCCTTATCCCTGCCCCGGATTTAAATCCGGGGCAGGGATAAGGAGTATGCCATGTAAAGGGATTGAGTTGAAGAAAGAACCGGTGCCGCCGGTGAGGTCGTTTAGGCTAAAGAAGGGGTAGCTGTTAGCTATTAGCCATTAGCTTTTAAGAAGAGAAGGGTTGCAGATGAAATATATTTTTCCATCTGCAACCCTTCTCCTTTTTATTATCCAATTTCAATAGCTAATGGCTAACAGCTAAAAGCTAATAGCTTCACGCTTCAACCAATTCCCTTAAGTATTGCTTGTTTTCTTCTTTAAACGCTTTTCTCGGCTGCAGTCCTAACAACTGGAACATTTGATTGTCTTCATCAAATGATGGGTTAGGGGTGGTTAATAATTTATCTCCGGCAAAGATGGAGTTGGCACCGGCCATGAAACACAGGGCCTGGTCGGAGATGCTCATTTCTGTTCTTCCCGCACTTAAACGTACCATGGTTTTAGGCATGAGAATACGTGCTGTGGCAATCATGCGCACCATATCCCACACATCAACTTTGGTATTGTTTTCCAATGGTGTTCCTTTAATAGCCACGAGTGAATTAATCGGCACACTTTCCGGATGTTCGGGCATGGTAGCCAGTGTATGTAACATACCAATACGGTCTTCATGTGTTTCACCCAGTCCAATGATACCACCACAGCAAACGGTTACACCTGCTTTGCGTACATTATCGAGTGTATTCAACCGATCTTCATAGGTACGGGTGGTGATGATTTCGCTGTAATGTTCTTTACTGGTATCGAGGTTATGGTTGTAAGCGTATAATCCGGCATCGGCCAGTTTTTTGGCCTGGTCTTCAGTGAGCATGCCGAGGGTGCAGCATACTTCCATTCCCATTTCGTTTACGCCTTTTACCATATCGAGTACACGATCAAAATCGCGGTTGTCTCTTACTTCCCTCCAGGCGGCACCCATACAGAAACGGGTAGAGCCGGCATCTTTGGCTTTCTGGGCATAGGAAAGCACTTCTTCTTTCTTCATCAATGCCTGTACATCTACACCAGTACTATAGCGAGCCGCCTGTGGACAATACGCACAGTCTTCACTACATCCACCTGTTTTAATACTCAGGAGGGTACACACTTGTACCTCAGCCGTATCATTGTATTTGCGATGCAGTGTTGCTGCACGAAATACCAGCTCCAGTAATGGCATATTATAGATATCGTGAATTTCTTCAGCAGTCCAGTTATGACGGATGTCTGCAGACATAAATTTTCAGTTTAGGATACAAATATATATTAACAGAGGAACAGAGAAACAGAGAAATGTCCAACTTCCAAATATTTGAACATTGGACATTTCTCTGTTTCTCTGTTCTTCTGTTTACTATTCCTCTGTTTTCCTCTGCATGTATTTTCTCCACTTTTCAATCACGCCCTGCATATCCTCCGGTAATGGCGATTCGAAGTGCATGGGTTGTTTGGTAACGGGGTGAATAAAGCCCAGTGTTTGCGCATGCAATGCACAGCGGGGGCACATTTCAAAACAATTGTCTACAAACTGTTTGTATTTGGTATAGATGGTGCCTTTTAAAATTTTGTCGCCGCCATATTCCCAGTCGTTGAAGAGGGTATGGCCTATGTGTTTCATATGTACCCGTATCTGGTGGGTGCGTCCTGTTTCGAGTACACATTCTACCAGTGTTACATAATTAAAACGTTCGAGTACTTTATAATGGGTGATGGCATGTTTACCGATTTCTCCTTCGGGATAAGCATCAAACATTTTCCGGTGCTGACGGTGTCGGGCAATATGTGCTTCAATGGTACCACTGTCTTCCTGCACATCGCCCCAAACCAATGCCTGGTATTTTCTGTTCACGGTATGGTTGAAAAACTGTTTGGCGAGGTGTGCGGCGGCATCGCCGGTTTTGGCCAGCACGATTAATCCGGTGGTGTTTTTATCGATACGGTGCACCAGTCCGAAACGGGGAAGGGCTTCTTCATCGAGGTTTGGATTCTGTTGCAGGAAATGATAGGCCACACCATTGAGCATGGTTCCGGTAAAATTACCTACACCGGGATGTACCACCATATTGGGTGGTTTATTCAATACCATAATTGCATCGTCTTCGTAGACAATATTGAGGGGTATGTTTTCTGGTTTGAGTTCGGTATGTTCGGGGTTGATGAGACTCATCATGAGTATTTCATCTCCCGGCTTAATCTTGTAATTGCTTTTAACCACCTGTCCGTTAACGGTAAGAAAACCGGCTTCAATGCCCTTTTGTACCTTGCTTCTTGTGGCCCCTTCAATACGTCCCTGGACCCATTTGTCGATGCGCATGGGTTCCTGTCCTTTATCTACTTTAAAGGATTGGCGTTCGTATAGTTCTTCGGCAGCCTCTTCGTTTATTAAATCTAAATCATCCTGCATGCTGCAAAAATAGCCCTTCATAGGCATCTATCTCTGCGAAACCTCTTTGTTCTCAATTCTCTGCGGTGAATATTCGAGTAAGTTCACCGCAGAGAATTGAGAGCGCGGAGTTTACGCAGAGGAGTTAAAATGGAGGGGAAGCTGTATTTTTGCAGGATGCAGTCAGTATTTTTCGAAGACCTCGGATATCGGTCTTATAAATCTGTTTGGGATTGGCAGGAGGAGATGTTGAAGGAGAAAGTGGCGATGAAAGCTGTGTTGAGACAAACAGAGGAACAGAGGAACAGAGAAATTTCCAATGACCAGGTAGTGGAATCTGCCGCCGGTGTTGGTCGCCTGACCAAGATTCCACATCATCTTTTATTTGTAGAACATTCGCCCGTTTACACTCTTGGCAAAAGCGGGAAGGAAGAACATATTTTGATTCCACCCGAAGAAATGGCGGCGAGGGGGATTGATTATTTCCATATCAACAGAGGAGGCGATATTACTTTTCATGGTCCGCAGCAGGTAGTGGGGTATCCGATTATCGATCTGGAACAGTTTAAAACCGATCTGGGTTGGTATTTACGGAGTCTGGAAGAAGTGATCATTCTTACCATGGCCGATTATGGATTAAAAGGGGAGAGAAGCAAGGGCGAAACCGGCGTGTGGCTCGATCCGGATATGCCGGGTAAGGAAAGAAAAATATGCGCCATGGGTATTAAATGCAGCCGCTGGATTACCATGCATGGTTTTGCATTTAATATAAATACCGACCTCAGTTATTTCGATCATATTGTTCCCTGTGGAATTGTAGGCAAGCAGGTTACATCTTTACAAAAAGAATTGGGAAGAGAAGTGGATTTTGAAGAAGTGAAAGAACGATTGAAGAAATATTTTGAAGCAGTGTTCGATGTAAAACTGGAAGAACAGAAGAACAGAGAAACAGAGGAATATCGAATGTCCAAATAGTTGGTTATTGGAAATTTCTCTGTTTCTCTGTTCTTCTGTACACCTAGTCTTTTTGGAGGAAGAACTTATTTTTCTCTACGAGGTCATTGTTTTTGTAGAGTTCAAAATCATACCAGCCACTTCGTTTGAAATTGGCTTTATCGAGGATGAGTTCGGCTTCTTTTATTTTGTTGATGCGGAAGAGTTCTTTTCCTTCTGCATCGAAGAATACAACGCGATAGGCATTTAAATCCTGTGCAGGAATACTGATATTCAGGTAACCGTTATTGTTGGTATATACATAGATAGAAGGTTTCCAAACGGGTTTTGGTACAAACCTGGAAAGTTCGGCCCTGAAGGTGGTGATATTGGTGAGCGTGTCTTTGGTATAAGCCGCTACAGAATCTTTGAATCTTTTATACAAAGGATATTCAACCTGTATGAGTAATGTATCTTTTACAAATACACTTACATATTCTTTGGGTTTGGGTATAAAGGGTTTCCAGTTTATTTCTCCGGGTTTAATGAGTGAAAGGGAGTCTTGTGTAAAATGAATAATGGAATCGCGGAAATTTTTATACGACTGTGTATTTAACTGATACAGAAAATTGCCTCTTTTATAAAGGCGTACCATTCTTTCAACTGTTTCTTTTCCAGTACTGTCTTTGTTTAGGCCGTTATCCTTTCCCGGCTCTGTTGGTATGTATATGCGGTCTGACAAGTCTTCTTCTTTTTTAATAGTTTCTTTGTCATCCGTATCACCCGATTCGGTAGGGGTTTTGATTGCGGTAAAAAAATAATTACCACCTGCGAGTACATAGAATATACGGTAATAAACTTTTGGTGCTGCCGGTAGTTTGCTGTCTACATAACCGTTACGGGGTAATTCGGGCGACTGTGCAGAAAAGATGGTTCTGAAATTGATGCCATCTGTAGAACGCTGAATGGCCAACTGGTTACAGGTTGGATAAGGGTTGATCCAGCTGATACTAACTTTTCCTTTGCCCAGATCCTGTACGGTAAAGCCCGGCAATGCTCTTTGTGCAGAAGCATGAATGATGGCAGCGGAAAAAAACAGTATTAACAGGTTCCAGTGTTTCATTCTTACAAATATATATAGTGAGTAGTGAGTAGTTAGTAGTGAGTGGTTTATTTTTTCATTTAATTACTCACTCATTAGTCACGATTCACTACTCACTCTCCTGATGATGAGTGTATTTTGTTGCCACTGAAGACACAGAATGCCACTGAAAACTTTCTGTGTATTTCTGTGCCTTCAGTGGCAATAAACTCATTGGTTAAAAAGGCAGATTACCCGGTGCTAAAGACCTGTTGCCCTGTAGCCCACCACTATGAATTAAGAGCAGTTTGCTGTTCTCCGGAAAAAAATGTTTTGCAATAAGGTCTTTTACTGCATAACAGAGTTTGGCCGTATAAACAATATCGGTTGGTAATTGATCCTGTTGCCATAACCCGCGCATAAATGTTAATAAAGGTTCAGGGTGTTTGGCATATCCGCCAAAATCGTAACCATGTACACATTCGAAATTGGTGCCAACAGGCTGGCCGATGAGTGCTTTTATTTCATCAACTATTGATATATGATTTTTGAGTACACTGATGCCGATTATTTTTTGATGGGGTTGAGCAGATAACAGCAATCCACTCATCATGGTGCCTGTTCCTGTGGCACAAATAATATGTGAATAGGCACTGCAATCTGTAACAGACAAAATATCCGCCGCACCTTTTGCACCTAAAATTCCATAACCACCTTCGGGTATCCAGTAGTAGCCGGGTTGATGGTATTGATGGGTGATTGCTTCTTTGTTTCTGTAAGTATTCCTGTCAATAAAAATAAGTTCCATGCCGTAGCCCTTTGCTTCGAGCAGTGTGGAAGAAAGAGGCGTGTTTTCATCGCCCCTGATAAACCCCCTGCTCCTGAAGCCATTTATCTGTGCAGCGTATGCCAATGCCACAATATGATTGGAATAAGCACCCCCAAAACCCGCCAAACAACTTGTTCCCTGATTCCTGGCTTCTTCGATGTAATATTTTAGTTTAAACCATTTATTGCCGCTGATTACAGGATGAACGAGGTCTAACCGCAGTATATCGGTTTGAATACCTTTATCTGAAAGGCTGGGCAGTGGCTGAATATGAATATTTTGAATATTTATCAACATCCTATCTTATTGTAGGGCCGAAAGTTTTAGTTTCGTCCACCTAAATGATTTTATGCAACCAACTTTAGTGATCCTTGCTGCCGGAATGGCGAGCCGTTATGGCAGCATGAAACAAATACAGTCATTCGGTCCCGATGGCGAAACTATCATGGATTATTCAATTTATGATGCCATCCGTGCAGGATTTGGAAAAGTAGTGTTTATTATCCGTGAAGAATTTGCCGAACAGTTTAAAGCTATTTTTGAGCCTAAACTGCAGGGTCGTATAGCCACCGATTATGTGTACCAGGCGTTAAGTTCTTTCACCAATGGCAGAGCCATCCCCGCCGACAGAACCAAACCCTGGGGAACAGGTCATGCCGTTTTGTGTTGCAAGGGAAAAGTGAATGAGCCATTTGCGGTGATCAATGCAGATGATTTTTATGGTAAAGATGCGTTTGCCAAAGCCTATACTTTTTTAACCACACAATGCAATGAGCAGACTTATTGTATCGTTGGTTATCACCTGAAAAATACATTGAGTGATAATGGTACGGTGAGCCGTGGGGTTTGCGATGTAAGTACAGAAGGCAATCTTACCGATATCAATGAACGTACTAAAATCTTTGCGAGACCGGAAGGAGATATTGTATACGAAGAAAATGACAGCCTCACCGTATTACCAGAAAACAGTTTAGTGAGTATGAACTATCTCTGCTTTGCACCCGGATTTATTGGGTTGGCTGAAGAACTGTTTGAAAAGTTCTTAGACGAACAGGGACAGGAACTGAAATCAGAGTTTTATATACCTACTGTTACCAAACATTTTGTGCAATCGGGGAAAGGGGTGGTGAAAGTAATTCCTACTTCAGCTCAATGGTTTGGGGTAACTTATAAAGAAGATGCGCCGGGTGTGCAGGACAGCATCAATAAACTCGTAACTGCTGGTGAATATCCGGCCAGCCTTTGGAAATAAATTCTTTTTTTACCACAGAGTTTCACGGAGAGGAGCACGGAGTTGCACAGAGGTGGTCTCAAAAAACTCTGTGCCATCTATGGTTAAAAGGAAATAGTTCTGATTTTACTTTATGTTCTCGTATGCGTAAACCAAATAAGGATAATGATATATCCACTTGGACTCGCTATTTGTTTATCATAGCAGCTATACTGTATTTGCTGTTTATAATGACAGTTAAACAAGGGCCATATGACAGAACAAAGTTCCCTATCTTTTATAAAAAATAAAAGTAAACTCATTTTTTAGTACAGAGCGTTTCAAGTGAGCGTACCTCTGTGCAACTCCGTGCCCCTCTCCGTGAAACTCTGTGGTTAAAGAACTCCACACATAAAAAGACCCCGCAAAAGCAGGGCCTTTTCTTTATTTAAACTGCCCCGTCCGAATATAGGTTGACACAAAAATCGACTTATATGGAAAACACAGGCAAAAAGGACTATTTGAAGCGGACTCAAAAGGATTACAGTCTTTCCTTCAAACTTCAGGTGGTTGATGAAGTTGAAAAAGGTCACTT
>NZ_JAHVAA010000001.1 GCF_019264485.1 Sediminibacterium sp.
TCCAGCCTCTTGTTTCTTTAACGCAGATACTATCTGCTGTTCGGTAAATCTTCCCTTTTTCATGACTATTAAAATTTAAAGTTAACAAACACTTTTGTCGTTAACTCTAATCTTACTGGCCGAACTTAGGGGAAGCTTACACTTACTAATTCATTACTGAAGAATCGAACAATACAATTTAGCATTAACTTTTCTATGTGTAAGAGTTCGCAGCGTTCACAATTAGAGATATTTGTGTGGAACGTTTCAAAAACTAGCCTTTCGGGAAAGAAAAAGAGCCTTTAAACAAATATTTCTAGTAATGTAAAAAAAAATCATAAATTTTGTAATATGTAGATTATCGTTTTGTTGCATCTTTAATTTATGCCAATAAGAACTAATTCATATTCTCTCTCATTAAAAAAGGGCTGTCAGCAGACATGGTCTGCAATGTCTGATAAGCAGGATGGAAAGTTTTGTATGCAATGTGCAAAGTTAGTCATTGATTTTACGGAGTTGTCAGATCAGGAAATTATTCAATTGCTTTCGCAAAACACAAGAAATGTTTGTGCAAGGGTTACTCCAGAACAGCTTAACCGGGATTTGCGAACCCATACTCCTAAAGCCAAACGGACAAGGTTAGCCATATTTACAGGAATATTTACAATGCTGACAGTCGAAAATGCTAGTGCCGCTTTGCATAAATCATCAGTCAATACAACGCTTTATCATGTTGAAGAACCGTCTTCAAGGTTGCATGTTAAATCTGATGTAAATGCCGGACCGCCAACCATCGACAGTACGCAAAATATTATTCAGGGTAAAGTAACGGGGGCAAATACTAAACTTCCAATAGCTTATGCAACGGTAATGATTAAAAATACCAATGTAGGTGTACTAACCGATACGATGGGTTTGTTTACCATTATTGTTCCTGAGAAACTAAAGGCTAAACAAATAGAACTGGTTGTTAGCTCTGTTGGCTATGTTCAGGTAGAAACAAAAATCGATCCAAAACGTATGTACGAGAAGGGGGAATTAATATTTCTTCAACCTAATGAAGAACTCCTTGGAGAAGTAATTATTATTCCGAAAAGAAAAAAGTGGTGGCAGTTCTGGAAGTGAAATAATGAGCAATAGCTTCCTTCCTTCTCCGTAGGGTGTACCTGTAAAGATTTTTCCTTCTCCGTAGTGTCTTCCATCCAAAAGAAGTTCGGCGCATCGTCTCCTGAGGCACGAAGGGACGTTGCGTGTTACACAGCTAGGGTGTACGAATTACTTTGGAGCTAACAAATTCATTGCTGAAGAATCGAATAAATACAATTGAGCGATAACTTTTGGAAAGTTCCGAAACTTTCCAAAAGTTTCTTATCTCCGAAGCGTATCTGTGTAAGCCAGGTATAAAAGATTCGACTCCGCTTCCAGTCATAGCCGTATCATAACCTACCTGGCTTCGGATGTTCTTCGGGGTTTCTTCGGGAATCCTTCGGAAACTTCCGAAGCGGTTCCGAAGCCGTTCCGAAGAAACCCCGAAGAAAGGGTGACTAAAACCCCTGAGATTAGCTAAGAAGATTGCAACATTCGCTGGATATCTTGAAATGCTGGGAAATGCGAGAAATAGCCGCTTATTTCTCATAAGGTATTCATGATCAAAGAGATATTGAGTTGATCTGTTTTTTGTAGGTGGGGGATAGAAAAATGTAGACTTTTCGTTAACCAGTGTCGAATAGAAAATCTTTATATTGTAATACTGGTCATTCTCTCACTAAAAATAGCGATGGTGAAAACAAGAAACCTGTTTATACTGCTTCTACTTTTATGTATAGCCTGCCACCATGCATCATCGAATAAGCAAGATGTAATGAGGAAGCATAAATTTAAGCAGATAGATATTAAATTAAACGGACTGGCCAAAAAGCTCGGTACTACAGTGGCTACATCTGGTGGTGGAGCTTCATTTGATGGAGTAACTGTTCCTGAAGACAAGTTGGAAATGCGAAGAATTGTCTGGATTGATGGTTCAATCGGGAAAGCCATCATCATTACACAAAACTTTGATAACGGGAATATAGATTCACCCGATTGGGATTTTCAAAATTTCGCCTGGCTCAAAGATGGTTCGTCATCGGAAAAAGGAAGCCCATTTTGGCAAAAATTCCTTTTAAGAAAAGCGCGGTTTGAAAAAATGGATAGTAGTATTGATCAACTTTTACAACAATCGCTTGAAAATTTAAACGCTATAAAGAAAACTGATCTTGGTTATGATCATTAAAACCACGTTGCCAAAACCTCACATCTACTAAACGACTCTGCGCAACCTCCTTTTCTCCCGTTCTCTGCGGTAAAAAAAATAAATAAAAATATGCACCCAAAATTTGAAGCAGGCATCAATATCGCCATTAAAATTCCTAAAGCTAAATATGAAAAAACAGTGGCTTTTTACAGGGATATTTTAAAGCTGGAAGTGGAAGAAAAGCCCATCGATAATCCAACTGTATCGAGAACATGCGAAGTGAAATTTGGAAACAATATCATCTGGCTTGACTGTGTAGATAACTATACGCATTCAGAAACCTGGTTGCAACTAACAGTTCCCAATATAGAAGAAGCAACAAGCTATTTGCAAACCAATGGAGTAGAAACCTGCGATGAGCTGGAAGAACTCCCCCCAAATATGCATTGGATTCAGGACCCTGCAGGAACTGTATTTAATGTGCAGGAAAGGAGAACTAAGTAAACCTAAATCTACTAAACGACTCCGCGCAACCTCCCTTTCTCCTTTCTCTGCGGTGAAAAAAATCCTCGCATAACACCAGCCCACCATCTAAAATAAAAAACCCGAAAACACAATTTTGCCTGTATTTTGCCCACGCAAATAACAGGACTAAAACAATCATGCAGCCCGGAAAGAAAATAGCCGCCGCCAGAAAATTAAAAGGACTTACCCAGGAAGAGCTGGCCGATCTTTCGCAAATAACAGTGCGTACCATTCAACGCATAGAAGCCGGTGCCAATACCCCCCAAAGTTTTACCCTGAAAGCCATTGCCAAAGCACTGGATATTGAATATGAAAGCCTGATTAATCCCGAACCCGAAGCCAGTGCCGTTACACCTGCAACGGATGATCTTCGCCATTTCATGATTCTGTTTAATTTTTCCTGTTTTACCTATATCATTATTCCATGGTTGCATAGCCTGGTGCCAATGTGTATCCTGAAAAAGAGAATGAATATTCCCGCTCATGCCATTCAGTATGGCAGAACAATTATCAGGCGACAGGTGTACTGGGTAATTACCCTGCATCTGGCGCTGCTGGCAGTGTTTGGTTATAATTATGCAATCGTCAGGTTAACGGGTAATAAAGAGGGATTTGTTGCTTATATCTGGCCCTTCCTGTTGCTCTATTTTGCGAATGCTGTAATCATTCTGTACCAGCACCGGCAGATCCGGAAATTATTCTAACAGTTTGATTGTTAACAGATGTCGTGCAGTTGTCGTGTGCTTGTCGGGTATTTGTGGTAGGGCTTACCCCGGTTACACCATTAGTTTTGCTGAAAAAATATATGCGTCTGTTTCTTCGTAAAAAATGCTGTTTGATTCTCCTTGTAAAGTTGGTTTTCATTGCTCAATCGGTTGCACAAAAACCGGTAACAACAATTGCACTCTCTCCTTCAAAAAAGTACAGTATTCCATTCACCTGGTTAGCAGATAGTGTAAATGGTTCTATTGAACCCCATGCCGCCATGCTCATACCTGTAAAGCTGCCCCATTGTTCGCAACAGTTTTATATGCAGTTCGATATGGGTGCACCCAATACCGTATTCTATAAAAATAAACTCAGGGCCATCAGTGAAAAATATCCATCCTTCGATCCACTACCTGATACTGCCGGCAGTTTACAGCAGATGGCAATAACAGTTGGAAAAAACAAGATCAGCATCACCCAGGCATATCTGCTTGACTTTGGAGAAAAAACGATTGACTGGTTTGCCGGGAAAAAGGAAATAATCGGCACCATCGGTAGTGACTGGTTAGAGAACAGAACTGTTTTAATCAACTACCCAAAACAGGAAATTATATTGAACTATACGGTTCCGGAGAAACTGCAAAGCAGGTTAACCGATTTTAGTTATGTTCAGCGTAATATTCTGATTCCGGTAATGATAAAGGGGAAGAAAACGATCTTGTATTTCGATTCAGGTTCCAGTGCATTTGCATTACTAACTTCCAAAGAAACAGCCCTGTCGATGGCCGTAGCCGATGCTGTTGCCAGCAGATACCCGGTTAAGTCGTGGGGTCGAACACTGTATGCCAATAGTTTGGTTACGGCTGATAGTGTAGAAATGAGCCAGCTTAAAATTCCCCTTCATACAGTAACGTATATGGAAGGAGCCAGCGAAGAACAGGTGAACCGCATGCTGAAATTAGGAATAGGAGGGATGACGGGTAATAAACTCTTTTTACATTCCGGTCTGGTGCTCGACACCAAAAACAAAAAATTTCTCTTGATCCCATCGAAATAATTTTAGCGTGTATTATTTGTTCGTGGGATTCGAATTTTGAAACAATTCGACTTAAGCTCCCTTCTCTCTGTAAAATGGCTTTACGTTTTCTAAACTGAGCCATACATGACTTCTATTAACAGGGAGAAGGGAGCCTTAAAATTCCTACCTTAGATTTCTTCAAAATACACCCTACAATGACCGCCAAAGAAGCACTCGCCGAACTTAAAATATTAGGCAATGAAAAAACTTATGCAGTAAACACCAAAGCAGGTGCCGGTAAAAACCAGTTTGGTGTGAAGACGGGCGATATCAGGAACCTGGCCAAGAAAATTAAAACCAATCACGCACTCGGACAGGAACTCTGGAAAACAGGTAATGCAGATGCACAGTTTCTGGCATTACTCATTATAAAACCCAAAGACCTTTCTCTAAAAGAACTGGATGATATGGTGGAAACCATCAGCTTTTCGCATGTGGCCGATTGGTTCAATTCCTATATTGTAAAAGAACATGCGGAGAAAGAAAACTTGCGTGTTAAATGGCTCAGGTCTAAAAACAAATGGGCGCTTCGTTCGGGCTGGAGTTTAATGGCCGGTAAAATTGCACGCGACGCTGATGGACTTGATTTAGAAGCATTACTCAAACAGTTGCAAAAAGAAATGCCCAAAGCTGTTCCGGAAGTTCAATGGACAATGAATTTTGCACTGGCTTATATTGGTATTCATCATCCATCTTTCCGTAAACAGGCTTTAGCTTTAGGTGAGGCCATGGGTATTTACCGCGACTACCCGGTTTCGAAAGGCTGTACCTCACCCTTTGCACCTATCTGGATTAATGAAATGGTTCGGAGGCAGGGGAAATGAGTTTGAAAGTCGGGCGTCCGAAAGAATGATCATTTATTTTGTTGCGCTAATTTTTCAGTGATCTTCTGTGCCTTCAGTGGCATTAATAATTGCCACTGAAGGCACAGAAAAACACAGAAATGAGGAAAAGATTTTGATGCGTTGAAAAAATGGGATGTACTATTGATTTTTCTATTACAGAGGATTATAAAACCAGATATTGCAGTGCTTATCTAAAATGATTGATTATGCTTCAACAGATTCATCCCAAATTACCCATGCGGGATAAGGACATTACCAAAATATATTATCAGCAACTCGGTTTTACCATCAGTGCCGATTATGGCGATTACCTCATCATTCAAAAAGAAGCCATTGAAATACACTTTTTTGCTTTTCCTGAATTGGACCCACTTAGCAATTACGGGCAAGTGTATATTAGAACCAATGCCATAGATGAGTTATACCAGTTATTACAGGATAAAGCTGTAGCCATTCACCCAAATGGAGCACTGGCAGTCAAGCCCTGGGGACAAAAAGAATTTTCTTTACTAGACCCCGATCATAACCTCCTCACATTCAGCCAGGCCATATAACTCCTGCGTAAACTCCCCGTTCTCTCGTTCTCTGCGGTGAATTTATGCGAATGTTCACCGCAGAGAACATGAGTTAATGGAGTTTACGCAGAGAGGTGATTTTTTCGGAAAGGTTGTATTTTGAAATAGGTAACTGTTCTCCATAACCATTCTACCGGTCCGAAATAGAAATACCTGAACCACCATTTACACAGCCTAGCCTGTATTACAAAGAATGTAATAGCAATGATCCAGTTGAGCCATGGTGGGGTTTCGCCTACCAATCCGAAGCCAAAACCAAAGAAAAGAATGAGTCCGAGTGCCGTTTGTAACAGGTAACTGGTGAGTGCCATCTTACCCACGGGTGCCAACGGGTATAAAAGGTTTTGCCAGAATTTTCTGTTCATCAGTAATGTGATGCCGGTTACATAAAACACCACCAATGCTGCGTTATTGATATTATAGAATATGCTGAAAATAAAGCCAGGCACCGGGCTTCTTTCCCAACCCAGTTTAAAAGCTTCATTCAAACCAAACATACCCAGTGCACAAATAAGTGTGATCAGCACCAGCCAACCTGATTTGTTTTTTATTTTTCTGAAAATGGGTCTTAGTTCTTCTGTATTCATGGCAAACCAACCTTTTCTACCGCTGTACATACCCAGCAGAAAAAATCCGAGTGTTACATAGATGCGTCCACTGCCAAACTGAAAACCGAATTTCTCACCAATGCTGAGGATATTATTTTTCATCATGCTCCAGATATCACTTTTGTAAACAGCATTAAAAAATACTTGCGATGGGTCAGTCCCGGCAGGAGGAGCAGAGGGTGGAGGAGGTGGTGGTGTACTTGCACCCAACTGTTCTATTAATCCGGGTAACTGTATGAGCAAACCGGGCAGGTTAATGGCCAGTAATATGCCGGTGATCAATACAGCCTTATTACTCAGCTTGCGCATGGGCAACAGAATAAAACCTAAAGGAGCATAGATAGACAGGATATCGCCTCTCCAAAAAGCATGGTGTATCAGGCCAATAATACCCATGATGGTAATGCGCCAGGCATAACGCCATACAAAGGGGCGGTCAGTGTCTTCCATGCTTTTCATCTGCAGGAAAAAACTTAGTCCAAAGAGGAAAGAGAAGAAGGCGAAGAATTTTCCGGAGATCAGTATTTCATTGATGGTGCCGATAATACCGGAACTGATAGTATTGTGTTTTTCAAAAATTTCACCCGGTAAAGGACCGGCATTGTACCAGTAAATCATATGTGCGAGTAAAATGCCCAGCAGGGCAAATCCACGCAGTGCATCAACGGTTATGATTCGTTGTTTCAGGGTTTCGGCTTGCATTCGTCGTTTATTTGAATGCAAGAAGGTATGATTTTTTGAGATTTGTAAACGGAAAATGGATGGGCGGCGGTAAGGATGAATAGCGGGTTTCTCTGCGTAAACTCCCCGTTCTCTCGTTCTCTGCGGTGAACATTCGAGTAAATTCACCGCAGAGAACGAGAGGGCTCAGAGTTTACGCAGAGGCTATCCTACTAAGCCTACATTTACTTCTATGTCTGGGTTGTCGAGCAGGAAATTGGCCATGTCTTCATTCATGAGGAAACCTTTTTCTAATGTGTAGAGGCTTACTTTCAATTGCTCTCTTGGCTCATATAATGTAAAACGTAACGACGATTTACCCGGGAACTCTCTTACGTTTTTATCAATAAAAGAAACAAAGTCGGGATTTAACGCCGCGGGCTGCATGCTTATTTCTATGCTGCGGGTTAAATTTTGTTTTACTGTTTCCAGCAATGACATCACATTAATCTTGAACTCAAAATTATTTGGCTGATTATAACGCGAACGGAAGAAACCGGTGAGTAAGATATTCTGCCCTTTTTCGAGGTAGTTCTGGAATTTGATATAGTCTTCACTCCACAGAATAAAATCTGTCTTCCCACTGAAATCTTCTATTACAAATGAGCCGAAATTTTTTCCCGTTTTGGTTACACGGTGTTGCACATCAATTACCAAACCTGCTACCCGTAACTGCTTACCGGGATTGGGCTGCAGGTGCAGGGTTTCTTTTATTTCATTGAAATCGCTGATATTGGTAATGCCATAATATTTCAGTTCGAATTTGAAATGATCGAGTGGGTGACCACTCATAAACATACCCGTTACATCTTTTTCATGATCGAGCAATTCGGTGAGTGTCCAGGGTTCGAGGCTCGCAATTTTCGGAACAGGTACCTGCATGGCAGAAGTCATATCACCAAACAATGTATTGGCACTGGCTGCAGATGCGGTTTGGTTGGCTTGTCCGTACTGGATAATTTTTTCCAGTCCGTTTAATTTGTCTCCGTCAGCTACATGAAAATATTGTGCGCGATGAAATTCAGGGAAGCAATCGAATGCACCTGAATAGGCGAGGCTTTCGAGTGATTTTTTATTCACGCTTCTTTGTACCACCCGCTTGCTGAAATCGAATACATCTTTATAGGCCCCATTCTTTTCTCTTTCGGCAATAATATTTTCTACGGCTGCTTCACCTACGCCCTTTAATCCCCCCAAACCAAAACGGATCTCGCCTTTTTTGTTTACTGCAAATCCTTTGAGTGATTCATTGATATTGGGTCCCAGCACTTTTATACCCATGCGTTTACATTCTTCCATAAAGAAGGTAATCTTTTCAATACTGCCCGCATGGTTGAGTACAGCAGACATATATTCTCCCGGATAATGCGCTTTTAAATAGGTTGTCTGGTAGGCTACAAAAGCATAACAGGTAGAGTGCGATTTATTGAAGGCGTACTGGGCAAAAGCTTCCCAGTCGGTCCATATTTTTTCGAGTTTATCGGCAGGATGTCCTTTGGCCCCGGCACCATCGATAAATTGTTTTTTCATTTTATCGAGTACCGATTTCTGCTTTTTACCCATGGCTTTACGGAGTACATCCGCATCGCCTTTGGTAAAACCGCCAAGGCTCTGGCTCAGCAACATCACCTGTTCCTGATACACGGTAATACCATAGGTTTCGGCGAGGTATTCTTCCATTTCAGGAATATCGTAACTCACAGCTTCGCGACCATGTTTACGATCGATGAATTTAGGGATATATGCAATTGGGCCCGGACGATACAGGGCGTTCATGGCAATCAGGTCATCGAATTTATCGGGTTTGAGGTCGCGCAGGTATTTCTGCATCCCCACACTTTCAAACTGGAATGTGGCATTGGTTTCACCACGCTGGTAGAGATGAAATGTTTTCTCATCATCAAGAGGAATCGTGTCGAGATCGATAGCAACACCATGGTTCTGTTTAATGAGTTCCAGTGCGGTTTTCATAATGGAGAGGGTCTTCAGACCCAGAAAGTCCATCTTGATTACACCGGCATCTTCAATAATACTTCCTTCAATCTGTGTAATCCATAGATCGGAATCTTTGGCTGTTGCTACCGGAATCAGTTCTGTCAGATCTCTGGGAGCAATGATGATACCTGCGGCATGGATGCCTGTATTACGAACAGAGCCCTCCAAACGTTCTGCTTCTTTCAATACCTGCGCGCGTATATCGGTACCGTTGTATATTTCCCTGAGCTTTTTTACATTTTCTATGTCTTCCTGCTGATAAGCTTCTTTTTCTTCCAGCGATTTTTCTCCCTCTTTAACCGTGAGTGGAGCATGTAATACCCGACCCAGTTCGGTGCCCGGTTTATCGGGCACCAGTTTGGCGAGCATATTACTTTCAGCCAGAGGCAGGTCTAATACACGTGCCACATCTTTAATGCTCATTTTGGCGGCCATGGTACCATAGGTAACAATCTGTGCCACCTGCTGCTTGCCATATTTCGATACCACATAATCAATTACTTTCTGACGACCCTCATCGTCAAAATCTGTATCTATATCGGGCATGCTCTTACGATCCGGATTCAGGAAACGTTCAAACAGTAAATTGTATTTAATAGGGTCGATATTGGTAATACCGATACAATAAGCTACCACACTACCTGCGGCTGAACCACGACCCGGGCCTACAAATACACCCAGCTCACGACCTGCCTTAATAAAATCGCTTACGATGAGAAAGTAACCCGCAAAACCCATGGTTTTAATGGTGAACAATTCAAAATCTATTCTTTCCTGTATCTCGGGTGTAAGATCGGCATAGCGCATTTTTGCGCCCTCCATGGTAATATGTTTCAGGTATTCCCACTGGTTCAGGTTGGCATCGGAATGTATCTGAAATGACTGGGGTATGGGGAAGGCAGGAAGTAAGATATCTTTCTTCAGGTTTAATACTTCAACCTTGTCAACAATCTGGTTGGTATTATCCAGTGAGGCAGGAATATCACTAAATAATTTCTCCATTTCCTGCGTAGTCTTGAAATAGAACTGATCGTTCGGAAATTTAAAACGACGGTTCTTCACCTGTGTATCATCATTTACAAAATCATCGAATCCCGGTGTGCTTTGTTTTTCACCGGTATTAATACAGAGCAGGATATCATGTGCATTGGCATCATCCCTGTCTACATAATGACTATCGTTGGTAGCAATAACCGGTACATTGTATTTCCTGGCAAACTTTAATAAAGTCTGGTTAATGAGTTCCTGTTCTTTGATATTATGTCGCTGTATCTCAATATAATAATCTTCACCAAACATATCGAGCCACCATTTGAATTCCTGTTCTGCTTTTTCCTCTCCGTCGTGCAGAATGGTTTGCGGTACATAGGCGCCGATGCAGCAGGTAGTTGCAATGAGTCCTTCATGGTATCGTTCAATCAGTTCCTTATCTATTCGGGGATATTTGCTGTACATGCCCTCAATAAAACCCAGTGAAGTAAGTTTTACGAGGTTTTCATATCCTTTTTTATTTTTTGCAAGTAATACCTGATGATAACGTTCATCTTTTACTTCTTTGGTAAAGGTTTTGATATGACGGTCTTTCACCACATAAAACTCGCAACCTACAATGGGTTTAACTTTTGGTGCGAGGATATCTTTTCCGTTCTCATCCTTACCGGTTACTTTGGTGTCTTTCCAGGCCTGACTCACAAATTCAAATGCCCCGAACATATTTCCATGGTCGGTAATAGCGAGTGCGGGCATATTATCTTTGGCCGCTTTTTTGTAGAGACTGTCTATGGCGGCAGCGCCGTCGAGCAGAGAATATTGGGTATGTACGTGTAAGTGCGAGAAAACCATAGCAGAGATGTCGGATGTTAGATGTCGGATGTCTGATTTGATGTACAGGAGTACCCGATTTTCCGAACAACAAATGTCCTGATTTTGGGGCGCTTGGGGAAGGGTGGGTTATCCACATTTTCGTGAAAGCTGAGACCTGGAAGGGGAAGGAGAGGGCCGGGATGAGTTTTAAAACAGTGCAACTCCGCGCCTTACTCTGTGAAACGCTGTGGTAAAAAAATAACATAAAACCACAGAGTGGTACTGAGGGTTTTCCACATTTGTGCAGTTGGGATTTAAACCATAAAACTTATACTCAATCCTTGGGCTGAAAAGGATGTGGGTTTATATTGCAAATGTTATGATGAAAAGAATTGTTTTTTTGATGGGGATGATATCGGTATTTGTACTGACGAGTTGTAAATCGTTGAGTAAACTTACGTCGAGGGACAATTCAACTGCTAAAACGGCTCCAGCCAAAACAACGGCCTCTACCCAGCAGCGTGAGTTTCTGGATGGGATAGAAGTTACACCCGGCGCCGCTGTTACCAGCCGGCATAAAACCAGCACTACCAATGCAGTTGTGGCAGGCGCATCAGGTAAAGATAAAACCTCCGCTGCAGCCCGCGATATGAGCAGCTTTAATATTGAGCGTGCCGGTTATCTCCAGTTAAAATATGCAGTAATTATTGATGCAACAGTTGAAAAACTCACCAATATCCCCTTACTTGAAACCATTGATAAATGGTGGGGTACCAAATATTGTATGGGTGGTAGCAGTTCAGACTGTATAGACTGTTCAGCTTTTACCCAGGTACTCATGCGTGATGTATTTAATACCACATTACCCAGAACCGCACAGGAACAATACGATACCAGTGAAAAAATTGACCTGGCCGATTTACAGGAAGGTGACCTGGTTTTCTTTCATACCACCGGCCGCAAAAAAGATATTACCCATGTGGGCATCTACCTCCTCAACAACAAATTTGTACATGCCGCCACCAGCGGAGGCGTAATGATCAGCGACCTCAACGAAAAATACTGGCAGCCGAAGTTTAGGGGCGCGGGCCGCGCTAAATAATTTGGAAATGTGCTAATTTGGAAATTTGGAAATGAAAGGAGTTTTTTGCTGCGCAAAAAATACGGGTTCATTTGGGAATGAACTATCAAACAAAAAGGTATTTCATTTCCTCCATAGGAGTCCTTCGGACAAATTAGCACATTTCCAAATTTCCAAATTACTTATAGAGTATCTGAATAGTTTCTTTGGTTTTTTGCATTAAAACAACCTCCTTTCCTTCCAGCATTTTAGTTACAAGCGCTTCGTTGTAGTGGCGGATGGTGAGGAGGTGGAGGCCTTTTTCGAGTTGAACGTCGAATAGGTTGCTGGCTTGCGAGGCGAACTGGTCTGTTTTATCCTGCTTGTCATCCATACAAATCTGAACACCGATGGCGCCGGATTGAATGAGGTTGGGACGAACGCGGGTTTGTGCAAAAATGCCGTATAACTGACGCATGGGTTCTTCGCCCATAAAAGAAAAATCGCGGCTGTTAAGATGTACCAGCAATTGTTTTTCTTTTATAACGATGATAGGAGGAAGCCCCTTGATATTTTTCTTGTGAATAACCGTTCCGGGTAGGGAAGGGTCAAGAAAACATTTTACATACATGGGAATACCCTTGTTCTGTAAAGGTTTAATGGTTTTGGGGTGAATTACCTGCGCACCATAAAAAGCCATTTCGATGACTTCATTAAAATTCAGTTCGCTGATAAGTTGTGCATCGGGAAACTGTTTGGGATCGGCATTCATTACACCCTCCACATCTTTCCAGATGGTTAAACTTTCGGCATTAAGCATATTGGCAAAGAGCGCAGCTGTGTAGTCGCTGCCCTCACGACCGAGTGTGGTGCTTTCGTTTTCATCTGTTGAGCCAATAAAACCCTGTGTAATCAGTATGTTTTTACCGGCCGATAGTGATGCCCAGGCCTGGGTAGTTTTTTCAGCCGTATAGTTCCAGTCAACTCCGGCATCTCTGAAATTATCATCGGTACGAATGATGTCGCGAACATCGAGCCACTGGTTCTTTAGTTTTTCCTGGTTCAGGAAATGACTGATGATGCAGGTGCTGAGCAATTCACCCACGCATACAACCTGATCGTAATAATAATCAAATTCACGAACGGGTTTGTCGTGTAAGAGCCATTCTACTTCTGTAAAAAAATCGTTGAGCTGTTCTGCACAGCCATTATAATGTGTAACCAGCAAATATTTAGCCGTAGTAAGGTGTTGATTCTTTACGATTTCAAAAAGTTGCAGTGCCTCTTCTTTTTTACCGGCATAAAATGCTTCCACCACTTTCTCCAGCGCATTGGTGGTTTTACCCATCGCAGAAATAATAATCACCAATTGGTCATCCTTATATTGCTCTACAATAGCAGCCAGGTTCTTAATACGCTCCACACTGTTTACACTTGCCCCGCCAAACTTAAATACTTTCATGCGCTAAATTCTTGGTTACAAAACTAGGGGAGAATAATTTGAAAATTTGAAAATTTGGAAATTTGGAAATGGAGGGAGCATCATTTTAATAGTGTACTACAAAATAGTACGCTATTTTTTGCACAGCAAAAAACTCCTTTCATTTCCAAATTTCCAAATTAGCACATTCCCAAATTATTTCTCCTCTCTCTTCGCTCTAAACTCCGACCCCTCTTTCCACTTTGGCATATGGGTTTCGAATGCCAGTTTTTTTCCTACCTGGAACAGTCTTTTTAAATCGTTGATGGCGCCATTCATGGTCCAGGTGGCGGGGTCGTAACCATCAGATGGCTGGTGATAATGTTTATCGGTGTAATCGTCTTTCAGTTTTTGTCCGAATTCTTTGCCCTTGTTGATTACGTCGACTCCTGTACTTACATACAATGCCGGTATACCTGCTTTGGCAAAATTGAAATGATCGGAACGGTAATAATACCCTGCTTCGGGGTGTGAATCATAAGAAATATAACCGCCTGTTTTCTCCACAACTTCTTTCAGGTAATCTTCAAGATCAGACTGTCCCTGACCCACAATTACAATATCATTGGTGGGTTCAAAACGGTTGAGTCCGTCCATGTTGATATTGGCTACCGTTTTGGCAGCAGGGTAAACAGGGTTCTGTGCATAATAGGCAGAGCCTAATAAACCCTGTTCTTCAGCAGTAACAGCGAGGAAGATGATGGTTCTCTCCGGTTGTTTTTTCATGCTTTTGAATGCACGGATCAGTTCAAATATACCGGCAGTGCCGGTAGCATTATCAAGCGCACCATTGTAAATGGAGTCGCCGGCTGCATTGGGTCGGCCAATACCCAGATGATCCCAATGTGCGGTATAAATGATGACTTCATCAGGTCTTTTGGTGCCGGTTATTTTACCAATCACATTGTACGATTTTTTATAAGTGGCCTGCACTTTCATGCTGGTAGACACATTCAGGTTCAGTGGCACTGATTTAAAACCGGGGGTATTGGCTTTTGTGAGCAGGGTGGAATCAAAGCCCGCTGCCGTAAATAACTGGTTCGCTGTTTTTTCAGTAACCCATCCAATTACATCGCAGTTTTTAACATCCATACCCCTGGTATCGAGTTGTAATCTGGATGTATTAAAACTGTTTTGCTGTACGCTGAATGGATAGCTTGCCGCGGCAGTATTGTGCACAATCAGACAGCCTTTTGCACCCTGACGCGCGGCTTCTTCAAATTTATAGGTCCATCTGCCATAATAGGTCATGGTTTTGCCTTTGAACAGGCTGGTATCACCCACCCAAAACCCCGGGTCGTTCACCATCACCATCACTACTTTCCCTTTTACATCCAGACCTTCATAATCGTTCCAGTTGTATTCAGGAGCCACTACACCATAACCAGCAAAGATGAGTTCTGATTTGTCGAGGGTTTGTTCTGCATCGGCCTTATCGGTCCAGATAATATAGTCATCAAAAGCCTTGAGACTGAATTTTCCTTTTGATGAACTTACTTCCATGGTTGGTGCCGCCTGTGCCAGCAGACTAACCATAGGTACTTCCTGTACAAAACTGTTACCGTTTCCTGCTTCGAGACCTGCGGCAGCAAACTGTGTGGTTAAATAATCAATGGTTTTGGTTTCTCCTTCGGTAAAGGGTTTGCGACCCATAAATGAATCGGATGCCAGAATACTAACATGCTTTTTAAGACTGTCGGCATTAAAGGCGGAGAGACCATCTTGAGGGTCAACGCTGGTTGAGCAGGCAGCGAATACGGTCATGCCTGCGAGGGATAGACCGAGGGATAGTTTATACATGTATGAAAATTTTAACGGTGTTGTGAAGTTCTAAGTTAGCGGTTTTGACGTATTTCGTGGAAGATGTTAAGGAGTGATGAACGTCTTTGTATTTGGTACAGTTGTTGCTTCTTTCCTAACAAACCCCCTGCGTAACCTCCCTGTTCTCTTTTCTCTGCGGTGAACATTCGAGTAAATTCACCGCAGAGAACGAGAGTTAGCAGAGTTTACGCAGGGTATGATAAGAGAACTTAAATTAATAGTAATGTTTAAACGATGTAGTTTTTTATTGGTGTTATTGATTCCTGTATTGCTTTTTTCCTGCACCAGGAATATTGCACCCGCTGCTGATAGTAAACCTAAAACGGAAACAAGTTTTAATGCCGCAGATATGACGGCAGATATTCTTCAATATGTAAATGCTTACCGGAAGAAGAAAGGACTTGGTGCATTGTCAACCCTTGAGGTTGCCGATCAGCAGGCAACACTGCATAGCAAGAATATGGCCCAGAAAAAAACAGCCTTCAGTCATAATGGGTTTGAACAACGCATTGCCACGATATCAAAAACAGCAGGAACCATGCGTGCCGCCGCAGAAAATGTGGCTTACGGACAACTATCTGCCAAAGAAGTAGTAGACGGCTGGATCAACAGTCCGGGACACCGCAAAAACATTGAGGGTGATTATACCCTAACAGGAATAGGCGTTTACCGCGATAACAAAGGGGTGGTGTTTTTTACGCAGTTGTTTATGAGGAAGTAATTTAAGAATTTGGAGATTTGTCCGAAGGACTCCTATGGAGGAAATTTGGAAATAGGATGGCTTGGTTTAATGTGTAACTCTTACATAGCAGGTAGTCTCATTTTCAAATTTCCAAATTTTCAAATTTCCAAATTGAATACCTTCGCTCAAACGATCGCCCTGCTATGACTGTCAACAGAAGAATTCTTACACTTGATGAATTTACTTTACAGCAATTAAGACAATTTCCTACTGCAACCGGTGAACTGAGTAGTTTACTGCGTGATATTGGTCTGGCTGCCAAACGTGTTAATGTAGAAGTGAATAAAGCCGGACTGGTAGATATACTTGGTGATGCCGGTACCATTAATATTCAGGGAGAGGATGTTAAGAAACTGGATATTTATGCCAATAACCAGTTTATGGGTGTGTTGCAACATGGTATCAGCTGTGCTGGTATTGGCAGTGAAGAACTGGATGATTTTGTGGTGTTTGATGATGAAGTGAGTAACCAGAGTAAGTATGTGGTGATGTTCGATCCATTGGATGGTAGTGGAAATATTGATGTGAATGTATCGATAGGTACCATTTTCAGTGTGTATCGTCGGGTGAGTGAGAGAGGAAAACCCTGTGTGAAAGAAGATTTTCTGCAACCGGGTAACCGCCAGGTAGCTGCTGGTTATGTGATCTATGGTTCGAGTACCATGTTCGTTTATGCCACTCGCCGTGGAGTGAATGGATTTACACTGGATCCTTCTATCGGTGAATTCTGTTTGAGTCATCCGGATATTAAATGCCCGCCATCGGGTAAATTTTACTCGGTTAATCATGGAAATTTTTTCCAGTACGATCTTAATGTGAGAAAATATATTGATGGCTGTCAGCGTAAAACAAAAGAAACAGGAGGCCCTTATACGCAACGTTATATTGGCAGTATGGTGGCAGATGTACACAGAAATCTTATTAAAGGGGGTATTTTTATGTACCCCGGAACAACCGATAAACCCAAGGGTAAACTGCGTTTATTATATGAGGCCAATCCCTTTGCCTTTATTGTAGAAGTGGCAGGTGGTAAAGCCACCAATGGTCAACAAAGGATACTTGATGTGCAGCCAACAGAACTACACCAGCGTACCCCATTATTTATTGGCAGCAGCGAAATGATGGCCGAACTGGAAAGCTATTTGAATAATGAATAAGCAATGTTGAATATTGAATAATGAACTAAGTTATTTGTACTAACTTCATTATTCAATATTCTTTATTCAGTATTCATAATTTATTCCCGTTTATGCGATTATTTTTTTGTTTGCTGGCAGTATTGTTTGTTCAGTATTTACCTGCTCAGCAACCACTGGAGCCTGGGCGTATGCATTATATAACCAATCCCAAGCCGAATAGTATTTTGTACCGTGATACTTTATACCGCGGGAGTAAGGAGTTTATGCAATTGTTTTACCGTACACGCGATCAGCAACTGATTTCGCTCTATCAAAAACACCAGACCAATAAAATTACCGGGCAGGTACTGGGTGTTGTGGGTAGTTTTGCAATGATTTTTGGTATCAGCAGGGTTTCTTCCGATGATCAGAAAGGATTGGGTTGGGCATTGATTGGAGGTGGTTTTGCTTCTACATTAACAAGCGGATTTCTGATCATGGAAAGCCAAAGACAATTAAATATGGCTGTAACTTTATTTAACCAGCGTCACAATAAAGCGTCGTTGGGAATTGGTATTACACAACAGCAGGCCGGACTCGTTTACAAATTTTAATTATGGCAAAGCCCATTATACAGGTCATTAACCTGTACAAAAAGTATGGAGATTTTGAGGCAGTAAAGGGCCTCAGTTTTGAGGTGCTCGAAGGAGAGATATTTGGGTTACTGGGCCCCAATGGTGCCGGTAAATCAACCACACTGGAGATCATTGAAACATTACGTGAAAAAACAAGCGGTGAAATATGGGTCGGCGGATTTAATCTTGACAAACAACCCAATGAAATAAAAAAAATCATCGGGGTGCAGTTGCAGACTTCCGGTTATTATCCCGGACTCAACCTGATTGAACTGCTGGAATTGTTCGCGGGTTTATACAACCAGCCTGTTGATCCTATGGCTTTGCTCGATACAGTGAACCTGCGCGATAAAGCCAAAGCCAAATACAAGGATTTGAGTGGTGGACAAAAGCAAAGATTTTCTATAGCCACCACGCTGATCAATTCTCCCAGGATTATTTTTCTCGATGAACCAACCACAGGTCTTGATCCGCAGGCCCGGAGAAATTTGTGGGACCTGATCAGACAGATCAGGAGTAAAGGCACAACTGTTATTATTACTACGCATTATATGGATGAAGCAGAGATATTGTGCGACCGGGTAGCCATAGTTGACAAGGGAAATCTTATTGCACTCAATTCTCCTGATAAACTGGTAGATGAATTGGTAGCAAGTGGTTTTGAGAAACCAAAGGAAATAAAGAAAGCCAACCTCGAAGATGTATTTATTCAGCTTACCGGGCATGCATTGAGGGATGATTAATAATGAATATTGAATGTTGAATGTTGAATGATTTTTGGAAGTGAGTGAGAAAGTGATTGATATAGTAAATGGACTGTTTAGATTAATAAATTAAAAACTCACTATTGACTACTGACTACTCACTAAAATAATACTATGAATACCGATCCACGATACCCGATTGGCAAATACGAGCCGCAACCATATTCGGAACAACAGAAAAAAGAATGGCTGGCCGATATACAGTTTTTACCGGATGAGGTTGAAAGAGCCATCCTCAATTTAGATGCTGCTCAATTGCAAACACCTTATCGTGATGGGGGCTGGACTGTTCAACAATTGGTACACCATATTGCAGATAGTCACATGAATGCTTTCATCAGGTTCAGGCTGGGGCTTACTGAAGATAACCCCACCATTAAACCTTATGATGAAACGGAGTGGGCAAAACTGGCCGATGTTGATACAGTGCCCATCAATGTATCTACCACTATACTGCATGGACTACACCAACGTATGCTGGCTACCATTAAAGACCTTACACCTGAACAGTGGGAGAGAAAGATTACACATCCTGAACATGGTCGTGAAATGACCCTCTGGTTTTTATTGGGGCTGTATGCATGGCATGGGAAACATCATACTGCACATATTACTACCTTGCGTGCCAATAAAGGATGGTAAATGATGAGAGACCTGCGCTGGGAGAAACTGTCTTCCCGAACTGTTTATAGCGACCGCTGGCTAAGCCTGCGTGCCGATTCCTGCAAATTCCCCGATGGAAGGGTAATAGAACCGTATTATATTGTTGAATTACCCAATTGGGCGAATATTGTAGTGGTGACGGCCGATGAAAAAATTGTACTGGTGCGTCAGTATCGATATCCGGTTGACCAAACCACATTTGAATTACCGGGAGGTGTGATTGATAAAGGCGAGGATCCTATGCAGGCTGCCATTCGTGAAATGCAGGAAGAAACGGGCTATCATTCATCTGAAGTTGAATTTTTATGTAAGCTGGCTCCCAACCCGGCCATCAACGATAATACGGCTTATTTCTACCTCGCAAAAAATGCAGTACCCGGTGAAAAGAAAAATTTCGATGCGTTTGAAGATATTGATGTGATGCTGTTCTCCAAAACTGAGTTCCTCCAATTACTCCGCGAAAATAAAATTCAGCATGGGGTGCAGCTCGGCCCCATTTATGAGGCATTGATTAAACTTAACTGGCTAAGGATTTAGGGAGTGAGTAGTGAGTAAGTACTTTATAACTCACTACTCACTACTGACTACTCACTGCTCACTCCCGCAACTTCACCTACGAGGAAAACACTTCCGCAAATGAGGATGAGGTCTGTTGAGTCGGCTTTTGCTATTACTTCTTTTAATGCAATATTTACGTTTGCATAAACATTTCCTTTCAATCCGAATGAAGCAGCCTGTTCTTGCAGACTTACCGCATCTAATGCACGTGGAATATTGGCTTCTGTAAAATGATAGGAAGCATGTTCTGGTAATAAGGCCAGCACTGCATTAATATCCTTATCCTTTACCATGCCAATAATAATATGCAGATGCTTATAAGAGCAATGCTCCAGTTGCTGACGGATGGCTTTTATGCCATCTACATTATGCCCCACATCCAATATAACAGAAGGGTGCTGGTGAATCAGTTCCCATCTGCCATGCAAACCGGTTTTCTTTTTTACCTGGGTCAATGCTTTTTTTATTATCTCCTGGTTACAGTTCCATCCTTTTTTTCCCAATTCATGCGTTGCAGCCAATACCGTTAAAAGATTTTTAAGTTGATAGAGGCCCGGGAGGTCTAACTGGTATTTATGTCGCTCATCAGACTGGTGATGGGCCACTTCGGCTTCCAATAGATGGTGTTCGTATTCCCAATCACTTATCCAGCGTTCTTCCGATGCAAATACAAACGGGGGCTGGCTTGTGTTTGCATTATTGACGATTGCGTATTGCTGTTCAAAAACGGGTTTTGTTTCGGGTAACCATTCACCAATAACCAGGGGTGTGTTTTTTTTGATGATGCCTACTTTTTCTCCTGCAATTTCAGCCAGTGAATTACCCAGTAAATTCATATGATCCCATCCGATATTGGTAATGATACTCAGTTCAGGCTGAATAATATTGGTACTGTCGAGCCTGCCGCCCAAACCTGTTTCAATGACAGCGATATCAACTTTTTGTTCCGCAAACCAGGTAAAAGCCATGGCTACAGTAATCTCAAAGAAAGAAGGTTCTATTTCGTCTATCAAGTGTTGAATACGCTCTGTAAACCGCACTACAAATTCTTCGGAACAGAATTGTCCGTCTATTTTAATGCGTTCGCGGAAATCTTTTAAATGAGGAGAAGTGTATAATCCTGTTTTATATCCGCCTGTCTGTAAAATAGCCGCCAGCATATGACTGGTAGAGCCTTTGCCATTGGTACCTGCAATATGAATGGATTTAAACTGTTGCTGCGGATTACCCAATGCTTCACACAAACGAATGGTATTGGTAAGATCCTTTTTATAAGCCGCCGCCCCCAGTCTGCTGAACATAGGCAGCTTGGCAAATAAATAATCAAGGGTTTCAGCGTAGTTCATAGTAAAATGCAAAGAAAAGAGAAAAGAAACAGAGGAACAGAGAAATAAGGAATAAGAAATGAGAAAGTAGGAAGGAAGGATCAAGAAACAAGGATCAAGGATCAGGAAATCACGCATACTTTCTCATTCCTTATTTCTTATTCCTTATTCCTCTGTTTTCTCAACCTCTCAGCTTAAAGCTAAACACCAACGTTCCTGTTTGTTCTTCGGCGGTGCCTGCATTTAGTTTTAGGGATCGGGCTTTTCTGAGGGCGATGCTGCGGATATTCTGGTTGGTGGTAGTGGTGCCACGCACATTAACTACTGCCATGGTTACATTGCCCGATTTGTCTACTGTAATATCTACCGCTACTTTGGCGTTTTCATTGAAATCATCTTCAAAAGAAGGTAGTTTGGTAATACGTCTGCCATCCAATCCATTACGGATGCTTACCCCGCCACTACCGCCTGCACCGCCATTACCACTGGCAGCATTGCCTTTGTAACTGTCTGAATTAGGATTGCCATTCGGATTTCCCTGATCTCCCTTGCCACCTGCTATTCCCTGGTCGCGAACACCATTATAACTATCGGCACGGTTACCACCAGTACCGGCAGTTGTTCCGCCTTTGAATACGGCTTTGGGTTTTGGTGCCGGTGGTGTAGGCGTATTGTTATTGGTTGTGGCAGGTTTTGTTACAGCGGGTTTAATATCACTGACCGGTTTTGTTGCCGGTTTGGTTATTGTTTTATTTACAACGGGTGCATCATCTGCTTCATTTTCATCGCCGGTAATATTGGCCTGGTTGGTGATGGGTGTTGATGCTGCCGGACTTGTTTTTACTTCTGCTGTTTCGGATGGTTCGCCGGGTATTTGAGGGGCTACATCACCCAAACCTGTTTCGCTGTTGCCAAGGTTTACTTCTATACCTTCTCCATAATCGGGTGCGGGTATTTGTGGCAGACTCCATTGTAAAAAGAAAAAGAGCAGGAACAGCAGTACACATACACCGGCTGTAATGGCAGATGCCTTTATATTCTTTTCTTTTTCAAAATCGATAGTCATACCAGTATAATTACTCATAAATGTACAACGAACTGCTCCGATGGTGAATAATGTTGAAAATTACATCCACAACCATGCAGTAATCCACTTTTGGGGTATAAATAAAGGTTAATCTTGGGGTCAATGGTCAATGGTGAATCGTGAATGAGGAAATAATATGTGTTAACCGCATAATAAAGGTAACCGCGATCAAGCTTCCCTTATTGACCATTCACGCCCAAAACACATCATACCCGAATCTCAGCAAAGTAGCGGTAACAACCAGCAGGAAAAAAATACGGATGAAGCGATTACCTTTTTTGACTGCCAGACTAGCGCCAAGTATGCCGCCAATGGCATTGGAGATGGCCATTGGAATAGCTACGCTCCAGAGGATGGTTCCTTTTAACAAAAATAAAACAATAGAGCCCAGGTTGGTGGAGAGGTTTACCATTTTGGCATTGGCACTGGCCTGCATAAAATCGAAACCGAGTACGGCAATAAAAGCGAGTACCAGAAAACTGCCGGCTCCCGGACCAATAAAACCATCATAAAAACCAATGACAAGACTGATGATTAAACTGTACCAGATGATTTTTTTTGTGGAATGTTGTTTGCGTACCTGCTGACCAAAATTCTTTTTGCTGTACGTGTAAATCGCCACAAGAATCAGTACAATAAAGATGACAGGTTTCATGAAACGGTTACTTACAATGGTCAATAACTCAGATCCGGCAAAAGCAGCTATAAATGCAGTAATACACATCATAATGGTTAAGGGCCAGTTCATCGTCACTCTTTTCAGGTATTGTCGTGCCGCGAAAAATGTACCACTGAAAGAAGGTATTTTAATAGAACCTATAACGGTTGATACAGGCAAATCAGGTAATAATATAAGTGCTGCAGGTGTTTGAATCAGGCCGCCGCCACCCACAATGGCATCTACAAAACCGGCACTAAAAGCAGCAATACAAAGTAATATAATCGTTACTGTATCCATCGGGCGGCAATATAATTCAATAATGGTTGAGGGAGATTAGGCTGTTTGTTTTTTCAATAAAGATCGCATACTGATGATCCCGAATAAAGGTCCTGCAGCCATTATAATCAAACTGACCGCTTTATTTGACCGGAACCAGGGGATGATTTGCTGGTCGTTCATAAAAAAATAACTCATGGTTTCTATACTGATAATAGTGATGGCAAAACCGATGGATGTTACCAGGGTTAATGCGGTTCCTTTCCTACTGCTTTCTGCTGTTTGTGAAACAAGTGCGGAGAACTGCGGAGAATCGGCAATCACCAAACAGCTCCAGATAAGTAATGCGGCTAAAAAAAATGCGGGTGGTAATAAAAAAAACAATGGAGATAATAAGCAACAAATACCCGACCCCGATAAACTTACAAATGCCACTTTAGCACTGCCAATGCTGCGTGAAAAATAGCCGCCAATGACACAACTGAGAGCACCAATACCAATGATGATAAATGACCATAATGAAATATTCAGGGAAATCTGCTCCTGAAGATTATACCAACTCAGCATTACAGGTACAAAGGCCCAGAATGTGTAGAGTTCCCACATATGTCCGAAATAACCAAATGCAGCGGCTTTGAAATCTTTACGATGAAAAAGTGAAGACAGGTTGTGTAATGACATACCCTTTGCCCTGTTTCTGTGAGGGCCGTTCTTCAGGAACCATCCAACCATAATGCCACCGGTTGCTGCAATGCAGGATGTATATATAATGACCTGTTTCCACATCGATACATCGCCCAGGCCTTTTAATAAATGGGGGAGGGCTTTTCCTGCAACCAATGCACCTACCAGAAACCCCAATGCCTTACCAAGATTTGCAGCATACCAGTCGGCCGCAATTTTCATTCCTACAGGATATACACCTGCAAGAAAGAAACCGGTGAAAAAACGAAGTATAAGAATAGAACTGATATTTCCATCCGTAAACAGCACAAAGAAATTAAAAGCTGCTGCAAGCAGTGCCGATAGCATAAAAACCTTTACCGGCGAGAATCTGTCTGCAATGGTGAGCAGGGCAAACAATAAAGTTCCTGTAATAAAACCCAACTGAACTGCTATGGTAATATTGCCCAGCATTTCTTGGGGGAAATGATAAATAGATTGTAGTGCCGGAAGGATGGCATTGCCTGCAAACCAAACAGATGTTCCGGCAAACTGCGACAATACAATAAGGGGTAAAATATAAACAGGAACTGCCGATGAAGTTTTTACAGTCATACGGTAAATTATGCAATAGTTTTTTTCCGCTGCATGGTATTGGCCAGAATGAGTCCGCCGATAACTAATAAACCACTGATGACATGAATGGTACTGATTTGTTCACCTAATAACCACACTGCTTCCAGTGTACTGAAGATGGGAATCAGGTTGCCAAATAAAACAGTGGTGCCTGTTCCGAGTTTTTGTAAGGCGGCGTTCCAGCAAAGAAATGAAATAACAGATGTGCCGAGTCCCAGGTAGATAACTGATCCGATAATATTACCATTCCATTGAACAGGTTCAGTAATACTTAATTCGATGATATAAGCCGGTAACAACAACAGGGCGCCAAATAAAAAGATGACAAAAAGGAAATTGACAGACGTAATACCGGAAGGTTTTTTTCTGACGAGAATATTGTATACTGCAAAAGCCATTGCTCCGGCCAATATCCATAAATCGCCTGTTGAAAAAGTAAATGAAGCCAGTTTCTCCCAACTACCCTGTGATAATAACAATACAATACCTGCAATACAGATAAGCATGCCCGCAATTCTGAATATATTCAGTCTTTCTTTCAAAAAAATAATGGCTAATACTGTGGCGAAAATGGGAGACGAAGTGGTGCCAATCAGAGCCATATTAATGGCTGAAGTATAATGTCCGGCTACGTATACAAATGTGTTAAACAATGTAATACCACTCAGTGATACCCAGAACAGGTATTTCCAGTTTTGAAATACAATTTTTCTTTCTGCCTTGAATTTCTGATAAGCCAGTGGTGCTATTAAAAGGGTGGCTAATGCCCAGCGATAGAAAGCCAGACTTACTGGTGGTATCTGTTGATTAACAGCCCTTGAAATGACAAAATTACCCGACCATACCATGGTAGCCAGCACGGCGAGTGTAATACCGATATAATAGTCTTTTTTGTAGGGATGCATGTTTGCAGTTGCTGCTATTGATATAATTCAGCACCTGCGAAATGCTGATCGTAATTGCCTTTGATTCTTTCCATCGGTGGATTGAAATAACCGAATTTCAGTTGTGGAAACTCTTCACGTATCAGACTCATCAATTGTTTTACGCCCAGCATTTCTCCTGTTTCATGTACACCGATCTTACCCATGTACCAATCGGGGTCAATATTGAAATTGCGCCATTGAATCATCGACAGGTCTGTATCGATGATGAGTTTTCGTAAAGCTTCATATTCTTCCACACTATCCGTCATACCCGGGAAAACAAAATAATTGATACTGGCCCATCCACCATAACTTCTCACCACTTTCAGACTCTCTATGATATCTTCAAAACGGTAATTGTTAGGACGGTAATAAGGTTCATAAATATGTTTGCGGGCAGAGTTGGTACTTACGCGTATACTGTTAAGGCCCGCTTCACATAAGGCTTTTACTGCATCGGGTTTGGAACCGTTGGTATTGATATTGATATTTCCTCTGTTGGTATGTTTCCTGATTTCAATGATGGCTTCCCGGATTGTTTCCCACATGAGTAAGGGCTCTCCCTCACAACCCTGCCCAAAACTTACAATGGGGAAGGGGGCATTCATTAAATGTGGAACTGTAAATTCCACAATCTCTTCTGCCATGGGTTTAAAAGTGAGGCGATCCTGTGTAGAAACAATGGTTTCTTCTTCCGGTTGAAATGAAATACATCCAACACAATTGGCGTTACATGCCGGTGAAGTGGGAACAGGGCATTCCCATCGCGATAAAGAAAAATTTCTGGCAGCAGGACAGTTATACGTCATGCAGCAATTTTCCATCAGGTGTTTTACCAGGCGGTTCTCGGGGTAATGTTCGAGTAATTGCTGTGTGCCTGTTTTTATTTTTGTATCGTCATAACCTGCACATTCCTGACGGATGTCTTTTTCAATCCTTATTGCAGGTACATAGGTTTTATTATTGAACCAGCCCGCTGCTGTATAACAAAACAGGGGCAGGGTTGGTGCATCAGGTAAAGTTTCGTAAGCAGCTATGTATAAACCTGTATGAGCCGGAGGAATGAATGCAGCAACAGCCCAGCCCTTTTCACACAAACGCATATCGCCGGTAACCACATCAATACCAATTCCTCTTCTTCCGGGTAATTCATAGAGGTTGCCACCATCGGGTAGTTCTATCCATTCATCAACCGGTATTGGAAAGGCATCCCATCCTGCACGGCCTACCGCATACAAACTGGTATCTTCAAAGATATTTCCATTACCATCGGAGTAGAGAATGTATGGTGATTGGGTGAGGGGCATAGGGGATAAAAGGTTTTGTGCGTGAATGGGGAGTAGTGAGTAGTCAGTAGTGAGTTGAAATATTTTTATCTCAATAACTCACTATTGACTACTCACTACTCACTTTCTCCATTATTCTTTCTTTACAAAAATCATTAAAATCCTGTTCCAGTTTTGGTGAAACTGTTGAATCGATTTCTTTTTGTATCAGTTTATTGTTTTTAAAATCAATGGTGAGTAATCCTTCTTTCAGTACCACATTGCTGAATTCACTCCAGTGGTAATGGCTGCGGGGAAAAGTGTTGAATACTACTTCTTCCTCATCAAAAGCCACTTCTCTCGGAAATTTTACCTGCTTTTCTATTACGGCTGCTATTACATATACCGCAGTGAGCCAGGTATAAGGCATAGGTAAAGTCATCATCAGGCCCCATGCAGCAAATAACATGGCAATACGGAAATAAGCAGTTTTACCATTGCGTTTTTTTACAAAAGTAAATGCCACCCAGCCAATAATGAGTGCCACAATCGTAGCCGGAAATATTGATGCATCAGAAAAAGGGGTAAGCGCCGATTCCATCAATACTATGATGGCCAGGAATAACATCATCAGACTGATATTATCTACCAGTTTAAAATCACGCTGCTTTAATACCACTACATAATCGTAAGTCCTGGCTGCCATAATTCGTTATTTTTTTACCATCAGGTTGCATATTCTCCATAACAAACGGGCACCTACATTGCTGTCCCAGTCTGTTTGTCCCACTCCAATCTCTACCAGATCGAACCCGATGATTTCCCTGCCACTCTCTTTTATTTTCCTGAAAAGATACAATACTTCCTCGGTTTCAAATCCGCCCTGAACGGGTGTGCCGGTATTCGGACAATATTTTCTGTCGAGTCCGTCGATATCAAAACTGAGATAGACTTTTTGTGGCAGGTGGTTGATGATTTCTTCTGTAATATGTTTCCAGGTTTCACCTTCAAATTGTCTTTCCTTGATATTTTTATCGAAGTAGGTGATGATCCTGAACTGGCTGTTACAGATATATTCCCATTCTTCTTCACACAGATCGCGTATACCTACCTGTACCAGTTTCTGTATTTGCGGAATTTCGGTCAGTGCATTGTACATAACAGATGCGTGTGAGTACACAAAATTCTCATAGCATTTTCTAAGGTCGCAATGTGCATCAATCTGTAATACCCCAAAATCGCCATGTTTTTCGGCAAGGGCTTTCATAAAACCAAGAGGGGTGCTGTGATCGCCGCCGAGTAGTCCAACAATTTTTCCTTTATCAAGCAGTGCTTTTGTTTCATCATATACCCACTGGTTCAGAAATAAACCGCCTTCATTGATTTCTTTCAGGCTTTTGCACATGAATTTATTTTTCTCTACTTCATCGCCTTTAGAGATATAATCAATATAGAGTTCTGCTTCTTTGCGGAGATAATCGCTTTTGAGTAAAACTTTTTTATTGGTCTCACGCAGGTAAAAACCCTCTCTCCATCCATTCGGAACATCTGCATCAAACAGGTCTACCTGGATACTGGCTTTTAAAACATGTTCAGCCGCACGCGATGTACCCGCGCCATAACTTACCGTTACCTCCCAGGGCACTGGAAGTATTACTAAACGGGCATCATCTTCAGTAAAGGGAAGTCCGAAAATATTGTTGTTGGGATTACCAACTGCGTTGGGGTTAAACTGCGATAAGTCGGCCATGATTTCTCTTAGATTGCAAACGGGGTGCAAATTGCAGCAATTTTCTGAATTATGAGATTAAATAGCCCCTAAATGGATTATTTGGGCTCAAATTGCTCATTAAACCGCTGAAACCATCTTTCCCACGGAATGAGCGGAATCAGGTAAAGTGAATATCCGGGAATGGCTTTCAGGGAAAGCGGAAGAAACCAGCTGTGAAGGGCAAGCGACAGGAGCAATACCCATTTTAATACCTGCCAGCTTTTTTTGAAACGGGAAAGGGGTAAAATAAAAGGTATTAATACCAGCGCAAAAGCCGGATTCAGCAGCGATAATCCGCCATATCTGTAGGATTGGATAAAAATGGTCATCAAAGTGAAGAGTACCAGGGCTGTGAGCCGGCCAGGTACTATCAGAAAAAATAATAAACCGGTTGAAACGATCACCCATACCAGCGAATAAGCAAATACCAGTTCCGGATCGATGACTGTAGCTGGTAGTATTTCCAGGAAATGGTGGGGAAGGGCTTTTGTTCCCCACAAAAAGAGAAAAATAAGGAATAACCACCCGGCAATGATCCTGGCCACAAATAATCGGTAAGTTGCTTCTGAACCTGTGAGCGGGTTATTGGCTTGTTCCATCGGCTAAAATTGTATAAAGATTCCGGTTTTAACAACAATGCCTGACAAACATCAGCTATTGCTTGTTCATTTTGGGCTACTTTTGCAGCGTAAACGAGAAGAGATGAAAAAAACACATATTATCATCCTGGTATTGATTGCTGCCGCCATTGTTGTACTGATCAGTTATACCGGTGACCTTACTACCTATGAAACCATTGCTTCGGCACGTCAGAAAGAAGGCAAATTTGTAAACCTGATTGCCAAACTGGATACCACCCAACCGCTGGAATACGACGCAGTAAAAAACCCTAACTACCTTACATTTACTGCAATTGATACTTTGGGTAACAGTGTTAAAGTGGTGTACCACAATAACAAACCCACCGATATGGAAAAAAGTGAACGCCTGGTATTAAAAGGTAAAATGCAGGGCGATCATTTTGAGTGTAAAGATATTTTACTGAAATGTCCGTCTAAATACAAAGACGACCCCAAAGCACAACAGCAAAATCAACCTGTTGCAGCCACTGAGCCGGCTAACTAAGGCTGTTTTTCTACACATTAATTTTCCCTACAGAATTATATACCATGCAATATTTAGGTGAACATTTATTTCCCGGACAGGCAGGACATTTTTTTGCTGTTTTATCACTAATCGCTTCACTCATTGCTACTGTTGCCTATTTTAAAGCCAGCAGAACTGAACTGGAAACAACCAAATCGGGCTGGATCCGGATGGCACGCGTGGCTTTTCTTGTAGAAACGATCAGTGTGTTTGCCATGTTTGGTATTCTGTATTATATTATTTCCAATCACCTGTTTGAATACAAATATGCTTATGTACACAGCGACAGGAGCTTGCAGGTTGAATATTTACTGAGCTGCTTCTGGGAAGGACAGGAAGGAAGTTTTATGCTCTGGAGTTTCTGGCATTGTGTATTAGGATGGGTATTAATCTGGCGTGCCAAAGCATGGGAAGCAGGGGTAATGACTGTCATCAGTTTCGCTCAGTTTGCATTGGCAACTATGTTACTGGGGGTATATGTTTTTGGTGTGAAGATCGGAAGCAGTCCATTTGTATTACTGAGAAACGAATTTGAATGGCCCTTCCTGAGCAGTCCTGATTATTTGAGTAAGATCAGGGATGGAGAGGGGTTGAATACACTTTTACAGAATTACTGGATGGTGATACATCCGCCGATTTTGTTTTTGGGTTTTGCCTCCACCATTGTTCCTTTTGCGTATGCCATTGCTGGTTTAATGAGCAAAAAGCATGAGTGGGTAAGGCCTTCATTACCCTGGGCCTCTTTTTCTGCGGCCGTATTGGGTGTGGGTATAATGATGGGTGCCGCCTGGGCCTATGAGAGTTTATCGTTTGGCGGTTACTGGGCATGGGATCCGGTAGAGAATGCATCGCTGGTGCCCTGGATTACATTGATAGCCGGCTTGCATACCAACCTGATTTACCGGAATAGCGGTTATTCACTCAGGCCTACTTATTTCTTTTATATCATTACTTTTTCACTCATTCTTTATTCAACATTCCTTACCCGAAGTGGCGTATTGGGTGATACATCGGTACACGCATTTACCGATCTGGGTATGAATACACAGTTGTTATTGTTTGTATTGGTATTCTTTGTACCTGCTTTATTTCTGTATTTCAAACAATACAAAGCCATTCCAAGTATTCAGAAAGAAGAGAACACGTATAGCAGGGAATTCTGGATGTTTATCGGATCGCTGGTACTGTTTTTATCGGGGATGGTTATCATCGCAAAAACATCAACACCTGTATTTAATAAATTATTCGGAACCAATATTGCACCTCCCGAAGATCCAGAGTATGCACATAACCAGATTCAGATTTTTGTAGCAGTCATCATCGGCTTCTTAACCGCTATTACCCAATACCTGAAATACAAGGATACACCCAAAGAATTTTTCGGAAAGAAAATATGGATACCCACCATCATTGCGGTATTGATAAGTCTTGCCATCAGTTTCTTTGGAGAAATAAATTATGATAAGAAAGGCCCAGGATTTTTATTTGCCATTCACCTGGCCATTTTTACGGCAGTATATGCTGTGGTAGCCAATGCATCGTATATCTGGCTGGGATTAAAAGGTAAACTGAAAGCGGCAGGCGCATCGGTGGCACATATTGGTTTTGGAATGGTATTGGTGGGTATTCTGATTTCATCTGCCAAGAAAACTGTGCTAAGCTGGAACACAACTGGTGTAACACCTTTGCGTCAGGAAGATGCCAAAGAAAGGGGTAACCCTGCAGGTAATCCTGCAGAAAATATCACCCTGTTTAAAGGTGTGGCAACCGATATGGGCAGGTATATGGTTACTTATACAAAAGATACCATTAACGAGCGCGACAGGAAAAGGTATTTTGAAATTACATTTAAAGCAAAGCAGGGTAAGGAATCATTCAGTCTTTATCCCGATGTTATTAAAAATAATAAAGGGATGGAAGGGTTTGCGGCCAATCCCGCTGCCAAACATTATCTGCACAAGGATATTTTTGCCTATATCACTTCTTTTCAGGAAAACGACGGAGAAGACACTACACAGTTTGTAAACCGTGAAATTAAAGTTGGAGATACCCTGTTTTACAGTAATGGGTTATTGGTATTGAATAAGGTAGATGTAAACCCTCCTGAACAATCGGCCCTGTATGCTAATGGGGAAACAGCTTTGTTTTTAGATATCGCTGTTTTGTCGAAAGATGGCCGCCGTTATGCGGTTAATCCGGGTATTGCTGTGAATGGCAATTCGTTCAGACCCATTGCCGATACGGTAACATCGCAAAGCCTGATCATCCAGTTCAATAAAGTAAAAGATGAGAAAAAAGGATTGTTGGAAATAGGCATAAAAGAAAGCGGCGCTATTACCGACCTTATTACGCTGAAAGTATATGAGTTTCCGATGATTAATATTTTATGGCTGGGTATTGTGCTGATGGTGGTGGGGTTTGTGATGTCGATTATTCAGCGGAACAGACAAACACAGAATAAGCTGAAGTCAGTATCCTGATTTCAAAGAGCATAACTGATAGAACCCTGTACCGGCAAATCCGTTGACGAATTGTTAAAAGGATGTCAGGTACAGGGTTACTTTTTGGCTGAGGCAGCATTAATTATCGTAACTAGTTCTATATTTAAGTAGTGCAAATCCCTGGCAAGCATATCGTGATTATAATATTCCTGCTGTTGATGGCAGGAGGTTGGCAAAACCTGCATGCCCAAACCCGTGGCCCCTATGATACGGTTAGGGTATATGCTTTTATTACCCCGGAAGGAGACACCATTCCTGAAAGTATCCTGCCTCCTGTTGAAGTACTGGGAAAGTTAACCGGTAAATGGAAACGTCATTGGGCTGAGTGGACGAGGTTACGCAATGCCGTTTATGTTACTTATCCATATGCCATTGCAGCAAGCAGGATCATGAATGAAATCAATGTAAAGCTGGAAAGGGTAAGCGATAAAAAACAACGAAGGGCCATTATTAAATCGAGAGAAAAAGAATTAAAAAGAGATTTTGCTGATAAGCTCACACAATTATCTGTGTACCAGGGTAAAGTGCTGATGAAACTGATCTACAGGCAAACAGGCGATAACTGTTACGAAATTATACAGGAATATAAGGGAGGATTTAACGCTGCTTTCTGGCAAACCATCGCAGTGGTATTCGGCAGTAACCTGAAACAGAACTACGACCCTTATGGGAAAGACCTCGACATGGAAAAAATTGTACGCGATGTACAATTGATGTATGGTTATAAAAGCTAGATAAGTTTGATTTTTTGATCTTTGATTTTTCGATTTGAAGTAGATAACTGAATCGAAAAATCAAAGATCAAAAAATCAACCAATATGCTGCCGAAGTAATTGCATAAACTGATCTCTGGGGATCATTTCGGCACCAAGGCTTTCGAGATGGTCTGTATGTACCTGGCAATCGATGAGTATTACACCCTCTTTTTGTAATTGTTGCACATAACTGATAAAGGCAAATTTGCTGGCATTGCTTTGTTTACTGAACATGCTTTCTCCAAAAAAGAAAGGCCCCATTCTGATACCATATAATCCGCCTACCAATTCGTTGTTCAACCATGTTTCTGCGGAATGCGCCACACCCATTTTGTGCAGTTGAACAAAAGACTGTTCCAGTTCGTCGGTGATCCAGGTGCCGTCCTGTCCTTTTCGTTGCAGCGATTTACAGGCGCCTATTACGCCTGCAAAATGGGTATTGGTACGGAAACTGAAATCTCCTTTTTTAAATACCTGCAACATGCTCTTGCTAACTTTCAATCGATCGGGAAATAAAACAAATCGCGGGTTGGGGCTCCACCATAAAGGAATACTTTCATCATCATACCAGGGGAAAATACCATTCCGATAAGCAAGCAGTAATCTCTCAACAGAAACATCTCCACCCATCGCCAGCAAACCATCTTCCAAAGCCTCATTAACAGGCGGAAACCAAAGGCGTGAATCTAGTGCGTGTAAAGACATAAACAATTTCGAATTTCCAATATCGAATGTCGAATTTTCAAATTAATTCCTATAATTCATTTCATCATTCGAAATTCAATATTCGATATTCTTCTGTTTTCTACTTCTCTGTTTCAACGGTTGCTCCGATGCCGCGTTCGGTAATGGCATCGCACATAGGTTTAAGGGTGTCGTAATCGCCGGTTTTAACAGTAGATTTTCCTTTAAAATGAATGATAATAGCAGATTGTTCGGCCTGTTCGTGCGTGTGTCCACAAACTTCCATCAGTGTTTCAATGACCCATTCAAAAGTATTTACCTCATCGTTCCACACAATTAGGCGGAATGGGGTGGCATTGTCCACCACTACATCTTCTTCCTGCGATTCCCAGGGGCGGGGGCTTGTACTATTTGAAATAGGGATCATTCTGTAAAGTTAAATTTAACTTCAGAAAGTACAGATATTGGTTAAATAAAAAAGACTTACAATTTGGTTGTAAGTCTTTTTTCTGTGGGAGCACACGGGTTCGAACCGCGGACCCCTCCGAACTTGGTTCGGAGTGCTCTAAATCAACTGAGTTTTTTAATAAGGGCTAAAATTTTCACTTTACTTTTCCAGGCTTTAATTTCTCTTTCTCTACCCAAAGCTTCTTTTTTTGTGAGGAATTCTTCATGATACATTAAGATCCAATCTCCGCTATTACCAGTAAACCCTCTATGATTTGTATTGTGCCTTCTTATTCGTTGAGATAAGTCATCACCAGTACACCCGATATAGAATCGATTTTTAGATGCAGAAAAAAGGATATAAGTTTTTTGTGTCATTGGTTTTGGGCATAAAAAAACCATCTCTTCCGAGATGGCCTTTCTTGTTATTCTGTGGGAGCACACGGGTTCGAACCGCGGACCCTCTGCTTGTAAGGCAGATGCTCTAAACCAACTGAGCTATGCTCCCGTTTTGTTGGGAGTGCAAAAATAGGGTCTGAAACATTACTGCCAAAAAAAGTTTTATGTTTTTTTAAATTAATTCAACTGAACTGCGGGTAAACGATAGTGCTGGCTGTCATACACAAACAATTCCTCAATCTCATAGGTCCAGTATTTATACAGGGGAGATTTTACCAGTATTTTATCGGCTTCTTCCTTACTTTCTGTATTCAGTGTAATCCAGCAGGTCTGGCTCTCCATACTTACTGCATAACTGTCGATAATACCCTTATTCAGCAGAAAATTTACATAAGTACGGTGTGGTGGTACGAGTGACATAAAATCATCATCCATCTGGAACTTAATAATTGCCTGAAACTTTTGCATACGCGCTCTTTTACTGGTATACCTAATGCAAGATCCGTGCTGTTCTGCTTTCAAGTGGCAATCTGGCAATCTTTGTATCAGTTTACTGCTGATATTGCAGTTCATACTGTCAAACTACAAATGAAAGTTATATGATTAAAACCATTTTATTGCTGCTGGTTTCCAACATCTTTATGACATTCGCCTGGTATGGTCATCTCAAACAACAGGGGATGCCTTTATGGAAAGCCATTGCCATCAGTTGGGGCATCGCCTTTTTTGAATACTGCTTAATGGTGCCTGCCAACAGAAATGGATATGCCAACGGATTCAGCGGCTTTCAATTAAAGATTACCCAGGAAATCATAACGCTGCTTGTGTTTACGGTTTTTGCAGTGTTTTACCTCAAAGAGCCGTTTCAAACCAAATACCTGATCAGTTTTTTGTTTATACTCGGAGCCGTATACTTTGCTTTCAAAAAATAAGGGGTACACGCTGGTACCCCTTCCATCTATCCGTATAACCTTATTCCGTATCTTTTTTTACTTCCCTGATCCGGCGTTTGAACGCTTTCTTTTCACGGGGTGATAAACTGTCTGCACGATTTTTCATTCTCTCCTTCATCTGTGATTTCTGCTCAGGTGATAACTCATCAAAACGCTTGCGCATTTTTTCGCGCTGCTCTTTCTTTTGTTCAGGAGAAAGACTGTCGTAACGCGCTTTCAGTTCTTTTCTTTTTTCAGGAGATATACGCTCCCCACGTTCTTTTCTGAACTCAGCCAGTTTTGCTTTTTGTTCAGGGTTCAGTGTATCGGCACGATGACGAATTTGTCACCGTGCTGTTGTGTTATCCTGCGCCATCGTTTCGAGATTGATTAAAGTAAGCAGGAAGAAACTGCCAAGGCAAATGAGAATGGTCTTTTTCATGTTTCAGTGGTTTTATGTGTATAAGACCGCTGACACAGATACAGGTTTAAAGAATGTAATAAGCAGTGAAGTTTTTTAACATTTCAATCAATTCACCATCCTTCTGTGTTCTTCTGTGTCTTCAGTGGCAATAAAAATTAATTATTTGCCACTGAAGACACAGAAAGACACAGAAGATATTTACTCAGGGTAGAATCAGTTGCGCAATACGGCCGCCGCCACCTGCCATAAAAATGGCTTTACCGTTTCTGGCTTTTTGTACCACATGAAAACTCTCTTTTGAAATAAGTTGCCAGTTTTTACCTGCGTCTTTTGAAATATCGATACCGGAAGTACCGCAGGTTACCAGGTTGTTTGCATCAAGATAAATAACGCAGGATCTGTATCCGTGTGGCATGGTTACCGGCAATGAATACACCGGCTTTCCGGTTTGAAAAGAAACAAGCACACAATTATCAGTACCAATACTATCTCTGGCAAAATCGCCACCCACAATGACGGCCGATTTGGTTTTGTTGAACACGTCAATAGAATTGGCACCCGTTGAAGTGCCACCCTGCATCATGGGAAGGGAATCGTTGATATTATGTAGTGATAAATCTTTGAGTCTCGCTTTGCTTCCGCCTGTGGCTACTAATGCAGGTGAATACTTACCCATGGCTGTAAGCTTAACATTGGTGCCGCTCGAAGCAAACATGGCTTCTGTATCAGGAACAAGTCTTACATCATCTTTCGATTCAGATTTTGGCATTACCTGCCAGGTATCGCCTGCATCGAATGACATGGCCACAAATAATTTTCCATTGATCGGATCACCTATCACAATCAGTGTATGGGTCGGAGCTTTATCACCCTTTTTCCTGTTTCCTTGATCCTTGCTTCTTTTTATTTGTGCTGAATCAACCAACATGTCCATAGCATCCATAAACATGCCCTTGGTTGTATCCTCAAATACTTTACTCCAGTTTTTGCCACCATCTTTTGTTTTAAGAATAACCGCAGGTTCAGCAATGGCCATAATAACAGCTGTTTCTGCATCGATGGCTTCGATATCCCTGAAATCTCTTTTCTCATAGCCGGGAATGGTCATCCATTCCAACGTATTACCTCCATCCAGTGATCTTACCACCGTTCCATTACTGCCACTGGCCCAGAAAACCAGGTCGTTCACCACACTGAGCCCACGAAAACTTACCCGCCTGCCTGCATCGAATAGTTTTACAGGCGAAGTCTGCGAAAAGCTATTGAATGATGTTAACACAGTGTACAAGACAATAATTATTTTATTAAACCGCATAGGAACTACATTTTTGTATATTAAATTTCTGGATAGAAAGATAAGTAAATCGAAATCAAAGATCACCAAATCAAAAAATCAAAGATGGTGCCATATTGGATGAGCCGAACCCAGCTCTTATTGGGTGACGAACCGATTGAAAAACTCATGACCAAAAATGTATTGGTAGTGGGTCTGGGTGGCGTTGGAGGTATTTGTGCGGAAATGATTGCACGAGCTGGCGTGGGTAAAATGACCATCGTAGATGCCGATACGGTTGACCTGAGTAACTGTAACCGCCAGATACCTGCGCTTCACTCTGCTGCCGGTAAACTAAAGGCGGAAGTAATGGCAGAACGATTGAAAGACATTAATCCTGCTCTTGACCTCACCATCCTTACTGAGTTTATTAAAGACGACCGCACAAAAGAAATACTGGACCAGGGAAATTTTGATTATGCAGTGGATTGTATCGATACGCTTTCTCCAAAAGTATTTTTTATAAAAGCCTGTATCGACAGAAAAATACCCATTGTAAGCTCATTGGGTGCAGGTGGTAAAGTAGATCCTTCGAAAGTAGTGGTAACAGATATTTCCAAAACCCATCAGTGTAACCTGGCCAGGTATGTTCGTAAAAGACTGCATGAGCAGGGGATATACAAAGGATTAAAAGTAGTATTCAGTGCGGAGAGGGTAGACCAGAGCCGGATTATTGAAACAGAAAAAGCATACCCAAAAAAATCAATCATTGGAACCATCAGCTATATGCCCGCCATCTTTGGTTGTGTAGCAGCCAGCGTGGTGATAAGGGATTTGTATGGAGGAAGTAGTGAATAGTGAGTAGTCAGTAGTCAGTGGGGGGTATTTAATAATATTACTCACTATTCACTACTCACTACTCACTATTCATACAGTAAATTTTCACCTACTTCTTCTTCCCATTCCTTACACCTGCAATATTTTGTAATGGTGGCAATAAATGCAGGAACGGGTAGGTCAAATAATGCTTCGCTGTTTGAAATACCCAATAATTTATCAAGATGACCTTTGCCGGAAGGGTTTACACTGGTTGGATAAGTGGCCCAGCTAAATTGTGAAGGATGCAGACTTTTTATGAGTTTGATTAATATCATACCATTCATCACTGCATTAAAACAGGAACGGTCGTCTACCTTCATGTGCACGGCATTGCATAATTGCTTTTCAAATTTACTGTGTACAGGTGTAAACTGAATAGTAGCAGTGGTTATTTCGCCGCCGGACATATTATTAAGCATGTCGGCCACCACTTCTGCGTGAAGCCAGGGGCTGCCTGCAGCTTCAAAACTATAAGCTGTGCCGCGTGCTTCACTGATATTGGTAGCTTCCAGCAAACAGAGTCCGGGATACAATAACATCGATTGAAAACTTTGGATGGCTGGAGAAGTGGGTACAAATGGAATACCCCAGTCGGGCTGGAATGAATCTCTTTGCCAGTTTTCGCACCGTATTACTTCAATATCAGCATGAATCTTTCTTGTATCATTAAAATAAAGTGCCAGTTCTCCCAATGTACAACTATGCCGCACAGGCATTTCCCATCTTCCAATAAAAGAGTTGTTGGCTTCAGTAAGCATTGGCCCCTCGCATAATTGCATATTCCCAGACACGGGGTTGGGACGATCCAGTAGTACAAGTTTTTTATTAGTGGCAGCAGCAGTTTCTATGAGATAAGTAAGGGTCCATAAATAAGTATAGAAACGACTGCCGATATCAGGTACATCAAAAAGAAGCAGATCAATATCGGCCAGCTGGGCTTCGGTGGGGGCGAGTCGTTCACCGTATAAACTGATTACGGGTAAACCAGTGAGTAAATCATAGCCATCTTTAATGGCATGCCCGTCTGCACCACGAACATCAAGTCCATGCTCCGGAGAAAACAATACCTGGATATTAAAACCCGCTTTCAGTAAAGCCTGTCTCGACGGTTCCAGTAAACGGGTCGTAGCCGCTTCATTGGTAACCATGCCAATCCGTAAACCTTTCCAGGAAGGAGTGGTGTGTAACAAGCTGTCTATTCCAAAAGCAAGCATAGGGGAGATTTTTTGATGTCAGATGGCGGATGTCAGATTTCTGATACCTAGAGTAAAGATGAAATAAATGAAGCAATTGTAAACCAAAAGTCAAAAGTCAAAAATCAAAAAAAAATCCGACATCCTACATCCTACATCAGACATCCAAAATCTGCTTTTTCATTTCCTCTACAATATTAAAAATTATGGGGCAGCGACCATAATGCATAAGGGTAGTGAATAATCTTTTACTGAATCCGGGTAAATGCATGGCCGGAAATTCGCGGCAACCTTCAAAACGGTATTCATAAACAGTACATTTATTTTCATTTAGAAAAGTACAGGGGACAGCATTCATAATCATCATGCCATTACTGCCTTTTTCAATATACTGTTTATCAAAATCTATCCTCGGCTGGTTAAGATGATCTGATAAACGGTCTGCTTCTGTTTCTGAAACATTAATCATCAGGCTTCTGCAGCAATTGCCACAATCGGTACAGTTTATTCTGGGTGTAATTTCTTTGTTCAACCGGTGCACCAAACGATCAATTTCAAGTGGGTCGAGCGATTTTACCTGCTGTGCAAATCGGTCATTTTCGGCTTCCCTGTCAAGGGCAAGAGAGGCAATCTGTTCAAGGTCCTCTAAAAGGTATTTTTCAGGCTGTTTGATGGGGTAAAGGTATAACCAAGGCTTTGAAAACCCAATAAATCAACATTTTAACCTCTTTTATCCACATGAAATGCCTATTTGTAGAAAAGTAAAATTGTACCGGGAGTTGAGGTGGTTAGATTTGCGGGTTGAGAATTATGCGTTTCCTTTCTGCAGAAAGGGTACAGTGACTGATTAAACTGATTGCAAATGGCTGAACAGAAGAATTTGAACGAGTATAATGAAGATTCCATACGGTCGCTCGACTGGCGTGAACATATCCGTCTGCGTCCCGGCATGTATATTGGTAAACTGGGAGATGGCTCTGCTACCGATGATGGTATTTATGTACTGATCAAAGAAGTGCTTGATAACTGTATCGATGAACATACCATGGGTTATGGTAAACAGGTTGAAATCAGTATTGATGGTAAACAGGTAACAATTCGTGACTATGGTCGCGGTATTCCTTTGGGTAAAGTGGTGGATGTGGTGAGTAAAATTAATACCGGTGCCAAGTACGACAGTAAAGCCTTTCAGAAAAGTGTGGGATTGAATGGGGTGGGTACCAAAGCGGTGAATGCCTTAAGTCAGTATTTTAAAGTAACCTCTCACCGGGATGGGAAAGAAAAAACAGCAGAATTTGAACGCGGCGTTCTGATAAACGATCATAAAGAACAGAAAACCTCAGAAGCGAATGGAACACTGGTGAGTTTTGTTCCTGATGAAACCGTGTTCCGTAATTTTCATTTTATTCATGAATACCTCGACAGCCAGCTATGGAACTATTGTTACCTGAATGCGGGTTTGTCACTTCATTTCAACGGGAAAAAATATGTCAGCAAAAACGGTCTGCTCGATTTATTAGAACGGAAGACCAATGCTGATGAACTGCGTTACCCGATTATTCACCTGAAAGGAGAAGATATAGAAGTGGCACTTTCACATAACAACGATTATGGGGAAGATATTTTCTCATTTGTAAATGGTCAGTATACCACACAGGGGGGGACCCATCAACAGGCGTTCAGGGAAGCCTATATCAAAGTAATCCGTGATTATTACAAAAAGGATTATGATGCGGCAGATATCCGCGGAAGTATTGTAGCGGCAATTTCTGTTCGTGTACAGGAGCCGGTATTTGAAAGCCAGACCAAAACAAAATTGGGTTCACAGAATGTATACGAAGGCGGCCCAACCATGAAGAAATTTGTGGAAGAATTCCTTGCAAAAGAACTGGATAACTATTTACACAGGAATCCGGCTGTATCTGAGGCCTTGCGTAAACGTATAGAACAGAGTGAGCGGGAAAGAAAAGAGCTGGCGGGTATTAAAAAACTGGCCAATGAAAGAGCCAAAAAAGCAAATCTTCATAATAAAAAATTGCGCGACTGCAGGGTACATTTAAATGATGACCTGCCTGCTAAGAATAAAGAAGAATTTATTGCAACGCAGAAAAACTCAACCATCTTTATTACAGAAGGAGATAGTGCAAGTGGAAGTATCACCAAATCGAGAAATGTAGATACACAGGCCGTATTCAGCCTGCGGGGTAAGCCATTGAATGCTTTCGGACTCACTAAAAAAGTTGTGTATGAAAACGAAGAATTCAACCTGCTGCAGCATGCACTGAATATAGAGGAAGGGATGGAAGGCCTTCGGTACAATAATATTGTTATTGCAACGGATGCCGATGTGGATGGTATGCATATACGCTTACTCATGATGACTTTCTTTCTCCAGTTCTTTCCTGATCTGGTAAAAAGAGGTCATGTGTATATATTGGAAACACCCTTGTTCAGGGTAAGAAACAAACAGGAAACCATTTATTGCTACGACGAAACAGAAAAACAGGCAGCCGTAGCCAAACTGGGAAACAAACCGGAGATAACCCGTTTTAAAGGGTTGGGCGAAATTTCACCCGAAGAATTTGGTCGTTTTATCGGCGAAGAAATGCGTGTACAACCTGTTATCCTTGAGCAAGGCGATCATATCCAGCAGTTACTTGAATATTATATGGGCAAGAATACCATGGAACGGCAGGAGTTTATTATTAACAACCTGAAAGTAGAACTTGACCTGGTAGATTGATTATTTAGTAAAGCGCAAAAAAGAAAAGATGATTCATATAGTTTTTGAAACAGCAAATGTAACAGCACTGCAACAGGCCATAGAACTGGATGAGAGCCTGCAAGGCAGTATTGTAGAAATAAAAGATGATTATGCAGTAGGTCCGTTGGGAGATATTAATGAAACAGAAGGTTATCAGACCAGACGTGACTGGCAAAAAAATGTATTAGAATATTCTCCTTACACAGAGCAAATCAATATTGTTGATGATAAGCTTACAGTTCATCAGTTACTCAAACAATTAGATGAAGAGCCTGAAGCAGAAGTATGGATTTGGATGGCACAGAATGCCCATGATGTATGTGGTTACTACTGGCTCATGAGTCAGTTAAAAGAATACCAGGGCCGTGTGCAGGTACTGTACCTGAATAACCTGCCTTTTATCAATGAAAAGGGGCAGATATTTTATCCGTCTTACCTGCATGAGATTCAACCGAAAGAATTCCTCAAGGCAAAAAAACTGGCACGCCCCATTACACTCAGTGAATTTGAAGTGGATCCTGATGAATGGAAAAAACTTTGTCAGGATGGAGCCCTGATACGTTTTCTGGAAGGGGGTAAGAAAATTATGGGGAAAGAAGTGGAATTCTTTGATAAAGATATCCTTGTCCATATAACTGGTGAACCGCAGAAACTGAATAAAGTAATTACAAATACCCTGAGTAAAATGAAAGTAAAGACCGGTGATGTTTTTCTGGTTTGGCGTATCAGGGAACTGGTAGCTGCCGGAAGACTGGAAACAGCAGGAGACTGGAACAGGGGATGGAAAGAAGTGACTGTAAAAACGGCATCTGCAGCACAAACAGTGATAACGGAAACAGCATAAAAAAGTAGCGCATGGTAGAAATTATCCCGGTAAAACAGGTGGCAGAAGATGAACGAGGGACCACACATTTTTTTGATACAGACAGAACAGGTCAATTTATTATTGCCTACCGGAAAGCAGGCAGTGCCAGCGGCAGACATTATCACAAAGGAACAGCAGTACATAAAAACCCCGAGCAGATCATCATTATGCAGGGAGAAGCAACGGTAAACTGGCTGGATGTGCGGAGCGATAAAAAAGGAACTATTAAAATAAAAGCGCCGGTGATGGTTAAAATTCAACCATGGGCCTGGCATGAAGTAATAGCAGATACAGATATCATCGTGTTTGAACTGAATGGTCTTGAAGATGCAAAAGACGATACTTTCAGACTTAATCAGTAGCGATCACAAATGAAGTAGACATGGCGAAAGAAAAACAACCGAACAGGGTTTTTGAAAATGAAACAGGGGTGCAGGGCCAATACCGTAACTGGTTCCTTGATTATGCTTCCTATGTAATATTGGAACGGGCTATTCCGGCTATTGAAGACGGATTGAAACCGGTGCAGAGAAGGATTTTGCATTCAATGAAGGAAATGGATGATGGCCGTTTTAACAAAGTGGCCAATATCATCGGTCAAAGTATGCAATACCATCCACATGGTGATGCAAGTATTGGTGATGCATTGGTGAACCTCGGACAAAAAGATTTACTGATTGAAACGCAGGGAAACTGGGGTGATGTAAGAACAGGTGACGATGCCGCTGCATCAAGGTATATAGAAGCACGTTTGTCGAAATTTGCATTGGATGTGGCGTTCAATCCCAAAACCACAAGGTGGCAGTTGAGTTATGATGGCAGAAAGAATGAGCCGGTAACACTACCCATGAAATTCCCGCTCTTATTGGCACAGGGAGCGGATGGTATTGCCGTTGGTTTGTCGACCAAATTATTACCCCATAATTTCTGTGAACTCATTGATGCTTCCATTAAATACCTCAAAGGGAAACGGTTTGAAATATTTCCCGATTTCCAGACAGGAGGAATGATTGATGTGGCGAATTATAATGAAGGAAAAAGAGGTGGTAAGGTAAGGGTAAGGGCGCATATAGAAGAACTGGATAAAAAAACACTGGTCATCAGAGATGTGCCATATGGTGTAACCACTACCCAGTTGATGGAAACCATCACCAAAGCCAATGACCAGGGGAAAATTAAAATTAAAAAAGTAACAGACGTAACAGCCAAAGAAGTAGAAATACATATTGATCTGGCTGCCGGTATTTCACCCGATATTACGATCGACGCACTCTATGCATTTACAGATTGCGAAGTGAGTATATCGCCCAATGCCTGTGTAATTGTAGATCATAAGCCGCAATTCATGGGAGTACATGAATTACTGAAAGTATCTGCTGACAATACAAAAGAATTACTCAAAAGAGAACTGGAGATAAAACTGGGTGAGCTGGAAGATAAATGGCATTATACATCACTAGAGAAAATATTCTTTGAAGAAAAAATATACAAGGAGCTTGAACAGAAACATGCTACCTGGGATGCAGTAATAGCAGCCATTGATAAAGCATTTACTCCCTTCAAGAAAAAACTGAAAAGGGCTATTGAAAGAGAAGATATTCTCAAACTCACTGAAAAACCGGTGAGAAGAATTTACCGACTCGATATCAATGAACTGAATGAGCAGATTAAATCGATAGAAGCAGATATCAAACAGGTAAAACACGATCTGGAACACCTGACCGATTTTGCAGTGGCTTATTTTGAAAACCTCCTGAAAAAATATGGCAAAGGAAGAGAGCGCAAAACCGAGATCAAAGAATTTGATACCATCCAGGTAAAACAGGTAGCTATTGCCAATACCAGATTATACATCAACCGTTCGGAAGGATTTATTGGCACCGGATTAAAGAAAGACGAGTTTCTCTGTGATTGCTCTGATTATGATGATATCATTGCCTTTACCCGCTCAGGTACCATGAAAGTGGTGAAGGTGTCGGATAAAGTGTTTATCGGGAAAGATATTCTTCATGCTGCTGTATTCCAGAAAAATGATGAGCGTACTACCTACAACATGATTTATCTCGATGGAGCCACCGGAACCAGTTATGCCAAACGTTTTAATGTAACCGGTATTACAAGAGAAAAAGAATACGATCTTACCAAAGGATCTGATAAAAGTAAAGTGCACTATTTCACCGCTAACCTGAACGGTGAAGCAGAAGTAGTGAAAATTGTACTCAGTCCTAACTGTACAGCACGAAACAAGGAATTTGATTTCTATTTTGAAGAACTGGAAATCAAGGGCAGGAGCAGTATGGGTAACCAGGTAACCAAATATCCGATTAAAGCCGTAAAACTGAAGGAAGCCGGAAAGAGTACACTGGCAGGTCGTAAACTCTGGTTCGATGACAAATTCGGCCGACTGAATACGGAAGAAAAAGGGCAGTACCTCGGAAGTTTTGAAGATGAAAAATTACTGCTGATCTATCACGACGGAACTTATGAGCTCACCGATACTGAAATGACACAGCGTTTTGAGCCGGAAAAAATTGCACTGGTTGAAAAATTCGATCCCAATAAAATCATTACAGCTGTTTATCTCGACAACGATAAACGGCAGTATAATATCAAGCGATTTAAAATTGAAACCAGTACTTTAAAAACCCAGTTCCTCTTTATTAAGGAAGGAGAGGGAAACCGTCTGGAAGCGGTTACTACTGAAGATGAACCTATATTGGGAGTACAAACCGGTAAAGGTACTCAGGTACGAAAAGCAAAATTTAAAGTGGCAAAAATGGTAGAAGTAATGGGCTGGAAAGCAGTAGGGGCCAAGCTCACCGACTTCAATAAAAGCATTGAAATGGAATGGGAGCAAAAACCCAAAGAAGATAATCCACAGCAGGAGCTGTTTGAATGATGAATATTCAATAATGAATTACTTCAACATTCATTATTGAATATTCGCTATTCTTCTGTTCCTCAGCCTTATTGTTGCTGTTCGGTTCAGGTCGCTGGTGAGAATGAGTTCATGTCTTTTATCTCCGTCGTAGATGATTAATGCAGCGGTATTCGGTGGTACCATGCCCAGGTTTTCTGCAAACATACTCAGTTCATTAAAAGCCAGCGAACTGTCTAATTGAATGGTTTTCCTGATGGCCCTGTGATCGAGTTTTACTTTAGGTATCAGTAACTGGTTATTAAGATAAACCGATACAGAGTCGTAATCTATACTTCCGTTATCGTACAATTCAAGTCGCAGAGGCCCACCAGATACCTCTATCTCGCGCACCAATAGTTTTTCCCTTTTCAGAAATACTGTATCAATGATATTGGGTGCTGCAACCGGGGTAATAACAGGTATAAAAACAGTATCCTTCTCCGGTTCATCAACTGCTATTTCTGTTATTGGGCTTATGGGGGCTGAAAGGGTATCTGTTGAATACCTGAAACGAAACTGAATGGCTGGAGCTGTGTACCGGTGTGCGGCATCACTTTCAAAAGCACCATTCAGAATAGATTCTGTTCGGTTAACAATAAGTGTAAAATTGCCTGTCAGTATACAATCAATCCCATTTCTGGTGCTTCGCGATAAATAATAAATAAATGGAACGGGTTTAAAGCTAAGCTGCCGGGTATTGCTGTTGAAAACACCGTTAACCGCTAACTTAAAAAGACTGTCGCGAAAATAATATTGTAATTCACCCGCCACAGTTTTACCCTTTTGTTTCAGAATGAGTTCGGCCATATAGGCACTGTGTTCGCCGGGTACTGCAACTTTCCCCACCCCAAACCAATGGCCATTTACCTGTTGAGCCAGTAAGGTTTTATTCCAGCCAAAAAATAAAAATACTATTCCAATAAGGGGCTTGATCCGGTTCATTGGCCGCAAAATATTTAAAGCATTTGAAGGTGCTTGTTTAAAGTTGCTAACAGTAGTGGAAAGGGGCTTTATGCATGCATTTTCAGCTAAACCAATAAACTAACCTATTTTTGCCCCTTAAACTGTTTTATGGAGCCAGTGCTGGTAGGCCGATACAATACACTGAAAGTATCAAGAAAAGTAGATTTTGGTTTTTATCTCGATAATGGGGAGGAGGGTATTCTCCTGCCAACCCGTTTTGCCCCCAAGGGGTTAAGAATTGGAGACGAAATCACTGTATTCGTTTACCACGACTCAGATAACCGGCTGATTGCCACCACACAAAAAGCAAAAGCCTGTGTAGGAGAAATCGTAAAAATGAAAGCAGTGGCTGTAACCAGACAGGGGGCTTTTTTAGACTGGGGGTTGATGAAGGACCTGTTTGTGCCTGCATCCAAACAATTGGGTGGTATGCGTGAGGGCGGAGAATACCTCGTGAAACTTTATATCGATGAAATGACCGGAAGGGTAGCTGCAACAGAAAAACTGGAGCAGTTGCTGAGCAATGACACACTCACGGTGAAAGAACTCGATCAGGTTGACTTACTGGTGTATCGAAAATCTGAATTGGGTTATGTAGTCATCATAAACAACCTGCACACAGGTATCATTCATACAAGCGAAATATTCAGTGATATAGAAATTGGCGATCATTTAAAAGGCTTTGTAAAAACAATATTACCCGGTAATAAAATTGATGTAGTGCTGGGTAAACCCGGCTTTCAGAAAGTAGAAGATGAAGCGGGTAAAGTATTACGCCTGCTCGCGGAAAACAATGGCTACCTGCCCTATAATGATAAGTCGGCCCCGGAAGACATTTATGAATTCTTTGGAATGAGTAAAAAAACCTTTAAAATGACTACGGGTAACCTGTACAAACAAAGAAAAATTGAATTTACCCAAACAGGTATTAAAGCACTGGATACAAAGGATTAATTATATACCCTGTCTACATATTTATTCTTGTATAGCTGGAATATTTTCAAGAGTTGTGCTTTATAATCTTCAACATTGGGAAGGAGTCTGCTGTCTAAAAATGAGTTGTTTTGTGAAATAGACTGGTCTCTTAAAAGATAACCCTGGTTCTGTGGAAGCCTGTTTCTGGTTATGGAGTCTTTAATCTGATTATTAAAACTATAAGTAGGTGTTTCAGTAATACGTTTGCTGACATAAACAGTTCCACCAAGCCGGAAACTAAGTTGTTGCTTTTTTTTGGTGTGAACTAAAACTGTAAAATAAAATTTATGGGTGGCCTGTGAAACATTTATAGCACCATTTACACCCGCGCTATAACTGGTAGACGCAGTACCATTGGGGGTGTGTAAAGATTGTCCGTCAATAAGAAAACCAATAATAAAATCCGGGTCTTCATAGTTCACTTGCTTACCCGATTTCAGAAAATGAAACACCTCTACCAATCTTCTCTGATAAACAGGCCCCAGCTTAATTTTGTCTGCTGATTGAGGCGGAACAATGTATAAACTATAGGTTTTCAACGAATCCGTCATTTCACGCAGTGTACGGTAAATCTGTGCAAAGGCAGAATCATCCTGTGCAAACAAACAAGAGCTACTCATGAATAAGGTAATTGACAGCAGTAGTAAGCGTAGTTTTTTCATTTGTTGGTTTTTAGTTATCAACCCTGTCTACATAATAGTTAGTGAATTTGTCCAGTAGCTTAGATAAAAGTGTTTTATAATCTTCTGTGTGCATCCATAGCTCTCCGTACCTGGGTGATTGCAATTGAGTAAGTGAAATCGCCTGTGGCTGTGGTTGCATGGAATAACCCCTCCGGCTGATGGAATCCCTGATTTCATTTAACGGGGAACTCATCTCCATGGTTTTCTCATGTGCAACGATGTCGCCAAGTGTAAACCTTAATTCCTTTTTATCTTTCGTGTGAATCAGGAAATTAACTTTATACCGGTAAGTAACTTTTAAAATATATTGGTCATACATATCTCTTCTCCCATTCGGCAGCACTTTGGGTTCTTCTATCTGCTGATCATCTATTAAAATTCCGATGATAAAATCTGGTTGTTGAAAATCTATTTTTTTATTCTGCTTCAAAAAATGATACACTTTAGAGAGCCGGCTCTGGTAGGCACCGGTTAACCTGATTTTGTTAGTTGAGCCATAAGGAACCAGATACAAGGCATAAGAGGATAGGGAATCGGTAATCTCTCTGAACGTTTTGTATTGTTGTACAAAAACAGGATCAGGCTCCTGTGCATCTATTCTTGAGCTAAACGAAAGAATAATCAGCAGTGTACTTAGAATGGCTTTATTCAATTGCATCAGCAAGGGTTATGAAATAATACCTACAAATCTTGTACCAAAACCTGATGAAAAAGCTTAATATTTGTTTTTTTCTACCAGCCAGGTAGTATCAGTAGAACTGCTCGTTCCATTGGGGGCCTTAACAGTAGTGGTTCCGATATAATAATTATCGGCTATTTCTTTTACTTCATAAAACAAAACGGTACTCTGGTAAAAATTCTTTTCTTCCGGGGTTTTAGGCCCTGAACCGGTTAAAAAACTGGCGGCAAAGCGACAATTATCCAGCCAGTCTATTTTCCAGTAAGTGGTATCTTTTGTTTGGGTATTAATGTCTTGCTGAATACCATCAATCCTGTTGATAATAATATGTATGCCCTGTTTGTTATAGCTATGAAATTTCCCCTTTTTTAGTTGTGTACAATCTGGTGCAATAACTGCAAAACCGGTAAGTATTGCACTCATTAAAATGATCAATAAAAATTTCGGGTATTTAAGCAAATGCATATCATTCATATTATCACTAAGATAAGTCTGTTTAATCTTAACCCGCTTAGCTGCACACTTAATAATCTGTGAATCTGTGGCCTGAGATTCAATGATCAATGAATGAATATCTTTTAAAGCAACAAGACTAACGGTTGTTAGTATGAATGCTTTATATTTGCAATTCAAAATTGAGAAATGGCAACAAAAACTGTATATATCGTATCGGCTGTTCGTACACCAATGGGTTCATTTGGTGGAAGTTTAAAGGATTTTACCGCTCCCCAGTTGGGAGCCATTGCCATTAAAGCTGCTGTGGAAAGAGCAGGTATTCAACCCACTGATGTACAGGAAGTATTAATGGGTTGTGTAATACAGGCCAATACAGGTCAGGCTCCTGCGCGTCAGGCTGCAAAATTTGCCGGCTTGCCAGATGCTGTCATTTGCACTACGGTGAATAAAGTATGTGCCAGTGGTATGAAAGCCATTGCACAGGGGGCCCAATCAATTTTATTGGGTGATGCAGATATTATAGTTGCCGGTGGAATGGAAAGTATGAGCAATGTGCCCTTTTATTCTCCCAACCTCCGTTGGGGTAATAAATATGGGAATGTGCAATTAATAGATGGACTGGCAAAAGACGGACTCACTGATGTGTACCATAACTATGCTATGGGTAATGCCGCTGAACTTTGTGCCAAAGAATGTAATATCAGTCGCGAAGAACAGGATGCATTTGCCATAGAAAGTTATAAAAGAAGTCAGGCCGCCTGGAACAATGGAAGTTTTGATGCAGAGATTGTTCCTGTGCCTATTCCGCAACGTAAGGGGGATCCGGTTCTGTTTACAAAAGATGAAGAAGCATTCAATGTGAAATTTGATAAGATACCCGAATTGAAACCTGCTTTTGTAAAAGATGGAACTGTAACAGCCGCCAATGCTTCTACCATGAACGACGGCGCCGCTGCTCTGGTACTCATGAGCAAAGAAAAAGCAGAAGCACTGGGTATTAAACCACTGGCTGTTATCCGCAGTTATGCCGATGCTGAACAGGCGCCTGAATGGTTTACAACCACTCCTTCACTGGCTGTTCCCAAAGCAGTAGCTAAAGCCGGATTGTTGATGAGTGATATTGATTTTGTAGAACTCAATGAAGCATTCTCTGTGGTAGGTATTGCCAATATGCAAAAAATGCAGCTCGATCCTGCTAAAGTAAATGTACATGGTGGTGCAGTATCATTGGGACATCCGCTGGGTTGCAGTGGGGCAAGAATTATTGTTACATTGATTCATGTACTCAAACAACATGGTGGAAAAACAGGTGCTGCAGGTATTTGTAATGGTGGCGGTGGTGCCAGTGCCATGGTGATTGAAAACGTATCAGCATAACATTAATGACTGAAATTACCATCAGACAGGCTACCGAAGCAGATGCGGCACTGATTGCAACCATCAGCCGTGAAACTTTCTGCGACAGCTTTGCAGAAAATAATACAGCAGAAGACATGCAGTTATTTCTGGATGGGCCCTTCAGTACACCATTACTGATGGCAGAACTCTCTCATCCTGACTGTATCTTTTTTCTTATTTATCATAAAGAAGAACCCGCCGGTTATATCAAACTAAAACCTGGAAAGCACACCGAATTAAAAGGGACTGATAAAGCCATTGAAATCTGTCGTTTCTATGCCAGAAAACATATGATAGGAAAGGGTATAGGAAAAGCATTGATGCAGCATGCCATCGCTTATGCGAAAGAAAAAAAATATACAACTATCTGGCTCGGTGTATGGGAGAAAAATCAACGTGCCATCAGTTTCTACAACTCATTTGACTTCAAAAAATTTTCAGAACACGATTTTGTATTAGGCAGAGATGTGCAGAGAGACTGGTTGATGATGAGGGAAGTAGTGAGTAGTGAGTAGTCAGTAGTGAGTGGGGTAAGAATAATATTTTTTTCCTGAAAAATTTAATACCTGTTAACTCACCATTCACCCTCACAATCTGCTGATCCCTACCCGCTGAAATAAATACTGCTTTTTGTGAATGCATTGCAACATACAATCTGCCAGATCACCTGCGGCTATCTGGTATTGATTGGGTTTGGGGGGATAATTAGCCGAAGTAATATATTGCCTGTTACCAGGTTGATCGAGAATATCGGGAGAACAAACAAAAGTCCAGTCAAGACCAGAAACTTCCAGTGAACGATATGCAGCTAAATGTTCGAGCCCTACTGGTTTGTATTGCTCAGGATAGTCGGACTGTTCAATGAGTAATTCATTGTCATCTGCATTTAATATACCCATACCACCCAGGGCTACAATTCTTTTTATCCCTGTTTTTTTCATCTGGGCAATAATATTTTTCATACCCAGACTCCTGGTGCGGTCTTTTCCATCAAAAGCGCCGCCTAAAACAGAAACCACTGCATCTACACCTGTAACAGCAGCTAAAACATCTGCTTCTTCAAATACATAACCTTTAACGGCAATGAGGTTTTCATTGGCAGCATCTTTGTCAATCAATGATGCTATAGACCTGCCAAAAGCTTTAACGGTATAACCACGCGCCAATGCCTGCGTAACTACATATTTGCCTACCTGTCCGGTTGCGCCAAATACAGTAATAGTCATGAAGCGGTGTTTTCAGCAATTTACTGAATGTAAATAATAATGAAGCATAGAGAAACTACAATACAGCCTGTTCTGCGATTTCATCCATATTTATGCCCTGGTGACTTTCATCGTATACACATTCGCCATTTTTTATGAGCAGCACCTGTGGAGATTCATGATAAACACCAAATTCTTCGGCAACCTGATTGGAAAGCGGACGATAAGCCAGTAAGTCGAGGTAATGAAAATGAATATTTTCTGGTACTACACTTCTTTCCAACCGGCTACGCACCATGGAACTGATACTACAACGGGTGCTGTGTTTGAAAATAACCTGGGGTTGCTGGAAAGAGGCTGATTTGATTGCGGCTAATTGTTCAACTGAACTTAGGGTATTCCAATTCATCTTAAATATCAAACATTCTTTGAACCAATAAATTTCTGCCCTGTTAAGGTTTGAAATAACGGGGATTAGTAGTAGGGCAGCCTCTGCTTTTTGAAGAGGTACAAGAGCTAACCAATGCAGCGCTGAACAATAACAGGAGCATTAAAGCGGTTATCTTTTTCATGTGTGTTGTATTAAGTTGGCGTTTTGACTGTATTTTGCGCTATAACGAAGATACTGATTTAAGTTATAATGTTGCTTTGAGTACAGTTGCCGATTCGTTAATTAGTGTAAAACGGTTGAAATCAATCAATTATTATGAGGGTTCATTTTATTTCAATAGGGGGGAGTGTGATGCACCAGCTGGCCATAGCGCTGCATAAAAAGGGTTACCAGGTTACAGGAACCGATGATGAAATCTTTGAACCAGCCAAAACCAACCTGCTTCAACAGGGGCTTTTACCAGTAGTTATTGGCTGGCAGCCCGATCTGATTGTTCCGGATTTGGACGCCGTTATCCTGGGTATGCATGCCAAACAGGATAACCCGGAATTACAAAAAGCGGTTTCACTTGGTTTGAAAATTTATTCTTTCCCTGAATATATCTATCACGAGAGCCAAAACAAAACCCGTATAGTAGTTGGGGGCAGTCATGGCAAAACCACCACCACCAGTATGATTATGCATGTGTTGAAACAAACACAGCAGTCTTTTGATTACCTGGTGGGTGCAAGGGTGGAAGGTTTTGATCAGTCGGTTAATATTACAGATGCGCCTGTTATTGTTTGTGAAGGAGATGAATACCCAGCCAGTGCCATTGAACGTAAACCTAAATTTCATTTTCTCTATCCGCATGTGGCCATCTTAACTGGGATTGCCTGGGATCATATCAATGTGTTCCCCACATTTGATTTTTACCTGGAGCAGTTTACCATTTTTATCAACAGGGTTGAAGAGGGAGGCGTGCTTATCTACAATGCATCTGATCCTGTATTAAAAGAACTGGTTACAAAGAATCTAAGAAGCGATATTCGCTATCAACCTTACAATATTCCTGAACACGAGATTATTAATGGTGCTACATCTGTTACCATTGATGGTGTAAAAGGCTCGCTGAAAGTTTTCGGAAACCATAACCTCATGAATCTCTATGCCGCTTATTATGCCTGCAAAGAATTGGGTATAACGGCAACTAAATTTATGCCCGCTATCGAAAACTTTACAGGGGCGGCCAAAAGATTGGAATTGCTGGCATCATCAGATGACTGCACCATGTACCGCGATTTTGCCCACGCACCAAGTAAGGTAAAAGCAACCATCGATGCGGTAAAAAACCAGTTTCCGGAACGTAAACTGATTGCAGTGCTGGAACTGCACACGTACAGCAGCCTCAACGAAGCATTCATGCAGGAATATAACGGGGCGTTGGAACAGGCAGATGAAGCAGTAGTGTTCTATTCACGTCACGCATTGGAACTGAAACGACTACCCGATTTATCTGCAACAGCCATAGAAACAGGATTTAATAAAAAAGGACTGATTGTTTTTACCAACAGAGAAGTATTGCATGACTGGTTAGTATCGCGGAATTACAAAAAGTCCAGCCTCCTGCTGATGAGTAGTGGTAATTATGATGGGTTGGATATTCCTTTACTGGCTGGTCAACTGATGGAACAACACCTAAAAAACACTAATTAAGAATTAAAGTATTTACTTCGTAACATGAAATTGCAACTCAGCCGTCCACTTGCCTTTATTGATCTTGAAACAACCGGAGTAAATATCAGTATAGACCGTATTGTGGAGATCGCTATCGTAAAGATCAATCCTGATGGTACCAAACAGGTAAAACGTAAACTCATCAATCCATTGATGCCTATTCCTAAAAGCTCAAGCGATATACATGGTATTACAGATGAGATGGTAAAAGAGGCGCCGAGTTTTAAACAGGTGGCCAATGAAATCAAACAATTTATTGATCAATGCGATCTGGGTGGTTATAACAGCAATCGCTTCGATATTCCCATGCTGATTGAAGAGTTTCTACGTGTGGGTATTGAATTTTCTGTAGATGGCAAAAAACTGGTCGATGTACAAAAAGTATTTCACATGATGGAACAACGCACTTTAAGTGCTGCATATAAATTTTATTGTCAGAAAACACTGGAAGGTGCACACAGTGCAGAAATAGATGCAACAGCTACCTGGGAAGTACTGGAAGCGCAGGTAGAACGATATCCGCAGATAGGCGATACGGTTGACAGCATCGTAAAATTTACCGGTGAAGATGATATTGTTGATTTTGCACGCCGCTTTATTAAAGAAAATGGGGTAGAGATATTTAATTTTGGCAAACACAAAGGCAAAGCGGTTGTTCAGGTACTCAAAGAAGAGCCCCAGTACTACGACTGGATGATGAAAGGCGATTTTCCGATGAATACGAAACAAAAACTAACTGAAATCCTGAATAGAACCCTGTTAAAAAAAGGATAAGTCTGTATTAAATACACCGTATTTCCCGCATTTCTTCCCACGAAACAGCGAGCAATCGTTCTGTGTTGTATTTTAGCGGAGCAACCTGTTTCAGCCCTTGAAAAAATTAGTCATCATACCAACTTATAATGAGAAGGATAATATTGCCTCAATTATAGCCGCTGTATTCGAATTGGATGCAGGTTATCATGTGCTGGTAATTGATGATGCTTCTCCTGATGGAACGGCCTCCATCGTTAAATCGCTGATGCCACATTACCACAAACAACTTTTCCTGGAAGAAAGAAAAGGGAAACTCGGCCTGGGTACCGCTTATATCCATGGATTCAAATGGGGTATTACAAGGAGTTATGATTTTATTTTTGAAATGGATGCCGATTTTTCGCATAACCCCAAAGACCTGGAAAGATTGTTTCAGGCCTGCGTACAAGAGGGTGCCGATGTAGCAGTGGGTAGCAGGTATGTACCTGGTGGTAAAACAGAGAATTGGCCGTTAGACAGGCAATTGTATTCAAGGGGTGGCGCATTGTACACCCGTCTTTTAACCTGGATGCCTGTAAACGACCCTACTGCCGGTTTTGTTTGTTATAAACGACAGGTACTGGAAGCCATTAACCTCGATGAGATTGAATTTGTTGGATATGCTTTTCAGATAGAAATGAAATTTGTAGCCTGGAAACTGGGTTTCCGTATCAAAGAAGTACCCATCACTTTTGTTGACCGTAAAATCGGTGTAAGCAAAATGAGCAAGGGTATTATTAAAGAAGGTGTATTGGGTGTATTGAAAATTCAATGGCACAGCCTTTTCCGTAACTACCGCAAGCGCGTAGCGAGTTCCTAGGAGAGTATTATTGACAATGAGCTGTGAGCCTTGAGCTACGAGCCAGGGAAGATAGTGTGTTGAAATTGGGTTGTACTCAAAATAATTCGCTGTTTTGCTCATAGTGCAAGTCTCGAAGCACAACAGCCTGACTTTTCAAACATTACGGCCCTCACTTTACTCCTTTCTCATTAGCTTTATTGCCACACAACCCTTCTTATGAGAGAGGCACTTATCAAACTACATATTTCTGTTTTTCTGGCTGGTTTTACCGGTGTGTTGGGTGCACTCATACAACTGAATGAAGGCTTGCTGGTATGGTATCGAATCATGATTACGGTAGTGAGTCTTTTGTTTTTATTACAGATAAAAAAACAGTTCCAGCGTATTCCCGCCTCCATGGTCTGGAAATTGTTGGGTATTGGTACACTCATCGCGTTGCACTGGGTATTTTTTTATGGGAGTATTAAGATGGCCAATGTATCTATCGGACTGGTATGTTTTGCTTCAACAGGGCTTTTTACTGCTTTGCTAGAACCTGTGTTCAATAATAAAAAATTCAGTGCATGGGATGTGGGCTTAGGTTTCATCAGCCTGCTTGGAATTTTACTGATTTTTCAATTTGATCAGCGTTACAGGGAAGGCATTATTGCCGGTATTGTTTCAGCCATACTGGCGGCATTGTTTACCGTACTCAATAAAAGACAGGTAAATAAAGTAGAACCACGCGTAATGATGGTATATGAGCTAAGTGGGGGTTTGTTATTACTTACTTTACTCATGCCTGTTTACCTGCATTATTATCCTGTTGAATCAGTGCTGCCTTCATTATCAGACTGGTGCTGGTTACTTATACTGGGCTGGCTCTGTACCGTACTCGCCATGGATCTCATGTTACAGGCTTTGCAAAAAGTATCTGCATTTACACAAAACCTGAGTCTCAACCTTGAGCCTGTATATGGTATTGCACTTGCTTTTGTTTTATTTGGAGAACAGAAACAGTTGGGAAATAGTTTTTATATCGGTGTATTGCTTATCACGGCTTCTGTGGTATTACAGATGATCAGGGTGATGAGGCAGCATCAACAGGTAAAAAAATCTTCACTGTAATTTATTCCTGTCTTGTATTCGACACAATTTTCTGGATCACTGTATCAAGTCTGGCTGCACTTTCATTGAGGTGTTCGAGTACCTGTAAAATATCAGGATCATTTGTTTTTTCTGTGTAGAGCATCAGCACATTAATCAGCCCGAGTATATTACTCAACGGAGCCCTGGCTTCATGCGATTGTAAATAAGCAATCTCACGCATTTTATCGTACTGTTGCAGCAGTTTCATCTCGGCGGTTTTTCGCCCGTTAATATTGGTGATATTCATGGCTACACCCATCATACTTTCTGCATCACTATAAACCGGGTAATACAAAAACTGGAACCACATCGCATCACCATTGGGTAAGGCAACGGGTCGCTCAGTAGTCAGTTTTTCACCAGCTAATGCCCGGTTGAAATTATCCTGAAATGATTCTCTCAGTTCCGGCATTACATAATGCATAAAATTGGCACCAATATGTAACTGGGTCCTGAAATATTCTTCAGCCAGCAAACCCGCAGTACGGTTGTAGTTAAGGATGTGCATATCAGGACTGATCATGATATTTACATCGGTGGTGCTGTCGAGAATGGCTTTTAATTTTATTTCATTGGCCAGCAGTTCAAGTTGCTGTTTCTTTTGTAAGGAAATATCAATGAAATAACAGATGATACCTTCTTTTGAGGGACTAGCTGATACTGCAAAATGATATTCCGGCGGCCAGGGTTGTTCAAATGTGATGGTTTGTTCCTGGTCGAATGCTTTGCGCATGGCCACTGCATAGGGTTGGTCGGGAGAGTCGGGAAATATATCCCAGAAACTCCGGCCAATCATGTCATGTCTGTTAAGACCTGTAACCTGTTCAAAAAAACGGTTTACCCTGATGAATATCCAGTTACGGTTAAGTGCAAAAAAACCATCCTGCACACCATCGAGGTATTCATTGAATTGCTGGGCATAACGGGTAGCGGAAAATTCTTCCAGCGGATCGCCACTCAATGGTACTCCAATACCAAGAATAACCTGCTCCTGGTCATCTGTATAGCAGCAGAGTTCCCATTGCACGGTATGAGTATGGTCACCATTAATATACCTTACGGTTACAGAAAATTTATCGCCGGGATGCTGGCTGCAATTGAATAACTGGTTGCGGAAAAATTCAAGATCAGCATAATGAATATGGGTATCTGCTTTTGTATGAGATATATTTGATACAGCCAATCCTGTAATTTGGGCAAAACGATGATTGATATAGGTGTAATACCCTTCCTCATTCATCAGCATACAGGAAAACAATTCAGAATGCTCCAGCATTCTGATCGTTTGTTGCATGCTATAAACGTCGGTATTCATTTCAAATGAATGCATTTGAATCTTGGATTGGCCTTAGGTGGGTGTTCACCATTATGAAATATCTGCCTTTCTCTTCATATGTCTAAGATTCCTGCCTTAAAATGACCTTAATTATTGCTTTAATTGATAGGCTGTAACGGTATTTCTATAGAAAGTGGGTACGTATACGATTTTCTTTTTGGTATCGTAGCCAATATCTGCGCTATTCATTTTCTCATTTCTGGTATCAAGCAATGTGGTTTTATTACCATTGGCATATACATAATACACAATACCACCCCAGCAGCTAACAATATATTCTTTCTCTTTTACCATTTCAATACCATCTGTTGCAGGGTCCATCCCATCGGCTAGTTTTGAGAGTTGTCCATCGTTTGTCATCTTTAGTAAACTACCCCTGTCGAGTATCAGTAATCCGTCTTTTATGGCGAGTAACCCGTTGGGTCCCTGTAATTTGTCGACCAATAAAAAAACGGTTCCGTTTTCTATTTTATGCACTTTAAAAGTCCGGCTATCACTTACATAAATGGTTCCTTTATTGTCTATGGTAATATCGTTCAGGAATACAGCATCCGGGACTATTATTTTTTCTGTAATGGTTCCTTTTTTTATGTCTATCACCACCACTTCATTTAAATCAGACACATAGAGTTTGTTTTTATAAAGTCCCATTCCTTTGGGGGCATTCAATCCGCTGATCCATTCAGCTGCAATAATTTTTCCATCAAGCCCCACTTTCCCAACAGCGCCTTTGCCATCTCTTCCTCCCGGCTGTCCATCAATATTTGAAACATATAATACTTTGTTTTCCGCATCAAATAAAACTGATTCGGGTACTTTCAGCAGGCTGTCGGTGGTCCATATTTTTTCGAGTTTGGGTTCCTGTGCAAAGAGTGAGGCAGAAAGTAGTAATGCAGGAATAAGGAGCTGTTTCTTCATATGGGTAATTTGCGTAAAAGTAGTGAAACAATGGTTTCAGGCTACTGTTCATCCATTGGTCATTTTCCTGTAAAAGCCATTAGCAGAAGCCGCGGGTTTGTTTATCTTCGGAGCCTACTAAAACTACCGCTATGAAAAAACTCATGCTGGCCCTCTTATTCCTGCCGGCGCTTCAGACCCTTGCGCAGAAAAAACCACTCGATCATACTGTGTATGACGGATGGGAGGCAATAGGAGAAAGAGCCATCAGTAACGATGGAAAATATGTGGCTTATGCCGTAAACCCCCAGGAGGGCGATGGTAACCTGTATATCCAGAGTTTGTCGGGTGATTACAAAATAGTTATACCCCGCGGTTACAGTGTAGCAATTACCGAAGACAATCTATATGCGATCTGTCGAATCAGACCATTCTATAAAGATACACGGGATGCAAGAATCAAGAAACGTCGTCCGGATGAAATGCCAAAGGACAGTCTTGCCATTATAACGCTGGGAAAAACAGATATATTAAAAGTACCACGTATTAAAAGTTATAAGATTCCGGATGAAACCGGAACCTGGCTGGCTTATTTACTGGATAAACCATTACCCGAAACAAATCGTCCACGCACCCCCGATTCTTTAACAAGGATCAATACCATGTTGTCAATGGCCGATAGCCTGATGCGTGTAGCGGATAGTATCCGTAATAAAGCCAACCTGGCCAAAACAAATGGCCTGTCTGTGCTGCAAACCGCGAGAACAAACCGCCCTGCGGCAAGACCAGCAGCAGAACCAATTGAAGAAGGCACGGAACTGGTATTGAGAAATTTACTGACAGGAGAAGAACGCAGGTTTACATTGGTAAAAGATTATTTTTTCAACAAAACCGGAGCTGTTTTACTAATTGAAACAACGCGTAAAAACAGCGATGAAGCATCGGTAGCTTCATTGACAAAACTGAACCTTAAAAACAATACTTCAACAACCATCTTCAAGCGTTTTAACGAAGCCAAGAGTTTCCGTATGGATGAAGCCGGTTCACAGGTAGCTTTTGTTGCAGAAAGAGACAGCAGCAGTAAAGCCTTACAGAAATTTTATAAACTCTATTATTATAAAGACGGAATGGACAGTGCCCGTCTCCTGGCAGACAATAAAACAAAGGGCCTGACTGCCAACTGGACCATCAGCGATAATCCTGGTAGTATTATATTCAGTAAAACAGGTAACAGGTTGTTTTTAGGAACATTACCCATTTGGCCAGTACGTGATACCACAGTACCTGAAATAGACAGGGTGAGTGTGGATGTATGGCATTATAACGACGATTATATTCAACCCGTACAGCTAAGAAACCTGAATACAGAACTGAGAAGAAGTTATACGGCGTATTACGATCTTGCTGCAAATCAGGTGGTACAACTGGCCAATGAAAAACTACGCACGGTTGTTCCTACACAGGAAGGGGATGGCCCTGTATTTTATGGGGTGTCTGATTTTGGAAAACGCGTAGCTACACAATGGCAGGGTTTTAGTTTGAATGATGTATACAAGGTAAACCCAACAACAGGGGCCGCAGAAGTGATCAGGAAAGATTTGAAAGGCGGAAACCTTCAGCCATCTTATACCGGTAAATACCTTTTGTTCTTCGATGAAAAGAAGCAACAATATTTTGTGTACAATAACAACACGCAGCAATTATACCAGGTGGCCAAAGACATTAAAACATCTTTGTCAGATGAAGAAAATGACGTACCTGATGATCCGAATGCATATGGCATCGTAAAATGGTCTGAAGGTGATCAATACGTGTTTGTGTACGACCGTTACGATATATGGCAGGTAGATCCGGAAGGGAAAGCGGCATCGGTATGTCTTACTGCCGGTCGTAAAGACAAAACCACTTATCGCTATGTAAATACCGATCAGGAAGAGCGGTTTATCAAAGCCGGACAAACATTATTACTTCGTTCATTTGATGAGAAAGATAAAAGTGGTGGTCTTGCTACCCTGAACCTGTTTAATAAAGAATTCAAACAGGTATTCAAAGAAAAGATGGGTGTGAGTCCTGCCATTCAGAAAGCAAAAGATGCCAATGTGCTGGCTTATACCAAAGAAACCTACCAGCAGTCACCAAATTTGTATGTGCAGGCGCTGGATGGTGCAGCAAGGCAATTATCGAATACCAACCCGCAGCAGGCTGGATATAATTGGGGAACGGCTGAGCTCTTCAAATGGAAAGCATATACAGGTAAAGAAGCAGAAGGCATCGTATACAAACCCGAAGATTTTGATCCTAAAAAGAAATACCCGATGATCGTGTATTTCTATGAAAGAAGCAGTCAGGGTTTGTATGGTTATAATGCACCATCACCTACACCATCAAGATTGAATATTTCATTCTTTGTCAGCAGAGGTTATGTGGTATTTGTACCCGATATCTGGTATAAAAAAGGTTATCCCGGACAAGGTGCCTATGACTATATCCTCAGCGGTACAAGAGCTGTGGTGAAACAGGGGTATGTAGACAGTACCAAATTAGGGTTACAGGGACAAAGCTGGGGTGGTTACCAGATTGCTCACCTGATTACCAGAACCAATTTGTATGCAGCAGCATGGGCAGGTGCGCCGGTGGTTAATATGACAAGTGCCTATGGTGGTATTCGTTGGGGCACAGGTTTAAACAGACAGTTCCAGTATGAGAAAACACAGAGCCGTATTGGTGCCACATTATGGGAGAAGCCAAACCTCTATATTGAAAACTCGCCTTTGTTTCAGTTGCCAAAAGTAACCACACCACTGGTGATCATGGCCAATGATGCCGATGATGCTGTACCATGGTACCAGGGCATTGAATACTATACTGCGATGCGCCGCCTTGGTAAAAAAGTATGGATGCTGAATTACAATAATGAGGCCCATAACCTGGTAGAAAGAAGAAACAGAAAAGACATCCAGGTTCGTGAACAGCAGTTCTTCGATTACCTGCTGAAAGGCGATAAACCCGCCAAATGGATTACTGACGGAGTACCAGCTACAATGAAAGGAAAAGATATGGGGTTGGGATATTAAGAAGATGGAGGATGTCTGATGGCAGATGTCGGATTTGAAATAGTGGGATCATTATAAAATAAAAACCGAACAAAATGTTCGGTTTTTATTTTATAATGGCTTTCCGACATCCGACATCCGACATCCGACATCCGACATCCGACATCCGACATCCGACATCCGACATCCGACATCAGACATCGTACATCAGACATCATACAT
>NZ_JAHVAA010000004.1 GCF_019264485.1 Sediminibacterium sp.
AGTGAGTAGTGAGTAGTCAGTAGTGAGTATGTAATCATTTTACTCACTACTGACTACTCACTACTCACTTTTATCCCCTTTCTTTGCAAGGACTTTCAAAACAAGATATAAGTATGAAACTAAAAGACATCCAGGTGCTCAATGAAAAAGAAACCCGCGGCGGTTTTGGAGAGGGCATCCATGAATTAGGAAAAGAAAATGAGACTGTGGTGGTTTTAACAGCCGACCTCGCCGGCTCTTTTAAACTCGGACCTTATATCAAAGATTTCCCGAACCGTTTTATACAGTGTGGTATTGCTGAGGCCAATATGATTGGTATTGCAGCCGGTTTAACCATCGGTGGCAAAATTCCTTATACTACCACTTTTGCCAACTTCAGTACGGGTCGTGTATATGACCAGATTCGCCAGAGTGTGGCTTATAGCGACAAGAATGTAAAAATCTGTGCCTCACATGCCGGTTTAACATTAGGTGAAGATGGTGCCACTCACCAGATACTGGAAGATATTGGATTGATGAAAATGTTGCCAGGGATGACCGTTGTAGTGCCTTGCGATTTTAACCAGACCAAAGCTGCCACCAAAGCCATTGCCGACCTACATGGACCGGTATACCTGCGTTTTGGCCGACCCAAATGGCCCAATTTCACCAAAGAAGATGGCAGCGATTTTGTAATTGGTAAGGCGCAGAAAATGAGTGAAGGATCTGATATTTCCATTTTCGCCTGCGGCCATATGGTATGGAAAGCCATTGAAGCCGGAAGAATACTGGAAGAAAAAGGCATCAGTGTAGAGCTGATCAACATCCATACCATCAAACCATTAGATGAAGCAGCAATTATTGCTTCTATCAGCAAAACAAAATGTGCCGTTACGGTGGAAGAGCACAATATTATTGGTGGATTGGGTGATGCAGTAGCACAGGTGGCTGCCAGAAACTGCCCGGTTCCTATTGAATACATTGGCACCAACGATACTTTTGGTGAAAGCGGTAAACCCAATGAACTGCTCGCCAAATACGGACTGGATACGCCGTTTATTGTTGCTGCAGCTGAGAAAGCAATGAGCAGAAAATAAATCATCAATCTTCTTATACAAGGAAAGAGCGTTTATAAACGCTCTTTTTTATTCCCCCAACTCCCTTTCTCCCTGTTAATAACAGTCTAAGCAAATTCTTAATTTACTTTTTACAAAAGGTATTAACAGGGAGAAGGGGAGAACGGGAGTTTGAGTATATTTAATTATAAGAATTTTATATTGATGATGAAGTATTTACTTATACTGTTTTTTACAGGTTTGCAAACAATCGTTTACAGTCAGGTAAAACTTTCACTGGAAGAAAAAGAAATCCTTGTAAACGGCTCTGGCATAAGTCAGCAACCCAGTAAGGAAACACTTGATGCATTAGTAGGTACTAAAAGCAGCTTGGGGTATATAGTTGGCTCTTACAATCCTGCCACACGGGAAGAAAATGACATAAAAAGAAGGTCATACCGGTTTAAACAATCCGGACTTTCAATACAGTATTATGCTAAAGAGTCTGGTATTTATCAGGTTTTTATTGAAATAAGATCAAGTCATAAAAAAACTGCAAAAAACAACCTGGTTCGGTATGCCAACAGTTTCCAGGATGGTTCGATCATCATTGATTCTACTGTTACTGTTGATCGGGCAATTGAGATGATTGGCAAAGATAAATTGATTAAAAATGGGGTTATGCCATTTTATAATGCCTTATCGCCTTATCTTTTATATGCTAAAAACGATCTGTTAATCGAACTTTTTTTCGACCCAAAGACAAAACTCATTAAACTGGTTTCTGTAGAACGATAACTAAGGAGCCAGTCTTTCTACTTTCCAGCTTTCATTCAATTGAGTATAATGAAACCTGTCATGTAACCTGCTGCTCCTTCCCTGCCAGAATTCAAAAGCAGTAGGTATTACCCTGTAACCACCCCAATGCTCTGGTCTTGGAATATCATGACCCGCAAAACGTTTGGTGTATTGTTCTACATTGGTTTCAATAATTTTTCTGTTGGAGATGATGGCACTCTGTGGCGATGACCAAGCTCCAATTCTACTACCCTCCGGGCGCGAATGAAAATATTCATCGCTTTCTGCTGCACTTATCTTCTCCACCCTTCCTTCTATTCTTACCTGCCGTTCCAGTTCTTTCCAGAAAAAAACCAGTGCCGCATATGGATTATCTAACAATTCTTTCCCTTTGGTACTTTCATAATTGGTGAAGAAGATAAAACCATTCTTATCATATCCTTTCAGCAAAACAATGCGGGCCGATGGTACACCTGATTTTGTTGCGGTGGCCAGTGTCATGGCATTTACTTCGTCTACTTCTGCAGCCAGTGCCTCATTCCACCAACGATCGAATTGTGTGTAGGGGTCTGCGGCAACATCTGCTTCGTTTAATGAATGTTGTTTATAATCTTTTCTGATATCTGCAATAGAACTTTTCATGGTCTGTTGATTCTACTGCAAAAATACGATAGTCCATCAGCATACACATCAACAAAAAAGGATGAAAACTTTCGCTTTCATCCTTTTCCTCGCAGGTTATTCAATACTTAGTCTGCTATATCAATTTTTTTGGCTTCATGTTTACCGGAGATAAAAGTGTATACCGCAGGAATAACAAATAAGGTAAGTATGAGTGAAAACATAATGCCTCCCACAATTACAATACCCAAAGGCATACGGCTGGTAGCTGCGGCCCCGATACTCAGGGCAATGGGCAATGCACCCAATGCTGTTGCCAGACTGGTCATGAGGATCGGACGCAAACGTTGTGCCGATGCTTCAATTACTGCATCTCTTTTCTTCAGCCCGAATTCCCGCTTCTGGTTGGCGAACTCCACAATCAGGATACCATTTTTGGTTACAAGACCGATGAGCATAATCATACCGATCTGCGAGAAGATGTTCAATGTCTGATCAAATAACCAAAGACTCAACAAAGCTCCCGCCAATGCCAAAGGCACCGTTAACATGATGGTAAAAGGATCTTTAAAACTTTCAAACTGTGCTGCCAGTACGAGGTAAATGAGTACCAGTGCCAGTCCGAATGCAAATGTGGTATTCGATGAACTCTCCGCATAATCTCTTGAAGCACCACTCAATGCAGTCTGGAAGCTTTCGTCTAATAATTTATCACCAATGGCCTGCATGGCTTTTACACCATCACCTATTGTTTTACCTTCTGCAAGTGATGCAGAGATAGTAGCCGCCTTAAAACGATTGTAATGATAAAGTGTAGGCGGATTTGAATTTTCTTCCAGTTTTACCACTGAAGTAAGTGGTATATTTTCTCCCCTGCTGTTTCGTACATAAAGGTTCGAAATATCGCCGGGCTCCTGTCTGTCTTTTAATTCAACCTGTGAAATTACCTGGTACTGTTTACCATTCATGATAAAATATGCCAGTCTTCTTCCGCTGAATGCACTCGATACCACATCGGCCACATCTGAAATAGATAATCCTAAATCTTTTGCCTTTATACGGTCGATAGTGAGTTGTAGTTCCGGTTTATTGAATTTCAGGTTTACATCTACGTTGGCAAAAGTTTTATCTTTTTTTGCCTCATCTAAAAATTTAGGAATGACTTCTTTTATTTTTTCAAAATCGAGGTTCTGTAAAATAAACTGAACAGGTAATGATCCCCTGGAACCCAGACCTACTGAAATGGTTTGTTCTTCTACAGGAAATATTCTCGCATTGTTAAACTGTGGCAATTTTTTACTGATGGCCCTCGCTATTTCGCTCTGGCTCCTGTTTCTTTTATCAGGGTCTATAAAAGCAATCCTGGCTGTACCACTGTTTACGCCACCACCACCACCAAAACCGGGAACTGCAGCAAACACAAAATCTTTTTCAGGTACGGAGTCGGATAAATAATCAATCAGCTTATTCCCTACATCCACCATATAGCTATAACTGGCACCTTCAGGGCCCGACATCTGGAAACGTATACTGCTCCTGTCTTCCAATGGTGCCAGCTCGCTTTGCAGGTTACTTCCTACCAGGAAAATACCTCCCAAACAGGCTGCAACAATCACCCATGCCATCCAACGAACACGCAAAAATGCAGTGAGCATTCTTTTATATCCATTTTCCATCCCACGGAAAAAAGGTTCCGTCATTTCATAGAATTTACCATGACCCCCATCTTTTTTATTAAGGTACACATTCAGTACAGGTGTAATGGTTAATGATACAAAGGCCGACACCAGTACTGCTGCGGCAACTGTAATACCAAATTCGCGGAACAGGCTTCCCACAAATCCTTCGAGGAATATTACAGGCAAGAATACCACAGCAAGTGTGATGGAAGTTGAAATAACCGCAAAGAAAATTTCCTTACTTCCTTCCAATGCCGCTTTGCGTATGGGTAACCCGCCTTCCAGCTTACGGAAAATATTTTCTGTTACCACAATACCATCATCCACTACCAGCCCCGTTGCCAGTACAATACCCAAGAGTGTTAATACATTCACGGAAAATCCTGCGATGTACATAATAAAGAATGTGGCCACCAGTGAAATAGGAATATCAATCAATGGGCGGATGGCGATGAGCCAGTTGCGGAAGAAGAAAAAGATTACCAGTACCACCAGACTGAATGAGATCAATAATGTTTCTTCTACTTCTTTAATTGACCTCCGTACATTTTTGGTCTGGTCAATCAGTGTGGTCATCTCAAAATCGCCTTTCTGGCTTTTTTTGATATCGTTTACTCTTTTATAAAACTCGTCGGCAATTTTAATATAGTTGGCTCCGGGTTGCGGAATGATGGCCAGACCTACTGCGTTTACTCCATTCAATCGCCAACTGAACTCTTCAGATTCAGGACCAATTTCTACCTTGGCCAGATCACTCAAACGAATAATTCCTCTTACGTCTTCAAAAATGATAAGGTCACGAAAATCTTTTTCTGTTTGCAGACGACCCAGTGCACGGATGGTCATCTCCGTATTCTCCCCATAAATTTTACCGGAAGGAATTTCTACGTTCTCCCTGTTGAGTGCATTGCGGATATCAGCAAATGAAATATTATAAGCATTCAATTTATCCGGATCAATCCAGATACGCATGGCTGGGCGCTTTTGTCCGAATATATTGATGGCACTTACTTCCGGAATCGTTTGTAATCTTTCTACCAGCACATTTTCAGCATAATCGCTCAGTTCAAGCAGTCCTTTGGTACGGCTTTGTACAGCCATCATTACAATAAAATCGCTGTTGGCATCGGCTTTACTTACTACGGGTGGTGCATCAATATCCTGCGGAAGATTTCTTGCCGCCTGACTCACTTTATCACGTACATCATTGGCAGCCGCTTCAAGGTCTTCATTAATATTGAACTCGACCGTGATATTACTCGATCCGTTTGAGCTGGATGAAGTAATGGTTCTGATACCCGGTATACCATTGATTGATTTCTCAAGTGGTTCTGTAATCTGACTCTCAACAATATCGGAATTGGCACCTGCATATGCTGTTCGTACATTCACAATTGGCGGATCGATAGCAGGGTATTCGCGTACCGATAAAAAAGTATATCCAACCACACCAAACAATACGATGAGGATATTCATCACTGTTGCCAGGATAGGTCGCTTTAATGATAGTTCTGAAATATTCATGGTATTGCCACGTTAAAGAAGTGAAAAGATGGAAGCGTAATTATTGTTGTGCACCAGCAAAATCTTCAATCTGTTTTACGCTTCTGACTTTTAATTGTGAATTGGGGCGAACAAATAATACACCCGATACAGCAATACTGTCGCCCACTTTCAGGCCACTCAATACTTCTGCCATACCATTTACACGCAGGCCGGTTACAATATCCGTTAGTATTCCCTTGCCATCTTTTACTACTACTACTTTCTTTGCCTTAGCATCGGGAATGATGGCATTGGTTGGAACAAGAATACTACTATTCTGTCCGCCTGTTTCAATCAATACTTTTACAAAACCTCCGGGGTTGATATCGGCACCGGTAAGTTCTGCTCTTACTTTCAGGTTACGGGTAGTGGCATCTATCTGCGGTTCTGTTGCAATGATGACTGCTTTTTTTATTGCCTCCCTTCCGTTTGTTTTAATACTCACTGTTTTACCTTTTGCAATAAGCGTTGTATAAGCCTCAGGAATAGTGAAATCTATTTTAACCTTGTCTATCTGTTGTAAAGTAGCAAGAATAGTAGCTGGTGTAACATAAGCACCCGGACTGATCATTCTCAAACCAAGTACACCTGTAAAAGGTGCTTTTAAAATCGTTTTGTCGATCTGTGCCTTCAGGATATCCAAATCTGCTTTCAACGTATTTACCTGATTAAGCACAGCATCATAATCGGCCTGGTTGATACCACCTATGGATAATAATTTTCTCAATCGCTCTTCGTTCTTCTCTGCCAGATCGAGTTGTACTTTTATTTTCTGCGTGTTGGCCTGAAGATCGGCATCGTTGATGCGTGCCAGCACAGTGCCTTGCGATACTTTTGTTCCTTCGGGTAAGTTGAGGTAAGTTAAGCGGCCGCTTACTTCCGGTTGCAGGTTGGCTGCTTCATTAGCCACTACCGATCCGTTTACTTCTACAATATTGGAGATATTGTTTTTACCGGCTATGATAACATCTACAATCACTGCCTGTGGACCATTATTTTGCTGACGTGGTTCTTCTTTTTTGCTCTTGCAGGAAATCACAAATACACCGGCAAGCAGCAATGGATACATTCTTTTCAAGGCGTAAAATTTATAGCGGCTAAAGATAAAGCTAAATAGGCTCTGTTGTTGCTTCATGGGATGAATGGCCGGGCTATGATTAATGAAGGGTATTTATCTTTTGGGCTGTGAGCCATGAGCTACGAACTGCGAGTTTTTTATGGCCTATTCGATACAACAGATAATCTCCAACGCCCGCAGCTCACGGCTCAAAGCTCATAGATTCAATTACGCCGGGAATTATTTGCTTTTCACCGAATCTTTTCGCCTGATTACCCACTCTGCCTGGTGGTACTGATAAAGCGCCAGGTTATATTTCATTTGGAGGTCAAGGAATTGTAAATTAAGGTGTACGCCTGTTCCTTTTTCTTTGCCTTCACTTTTACATCGAATAGTAAAATGATTCAACTCCTGCTCACCCAGGTTGATCCGAAAATAAAATGGTTTCTTACCCGGCACTATATCATCTTCAATCAGGCGACCATTGAGCCATATGCTAAGTGTGTCCTGATCAATCAAACCATTGTCCACCAGATTACCATATACGGCTGGGGCATTTGTAGTAATCGTATCAAAAAGTGGTGAAGGTTTAAACTGGCGATCGGGTGTTAAAGAGGTTTCATCGATCCGGCTTTTTTTGAGGAACCCATGCCATAATTCAGGATTAATCGTTACTGGCTCTGTTGATGGAACAAAAGCAAAGGTTCCGAATCTTCTTTTACCAAAAGGGTCTTCCCATACACCTTGAAAAACAACGCCTGAATCGGTATTCAGAAAGCTGCCGCGCAAATCAAAGAGGTCTGCTTTCTTGATGGTTTCATTCACCAATACCGATTTAGCCTGCAAATGATATTTATAAAACTCTTTGGGTGTGGGTCGTACATAAAACTGGTACATGGTAACCAGTTTATTATCTGGTCCGTAAGAAGTTAGCTGTGCAAGCATTCTTTCATCTGCCTCAATCATTTCCAGCTTTGCCTTTGTAGCTAATTCAGGATTCCCATTCAGGTATATAGCCATGGCAGGGCTATTCGGATTTATACGGCCAAGCCTCGTTTCATTACCAATGCTGGGTAATGTGGCACTATTGAAATAAGGCACTGACCCGCCAAACACCACTATACCTTTCCACACGCCTGTTTTATCCTGTGCTGTACTTTGTGTTGACAAAAAGAAAAGGCAAACAAAAAAATATAAGATGCGCATATAACAGATTGAATAATTAATAACGATTAATCTTCTCTTCTGCGTAATCCTCCTCTCCAGTTATACCTGAGCGATTTAAACTGTTCGTGACATTTACTTATGTAATAGCCGAGCTCCAGATCATTCATCTGGGTTAAGAGTTCGTAATCGGGCCGGTATCTTCTCATGAATGAATCTATTTCCGGCGGATTCAGCAAAGTGACCTCCCGTACAAACTTCTTGCTGAATCGTCGGTCAATATATTTATCCTGCTCCTGCTGCAGCAACCTGTTCTGTAAAAATTCAAGGTTCCTGTTACGCCGGGTTCTGAACATATTGATGATCTCTACCAAATCGAACCCTACGGTTAGTCCACCCGGATTATAATTGGGGTTATTACTCAACCGGAGCGTTGGCTTCTTGAAATCAAATACTTTGGCATAATCGCGCCGGTTTTGAATGGAATCAAGTTTATAATAGTTGTTACGCACTTTTACCTCCGGTAAATCGGCAGCACGTACATGAATCATTACATTGAAATTGTCGATATTGATGATGGTATCAACCGGATATTTCATCGTCGACTTTCCAATCATGGAAAACCAGATAGAATCTGTTCTGGGAACGATGATGAGGTAACGACCCAATGAATCGGTGATAGTGCCTCTTCCCGATGTACTCAATACTGCTACCGCTTCCAATGGTCTTCTGGCGCTTATGTCATATACATTACCCGAAATGGTAACAAACTGCGCATACAAATCTCTGCTACCCAAAAAAATGCAAGCGGAAAAACAATAAAAAAGAATCAGTAGCTTTTTTTTCAAACCCGTTGATTGAGCTGTAATATTAAAACAGGAACAGCATACTGCCTCAATTTTGTAAGGAATTAACGAGGTTTTTGCAGGGCAGTGGTCCATAGTTAATAGTCCATGGACCATAGCAGGATTTTTTTACTATTGGCTATTGACTATTAACTATGGACTACCCTCAAAACTTCACATCAATTATATAAGGCAGCATGGTTCGCCAGGTGGGCCAGTCGTGATTGATATCGGCACCCCATACATCAAGATCGTACCAGATACCTTTATTGTATAATATACCCGCAAACCGTTTAGAGGCATTGGGGTCTTCATAAGAACCACTTCCTGTATAAATATGAATATGATGACTGGCTTTTATTTTTTCGAGGTACCAGGCATCATTCAGCGTAGGTATATAATGTTCGGGGCTGTTATAAAATACCTGTTCATCCCAGAAACCCTTGGTGTATTCTGTTAAATCATATACACCACTCATACTGATGGCGCCATTGATGATATCGGGACGCTTTAAAAATAAATTCATCGCATGCAAGGCACCAAAAGAAGCCCCACAGGTATAAATCATGGTTTCAGCACTCGTGTTGTTGCGAATAAAGGGGATTACTTCATTAAAAACATACTCATTAAACTGGTTATGACGGATGGCTTTGTGTGAAGGTTCCATCTCATTGTTCATCCAGCTCTCCTTATTCATACTGTCGATACTGAATACCCGCAGTTTACCACTGTTGATATAAGGCGCCAGCGCATCAATCAACTGAAACCGTTCATACTCCAGGTAATCGGCTGCCGCAGTAGGTATGAGCAATAACGCAAAACCATAGTGTCCATAAGATGCAATGGGCATTTCTTTTCCAAGGGCAGGACTATACCAGGATGATAAATGTCTTTCCATAATCCACAGGTTAAATGTTAAAGCCCTGCGTAAACTTCGTTTTCTCTCGTTCTCTGCGGTGAATAACTATTGCTGTTCACCGCAGAGAACAAGAGAGCAGGGAGTTTACGCAGAGAGGTGTTATTCGATACAGGTTTTCCTGATTTCTTTCCATAGGTCGCGGTAACATTGTGCCGCATAACTGCTGCCTGCAAAGGTTTCAAGCGGTGCTGCATGCACACCCATTTTTTCTACATCGCTGAGGTATGGAATATAACTTTTCAGGAAAAATTTGTCTTTATAAAATTCATTCATCACTTCATGATGCAGGTTTTTCCGGTGATCCACCATGCTGAAGAAACATTTGATCTTACTGCGGTCAAGGTCGTTGTCCTTGAAATAACCATCCACCGTTTCATAGGAACGAATGGATAATGTGGTAGGAATATTGGGCATCAGTACCCAATCTGCCGCCACAAAAACAGCTTCATGCAAAACAGAAATACCGGGCGGACTATCCAGTATTACTATATCGTAGTCTTTTTTAAGAGATGCCAGCAGCGATAGGAGTTTTCTGCGCGACTGTTTCATTTCATTCAGCAATATATCGGCATGTCTGGCCGAAATATCTGCCGGAATAATATCGAGGTTCTCATAGGCGGTAGACTGGATGGCATCTGCCAGCTCCATCTCGCTGTTGAGCAGTTTCCGCGACTCATTCTTTACAGTGGCACTGGCTCCCAGGTAAAAGGAGGAAGAACCTTGTGGATCAAGATCCCATACCAATGTCTTATATCCTTCTTTGGCAAATAAATATGCCAGGTTGATGGATGCGGCAGTCTTTCCCACTCCACCCTTGAGGTTGTAGATTGCTAATGTGACCATGGTCTAATATACGGTTTTTTTAGAAAGCTGCTAGCTGTGAGCTACTGGCTGCTAGCTACTGGCTATTAGCAATTAGCTATTAGCATTAGAGAATCAACCGTCAATTAACTAAGCAATCTAATCTATCTTGCATTCCTTTTTTGTCTAGAAGCTAGAAGCTAGAAGCTAGAAGCTAGAAGCTAGAAGCTAGAAGCTAGAAGCTAGAAGCTAGAAGCTAGAAGCTAGAAGCTAGAAGCTAGTGGCTCATAGCTCGCAGCTTCTCCCCTAATGCACCAGATACCCCAGCACCAAACATCCCAATACAATCACTGGTGCCGGTATACGCTTTAATTGCAGAAGGAAAAAGGTAAGGGCAATAATGAGGATATCGAGAAAAGCAATATAACGACCCTCAAAAAGGGCAATCAGGAATGTGTCTTTCATCAGGTAAAAAGTGGCACCGGCCATAATACCTACTACTGCTGCATTAATACCTTCCAGCGACCGGAATATTACCACATACCTCTTCAGGTTATGCCATACCGGAAAGAAAAAAAGTACCAACAGGGCACTGGGCAGAAAAATGGCAATGGCACCAATAATACAACCCATCAACTGCCACCAGGCACCTTCATCTCTCAATACCATTCCTCCGGTAAAGGCACCAATAGAAAAAACCGGACCCGGAATGGCCCTTACCATTCCCGAACCGGTAAGAAAATCTTCTTTCGACATTTTCAGTACCTCTCTTCCTGTTTCCTGTATTCGTTTCGATTCGGGGCGGGTTACATATTGTTCGTACATCAGTGGCATCATTACATCGCCACCACCAAAAACAAGGCTGCCAAAACGATAGGCGTTTTCAAACAGGTTAATGGCTTTTCTGTTTTCCCAGTTCTGTCGGGTGGCCGTTTCCGATATATAACCGGCAATACCAAAAAGAACAAAGAAGATGAGAATATTACCCCATTTTATTTTTTTTCTTGGCTGATCTTTCTCCGGAATTCTTTTATCACTGAAATTGGTGGCAATACCTGCCGCCACAATCAGTACAGGGAATATCCAGGGGGTTTTGAATAATAAAAAAGTAGCCAGCGATGCTACTGCCATAATTACCCTTGTAATGGTATTGTGTACTGCCAGCCCAAAAATGCGATAGGTAGAATAGGCAATAAACCCGATGGCCATGGGCTGAATAAACACAAAGAAATCGGGACGGATTGACTTGCTGTTAAAATATTCCAGCAAAAAAGAAAGTCCACCCATCAGTACACAGGCGGGTGTAATCCAGATGAGCAGGGTAAGAACGGCCAGCGGTATACCCCCTCTTTTATAACCAATCAGTGTAAGTGTTTGTGTAGAGGAGGCCCCGGGTAATAACTGGCAGAAAGCATTGTATTCCATCAGTTCTGTTTCGGTAACATCTCTGCGCTGGTGTACAAAGGTTTTCATCATCATACCCATATGCCCCTGTGGCCCGCCAAATGCCGTTAAACTATGCCATAATACAGCACGCAGAAATGGAATATGACGGAGAAGTATCAAAGGTTGTCCGGGGGATTAATGAGACTGAAAATTAACGAAAACCGGGGAAACTGAGTGAGTAGTCAGTAGCGAGCAGTGAGTATATTGTACTTTTTACACTGCATCTCCAACAAAAACGCAGATTATCATGATTGTCATGATAATCTGCGTTCTGTTAAATGAGTATCAAGTAGTGAGTTTTACTCCTTCCTGATTTCCTGTTCCTTGTTTCTTATTCCTTATTCTTTATTTCTTCAACCCTATCTCTCTCAATCTTTCATCCAAATATTCGCCAGCAGTTGCATCTGGATATGCTTTTGGATGTGTTTCATCTATACAACTCTCCAGACAGGCCAGGCTCATTTCGCTTCTCGGATGGAGGAAGAAAGGCATGGAGAACCTGCTCGTATGCCAGTGTTCTCTTGGTGGATTTACCACACGGTGCGTGGTACTGCGGAGTTTGTTATTGGTTAAACGCTGTAACATATCTCCCACATTCACCACAATCTGTTCGGGTAATGAAGTTACGTTTACCCAATCGCCCTGTTTGGTAAGTATCTGCAAGCCATCGGCAGAAGCACCTACCAGTAAAGTGATGAGGTTAATGTCTTCATGCTGTTCGGCACGAATAGCGCTTTTGGGTTCATTGGTAATGGGGGGATAATGAATACAACGCAGTATTGAATTACCATTGGCTATATGCGAATCGAAATAATTTTCATCGAGACCAAGATATAAAGCAATGGCCTGTAATAAGGCACGGCCGCTTTTTTCAAAATTGCGGTAGGCATTGAAAAGGGTTTTATTCAAAGGCTCCACTTCTCTTACCATCACATTATCGGGGTATTCACTTTTAATCGGGTCGCCATTTTCAACGGTTTGTCCGTACTGAAAAAACTCTTTCAAATCCGGCGCTTCACTGCCTTTGGCATGCTCGCGGCCAAAACTGGTATACCCGCGCTGACCGGCCAGACCGGGTATTTCGTACTGCAATTTTTTCTCCAGGGGGAGGGCAAAAAACTGTTGAACATATTCATACTGATGGGCAATCAGCTCATCGGGGATACCATGGTTTTTTACAGCAACAAAACCTACTTCTTCATAGGCTTTACCCAGCTCCTCTACAAAAGCTGCTTTACGCTGCGGATCGCCACTTAAAAATGCTGCCAGGTCTACTACAGGAATGGCCATAACACTCGTTTTAGGTGAATAATACAGAACCGGTTCTTCTACCGTCTGGAAAAATACAAAACTACTCCGATTTATGGTAGTATGTAGACAAAGCCTTTGTTTCAGGTATTTTTATCAACTTTAAGGCATGAAATACACGGGTTTTGTATGCTTATGCATTGTTTTTTTGTTGGCCTGTAACAATGGCTATCATAAATATGTATCCAATTACAGTTTACCTGAAACCATCAGCACACCCGATTACAGCAGAATGGAATACTGGGCGGCACACCCTTATAAAAAAGATCCTTCAGACAGTATTCCCAAACCCTTACGCAAACTGTACCAACCCGATTCTACCATTGATGTTTTTTTTCTGCACCCAACCACTTATACCGATTATGCCCGTCCATTGGGTTGGAACGCGCCTATTTACAATACAGCATTAGCTGCCAAAACAGATTATAGCACCATTTTATTCCAGGCCAGTATTTTTAATGAAGCAGGAAGAATTTTTGCGCCGAGGTACAGACAGGCCAATCTAAGTGCTTATTTTCCTGTAACCGCAGCAGATACTGCAGCCGCATTACAGGCATTTGAGCTGGCTTATGCAGATGTGAAAGCCGCATTCTCTTATTACCTGCAAAATTATAACAAGGGGCGCCCCATTATTATTGCCGCACATAGCCAGGGAACCACGCATGGCAAAAGACTGGTAAAGGAATTTTTTGATGGTACGGCATTGCAAGAAAAATTAGTAGCCGCATACCTGGTCGGTATTCCTGTTGAAGAAAACTGGTTTACAACTATCAAAGCCTGTACTACAGCTGCTGAAACAGGTTGTGTGCTGAGCTGGCGTACTTTTAAAGAAGGGTATAAACCAGCGTATGTATTGAATGAAAAAGAAAAAGTAATGGTTACCAATCCACTTACCTGGAGCAATAACGATACCCTTGCCGGCCGCAAAGAAAACAAAGGTGGGGTGGTAACCAATTTCAACAGCCTCGTAAAAAAAGTAGCCGCTGCCAATAATGCCGGAGCCGTTATCTGGACACATAAACCCCGGTTCTTTGGTAATATTTTCTTTACTACAAAAAACTATCATATTGGTGATTATAACCTGTATTACCTGAGTGTAAGGGAAAATGTAAAAGAAAGAGTTAGCGCCTACAAAAGAAAATAAGCTTCCCTGCACCGGACTTAAGTTCGGTGCAGGGAAGAAGAATATTATTGTTTACTGAAACGAATGGCTTTAATGAATACGTCGCCACTGAATGCATTGAGGATATAATTACCACTGGCCAGGTCGCCGAGATTAATCACCAATTGCTGTAAACCCTCGCTTACATCTTCCACTATGGTTTTGGCCATATGTCCGTTTACATCCAATACTTTCAGTATCAGGTTACCTGCCTGTTCAGACATTACTGTTAAGTAGCTGTCGTTGAGGATGATATTTGGCTGTAAGTGCTGAATATACATAAACCCTCCTTTTATTCGGTGATGAAACAATGGCTCAGGGGGATGTATATTATTGACACCAAATATGGTGCCAGTGCTGCATAAAATAGTGGAGATTTAGTGAATATGCCACGAAAATTCACCGCAGAGCCGCAGAGGGCGTAAAGTTTCCGCAGAGAGTTAGTATTCCTTTAGCGATAATTGTTTTTTAACCTTGTCGAGTTCCAGTTTTAGTTTATCGTTGATGGACACAATTTGGGAGAGTGAAATAAATGAGAAAGTTGAGAGTACTTGTAAAAAAAAATAATTATTCGTTTTGGATTATTATTTTTGGAATATAAATATCCAAATAATGAAGTCAAATAATTTACAGAGTACAGGCGACATCATTAGACAATTGAGGGAGAATAAGCAATTGCCATTACGAAAAATTGCTGCAATTCTTGATATTCCTTCTCCGCTGAGTCTACTTTCTTTGAACGTTCCCCGCAGATGTCTCTCGTAGAGGACTCTGCGACCACGCACACAGAGGAAAGTTAATAATTAATTTTTACGCTCAATTTTTCTGTAACAAATTAGTAAACCCTAAAGCAAAAGGGACATGCTGGCTGTGTAGCAGCGCAAAGTCCCTTCGAGCCTCAGGAGACTACGCGCAGAACTTCTCTTTTTAAGTACACCCTACGGAGAAGAAATAGAATCAACTTTAATAAAGCAGATGATTGTTGCCTATAAAAAGGAAATTTACTACTCTCTTTGCACTCAACCCCTTCTCAAAACTCAAGTACATGCATAATTACATACATTCCAAACCAAACAAACTCTTCTTTTCCCAGATGTCCGGTATTCCGGACGCTTTTATTAAAAAAGTTCTCAGACGTTGCAGGGTGAAGTATGGGCATAAAAAAACCACCCCGTTATGTGGAGTGGTGGTTGTAAAAAGTAATTCAATTTTATTTTCTCTGCAATGTTTCAAGTATTATTAACACACCACCAATCACAATTCCGCCAATTAAAAACTGCAAGAAATAAAAGCTATCTGAATCAACCCTTCCTTCAAGCAGATAAATAATCAATGGCAGGAAAAATAAAATTACTCCAAGTCCAGATAACACTTTCTGGATAACAGTTTTTGAAAGCACAAATAAAACACACGTCACCAATCCAAGAAGTGTGTTTATGAAATAAAGTAAGCTATCGCTACCATTGTAACTTAAAATATTTCTAAAAAATTCAATCAATGCTCCATTCAAAGACATAATCATAACCTGAATTACAGGAAAAAATGATGTGACTACAAGAAGTAACGTTAACAGTAGTGAAACTTTATTTTTCTTTTTCATCACCTTTTGGGTTTTGTTGTTCAAAATATTTATTCCAAGCCTGTGGACTAATGACTTTGTCTCCCTGATAAACGCCCATGAAATTCCCATCTTTATCAACAGCAATTCTAATGTTTATTCCAAACTGTTTTTGCTGCTTATCACCTGCCAAAGTACGAAATGGTCCTTTATTCGGACCAGATTTTGCGGACCCCACTCCAAGAAAAAGTGAATTCCCTGCTTTATCTGTTACAAATGCCTCTGTACTTGGGAAGCCATCACCAGAAATTGAACCTGAAAGTGACAAAGTAGAAGAGCCATCTTTATTCATTGTAGTATTTACTGTAACATCTGTCCAGACATCAATATCATATGTAGGTCCACCCCAATCAATCCCAGGAATCAGAGCATCATTATCACCCGACATATGAGTAAAAATTCTGTTGCCATACGATTCATCATCTTCAATCTTTGCATCTGAATAAGCATTAGCACCGTAGTTCGATTTCGACTTTGCTCCAAAAGCATCATGTTTTTTAGACATGTCTTCTGTGTTGTAGGTTGTTACCTGACTTAAACGAGATGATGCCTCAGGCGATGTTGAAAATTTCCTATTTGCACCGTCTCCTTTCCACGCCCCTGCTCCAAAATTATTAAACGGCGCAAAACTTCTGACAACCACCTTAATCGGATACTGTCCATCTGGATCAATAAATGAAATGGGATTATTGAATGCGTAACCATAAGAGGATACTCCTGCCATTTTCTCACTCAAAGGATCAATATGATTCCACCTACCAATTTGTGCATCATACATCCTCGCTCCATAATCATACCAGTCAAGTCCACTACCATCACTAAATTCTTTCTCCTGTTTCTCTTTACCATTGTACTCATACTTGTTGTCAAGTTTCCCAGCAGCTTTACTACTAATCCCTGCCATCGTCAACCCGAATGGATAATAATGCGTTTCCTCCATCAAAGGGCCCCTGCTATGTGTTACCTGTACATTATCAAAGAACATCCTTCCTATCGTCAGGACAGGCTATCAACATTTGGTATTTCGTTGATTATATAGATATCCAAATATTCGAACGTTTTTATTTATAACGCTCTTGGACATTGCCTATAACAAAAGCCAACAGTGCCAATCTTTTGCTTTTACTTACTGTTCTTTAATAGCTCTATGGCATTAATTTTTTCATATACTTTATTCAAACTGTCAATATCCGTAGCAGTTCCAACTAAAAAAATTGACGTTTTTAATTCAAGTTGCTCATCAAAAAATATCCTATTTCCGCCTCCAAAAGCAAATATTTTAGCTGTTTCTTTTCTCATCTCTTCACAAGGTGGGAAACAATAATTAAGCACTGTTCGGTTTCCATTTTCATTTTCAATGAAATACCAAGATTTAAAAAGTGTAGTAACTTCTTTACGCTTTAATTTTAATATGCCATTCACCGGAATTTTATAGACCAGCTTACCGTCTTCTTTTATATCCTCCATTCCGTCTTTTTGATCGTAAGCTATCAAAACAATGCCTTTAAAGTTACGAGGCAAAACAAATACTTCTTCCTTTGCTGTGGTTTTTATATAAACCCACTCCCACACTACAGCTATAAGTATTATCAGTAATAAAGAGCATGTTATTATAGTTATCCTTTTTTTCATATATACTTAATTTATTTGCTCCAAGTAGCCTGTACTTGTTTATTCCAATCAGCGATATTAATTAATTTATCTCCTTGTTGTACACCCGTAAAGTTTCCTTTAGAATCAAATTTAATTTGCATGTTAACCGTAAATAAAGATTTTTTGTTATCGCCAAATAAATCTTTAATACCTCCTGTTTCTTTTTTTGCCCCTAAAAATAATTTAACTCCCGACTGGTCACTTATAAATGCCTCTGTGCTGGGGAATACATCTCCTGTGAACGTAGCGTTGACAGACAATGTTCCCGTCTTTAAGTTTTCTGTAATAGAAAAATTAGACTGTACATCTAATGAAGGTGTAGCAAACCCTGGAGTAACAGGGTCTTTTGCTGCATAGCTAACTCCAAACGAACCAATATCATTACCTAAAGAATTTTTTTCTGTACTCACTTCAGTAAATGTAGCCTTTGGTTCGGGTGTCTTTGACACCAATGGATATTTATCCCCCATACCTGCTTCTGGTGGCGCATACATTATTGTATTATCTGCACCCACACTTTTGTTAGTCAAAGCTTTTTTTTGAGGGTCATAAGTAAAATTGACAAAGGTTCTAGAAGTAGTTGTAGTTCTGTCTGTAGATACAGAAGGCCCTCGTCCATCTCCTTTAAATAAGCCACCAGCCACACTGCTTGCTGAAATAAAACTTCTCACTGATATAGGCCAAGGAAATTCTCCATCGGGATCTACAAAGGAGAGAGGATTATTTAAACAATATGTATAAGGCGACCATTGTACAAGTTTATCGGCTTTCTTGTCACCTCCCCAGAATCTCCCGAGTTGTGGATCGTAGTTTCTCGCTTGGAAGTCATATAACTCTAAGCCGTTGTTATCGCTGAACTCGTTTGATTGAAGTTCTTTGCCCCCAAACTTAAACCTATTCTCCAACTTCCCAGCAGCCTTACTACTAATCCCCGCCATTGTCAACCCAAATGGATAATAATGCGTTTCTTCCATCAAGGGGCCCCTACTATGTGTTACCTGTAAATTATCAAAGATCACATCAACATTTGGTGTTTCGTTGCTTACGTAAATATACAGGTATCCATTACGAGGTATGGTTAGATCTGATACCGAATGGGTTTTTAATTCATCATCTGATCCTACACGGTCGAAACCACTTGCGGTACTTACAAAATTAAACTGTTCATCAAACAATACCCAGTTTAAAAAAGCACGGGGTTTACCCGATGCATCGGTCTGGCTGCCCAACATAGAACTAAGCCCGGGGCTCAGTATATTATTGTTCACCAGGTCGGTATAGCTAAATTTGCCGCCCCCCATATTACTTACACCACCCGCCAGCGCCGCAATCAGTTCAGACAGGGGACTGGCCGGACTGCCGGGTGAATTGCCATTTAACCGGTACCAGCTTTTTGCATGCAGCCATACGGTATCGCCAGCCATTACTTTTAATACCATACTGGTACCCACCTTCGTACCACTGCCATTTAGCTTATGCACAAAGTCGTTCGGGTTCGTGTACGCATCTGTTGGATAATCGGCTATGGTTGATTTATTTACCCTTACACTTCCGCCATCGGGTATGGTATAATATAACTGCTCATTACCCAGTGTGGCTGTTTCCAGCGAAGCTACCGGGTAGGGATCGCGCTGGTACTCTTCTGTTAACAATACCCTGGTATTACCCAGGTGATCTTTAATAAAATAATCGTACACCCACTGCCCCTGCAGGTTCTGGCGCACACGGCCTTCTTCGTGCTGCACAAACTGGAGACTGTCATTTCTGTATACCTGGCCACCGAGGTAATCGGTAATCGTGGTATCATTGTTTTCCACCACTTTTTTACGCAGCTTGGTTCCTGCTGCATCATATACATAGGTAATGATACCAGAATCGCCATTGGCTTTTTTTACCTTTATTTCGAAGGGCAGGTTCAGGTGATTATATTTTATACCATTGCCACCATTCACCCTTACAATATCCTTATTCAGGTCTTTTACCAGGTTACCATTCTCGTCGTATGTATAATCGGTTACCGTACTGGTTTTGCTTCCGAGTGAAGCCATATAGGCGGTAGAACTTCTAAAATCGCCCAACCGGGTAAGGGTATCGTTCTCAGCATCCAGTACATTTTTCAGTTTATTGCTCTGCGACCAGTAGTTATATTGTAGATCATCTATACGGGCCGAGGCATTCAGTTTCATACCCCATTGCTGCATTCGCAGGATATTGCCATTGGCATCATACGCTGCCGAATAATCCTGTCCGTTACCCATGAGTACATCAAAATTAATATTGCCATTATCGGCATAGGCTGTTCCATTGTACTGGGTAAAATCGCCAAAAAGCAGGCGGTTGGCACGGTCATACCCATATCCGTACGATCTGCGTTCGGCATCGCCCCCGCTTCTCCACTGCATACCGGCAATATTGCCATTGTACTGGTTTTGTGTATAGCCCCAGTCGTAATTCAGCTCCATGCCAAACCAGCGTGTATTATTTCCGCGGCTGTATTCCCGGTTCAAACCCTGCAGCCAGCCCCTGATATTGTACGCATAATCCTGCACTTCCATTGCAGTGGTATCGGTTGATTTTTTCTGCCCCAGTTTTTTCTGTATCAATTGACCCATGGCATCATAGGTATTTCGTACGAGATAACGCTGGTTTTGGGTGCTGTCGTTCAGGGTTTTAATGATATTCAACAAACGCCCTTCTGCATCGTATTCCATCTGTGTAAGTGTTCGCAGGGTAAAAGCCGCTGCACTGTTCTGGTGGTACTGGTAGCTGGCTACCACTTTGCCGGTAAAATCGTACCTGCTGGTGGTAATATCTGTTCCGCCACGGTAATGATCCGACTGTACCTGTACTACGCGTCCTTTTTCATCGTAAAACTGTGTCGATTCGAGCCAGCCACCCTGGTCGAGGTTGTCGGGATTTTCAATCACTTTTATTTTACTGCCCGTACTCAACCCTGTTACCTGCATCCAGGCCGATGACGGCAATGCTTCTGTATGCGTCTGGTTAGCTGCTCCCGCCTGTATTTTATGGTTATCTGTTGTAGTATAAGTACGTGAAGTGTGTTCATAGTTATCGTAATACGTAACAGTTAACGGTTTCAGGTTATGGCCCGCTGGTAAGCTGTTGTTCCAAACGGTTATGTTTTCATTACTGCCCGTGTTTACAGTGAGGGTACCTTCCGCATTCGTAAAATGGCTGTTCATCCAATATTGCAATGCACTCCTGTTATCGTTATAATAGATGATACCTGTGAGTCTGGGTCTGTTGAGACCATCGTACCAGGTACCCATCCAAACCGACTGCTGTTGCATATTGGCGTCCTGTGTAAAACAAAGCCTGTCGCGTTCATCATATACCATGTATACCCAACCTGCGCCCGGTACTTTTTTGGCAATCATCCTTCCCTTGTTATCATACTCATACCGAAAACACAATTCCTGTGCAACAGATGATGACAGTGTCCAGCTTTGCTGTTGCAATGCTTCCACCGCTTTGGGGGGAATTACAAAACGCAGTTGCCCCAGGTCGTCGTATACATAATAAGTACATAACCAGCCTGTATGCGATGCCGAAGGGTTGCTGTCGATCTGTACTTTTTTTAATATTACTTTACCCTGCACATCTTTGTATTCTACCACACGGTTTCCCGCTTCGTCTGTCAACTGGTTTTCAGTGAGGCGTCCTGTAGCATATATGCCCGCATGTTGTGGCAGGTTTACCAGGTCGTCGGCAGGCAGGTAGCTAAGTGTATCGTAACCAATTGTCCATATCCGTACTTCATCAGTTGCATCATTCAGCAGGTAAGCGTTGCCGCTGCCCCTGTTACTTCCGGCCCAGCTATTACCGGCAGCCTGAGTTTGTAATACCCTGTTCAGGGGCGATTGTTCATACTGTGTAACCCCATAGTAAACCTGCTCGCCCTGCAACGATGTTTGTTGCTGAAAAAAAGCTTCCTGTAACGGGTACGGATCTGTTTTAAAACTACCATCAGCCTGCTGCGTACCCGATAGTGGTACAAATGGAAGGTACTGGTACACTACTCTTCCAAACCCGTCGTAATGAACCGGGCTCACCATATCTTTCTGACCGGGTGCTGCCTGTTTATTTACTGTTTGTAATGCCCGCCCCAAACCATCCATATACTGGGTAATTTCATTCCGCTGGGTTTGATTTCCGGCATTAAACTGGTTCTCACTGGTAAACGGATACCTGGCCTGCCGGGTACGTACATAATTTACCGGTACACTGTTGCTATATGCACCGGGACTGGCAGCCACTGCATGCGTTGGAGCAGGTACCTGGGTTACATTGGTTTGTGGTTTATTGGTTTGCGCCAGTATACCATTTACAAACAAAAGTGTGGTGATAAAACTGAGTCTTTTCCTGTATAACATTACGCTAAGATTACGTGATGACGATTAAGTATATTGTTTGGCAGTGAACGAATCATTCTTTGATCCTTCCCAATTGTACTTTTACTTTATTCTTTGTTCCTTCTTCTACTAGTTTACTGCGGCGCTGGGCCTGTATTTGTTCATATTGTTCCCATTGCTCTTTGGTTAGTATTTTCCGGATGGCTTTACGGTACGCACTATAATCGTTTTCCATTTGCTGCTTTCGCATTTCAGGCATCATAGGTGCCTTTTTCATCTGGTCTACTTTTTTCTCCTGTGTAATGGTGAGCTCTGTTATTTCTTTCACCTGTTGATCAGTTAACTTCAACAGCAACTGCATGTTTTTCATGCCTACTGCACGGCTGCTGTCGCGGCTGATGGCCTGCCCAGAAGCAATAAGTGTTCCGAGCATAAGGCATGCTATAAAAAAAGGACTTAGTATGTTTTGTTTTTTCATAATTAAGATGATTTACCAGATAATAATATAACCAGTACCGGTTGTTAGTTGATAATTAATATAACAGGGTGAATAACACGGATAGCCGCACCAGCCACTTGGATAAGATAATGTTGCACCATAATAGAGATAAGCATAGTATCCATAAGCACCATAGTAAGTATCAGATGTTTGCCATGCACACTGATCGTATGCTGTGTAATTAATATTCAGGTTATTGGCCGATGTAGGCACCGTTGCACTTGCATCGGTATAGAATCGTACTACGAGATCACCATAAGAATACCCATCAAAGTAATCATATACATTTTCTATTGTAAGCTGCGCATATACATCAGTTTGAATAGCTGTACAGGAACCATTGGCATTGGCGTAGGCCTGGCCATTGGCATTCACATCGTTGATGGCCTGCTGATTGGCATCGCTCTGACTGGTATTGGACGAATATGTATTGGCGGGTACGGTGTAGGTTACCTGTCCGCCTGTATAACCCGAACCGCAATTATTCCTGGTAAATGTGCCAGACTGTGCTGTGTTATAGTAGGTACAGGTTCCATTGGCATTGGCATAGGCATACCCATTTGCCATCATATAATCATAAGCGGCTCCATTGGCATGACCCTGACTGGTAGTAGATGTAAATGAACCTGCAGGTACTGTGAACAGTACTGTTGAACCAGTGCCACCCGATCCGCAATCGCTTTTCTGGAAATTTGCTGAATAAGCAACACTGTAATAGGTACAGCCACCATTATTATTGGCATAGGTTTGTCCATTGGCATTCAGGTCATTAATGGCATACTGGTTAGCATGCGCCTGGTCAATGTTTGAACTATACGCACCCGCATATACCGTATACAACACTGAGGAGCCAACCGCCGTTCCGGGGCAGTTATTTTTCTGGAAATAGGCTTGCTGCGTGGTATTGTAATAAGTGCAGGTTCCATTTGCATTGGCATAGGCCTGACCATTGGCATGGGCCGCATTTAATGCCTGCTGGTTGGCATCGCTTTGGCTTGAAGTAGAGCTATACGAACCTTCCGGTACTGTATAGGTTACCCATGAGCCGGTGCCACCTGTTGAACAATTATTACGCTGGTAACTTACCGATTGCGGTGCATTATAAAAGGTGCAATAACCATTGTTGTTGGCATAGGTTTGTCCACCTGCATTTACTGCATTAATGGCCAACTGATTGGCTGCCGCCTGACTTTCGGTTGAGCTGTACGCATACGCCGAAATGGTATAGACTACTGCTGAGCCAGTGCCACCGGGTGCGCAATTGTTCTTATAAAAGGTACCCGATTGCGCCGTATTATAGAAGGTACAATATCCATTACTATTGGCATAGGCCTGGCCATTGGCATTAATTTCGTTTATCGCCAGCTGATCGGCTGCTGCCTGACTGCTCGTTGAACTATATGCACCTGCCGATACTGTATAGGTTACTGCAGATCCATAACCACCCGATGCGCAATTGTTTTTATAGAATGTTGTAGACTGTGTACTATTATAAAAAGTACAATAGCCATTGTTGTTGGCAAAAGTTTGACCGTTGGCATTAATCTCGTTAATCGCCAGTTGATCGGCTGCCGCCTGGCTGCTCGTTGAGCTGTATGAGTTTGCCGGTACAGTATATGTTACCGTTGAACCCGTACCACCAGGCGCACAATTGTTCTTCTGGAAATTAGTCTGTTGTACTGTATTGTAGAAGGTGCAGTAACCATTATTGTTGGCATAAGACTGGCCATTGGCATTCACCGCATTGATAGCCAGTTGATCGGCCGCTGCCTGGCTGCTGGTTGAACTGTAGCTGTTAGCAGGTATGGTATAGGTTACTGTAGAACCTGTTCCACCAGGCGCACAATTGTTCTTCTGGAAATTACCCGACTGCGCCGTATTGTAGAATGTACAATAGCCAGTATTGTTGGCATGAGTCTGACCATTGGCATTCACAGCATTAATGGCCAGTTGATCGGCTGCCGCCTGGCTGCTAGTTGAACTATAGGTGTTCGCAGGTATGGTATAGGTTACTATTGACCCTGTTCCACCAGGCGCACAATTGTTCTTCTGGAAATTACCCGACTGCGCCGTATTGTAGAACGTACAATAGCCAGTATTGTTTGCATGCGTTTGACCATTGGCATTGATCTCATTAATCGCCAGTTGATCGGCAGCTGCCTGACTGCTGGTTGAACTGTAACTATTTGCCGATACCGTATATGTTACGGCTGAACCCGTTCCACCAGGTGCACAGTTGTTCTTATAAAATGTACCCGACTGTGTTGTATTGTAGAAGGTACAATAACCATTGGTATTAGCATGCGATTGACCATTGGCATTGATCTCATTAATCGCCAGTTGGTCGGCTGCTGCCTGGCTGCTCGTTGAACTATAACTATTCGCAGCTACCGTATATGTAACAGTTGAACCCGTTCCACCCGGTGCACAATTGTTCTTCTGGAAATTACCAGACTGTGCTGTATTGTAGAATGTACAATATCCATTACTATTGGCATGCGATTGCCCATTGGCAGTTACATCATCAATTGCTAATTGGTTAGCTGCAGCCTGGCTACTCGTTGAACTGTATGTATTTGCAGCTACCGTATAAGTAACGGTTGAACCTGTTCCGCCTGGTGCACAATTGTTCTTCTGAAAATTACCAGACTGCGCTGTATTGTAGAAAGTACAGTTGCCATTGGTATTGGCATAGGCTTGCCCGTTGGCAGTTACATCATCAATTGCTAATTGGTTAGCTGCTGCCTGGCTGCTCGTTGAACTATAACTATTCGCAGCTACCGTATATGTAACAGTTGAACCCGTACCACCTGGTGCACAATTGTTCTTTTGGAAATTCCCCGACTGTACCGTATTGTAGAAAGTACAATTACCATTGGTATTGGCATAGGCTTGCCCGTTTGCATTCACATCATCAATGGCCAGTTGATTAGCCGCTGCCTGACTGCTGGTTGAGCTATATGTATTCGCTGCTACTGTATAAGTAACAGTTGAGCCTGTTCCGCCTGATGCACAATTGTTTTTCTGGAAATTACCAGACTGCGCCGCATTGTAGAAGGTACAGTTGCCATTTGCATTGGCATAGGCTTGCCCGTTTGCATTCACATCGTCGATTGCTAATTGATTGGCCGCTGCCTGACTGCTGGTGGAGCTGTATGTATTCACCGCTACTGTATAGGTTACCGTTGAACCCGTACCCCCCGACGCACAATTATTTTTCTGGAAATTACCAGACTGCGCCGCATTGTAGAATGTACAGTTACCATTTGCATTCGCATAGGTTTGTCCGTTTGCATTCACATCATCAATGGCCAATTGGTTGGCAGCCGCCTGACTGCTGGTGGAGCTGTATGTATTCGCCGCTACTGTATACGTAACGGTTGATCCTGTACCACCCGGTGCACAATTATTCTTCTGGAAACTTCCCGACTGCGCCACATTGTAGAAAGTACAGTTACCATTTGCATTGGCATAAGCTTGCCCGTTTGCGCTTATATGATTTTGTGCAAGTTGATTTGCATCAGCAACGCTAATAAATGAACTGTAAGTATTGGCCGGAACAGTATAAGTTACCATACTTCCTGTACCACCAGGAGCACAATCATTTTTCTGTAAAGTCTGACTTTGTGTTTCATTATAATAACGAACCGCACAATCCGATTCCTGTCCGGTATAAGAATAGCATATCTGTTTAAGAATATTTTGCTGATGGTCTCTTATGAGATGTAAGCGGCCGAGCTGATCATATTCATAATACACGATTTTTCCTGATGCATCAGACTGACTCGTCATACCCGTCAGTTCTTCATATGTATAAGTAATCATTTGGGCATTGGATGGGAATAGTCGTAATTCATCTATTATACCCGACCCACTCACAGTTACCGTAGACACGCCCGTTACACGATGTTCATAATAGGTCCAGCCATTGGCAGAAATACCGGTTTTCACACTACCGGTGGTACCACTTACGGTTAATGCACCCGATTTACTCCAATAGGTTACCAGGTAAGAACTATTTGCAAGCAGACCTGTTTTGCTTATTGTGGTTGTACCAATATCATACGCTCTCCTGCCGGCAATGGCTGTTGCTGCGCTAACGTATTGCGTGTCTATTCCATTCCATCCACCCTGCATATGGGTTTCAAATGAGGTATATGCAAAATCACCTGATGTTGCATTAGCCACTTCTGCAACTGGTAGCGAGTGGTTATAATTCCACAGGTAACTCATTGTCACACCATTTCGTCCTTTATATTGTATCAGGTTACCATAAACATCATACGCCTGATAACTGATATCTGTATCAAGTGTGTTACCAAAACGGGAAGAAAGTGACGACGATTGTTTTACCTGACCGGCATTAAAAAATGAATACTCGTTTCTTTGTGTTGAAAGTAAAGTGGCATTTTTATATAGTTTTTGCTCTATTACCTGGTCAATCATATTTCGCTGTAGCATAGTATCTCTTACCGCAGTAGCAGGTAGGTCAAAAGGATAGCTGAAATGGGTACGACTGGTGTCGCCTTTGCTATCAATGGTGTAGCTGCTACGTAATTGCAGGTAGTTAGAGTCGTACTGGTTATTAGTTGTCTGGGTTAGCACAATACCATTATCATAACTTTTTTCTGTTGAGCTGATCAGTTCACTATACATACCGGTATAGATGTTATATGAAACCAGTTCGTATATATAAGAAGAAGGTGGAGTACCGGTATGGTTCTCATATGAAATATAGGCTTTGGCAGCAGGAAGACTGTTGCCATGGCTTGTGAAAGAATCGCCCAGTGTTGTTGGCAGACCACTATAGTATTTATAAACATTATCTGTTTGTGCGATTAATGTAAGTGAGTCTTTATGATGTCCTTTGAATATTTTTTTTCTGATCAGGTTTCCTCTTCTCCACTCATTATTGTACGATGCTGTTACAAACGGAAAAGCGTTTCCATTCACGTAGCCATTGGAATGATATACTTCCGGAAAATCATCAACTGTTGTGTATTCAAATTCTGTAGCCCCATTTATACCACCTGTTTCATCAACCTGTTTTACAGTTACATATTTGTAACCAACAGGACTCCCCTGTGTATACCCCAGGTCATTATTTGGCAATGAAGTTCTTGTGATATATGAAGCATTATTATACATAAACATATAATCATACTTTGGCAGGTCGATCATGGTACCTGAAGAACGGGTAGTATCTGTACTATTCAGATAACTGTACACATTGGAAATGGTTTTTCCTGTTACAGGGTCAGCCAGTTGTATTTTTTTGATCCGCAAACCTCCCGCTGCTTTTTTCTTCCGGTATATTTCATCATCCCAATTGGCCAGTACAAAATCAGTTGTGGCATTGAGCGCATCGCCCATATACGTACAAACAATACTGAATTGCTCACCGGCCGTATCGGTAACTGCAACCGGTATCACCAGTGGCAATAATGAATCTGTATTGCCATGCGCATTTGAATAGGTTGCCTGCCCAATCATACTACTGTCAATACTCCTGTAAACTTTTATATTCAATACTGCTCCTGCCGGCAGGTAAGCAGGCTGTACCTGTAATTTTGTGGTCCAACTGATGGTTCTGATCAGTATTTGTTTTGACTGACCAATATCTCCTCCTTTAATTGAAGTATTCCTGGGTATGTACGTATTGGGGAGTTGTATGTTTTCACAATCATTCTGTTCAAATTCATACGAAGCAGAACCACCGGTAGGGTAAGTAATTTTCTTAACCTGATTGGCTCCGGTGAAAGCTGAATCAGCATCCCTGTTTGCTCCTGAAAGATCGTAAGGTTGCCCATTATAAACGGTTCTTACCGAGGGTACAAGTGTGAGATTATTTTTTCCATTGTAGAAACCCCAATGATCCCTCGCAAAAGAACTAACCCTATTGGGCAGATGTAATGATTCATTATAAGTGATCGTAGTAGTAAGTGGTCGTAACGGATCTGTGATATCGGATACAGATTTTAATTTCAGTCTGATCTCATTGCGCTCAGTACCCTGCACACAGGTAGTTGACAGCGCCACTTCTCCTGTTGAACCGAAATAGGCATACTGAAGTACAATATGTTTTATGATCTTCTGACTGGAATTTCTTACAATTATTTCTTTCAGGTATTTACCTCCATAAATATCGCAGCGTTGCGGATCGGAGGAGCCGTTAGCAATAAACTCAATTGTACCTCCCGGGAAATTGATTTTTTTCAGCAACTGCGCTTCCTGCGTAATCCTTGTTTGTGAAGCGATATCATCTCTTACGGCACCACCTGCAGAAGTACGTTCAAAACTGGTATGTGTTATACCCTGCAGATAACTGAATACCGCCTGCTGGTATTCGTATGTAATTTTTTTATCACTCTCGGGTACCTGAATTTCTGATAACCACCAGGCCGAGTTAGCAGTAGTTGAAGCAGCTCCTCTCTCCAGAAAAGGTACAGATACAGATGCATCCCTTACATTAAACTTATACCTAGTTCCATCCGTACCCACCATATTCCATGATTGGATTCCATCTTCACCAAGACCATAACTAAGTTTTATTTTCTGGTGTGGGATAAAATTTGGCGCCTTAGATATTTTATCGAGTAAAAATTTACCACTTACATTCAAACCACTCATATAAAAAATATCTGGTTCTGCATCCTCCATACCACTGATGTAGCGAACAATTTTTGCATGGTTTGTATCGGATGTAGCTGGTGCATAGTTTAAAACAGCCGGTGCGTTCATATAACCTTCCGGCGTTTCATCAGGAAGTCCCACCATTGATCTCGACACCTGATACGCGCCCGAAAGGGTCCAGCCCAAACCTACCCAGGAAGCAACTTCTTCTACCTTATGCCCACCGGCATGATAGGAAAGGCCAATTGGAATACTTAGTTTACCCACTTTTATTTCATAGAGAGGAATGGAGATGGAAGGAATACCGGTGTAGGTATTTACCGGCATATCAATGTATTTATTAATGGCCGCAGCTTCCGGTGATGGTGGCACGATACTCATTTTCGCGGGTTGCGTAGATGACTGGCCATTTACATGTAACTGTAACAGCAGGCTGCAAAAAAACAATACAGTAGTCAGCCTCATTTTTCTTTGGTACATTATTCTCATAACAATAGTTCTCTTTCCGGTTAGTTTAATGTATTTCATATGTTAAAACATATACCCTATTCTAAACTTCAGTGCCGTTGTACGTGGGGTTTGTGAATAACTCAGGAAATCCCATAACAACTGAAGGTTGCCATTTTTTTTACCTGCTTTAAATTTTTTAGTCATGCCTATCAAACCACTTTTCTGCCAGGCGTCAAGGTTTTGAAGCAGGTCAATTCTTGAAAATTCCTGTTGGTGATTCAACTCATATCCCCCACTGATCCATATACTGCCTTTCAGCCTGATATCCATATAACTGCGCAAGCCCACTCCCTGATGTGTGATACGCATCTGGCTGAAATTTTTACCCCATCCCATTTTATACGACATGCCTGTGCCAACTACTGCATGATCAGTCAGTTTATATCCTGCTGTAACAGCAATATCTGTGGTAACCGGAAGCCAGCCATTGGGTCTTTGCGATTGTATATTCATTCCCCACTCAATTCGTTTCCAGAATGTTTTTGTTTTTTGGGTATTTGGTTTAAAGTCGGGCATTTCCATATCGCCACTTCCACCCATGCTGTTTAGCTTGTCTTTCAGTTTGTTTAATTCTGTACGTGCCGCCTGTACCTGTGTTTGTAAATATTGGGCCGGGCTACTGCCGCCTGTAGCACCCTGTAATTGCTGACCTATCATCTGTTGCGTGCTACTGCGTGTCTGGAGCCCGGCTATTGCACTATTAGCCGGTAAAGAACCCGGTACCTGAAAAATTTGCGACAACATACTATTACGCGACATAAAGCTGGTAAACTGTGGATGCTGTTTGGCAACGGTCAGTAATTGTTTGGCCAACTTATCAGGCTGTCTTAATAAGTCCCGGTACTCGTTCAATTGTTGCTGGTGATAATAAATTTCTTTCTGGAAAGAAGTTAATGCCTGTAATCGCCCCTGCTTTACCAGAAGGTCTTTTAAAACATTACGCCTGTTACGTAATAGCGACTGTATCTCAATACTGTTCTGCCAGTGTTTCTGGAAAATATGGAGGTCGATCCCAAGTTGCTTTAAAGCAAGTGAATAATTACCTAACTGTTTTTGAAGAAATTGAATTCCTGTTACCAGGCTATCGAACATGGGTTGATATTCGGTACCGGGTTTTTGCATTGAATCTGTGTTATCCGCATTCACTAAACCAGCTTCCAGAGATTGATAAAATTTTTTCCCCTCCATGCCAGTGGTAATACTATCAGGGAAACCCAGTTTTTTTTCAAACATCCTCGATTTAGCAAGCAGTTTTTTATTCTTTTTCCTGATGCGCCGAGTTAGTTTTTGATACTTAGCCGACAGCTTTTCCAATGCACGATCAGATAATACCATTTTACCCGGAACGGGTTTATTCTCAATAGTTTCAGGCGTTTGTGACAAACACGCTGCGGATGAAAATATAAGCATTAGTATGGTCAATACTCTTCTACTACGCATAAGGATTCTGCATATTAGTTTCGGAAAAAAAAACTAAGATCGATACAAAACAAAGTCGTATCAATATCAAAATGATCCGGGTAAATTCAGGGGGGTATCAATATTTGTATCTGTGTAGGGGGCAACAAATACAGATGCTAAATGTACAATGCGCAGGGGGGATTGCATATACATTTACAGAACAAATCTATGCGAAGAACTGAAAAAAAAAAATATTTTTTCTTACCCTTTTAAAAAAAACAACTGGCACATTCAATCAATCTTTATAAAATAAGCTAATAGTATTTGTTCTGACTTTTATTATTAAATCCAATTCACAAATACCGATAATTTAGCATGCCCTCTTTCCGCAATTAATCTGAAAAGCCAGATATCCTACTTCTTAATACAGATTGCTCACATAATTGACACCGCATGGTTAATTACTGCTTTTCATCCAGCAACATATACTTTTTCACCCCATTAATCATCATTTCATCCAGCACATTCACCAGGTTGCCATAACTCGATGCCTGTAATGGTTTGATGAGTACAACAGGCTCTGCATCATCGCCGAAATAGGTTTTTACCTGTTTTATTTTGGCCTGTAATACGGCTCTTAATCCTTTATTGCTGTAATCTGTTAGCTGAATATTTTTTTCATTGCTGCCTTCATAATAGCGAATGATATTATTACCATCGAGCAATAGAGAAATGGTTTTTCTTTCGCCGGTTACTGTGGGGTTATCTGTATTGCTTTCATCGGGTAAGGGCAAAAGAATACTCGTTGGCTCACTCAATGCAGTGGTGAAAATAAAAAAAGTAATGAGTAGAAAACCCAGGTCAACCATGGGTGTAAGATCTACACGGGTAGATAATTTTTTGTTGCGGTGCAGGCCCTTACGGTTCCTGCTTTCGGGTGTTTGAATCTCTGCCATCATCAGTCGTTTTTAATAAGATGATTTTATGGCAGTATTCCATACTGTAACTATTGCCAGTTTAGTTGAACCATCACCGGTCTGTGATCCGAAGCTACAGGCTCATTTAATACTTCGGCCTGAAGAACCGATACTTTTTGTTTGTGATGCATGAGAATATAATCGATACAACGATCGGGTTTATCGGAAGGGAAACTAAAGGCATTTGAACTCAATAATTGAAAATGATGTTGCAGCAATTGCATCATCGGGCTGCCGGGAATATCATTTAAATCGCCCGCAAGCAGAACGGGTTTTTGATATGCCTTTATTGCTTCTTCAATAATTTTTACAGAACCAATCCTGTCTTTTTCCGTAAGTGAAAGATGCGTACAGAAAACTACATAGTGTTCAAACTCTACAATCAATAAAACCCTTGGTTCTTCGGTTCCGGGTAATGGAATGGTTTTCTGATTTACTGGCTTTTCTTTCGACAATACACCCACTCCATATTTACCTCCCTGAAAAGCAATGGCGGCACCATAACTGGCATACATGCCTGTTGTTTCAGACAGTTCTTTCAATACATCAACTCCTTTACTTCTCTGTGTAACACTATCGAGTTCCTGCAAAGCAATAATGGAGGCTTTTGATTGAGTGATGATGTTGGCGATGCGTTTATAGTTGGTTACATTATCCATGCCTTTGGCATTGCGGATATTGTAACTAAGGATGCGTATTGGTTCAGCGGGAGAAAAGGAGCGTAAAATGAATGTGATAAGAATTAAAAAAGATGTCCGCATTTATTTGAATGTTTTTTTACCACAGAGTTACACGGAGTGAGGCGCAGTCCAAAGGACCCTTAGGGGGAGTTTCACAGAAGAACACAGAAGGATATACTTTCGGACTTACCGACTTCCGGACTCCCGACTCACTAATTCCCATACACACTCAAAAACTTGATCCGCATAATTTTCAACTGCTCCCAGGTATAATTATTATCGCTCAGTTCCTGTTGTGCTATCTGGAGTGATGAAGTTTCGCAGTTTTTGAAATATTCAATAATTTCTTCCTGGTCGTATTCATCCAGCCATTCATCAATAGCGTAGTCGAGGTTGAGTTTGGTACCGCTGGCAGCAATGGTTTCCATTTCTTCCAGCAGCTCATCGAGTCGCAGGTTCTTATTCCTTGCAATGGTTTCGAGTGGAATTTTTTTATCTACATTCTGGATGATGTAAATTTTATTGTTGGCTTTATTGGCCACACTCTTCATTACAAAATCATCCGGTTTTTCGATATCGTTTTCCTCCACATATTTGGCCACCATTTCCACAAATGGCTTACCATATTTTATGGCTTTGCCCTTACTTACACCCTGGCATTTTTCCAGCTCTTCCAATGTAGTAGGATACAATGTGGCCATATCCTGTAAAGAAGTTTCGAGGAAAATGACAAATGGCGGTAGGTTTTTTCGTTTGGCTTCTTTCTGACGCAACTCTTTGAGCATTTCAAACAATTTGTCATCGGCCGCCGCCCCGGTTTGTGCTCCGCCTTCACCTTCTTCGTCATCGGCATTGGCATCTTCAAACAGGTTATTCAATACAATTTTAAAGGAGGCAGGCTTCTTCAAAAACTTTTCACCTTTCTCTGTTATTTTCAGGAGGCCATACTCTTCAATATCTTTTCGCACCAGGTTTTCCAGCATAATCTGTCGAACCAGGCTGTTCCATAAATGCAGCTCCCTGTCTTTGCCAATACCAAATACTTCAAGCTGATCGTGACGGAACATGCTGATCTGTGGCGTGAGTTTACCCGTAAGCACACTGATTACATAGTCTGTAACAAAACGTTCATCCAGTGCTTTAATCGTTTTCAGCACCTGTACCACTTCTTCTTTAACTTCAATTTTTTCTTTCGGGTTTCTACAATTATCGCAGTTACCGCAGTTTTTTTCACCCCAATCTTCTCCAAAATAGTGCAGCAGTATTTTTCGGCGGCACACCGAACTTTCGGCATAAGCCACGGTTTCATCAATCAGTTGTCCGCCCACTTCTCTTTCACTCAGTGGTTTGTCGCGCATGAGGTGTTCCAGTTTGGCCACGTCTTTATGCGAGTAATACAATACACAAATACCTTCCAGTCCATCGCGTCCTGCCCGGCCGGTTTCCTGGTAATAGTTTTCGATGGATTTGGGAATATTAAAATGAATCACAAATCGGATATCGGGTTTATCAATTCCCATTCCAAATGCAATGGTGGCCACAATTACCTGTACATCTTCATTCAGAAACTGGTCTTGCCGGTCGGCACGTAATTTCTGATCAAGTCCGGCATGGTAGGCTACGGCTTTAATATTATTGGCTACCAGCAGTTCGGCAAGCTCTTCGGTGGTTTTACGGTTAAGTGTATAAATGATACCGCTTTTGCCTTTGTGCTGGCTGATAAACTTCACAATATGTTTAACCGTCTGGTCTTTTTTAATCTTTGGTTGAATCTCATAATAGAGATTGGTACGGTTAAAAGAAGAGATAAAAATATTGGGTTCGCGTAAGCCGAGGTTCTTTACAATATCGCTTTGTACTTTGGGTGTGGCTGTTGCTGTTAATGCAATAACGGGCACATCGGGGTTAATGATGTCCATCATTTCCCTCAAACGGCGGTATTCAGGTCTGAAATCGTGACCCCATTCTGAAATACAGTGTGCTTCATCAACCGCAAAAAAGGAAATTTTAAGATCGGCGAAATATTCCAGGTTCTCCTGCTTGGTTAATGTTTCGGGTGCCACATAGAGCAGTTTGGTTTTACCACTGTCGAGGTCTTCCTTAACTGCTTTTATCTGGCCCTTATTGAGTGAGGAGTTGAGAAAATGCGCCACATCGTCTTTTTCGCTGTAACCCCTTACAAGGTCTACCTGGTTTTTCATCAGGGCAATAAGGGGCGATACTATAATGGCACAGCCTTCGAGTATCATGGCGGGTAACTGGTAACAGAGGCTTTTACCACCACCAGTGGGCATGATGACAAATGTATCCTTACCGCTTAATAGGCTGCGGATAGATTTCTCCTGTGTGCCTTTGAATTCCCGGAAACCAAAATAGGTTTCCAGAGCCCCATGAATATCAAAATTGGCTTCTGCCAGTTTTTTTGTGGTCGTTTTTTTACCTGCTGCGGCAGATTTAGGTGTTGTGCCCTTTTTTGCTGGGGCTTTTTTTGTACTTGTTGCCATGTATATACAATCAGTTTACCGCACCGGCGGAACCCTTTATAACCATATAAGTTAATGATTTTACCGGAATTTTCACTTAATATTTGCCCATCGGCTTAAGAGGAAGTGTTTCCGGCGGAACCGGTCCATGGTGGCCCTTCTGAGGAAGCTACCTGCTTTTTTCGAAAGGACGGCGAAGTTAACGAAGAATGGGCTGATTACATAGAGTTTGCTGTTAAAGTTTACCTTTGCGTGGCATGAAAAAAACGATTGTACAAACGGCATTAGCAACCATTGAGTTGGAAGCGGCTTCCATTGCTGGTCTTTCGGTTTTTATTGATGAAAATTTTGATAAAGCCATTCACCAGATAGCCCTTTGCAAAGGCAGGATTGTGATCAGTGGCGTAGGTAAAAGCGCCATTGTTGCACAGAAAATTGTAGCCACCCTAAATTCTACAGGTACCCCTGCACTTTTTATGCATGCAGCCGATGCCATTCATGGCGATCTGGGCATGGTTCAGCAGGATGATATTGTATTACTCATCAGTAAGAGTGGGGAGAGCCCTGAAATAAAAGTGCTGGTTCCACTCATTAAAAATTTTGGCAATACCCTTATCGGAATGGTAGGTAATACCGAAAGCTCCCTCGCCAAAGCGGCTGATATTGTTTTAAATACTACAGTAAGCCAGGAAGCCTGTCCCAATAACCTCGCACCCACCAGCAGCACTACAGCGCAAATGGTAATGGGCGATGTACTGGCCGTATGCCTGATGGAGTTAAATGGTTTTTCGGACCATGATTTTGCGCGTTATCACCCGGGTGGTAATCTTGGCAAACGTTTATACCTGCGTGTGGCAGATCTGTATACTAATAATGAAAGCCCTAAAGTATTACCCGATACTGGTTTAAAACAGGTGATTGTAGAAATTACCGAAAAAAGATTGGGTGTTACCGCCGTGGTAGACCCTCAAAATAAAGTTCTGGGTATTATTACCGATGGCGACCTCAGGAGAATGCTTGAAAAAACAAATGAGCTGAGCACTATTACTGCTGCGGATATTTTTTCGCCCAATCCAAAAACCATCGATCCGGGTATGCTTGCCGTAGAAGCATTGGAAGTGTTAAGAAACAATGATATCAGTCAACTTATCGTTGCCGAAAACGGAACTTATATGGGTATACTACATATTCACGACCTGATAAGAGAGGGGATTATATAAATAAAGGAATAAGAAAGTAAGAGATAAGACACAGGAATTGAAACTATTTCATTGCGCTGCTAAATTAGCCTGTAATATTGCAGGGCTGAAAAGGGGATCAAATTAATTAGGAATGAACAAACATCATTATGTGGCCATCATGGCCGGCGGAATTGGTAGCCGATTCTGGCCCATGAGCAGAACAGCTTATCCAAAACAGTTTCTTGATATTTTACATACCGGAAAATCATTGTTACAATGGACCTATGAACGGTATGCGAGTTTTATTCCGAACGAGAATATTTTTATTGTTACTTCCGAAGAATATGTTCCTATTGTTCAGAAACAACTGAACCTTTTACCTTTTGAAAATATTGTGGCAGAACCCAGCCGTAAAAATACAGCCCCCTGTATTGCATATATTTCATTTAAACTATTACAGAAAGATCCGGAAGCTTCACTCATTGTGGCTCCGAGCGATCATATGATTTTAGACAATGAAGCTTTCAGGGCCGTTACCATGAAAGCACTTGATTTTGTAAGTCATATCAAATCATTGGTAACGCTGGGAATAACCCCCACCCATCCGAATACCGGTTACGGATATATACAACACGATAGTATGACGGTGGCAGAAGGTATTTACAAAGTAAAAACCTTCACCGAAAAACCCAACCTTGAGCTGGCGAAGACATTTATAGGCAGTGGCGACTTTTTGTGGAACGCAGGTATTTTTGTTTGGCAGGTAAAAAATCTTACCAAAGCATTTGAGCTTCACCAGCCTGAAATGTTTGAACTTTTTGAAGGCATTAAAGACAGTTATAATACCGGTGAGGAAAAAGCAGCCATCGACCGCATCTATCCTTTGTGTACCAATATTTCTATTGATGTGGCCATCATGGAAAAAGCAGAGAATGTATATGTAATTCCTTCTTCTTTTGGCTGGAGCGACCTTGGCACCTGGAACAGCGCTTATGATAACCTCGAAAAAGATTATCTCGGCAATGCAGTAGCCAGTGATAACGTAATTGTAATTGATGCCACTAAATGCATGGTATCGGCACCAAAAGAAAAACTACTGGTATTACAGGGGTTGGATGATTTTATCGTGGTTGATTCAAAAGACGTATTGCTTATCTGCAAAAGAGAAAAAGAACAGTCGATTAAAGAATATGTGGCGGAAGTAAAAAGAAACAAGGGCGACAAGTATTTATAATAATTTTCAAGCCACAGGGTTACAGGTTATCAGGATTATACTCTGTGAATCTGTGGCTTACACTTCTCCTCCAAAAACCTTCTACAATCTTACCGAAGTTCCCTGATAATCAGTAGATTTGGCATTACCCCATTCTAATAGCAATGCCAGAAAAGAAAACAGTCATCACCGGAACCGGGAGCTATATTCCTCCTCACATTAAAACCAACAGCGATTTTACTGCCCAGGATTTTTATACAGAAGATCATGAACGTATTGTTGCTGCACCGAATGATATCATCGACAAATTTCGCGACATTACAGGTATTGAAGAAAGAAGGTATGTAGGCAACGAATTCAATGCTTCCGATATGGCTGTTATTGCAGCCAAACATGCCATCGAAGATGCAGGTATTGATCCTGAAACACTCGACCAGATTATTGTGGCACACAATTTTGGCAACGTAGTAAAACACACCATTCAAACTGATGTATTACCTGCGCTGGCATCGCGTGTTAAGCAGGCCTTGCAAATACGCAACCCCTCCTGTGTAGCCTACGACATTCTGTTTGGCTGTCCGGGCTGGATACAGGGTGTAATACAGGCCGATGCCTATATTAAAGCAGGTATTGCCAAAAAATGTCTCGTAATCGGTACAGAAACCCTGAGCCGTGTACTCGATCATTACGACCGCGACAGTATGATTTTCAGTGATGGTGCCGGTGCCTGTATTATTGAAGAAAAAGAAGGCGACAGTGGAATACTGGCTGCCAGCGTACAAAGTCATTGTATTGATGAAGCCTATTATCTCTACATGGGCAAATCGAATTTACCAGATTCAGATCCTTGTGTGCGTTATATAAAAATGAAGGGTAGAAAAGTGTATGAGTATGCCATTAAAAATGTACCCGCAGCCATGAAGGACTGTCTCGACAAATGTGGTATACATGTAACTGATGTAAAAAAGTTTTTTCTCCATCAGGCCAATGAAAAAATGGACGAAGGGTTTATAAAAGTATTGTATAAACTCTATGGATTAAAAGAAGTACCCTCACATATTATGCCCATGAGTATTCATAAACTGGGTAATAGCTCCGTAGCTACCATTCCCACTTTATACGACCTCGTAAAACGTGGTATATTGGATGATCATTCTTTACAAGCGGGTGATATCGTTATGTTTGCCTCAGTAGGTGCGGGCATGAATATTAATGCAGTTTGTTACAGGGTATAAAATCTTCCGGTCATTTCTTAACCAAAGTCAACGTAAACAAGCAGCAGCAGCTCGCAAATTTGCTTTATAAAAAAGCAAATGGTTCAGCTATATATAACAACAAAACGCAGAAGACTTGCGGTTTCAGCGGGCATCAGTTTCTTTGCAATTGCTTTCCTCGCTTTTTTGGGGTATGGTTTTTTCTTCAGTAATTTTTATTTCCCCGATCAACCGCTGCAGACTACAGCAATAATACAGTATAAGCCGTGGCTGCTACGCTGGTTTATTTTTTTCTTCCTCATAACACTCATATTCGACCTGCTGGTGACATGGCTTTTATATCACTTTTTTAAAACCACCAGTGAAACCATCGCTTCTTTATGTGCCTGGAGCAGGCTCTTGTATACCGCAGTATTCGGAATTGCTTTTCTCCCTTTGCTGATGGCGTTGATAGAAACAGCAAAAGCAGATGCCGATCCCGGTTCTGTTATGTTATACCTCACCAGCTTTGACTCCATGTGGTCCATGTCACTCATCATTTTCGGTCTTCATTTACTCATATTAGGCTGGCTCACACAAAGAAGTAGGGAAGTGCCAAAAATATGGGTAGTACTTACTTTACTGGCCGGGTGTTTATACTGTGTACATCATTCACTAAACCTGCTTTGGTTTAATTATAAATACATCAAAACATTCGTGGAACAAATTTTAAGTCTGCCAATGGCTTTAGGTGAACTCGGACTCGCCAGCTGGCTTATTGCCAAAGGAGGTAAATAATCATTCATCATTTTATTCAAACCTGTTGTATGAAAAAAAGACAACTGCTTACTGCAGCTATCATGAGCCTGTTTATTGTTTCCTGCTCTGTTCAGCATTTCCCGGTAAATACAACTGTGCAACCCTTTGAAAATGGAGGTTGTTTGACGGGTGAAAAAATAGAAGGTAAAAAAGTTGCGAAAGAAAAAGACATTCATGTATTGGGCATCAATGTGCGAAGCAGTAATTCAAAAAAAATGGCCGACTCATTAAAACTCAATTCGTATACCATTGAAACCAAATCGAATCTTTGGGTTAATCTGCTAACCTTTGGTATTGTAGATGTAAAAGTAGTAACACTGATTGCCCGCGATCATTAATCATCGTGAGGCATCCGTCATTCTTTTACGGATGCGGCTGAGCGATTCGGGAGTAATACCAATATAGCTGGCGAGCTGGTGTTGTGGCACACGTTGTACCAATGAAGGTTTTTCTTTGAGCAGGTATTCATAACGCTCCATAGGCGATAAGGCAACAAAACGCGTGAGCACATCCTGTGTTCTGGCCAGGTCACGTTCCACCATGAGCCTGGTTATCTGTTGCAGTTTTGGAAACTGTTCATACATCACCCCTTCTTCTTCGGGCGAACCAATGATCAGTATGCTGTCTTCAACACAAACCAATGTGCTGTTAGATGCAGCCTGGCTCATGTACTCTGTAAATAAAACAGCCGCTTCTTCTTCCTCAAAGAACCGGATGGTTTTTTCAATACCATCTACCAAATGGTATTGCCGGAGTAGTCCTTTTAATACAAAAAAACAGGATTGTGTTTTCTTTCCTTCACAAAGGAGAACAGCACCCTTATGAAATGCTTTCACCTGTATATGCGTGGCCATTTCTTTTACTTCTGCTGGCTCCAATACATTAAATTTTGATATAAAGCTGATGAGTTCGCCTTGAATAATTTCTTCACTAAAAATAATTGCTGAGTCATTAGGCATGGTAAACAGAGTTATGGAGTTAAAACTGATGACACTCAATATACATGAACTATCATGACCAGTTATTGCAAGCTTGCCAAAAATTTGACGAACTCATTAGTATAAAATTTTTCGCTGTTCATAAAGCGATCAATCAATACTTGTTATCAAAAGTTTTCAGGTCAATCTCTATAAAATAGATATCCTCATACATCCTGCCTTCTCCCTTTTTTTGCCTCGAAAAATACAGGCGCTTTTCTTTTTCATGATAAAAGGGACAAAATTCTGCCAGTGAAGAGTTCACTTTTGTTCCCAGGTTCTGAGGCTGTGTCCATTTCCCATTTTTATTAAAACTGATATACAGATCCACTTCACCCAAACCTGTTGAGTCTGATGAAAAATAAAGGATATAGTCTTCATCGGGAGAAATAAATGGATTTGATTCCCTGAATTGTTCTGTATTTACAGGTAACCCGATATTTACAGGCTCCTGGAACACGCCATTCATTTTTCTGGAAACATAGATATCTGAATTACCCGCTTTTGACGGATTTTCTTTCATAAAATAAACATGTCCCTGCCTGGTAACAGATGCATATGATTCAGACGCATCGGTGTTGATTACATTTCCTAAATGATAAGGTACTGTCCATCCGGAAGAAGTTCGGTCAACAGCCCATATATCAAAACCGGTTCTGTTGGGTTGGTCGGGCACAGGACGTGTAGACTGAAATAATACCGTTTTACCGTCGGGAGTGAACATTGGGTCAACATCTTTCCATTGAGCATCAACAGTAGAAAAAGAAGCTACCACGGGTTTTGTCCACCTGCCGTTTATTTTATCAGATTGAAGTACGGTCAGCGTGTCTCTTCTGCCATTCGATTTTACCCATAATGCTGTATTGCCTTCGGGTGAAATGGTAAGCCCAAATACACCGCCATCTGATATTAAACCCGGCTCAAATAGTTGAGCTTGCTGGGCTGAACAACAGATACAAATAAATAAGGCAACGAAAGAAGAACCTGTTTTAAGCATAAGAGGGCTCATTTTAGTAGCTGAAAATATTACCACTTAACCTGAATAAATTGATAAATAGGGTTAACTGGTTAAATAGTTATTTAATCGTTTCATTCCCTGCGCAGGGAATGAAACGATTATAATTTATCGAGGTTGAGGTATGTTTTCCATTTATTGTATTTCGATTCGCCGGTCAATTGCTTTTCATAAATACTATGGTTACCTGAAATGAGGTATGCAATTACACATGCAATTAATGCATACAGGGTAATATCAAAACCAAATAATTCAATAGCCATAATGGTGCAGGCAATGGGGGTGTTGGTGGCCCCGGCAAATACGGCTACAAAACCTATACCGGTGAGAAGAGACAAGGGAACAGGGATAACAAGAGACAGGGCATTACCCAATAAGGCACCAATAAAAAACAGGGGTGTTACTTCTCCGCCTTTAAATCCGGCCGAGAGCGTAACAATGGTAAATAAAATTTTAAGTGCAAAATCATAAGCAGGTTGCTGGGTTTCAAACGACTCTACAATGCCGGGGATACCTAACCCGATATATTTAGTGGTGCCTATCAACCATATGGCCAGTGCAACCAATATACCACCAGCCATAGGGCGTAAAGGAGGAAAAGGAATTATTCTTTGAAAAAAATCACTGCTCAGTTTCATTCCCTTACAGAAAATCATGGCACAAAGTCCAAATGCCATACCAGCCAGTACAGTATAAAACAGATTGATCGCTGTTATTTCAGGAATAGTTGCAATAGCATAATGAGTATGTGGTGTTTGCCACAAACGGGTTATCTGGTCGGCCAGTAAAGAGGCAGCGGCTGCCGGAATAAATGCAGTGTATTTTAATTTGCCGATACGTAATAACTCAAGACTGAAAATAATTCCAGCAAAGGGTGTTCCGAATACTGATCCAAAGCCGGCGGCAATGGCAGCAATGATTACTATTTTTCTTTCTTCTCCCGATAAATGAAAGGGTTTGCTCAACTGATCTGCAATAGCACCCGACATCTGTAAAGCCGTTCCCTCCCTTCCTGCCGAGCCACCAAGCAGATGCGTTACCATGGTACCGATGTACACAAAGGGTGCCATACGGAAGGGAATGATTTGTTTGGGTTCGTGAATGGTATCAATCAGCAGATTGTTTCCTGCTGCCACATCTTTACCATAATAATGATACAATAAGCCGATCAGCAAACCACCTATGGGTAAAAAAGCAATGACCCATATATGGGTTTCGCGAAAATTGGTAACCCAGTCGAGGGTTTGCAGGAAAAAAGCAGAAGCAGTGCCTGCACATACTCCTATAATGAGACATATAAATATCCACCTGAAAAATAATCGAATAATAGTAGTGAGTTGAAGAGATTTCATTTCCTGGTTAAATGTAGAACATAATCAGGAGGATTTTTAAGCCCCAGATTCACAGATTTTAAATAAATAATCTGTGAATCTGTGGCTTCATTTTTATTTCAATCGCTCCAATACCCCTTTTCTCTTTACAATATTTTTATAATCCCACTGTATATCGCGCGATTTTTTGAGCCAGCGCTTTAAATCTTTTTTATTGATCTGATCCACCGATGTATAACGCGCTCCTGCCGACTTAAAACCTCCTTCTTTTGGAAGTCCGGGCTCTTCAAAACTTTCACCGCTCCAGAACAGTAAACGTACACAGCTTTTCAGTTTATCATAACCCACGATTGGATTGCCTTCGAGAAACCATACCGGATGCGCATGCCATATTTTATGTTCTGCTTCGGGCAGGCTTTCGGTAATAACTTCATACAATAAATCGCAGATGGCTTTGTCCTCAGGTAAGAGTGCTTTATGGTATTGCCGGGTGTCTTTATGCATAGATCAGGATTGAGTGTTGCCGGGTTTTGCTTTTCTTTTTAATACCAATGAACTGATGAATGCCACAGCCAGTCCAACAGGTAATACTTCAAAATAAGTAATCAGCACTACAAAAAACGGGCTCTTGTACATTTCTTTGAACTGTTTCATTTCTTCGGTTTTGGCAGCGATGGTAGTAGCTGTATCTCCGTTTCTGGTACAGGTATTAATAACATGTGAAGCATATACATCTATAAAATCAGGCACAAACAGGTAATAATAAAACAGCCATACCCCAACATACATGGTTGAGCCCAGTAATGCAATCAAGGCCCCGGTTTTGAATGCTTTACCTAATGAAATAACCCCACCCAGTTCTTTGTTGCGGTAATTTCTGATACCAAAAAAAGTAAGTGAAAACTCCACAATCATAGCTGCATAACCAACAATATCATTGGTTTGCAGATCGGGTTGGGTGTACAGCAGGTTTACCATATAAAACATATGGCCAACGAGAATGGCGCCGAGGATAAGACCAAAAATGAGAATGTTCTTTTTCATCTTGTATAATTTTACGCAAATCTATCCATACACACAAGTGTGGGGCTCATACTAAAGTACCAAAATGGATTAATCCGGTATATTTCATACCAAGGTATGATGCTCCCTGCTTTCCCTGCTCCGGATTTAAATTCGGGGCAGGGAAAGCAGGGAGCATTTATAAAAATTAAGGCGTAAGTTTTAATCGTTTGGCTTTTTCAATAGCCTGAGTGCGGTTTTTTACGTCCATTTTAAAGAGCAGATTGGAAACATGTGTTTTTACCGTACTCAATGAAAGAAATAATTGCTCTGCTATTTCTGCATTGCTAAGGCCCTTTGATAGTTGCTGCAACACTTCGTATTCCCGGCTTGTGAGATTTAATTTTTGAAGTTCTGCTTCATTCAACACAAATTCTTCTGGTGGTGTTATATACACTTGTTTCTCCACAACCACTGTTTCTACTTTGGGTTTCGTTAGTTGGGATGCTACCCAGATACCGAGTAAAGTAAAAAATACAGCGATCAGGCCGATGTAAATATCCAGTGAATGATCGGTTATCAGGTATTTCCACTGCATCCACTTCAAAGCAAATACCAGCAGTGCCATTAATAGGGCATACAAAAAAATGGATTTAGTAGGCTTCCATATACGCTTAAGGGCTGGCATTACTTTATTATCTGTGTTCAGTATGCTCCGAAGATAAATAATTCTCAAAAGCAGTCGTCATTGCCCGGCTATATCCAGTAAAATTTCACAAAGTTCTTTGGGTCTGCTGAAAAAGGGCGAATGACTGGTGGGCATCTGGTACACTTTTTCACATACTGTTTCAGTGTACATTTTCTGCTGAATAAAAGGAGTTACGGCCCTGTCTTCAGTACACTCAATATAAAAACGTCGAACAGATCCAAAATTTTCTTCCTTTAATTGTAATGGAGTAATGCCTGTTGCTACACTTTCATGACTCAATAACAGTTTTGCGAGTGCTGTTATTGAGTCATCACAATCATGGTATAAACCTTCTTTATAAATTTCCGTTTGTAAAGTATGTGAGCCTGTTTCAGGATAACGTGTTACATATGGTTTTAGCACACCTTCTGTATCCTGCGCTGAATATTCGGCCTGTGTTTTTCCGTTGGGAATGAGGTATGCTGCCAGGTACACCAGCTTTTCAATTTTATGCGGGCGGTATTCTGCTGCCTGTGAAATAACAATACCGTTTTTGCTGTGCCCTACCAGTATCACTTTGCCTTCTGTTTCATCGATCAGTTTACATAATTTATCTATTGCCATTTGTAGTGTTACTTCGCTTATCGGGGTTTTGTCTCTGCCCATACCCGGCAGATCGATGGCGATGGCTTTATGACCCTGTGCCTCCAGAATAGGTATTACTTTATGCCAGTTCCATGCACTGTGCCATGAACCGTGTACGAGGATAAATGTTTTCATTGATTGTATGTTTCTTGTTCTGCGAAGATGAACATGCATACAATTTTATAAAACCCGAAACTTGCTATGTTGCAGACTGATCTGTTTTCGCGCTTTCCCAGCCAATAATAGCGGTCTTGCGTGTTGGCCCCCACATATATCCGCCTATTTGTCCGGATGACTGTATTACCCGATGACAGGGTATAAGATAAGCAACCGGGTTACTACCGATAGCCGTTCCAACGGCTCTGGAAGCATTCGTATTACCAATTTGTGCTGCGATGTTTCCGTAAGTAGACAGTTTACCCATTGGTACTTTTAACAAAGACTCCCATACTTTGAGTTGAAAGTCGGTTCCTTTTAAATGCAGTTTTATGTTGGATAATTTTGACCAGTCGTTCTGAAAAATGAACAGGGCATTTTGTTGTATGATATCTAATTTTTGCTGGCAAGTGGCATTGGGGAATTTGTCTTTCAGGTCGTTCAGTGCTTTTGTTTCATCTTCTTCAAAAGCCATATAGCATATACCTTTGGGTGTGGATGCTATGATGAGGTTTCCGAACGGACTCTCCGCATAACTGAAGTGGATATGAAGTGCTGCGCCTCCGTTTTTATATTCGGCGGGTGTCATGCCTTCGATATTGATAAAAAGATCGTGCAGCCTGCTGGTACCCGACAGTCCTATTTCCATGGCGGTATCAAAAAGTGTAGCCTGTTGTTCTTTCAGTAATTTTTTTGCGTGTTCGGTGCTGATGTATTGCAGAAATTTTTTGGGTGTAGTACCTGCCCATTCGCTGAATAACCGCTGAAAATGAAAAGGACTTACATGTACCTGCTTTGCCAGCTCTTCAAGACTCGGTTGCTGCCTGAAGTTGGTATTAATGTATTCAATGGCTGCTGCTATACGGTTATAGTTGAGTTGTTGTTGTTCGTTCATACCATGTATTATAGAACACTAATTTCAGGATTCATCAGCCCTTATACAACCCGAAAATTGCGGAATATGAAGATCTGAAAAAAATCCATGCCTCAGTGTTGCTCTCCAAAGGACTCCTACGGAGAGCAACACTGAAAAGGGGAACTTATTTTTTATTCCAGAGTTCAGTTCCGAGATAGAACTTTTCTGTTAGCAGTTTTTCAATCAGTTTCATATCATTGTCTCCATTGAGAAAAATGAGCCAGCCATTTTTACTTTTTGGAAAAATAACAGCCAGTGTACTTACGCCGGGATCTTTGCCGCTGTGCAGCAATATATATTCATCGTTACTAAACCCTGTTATTTTTTCCCATCCCAAACCAAAATAATCATGGTCCTTAAGCATTACCTGGTTTTTATGCATCTCTTCCTGTACCGACTGTGATAAACCTGCTCCCTGTAAAACATACACCAGAAAGTTACCATAATCTTCTACGGTGGTTAATAGGTTTGCTGCTGCATTCGCTTTGTAATACCTCACAGTTTCATGTGCATTGCCATTCTTGTCATAATTACGAACATACCTTGTGGTATCCATCGATGTATCCCACCAGAAATGTGTATCCTTCATATCAGCCGGCTTAAACAACAGTTCATCTGCCAGTTGTTCCAGGCTTTTCCCAAATTTTAGTTCCAATGCTTTGCGCAGGTACTCATACCCTTCTCCGGAGTACTGAAATTTTGTACCGGGTTCAAATGCAAAACTTAGTTTTTTCGACTCGTGCATGTATCGCCAGTTAGGAAAACCGGTTTGGTGTGAAAGAATGATTCTGGCGGTTAACTTATGCATCCATGGATTATTTCCGAGATCGGGGTCTTTCCAATATAAATCCAGGGGTTCATCTAAACCTAGTTTCCCTTCACTCACCAATTTCAAAGCTACTATTGCAGTAATAGGTTTGGTGAGAGAAGCTACTTTAAAAATGGCATTGTAAGGTGCGGGTCTTTCCTTATCGAGGGTTCCGAACACATTTATTTTCTGTAGCCTGCCATTTTCAATGATGCCCATTCCTAAAGCAGGTACTTTTTCTGCTTTGAGCCATGATTCAATTTCCTTTTCTACCGGAATAGCTGCAGTTGATTCATTGGGTTCTTTATGGTCATAACTCAATACTTCTTTCAGTAGCCATGTTTCGTTTTCCCATAACCAAACATGGGTAAACCTGGCCCTGTTGGTATGGCGATCTGCCTTATTGGGTTCCCTTATATAAAAATCGTGTACCCCATTTTGAATGGCTCCATAGAGTTTACCTTCCTTGTACAAGGGAAATACTTTGAGGCTGTTTTCGGTTAGTTTCCGGATGGGTTTCTGGTTGAGATTACCGCAGATATTCTTTCGCACACTTTCCAGAAAATCCTGCCGGTTCTGTATGCCACCCTGGTCGTGGAAGAAGATCAGATCCTTATGAACGGCTTTGTTCAGGTAGTCAAGATCACAAAGGTTGAAGCTGCGTTCAAAAAAAATACTGTCCTGCTTTTTCATTTGCAGGAACAGTTCCGAGGTTTTGGCCACCTGTGCATGGCTAAGGCAGATGCTTAAATGGGTAAAAATCAGGGCAAGAAAGCGCTTGTACATCATGAATTATTTTACGGCAAAGATTGGGGGCAGCATAGCTATTTTCCCAAAAAACGGCCCGCCAATAGGCCGCCAATTAGCCGTCAAAGGCTTGTCAGGCTTAGATTAAGCTAAATTTCAGCCTGATGGCAGGCTCTTTCTTTTTATCGAGGGAAATGGCATTCCAGAGAATGAGTATAATATTACTCAATGCCAGTAGTATCATCACAACTAGAGTAAACCCGTTACTTAATGATAGCCAGTTTTTGAGAAAAGCGGCCAGCATAAACAATACAAATGCTCCCACCGTCCATAGTATCTGAACAGAGACCAGTTGCTTTGCCATGGGAACAGGGTCTTTTTTCAGGAGCATAATAACCCATGGTAAAATAATATTCAGGGGTGGTAAAAAAGCTACGGGGAGGGATGACAGGTTAACCAGTTTCAGGAAGCCCAGCGGTACAGACGTCTGCTTTTCAACAGATTTTACCAGTTCGTCCTGTTCTACACTCAGGGTTTTGGCTAATATTTTGAGGGTGTAGCCTTTAGGATCAGTGCCCGCTTCAATACGTTGTATGGTTCTTACAGATACCCCCGATTGTTCGGCCAGTTCTTCCTGAGTAAGGTTTGCCTTCTCGCGGGCTGTTTTTAATTTCGACATACCGATTGCTGCTTTTTACGCCCTGCAAAATAGATAAGTATTGTGTACCAGCGTATTTCTTGATTTCTTGATTTCTTGATTTCTTGGTTTCTTGATTTCTTGATTCTTGATTTCTTGATTCTTACTCTCTCTATTCCTCTGAAAAAAAACAAACTATAAGCCCTGACGTACTGTTTTCCGGTACTCATTTCCTGTCATATCGCTTCGTTTGAGTTCAAGGGTGTACTCGCCTGCCAGCCTCGTTTCGAGAATAATACGGTAAGGGAAACGGGAATAGTAGGTGCTGTTGTTGATTTTTGTCCAACGGTAATACTTATCGGACAAGATATTATCCAGAAACTTTTGGTAACAGCTATCACAGGTCAATACTTTTTTTTCTTTGTAACAGCGGTTATTGTTGTCGAAGAAAAGAAGGAGATCGAAGTTTTGAACAGAAGAATCGCGCACCAGATAACTGAGTGTGGTATCTGATTCCTGCAGGAGGATATTCATATTTGAATTATGCGCTTTTGTTTTCTCGAGTTTCTTTCTGGCTTTTTCTCTGGTAAGATCAATATAGCCCTGCGCGAGTGACAGTTGCGACATGCAAATACCAAAAAGGAGAAACAGGGTATATTTCATACAAAAAGAACATGTTGATATACAGTAGTAAGGTATAGAAATTTTAGGAAATCTTATTTCAGCTTTCGCTGTTCTAAAAGTTCTTCCAGTTCTTTTATTCTTTTCTTTTTCGGATCATTCACCATTCTATAAATAAGGTATAACGGAATAAGGGTGAACATACCCCAATTGCTTTTAATAACACTGTAGCATATAATGCCGATTAAAAAACCAATAAAAAAAGCATTGGTAATGAAAGATGATTTCATTTTTTTGGCTTCGTTTAATAATTCCTGATCGGTTAAGGTTGAAAAGTCTGTGTTTTCCATTTTAGTGTGTAGTTGTTACGCTGATAGTCCTTCCCTTTCGCATTGGTTTTTCAAAAATTATCACGCAGATGCTACCGGCTCTGTATTGAAATGTTATTTAGTACTGTTAGTAATATTAATAAGCAGGTTTCCTAAGATACAAAGTGAATTTTATATTTAAAGCAGTGTTCCCGGAACGAATTCGACATGTTGGTCGGAATAACCAACAGCCCCTGAAAGAGGCTGTTGGTTATCAAAATAGCGAGAAGTATTTAATTTTTACCCGGCATTTATTTATTGGCTTTTAAAAACTTATTTACATCGAGCCAGTGAATAAATGCATCAAACCAACGATTACTGGTTCTGCCCGGATTGCCCAGTCCAAAACCATGACCACCATTCTGGTAAAGATGAAATTCTACAGGTATGCCGGCTTTAAACCAGGATTCAATTACACCGAACTGTCCCCTGAAAAGAAAATCGTCAGAAGCAATTACATTAAACATAGGTGGTGCATTTTTTGGTACAGTAACCGGACCCATTCCGCCGTAAACCGGACCAATAAAAGCCAGCTTCATGGTTTTTGAATTGAGTGTTGAATGCATGGTTAAACCTGCGCCGGCAGAAAAACCAATCATTCCTATTCTGTTGATGTCAACACCCCATTCATTTGCACGTTTTAGAATAAGTGCATAAGCAGCTTCAGCATCGGCCAGTTGGTTAGAAAGATCCATCTGTTGCGGAGGTGCAGGTGTGTTTTTTTTTGATGTGTCTGCAGGAGGCGGTGGAGTTACAGTACGCGGGCGGTTCATCCAGGCGGAGAAGTCTTCCAGTTTATCAGGGGTAGGATGCAGACGGTACTTCAATACAAAAGCAGCAATTCCTTTATCGGCAAGTGCCTGGGCAACTTCCCATCCTTCGTTACCCAGTGAGAGCCATCGGAAACCACCGCCTGGCGCTACAATAACTGCTGCACCATTTGCTGTACCTGGTTTAGGCAGAAAAGGAGTTAAAGTTGCCGTGGTAATATTTCTTGCCATTGGATCGCCCCACTGACGAAACCATGATTCAGATGCGGGCTGATCCTTTACACCACCAGTACCAAGCAATATGGCATTAGGTTCCGGAGGCGCTTTTAAAGGATAGATGGTTCCGTCCTGTGCTTTTGTTACTACTGATAAAATCAGTAAGGCAGTCGCTAAAATAGATGATTTAGCAAAGGTCTTAAGATTGCAGGTCATGTTAGCTTGTTTTATGATTAAAAAAGAAGGTCAGTCTTTTTGGTACTAATGTGTAGGACTATACGAAGAAGTATGGCAAGTTTCAATCGTTGACAGACCTGAATTAGTAAGGTTTAAATTAATAAATTAATTGTAAAACTTACAATTAATAAGGCAGCTTTTTAGTCAGTATCAGAAACGCAGTACATAAATGAGATTTTATTGCCTGCATTTAATGTTTAAGTTAGTCGTCTTGGTATTTTTTTGATTCTATTTTTAATTTTTTTCTGCCCTTTTAGGGGTGAAAAAAAACAGCTTCAGAAAAAGATAGGGCAACGCATCATCGCATTACGCGAAGAGAAGGGCTGGACGCAGGCCGACTTGGCCAGGGCTTGTAATAAAGACAGACAAGCCATTGAGATTATTGAGAATGGAAAAGTGAATCCTACTATTTTTTCGCTTTATGAAATTGCGAGGGCGTTGGAGGTTGAGTTAAGCATTTTGGTAGAGTTATGATCGGCCCTCAGTATTTCTATTTCTTAACTTCTTGCTTGATTTAATATCGCCGATTATTTCTGTTGCAGATTTTGATGAGGCAAAAGCGCCAAATGATTTGTAAAACTTAGCACCTTTCGTATTATTCTTGTTCTTCAATGATTTTGAAAGATTTTCTATCAACCCAATTTTATGCGAAGAACTTAAGCCTTCAAATAAACCTTTATAGGTTTCAATGATATGTTTGTCTGTATAGTTCATTGTAGATTTTAAAATAAAGTTATTGAACTTTCTTACGTTTCGCAGGCATTATACAAAATCGTAAGGTTAAATAAATGAAAATGCTGGAGCCAGACCAATCTGGCCAGGGCTTGTAATAAAGACAGGCAAACCATTGAGATTATTGAGAATGGAAAAGTGAACCCTACTATTTTTTCGCTTTATGAAATTGCGAAAGCATTGGAGGTGGGATTGGAGGAATTGGTTGTTATTTAAAATCTACATTTATAGTTTAAACTTCTTTGACTTTCATTTCTAGAGATTACCAACTAGTAAAAAGTAATTATTCAGAAAATTCGAATTGCATTACCTTTAAATAATAATTTCGCCCAAGTTCCTTTCGAATTGAGTCTACTTCAATAGCCATATTAACTTGATCCTTATTTAAGTTTGAAAAATCAACTTTTACTGGATCATTATTAGGATAAGTCTTGCTGATGTAATTTAGACTACCTATGATTTCATTATTAAATTCGGCTCTGATCATTGCCCATATATATTTAATATAATGCCCTAAAACAGTTATTTCTAACCAACTACTCGGGACGCTATATTTCTGACTATCAGGTACAACAAATTTTCCCGAATCGCGCCAAGGATGAGCTATAATATTATTTCTATACTTATTAAGATCCTTCCATTTATTTATTCTGTTCACAATTGGTTTTGTTATTTTCTGAATATCACCGACTCTTTGCTTAAAGTCATTTTCCGAGTACTGGTATAAATTTTCTTTAAATTCAACTAGAAAAGAGACTGATTCCATTTGCAAATACTGAGCAAGGAGCATTGCTTCTTCTTCGTTAGCATTCTCTTGATGTATTTTATCTACTATTAATTTTAATAAATTGCTGATGTTTAAATTGCATTTATACAAAATAAATAGCGACTCATATAATTTTATAGGTTCTGCCATTTTCAGATAAATTGAAATTTAATTAAACGTCGCAAAGACAAAAGAATTTCATTATCCACATTAGTACTTTTCCGAAAGGCTTCTGTTCTTCACTACTCTATTAGTAAAATAAAAAGTAAATAGCGCCTCTTGGCTATGTAACAGGCAACGTTCTTTCGTGCCGCTGGATTCTTTTGTAGAACTGTCTTTATTTGAAAAACCTACTGAGAATTAAATAGTTTTGCTATCGCTTCGGTTGCTTGAATAAATAAGAAAAGCAAAATTATACCGACTATAAGTATCCAAAATTTTTTGTCCTTAATCAACTCAGCTTTTTTTGAAGAAAATAAAACAGAAAGTGTTATTGCAAATAAAATAAGAATTAGGCCAAGAGCAACAATGAAATATGTAGCCTCTAAAAAAGAAAAGTTTTTACCAATAGAAACAGTAGATAAAATGAATGCAACTATTGCTGAAAAAAAACCTAGTACTTCAATAATACGTTTTCTTTCATTATCCAATTCCTCCTTTACTTTATTCTTAAAATCACTTTCCATCGTTTTTAACTTAGTCTGAAAAATTAGGTGGTCGTCAATTCTTGCATTAAAGTCAACTAAGCCGTTATGATAGGTTGCATCCATGTTAATATAAAAGTTCTCATCAAAGACAAGTTTCAAATACTCCTTCCCTTTTTGATATTCACCTTCCGCTATCAATCTAGTTAAATAGCTATGTTCAGCACTAAATCTGTGTTTAAGATATACGCTATTCGAAGGTTCTATCTTAAGAGCAAGTTTGTATTCTGAGATTGCTAAAAGATAGCTGTTCTCTCTTCCATAATAATGGCCAAGCGTATGTCTAAATTCTGGATTTAGCGGGTATTTTTCAATTAAGTTTTCTAATTGCTTCTTACATTCATTATCAGGTAAAAAATTTACGATTATTTCAGACCGAATAAATTCGAGTACTTCTTTATTTGTAACTGCTGGGGCTATTAGCTTATCATCTAGGGACGCCAGAAAAACGCTTGGGTTTAAATCTTTAAACAATTCACCAAATGCCCAAATTTTCTTCCTCCAATCAAGCCTCCAATTTTGTAAATTAAACGATCCTATAGATTGTACTGTATCCAGATATAAAGTAAATTTTGATAATGCAGCATTCTCGCCGACAATTTTTTTTGCCTTAACCAATTCAATAATGTCGTTAAGATGATTTGTATGTATATCTTGATAGGCCATGGAACAGGGTTAAAATTTTCATTACCCCTAAATATAACAATCCCCCATCATATATAATAAAAAAATTGAAATGGAAGAAATTAGTAAAGTTAGATTGCTTCAACAAAAAGCTTATTTATAAATAACATACTACATTTATTCTAGAAATACCCTCTCGCATTCTTCCCACTAATAAAATTCATAAACAGCCTTATTCACCATTGTTGGGTTTCATTATTGACTATTATCGGCTTCGTTGTGTTTTGTGGGTCTTTTTATAAAAACTGTAACACCAACATATACAACCCATAAAACTGAAAATGCAATTAGTCCTTTCAAATTCGACAGAATATCTTCTTTATCGTAACGGCCATGTATTCGTTTACGGAAAAACTGATTGGAATACTCCTGCGCATATTCTATAGACATTCCCAGCAAATACAGGAAAGCAAATATGAGGATGTGCCTGGTAAATCTTTTTTTTGCGAATAATACATTGAGAAATGCGGCTGCTAAAAAATAAAATAATGAATGTAACTCTTTGTCATAATGCCTGAAAGCCGATGGCAATTTTACCATAAAACCAATAATGGAAAGCACTAAGAAAAGAAAAGCCAAAAAAAGGTTGCTTTTTTTATTTTGGAATAATTTCATCTTGAACTGTCTGCTTGTTGAATGTTTCAGTTATATGCACAAACTAACACTATTTGAAAAATGAGCGGAGAATTTTACAGGAAAGAAGGGTGAAGCTAGTTTGTAGTAAGTATACTAATGCCAAAGGCATTTGTGGTGACTTTTTTAGCAACAACAGCGATCCGTATGGTAAAAAACACCTTAACTGTGTAATACGAACCTCTTCAAAAGAGTCTTCTGGAGACATTGCATAAAATTTCTGTGTACTTCTCCATAGGAGTCCTTTGGACTGTGTTTTCAGTGGCAATTAAATGCCACTGAAGGCACTGAAGTACACAGAAAAAATGCGCCTCATTTCTGAGACGCATCGGATATAAATCAGGTTTACTTATAAGACTAATACCCCCTCACATTCTTCCCTTCAATAAAATTCAGAAAAGCCTTATTCACCACTTTATTACCACCCGGTGTGGGGTAGTTACCCGTGAAATACCAGTCGCCGGTATTGGTGGGGCAACTATCGTGTAGGTCTTCAATGGTCTGGTAAATAACTTCTACCGGTGTATCTATTTCAGATGGTGTTATGAGTTGCGCTATCTTCTGCGAAATTTCTTCGGTGGTAAATGGTTTGTACACCTGCCTTACCACATTCTCTGTATGCAACTGGTTATTACGGGTGAGGTCTTTTATTTTTTCATGCACTTCGGTGAGTACATGTTCCATATTTCTTTCTTTGAGCAATGCAATGGCGGCACGGAATGCAATAAAGTCGCCCAGCTTGCTCATATCAATACCATAACAATCGGGGTAACGTATCTGCGGTGCTGAGGATACCACGATTATTTTTTTAGGCTTCAGCCTGGCCAGCATACGTACAATACTTTCTTTCAGTGTGGTACCGCGTACAATACTGTCGTCAATCACTACCAGTGTATCTTCTCCTGCTCGCACTGTACCATAAGTAATATCGTATACGTGCTGCACCATTTCATTCCGGTTGGCATCTTCGGTTATGAATGTGCGGAGTTTTACGTCTTTGATGGCAATTTTTTCCTGGCGAATTTTCCTCGTCACCATTTCTTCCAGTTTCTCCGGCGTAAAATCGTTGCCCCAACTGAGTATGCGTTCTACCTTTATTTTATTGAGGTATTGCTCCATACCTTTTACCAGTCCGTAAAAAGCTACTTCGGCGGTATTGGGTATATAAGAAAAAATGGTATTTTTTAAATCGTTGTTAATGCGTTCCAGCACCGTCTGGCTCAGGTGATGACCCAGTGCAATTCTTTCCCTGTAAATTTTTTCATCGCTGCCACGTGAAAAATAAATGCGTTCAAAACTACAGGCCCTTCTTTCTTTGGGCTCGAGAATTTTTTCGACTGCATAATTTCCTTTCTCATCTACTATAAGGGCCGTTCCCGGCATCAGTTCCATCACTTCATTCTCTCCCACATTAAACGTGGTTCTGATGGCAGCACGTTCACTGGCTGCTACAATTACTTCGTCGTTTATATAATAATAGGCAGGACGTATGCCATGCGCATCTCTCATTACAAAACTCGATCCATTACCCAACAAACCACCAATGGTATAACCGCCATCAAATAAAGGCGTGGCTTTCTCCAATACTTTTTTTACCTCAGCTGCATTAGGACTCAGTTCATCTTCTTTGGTGAGAAAATAATGCAACACTTCCATCATGGCTGCCAGATCGCTCTGTTTCTGGAAATCGCCGGGACTCATATTGATCAGGTCAAAGAGTTCATCGGTATTTACCAGGTTGAAGTTGCCTGCCAATGCCAGGTTTTTACCCGGCATGAGATCACGTTTAATAAAGGGGTGACAAAATTCTACATTGTTCTTTCCCTGTGTACCATAACGCAGGTGACCGAGCAACAACTCGCCCATAAATGGCAGGTGGCCCTTCATGAGTCCGGGATGCTGTTTAATATCGGACTGGTATTTTTCCAGTTCCTGTATTTCCTGGCCTATTTTAAAGAAAATATCGGCAATAGGTTGAGGAGCACTGCTTCTAAGGCGGTAGAGAAAGGGGTTTCCGGGTTCGGTATTTAGTTTCACAGCGGCGATTCCGGCGCCATCCTGGCCCCGGTTATGCTGTTTTTCCATCAGCAGGTACAGCTTGTTGAGGCCGTAGGTTACCGTTCCATGCTTTTGCAGATAATAAGAGAAAGGTTTACGGAGTCGAATATAGGCGAGCCCACATTCGTGTTTTATCTCGTCGCTCATGATATATTTTAAAAAGAAGTGGCGAAGTTAACAACTCCGCCACGTTTTATAAAGTTAATTGTAAGCCGTACTTAATTCCGGTCTAAGGGTTTCTGCCAACCAAAGGAACTCATTGGTAAACAGGTCGATAGACTTGCTAAAAGAACCATCTATCAATTCGCCGGCTTCATTGAATTTCTTATCTACAAAAGGTGTTACCAGCATATAGGGTGAGGTTATACCAAATAATGCCGGTACCAGCAGCAACAATTGCTGGCTGGCCCTCATGCCACCCATGGCTCCGGTTGATGCGGTAACCAGTCCGAATGGTTTATGACTCTGCTTGGGGAAATGATCCATCAGGTTCTGCAGGGCCGGTGAGTAACTGCCATTATACTCCGGTGTTACCAGGATAAACGCATCGGCTGCAAACATTCGTTCTGCCAGTGGTTTAAATTCTTCAGGTGTGGTTTCTATGGATGAAAATACTTTTTCAAGTAAGGGTAATTTCCAGTCGCGTACATCTATTATGTTTACCTGATGCTGTGTGGTGGCGGTCAGGTGTTTTTGTAAGAATAATGCCAATCGATGGGTTACACTATTTGTTCTGGGACTTCCAGCTATGATTTCTATGTTCATTTTTTGCAAGTTTGGGGGATGAGAGAGTCCATAGTCCATGGCCAATAGACCATAGTTCATTATCCTACGTTCTCTTATCCATGGTCTATGAACCATTGACTATGGACTAATAACAATAATCTTTCTCTTCTGTTCAGTATGCAATCTACTATACTATGCTGCTCAAGTGCCTGTTGCAGCTCATTTCTATAAGATTCTTCCGTTTATCGAAAATTCAACTCTCTCTCTCTGCGAAAACTCTGCTTACTCCTTTCTCTGCGGTGAACATTTGCGTAGGTTCACCGCAGAGAAAGGAGGTAACGGAGGTTTCGCAGGGATTTATTGGTTTATGGAGGTATTTATTTCAATACTTCCACTCAGGGTTTTGGAGACGGGACAGAGTTTGGCAATTTGTAGAAGCCTTTCTTTCTGTTCATCATCCAGATTGCCTTTGAATGTGATGTTGCGGGTGAAGACTGTTTTGCCTTCTACTCTTTCCAGGGTTACTTCTACCTCTACACCATCAAGGTTCCATTGTTTTCTATCTGCATACATCCGCAGGGTGATGGCAGTACAACTGGCCAGCGATGCTTCCAACAATTCATCGGGTGCCGGAGCTGTGTCCTGTCCATCTTTCTCCACCGGTTCATCCGCACCAAATAAATGCCTTCCGTTATCCAGTTGTACCCGGTATTTTGTTGTTGCAATGCTGGCCTTGGTCATACTGATTGATTTAGGTGAATGGTCAATGGTGAATCGTGAATGAATGGTCTATGTTCAGACTTACTATTATTCAATGTATTGCTATAAAGTTTTTGTTGGTCAGCGACCAACAAAGGCATCCTATTCACCATTGACCATTCACCATTCACGAATTATGCTTGCTTAATCATCTGAACGCCTAAATGCAGTTTCACTTCATCACTTACCACTACACCACCTGCTTCTGTTACAGCTCCCCAGCCCAGACCAAATTCTTTACGGTTAATTTTTCCGTTGATCTCGAAACCGGCTTTTGCCTGACCCCAGGGATCTACCATATTACCCCCAAATTCTACTGTGAGGTCTACTGTTTTCGTTACATCACGGATGGTTAAATCGCCGGTGAGGGTGTATTCATCATCCGATTTTTTGGTAAAGTTTTTTGATACGAATGTAAGTTTAGGGAATTTTTCTGCAGCAAAGAAATCATCACTTTTCAAATGACCATCACGCTGTTCGTTGTTGGTGCTTACACTGTTTACGTCTGCTTCAAAAGAAATTTTTGCATCGCTGAAATCAGCGGCTTCGCTTTCCATGGTTGCATCGAACTGGGTAAAGCTTCCGGTTACGTTGGTAATCATTAAGTGTTTTACCTTGAAGGTAATTTCGCTGTGTGCTGCGTCGATTTTGTAAGTTGCCATTGTGTTTGTTTTTTAGTTTATAGTCCATAGCCAATAGACCATGGTGTTTGTTTAAATTTTTTGTTTTCTCACTCTTGTTGGTCGCCGACCAACAAGGGCCTCAGGGTTTTACTCACTACTGACTACTCACTACTCACTATTCCTCTATCAACACGCCCATTTTCCCCAACTGATAATCACGGAAAGCTTCCATGAGTTCGGTTTGGTTGTTCATGACGAAGGGGCCATGCGATGCTAGCGGTTCGTTGAGTGGTTCTCCTGTTCCTATGAATACGATACTGTCTTCAAGCGCTTCTAATTCAAATCCTGTACCATCGTTGTTAAATACGGCTACATATTTTCCATCTACTTCTCCGTCACCGGTTACATTCAGTTTTCCCTGCAGCACATAAATAAATGCATTGTGCGTAGCAGGAATATTGAAAAAGAATTTTCCTCCTTTTGTAAATGTGGCTGTGAATGTATTTACAGCTGATAAGGTATTGATCGGACCTTTCACTGTATTCAATTCACCGGCAATGATGTTTACCTGTACCAAACCATCTTCGCTTTTTACAACAGGTGTATTTTCTGCAGTAAGTGGTTGGTAAACCGGTGCATCCATTTTATGTTTGGCAGGTGTGTTTACCCAGAGTTGAATAAGCTCCTGGCGTCCGCCTATTTCATGAATATCAGCGGGTGGTCTTTCGCTGTGAATAACACCCATACCTGCATTCATCCATTGCGTACCTCCGGCATACACCACATTATCATTTCCCCTGCTGTCGCGGTGATGTACACCTCCTTTGAAAATAAAACTCACGGGAGAAAAACCACGGTGTGGATGCGGACCTACGCCTGCATGTTTTACATCGATATGTACAGGTACTTTAATATCGGCATGGTGCAGCAACAAAAATGGATCAATGCTTTCAGCTTTCTGAGATGGAAAGGGTTGCCTGATGGGCATTCCTCCCATATCCATGGGTGTTGCGTATAATATACTTTTAATGGTTCTGTTCGTTTTCATCTTATGCCTCCTTTACTTTCATCGGAACATCAATCAATAATATTTCTGCTGCAGTATCGGCTTTAATATTCAGCGTATCTGTTTCACTAATTCCTAAACCGTCTCTTATATTCAGTTGTTGACCGTTAATGGTTACATCTCCGCTGATGACGAAAACATATACTCCGTTTTCTTTTCTTTTTACTGTGTAGGTTTTTTCAATACCCGCTTCCAGATTTGCAAGTGAGAACCATGCATCCTGATTAATCCAAACTGCATTATCATCATCTGGTGCTACCACTGTTAATACTTCGTTCAACCTGTTCTCTGGTTTGAACGATTTTTGCTGATAGCGGGGTTCTATATTTTGTTCTTTTGGAAATACCCATATCTGCAAGAATTTAACTTCTTTATCGCTGTTGGCATTGGTTTCGCTATGTGCAATTCCACTGCCGGCACTCATGATCTGTACATCATGTTGACGAATAATTTCATCTCTTCCGGTAGTGTCTTGGTGATGCAGATCGCCAGACAATGGAATAGAAACAATTTCCATATTGTCGTGCGGGTGTTTTGAGAAACCCATACCACCTTTTACGGTATCGTCGTTGAGTACGCGCAGTGCTCCAAAATGAACACGATCGGGATGATAATAATGCCCAAAACTGAATGTATGATAACTGTTGAGCCAGCCGTGGTTGGCATGACCCCTTGTTGCTGCTTTGTGTAATATCGTTTTCATATGCTTTTCAATTTACAATACATGTATATACATGTATTAGTTTAAAAAAAATCAACTTTCGTTTTCCCGTACTTTTTCAAGTAGTTCATTAATGCTGGAAGCATCTTCCTCGCTGATCGTCATGATTTCATCGTAAATGGCATTGAGTGCTTTTGTACTGGCTTCGAGTACTGCTACACCGCTTTGGGTAAGTGAAATAACCGTTTCACGTTTGTCGGCCTCAGATGTAGCACGCTTTACGAGTTTCTTGATCTCCAGCCTGTCAATGATCCTGGGAACGTTCGAGCTTTTTTCAATCATGCGGCAGGCTATATCCTTTACGCACATCAGTTCCGGGTGTTTTCCCTTTAATATGCGCAGCACATTGTACTGCTCATGTGTTAACCCAAACTCTTTCAATTCCCTGCTCATTACTGTCTTCAGCCACCAGGCCGTGTACAGTATATTCAATCCTGCCTTCTGCACTTCACTTTTGAATTTTGTACTTTGTATGGCTTGTTCCAGTTTCACTATGCAAATATACATGTATATACATTTAATTTCCAAATTAATTTTTCTTTCCCTTCAAATAACTATTAATCAGCAAGTTATAGAGGTAATAATATCCTAAAAAATACATGTACATATGAAAAAAGGAATGCAGATCGATAATGATCTGCATTCCTATACTATCAAATCCAATATTTTTCCTGTTTCTTTTTCGCCGGACTAAAGTCCAGCGCCGGGATTTTATGTTTTAGCTCCTAAGCAGCAGTAAAGAATGAATACAGATTGTTTAGATTGGAAATTCGATATTTCTCTGTTTCTTATTCCTTATTTCTTAGTTCTTTCTGGCTTTATCTGCTTTGTCAGCAGCGGCTTTCCAGATTTTAATGCTATCGCAGCTGGTAAAATCTTTATCGATAGATACAAAGTAGGTTGGGATATGCTCTTTGAACCATTTTTCGAGTGCTTCATTCTTTTTGCTCTCCAGCGCACGCTGTGCAATACGATTATAATCGTCCATCAGGTTTTCACGATGTGGTTCTGTTCTGCGTTTCAGGTAAAGCAAACGAACAGCTTTACGACTGCGCTCATCGGTGTACACCTGTGGTGCTGAGAACTCACCGGGTTTCAGGTCTTTCAATGCCACCACCATGTCTTTATCCAACATATCAATACTCAGGAAAATATTACCATCCTGACCGGAGGTAATAGCGCCGGCGTTGAATTTACTGTTCTCATCTTCACTATACTTATTTACAGCTTCGCCAAAACCAATGGTTCCTGCTTTTAATTGCTTACGAACAGAATCGAGTTTAGCTACTGCTTCTTTTACTTCATCATCAGTTACGGGTGGTATACGCAGAATGTGACGCACCACTGCTTCATCACCCGAACGCGACATCAACTGTATAATATGCAAACCGAATTTCGATTTGATCACCTGTGATACCTGGTTCTCTTTTAAACGGAATGATGCAGAAAGAAAAGCTGGATCCCAGTTGCGGTCGTTCCTGTTCAGGTTGTATTGCCCACCCGCATCTTTACTTCCCGGATCCTCAGAATATAATTTTACCAGTGCTTCAAATTTCTGTGCACCACTTTCTATCTGGCGTTTGTAATCATACATCTGCTTCGATACATATTCTTCCACATCGCGGTTGGCTTTGGGTATGATAACGATCTGACTCAGTTCCACTTCACTTTCATAAAATGGTAAACTGTCTTTGGGTATTTTATTATAAAATGCTTTTACTTCTGTGGGTGTAATTTTTACCGTTTCGATGATCTTGGTCTGCATCTGCTCTGCCATCTTCTGTTCACGCAGTGCTATCCTGAAATCTTCTTTCAGCTGATAAACGGTTTTACCGGCAATTTCTTCGAGGATATCTTTTGAACCATACTGCTGAATGGCAGCACGGATACGGTTATCGATGGTAGCATCAATTTCTTCTTCTGTTACCGTCAGTGAATCTTTTTCAGCCTGCAATATGAGTGCTTTCTGAATCAGTTGTCCTTCCAGCACCTGGCATTCGGTTGGGATGATTACATTTTCCTGTCCCTGGTACTGGCGTTTCATATCAGATATGGCATTCAATATATCTGAACGAAGGATGATCCTGTCGCCTACCTGCCCAACAATTTTATCGGCTACCACTTTTTTGGTTTGTGCCATCACCGATACCATTCCGGCACCAAGTATAACAATTATCAGAATTACCTTTTTCATGCTTATTCTATGAACGTCAAATTTAGTTAATCGGGGCTTGTTTCCCAGATTGGGGGTTGGTTTTAACAAAAAGCTACAAGTTGCAAGTTTCAAGCCACAGGCTACGAATTGAATAAGAGTATGTCTATTATGAGATAAAAGGGAATGAACTCCATTGCTTAAATAGTATTCATTCCCTTCTACTAACTTGAAACTTGTGGCTTGTAGCTTGAAGCTTTATAACTCTATAAAGTTCTCTTCACTTCCTCTTCCTCAAATGCTTCCACGATATCTCCTACTTTCAGGTCGTTGAAGTTTTTGATGGTCAGACCGCATTCCATATTCGATGCTACATCTTTTACATCGTCTTTGAAACGTTTCAGGCTGCCCAGTTCTGCTGCCTGTCCTTCACCTTTCGGATATTCAACGATACCATCGCGGATAATACGGATCTTACTGTTCCGGCTGATTTTTCCTTCGAGTACAAAACATCCGGCAACGGTGGCTTTATCAAATTTGTATACTTCGCGTACTTCCACATTGGCGGTAATCTTCTCCTGTATTTTAGGCTCCAGCATCCCCTCCATCGCGCTTTTGATTTCATCGATGGCGGTGTAGATGATTGAGTACAGTTTAATTTCCACGCCTTCTGTTTCAGACAACCTGTTGGCCTGCATGGATGGTCGTACGTTAAAGCCTATGATGATGGCATCCGATGCGGTTGCCAGCAATACATCACTTTCAGAAATCTGACCCACACCTTTATGTACCACGCGTACCGCAATTTCTTCGGTTGATAATTTCTGTAAAGAATCGCTCAGGGCTTCTACCGAACCATCCACATCGCCCTTGATAATGATATTGAGTTCTTTAAAGTTACCCAATGCCAGTCGGCGACCAATCTCGTCAAGTGTAATATGTTTTCTTGCACGCAGTCCCTGTTCACGTAATATCTGTGCACGTTTGGTCGCTGTTTCTTTTGCTTCGGCTTCATCTTCAAATACTTTGAATTTCTCACCGGCTTGTGGTGCTCCGTTCAGACCCAGTATAACAACAGGGGTAGATGGTGGCGCCACTTCAATGCGCTGGTTACGTTCATTGAACATGGCTTTTACACGTCCGTAGTGCTGACCGGAAACAATCAGGTCGCCCTGACGCAAGGTTCCGTTCTGTACCAGGATGGTAGCCACATAACCACGTCCTTTATCGAGTGATGCTTCAATGATGGTACCTGAAGCTTCTCTGTCTGGATTGGCTTTCAGGTCGAGCAGTTCAGCTTCCAGCAATACTTTTTCGAGGAGCAGATCAACATTTAATCCCTGCTTGGCCGATAGTTCCTGGTTCTGGAACTTACCTCCCCATGCTTCTACCAGGATATTCATCTGTGATAACTGCTCATATATTTTCTGCGGATTGGCTCCGTCTTTATCGATCTTGTTTACCGCAAAAATCATCGGCACACTGGCAGCCTGTGAGTGGCTGATGGCTTCTCGTGTTTGTGGCATCACTGCATCATCTGCAGCTACTACAATGATGGATATATCTGTCACTTTTGCACCACGTGCACGCATGGCCGTAAATGCTTCGTGACCCGGTGTATCAAGGAATGTGATGGCTTTACCTGTAGGTAGTGTTACCTCATAGGCACCGATGTGCTGGGTAATACCTCCCGCTTCACCCGCTACCACATTGGCATTACGGATATAGTCGAGTAAGGATGTTTTACCATGATCCACGTGACCCATGATGGTTACAATTGGTGGTCTTGGAACCAGGTCTTCTTCACTGTCTTCATCCTGTTCATCATCAAACTCATCTGTTTCATCAACACCAATGAATTCTACTTCAAACCCATATTCACTTGCTACCAGTTCAATTACTTCTGCATCTAAACGCTGGTTGATGGATACCATGATGCCCAGGTTCATACACTTTCCGATTACATCGGCAAAGCTTACATCCATGAGGTTGGCCAACTCACTTACGGTAACAAATTCTGTTACCTGCAGTTTATTGTCTTCACCCATTTCATTACCCATTGCTTCTGCAGCTTCATCGCGCTTGGCTCTTCTGTATTTGGCTTTCAGGCTTTTTCCGCGACCTCCTGTTCCGGCCAGTTTGGCCTGTGTTTCGCGTATTTTTTCCTGAATTGCTTTCTGATCAATTTCTTTGTCTTCAACAGGTCCGCCGCCTCTTCTGTTTCTATCGCGGTTACCGCCGCCACCGCCAGTTCTGTTTCCTCCACCCTGGTTACGGTTGAATCCACCACCGCCACCACCCTGGTTATTCCTGTTATTGGCAGGAACAATCGGACGATTCGGTCCGCTTACCGGACGTCCATCCGGACCAACTTGTGGAGGGGGAGGTGTACCACCTTCTTTTTTGTCAACAGGAATACGTTTACGCTTGCGCTTCTCGTCTCTTGCTGCAGGTTTGGGTCGGGTATCGCTGTTTACGGGTAATTCAATTTTACCAAGGATCTTGGGGCCTTCCAGTTTTTCTGCCCTGATATTTTCAATCACAGGCGGTGCATCTATTTCCTCAGGAGCTGCGGGAACAACCGGTGCCGGTGGTTCCGGAACAACAGCCGGGGCAGGTTCTGCTTTTTTGGCTTTTGGTGCAGGTGCAGGAGTTTCAGCAGGGGCTTCTTCTTTTTTCTTAGACGCTTTTTTAGGACGTGTAGAAGAGTCGATAGTAGACAGATCGATTTTGTTGATCACTTTCGGTGCCTCAATTTCGGGCGCTTCTGCTTTTACTACTTCTGCCGGTGCTGCTTTTACCTCTATCTCAGGTGCGGGCTCTGCAGGCTTGGCTTCTACTACAAGTTCTGCTTTTACTTCGGGTTTTGGCTCTTCTTTTGGCGGAGCTTTTTTCTCTTCTTTTTTTACAAAAGAAATTTCTTCCTCATCTTTTTTCTTCTTTGCTTCTGCCTGAGCGGCTTTAGGTATTTCTACCTGATCGGCCTTGTTTTTGGCTACCTTATCTCCCTGGAACTCTGCCTGTAGGGCATAGTATTGGTCTTCCGAAAGCTTGGCGGTAGGCTTCAGGTCATCTTTAGTAAATCCTTTCTTCACCAAAAAGTCAATCAGGGTATCCTGACCAATATTAAACTCTTTGGCGGCTGCTAACAGTCTTGGTAATTTCAGTTCTGACATTCAAAGTTTTTTGGTCCATGGTCCATAGTGATTGGCCCATGGACTATGGACCATCGTCCATGGACAATTATCTGGTAGCTAATCTGTAGGATTTTCTTTTCCCCGGACAAATATAGCTTCTTAATAGCTGCTTATTCCTCTCTGTCGAATTCTTCCTGTAAGATTCTTCTTACTTCTTCGATGGTTTCTTTTTCCAGATCGGTTCTTCTTTCCAGTTCTTCTGCTGTCAGGTTCAGGATGCTGCGGGCTGTGTCGCAACCGATGCGTTTGAATTCATCAATTACCCATGGCTCGATCTCATCACTAAATTCATCCAGGTCTATATCAAATTCATCCACCACTTCTTCATCTTCCCTGAACACATCAATTTCATAACCGGTAAGTTCACATGCCAGTTTGATGTTTACCCCGCGGCGTCCGATGGCCAGTGAAACCTGGTCGGCTTTGAGGTATACTTCTGCATGTTTCTTATCATTGTCCAGTTCCATATAGCTGATTTTAGCCGGCGTTAAGGAACGCTGGATCAATAACTGGATATTGGTAGTGAAATTGATTACATCAATATTTTCATTCTTCAGTTCGCGAACGATACCGTGTATACGGCTTCCTTTCATACCCACGCAGGCACCAACAGGATCAATACGATCGTCGTAAGATTCTACGGCTACTTTTGCGCGCTCTCCCGGATCGCGTACAATTTTCTTGATGGCAATAAGACCATCGAAAATTTCAGGCACTTCAATCTCCAGAAGTTTAGCCAGGAATGTAGGACTGGTTCTTGAAAGGATGATAACCGGTGTATTATTTTTCAGGTCTACACGTTCTACCACAGCACGGATATTTTCTCCTTTTTTGAAGTAGTCCTGTGGAATCTGTTCAGATTTTGGCAGGATCAGTTCATTGCCTTCTTCATCCAGGAGTAATACCTCTTTTTTCCATACCTGGTAAACTTCAGCGCTGATAATTTCGCCGATACGATCACCATATTTTTTAATCAGTACATTCTTTTTCAGGTCGCTGATACGGCTTGCCAGTGTTTGTTTGGCGGCGAGGATGGCGCGACGGCCAAAGTCAACCATATCAACCTCTTCATAGAGTTCTTCCCCTACTTCAAAGTCGGGTTCTATTTTTACTGCATCTGTATAACCTACTTCTGCCAGTGGATCAATTACCTCTCCATCTTCTACAATCATTCTTCGGCGAATAATTTCCAGGTCACCTTTCTCTGCGTTTACGATTACATCGAAATTTTCATCGCTGCCATATTTCTTACGGAGCAGGGTTTTGAATACGTCTTCCACCACTTTCATCATCGTGGGACGATCGATATTTTCTGCGTCTTTAAATTCCTGGAACGCTTCAATGAGGTTGATACTAGCCATGTCTTTAGTTTTAGAAATTCAGAAGACAAGCTTCAAGCTTCAGGCTTCAAGCTACAAGTCTTACAGAATCAGAATTTGATTTGAACTGTTGTTGATTTTATATGATTGAATGGAATAACCAGTTGTTGTGTTACTGCTTTTTTACCTTTGCCTTCCGTATGTTCTACTATGATATCGGCTTCGGTTACTTCGAGCAGTTTCCCTTCCTTTTTGGTGCCATCCAGAAACAAGACTTCAATAAAACGGCCAATATTCTTTTTATACTGGCGATACAATTTCAAAGGTTCATCTAAACCCGGTGATGATACTTCCAGCGAAAATTCACCTTCCGGATACATCCCTGTTTCTTCTATGAGCTTGTAGAGTTTCCTGTTAAAGGATACACATTTCTCAATGGCGAGCCCCTCATCACCATCCAAAAACACTTTAATATTACTGGTGGGTTTAATGCGTACCGATACCAGGAAATAGGCTGTTTCGTCAGCCAGCATTGCTGTAATCAGCCCTTCGATCCTTGAAATTTCTGTTTCTGTTGACATATTTAAATAGAAGAAGGGAACGCTTCCGTTCCCTTCTATTGTTCTTTTCCAAGTGCAAATGTAGGGTAAAACAGGCTTATGTTCCAAATTTCTTCCCACCCCTGCTCTTCCTGTTCCGGACTTAAGTCCGGAGCAGGAAGAGCAGGGAGAAGGGAGAATGTTTTATTTTTGTGTGATGAAAATTATTTTATGGGGTCTGCTTATATACTTATTGTACAACCTGATTTTCAAGGTAGTGGTACCGGCCAGTAAAATCGCCTCACAGATGAAGGATAAAGTACGTGAAATGCAGCAGCAACAGGAAGAAGCCCGCAAAAAATTTGAGCAACAACAGCAATACCAGCAACAGGCTCAAAAAGCCACAGAAGTAAGGAAAGACGAGGATTATATTGATTTTGAGGAGATAAAGTAGTGAGTAGTGAGTAGTCAATAGTGAGTCGGTAGTCTTATTGTCTAACCACTATTACAACCCCAGCTCCTGTAATACCATTCCAGGCTCGAGCCAGAGCGTTTGCAGACCGGCCTCTTTGGCTCCGTTAATATTTTTAAAAGTGTCATCTATAAAAAGGGTTTCTCCCGGAAGAAGGTTTTCCAGCTCCATAATTTTTGTGTAGGATGCCGCATAGGGTTTCCGCAGCCCCAGCTCATGCGAATAATAGGCCCTGCGGAAATACTGATTGAAGTTTTTTCCTTCAAATGTATCTTCAAACATTTTCATAAAGCATTGATAATGAATGATATTAGTATTTGAATAGAGATAAACCGGGTATTTTCTTCCGATTGCCTCCAACCATTCCAGCCTGTTTGGCGGGAAATCGAGCAATAAGGCATTCCAGGCTTTTTCAATGGCTTCATCAGCCAGTGATGTTCCGGTTTCTGCCCTGAAACGGTTATAAAAAGTTTTCGGATCAATCCTTCCTGTTTCCAGGTCCTCAAAGAGGGTATTGGAGAACTGCTGGTTGAAGCGCTGATCAAAATCGGTGATACCCAAATCAATAAATGCTTTTTCTGTTAGCTGGTAATTGATATCGAGAAAAACACCACCAAGATCGAAGAGTATATTTTTGATGCTGGTCATGTTACAAAGCTACCACATGGTTTTTAAGTGTCAGTTTTCTTCAAGTCAATTAACCAAGTTCATACATATTTTAACCAAGAAGCTGGTTTCATAAAACGCGAAAGTCTTAAACAGTAAATTCATCTTCAGTACCGGAATGAGCTCATCTGACATTCACTTTCAAAACAAGCCAACCATGTTAAGCAAGCAATTACTGAAAACATTTTACCTGTTATTATTACCCGCCTGCGTATGGGCACAGGGTGGTAATAATACGCCTCCTCCCGAACCTTTTGCACGCATTAAAAAACCGGGTGAAAAAGAATTGTATATCCCCGGTAAAGTATTCCGCATTCCAGATAACAATAATTATAACAGCGATACCAGTGAGTTTAGTTATTCGAGAATGGTAGAGTCAAAAAATATTGTAGTCTTCTGGTCAAAAGAATTTGGTCAGGACCCGATGACTAATCCTGTTGAAACAAAACGTTTCAATGTACAGGATGCTGTAAAAGAGCTGGAGCGTTTTTATGATTTTTATGTAAACAAACTTAAACTGGTGGTAAAAGGAAAATCAAATACCGATCAGTATAAAATGATTCTTTATGTTATTGGCGGCAGTGGTGCCACAGCATTTGGAGGTGGTACAGAAAACAAGATTGGTTTATTGTGGACACCTGCAGCACGTATGAGTAAAGCACCTTATGGTGCGTTGGCGCATGAACTCGGACATTCCTTTCAATACATGATTCGCGCCGATAATGGCCGCGGACCCGGCGGACCAATTTCTGAAATGTCGGCCCAATATATGTTGTGGCAGGTGTACCCGGAATGGATGACTTTTGAAAATTATCACCTCAAAGATTTTATGAAGAAAACGCATTTTGCTTTTCTGCATCCTACCAATATGTATCATTCACCTTATGTATTTGAATACTGGTCGAATAACCGTGGTATTGAATTTTTTGGTGAGTTTTCCCGAGCCACTTTAACTGGTGAAGATCCGGTAACCACTTATAAACGTATCACCAATCTTTCACAGGAACAATTCAATGATGAAATGTTTGATGCATCGCGTCGTTTCATTACGTGGGACATGAAACGTATTGAGCAGGTAGCCAAACCTTATGCCAATCAACATTTCACTGTGATGAGAACAGCTGCAGATGGATGGTTCAGAATTGATAGTGCCAATTGTCCACAGAACTACGGTTACAATGGTATACAATTAAAAGTACCGGAAGCCGGTACAACCCTTACACTCGAGTTTAAAGGATTAGCAGGTACTACCGGATACAATGCTGTTAAAACCGATAAAGCAGGATGGCGTTATGGTTTTGTAGCTTATCAGAGAAATGGTAAACGTGTATATGGTGATGTGGGAAAAGAGGCAAATGGAACTTTGAAATTTAAAGTGCCCAAAGACACAGAATTTCTCTGGTTAACAGTGATGGGTGCCCCAACAGAACACTGGCCCATTCCCGGCAGACCAAGAAACCCGACTCCCAATGCAGCTCCTGTTCTCGAAGAACAGTGGCCCTATCAAATTAAGTTAACAGGAACCGGTTTGGTAGATTCCATTATCAAATAATCAATCCTCTGCGAAATTCTCCGTGCCCTCATCTTCTCTGCGGTAAATTTACTCGAATGTTCACCGCAGAGAAAGAAGTTAACAGAGGTTTCGCAGAGTCGTTTACAGGATATCATTTGCTGTTATTACTTTTTGGATTGCTGCTTCTGTATCGTTGAATGGTCCGGAAGCGGCAATTTTTATAGCGGCCATGGCGGCGCCAAATGCGCCTGCATAAGCAATGTCTGCTTCTTTCAAACGTTGATACAGGTAGCCTGCCATATAAGTATCGCCACAGCCTGTTGCATCTTTTGTAATGGTTGGTTTGTAGGCTGGTATTTTATACAACTTTTTTCCATCATAGATCAATGATCCTTTACTGCCTGATGTAATGACTACTTCTTTTACACCCCAGTCGAATAATCTTTTTGCAGCCGTTTCCATCTTTGTATCACCCGTTAATGTCTCTGCCTCTGTTTCGCTGGCTTTAAGGATGGATATATAGGGCAGTGCTTTTTGTTTGTCGTTCCAGTCTGTGGGTATTACTGATTCGTTTTTCACTTCCCGCAAATACCCCTGTACATCCAATGATACTGTTGCATTTTTTGCAAGGTGTTGAATCAGGTCTATTGAGATATCGTTTGCCAGTAGCGGACCAAGATGAATGTATTTCGACCGAACATTCTGGAGTTCTTGTATCTGAAAAGGATCTGCTTTATGTAATACTTTTTGTATCCTGTTATCACTTTTATCAGGGTAGATATTCTCAAAATAAACAGTATGTGTACTGGCCAAAACAGTTGTTTCAATGCCTGCATTTTTCAGTTCATCCACAAATACATCATCTTCTTTTGCCAGTGCAGTTATTAAATGATAATGGACAGGCAATGATTTAACAGCATGCGAAAAATAAAATGAAGTTCCACCGGCCATATGTACGGTATGGTCGGGTGTTACAATTTTATCATGTGTGAGATGGCCTATGCAACAGAGATCGTACATAAAGTTGAAATACTTCGATCAACAAGATACTAAGTAGCCTGTAAATGGAGAACTCTTACACGTTCTGACAATTAACGCGCCATCTCAAAAACATATGCCCTGATACGCAATAGTATAGCATGTATTTTTTTTACCATCTCCTCCCCTGTTGCTGTAAACTTAATAAGAGCAATGCGGTCATCCTCTGGAGTATTAAAAAAAATATACTTATTGGTGGTTATACTGCCCACTGCTTCCGGAACAAATTCAACCCCTGCATCATTATCTCTTATTCTTCCTCTTTTCAACTTAAAAAGATTAAACCTGAAACCCGATTGATCTCTATCCAGCAGTGCTGTATTACCATTCAGCGAAACCGATAGCTTGTATTGAATACGACCATCCGGACTTGTTTTTAGCAAATGGTTTACGCTATCTACCATTTGCTGTAAATATTTATCCGGCTGTTCCTGCGCATTTGCAGAATGGGTTGTTGTTATAAAAAACAACATGAACAGAAAACTGATAAGGGCTCCTGTGAATTTCATACATGTATACTTCTTGTACTGAATGTACGCATAATATATTATTTGCGGACCCCGCATTCCTTAACGGATAGTAAAAACAAAACTGCTTTAACAATTTTCGTAACAGAAAATTGAAAAAATAGTTAGTGTCTTATTATTTCACCTATTACCTGATCGTATTGTAGTTAGTATTTTATTATTTGCTCAGTCCATGTTGGTCCCTTTATATAAAATCTTCCATCTTTATAATACACCGGTTCAAAACCCATTTGCGGTGTTTTCTCCCAGGGTAAAAATGTCTGGCTGTATGGGTATGGCCTTTTTTCATACATAAAATAGTGACAGGAGCTCCAGAGTTGTCCATCCGGACCAATAAATAATGCATTATGACCTGTTTCCTGATAGGGATCTTCGGTATCCTGAAATTGAAGATGTGCATAGCCTCCACCTTTTGCCAGTTCGGGGCGATATCCCTTTTTGCGTGTGCCGAATATGGGTTCTCGTGATACAAGTTCCCAGGGTCCCAATGGCGATTTAGATTTTAGTAATCCTACTTCATAGCCTCTTGTCCAGGTTGAGAAGAACATAAAATAAGTGCCCTCTTTTTTAATCACAAAAGGTCCTTCTATTCCTCCGACCATCCATTCAGGATAGCCGGGTTGTTTTTTATCCAGAAATTTTTCAATCGGGGTTGTCAGCTTGCCTGATTTCAAATCAATCTTTGCCTGAAATAATCCATTGCCGCTGCAATAGAGATAGGTTTGTCCGTCTTCATCCTCAAACAAAGTGGCATCGTTATTATACTGCGGAGTAAGCGGTCCATTCACCAGTTTATATGGACCTGTTACCTGATCAGATGAAAATAACCAAACACTATGTGTCTTCATTCCTTTAGGATCTTCTGCTGTTACTTTCCCACTGTTAACAATGAGCCAGTATTTATTTTGAATGAAATGTATTTCAGGTGCCCAGAACCGTCCGTTATAAGGGCAGTCTGGCGGTAATGTAGCAGCATCGATCAGAAAGGAATGTTGTTTCCAGTTAATGAGATCTTCAGAGACCAATAAGCGGACACCGGGATTTGGCCCCGTCCATACAGGTTCCGATGTTCCTACACAGTACCATTTATTGTTTGCCTTGATAATAAAATGATCGCGCATTGAAATAGCTGAGTCGCGCGTAATGGGGTTGGTGTACCTGAATTCACGCCCGGGTACTGCTGCTGTCTGTGCAAATGCTTCAATATTCAACAGCATTATTGTTACCAAAACAAACTGCAACATGGTTTTCTTTTTCATAAACATTACTGATTTTATTTTATTCAAACCGAATCCAGTCAATTTCAAGTGCCTTACCTTCTTTGAGTACCATGAAAAGGTTTTGAACACCACTTGTTTTTTTAATATCGTCTGACCCGACAATCATCCACTGGTTTGTTTTGCGGATGATTACTGTGCTGAGTAAAGGCCCTGTTGTGCTACCCGTTCTTATTTCAATGGTACCATCCTGTTCTGCCAGCATTTTGAATATCACTTTTTTAATGGGTTGGCTACCAAAATCAACGGTATTGTACTGCACCCATGCACCCGGTTCTCTGAATTGGGTCTTCCATCCTTTAAATGTATCTGCAGTATCCAGAAATGCTATTGAAGCCCGCTCGTCAATTTTACTATACCTGTCAATCTGAATTTCAGTTCTTGCATTTGTTACACCTGCTCCTCTTAAAGTAGGTATTACTTTCTGAATAGTACCATCAGCATTAAAAGATAAACTATCTAACCTTACTGATCTGGCTTTATCAAATTTGGGTGAGTAATCGTTGTGGTGATAAAAAAGGTACCACTGTTTTTTATACTGAATAATCGAATGATGATTGGTCCAGCAGCCTGTGGGTGATTCATCCATGATAACACCTGTAACTTTAAAAGGTCCCATCGGGTTATCGCCAATCGCATATTCCAGCCGCTCTGTTTTATTTTCTACATGTGGATAGGTTAAATAGTAAATACCATTTCTTTCAAATACAAAGGGCCCTTCTTTCAATCCTTTTGTTGGCAAATTGGGAATGGTTACTACTTCTGATGCCAGCTCTTTCATATTGTCTTTCAGTTTTGCCACATAAATATTTCCCTGCGACCAGTAGAGGTATGCCTGTCCATCTTTGTCAATAAATATATTCGGATCTATTCCCTTTACCCCTTTTATGGGTTCAGGCTCCGGAATAAATGGCCCTGCAGGATTGTCCGATACCGCCACACCAATACCAAAACTTCTGCCATACAGCGTTGTATCTTTAGGGAGTGTGGGGAAATAGAAATAATATTTTCCATTACGTTCAATACAATCGGGTGCCCACATACTATAACCTGTTGGATTGGCCCATGGTACTTTAGTCTGGCTCACAATCATTCCATGATCGGTCCAGTCAGTAAGATTGGCTGAAGAAAAAACATGATAATCTTCCATGCAAAACCAGCCAACCCTTCCTTTACCGGGTTGTGCAAGAATATCATGTGAGGGATATACATATACCCGGTCGCCAAAAACCCTTGCAGTAGGATCGGCTGTAAACTGATTACGTATAAAAGGATTTTGTGAAAAAGCATGTTTAGACAAAACTGTAACCAAAAAAATCAACAGCAATACACCTGGGTGTTTCACAGCTATTATTTTATGTAAATTTTTCATTTCGGTCATTTGTTTATTGATGAAATAGTATCGGTAATATGAAAGAAATCGAAATCAGCAGTACCACCTGTAATTTTTGTGGCATAGTTGAACAGAGCAAAACGATACCCTATAAACTGTGGAATGGTATAAGCCATTTTAAGTTGTGTTCCGATAGCCGTCCATGTTTTACCATCCAGACTATAGAAGAAATGGGCAATGTCTTTTTTGTTAGTGAAATTGCACTCCGCTTTCAGATATACTGTTGACTGCGTTAATGGTATTCTTACTTCTTCTACCGGTTTACCTGAACTGCCATTGATCATTACAAGTTCTTTCCGGTTGCCGTTTACCTGTACACCCAATTGTCCGAAGTTTTTTTGTAACAAACCAAGTCCTGCAAAATCACCCTCTTTCATATTACTTATGTCAAGCGATGTTGCACCTGTACAAACCGGACCAATGGTTCTTTGAGTAAGTGAATTACGGGCGAGTAAAAAGCTCGTATCTATTCTCCCTGTTTTCAAACGCAGATAACCCTTTCTTTCTGTTACAGACCATAAATTATTATCGGGATTATGATTCCACTGCCATGCTAATGGCAAAGCTGGTTCTCCTTTTTTTTGTGTAAACTCATCTGATGCCACTATACCCGGTATCAGTCCCTTACCTGCAGGCAGATCGAGCGTTGCCGGCACTTTACCTTCTACTCCTAACACCGGCCATCCGTCTTTCCATTCAACGGGTACGAGGTATGGAATACGTCCTACAGCACCATAATCGCGAAAAAGATATGAATACCATCTTCCATCAGGCATATCAATTAAACCTCCCTGTGCCACACCCAAATCCTGTAATGCCAGCTTGCCTTCCCATGGTCCGGTTAATTTATCTGCTCTATGTATTACCACTGTTCGCATTCCACCACGTGGCCAGGTGATATTAAACAGATAATATTTACCCTTTACTTTGAACAGTTGCGAGCCTTCACCCAAACCGCTGTTACCAACTGACTGACTTGGTGCTGTTACATCTTCAATAACTACCTGGTTAATCCCTCCCTCTTTTATGCCAGTAAGATCATCTTTTAATTCAACCAATATGAGTTTACGGTTGCTATAAAGCATATACACTTTCCCATCATCATCAAAAAACAATGAATGATCGTGCAGACTGGGTTTGAATGACCATGATTTCCATGGACCTTTTTCAATATTTTTTGTGGAATAGATATGAGTTCTACCGGTTGTTTGTGCAAATGTGGTTACATAAAATATTCCTTTATGGTAGCGGATACTACTTGCCCATGAACCTCTTCCATAAGTGCTTTTACCATTGGTAAGATTCAACTCATCTATACTGGCCAGCGTATCATAGGCATAACCAATCATTTTCCAGTTTACAAGGTCTGTTGATTTCATGATGGGTACCCCCGGACTCATGTGCATGGTGGTACTACTCATGTAGTATGCATTCCCAACTCTGATCATAGAAGCATCAGGAACATCGGCAAATATGATTGGGTTTATTGCTTTGTCAGACTGTGCTGATAGTTGATTACTACAATTCAACACGATCAGTAACTGTATAAACAAAACTTTAGGTATTATCGTATATTTTACCGGCATGATCTGTTGTTTATTTTGATACAGGTTTAACACCTTCTTTTGTTTGAATAATTTTTTGAATCGTACCATCTTCATTATAGTACATATAATCTACGCAAACAGAACGCCTGTAACTGCCGCCAGTAGGTAGTGTGCCATTATGGTAAAAGAAATAAGATTTCCCTTTGTAATCTATGATACCCGGATGTGTGGTAAAACTGTTAGGAACGTTCTCCTGAATAATGCCCTGATAATTCCACGGACCTGTTGGACTGTTTGCAGTAGCATATTCAATCATTTCGGGTTTGGTTCCTCTGCCTGCATATACCAGGTAATACAATCCTTTACGTTTATATAACCATGGTCCTTCAATAAAATTTTTTACATCCACTACGGTAATCAGTCCTTCGGTTTCAATCATGTTTTCTTTTAGTTTCACCCATTTACAACTACCGTTACCCCAATACAGGTATGCCTGTTTATCGTCATCAATAAATACAGTTGGGTCTATATCATCCCAGGCATGTGGTTTGTCTTTGGTCATTTCATTCGTAATTAATGCTTTACCAATAGCGTCTTTGAACGGACCTGTAGGACGATCGGAAACCGCTACACCGATAGCAGCTCCACCATTGCTATTACTGTCTTTTTTATGAAATGTAGAAACAAACCAATAGAACTTACCATTTCGTTCGATGCATTGTGCCGCATAGGCATCACCCGTTGCCCATGAAAATGTATGCGGAGAAAGCAAGCTGCCATGATCCTTCCAGTTCACCATATCTGTGGTTGAAAATAAACGCCAGTCGGGCATTTTATAGTTGGTGGCTGTTACAGATGCAGTATCCTGACCCGTGTACAGAAACAATGTGTCTCTGTAAACAATAGGTGAAGGATCGGCGGTAAATATGTGTTTAATGATTGGGTTTTGCGCGAAAGACACAAAACCAATCACTACTGAAATACTGGTGAGAATAATCTTTTTCATTGTTTTAAATTCAGGATGAATAAAGGGCGATATGTTTTAGTGTTAAATAGTTTATTCCTTGGTAATTAACTTATACAATTCACCTTTTCTTGTATTAATATCATATAACCATGTTTGCTTCAGATCTGGTTTAGTAATAATTGCTTCAGGAGAAATAAGTGGATTAGTTATGATGTTCGTTTCGAAAAATGGATTGCTGTTTTCTCCTTTTGCTTTTTTCAATTCAATTCCACTTTCCGTTTTCATTTCATTCGGAGTTCTCAAACGAAGATTGCCACCCAGTTTTGATCTGATGATCAGGCTAACCAGTTTTCCCGCTTTCCATTCCATGTTTACAATCTCAAAACCACCTATGGCTCTGAGTCCGCTGATGCTTCCCTCTTCTTTCCAAACATCCGGAAGGGCTGGCAAAATATGAACCGCACCATCTGCACTTTGCATCAGCATTTCGGTGATGCCTGATGTACATCCGAAATTGCCGTCTATCTGAAAAGGAGGATGTGCATCAAAAAGATTATTATAAGTTCCTCCTTCACCTGTACCAACAGGTGTAAGCTGGTTTTGTATCAGTTTATACGCATGGTTACCATCAAGCATTCTTGCCCACCAGTTTACTTTCCATCCCATACTCCATCCGGTAGATATATCGCCCCGTTGTACTAATGTTGTTTTTGCCGCACTGTATAATTCAGGATTCCGGTAAGGAGAAATCTGGTTGGATGGAAACAATCCGTATAAATGAGAAATGTGTCTATGTTTGTCTTTCGGATCATCCAGATCATCCAGCCATTCCTGCAACTGACCATGCCGGCCAATTTGCATGGGTGGCAATCGTTTACGCAAAGCGGTAAGTGTATCTGCAAATGCTTTATCTGTCTGTAGTATGCCCGCAGCGCTGATAGTAGCACTGAAAATATCAAACACAATCTGGTTGGTCATTGTTGTTCCGGCATCAATCGATGCACCCTGATGACCCGCAGGAGAATTTTCCGGCGACATATCGGGATTGATGACCAGCCAGTTCTTTTTTGGATGTGCCACTAAAAAGTCGACATAAAAAATTGCTGCTGCTTTTAATACCGGATACGCTGATGCAAGAAATTTTTTATCACCGCTGTAGAGATAATGCTCCCATAAATGCTGGCTCATCCATCCTCCTGCGGCATTCCATACGCCCCACAATGCCCCATCAACCGCACCATTCGTTCGCCATATATCTGTATTATGATGTGCTACCCAACCTCTTGCTCCATACATTTCTCTGGCCGTTTGTTTGCCTGTTTCAGACAACTCTCTTACCATTTTCAAGAAAGGTTCATGCAGTTCAGCCAAATTGGTTTTTTCTGCAGGCCAGTAATTCATTTCTGCGTTGATGTTGATGGTGTACTTACTGTCCCAGGGTGGTCTTATTTTATTGTTCCAGATGCCTTGCAGATTAGCAGGTTGTCCGCCGGGTTGCGATGAACAGATGAGCAGGTAACGTCCGTATTGGTAATATAGTGTTACCAGTTGCGGATCATTTACCTGATTGAAATTTTTTAACCGCTCGTCTGTAGGAAGCTTTGCTGCATCAGTATTTCCAAGGTTCAGTTTTACCCTGTTAAAGTATTGCTGATAAAATTTTATATGCGATGCTGCCATCGTATTATATGGCTTCACGTATGCTTTTGTCATATCGTCTGCCGCCCGCTTATTTTCATCCCCACTTATATCCTGATAATTATTAAAACCGGTAGCGATAGAAATATAAATGGTAGCTGCATCTGCATTGGTAATAGTTAAAGAAGTATCATTTCTTTGAATCGATCCACCTTCTGTTTTAATCCGAACTATTCCCTTATACTTCAGTAATCCTTTCACAGTTTCATGATCCATTGTGGTGCCTGCAATGGTGAGTTCCTGGTTACTGGTGGTAGTAGTAAGTGCTTTGGGTTGCTGTGTTTTAAAAAAAGTGGTAAATGATATGCTTGCTTTTTTGTCTGCACTCAAACGAACAACAATTACCCGATCGGTAAACGAAGCCATTGCTTCTCTCCGATAATTAATTCCATTTACAGTGTAGGTTGTTCTTGCCAATGCTTTTTCAATATCCAGTTCGCGGTAATAGTCGGTGTATTGTTCATGCCCCTCGAAAACAAGCTGCAGATCGCCAAGTGGCTGAAACATCTGTCCATGCGATTTTTTGGTAATGATTACTTTGTTGGCCAGGCTTTCGGCTTCTTTATACTTGCCATCGAAAATAAGCTGTCTCAACACCCCCAGGGAATCAAGTGCCATCTGGTTATCATTTCTGTTGGGGCTGCCACTCCACAATGTGTGTTCATTTAGCTGGATGGTTTCTCTACTCACGTTACCATATACCATAGCACCAAGCCTGCCGTTACCAATGGGTAATGCATTCTCCCAGATTGCACCTGCGGGTTGCCGGTACCATAGCTTCAGGTTTTGTTGCTGCGCTAACCCATGCACAACCAGTACAGAAAAAAATATGGTCCACCATTTTTTCATACTTAGTTTATTATTGTCTCACCAGCCGAATCTGATAAAATGCCCCCGCAGTATTACCCGGCAGTGGTTGAAACCGGATGCTGATCTGTTTTTTATTATTGAGCAGGCTATCCGGAATTGCGTATTCTGTTTCTTTAAAAGTTTGCTCATTCCACTTATCAGTCAGGTCTTCTGTTATTAGTTTCTGATCGTCAATGTAGATATCAAATTTTCTGCTCCCGCGTTCTGCGCCCCAGTAACGAATCCTGAGTGATAATGCTGTTTCATGATTGGTGGTTAAGAGATAACTGAGCGATCCTCCATTTCTTACTTCGCGCCAGAATTCATCCAGGCGGTTTCCTGTTCCTGTGTTTCTTTGTTGTATTAAATGATCTGCTTCGGGTTGCTGTTCTCCGGCTATAATTACATCCACTGTTCTTTTTTGTAATGCCAGTCTCACTGTTTCCTGTTTCTTGAGAGAATCTACATAAGAATTGTATTCACCATCAGTAAGCATCATCCAGTACAACATATACCTCGCATCGTGTAGCTGATAAAAAGGCTCTAATTCAAGACTCACTGCATTTCCCATTTTCAGACCGGAAAAAGTATAATGCAATGGTTTGTTTTTTACAGGTGTTAAACTGTTGAGTATAGCTGACTTATTTTTTGCTATCAGTACCGGCGCCTCATTAACAGGCAAACGCTTCCCACTGGCTATATGTCCCCAGCGACTATCATCTGCTACCATTCCTTTCATTTCTTCCGTTCCCGTTTTTGCTGCCAGAACAATCGGGCCATGCAACAGTGCAACATAATTGGAAACATTCGGCATTTGCTCGATGCTGTTCTGCATGGGTAATTGTATCTCTACCTTATCTCCTTTCTTCCATATCCGATTAATAGCTATATATGAGGAAGGACCGGCATTGTGGGCAACTGTTTTACCATTTACTTTTATCTTCAACGCTTTTGGTGCTACCCATGAAGGGTATCGGATCATCATCGTGAATTTGCTGTTTCCCTCTTTGATCACCAAACCTGTTTGTTCTTCTTCAGGAAAACGGGTTTGCTGTTCTATTTCAATTTTTTTTGCTTTCCATTGCAGCGATGATGAAATAAACAGGTTTACATACAATGAATCGTTCTGGTGTGTATATATCAGTTCATTGTATTTGCCATGATTCTCCATACCACTTCCCACACAACACCACATGCCTTTATTGGGAGCTGAATAAACGCGGTAATGACGTGGTCTTACAGGTGTGAAATACACATATCCGCCATGTTCAGGATGTTGTGTAGAAAGAATATGATTATAGATTGTGCGCTCATAATAATCCATATACCGTGCATCATTACTAACCCTAAACAAGCCTGCTGAAAGTCTTAACATGTTGTAGGAATTGCAGGATTCCGGCCCTTCTACTTCTGTAATAAAATCTGTACTGGCAGTTATACTCGGAAAGAATTCTCGTCTGCTGTTTCCGCCAAATGCCAGGGTTCTGTTTTGCGTTACAGTTTCCCAGAAAAACTGTCCGGCTGTAACATACTGTTCCTCTTTTGTTAGTTCAGCAATACGTTGAAAACCGATGGCTTTCGGAACCTGTGTATTCGCATGTTTGTTGTCGAGATTATCTTTTCGCTGCCCCATTGCGTTCAGTAACATGCGATGCGAAAATCTTTTGGCTGCTCGCAAATATTTTTCTTCCCCTGTTATCTGATAAGCATCTGCAAATATTTCATTCATACCTCCATACTCAATATCAAGCATAGACTCCATCTGTTCATCAGTAAGTGTATTTGTGACATTTATTCCCCAGGCACAAAAATTTAGGAACATTGTTTTTGCAGACTCATTTCCGGTGTATAGCCAGGCATCACGAAGACCGGCATACATTTTATGTACATTGTACCATGGCACCCATGCGTTGCGCAGGGCTGTGAGATCTCCCTTTTTCAATGTACTCCAAATTTTCTGACTGCCGGGTACGGCACCAAGATAACCGTTTCCCCAGTCTGCATGATTGGTTGTGTGCGCATCCTGACAGGCTTTTAATTCTGCCAGCATATACAACATGCGGTCACGGCAAGCAGTATTACCTGTTGCAGCATAATTCATAGCAAGTGCAGAGAGATAGTGCCCGCCAACATGCCCATCGAGTCCGTCCCAGTTTGTATAGATAACTGCCTTGGCTGGCAAGCCTGCTTCTTTTCTATAGCCTGCCAATAATCGATCGGTATCGTATTGTAACAGTGTTTGAATGTTAAGATTTCTTGCATGACTAAACCTTGTATCTGATACTTGTACATCTGCCAAGGGAAAGCTATTCGCATACAGACTCTGTTGTGCCGATACGGCACCTACCGTCGTTAAACCGGCCGTTAACAGGATAAGCGTATTGCGGAACATTACAGATATTATACTCTTTGGTATCATACACAAATTTTTAATCGTGCTTATTTAAACAACAACTGCGCAAAATTGAAAAGGTTATTTCTCCAAACCGGCCATGTATGTCCTCCGGGATATTCACTGTAGGTATATTTTATTCCCATCTCATCAAACTTACCCAACATGATCTTGCAATTGTTGTAAGCAATATCTTCTTTGCCACTCATTGCTACCCAGAAAGATTTGATGTTCTTATTAATCGTTGCTGCATTTTCTTTCATGAAATCGTATTGAGGATTCGATAAGGCTGGCTGGTTGCTCCACCAACCAGAGCTAAATACACCGAGGTGTGAAAACATCGGAGAATTACGAACGCCCGCATAAAGTGTTTGTAAACCTCCCATCGACAACCCTGCTAAAGCTCTGTTTTCACTGGTATTGAGTGTACGGTAGTTCTTCTCTACAAATGGAATCACAGACTGCTTGAGTTCGTTTTCAAAATTTTTCAATGCCTGTTCCCCAAAGCCGCCGATACCACCGCTACTCAAATTACCATCCATCATTACCACGATCATCGGTTTTGCTTTTTTTGCAGCTACCAGGTTGTCCATGATTAAATCTGTTTTGCCTTGAGAAGCCCAACCTGTCTGATCCTCTCCTCCACCGTGCAAAATGTATAGAACCGGGTATTGATCCCGGATGCTTGAATCGTAACCTGGTGGTGTATAAACATACATCTGTCGCCACGAATTGGTTACCCTTGAAAAATACCGGTTGATTCTTACATCGCCATGTGGTACATTTTTTAATGAATAATAATCGCCCCCGGCAAAAGGAATTTCAATTCCACTTGCCATCCGCCCCATTCCATAAAAAGTCTGGCTGGCGGGGTCTGCTACTGCCACTTCATCTATCAGCAATGAATAGTAATGAAACCCTTCACTAATTGAGTCCGTTGTTACAGTCCAGTTTCCTTCTGCATCTTTTACCATGTCGTACTTTTTGCCAAGGTCTACCTGAACTTTTTTAGCTTCTGGCGCTTTCATTTTAAAGATGACACGACTATCGGGAAGTATTTGCGGATAGGCTGCATTTCGAACATTGGTAGCAGCTGGTGCTCCTGCTACCGGGTATTTAGAGAAGGAGGAAGTGTCAACAGGTTTAAACAGTAATTGTGAGAACATATACAACCCGTTTTTCCATACTTTAAAATCATGAACGCCGGGTTCAACAAAATAAATATGCGGCAGCGATTGTTGCTTCGCATATTCATGCAGCCTTGTACTAAACCTAAGCAGTCCATCACTGGCTCCACACGACATGTAAAGCAGTTTTATTTTTTGCTTTGCTGTTGCCACATCAGGTAGTAGTTCCTGTGGTGTTTTGGTATTTGGAGCTGAAGAGAAGCCGCCAATCCAGGCAAATTTGTCCAGGTTACCCAAACCAAAATTTAATGACTGTCCGCCACCCATCGATAAGCCTGCAATAGCACGATGTTCTCTGTCTGTTAGTGTTGAATAGTTCTTTTCAATAAATGGAATCAAATCAACCAGTAAGTCTTTTTCAAAATTGGCAAAAGCCTGTACTTTATCCGGTGCCATGATATTACCTGTAGCCCGGTCATCTTTCATTGCTCTGCCGTTAGGCATTACCACAATCATCGGCTCAATTTTTCCATCGCCGTATAGATTGTCCAATATAATATGCGGCTTACCTCCATTGAACCACTCTTTCTCATCGCCGCCAATACCATGTAATAAATATAATACGGGATATTTTTTACTCTTTGAATACCCGGGAGGTGTATAAACCAGCACTTTTCTTTCATTACCTACTGTTGATGAAGCGTAGGTAACCGAATCAATTTTCCCGTGTGGTATGTTTTCTTTTACCAGATCAAACCCTGTTGATGCAGGCTTTATAATATCCTGTGTAAAACCTGTAAGGCTAAACAGGAAAAAAGAAAAAATAAGGGCCGGTTTCATGGTTGTTGTTTTATCGGTTAGGTGATCAGGTTTCAGTAGAGTCAGCTGTATATTTCAATCTATTTAAACTGTATCAGTTGATCAAGCGCTTTAACCAGATCCTCTTCAGGTCTTTTACACAGTTGATTGCTACATACATAAATCAGGGTCTTACCTGCTTTATATTTTTGTTGCATCAATGGCAGTGTTTCTTTTGTTGTATTACCCATTATGATACTGGTAGGCAAATAAAATAACTGTAACTGTTGGCTGACATAGCTGGCATCGGCACCCATAATCACCACTTCATATGATTTACCAGCCAGTAAGCCGGCAAAACTTACCCATTGCAAATGGAACCTCGATTGCTTCTTTACACGGGCAGTTACAGCCGCAGACATTTTTATACTGATACTGGTATATGCTGTATCCAGGTAAATTGTTCCGAGTTGGTACAATACTTTGGCCATTACAGCATTGGCAGCAGGTAAATCATCATCCGATAAAGCAGTTTTACGCATAATCAGGTCCTGCGAATTAGAGCGGGTATAATAAAACAAACCTGTCTGCGGATGCATAAAGTGGGTAGCAGCAAAATCGGTTATTTTTTTTGCTGTAGCCAGCCAGTGTTCATCAAAACTCAATTCATAAAGTCTGGTAAATGCTGAAGCGGTCCATGCATAGTCGTCCAGGAAGCCATCTATTGCGGCTTTACCATCTTTATAAATTCTTTTCACTGAGCCATCTTGCATGATCAGGTTTTTTTCGATGAAAGAGGCGCAGGCAATTGCTTTTTTCAAATAGTCCTCATTTTGGGTAGCAGCATAGGCATCAACCAATCCTTTTATCAAAATACTGTTCCATGATGTAATAATTTTGGTGTCTATAGCTGGTTTCTCTCTTCTCAAACGCTCACTCAATAATTTCTTTTTGCCCGTTGCCAATCTTTGTCTGAATTCTTCTGCTGTGATCCGCTTGCTGATAGCAAAACTGCCGGGTGCCTTATCGGCATAGACAATATTTTTACCGTTTTTCCAGTTGCCCTTTTCTGTAATGTTGAAATAGTCTGCAAGCAGGGGATCATCACCCAATACATTCATCCACTCTTTTCTTGTCCACAAATAATAATCACCTTCACCCGCTTCAGTATCGGCATTCAATGAGCTGTAATAACCACCGCCCTGTGCATACATCGATTTTTCTACAAAGTCGATGGTTTCGGTACATATCTGTTTGTACCATTCATCTTTGGTAAGTTGATAAGCGTGTGCGTATAAACTGATCATCTGTCCATTGTCGTACAGCATTTTTTCAAAATGCGGTATTCGCCAGAGGCTATCAGTTGTATATCGCGCAAAACCGCCGCCAATATGATCATAGATGCCACCCAGCGCCATTTTTTTCAGATTGGTGTTTACGGTCTGCAAAGCCCGCTGATCGCCTGTCAGGTAATAATGTTGCAACAGAAATTCAGATAATGCAGGAACCGGAAATTTTTGTGTGCCTTTGAGTCCTCCATTGTTGAGGTCAGCAGATTGATAAATACTGTCGAATAAAGCCCTGTATTCCTGCATCAAAGGCTTTTCGGTTGAGGGAGCCAGATTAATGAGTGAAAACTCTTCATCGGTCATTCCATTCACTAATGCATTGGCCTGAGTTGTTACCAAACTACGCTGTGTGGTATAGGCTTTACTGATACTTTGTAATAAACTCTTCCAGTTTTTATTGGTGTAATAAGTGCCGGCAAAAAATGGTTTTCCATCCGGTAATGCAAATGCATTGAGTGGCCAGCCTGAATTACCTGTAATCAACTGCAGCGTGTTCATGTATATATTGTCGATATCGGGTCTTTCCTCGCGGTCTACCTTAATACAGACAAATTTTTCATTCATGATCCTGGCTACAGCAGTATCCATGAATGATTCTTTTTCCATTTCATGGCACCAGTGACAGGATGCATAACCTATACTGATGAGTAAGGGTTTGTTTTCATTCTTTGCTTTGTTCAGTGCTTCATCACCCCATTCATACCAGTCTACCGGATTATCAGCATGCTCCTGCAGGTATGGACTTGAAGCATATTGCAACCTGTTTTTTTTACCCATTATTCCTGAACAGGCAGACAAAAACAATACCACTATCAGTAGCATATTTACCGACACAAGGTTCTCCCTGCTGCTGATCCTCTTCAACATATTTCTCCCTTATTTTTTAGTAGCAAAAATTCTCAGGCGGTCGTTATTAGCGCTTACCAATATGCCTGAGCCATTGGCTAATTTTATCGGTTGAATATCTTTTACATTATACGGTGCAAAAAAGCCACTTTCCATCGGCTTATACGGTTTGAAATTCATGTCACCCAATCCTTTAAGGAATAAACCAGGTGATGCATCTGCTGGTGTTGTCTCTACTTCTACATCAAATTTATTACCAGCCAGAAGTATGTCTTTTTTACCGTCGCCATCAAAATCTTTTACTATGATTCCGTTAACCGTTGAAAGCTGGGCTTCTGTTGGCAATCTTTTAGAGATGAATTTTCCCTTATCATTTATAAATACAACCGTTGAAAATAGATGCGCCTGGTGATGCAGGGCTGTTTTCATTTCTTCTTCTCCCAATATTCCCGATATATCGCTTTCAGCAAATGATAAATAAGTAGGAAATTTCTGTGCAATCATCGGGCACTGTTGCGAGGTACATTCCCGCCCACGAATTGGTACAATGGTATTATCGTTCAGGTGGCGGGCCAGAAAAATATCGTTGGTGCCATTTCCATCGAAATCTTTGGCCCATACTTCAAATGGTTTTTTTTCTGATGCTTTGAATTTATAATTCTCTCCCAGATTGCCTGCTACCAGATCCATATCACCATCACCATCTATGTCATCAGCTACCAGTTTATCCCACCAGCCTTCAGTTTGTTGTAAACCGTATGATGAAGACTGATCCTTCATTTTTCCTTTTTTGTATTCAAATACTTTTATGGGCATCCATTCACCGGCTATTACCAGTTCTGCACGTTTATCGCCATTCAGATCGGTCCAGAGAGCCGATTTTACCATACCCACTCTGCTCAGTTCAGGTGCTATGTCTGATGTTCTGTCTACAAAAGTTCCTTTATCATTTACCAGTAAATAACTCTGCGGCGCCTGCGGGTATTTATGGGGCAATACTTCTCCTCCCCTGAAAATATCCAGGTCGCCATCTGCATCCATATCAAAAACAGCAACACAGGAGCCACTGCTGGCTGTTACCGGTATTGACAGATTGGCTTTCGAAAAATTACCCTTACCGTCGTTGAGGTAAAGCCTGTCCTGGTACATAGGTGAACCTTCATCGAATTCACTTCCACCACTTACCACATATAGATCCATATCGCCATCTTTATCTGCATCGAAAAATGCAGCTCCCATATCTTCATATTTTTTATCTGCTTCAAAAGCAGCGATGGTTCTGGGTGTAAATTTTCCGTTTTGTTGTATATATAAAACGCCGGACTGGTCTTTTGCTCCTCCGATATAAAAATCATCCATTCCGTCTCCATTCACATCTGCTGTTGTTACAAAGGGCCCGCTGCGGCTGAATTCATGTGGTAACAAGACCTGATCTACATACTCATCGTATTTATTTTCTTTGTGAAGAAAGGGTGCCGACAAAATCTGATCCGTTGTTTCCACAAACAAAGGATTATATACAGGCATATAATTAATACCTGACACCGCTTCTTTATAATTTACTTTTAGTACCTGATTGGTTGTGATATTTTTTACGCTGTTCGATTTCCCATCGGGCCATACAACCACTATGCTGTCTAGTTTTGCTGTTTTACCCAAACCAAAATGTACCGCCGGCTCATTGGTAGATAAATAACCTCTTACCAGTTTTTGCTGAAAAAACTGTTGCATTTTTCCATCGTAATAAAGCGCCAGTTTTGCCCCTATACCATCCCTGTTTTTCTCTGGCCCTTCCAGTTTTATACGGAGATAATTGTTTTTGTTGTTGACTATATTTTCATACAGGTCTGACTCACCGTCAAGGTTATTGATGATCATGTCCAGATCGCCATCATTATCAAAATCAGCTACTGCTGCACCGTTTGAAAAAGTGCTGTCTTTAAAACCCCAGGCTTCTGATACATTTTCAAACTGAAGGTCTCCTTTGTTTTTAAAAAGATAATTTCTTGCTTTGATAGGACTATAGATATCCATGTATTCTTTAAACCCTTTTTCAAACATTTCAGCAGATGAGCTGTACTTATGTGCGTTTGCCTGGATATACATATCCTGTTTCTGCTGTATGTCGCCATCGAATAAATCTCTTCTGTAACCATTGGCTACAAAAATGTCTCTCTGTCCATCATTATCGAAATCGGCTGCCAGTGTTGACCAGCTCCATTCTGTTTTAGAAATGCCTGCCATTTGCGATACATCACTAAAAAATCCATTTCCATGGTTCAGGTGCAGGGCATTATGCATGTATTGTTTATGAAAACCACTGTCTACAATAGCCCAGAAACCTTCTACATCCATTCTCGGCATCGATACTTTTGAACGCTTATAGTTTTCAGGAAGCATTTCCATTACCAGAATATCTTCGAGGCCGTCGTTATTGATGTCGGCAATATCTGCACCCATGGAAAACAATGACAGGTGGTTGGTCATTGTTTTTACTTCATCTTTAAATGTTCCGTTTCGCTGGTTGATATAGATATAGTCATTATCAGCATAATCATTCGACACAAAAATATCTGTGTACCCGTCGTTGTTAAGGTCAGATGTAACTACAGACAATGCATAACCAAAATTGTGATTGATGCCCGCCTGTTTTCCAATCTCTGTAAATTTCCTATTATCGTTTCTGTACAATTTATCTCTTGCATAATCAGGTGGGGTTCTTTTTCCTGCTACCATTTGAGATAAGCCTAAATAAAAATCCTGTGGACGATTGGTTAAATACATATCCAGGTCATTATCATTATCCATATCGAAAAACGCCGCATGAATAGAATAGCCCGGATCATCCAGTCCGTACTGCTTTGCTTCTTCTTTAAAAGTGAGATTACCCTGGTTGATGTATAAAAGATTTCTTCTTTCAGCCTCGGTTTCTTTTGTGGTGCCGCCTTTGCATACGTATATATCGAGCCAGCCATCGTTGTTAATGTCTACCAGCGTAACGCCATTATCCCAACCAGTGGTTCCTTCAACTCCTGCTGATTGACTGATATCGGAAAATTTCATTCCTCCTTTATTGAGATAAAGTTTGTTGGCTACTTCATTACCTGTGAAATAGATATCCATCAGTCCATCGTTGTTAAAATCACCGGTTGCCACACCTGCACCATTGTAAACATAGGCGAATGTGTCGAAATAATTTTTCTGGTAATTCTCATCCAACCTGTTGGTAAATGTGATACCGCTTTCAGCCGATGCAATTTTTTTAAATACCGGGTCTTCTGTTTTAGCCGGGTTACTCTTACAGGCCGGCATCAGTACACAAAACAGTGTGGCTGCACTTAAGAATGAAAGTGCAAAAGCAATCCTTTTTAACATACGCGTATTTTTAATACTACTTCTATTTTCCATTTGTGTGATAGAGGTATTTTTCCCATACTGCAGCCGCTACGTTTCTCCCCATTTTTAAACCCTCCAGGTTTTCACATTGTATATGGTATCCACCTAAAACCCTTGATATACCTGCCATTTCGGCTGTTGCAGTAAAAGTTGGAAAATTCAGTGTTATTTCTGCTCCTGTATGATCGGGTTCGGTCATTGCGCCTGCCACTCTTTTTATGGTTGCACCAAATTTGTCGTTACCTGTAAACAGTCTTAATATTTCTGCGCAGGCGCCACTAATGGTACTGTGTCCTGATACATAACTCGGGAAAGGCGGACACAAAAAAGTTTCGGGAGAATAGGGTCTCCATTCCTGACCCAACATTTCAATCATTCCTTTGCCAGGACCACCCCAGCCTTTTATTTTTTTGTCTTTATAATAGTAATGTACCAATGAATAGGGGCGTGCATAGTCATATTTCATTTTAGTATCCCAACAGGCTATAAATCCATCCATTGCTGCAGCTTCTACTGCAAAATACATTTTCACATCCTGATCGAGTGTATGTTTATCTCTTACTGATACGTCCTGTGCAAACATGAGCCAATGCCCTGCCTGCTGAACAGATTTTGGTCCGTCGCGCATAAATTCTACCAATGCTTTCTGGCTGTCTGATAATGCAGCCTGCAGTTCTACTACTTCTTTTATTTCTTTTTCCAATTGTGCTGATCCGATGGCCGGCGGTGCCGGACTTCTGAACTGACTTCCCGAATCAAGCAGCAGGGGTTTTACATTACCCCAGTGTGGTGTTAAACAGGCTGGTGCAAATTTGCCGCCTTTACCATCAGCAAAATATTTGGGTTGCCAGCGTTTGATGTCGCGTAAAGTATCGGCGCTGTTAACGGGTTGGTAGGCGGTATAGTCTGAATAAACATTTCCATTCGATCCTGCCATAGTACCTGATTGATTAGAGCCATCATTCAGTCTTGCTTCAGTAATGGTTTTAGCTGCAAGGTTGCCAATACCTTCCGGTGTAGTGGGGTCGAGTGAATGATTAGCAGGATCAAAACCCAACTCTTTCATCTTATTTTTCAGCATCAGTGAGTCTGAAAAAAAATAAGTGAGCATGCTGCGGTATGCTGCATAGCTGATGGCCTTTTCTTTATTTTTTAGTGTTCTTTCTGTTTCGGGAACACGTTCCACATTTTTAAGGTAAACAGGAATGGCAGTGGCATCATATCTCGACCATGCATCAAAAATGGCCGTTTGCACCAATGCCAGCATTCGTGCTGTTACGGTGGGGCGTGGCCTGAATTTCTCTGTATCGTTTGCCGTTGCTTCCAATGCAATGCGTCCCCATTTATAGGCCAGGTTATTTTCTCCTTTAGGCTCATCCAATTGCTGCTGGGTTGAATTACAGCTTACTGAAAACAGAAAAAAGAATAAAATTTTGAAAGCGTGTTTCATATTGCGTTCCGTGTAATAGTCAAACTGTTTTTCATGTAATACCGGCCCTATGCCCGATAAAAGGTACTAATTCATTTTTCAACAAACAATAGTCCGTTGGTGAATCATCATATGTTGTCCAGCTGTTTTATTAAAAAGAAAACCGGGGATTCGCATCACACCGGTTTTCATTTTTGCTTACATATGAAAATCTTAATATCCTGTGTTCTGCGGATATTTAGGTCCTTCTGTTACAAGGTCAATCTGCGATTGCGGAATCGGCCTCAACATATTGAATGGCTGAACACCAGCTGCTGCTTCAGCATTGTGCAGTTGTACCCTTTCAACCAGTTTCTTGGTTCGTGCCAGATCCCACCAGCGACAGTCTTCCGCATAGAGTTCTCTGGTTCTCTCATCCAGCAGGAAGTCGAGTGTAACCTGAGCTGCTGTAATTTGCTGCGCTACCACTGCGGCTGCATATTCAGCAGGTGTCTGTCCAATTTTCAATGCAGCTCTTGTTCTGAGTACATTAATCATATTGGCAGCATCCTGTAAGGTAGCACCACCTCTTAAAGCTGCTTCTGCTGCAATGAGGTACACTTCTGCAAAACGGAAGAGGATATAAGGCCTGTCTGAATAATCGTTCATATGACCTCTGGTAGAATCATCAAATTTTCTTACGCTTGGGAAGTATGCTGCTGTATATTTTACAGTTGAAGCCGGAATATGATCTGGTTCAAAAATAATTCCTTTAAACCTTGCTCTCTCTGTTGATGTTACCACTCTGTCAGCCATCCAGATAGCCGTATCCACACCATTAATCAGTGTTCCTCTTGGTGTAGTAGCACCCGTTGTACCATTTGCAGATTCTGCTGTACTATTCGATAACCATACTGTTTGGAAAGTTCCATCGTAACGGGAGTCTGTTGCCCTGTTCGCAAATGCTACATCCATTACATATTTTGTATTGGGTCTGAGACGTACGAAAGGACGGCCGTTTCTGGTATCACGCACGGTTACGTTGGCGCCAGAATTGGTTGGCCAGTTGGCAGGAATAGTTGGATAGTTCGGTTTCCAGAAGAAATTAGATTTGTTCTCACTAAAGCTGGTTGCTCCTGCTCCTACAGCAGAGTTCTGACCAAACTTAAGGTCTTTGGTATGATCAATTACCATCAATACTTCCGGACCATACTCATTACCTTCTCTGAAGGCATTACCGAAATAAGGTGTAAGATCTAATCCATAAGTAGCTTTGTTATCAATGATACTTTTTGCAATGGTATATGCCTGCTGGTTATCATTTGCCTGTGCAGCAGTTGACCAGCCTCTCCACAAATAGGTTTTTGATAAGAGAAACAGCGCTGTTGATTTGGTAGCAGGTTTACCGGTTCCTGGTGCAGGTGTATTTGGTAAGTCTGCAGCAGCTTCGGTAAAGTCTTTGATGATTTGCGCATACAAATCGGCCAAAGGTGCCGGTGCATCGGCAGCAGATGCCGATGAACTAAACGTTGTGTGCAAAGGCACTTGTCCGAATGTAGTTACCAGATAGAAATAACAGAAACCACGCAGGAATTTTGCCTGTGCCAGTAACTGTGTTTTTGTTGCTGCCGGAATATTGGCATTCGCTCCATATTCCAGTACACCATTGGCTGTATTGATATCAATAAATAAAGTATTCCAGAAACCTTCGTAGTTATTGGTATTACTTCTGATTACCGGGTTATTGTACACAAACCAGTGTACTGCTCCGTTATCTACAGAACCTCCACGGAGGCTTTCATCTGTTCCACTGTTGAATAACTGGGTCCATATCTGCGTGGCCCACTGTCCTCTGAAGCTGGAATAAATACCAGATATCGCACCCTGAATACCATCATTTGTTGTGAAGAATGAAGGTGTAAAACCTGTTCTGGGTTGCTCCTCCAGTAACTTTTTACAACCACTGGCTGTAAAAAGTATAATGCCAAGGAAAAGGCTGTATTTTAAAATTTTATGTCTCATTGAAATAGGTTTTAATAATTAAAATCTCACATTAATTCCAAAAATGATCTGACGTGTTGGAGGAACACCCATACCCACGGTAACTGCACGTTGTGGTACAGAGGCGGCACCGCCACCCTGCGTTCCAACTACCGCAGTATTTGACTGGTTTCCTTCCGGATCAATACCTAACCCATCTCTTACTAATGGCGACCATAAGATGAATGGATTCTGTGCAGATACATAAGCTCTCAGTGAATTGATACCGGTTTTACCCAGGAATTTGGCTGAGAATGTATAACCCAGATCAATTGTTCTGATCTTAATAAAAGAACCATCTCTGTAAGTAAGTGTTGAAGTAAACGGCAGACCATCTACACCTGCATCAGGTTGAGGGAAATCATTACTAGGATTGGTTGGGGTCCAGTAGTCTACTTTATGTTGGTTTACACGACTGTTCATAAAGAATGGATAACCATTTCCGCCACCATCGGCTGCCAGATAACCGGCAACCACTGTCTGACCAAAACGACCAAACATCACGATATTCAGATCGAAGTTTTTATACTCGAAACGGTTGCTTAAACCAGCTACTAATGTTGGCTGGAAATTACCTATGATTTGTCTGTCTGCTGCTGTAATAGCATTGTCTTTGTTGCGGTCTTCAATTTTAATATCACCTGGTTTTGCACCATATACTGCAGCCTGAGTAGCTTCACCGGTTTGCCAGATACCTAATTTTTTATAATCGAAGATGGTAGTTACTGGCTGACCTACAAACCAACCATTACCTAAATCCTGTGAAAGATTATTCTGTAAAGCATCAATACGCTCTCTGTTAAAGAACAGGTTCAGGTCTGAAGTCCATTTGAAACCACGTTTATTCTGCACATTCACACTGCTCAGTGTAAACTCCATACCATATGATGATGTTCCACCCACGTTTGTTAAGATAGAGTTGGTACCATTACTACGTGGTAATTGACGTTGTAACAGGATATCTGTTGTTTTAGTGCTGTAATATTCAATTGTACCGGAAAGTCGGTTTTTGAATAGAGAAAAGTCAACACCAATATTCAGACCCGCTGTTTTTTCCCAGGTAAGGTTAGGGTTGGGGCTTGTATTAATGGTATAACCATTTACCCAATTGGTACCCACTGTTGTTCCCTGACCATAATTATAGAAGCTGGTTCCCAAACTACCTAATGTAGTGTAAGGGTTGATACCTGCATTTGAACTGATACCATAACCAGCTCTTAATTTCAGACTGGAAACAAATTTTACATTCTCCATGAATTTCTCACGATCCATGTTCCAGCCTGCAGAAACCGCCGGATAAGTTACCCACTGGTTTCCGGGAGACAGTACAGAAGCACCATCTGTTCTTACGGTTGCAGTAATACTATATTTATTATCGAAAGTATAAATGGCACGACCCATATAACCCACTACTGCCGACTCGCTAAAGTTTCCACCCTGTGGTGTAACTGTATTTACCTGCTGCCAGTTATAGTCCTGCATAAAATCGGCCGGTACGCCTACACCATTAAACTGCTGTGCTCTGAAATGATTTTTCTGAACTTCCTGAAGTGCGAGTACCTGTAATTTATGTTTGGTTCCAATGTTCTTGTTGTACTCTAAAGAGTTGTTGATGGTGTACTGCCATCCTTCAGAGTTCGCTATGCTAAGACCGGAGTTTGCCACATTGGTATTGATATTAAATACCGTGTTAGGACCATTATAGTTACTGTTAAATGACTGTGACCATCCAAAACCGAAAGTTGATTTGAATTTCAGGTCTTTAATAATGCCCACTTCAGCATAGAAATTATGCTGAACCTGGTACCTGCGCTGGAATGCTTTGATCAGATCATTATTGCCGATAGAAGTAAGCGGACTGATCTGTGCATCATCAACACCTTGTGAACTGGCTGGTTTAAAGTTAATGGAACCATCGTCGTTATAAGGTTTGAATAGAGGCCCCAGACGGGTAGCTGAACCATAAGCATTTGTTCCCAGCCTGTTTGATCTTAATAATGTGCTGAAACTTGAGAAACCTACTTTGATACGGTCTGATACTTTATGATCAATGTTTACATTAAATGAATAACGTTCTAATTTCTGATCATGAATGATACCTGTTTCATTATAATAACCCATGCCAAAAAAGTATTGGGTTCTTTCATTACCGCCACGAACACTTAAATCGTGACTGGTTCTTAAACCAGTAGTAAGCAGCAGTTTCTGCCAGTCCGTACTTACACCCGCAGTAAGGTTTGTTTGTTCAATGGGGCGAAGTGCATATAAACTGGCATTCGGAGCTGTTGAGTTACCAACTGCAGCATCTGCTTTAAACTGTGCATATTCTGCACCATTAAAAAGCCTGTAAGTATCCAATGCACTTACTATACCAACAAAACCACTATAAGTAGTAACTGGTTTTTGAGTTGAAGTACCACGTTTTGTGGTAACAATGATTACCCCATTTGCACCACGTGAACCGTAGATAGCCGTTGCAGATGCATCTTTTAAGATATCTACCGTAGAAATATTTTCAGGATTCAGGTCATTTACACTACCCCCATATACCATACCATCAACCACAATCAATGGGTTGTTGTTACCGGTTATAGAACGGTTACCACGGATACGGATTTCACCACCAGCGCCGATCTGTGAGCTGTTGCTTACAATATCAACACCCGCAGCACGACCCTGTAACTGGTTAAAGATATTTGGTGCTTTAATTTCATTCAGCACTTCACTTTTAATGGTAATGGTAGATCCGGTTACATCTTTCTTCTTTTGTGTACCGTAACCAATTACCACCACTTCATTCAGTTCATCTGTTGAGGCAGCAAGGGTAACATTTACGGTGGTGTTATTACCTACACTGATTTCAGATGTAGCATAGTTAACACTTGATACTACCAATACTGCACCACGTGCAGCCGCAATGGTAAAATTACCGGCATTATCGGTAGTGGTACCTGTTTGTGTACCCTTAACCTGTACCGATGCACCAACTACAGGTTCTCCTGTGGCATTGGTTACACGGCCACGCACAGTGTTTGTCTGTGCTAAAGCATTGTTTGTTATTGTAAGCAGTCCCAACAATATCACTCCCGTCAACACCCATGCTTTCAAGCGAAACAAGCTCTGTAAGATTTGTTTTGTTTTGTTTAGAGGCTTTTTCATATTTAATTTATCGCTTTGAGAAGTATACATAAATAGATAATCATTGTGTGTAATAAATAGCGTTGAGCTAACCGTCGCGTATGTTGAACTTAAACGGATGTCTGTCCCGTATAGAAAACAGGGATGTAATCAGGAGTAATATGATGCTGATGTTGTGCTGGTAAGGCGAGGGAGATAACAGAACTGCCCTGCAATCGTACACAGGTGTGTGCACGATGCGCTGAAGAGAAAGTGGCAAGTTCATTCTATTCGTCATATAGCAGCAATTGGTCGTAGAACTTTGTCAGACAAAGTTTTTATGCAATCCGTTGCAAAAGTGTAAAAAAAACAATTATTCCTTGTATAACTACCCTTTCAGGCTACCGGCCCCGTATTTCATTTTTATCGTTTCCGATTTTCGTTTGGCGCTTGAAATACAGTATCAGTAAGGGTTATAAGGACTTTTTACAGCTTTTTCTCCGTTTTGCTTTTGATTTTCGTTTGACTAATGTAAATAAATTTTTGAAAAAAATGCAATCGCTTGCATAAAATTCTAAAAATAATCCCCTTTTCTTTCCTGATTGGCTCTTTTCCGGGTCGGGATCGGGGTTTTCAGCTACCGGACTGGCTGCTCTAAGCCATTTATCAACCCTGGAGATAATTTATTAAAAAAGAACGCTTCATTTATCGAAAACCTGTCCTTAGAGTAGATGGTCTGCATTCGCTTTTGGTAGAACAGAATTCCGCCAGAAGAAACTTATTCAACCCATTCTTTACAAAACTTAACCTTACATCAACGAATAATAACCCCGGAAGCCATTTACATGGTTTCAGCTACAGGATTTGTCTGTTCCCTGCTATGGTATTTTATAGTTGTTTTATCAAGAAAATCATTCCCGGTTTAGTTTTGTATTTCCACAGTTGCACATCAAACCATTGTGAACCATACGCTCAAGAGCTGATTGAGACAAGATTTGCTTGCCTATTCAGTTGTAACCGCATCATATTTAAAAGAAAACTTTGTACATTGTATTTTAGATCAACTATTATCGCAACCGATTGCAAATGAAGCCCAAAAAAGAGACCACGATTTATGATATTGCAGCACATCTGAATCTCTCCTCAGCAACGGTGAGTCGTGGATTACAGGATCACCCGGCCATTAATAAAAACACCAAAAAGAAAATACAGACGGCCGCCAAGGAACTGGGCTATCGACATAATAATTTTGCCAGTAACCTCCGCAAACAGAAAACCAATACGATCGGTATCATGATGCATGAGCTGAACAGTAACTTCATGTCATCAGTACTGGCCGGTATTGAAAAAATTACAACCGAATCGGGTTACGATATTATTATAGCCCACTCTTCAGAAAGTTATGAGAAAGAGGCTGCCAATGCACTCAACCTTTTTCACAAGAGAGTAGACGGATTGATCGCTTCTCTTTCTTTCAACACCAAAAACCTCGATCATTTCCAGGCTTTTAACGATAAAGGCATTCCGGTTGTATTTTTTGACCGTGTGGAAGAGAAGAGCGAGAATACCAAAGTCATTATAGATAACCATAAATGTGGCTACGAAGCAACACAACACCTCATTGAGCAAGGTTGTAAAAGAATTGTGCTTGTTACAGCCAGCCTCCAGCGAAATGTATATGCGCAAAGACATAAGGGTTATACAGATGCACTGCGCGATAACAATATACCATTCGACAAAAGCCTTGTGCTGATTAAAGACCTGAGTGAACAGGGTGGGCGTGAAGCAGCAATGGAAATACTGAAGATGAAACCCTTACCGGACGGCGCTTTTATCACCAACGATTTTTCGGCAGCGGTGTGTATGAAAACACTGAAAGAAAATGGCATCCGCGTTCCCGAAGATATTGCCATTGTTGGCTTTAACAATGATGCCATCAGTAAAATTGTTGAACCCCAACTTACAACCGTTCATTACCCCGGTATTGATGTAGGTGAAATAGCCGCCCGTAATCTCATCAATCATTTAAAAGGTATTTCCAATCTTAAACACACACAAACCATTGTGGTGAGATCTGAATTGCTGATCAGAAAATCTTCACTGAAGAAGAAAACTAAACATTCATAATTAACCGCAGGAATACTTTCGCCCCTGCTGTCTGATTAATTTTGTAAACAGAGAAGCTTTACTATTGGGTCTTATTTGAAACTAATACGTTATAGATATGCCTGCCCCAAAACCCATATCACTGTCGTAATGTGTGGAGAGAGACATGTATTTGGTAAGGATATACCTGAACCCGGTCATATATTCTTTATCGGTATTCCACATAAAATTCAATCTTAGCCTGCTGCTTAAAGGCATATCTTCTCTTCCAAACTGCACCCTGATTTTTCCGTCTGTATCAACACGTGCGTCTGCCCTGATCAACATGGGCATCGTATATTGAAATCCAAAACATACAACCCCTCGCTGATTTTTGGTATTTACCTGCCCAAAAAGATTTTTTTCAACTTCACCATGATTTCTGTAACGCCAGTCGAATCCGATATAGGGCATAAACCATTGGTTTCTTCCAATCAGCCTGCCAATATGAAATTCATTTTCATAACCCTGCTCACGATTGGTTCCCAAACGCCATTCATTCTGTATCATCCAACGGGTATTGGAATACATGATTTCACCATCGGAACCATTCGTTTCCAGACCTATTTGTGCGCCCAGGTAAAACCGCCGGTCGTCACGATATACTTTACGCAGTGCTTTTTTAGGATCTGGAATTTGTAGATTAGGTGGTGTGTTTTCATAGGAAAATATTCGCCCCATTCCACTCATCATATGATAAAGGATATGACAGTGAAAATACCAGTCGCCATATTTTTCAGAAGCGTGAAACTCAATCGTATCAGTCTCCATCGGCATAATATCCAACACTGTTTTCAGGGGAGAATATTCACCCTGTCCATTCAATGTTCTGAAAAAATGACCATGTAGATGCATAGGATGACGCATCATAGAATTGTTGATCAGCACAATCCGTATATTCTCTCCCTGCTTAATCAGTATTTTATCCGATTCAGAAATGGTTTTGTTGTTAAGCGTCCACACATACCTGTTCATATTCCCCGTTAACTCAAATTTCAACTCCCTGAACGGTCCGGGTGGTAGAGTGGTTTTATGCGGAGCTTTGAGCATGGCATAATTCAATGTGGTAATCTGCTGGTTGCTATCGGTAATTTCCGGATACATAACCATATTCATATCCATTTGCTGCAGGCTCATTTTCATACCCATATCATTCATACTGCCATCCATGTTCATCATCCCATTCATCATCTTCATCCCTTCAAAATATTTAAGTCGGGGTAAAACCGGTGCAGGAAATTTTTCACCTTCCCCCAGCCACATAGATGTGGCACGGGTTCTGTCTTCTGCTGTAGCACGTAATTCGTAACTTCCTGTATCGGGCAATGTAACCATTACATCATAGGTTTCAGATACGCCAATAATCATCCGGTCTACTTCCACCGGTTCCACTGCTGCACCATCATTGGCCACAACAGACATTTTACCACCTCCAAAACCAATCCAGAAATAAGTTGACGAACTTCCATTGATGATCCGCAACCTGATTTTATCCCCGGCCTTGTATTTCTTTTTTATCTCTTCCATGTTACCATTGGTAAACAAGGCATCATAATAAACATCACTTACATCCATGGCCATCATACGCTTCCATTCATTCCCCAGTTTTACACCCAATTTTTTTTCTTTGATGGCTTGAAAATAATTCTGTGTTGCTCCTTTTTTTATAGCGTACCAGTCAGTGGCATAATGCAGCGACCGCTCTACCTGATTCGGGTTTTCATTTGTCCAGTCGCTCAGTAATACCACTTCTTCGTTTACGGGCAAATATTGTTTGGGCTGTATCACAATTGCGCCATACATACCGCTTTGCTCCTGCAACATGGTATGGGAGTGATACCAGTAGGTTCCCTGCTGTACGATCGGAAACCTGAATATATGCGTGCTGTGTTCTTTTATGGGAGCAGTGGTGAGGTATGGAACACCATCCTGTTCATTAGGAAGAATTAGTCCATGCCAATGAATGGAAGTTTCCATATGCATGAGGTTGTGTACATGAATTTCTGCGCTATCGCCTTCCGTAAAATACAATGTAGGTGCCGGAATACTCCCATTAATGGCTACGCCCTTTGCTTTCTTACCGGTATAATTCACCAGCGTATCTGTTACGTATAAATGATATACTATTTTGCCTCCTGTTCTGATCAGTAAAGGCATTCGCTGATCCTGACTGCTAACAGCCATATGTTGTGCTTTTATAGCAGTAACATTTATCGCCAGCAGAAAAAGAAGACAGATACGCAGCATAGTTTAGTGTTTAATGGTTTCCTTTATATTTCCACAGGATAACATCATATTTCCATAATAGGGGTTTCGGATGGCTTTGTCGGCACTCAGCCAGAACACTTTTTTCATGGGACAATAATCCACATACAACTCGGTTTCACCTATTGATATTGATTTTGCCAACTGTATCATAAGATCAGATAATCCAGAAAAAATTTCTCTTTGTTGCTGAATATCTTTTGCTGCAATGAAAGCAGAAAGATGATCCGACATTTTCACTTTTACCTGACTAAAGGCTTTCCATGCATCTGTGTCCATGTTTTTAGTACTGGCTGCATCGGTAAATTCCTTTAATGCAACAGCTGCTTTTTTACTGTTGGCAGTATTACCGCTTACCAGTTCATTTTTTATTTCCAGGTAATTTTTCAATACCGGGTTCAGGTGTTTCACCTGCCCAACAGCAATTTGGGCAATCAACAAAAAGTAAAAAAATAATAGCTTTTTCATATCGTAAATGGTTGGTTAATGAGTAAAAATGCAAAACCTGTTATTGAACAGGTTCTGCCTTATATCCGGCCTCTTGTATTGCTTTGATGATATCAGTAGCTGTAACATCCTGCTCTACTTCTACCTGAAGAATTTTTTCGGGATTCTGAATATCTACTTCCCAGTTGTCTTCGCCGGCAACCTTATTAAGGAAAGGGGTAACATTGGTTACACAGCCCATACACTTAATTGTTGTTTTAAACTTTAAAACTTCCATTTTTCTACATTTAATTATTCTTCCGGAATATCCCGTCTGAATGATGATGTAAAATTAGAATGGAGAGAACCTGTCTTTGTTATATAATCATGGAAGGGATGTATATAATTTCCAGTAGCGAGCCTTTAGTCTGTGATTTTATCCAGCGGTTTTCTTCTATTTTCCTTAAGCTGTTTAAAATGAGAAGGGGTAAGGTCTGTAATTTTTTTGAACTGCTGTGAGAGATGCTGTACACTGCTGTAACCCATTTCATAGGCAATTTCACTCAGGCTTTTCTCATCATACATTAATAATTCTTTCACTTTTTCAATACGCTGAAGTATAGCATAGCGTTCTATTGTAATCCCTTCCACCGAAGAAAAAAGTGTGCTGAGATAATGGTAATCAACCCCCAGTCTCTCCTCGAGTAAGGCAGATAGTTTAAGATTAAACTCTTCATCTGAATTACCATGAATCATGGAAACAATCACCGTTTTAATGCGGTCTACAATTTTAGATTTCTTGTCATCCAGTAACTCAAAGCCCAGTTCCTGTAACCTGGTTCTTAATATTTCGAGTTGTTGGGGGTCTGGTTCTTCTTTTAATTCAACCTGACCCAGTTGAATACCGGAAAAAGACAGACCAGCATTTATAAACACATCCTTCACTACCATTATACAACGGTCACAAACCATGTTTTTGATATGAAGGAGTTTCGACATAGTAATTCAAAGATACCTATATTCTTAAAATCACCATGTTCATTTCCCTGCTGTCTCTGCAGACCTTATTCTTTTTATACAAATAATATGAATGAAAAGAAAACCAAAAAAATGAGTTGCCTGTAAAGACTCCATTAATCTTAATGAAGTAGTTTTTAAACGCAGCTCAGGAAGCACTACTCGTTACCAATCAGGTAAATTATATACAGGTTTCCCTGAATTATATAATGATAACAGGTGATGACCAAAATACTTTTGTAAAAAATTGATCATCATGAAAACCGATCAGCCAAATTCAGAAAAAGCGCCCATAGTAAGAAAGAATTTCCCTGTCCTTGAAATGACCTGTGCTGCATGTGCAATAAGTGTAGAGTCAACATTGAAATCTGTAGATGGTGTAAAAGATGCAGGTGTAAATTTTGCTAACCAGGATGCCTGGGTATCTTATGATCCTTCTGTTACCGGACCTGAGAAATTTCAAACAGCTATTCGCTCTATAGGATATGATATCGTAATTACAGAAGATAATCAACAGCAGGTTAAAGAAGAAGCGCAGCTAAAACATTATGCATTTATCAAACAAAGAACCATCTGGTCTTCTGTTTTATCTGTTCCGATAGTTATAATAGGCATGTTTTTTATGGATATACCATATGCCAATTATATTATGCTGGTTTTATCAACCCCGGTTATATTTTATTTTGGTAAAAGTTTTTTTATCACTGCATGGAAACAGGCCAAGCACGGAAAAGCCAATATGGATACGCTGGTGGCTTTAAGTACAGGTATTGCCTGGCTTTTCAGTTGTTTCAATACCTTTTTTGCTTCGTTCTGGCATGCCCGTGGACTTCATGCACATGTATATTTTGAAGCGGCGGCTGTAATTATAGCATTTATCTCTCTTGGAAAATTATTGGAAGAAAGGGCAAAGTCTAATACTTCTTCTGCGATAAAAAAACTGATCGGGCTGCAACCTAAAACGGTTACACTTGTGCTCAGTAATGATGAAACCATGGAAGTACCTGTTGCTGCTGTTGAAAAAAATGCAATCATACTGGTGAAGCCCGGCGAAAAAATTCCGGTAGATGGCTCCGTCATCAACGGTAGCTCTTTTGTAGATGAGAGCATGATTACCGGAGAACCCGTACCCGTTGAGAAAAAAGCTGATGACAAAGTATTCGCCGGCACCATCAATCAAAAAGGTAGTTTTCGGTTCAGGGCAGAAAAAATTGGCTCAGAAACATTTCTGGCACAGATTATACGAATGGTAGAACAGGCACAGGGAAGTAAAGCTCCTGTTCAAAAACTGGTAGATAAAATTGCCGGTGTTTTTGTTCCCGTTGTAATTGGTATTTCCGTTATTACTTTTTTGGCCTGGACATTTTCCGGTGCCGATAATGCTTTTACCCACGCGCTCATGAATGCTGTTACCGTACTGGTGATTGCCTGCCCCTGTGCTCTCGGACTTGCCACTCCTACCGCTATCATGGTTGGAATTGGAAAAGGCGCTGAAAACAATATCCTGATAAAAGATGCTGAAAGTCTTGAACTGGCACACAAAATAAATGCGATCGTATTAGATAAAACAGGCACTATCACTGAAGGCAAACCAGAAGTGAGTGATATGATTTTTTCAGAATGGACAAACGAAAAAAAATTACAAAGCATACTGCTTGCCATCGAAACGCAGTCTGAGCACCCGCTGGCAGAAGCTGTGGTTCGTTTTCTTGACAAAGAAAATATAGAAAAAATCTCTGTTGAAAAAGTGGAAAGCATTACCGGAAAAGGTATCATGGCTGTATATGAAGAACGACTGTATGCTGTTGGTAGTCCTTCAATGATGAAAGAAAACAAAGTAGCAATTGATGATGTTTTACAAAAAAATATAACCAGTTTACAGCAACAGGCAAAAACTGTTATTCTTTTTTCGGAAGATAAGACAGCCAAAGCCCTTATTGCCATAACCGATAAAATAAAAACAAGTTCCAAACAGGCCATTGATGAACTGAGTGCACTGGGTATTGATGTATATATGCTCACAGGCGACAATCCTCAAACGGCTAAAGCCATTGCCGATGAAGTGGGTATAAAAACATTCAGGGCAGAAGTGTTACCATCTGAAAAAGGAGAATTTATTGAAAATCTGCAACAGGCTGGTAAAACTGTTGCCATGGTGGGTGATGGTATTAACGATAGTCATGCGTTGGCTCTTGCCGATGTAAGTATTGCAATGGGTAAGGGAAGCGATATTGCTATGGATGTAGCTAAAATGACCCTTATTACATCTGACCTCACCAGCATACCAAAAGCCATCCGTCTTTCAAAAACTACTGTGGCTACTATTAAACAGAATTTATTCTGGGCTTTTATCTATAACCTCATTGGTATTCCCATTGCAGCGGGTCTTCTTTTCCCTATCAATGGTTTTTTACTAAACCCTATGATTGCTGGTGCGGCAATGGCCCTCAGCAGTGTAAGTGTGGTAAGTAATAGTTTAAGACTTAAATTTTCATCACTTTAATATAGGCTACTTATTGTTCAATGATTGGTTTTTAGCCCGGCATATCCTGCCGGGTTTTATTACACCAGCTCCTGCTTTTTCCATGACAGCACTTTAACACCTTCCGAATAATGAACTAAATCCGGTGTTTCAGTTAACCGGATATTACCTACGGAATAATTCAGCGCTACACTTTTTATACTGGCCTCTTTTAATATCCATTCTTTATGATGAATATCGTAGCGATACAATTTATTGCCACCTTCCAGGTATAAACAGTAACGTTCGGTTAACCATTGGTGTAATAAAGGTTTGTCCTGAAATTCTTTCCCCAATTCAAAAGAGCAATCGAAATAATTACCGGTCTCCTTATTTGAGCAATGGTATTCTTGTGCTGTTCTTTTAATCGTTGCTTTCTGATAGGGTAAACCTGATAAGCTTTTTGCAATATGGGTCGACAAAAACTTTTCGGCTTCAATACTCAGAAAATAAACCCCTTGCTTCTCCTGGTTAGTCACATAGGTTCTGATATTTACTTCATGAAATTCTGATATAAATTTTATAGCCGGCAGGTAGCGTGGTCTGATATGTTCCATGGTAAATGCTACCAATGAAATATAACATTGGCCCTTAAACCGGTCTATCTGTAGTTTGGCAGGAACATAAGGCCGCAGTAATTCATAGGGTACCTGCCAATGCAGGAATAAAGCATGGTTCCACTCCTGGTAATACCACCAGTTTCCCTTCGGCAGTAAATAGGGTCTGTGTGTGGTTGATGAAAGTATTTCCCTGATATGTGTCAATACTTATAAAACTGAATTAATGTATCGGATCAGTTCATTGGTCAGGTTAATCACTTCCTCATCATTCATCCAAAGGATAAGCCCATTATTATCTTTAGAAACGTCTATCAGTGCTATATAGTTTTTTTGGCTACACCATGTTTTCATATGTATACCAATCTGCTGTTGCAGGGGCGACATTAATGTTTGATAGCGTTTTTTTAATTGCCCGTCATAATCTTCCGATTTTCTCCGGATCGTATTTTCCAGTGCTACTGCATCATCAACCAGTTTCTGTCTTGCCGCATTCACATTCTGGTTTTGATCAATCTGCTTTTTTAGTTCATTGAGTTTAGTAGTCATTGACTCTACTTCATCACGTCTTGGTTTAAACTCTGCATTGAGGTTATTTTGCAGATCCAATAATTTTTTTATCCCTCCTTTTACATCCTGGAACATATAGCTGTCTATCAGTGCAACTGCATTGGCTTTAGTGGCAGTTTGGGCAGCGCTTTGTATAGTGATTGTAACAAAAACAAAAAAAATCAGGTAACGAAGTCTTAAAAGGTTTCTCATAACAGATGGTTTATATTATTCGTGCAGCATTATTTAATGCGCTGCTTGCTGAACTGACTGCTACAAACATAAAGCAGTATACCCGTAATCGGCTTAAAAAGAAATGATTACCGAGTTTTAGGTATGATAATATTTAAAGCAAGGTTAAGTTTTTTAGTCTTCGCATAACGCTAGCTAAGGCAATCCGGTATCAAATTTTGAAAATATTAGTAAAAGCTTTCCAGGTGCTGAACTTTTCGCTTCCCAGATCATCAAATGAATCGCTTATCAGTGATTTCATCGGCTCATAATTACGAAAGTAAAACTGCGAGATTTGTAACAGCTCTTTTTCATGGCTTACCAGTATGATACTTTCATAGGGCAATGGCAATGCTGGCTCTAACATTATTTTATATCCGGTTATCTGGTTATGACTGTAGCTGGTCTTTCTCCCCCATCCTAAAAAAGGAATACATTCTATGGCATCTTCTCTGAAATAGATACGAACAGCCTTTAACCTTAATTCACCCCACACAAAAACGATCCAGATAACCGTGAGTAAAACAAAAAATACCAGTCCGCCAATAATATCATAGATAGCTGACGATGTGAAAATATACCATACAGTTGCCGGTATCAGCAAAGTGGTAATCAAACTGTAAAAAACCGGTAAAAAGATCCGGCCAGAAAAGGATGATGTTTGTACAATCTGAATTTTATCTGTCAAGTTTTAGATTTTTAAAATCAGGTAAGAAGCAATGATTTAAGGTTTATTTCGCATCAGATCGGTGAGGTGAATCAACAAACGATAAATCATTGTCTGCGACCATCTGTCTCCGGAAGTGAATTGCAGAAACCCCAACTGCTCTTTACCATTTTGAAAAACAATACGCGCACCAGTTCCAAATCCATCTTTTATATAGGGTATAAAACCAATTCCTTTTACTTGTAATACGGGTAGCCCTTCTGTATTTTTCAATTTTGTTACATCTATATTGTAGCGGATGGACGGCATTTGTGAGGTCTTGAATACAGTATCATTTAATACGGTTATCTCCGCCATGTCGTTATTAAAGAGGCGCAGTAAGGAATTAATTGAGTCGGTGGTTTGACTGATCGTGAGCGGGAAACCTGGCCGGTAATTTTCATGGTCTGCTTTTACAATAAGGCGAATCTGGTTATACGTGTCTTTCGCTTTCGCAGCAGTATTGAAGCGTATTGCCTGCGTACTCATTTCATCTGTTCTGAATTCAACCGTTCTGCTGCCTGTTTTATAGTATAGGCCGAGTGGTGCCTGCTCATTTTTGTATAGTTCGTAGAGATTGAAAGAAACAGGGGGGCGGCCATTATTATAAACAATGGTCATGGCCCCTCCTTCCGAAATGAGTACAGTGGTTGCTTTGAATGAACCGGAGCCGGGAAATGCTGCTGAACAGCATCGCATATTGTTTTTGATGGCATTTGCTGATGCAGTAAATGCTTTATGCTGTTTTTGTGCATTTACAGCATACGCACATAAAAAAGCAATAAAGGCAAAACAAAAATTGGCACACCTGATAGTTAAGCTCATTATACTGCTTTGTTTTTACTCTCATCCCAGTATTTCATCATCAATGAAAATACTTCTTCGCCTTGTTTACCGAAACTACTCAGCCTAAAAAAAATATCGCCGTCGTACATTGTTTTATTCAATCTCATCAACCCTTTCATCAATGGATTGAATTGATCGCGGTACAAAGAAGGATCTTTCAGTTTAATTGTAAGTGCCCGCTCCCAAACAGGACCATTTAACTGCCCCTGGGTTGTTCGTACATCTACATACTTTATTTCGGCAACATTGGTCCATTGCATAAACCCAGACGATACCCCGCCCGGATTATATTCAAATCCCTTTTCGTTGATAACAATAACATCTGGATTTACAATAATCATTCTGATGGCCATAAATAAAACAACAGCTCCTATTATACCAATAATGCTGATGATAATTAAACCGGTACCCTCAAATGGTACAGGGTCTTCTTTGAAAAAGAAAGCCCAAACAACAATAGACATTAGTAGCAATACGGCCAGTATTACAATAAAATGGCCTGCCCTGTTGTTTTTAATCCGGAAAGTATGCATGCAATATGATTTTCAGTATTGAAACTAAAACAAAAACTTATTGCAATTGTTGTTAGCGTTGGTTTTATCATCTAAAATTATAACAATACTGATATTTAGGTATTGGTATAAAAGAGGAATGAAGTTATTTTGAAAACAACATTACTGTATGAATAGACTCTTCCGGATATCTGTCCTTCTGCTAATTGTTTTTATTTCGTTCAAAGCCCGGTCACAGGCCACTTTAACAAAAGGCGAAACAGTTTCGTATCTCGATAAAAAGATAAAAGAAGTGCTCGGCTATCAGCGACTTGTTCCTTATCAAAACAGCGCCACTAATTATTATTACTATAATGCCAGCGTTAATTTAGATGGCAATAAACTTACCCTCTTCACCGAAAGAGGCACTACTGTAAATAAAACCATCGGATATCGGGCGTATGTACCCAATGTGGGATACCGTTACATTTATCCCTGCACCTATATAGAACAAACACATACCATTTCTTTTAACCCGATGCAAATAAAGTCGATTGATCTGGAAACGACTTCTATTTCGGGGCAGACAGTGGGTATGATTAAGATTACGCTGAAGGCCACATCTGCACAATACAATTTTGTTGCCACTACTGTTAATGATAAATTCAATGCCAATGCCGGTCAGTTTAACGGACAATGTACTTCGTTCAGGGAAGTTGGAGGCGAGCGCAAAACAACCAATGAAGTGTTATTTACTTATTTAAAAGCAGACGATACCAATTTCAATAAAATTAAAAAAGCTTTACTCCATCTCCAGGCTTTATTGAATGCAGAAGATGATCCGTTTGGGTAAACCGAATCAGTTAAAACTGTTATCGCTTCCAATAGCATTATCCATTTTTTGCATTACTGATTAAATAAGTATTAATCAGCACATAGATCAATAAAAAGATTACCGCTGCTATTGAATCAAACCGGTTTGCCTGTTTTAATTTATTGGCTTTGGCCAGTTGAAGCGAGTATACGGATGTGGTTACCACCAGAAAAATAAACAGCAATGTTATACCATGCAACGCATCTACCAGTGTAAAAGAAGTGGCTTCGGGCATCGACGATTCTACTACATATTTATTACCGATAACGGCAAACAAAGCACCTACGCTTAAACCAAAACGCGAGTCTATATTGTCTGCATGAATAAAAAAGCAGATAAAAGAAATGAGGAAGGCGGCATACATGCCTAAAAACATTTTCCAGAAAAGATCGGTGGCGTCTCTGTGTAAGCTTACTTTTACCCGGAAAGAACTGTAATCCATATGCGGGGTTTCGAGTTCAGGATCGCCAAAACCTGTTTCGTATGCTTTTGTTGCTGTGGATAGTGTAAAGCTATCAATCTGCCAGCCCCTGAGTACAAAACGGGGATCGAAGTTTTTACCTACCGTATCGGCTACAAATATTAATGAACTGGCATCGTATTGCGAGTTTTCAATCGAAAACCATAAGCGTTGTTTATCGAAGGGGAAGTTTTTGATGGTCCAGGAGTCTTTCATCACACATTGCAGTTTCATGAGCATATAAATACCCTCATCTGTACTGTCGATGGTGCTGTAGAGTTTGGTTACGGTTTTTGCCTGAGGTAGTTCGAGGTATTTTTCAAAATCGAAATCTTTATTCTTATAGCGTAACCATAACCAGAGATTGATGGTGTATTCTTTTTGTTTGAAGTCTATATCGTGTATACTGGTAATATAGATACCCGTTTTCACCGTATCGGGTTTACTATCGGCTTGTGCATGGGCGGTATTGAAATAAGAAAACAGAAAAGCGATTATGACCCATGTTCTTTTCATATAACCGGTTGGTTTAGTTTGGGTAAGTTAGCAAAATTGCAGGAATACCTGGTTCATCTTTTCGTTATTGTGCTTTTTGTACGGGTAATGGAACGCAGATGGTCATGATTATGATGATTTATCATGAAAGATCATCATCATCATGACCATCCGCGTCCCATTTTCTTTCCCGATGTTGGTCGCCTGACCAGCATCAACAAAAGTGTATGACTCGATTGTATTTTCTTTCCAATTCAAATCACCAAAGTGCAAAGAATGGAACCGCCCAGAGATTCTTACCAAAGGGAACCGCTTCTTTACCTGAATACAGTACAATACCACCGGTAAAATCCTTACCCGTTAATTCCTGAAATGCTTTGATGCCTTTAAAATCATCTGCATTTACTGTTTCAGATTTTTTTACTTCGATGGCAAATACGGAGCCGTCCGGTTTTTCGATGATAAAATCAACTTCTTTGTTATCGCTTGTTCTGAAATGATATAGTTCAGCTTTTATATCGCTGTTGCTTAATTGTTTCTTTAATTCTGTTGCCACAAAATTTTCTACCAGATGTCCAAACAATTCAGGTTTTGTTTTGGAAATATCTTCAAGGTTATAATCCAGTAAGTGACAGATCATAGATGTATCTAGAAAATAGCCTTTGGCCGATTTTACCAATCGCTTACCAACATTACGGAACCAGGGATTTACATCGAAAGTTAAAAACATGAGTTTTAAAATATTCCGATACGATTTTCCTGTTACCGAGTTCAATCCCACTTCACGTGCAATATCGGAGTCATTCATCAAACCACCTGCACGGGTTGCAAGTACCCGCAGGAGATGTGGCAGCAATGAACTTTTTTCTAATTCAGCTATTTGCTTCACATCACGCTGCAGAATGGTGGTGATGTAACCATCGAACCAGGTTCTCCTGTTTTCTTCTGTGGCAGATGCTATTTCAGGAAATGTGGCGCGCTTCATGGCATCAAGCAGGGTTAATCCTCTGTCTGTAATATGCTGAAAATCCAGTTGCATGATTTTTTCCAACTGACCCGCATTATTATTGGTGGCTTCTGCTGCTGAGAATGGATATAAGGTTAAGATAGCCATTCTACCCACCAGCGGGTCTGACAAATTGGGCAATGCCAATATATTCGCCGATCCGGTAAGCAGGTATTTGCCATTGGCTGTTTCCTGCTGTTCAAACCGCGCGGCATCTACCACTATTTTTAGTGTGCGAAACAATTCGGGCACCAATTGCACTTCATCTATAATTAATGGCAGATCGTAGCTTGTTAAAAATGCTTCCGGTTCAGAAGATGCCGCGGCCATTTGTGTGGGTCTGTCGAAAGTTACATACTGGGCCGGTTTACCATGCGTTCCTATTTCTGCAGCCATTGTTTTAACAAGCGTACTCTTTCCGGTTTGTCTTGCTCCATTGAGAAAAACAATCGGATGATTTTTGAGGGTTTGTTTTATCCTGGTATTGATATGTCGGTGAAAGAAACTCATAGTGATTCTTGCAAATTTAAAGCAAAGGTTTAAATATTTTAAAGCTTGACTTTAAATTTACAAATTTTATTGATTATCAATTAATTATGAGAGAAATTTGTGGTGGGACTGAGCAGAAATAGGGTTGATAGATCGATTTTTTGCTTCTTTGGGAGAAGACATGTCTTGAAACAGTTGTTTGGTTTGGTTAAAAAGGTCTATCCTTTTAGCGTGTTTTGCAGATGCTTGTGCAGGTTATAATTATAGGGTTCATTCGGGGTGGGGTGGATGAAGTGTTTTTGAAGCAAGGTTGCTTTAACTAATAGCATTATTGGGAGATGATGAACTTTGGGAAGTTTTAGAACTTTCCAAAAGCTGTTACTCAATTTCAGGCTATGCCAGGCGTTTTCCATCTAGAAAACTCAGAGGGCAACAAAGAAACAATTTCATTTCCCGACATTGAATTTAAATCATACGTCATCTGATACTGTCTGATAATTCTGACCATCCTTCGCGCAGAGCCTCCTCCTTTTCCTGCAGCACCTCTTTTAAGACTTGATGTAGTTTCATCCCAATACATAATATTTGCAGCATCAAGTATTCCTTTGTTTAGGGCAATTTCCTGGTAAGCCCCGAACTGCTCTGTTATTTCTCCACGTTTCTGAAATGTACCGATCAGAAATATTCTGGAAGATTCTCCTAATTCTGAATACAACCTGCTTGGATATGCGAGCAGGTGGCGATAGTATTTTGTATAATTCTTAGGGTCCTTGAGAATATAAAAAGCGGCTTCATTAATTTTTCTCTTCCCATTAGCATCAACAGGACAGATATTATCAAAATAAAAAGCGGACAGCCATGTCCATAACCCTTTATCAAAATATAGATGTTTGTGGTTCTTGAGGTTTAACTGGTTTACCAGATAAGGAACAAGCTGATTCTTGTTTTTAAAATCAACCTTTTCAATATTAATAATTGGCTCTAGCAAATCTGATAACTGAGGGTCGAATAACAAAGTTTCAGGTATGACATTAAGGTTGTTATTGCGTATTTCTCCTACAATTCTTTCAAACTCACTAAGTCCGTCGTCGTTAAATATTCTTATAGCAGTTATATTACTCATTGCGCAGTGAATTTTTCAAATAGCTGTAATTTTTTACAATATTCATTCACACAATCATCAACCCATACTTCCTGTTCAGGTGTAAGTTCATCATTATCACTCTTGGTATCTGGCTGGTTTTTAATACCCAGCACTGCTATCGTAAATTTTAACCAATCGGCTATCCATGTGCCTTCTTCTGCATCAAAATCATCCTGCTCCAATAATAATTTTATCAAAACAGATCTGAATGCTGCGGGATAAACAAGGCTGATAAATTTGACATCGTTTCTCGCCATTTCAAGAATATCAGGAATGTTTTTGTTGATCTCAAGCACCGGTCTTCCTTCATCACCGGAATCGAATGTTAATTTCCAGAACTGGTTTTTTAAATCAACCGGGTTAACTGGCAACAATGAGATTCTGTCGTTTGGGCTACCATCTGTACTTACGACTATTCCTTTGGCACTACCCAGCAGCAGACCTACCTTTCCAGCTTCGTCAACAATCGCTATATCAAAATAGGCCAACTCTGTTTCCGGGAGTTCATTCAACCTTGTGCTTTCCGGCTCTTTAAAATGAGCAATTGTTCCGAATGCAAACCTCTGGTAAACTCCTTTATAATTTGCTTCTATATAAATCTTTGCTTGCGGTGGCATTTCGAGCCCCTCCAGGTTAATTTTTGCACGGAAATACTTCCCATCTCTGTCCTTGAACAAAGAAATGTCAATTCTGTTTCTGTCGATTTTCAGACGGTTCGTATAATTAAAGCGACGGATCATTTATTGCAGTTTTAAAAATAAATCCCGTTTTTCATCAAAACCTGTCAGTTGTATTTCAAACTGCTCTTTATTTTCTATCTCAAACTCCAGTTCGTTTTTTTCTTTCTTCGTAAAATAGACGCCTGTAGACTCTATTATAATAGGCAATTTTGACAGATCGAAATCCAGTTGCTGGTAACTTTTAATGGGATTCCCTCTTGGTACATCATATCCCAATTTCAATCGCATACTCTCCGGCATTTCTTCAGCAGCTGGATTGCTTGTAATTTTTAATCCTGACAAAATTTTCTCAACCAGTACAGGTCTTTTTTTTCCTTGTACAATTGGAATATCAGGCTCCTCTGTATCATCTTCTCCTTTACTGTCATGACCGGTTTTATCTTTTGGTTTTTTCTCCTCCGGTTCCTGAGTCTCTACAGGAATAGAGAAAAAATCTATCAACAGGTCTTTCTGAATTCCATCCAGGGGTCGTTGCAACTGATCATATAATTTTTTCAGTGTTGCTTTTACAAATGCCAATGCCTCCTTTCCATCTACATATTTTCCTTTAAAATTTCTTGAATCCGGTTGCCACTCGGTATGTGCCGGATTTTCAGAATCACCCAGCATACGGGCCAGATCAATATCCTGAATTACAACCACTCCCCTTACCAGTCCCTTGTCGAGAGATGTTATCCCGGAAATGGTAATACCGTCTCTTACAAATAAATTTTCGGGTTTAACCAGCGTTGTATCTTTTTCAAGAAATGCCTGATACCAGCATGTTTTTGCTTCCCCGTTCACTGGTTGATATTTAAGCGGAATGGAAAAAGCCACTCTTTCATTTTGTTCAAACCTGTCTCTTAATAAGTTCAACCCTTCTTGATCTCCAAACATTGCTTTTGAATTCCATCTTGGTTTTGCTTTAAGATCAAGTTCTTTCAGTCTAAAAAAATCTTCTTCCTTTAAGCCAAAGGACCATTGTGCAAATTCAAAAAGCCTGATGAGGCTTTCTTTTGTTTTAAGCTTCTTATCCCCTTCGTTCAGTAATTGCAGAAAGTTTATTTGTTCAACCGCACGCCGAATAGAATCCTTCTTTAGTTCAATACAATGATCTTCTTCTGTAATTTCCACTTCCAACCTGCCTTCAAGAATAGGATAAAAGTATTGTTCAATTACTGCGTAAGCCAGATGGTTAACCGTTATCTCATCGGTTACAAACGGAACGATCAGGGAAAAACCCGGCTGATCTTTTCTCTGCAGGTGAAAAAGACTCTCAAAACAGTTCAGTTCGCTCTCTGTTTCTACAGGTTCAGCAAAGCAATCGGTACTACCTTCGTATTTTCCAAACATTCCATAAGGCTTGTATCCGCACTCTTCTTTTTTTTCATCCTCTCTGTTGTGAATACGCAGAATACTTTGGCCCATCAGCATTTTCCGTCGGTCGCTTTTCCTGACAGTTATTCCCCAGAATGAATTGATATTGGAAGAAGCAGGAAAAACAGTTTTTCCAAGGCCCCATCTACCCAGTTTATCGTCTATTTTACCTGAACGGCCAACATTACGCCAGAAATAATAAAAATTATGGGGCTGACCATCTTTAATGTTTTCTACATAATGCTCTTTAGGATTACCCTCCAGCCCTTTTGTATTGAAATCCTCAAATACAAGGAATTTCATCGGAGTTTCAAAATCTGGTAAAGCTGATATTCCAGACGCTTTTGCTTTTAAGTGTGGTGTCAGTGTTTCTAAGAAAGGAAGATAAGCCTGCGGCTGTAAAGCATATTTATTTCCTGAGAGAAATATCCTCACTCTTACCGTTTCAAAATGATCTGCCCGGTTTCTTTCATCTAGTGCATTCTGAATACCTTCCCGCACCACCGCAGTCGATATGTTATCAATATCTCTGGTGGTAAAAAACTCGCCTTGGATGGGGTCTACATCCATATCATCGCGGGAGTTGGGTTTAAAGCGCCATTCAATCATCTTTTATATAACTGATTTATTATAGAGTTCGATAAATTCTTTGTGGTTTTGTTTTGATTGCTCCAATAATTCTGCATATGTTTTAACAAAAACCTCTCCTGATTTTATATAAGTCGCCTCTTTAGATTTAAAATATGGGTCATTCGATTTTTTTCCTCCAATCACATAACAAATAACTCTTGAAAATCCTGACTGTGACGAAAAATGGTTCTCTAAAAAAACTTTATACCGATTTGCTTGTTCCAGTGCACTTTCATCTACACTATATAAACTCCTTTTTATTTCAATTACATACAAAATTTCTCCTAACGCATTACTACATAAAAAATCTATACGTCTATTAGCTTCAGTAAGTTTCTCTTCCGGAAAGTTTACTTTTAATAAATTGGAATAGTGTACCTCATCTTTAAATTCTAAAATTCTAGGGTCTAATAGCCAAGAAAATTGCTTTAAAAAATTATGTAAAGTCGGAACTTCTTTAGTATCTGTTTTAATATACTGTTCGAATTGTTTTATTACTTCAACTCTAGATAAAGCGATACCTCTATATTGTTTAGCTTCTACTATCTTCCATTCTTCCATTAATTTCAGAAGAGTCGGAATCTCTTCAGAATTAGAAATATCTGCAATCCTAGAAGCATAATCTTTAAAAATTTTATTATCAAATTTATCAACAACATTTCCAATTATCTGACTTGACTCATCAACGTCTATGTTCTGGTTTTCAAGAATAGGAGTAATGATTTTATTACTTAATTCTTTTTCATATGTTGGCAAAGAGTTTTGCCATTGATCAACATCAATTCCTTTTTTAATTTTTATTTGATCCTTTTTTAAAGTGCCGCGCAATAATCTCCACTCGCTTCCAATTTTTTTTATTATATGTTGAAGATAATTCTGTAATTCCTTTGTTTTGTCATTTTCCCAAATAAGTGAATGCCTATCAGTAGATATAACATCTTCACTGAATTCATCAATGAAATCGATTTCAAGATATCCAGTCACATAAGTATGAAAATTGTCATTATCTCTTAATCCATAAAAACTTGCATTATTTACAATCTTTCCACGTGAAGTCAAGTAGACACCACTCATTTCTGTGTCTTTAATGGGGGTTTCTGTTGTAAATACTGATCCAGAAAACCGTTTCCAGTATTCATAATGTTCACCATATTTACTATCTGGAAAATTCCATTTAAACTGAACATTAAGCCCATTAAACTTAAGCTCATTGACTACATCTACTCGTTGACCTTCAGTTGACGAGAGCGTAACTGACATTTTATCAAATATCAAAAATTTCTTTGAAAGACTTATTGCAATATTATCAAGATCAAAGCCTGACTTTCTTCTGATTTGTTTTAGTAAAATTTTTGTTCCGCGCTCATTTGTTTCAGCAATAGTATCCTTTGGAATTATTAGCTCTGGTGAATAGTTACCACTACTTTTTTTGATATCATCAAGATTCATTCTAAAATGATTTTTAAAACCATTCTTAATAGAAATTACTTCTATAACATCACAAACACCAAAGACTGAAAGTTTACCAAGTCCTTTCTTCCCAATTACTTTTCTTCCGCTTGCGCTAGTCTCTTTATTTTCATGAATACGCCTATTTCTTCCTATCACTAAATATTTTTCGTTTAATTCTGAAAAAGTCATTCCATCACCATAATCAACATACTCAATTTCTTTTCGGGCATCTCTATCTGCAAAGATTATCTCTACTTTATCTGAATCAGCATCCCAAGAATTAGAAATCAACTCAGATAAAACACTTGGCAATTTTGAGTACAATGAAATACCTAAGTGTTCAATTGTATTGGGATCAAATTTTAAAGAAAGTTTATCACTCATAAGAGATTTTTTAGTTTTGTAGCAATTTTTTCTCCCATGAGGACTGGCACAGCGTTTCCAATTTGCTTGAATGCAGCGGTTCTGTTTTTCCCTTCCTTCACTCCTTCAAAATAAAAATCATCAGGAAATGATTGCAACCGGGCTGCTTCTCTTACTGTTAAGGATCTATTTTGTTTTATATCGGGATGTATATAGTAATGTCCGTCTTTGGCAATATGCGCCACCACTGTTTGCGAATAAGCGGCTTTATCATTTACCACCTTAAACCGATCAAAAAAAGAATGTTCATTTTTATGTGTACGCAATCGTTTAGGCAGAGATGTATAAGAAAGTCTTTCGCCTGCCTGCATTTTCTCTACTGCTATACGGTATATTTCTTTATCCTGCTCAGTATTCGGCCTGGCCACATGCTGGGTTAATATATCAATCCCATTACGGATACCGCTTTCATTCAGATAGGCTGTTGTTGGTTTTGCGTAGGTAACATATTTATCTGTTCCTTCTCCAGCCTGTAGCATTGGTAAATCACTCAACAATTCTTTTACCGTGTGATTTACCTTACTACGTATAGCTTCCAGATCAGGCAATGTAATCTGTTTATGGTTCTGCCATCCGATGATAATTACCCGTTTCCTGTTTTGCAATACACCAAAGTTGTTTGCTTCTACTGTAAACAGCTTCATGTGATAACCTTTACTGTCAAACAGTTTTTCCATATTCCGGAGGTAAATACCATTACCGGCAGATTTAAGACCAAGCACATTTTCAAATACAAAAATCTTTGGCTCATATTTTTCCAGATATTTTGCATATTGTACGTACAGGTAATTACGATGATCGCCTTTCATACCATGCCGGCTTCTGGCTCTTCCCACCAGAGAATATGCCTGGCAGGGTGGGCCACCGATTATCAGGTCTACTTTTCGACCGTTACGTAATTTTTCGATGGTTTTGTGTATTTCAGGGTTGTTTTCACCGCCTATCGGCAGGTTAATTACGCTCTCCAGCAATTCAGCAGGTACATTGCTGTATAATTCTGTCCTGTTTATTTTTCCTTCCAGGTATTTCTTGTACTCATTAAACTTTCCATTTGCTTTCAGATAATGATACGCAACCCTTGTTTTTAAGGTATAACAGGCCGCCTCGTCCATCTCTACGTGAGCAATAGGCTCAAATCCTGCCCGGATAAATCCTTCTGATAAACCTCCTGCACCTGCAAAGAGGTCGATAAAAGTCAACTTCTTTGTCATTATTTAAATTCTTTACTATCAAAAAAATCTTTCGAAGAAATCTCTAATGCTTTTAATATCTTATCCAATGTTGAAAGCGATATATTTTTTCTTCCGTTCTCAATATGTGTCAGGTATGTTCTTTCCATATCAGCCTCATAAGAAAATTTCTCCTGTGAAAGACTTTTCTTTTTTCTGAGCTGGGTAATTCTTTTACCAACTTTCGTTTTTAAATCCATGCTTAGGGTAAACAGGTTTGTAATACTGGGGGAGGGTATGCAAACGTACTATGCAATTTATATATGTGTCTTTTAAAACACCGTATATTATAGGACACATTCCTAACATCTTTTCAAGATGCCGTATTTACACTTAAAATATAAGCACTGCTTCTTACCCGATGGTATCGAAGAACGGCTATTGAGAGAATTTTTTCAACAAAGAGCGCAATGTTTTATCCAATCTGGGTGGCTTTAATGCACACTCCCAGATTGTAATAATTTTCCACTGGTTTTTCTTCAAAGCTGCTATTGCCTTTGCATCGTTTGCAGTATTTATGGCAATTTTTTCTACCCACCACTCCGTCCTTGTTTTAGGAATAACAAAGTAGCGGCAGTTTTTATGACCATGCCAAAAGCATCCATGAACAAAAACAACTGTTTTATACTTAGGCAGCACTATATCAGGTTTTCCCGGAAGGGTTTTATCATGCAGTTTGTATCTTAATCCCTGTGCATGCAAAAAGCGCCGAACCAGCATTTCGGGTTTTGTGTCTTTCCCTTTAATGCGGCTCATATTGTAGCTGCGTTGCTCTTTTGTATGCACGTCTGCCATTGTACTAATTTATATGATATTCAGAAATCCTCTTTTCAGATTTTAATACTAGTAAACCCTACTCGTGCCGGCGCTCACACATTCACCCTGCCGTTCAGGCACTTCTTTATCCAGTAACGCAGTACAAATGGCTCGGTTTATACCCGCTTTTAGCACCGTGTCAACTCACCGCCTCTACAATGTTCAACACAAAAACAGTGTTAAATTGTGTTTTTACTGTGTTGTTGGTGCCTGCTCATACCGGGCAGAGCTAGTACAAAGTATGAGCATGGTAGGTGACCAGTAGTCGATGCTCTTCTTTTGTCAGTTTGGCTGTAAAAGGGCTTCTCCCTCTTCACAGTACCTGCGCCGAAAGAAAGTTACAAGCACAAAAAAAGCGAAGCCCTGCATCTTCGCTTTTTTTCATTCCAGAGTTTGGTTTGCACTTCATCTCCGAAACCCTCAGCACTTTACCACAAACAACTCGTTCAGACCATAAAAAAGATCCAGCCAAAATCAAGTACAATTAAACAGATCAGCAGGAAAAATCTAACCCACCATTTCTTGTCGCCAATATATTGTTGCAGTATGCGGTAGGTGGACCGCAGGAACAGGTAAGATCCCCAGAAAAAAAACAACATCCCGATAAGTAATACTATTTCCGACGTTAACAACGGACTTTCCTCTGTAGTAGTGGTTGGAATAAAAATGGTACAAAGCATCATCAGCAGCGTCGGTAAATTCAAATAGCTCTTTGCATAGACCATGGAGAAAAAAGATCGTCGGAAAACATCGCCGGGAAATATTTGTTTTCGTATACGCCCCAATATGAGTGCAAGCAACATGGCATCTAAGTTTGATACCAGGAAAATAAGCAGTGATTGCTCCACCAAATTGAGTTTGCTCAGTGATGCTATTAATGACTCAATCAGGTGATTGGCCCTGTTCGCTTCGTTTTCAACAATTTCTTCTTCCGTTTCTACAACAGCACTTGTATCTACCAGGGTATCACTGGCTATTATGGTTGTGTCGGTTACCATTGCAGCCGAATCTACAACACCAGTAATTTCTGCCTGGCCCATTGTATCATCAATGGTAGTAGCCTGCTGTAATGCAAACAATGTTACAATGGTAAGCATCATAGCAAGTTTTACCGGCGAGGTTATGTTAAGGTAACGGCCTTCTTCCTGAGGAATATTTTCTTCCCTTTCTACAATCGTGTAACAGTTTTTCGTATTACTGAATAACCGTTTGATGGTGATGGGTAATAGTATAATTTCTATAATAATGCGGTACAATAGTTTTTCTATTCCGCCGATAATTCGTTCGAAATCCATAGGGCTCAGGGTTTAGAAGGAAGTTAAGGATTTCTCTACTTTTTTGATGCGGCTAAAGGCGTTTGTTACCTACAAAAAAGCGAAGACTTTCATCTTCGCTTTGTGGGCCCATCCCGATTGAATCGGGACATGATCCTGAGACCCCCTGATTATTAGTTAATTACTCTAACCTATAAGCAGCTTGAAATAAAAAAAGCGAAGACTTTCATCTTCGCTTTGTGGGCCCACCAGGGCATGATCCTGGGACCCCCTGATTATGAGTCAGGTGCTCTAACCAACTGAGCTATAGGCCCGAAAACAACAGAAGCTGTTTTCAAAAAAGTTTATCCTATTGCCAACACCAAAAAAGGTGCTCTTACTCCGCCTCAGGCGAAAGCTATAGGCCCGGAGTAATCTTTTCAGATTGCTCTTGGGCGGCAAAAATAATGAATTACAGTTAATTTTTGAAAGCTAATTGGAGTTTATCGGCTATGAGCCGTGAGCTATGAGCTATGAGCAAATTGGTACATGCTCAGGCGATAATTCTTGAAACAACTTCTCTGGTTCTGGCTCGAAGCTCAAGGCTCATAGCTCATAGCCTCTTCTAGCTCTGTTTCCTCACATATTTGGTCAAAATCACAATCATCTGATTCTCTATTTTCCCCTCTATCTGTTCGGTATTGTCTCTTACGAGGCGAATGTTTTTTACAATCGTTCCCTGACGGGCGGTAAAGCTGGTGCCTTTTACGTCAAGATTTTGTACCAGTATTATGGTGTCGCCATCCTGTAAAAAATTACCATGAGCATCGGTATGTAATTCTGCTTCACCATCATTTTCATGATCGCCGGTGGCTTTGGCCCAGGCCAGGTTTTCATCGGTTAAGTATAACATGTCTAACTGGTCTACCGCCCAGCTTTCTTTACGCAACCGGTTCAGCATACGCCAGGCCATTACCTGTACACCCGGTACTTCGCTCCACATGGTTTCGGTGAGGGCTTTCCAATGTGTATAATCCAGCGGCTCTTTTTTCTCTATCTGTGTTTCACATTTAGTACAGATCATAATACAGTTCTCGGGATAAGAATGATCCTGTGGTGGTACTTTATACAATTGCAGTTTCTCATTCGATCCGCATAATTCGCAGGCATTGCCCGCCCTGTTCATTAACATTTCTTCGAGCTTCATACTATTTCAATTAGGCGGGCAAGGTAGGTTAACTGCGTTGTATGTAGCATGATAAAACTCATGTTCTGTTTATTAATACCTCATTTCATTACGCTAGCAATAAATAGTTGACCTCCGTTTACTTTTTTTTCTTGATAAAAAAAGTAACAAAAAAAATCTCTAAAGGAGTCCTTCGGACAAGGCTGTCGAAGAGAATAATCAATATTGAATATTGAATGTCCAATATCGAGTTTCGATATTGGATATTCGATATTTCTCTGTTCTCCGAAGGAGTCCTTCGGACCTCTGTTCCAAAAAAAGACCCGCTTTACAAGAAAGCGGGTCTGGCTGTATTCAGCGGGGGGTCAAAGTGCTATTCGTTCCTAATCCCCCCGGACTATGTACTTATTGCACTTTGATCAACTGAATTACTTTTCTGCGGTTACCCTGTACCAGTTCGGCAAAGTAGTTACCTGCATGGTAATTATGTCCAATCTGTATGGTACTGTTTGAACCGATTTTTGCGCGACTGTCTATCACCCTTCCAGAAGCATCTACCACTCGTAATGTTACCGGTGCTTCGTATTTGCTTTCCAGTTTCAGTGTGAAGTAGGTTCTTGATGGGTTCGGCATCACCGTTACCTTCAGCTCTTCCTCGCTTCTGCTTATTGCTTGTGTCTTGGCACTTGCAGCTTCTTCCGTTACACTTGCTTTGTTGTTGTTCGACGTAAGCGCTGTTACCGGTGCCGATGGTGCCGCACAGTTGTAACTGTTCCAGATTACATTCTTTCCTTCACTCTCTACTTCTTCTGCTATAAACAGACCCGTCATAAATACATCGTCTCTGCAATCCCTGTCTCCATGACCTCTGTGGTCGCAGTCGTGGTGTCCATGGCCTCTGTGTCGGCAACTGTTAGAACTGTGTGGTTTGTGATCACACTTGTCATCACCGTAATTACCACCGGTTACTTTCAGTTTACCATCGGGCAGGATGATGTTTGCAGTAATGCGCGTATCATCTCCTTTCACATGGAATTTCTCTTCATCTCTTCTGTTATCGGCCATGTAGAAAGTTACCTGATAAGCTTCCGGATTTACTATTACGTCGCTGCCGATCGTTACTTTCTTACTCACTCTTACACTGGTATTTGGCGCAAAGCGGATATAACTGTAACCTCCTGTTTTCGGTCCTTTTTCAATCTGTATTTCTTCTACATCGATGGTAGTAGAGGTAAAGCGTACGCTTGCACCTTCTTCCAGTTTAATTTTTCCAAAGATGGTTCCGGTTAAGGTTACGTTTGAACCTTTCTTCAGTGTTATATCATCGTAGTTACCATTTACCGTTGTTGTAACATTTGAGTTGATGGTTTTATCCTGCAGGTACCTGGTGCTGCTGGTATTGTACTGCATGGTAGGCAGGGTTACACTGGCTATGCCATAGATTTTACTGTTAATGGTTACACCTTTATCAGTATCAATCCTTGGTGCTTTTACAAAACTTCCTGCACCTGTTACAGCACTGTATTTGTCGAACTCAGCTTCTCCTCTGCTGCTCATTACACCTACACTTCCGGTTTCTACTTTGTTATACTGACCCAGTTTTACTTCTTTCATACCCAGTATGGTATAACTGCTCACCAGTGTTTGTTTCTGGTAGTTATACGTAGCAGGCATTTCACTTCTGCAACCATTGGCATCTGTTGTGTACACGCTGTATACCCCATCTGCATCTGTTAAACCAAGACCTAACTGTTGTGTGGTTGCTTTTGTATTGTTATTGTACAACCACTGGTAAGTAAATGGTCCGCTTAATGTGCTGTTGGCAGTAAGTGTAAACTGGTTACACAATGCATCTGCTGTTGCTGCTGTAATACTGGCTACCGGTAATGGGTTAACTGTTACCGTAAAGCTGCAGGTACTTATATTACCATGTATATCGGTTACAGTAAATGTTACCGTTGATGTACCGATGGCAAAGCTTCCACTTGCATTGGTGCCAGTTCCTGTTCTGTTCGTTGCACCACTAATACTGTAAGTAGTGCTGGCAATACCACAGTTATCAGACTGGTTCAGTACAGGAATAGCGTACTGTGTATTGCCACCTGTATTGGCACAGAATACCTGGTTGGCCGCACATACAATCACTGGTTTTTCATTGTCGGTTACCACAATTGTTTGTGTAGCTGTTTTGATATTACCATTTACATCTCTCACCGTCCAGTTGATGGTAGTAGTTCCAACAGGATAATCTTCTGTGAGCAGTTTATTATCGCTGCGTTCACCCATTACTGTTGCTACTCCACAATTATCGGCTGTTTCAGGCAAGCTGATTACAACAGTGGCTCCACATTTACCCGCATCGTTGTTTACACTGATATTGTTGATGCTGATGGATGGTTTCTCATTATCTATCACCACTACTTCCTGTGTAGCCGTATCTGTAATATTACCATGAATATCTGTTACTATCCAGCGAACAATGGTTGAACCCACAGGGAACAATGCAGGAGCATTATTCGTTACCGTGGCCACACCACAATTATCGCTGGTAATTGGTGTACCTAAATCAACGCTGGCCATACATGAGCCCGGAATATTTACCACACTTACCAATGCAGGTGCAGTAATTTTTGGTTTTTCTGTATCGGTAATCACTACTGTTTGTGTAGCTGTGTTGCTGTTACCGTTTGCATCTGTAACAGTCCAGGTAACTACAGTTGTACCTACAGGGAACAGCGTTGGCGCGTCATTGGTTACTGAGGCTACAGAACAGTTGTCGGCTGTTACAGGTATACCCAGGTTCACCGTGGCACCGCATACACCTGCATCTGTACCCTGGCTGATAGCAGCAGGAGCAGTAATGGATGGCGCAATTGCATCAACTACGGTTACGGTTGCAGGCGCTGTTGATACATTACCATTTACATCTGTAACGGTCAGTATCACATTATTCACACCCACATTGCTGCAATCGAAACTTGTTTTATTTACACTGATCGATGCAATACCACAGTTATCAGTTGATCCATTATTGATCTGTGCCGCTGTAATACCTGCCGCACCATTCGCATCCAGGTTTATAACCAGGCTTTGTGCAATAGCTATTGGTGGCGTAATATCTGTTACGATTACATCAAATTCAGCAAGTACTGTACTGCATGGGTTTACCGCAGTTACTACAACATGTGTGGTTCCCTGATTAAATGTTTGTCCACTACCTGTTCCTGCACCATTACCTGTTGTGGCGCCGCTGAAACTATAGCTCAGTGCGGGTGCAGGAATACCTGTTACGGCGAGCGGATAATTTACCACTGCATTACATGTTGTTGCTGTTGTATTGACCTGTACCTGTGCGTTAAAGTTTACAAACACAGGGTTCGTACAGGTTACTTCTGCTTTCACTGTAAAACTATAAGACCCTTCATTACAATCGTTATTGTTTACGGTTACCACAGCAGTCTGCACACCCAGTGTCGTTGAAGCAAAGCTCACCGTAAAGCTGGCTGTCTGACCAGGCTGTATGGTTGCCGGTAAACTGATGCCGCTTCTGGTGAATGCCGCATTATTGATATTGATAGATGAAACCGTGAGCGCAGATGTACCATTATTGGCAATCACAAATGTTTTGCTGATGCTGTTGCCCGGTATGGTTCCACCGAGATCAGTATGGTCTGTTCCAGATGGCGTGTTATCACCACTTGAAATTGGGGTACCATTACCACTGATATTGATCTCAGGAGCATTCACTGTTACATTAAAGCTGCATGTGGTTTTATTACCAGCCAGATCAGTTACTTCAAATGTATTGATGGTTGTTCCGATCGGGAAAGTGGAGCCTGATGGCAGACCCGCTTTCTGTACAATAGATACAGAAGGACCAGAACCAATACCAAATGTTCCGCATGTTGTGCTTGCGCTGCCCACTGTCCAGCCACTGTAATTACCTGTTTCAAAACTTCCGTTCACCAAACTGCTGCCTGGTACTGTGATATTATCAAGCTGTACATCGAGGAAGAAATTATTGATGGTTGCATCCACCACCTGCAAACGCACCTGCTGACCTGCATAAGCCGACAGATCGAAATTGTAATGCGTCATTGGTGTTGATTGTGGTGCGCCAGGATTTGTTTTGAACAGTGTAGCGATAATGGCATTGGTTGAAGGATTCCTTAACTCAATAGCAATAAACTGGTTGGTACTGAAACCAGGTGCATAATGGTTGGTGTACTTCATATCCAACCCTAAATTGATGGGCCCACTTGATGGCAGGGTGATATTCTGGTACATATAATGTGTAGAACCACAGTTCACGAGGAAGACTGCCAGTTTCTGTCCGTCGGTTGGGAAGAAACTCATAGGCAGACCCGGACTATACTGGTTCTCCATTCTGTTATCTGCATAATCAAAGAACTGGGCACCACTGGCAAGTGTATGAACACCTGTATTGCCAGATGAGCAATTATCTGTTACTGTTGGCTGATTATAGGTTACTACTGCGCCACACTGGTTCGATGGAGCAGTTACAGTAATTGGAGCAGGACAGGTTACCACTGGTGGTGTTATATCCTGTACAATTACGGTTTGTGTTTGTGTGCTGCTATTACCAGCTGCATCTGTATACTTCCAGGTAATGGTATAAGTACCCTGGCTATTATATGTTAAAGGGCTGGTAGTTGTTGCATTAATCGTACCCGAACAGTTGTCTGTTGCTGTCGGTATAGTTGTTACTGTAACATTACACTCCGCAGTAATATTCGGTAAACTGGCCAGCACCGGTACAGGAGCTGTACCATCTTTTACTGTTACGGTTTGTGTGGCCTGGGCAGTGTTACCCGAAGCATCGGTTACAGTCCAGGTAACAGTTGTATTACCAATAGGGAATACGGCTGGTGCATTATTGGTTACAGATTGTACTGCACAATTGTCTGATGTTACAGGGTTACCCAGTGTAACACTGGCTGCTGTACAATTGCTACCTGCATTCACTGTTATACTTACAGGTGCAGTAATAAGTGGTAATATATTATCAGCCACCGTTACTTCAAACGTACAGGTAGCAGTATTGCCACAGGCGTCTGTAACAGTAGCGGTTACTATTGTATTACCCACAGGGAAGAAGGAGCCTGAAGGATGAGAATAAGTTATTGTTGGATTGGCCGGACCAGCTGTTACGATTGCATCTGGATAAGTAACATTGGCTCCACACTGGTTAGCAACACTTACCACACTGATATTACCAGAGCAACTGATGGTTGGCATGGCATAAGTGGTAACGGTAACAGGTGCCGATGTGGCTACACATCCGCCTTCGCCGGTTACGGTTACTGAATAATTACCAGCTTCTGTTACAACAATCGATGCAGTTGTAGCACCATTGCTCCATAAATATGAAACACCTGTTGATGCTGTAAGTGTAACGGAACCACCGGCACAAATAGCCGTTGAACCACTTGTTGTAATAGTGGCCTCAGGTATGGGGTTCACTGTATAATTAACCTGTCTGGATGTACCACAACCCATTGTTTCGCCCTGGTAATAAGATAATACCAGATAGGTAGCAGTAACAGGCCCGCTTGTATTATTAACCGCCGTAAATGAAGGAATGGTTGCTCCATTTCCATTGGGTAAACCAATATTTACTGATGGTGTAGTATTAAACCAGGTGAATGTGGTACCCGCAACAGCACTGGTTAAATTGATGGCTATTGATTGAGCTCCATTACATAATGACTGGTTGGCAATTGCACTAAAAACAGGAATCGGATTCACACGAATTACAAAACTAACCGGTGTACCTGTACAGGTATTTTCATCTACTGTATAAGACGGCGTTACTGTAATAGTTGCATACACAGGTTCATTACCTGGATTTAAAGCAGTAAACGATGCAATATTTCCTGTTCCACTTGCCGCCAAACCAATTGATGGATTATCGTTTGTCCAGCTATAAGTAGCTCCTTCCACAGAACCTGTAAAATTGATTACAGGAACAGTGCCGCTGTTATGACATACTTCAATATTGGTAACCGCATTTACTGTAGGTAATGGCTGAACCGTTACTGTTGGTGTTGCAGACATTTGCAAACTACACACAGCACCACATACTACATTACCTGTAGTCCATGATACAGTACCTGTTATTGTTCCATTACTACCCGGTTTTGAATTGAGTACTGTTGTACCACTTCCATCATCCATTTTAAACAAGGCCGTTAAGCCGGTTTCAGATCCGGATAAGCAGCTGTTCATGCCTGCAAGAATTTCTGCTTCCGAACGAACTGTATTCCAGATTCTTACATCATCCAGTTTACCATTGAAATAGTTACAGCCGCAACCCGTACCCTGTCTGCCTAAAATAAGGCTTTCGGTATTATCATTGATCTGGGCGATAGGAGATGTCTTGTTTCCTACATTCACTCCATTCAGGTAAAGTTTTACCGAAAGATTGGATCCATTATCCTGTACTGTAATAGCCACATGACTCCAGCTGTTAGCAGGTACTGTTACATCAGACCAGGTATTATAAGCATTACCCGCGCCCTGATCCCAGAAATACAACCTGTTCGAAGCATCGATGGCCATACCATAACCATAAGCTCCCTTCATCAGTATATTTCTCCACTGACCCGAAACAGCGGGGTTTACCCATGCTTCCATGGTTAACTGTCCGCCTGCACTTACATTCAGGTTCGCAGCATGTGGTATCGTTACATAGGTTGTTCCATTTAAACTCAAAGCGCCTGTTGGCTTTGTTTCTGCCAATACATTATATGTAGTGGTTGCAGCAATATTTCCTGTATTGAAATTAATGGCTGCGCCGGTTCCTGCTATGGGGCCCGCTACTACAGCATTATTGGCATTATTACGCAAAGTGTAATAAACGCCTATTTGTGAAGAAGCAAGTGTTACGGTTGATGATCCTGTTCCACAGATATTAACAGGTGTGGCTGTAACAGTCTGATCATTGATGGTTGTAACAGTAACATTTGTTGCAGCAGAAGTACCACTACATCCGCTGGCATTTGTAACTGTTACTGTATAAGCACCGGCGGTGCTTACTGTAATAGATTGATTAGTTGCACCATTGCTCCATAAATAACTGCTACCTGCAGATGCTGTAAGTGTTACCGATCCGCCTGCACAAATAGTGGTTGAGCCACTGGCATTTATGGTGGGTACCGGTGTTGCAATAGGACCACAGGTTCCTGAAACTTGCCCGGCTACCCAGTTAGAAGTGGTTCCGGTTAAAGCAAAATTGGTTAATGTACCTGTATTATTGTTACCACTGGCATCTGTGAGGGTGTTCACTGCGCTGTTATTGGTATTTACTGAACCCTGGTTAAATTTATAATAGGCTGCCAGTCCGGTTTGTGCTCCACTGAGTTCGCAATTCTTATTGCTGCTGATTTCACAGGCCGATAATGCCCTGTTCCATACACGCAATTCATCCATGTTACCATTAAAAATGTTACAGGCACAGGATGAGGGAGACTGACGGCCGATATTCACAGGACCATTATCCTGCGCATAGTTTACGGCGGCTGTTCCCGAAGCCACTCCATTGATATAGAAAGTCATGGTACCATTCTTCAGTGTAACGGCCACATGGGTCCATACACCTTCAGGTACTGTTCCTGTTGAGTGTACCCATCCGGTATTTCTGTTATAAAAATTAAGTCTGTTAGGTGCAAAGCCCGGATTATTGCAGTTTACCTGCAAGAGATAATCATAATCTCCCTTATCGATAATGGTACTGTTTACGCCCGTATAATTTACCCATGATTCAATGGTAAATTCTGCACCTAAGTTCATAGATGAACTATGCGGTACAGTAATATAGGTATTGTTCGATTTTACAAAATTCAATGCACCCGCTGGTGTGGAGAGTGTTGTAACAGTAACATAACCGGCTGCAGCATTGGTTACATAGGTAAGCGGATTGGTTCCGTTATTAATAGAACCAGCTCCGGCACCATGACCCCTGTCTGAACTCGAAGTATAAACACTTGTCTGTACAATTTGGTAAGTACCGCCCTGGCCACCCGAGTAACCACCGCCGCCGCCGCCGCGTACCAACACATTGGAGGTTCCGCCGCCGCCGCCGCCAAATCCACCATTGCCACCAAAATAAGTTCCTGTTCTTCCTGCACCACCTCTGGCACCATTTACAAAAGCCTGTCCACCACCGGCAAATGTGGTTCCGGGTGAATTCTCACCATTGGTTAAATAACCACCACCACCTGCTGCCGGATCATCTGTTACGCCATTTTTCCCACCATTACCATTGGTACCGCCACCTGTCTGATAAGTACTATTACCTGAGGTACCTGTATTGGCAGGGTTTCCTGCTGTATTTGGATATGAGCTACCATAATCTCCATTGCCACCACCGCCACCACCTGCAATCAGCAAAATGGTATTCGTTGTTTTATTCACAACAAAAGAACCGCCACCTCCACCGCCGCTATTCAAACTACCCTGCGAACCAAAGCCACCTGTTCCGCGTTGGCCAACTACTATCTGTATTACATGACCCTGTGTTAACATAAACTCTCCCGATAACACAGCGCCATTACCACCACCGGCACCACCACCTTTGGCTCCAGCTACTTTTATGGAGTACAAACCGGTAGCAGGAACCGTCCATTCCTGTATACCATTATTACTCACCACACCTGTAATGCTTGAAGATGCATACGCAAGGTTTACCTGCGACTGTGTTGGCCCGTTTGATCCGGTAGCACCACAGCTGGTAAACGAATAGGTTTGTGCCTCTAACTGGAAAATAGCAGTAACTGCTATCATTACCAGCATGATGAATTTTTTAAAGGCCGCTGAAAAAGATATAGTAATGTTTCTCATGATTGCTGGTTAATTAGTTCTGTGTAATGGTGAGTTGCTGGAAGAAATAGGATTCGATATTTACAACGGGTGCATCAACTGGCTTCACCACCAGTTCTGGTACCGATGGATTTACACAGGTTGTGCCTGTTGTTTCTCCTGTTTGTATGGTAATCTGCGAAAGATCTTCCTTTATACTGCGTGGTGATGGCTCACCTGTAAACTGTAATACACCCTTCCAGCTCACCTGTACCGCACCTGCATTACTGTTCACCAAACGCAGGTATATCACCTGATCCTCACCACAGGTGGTAATACGGTAATAGGCTTTTACCCCACTTTTTTCAGTAGCGAGTGTCCACTCTTCTGCTGAAACAGTAAAATCATTTGTTTGTAATACGGGAGCGGGTATGAGTTTGGGGCTCCATGATAATAGCACAAGGCACAATAACGCGCCTGCCAGACGGGTACAGTTAGTTTGCATTTCAGTTAGTTTTGGCGGATTTCTTATAAGTGTATCAAGTAATACACTTATAAAGGACATTGGAGATATTAAATCAACGAGTCTTTATACTCCGAAGAGACTAATGACTTGTAATTGAAGCAGAAAATTAACAAGGGGTTTCGGACTGCACTACAAAATGGTACCAAATGCAAAAGAATGGGTATGAAACCGAAAATGAACGGTTATGCCTTTAACCTGTTCTGGGGAATCCTGAAAACAAAAACGGTTCCGTTATTTATTTCACAGGTCACAGTTCCTTTCAGCTGACGTGTCAGTTCACGAATAATCCGGAACCCGAGCGAACCGGAAATATGATCTTCAAAAGGTATGGGCAACCCTATACCATTATCTGCTACTATGATGGTGAGCATTTTTTCTGCATCGGAAGAGCAGGATATGGTAATGGCTCCCTGTTCACGGCCTTCAAAAGCATATTTCAGCGCATTAGTAATTACTTCATTTAATATTAATCCCAGAGGTACGGATCTTTCAATATCAAATTCCAGTTGTTCAGTGGCTGCTGTACAGGTGAGTTCAATATTGCCTTTATTATACAATTGCCGCAGGTCGTTATACAGTTCCTGCACATAAGAAGTAAATGAAATAGTGCTCAGGTCTTCAAACGCATAGAGGTTCTGGTGTATGAGTGAAATGGCTTTTACCCTTTTCTGGCTGGCCATCAATGCATCGATGGCTTTCTGATCGGTGATACTGGCCGCCTGCAGATTCAACAGACTCGATACTACCTGCAGGTTGTTTTTTACACGGTGATGTATCTCCCTTAATAAAATATCTTTTTCTGCTGACTGTTTTTCAATCAACTGCTTCTGGGTTTCAAGGGTCAGGTTTTTTTGTTTGATTTTTCGGTTGGCTAAAATAATAATCAAAGCGGCCAATAATAATATAAAAGCTACCACAGCAACCAGCAAACTATTATTGCGTAATCTTGCATTTAACGTTTTCAGCTGCTCATTTTCTTTTGCCTGTATGGTCTGCTTCATTCTACTCTCTGCATTGGCAATGGTTCTCTCTTTATTTTCATTGAAAATACTGTCATTCCAGTCTTTGTATGCTTTATAGTACATCAATGCACTATCAGTCTGCCCCTTTTTCTCTGCTGTTTCTGATAATACCTTATAGGCATTCCGGAGAAATATTTTCGACCTGTACAAACCTGCCAGGTATAAAAGCGCTCTTCCACGTTCAATGGCTTTGTTATACTGACCACTTTCAACATAAAGATTAGACAGGGCCGATAGCACAATCAGTTTATTGTCTTTTGTTTTAAGACTGTCGAGTATATGATAAGCCTGCAGCAGGTACTGCTCTGCTTCTTTATACGCTTTGAGTGTTGTAAGCATTTCGCCTATATCTGTGGCACAGGTAGCATATACATAGCCTTTGATCTTTACCCTGTTGAGGTAATCGATAGAAGCCGCTGTTTCAATCATGGCAGAATCGGGTTTTCCCGCCATCATATATTCTTTGGCCATATTGGAATGAATCATACCGGCATACTGCCAGTTTTTTCTTGGCAATACTTCCTGTAATGCTTTCTCATAAAAGGGCCTCGTAAAATTGATCGGCCTTCCTGCATCAGAATACGCTTCTGCTATACAATTGGCACTAAAAGCAATCATTTCTGAGCTTTTACTATCCTCAGCAGCTTTCACTGCTTCCAGAAAAAATTGAATTGATTTATCAAAATCTCCTTTGTCCTGGTACATGCCACCAATCAGGTTAAGGAAGGAAGATTCATAGTATTTGCTTTTTGCTTTTTTTGCATAGAAAATACCCCGCTCATACATTTTAAGACAAGCTTCAATATCCTGGTTCACTACTTTTACAAAGCCTTTGATACGATAGGCTTCCGACAGCCGGATATAATCTTTTGCAGGAGAAGAAATCAATAACATACTATCTGCCAGCTCTACTGCTTTTTGCTGATTGGAGAAGCGCATTTCCCAGCCCAGTATTCCATAGAGCCGGCTGAGGGTGCTGTCGTTTTTTGTATTGTTAATCTGCTTCCGTATAAGATCGGTATCTACATAATTGTATTGTGCCTTCGATTCTGCAAAAAACCCAAAGCAGCAAAACAACAACAGCAGAAAATTGCTGACTCGTTTCAGTATGGTAACAGCCTGCAACATGTATATTGTAAATATGATTGAAATAGCAGAAGCGGGCAAAAATTAGGTACCAACTGCTCTAATTTAGGTACCATAATAATAAGCAGGTTTATAATATTCGTTTCATACAGGCAAAAAAGTCATCCTTGTACATACGGCTGAGCGGAATTTCTTTCCCGTTAATAGTGATATCTGTATGAGAAAAAGCATCTACTTTATCCAGGTTAATGATGTACGATTTATGCACCTGTATGAATTTAGCAGCAGGAACATGTTGCTGAAAATCCCTGAAATTAGAACGGATAATATGTTTGCCCTTTTGTGAAATAATATAGAGATAGTTGTGTTCTGATTCAATCCAGCAGATTTCGTCAATTTCTACCCTCACAAAGTTTTTATCATTCTTAACAAACAATGCGTCCTTACAAACCAATGCCGAATCATCCTGCCCGTTTGCCGTGTGACCCGCAAAATTACTCAGTGCTACTTCTATGGCTGTATAGAGATCGTTTGCATCGAAAGGTTTTAACAGGTAGCCATTGGGTTTGGTAACCAATGCCTGATCGATGGTTTTTTTATCGGAATGAGAGGTTACATAAATAAACGGAACCTTATAGGTTTGTTGTAATAACAGCGAAAGGTCAATCCCTGTTTTTGTATCATTCAAAGTAATATCCAGTAAAACCAAATCGGGTTTTGTTTGATCCAGCACTTCAACGGCGGCAGCATAACTATTAACATTGGGTATCAGGTCATAGCCGAGATCGGTAAGCATTCGCTCCATATCCATCGCCACGAGCGATTCATCCTCAACAATGAGTATGCGGCAGGGTTGCATCAGAAGGTTAGTTTGGTATACGTCGGTACAATTTAGGGATTTAGCTCATAATTCAATGATTATCTGATAGATATAAGCGATTTTTAAGGTAGTGCAGACGATAAAACAAAAAAGATTGCCACAGATGCACAGATTAATCTGTGCATCTGTGGCAATCCAATAAAATCAATTTATTTATTCAGCAGCCTTAAAAATATTTTTGGCCCCTTCTTTCTGTTGTTCTGTTATGCCGATAAAACCATATTTCCTTTCCAGATCGGTATACATGGCCACTGTTTTCCGGATACGGTTAAAATCTGTTTCCGGAATTTTTATTATTTCCAATGCTTCTTTTTGTTTCCACACTTCTGCTTCAATCAGCATATCGGCCTGTTTACCGTTTACTTCCAGTTTATCCATCAGCGTTCTGCGGAATTTGTTCCTGAACAATAGCTGTAACTGGGGTTTGGCAATCGTGTCGTATGTTTTGTTTGCTGTTAGTGTAATGAGTGCACAGGGTTGTGTGAGACTTTGTTTTCTTCTGTCAGTAAGCGTTTTCAACTGATCACCGGAAAGCGATAATGCTTTGTATTTTTTTATCACGGCTTCTTCTACTTCCCCATCGGTGGCAAATGTATCGCTGGTATTGGCCTGTATTTTTATTTTGGTGAGTCTTGCCCAATTGTTAATCTGTCCGATTTTATCTGCATTGGCTTCCGATATTTTGAGTTGTTTGATGAGGAATGGCTTTTCACAATAACCGAATAATTCTGCCTGTTGTTCGGGGGTCCATTCTGTTGACGTGTTTTGTGCAAATGCAGTTGCTGTAAAAATCAGCATCAATAACAAGAAAGAATATTGTAAACGCATCCGCTTTTGCATAACAAAATATTTAGGCATTGAAATTACTATATAAGTCTGCTAAAAAGAATAGGATAGTGTTAAAGATTGCTTATTAAGAAAGGGGATAATACGGTTATTATGCAATACCGGTTTCCACTTTTTTGATCTCTTGAAAACACCTGTAATCTCATCATCAAAACCCTTGTTCACCGTATTATCCAACATAATACCTGATGGATTCCCATCAGGGTTCACCATAAAATAAGCAATATAGATGGTTGTTTTTTTCGGATTACCCGGCTTGTTCATGATATCAGGCAGTTGCCCCGATAAGTAGTTTACCCATGCTTTAATGCCACCCGAATATTCTGGTTTGTTACTGGATATTTCACAATGTGTTTGTACTACGCCGTTAGTATCGTAACAAATAGCATTTGCATACTCAACGGTTGAGTCGTAATAGGCATATTCATAAATATCATATTTTATTTGGGGCTTTGCTTCAGTCAACAGGCTGTCTGCCGTACCATATTGTAAAACCGAAGCACGCTGACCGTTTGGATGATAATAGAACCAGTTACCTGTTTTGCGTAAACCCTTTGCCAGTTTGCCTTTGAATGAAACTACTCCGTTATCAAAAAAACCTACCACTACTCCCGATCCATTACCCAAAGTATCCAATTGCATTTCTGTTCGCGGGTTACCACTTGGGTACCAGCTACTACAGAGGCCATATGGAATATCAGTTTTAAATTGAAATGAATCACTGATTATTTTATTGGGATAAACAGAAAGATGTGTGCCTGTTTTTTGATTGTTATGATAGAGTTCTCTGCCGCTTATCTCTCCCGTACCAAAAAAATATTCAAAAAGCCCGTGCTTAGTGGTACAGCTGGCATCTTTATAAAATCCGTGTTTTAGTAACTGTCCGGATTTGGCACTATAGTCTGCCCTGAACCAACCTGTATCATTTTTCTCCAACTCACCAAAATAAAATGCAAGTTCTTGAGAAGAAGGGTTCCAGTTGTAATCATAATATATCCTGGTTTTCTGTGCCGTTGCCATACTGCAATAAGAACAGATCACTATCAGGCAAGTTATTTTTCCTATCATTCACTGTTTATTATTTCCCTAAAATACTGGTTTCTGTTTTTATCTTCGTATCATGAATTTTTTTCTTGCCAATCCTGTTTGGGAAGCACTTTCCACACACCAGTTTTACCTGAACCGGGGCGATGATACACTGAAATATTTCCCAGGTGATATTTGTCCATTTGTGGCCCTGCAGCATTGGAACGAAACCGATTTCAGCAAACTGGAAACAGCACTACCTTCTGACAGAACGTTCTCTGTCCCTTTTTTTAAAGAAATTCATTTTCCCGATTCGTTTGAAGTATTGTTTGCCATTCCGCTATACCAGATGATCTGTAATCATTTTCATCCTGTTGAAAATACAGGTATCAATATTATTCCGCTTACTGAACAGCATGTTCCACAAATGCTCTTGCTCACTGAACAAACCAAACCCGGTCCTTTCTACCAGCGAACCATTGAGTTTGGTAATTATCATGGCATTTTTGAAGGAACAGAACTGGTATCTATGGCCGGACAACGCCTGCAAACCCATACCCATACAGAAGTAAGCGCTATTTGTACCGATCCTCAACACCTCGGTAAATCTTATGCTAAAATACTTACCTCCTTTATCTGCTCCCTGATCATTGAATCGGGTAAAACTCCTTTTCTGCATGTAAGACAGGATAATGCAGCAGCAATTGGTTTATACAAAAAGCTGGGATTTGACATCAGTACAGAAATATTCTTCGCTGTTTTCAAAAAGAAATAACCCTCATCCCTGCCCCGGACTTAAGTCCGGGGCAGGGATGAGGGGAGAATTCTTATATTTAATCCATAATTGTACGCCATGCATTCATCCAGAAGATCGTTTTTAAAAAATAGTGGCCTTGCCTTAGCTGCCACCACATTATTACCACGTAATTTATTTGCAGAAAGCAATGCCAAAATGCTTACAGGAGTACAATTGTATTCCGTTCGTGCAGCCATGGGTAAAGACCCACTGGGTACATTAAAAGCATTGGCCGAAATGGGGTATAAATATGTAGAGCATGCCAATTATGTAAACCGCAAGTTCTATGGTTATACCGCCAAAGAATTTAAAAAAATACTCAATGACCTGGGTATGCAAATGCCCAGCGGACATACTGTAATGGGCAAAACACATTGGGATGCCGGTAAAAAACAGTTCACCGATCTCTGGAAATATACAGTGGAAGATGCTGCAGAAATGGGACAGGAACTGGTAATCAGTCCATGGCTGGATGCCGACCTTCGCAAGACCTACGATGAAATGCTTGCTTATATGGATGTATTCAACAAGAGTGGTGAGTTATGTAAAGCAGCAGGCATGCGTTTCGGTTACCATAACCATGATTTCGAATTTACTGCCACGCTCAACGGACAGAAAGTATATGATATCATCTTAAAAAATACTGATCCCAATTTAGTGGTACAACAGCTCGATATGGGTAACCTGTATCATACCGGAGAGAATGCCCTTGAAATAGTGAATAACTATCCCGGTCGTTTTGTTTCAGTTCACGTGAAAGATGAAATTAAAACCGCCGATGGTAAATCGTATGAGAGCACCATACTCGGAAAAGGAGTGGCCAATACAAAAGCCATTACCGATCTCTGTAAAACAAAAGGCGGCACTTTACACTTTATTATTGAACAGGAAGCTTATCAGGGTATTGACCCTGTTGAATGCGTGAAGCAGGATCTGGCAGTGATGAAACAGTGGGGGTATTAGGAGGGCTGCGAGCTGCGAGCCACTAGCTGCTAGCTTTTTATTCTGGCCATTGTTGGTCGCTGACCAACAATGATGTGAGATCAGCGTTTTTAATTACAAAACTTCATTGCCCCGGACTTAAGTCCGGGGCAGGGAATATAGGATGATAGCGCTCTCAACAATGGCGCATGTTTTCTATATTTGGTATTCCTCAAAACCAATACCATGCGATTACTGCTTTGCTGCCTGTTGTTTTCCTCTTTCGCCGTTGCTCAATCTTTTACACCTGCCGAAACCAAACGCTGGGAGGCGCAGGCAAAAACAATTACCATCATTAAAGACAAATGGGGTATTCCGCATATTTATGGTAAGACTGATGCTGATGCGGTATTTGGTTTACTCTACACACAATGCGAAGAAAATTTTAGTCGCGTAGAAAGAAATTATCTCGAAGTATTAGGCCGCCAGGCAGAAGCCGATGGTGAACGTATGCTCTACGCCGATTTGCAAATGCGTTTGATTGTCGACAGCGCCGCAGCCATTAAAGATTATCATAACAGTCCGGCATGGTTTAAAAAATTGCTGGATGCTTTTGCAGATGGCATCAACTATTATCTCTATAAACACCCGGAAGTAAAACCCAAAGTGCTTACCCGTTTTGAGCCCTGGTTTCATTTGATGTTTACCGATGGCAGTGTATCGGCCACCAGAACAGGTGGTATTGCATTAGAGGAAGTAAGAAGTTTTTACAGTGGCAATAAAAATGCAAGCGCTTATCAACCTGTCATTAATAAAGATGTGGAGCTGAGTGGTTCCAATGGTTTTGCCATTGCTCCTAAACTCACCAGTAATGGAAATGCCATTCTCTATATTAATCCGCATGTACCATTTTATTTTCGCCCGGAAATGCATATGGTGAGTGAGGAAGGGCTGAATGCCTATGGTGCCGTTACCTGGGGTCAGATGTTTGTGTACCAGGGTTTCAATGAACATTGTGGATGGATGCATACCACAGGTTATGCCGATGTTGCAGACCTCTATGAAGAGAAAGTAACCAAACTAAATGGTAACTGGTTGTATGAATATGAAAAAGAAATGAAACGCATCAATACCAAACCTATCACCGTTAAGTATTTAAAAGATGGTCAACAGGTAGCTGTTCCTTTTACCGGTTTTTATACACACCACGGACCAGTAATGGGTAATCGCAATGGAAAATGGTTGGCGCTCAAAGAATTCAATCGCTCATTAAGTGCACTTATACAATCATGGGTAAGTACCAAAGCCAATAACCTGAATGAGTTTAAAGATGCTATGCGTTTGTTATCGAATACCACGAACAATACGGTGTATGCCGATGATAAAGGCAATATCGCTTACTGGCATGGCGATTTTGTTCCGAAACGCAATCCCGCTTATGATTATACAAGACCTGTTGACGGCAGCATTAAAGCTACAGAATGGCAGGGTGCTCATAAACTGGAAGAAATAGTACAGGTACATAACCCATCAGTAGGCTGGATTCAGAATTGTAATTCAACTCCTTTCACTGCTTCAGGTAAAGACAGTCCGGATAAAAATAAATACCCGGCGTATATGGCGCCCGATGGACAAAACGCGCGTGGTATTAATGCTGCACGTTTATTAGAGAAAGCCAATAATCTGTCGCTCGATAAAGTTATTGAAATCGGTTATAACCGTTATCTCGCTGCTTTTGATTTTCTGATACCTGCGCTTGTGAAAGATTATGATGCTTATAACGGGTCATTAAAAAATGAGCTGAAAGAAGCTGTTGACTTGTTGCGTGTATGGGATAAAACTTCATCGCTTAATTCAGTAGCAACCACCATCGCCATCGACTGGGCCAACCAGCTCAGCCAGTTTGCACCGCGTGCTGAAACCATGGAAGAAGGTACCAATTCAGTAAAACGTTATGAAGACATGGCCAATACCACAGCCCAACAAAAACTCGAATCGCTGAAAAAAGTATTGGATGATCTCACCAAAACCTATGGTAACTGGCGACAGCCCTGGGGTGAAATCAATCGCTACCAACGTGTAGCAGAAGGGCAAAGATTTGATGACAGTAAACCCAGTATTGCTGTTGCGCTGAGTTCATCGCGCTGGGGTTCTTTACCCGCTTTTGAAAGCAGATCGGGTAATGGCTACAATAAAAGATATGGCAGTTCCGGTAACAGTTTTATTGCTGCTGTTGAATTTGGAAAAAAGCTGAAAGCCAAAACCATTCTTACCGGCGGACAAAGTACCGACCCCAACTCACCCAATTTTACCGACCAGGCAGAGGGTTTTGTAAATGGGAAGTTTAAAGATATTTTCTTTTATAAGGAAGATGTGGAGAAGAATAGGGTGAAGACCTATCATCCGGGAGAGAGGTAGTGAACAGAGAAACAGAGGAACAGAGAAATAAGGTCCAAAGGACTCCCTTGGAGAATAAGGAAGTGATGATGTTATTCTTAAAATAAGGAAGTGGTACAGGAGATTCATAATTATTATTTGAATAAAACAGAACCAGTTAAAAGCTGTCTGCTTGCTTTACGCAGTATTATACTTCAGCAGGATAATATGATTACTGAAACGCAGAAATATGGGATGCCCTGTTTCTGTTACAAGAAAAAAGTCTTCTGTTATTTATGGACAGATAAAAAGACCGATCAGCCATATATGCTGATGGTGGAAGGGGCTTACCTTAATCATCCTCTATTAGAACTAGGCGATCGAAAGAGAATGAAAATCTTCAGGGTTAATGCTACTAAAGATTTGCCCATAAAAACCATTAAGCTTATTCTGCAACAAGCATTGGATTTGTATAGAACAGGGGTGATAAAAATAAAAGCATGATCAACAACCGCCGCCTACCACGCCTTTGTTGGTCTTTTGCCTCTGTTGGTCGCCGACCAACAATCATAAAACATACAATATGACCCGGTATTCTTGTTTATATTTTGCATTGACCATTTCGTTCATTATGCTATTACAGCTTACAGATATTAAGGCACAATCAGCCGTATATGTTTGTAAGGAAACCGGTCAATGGGGTGTTGCATGGGATGATGGTAATGCACCACGAATGTCGATGGAGGAAACAAAGAAAGAAGCATCGAAAAGATGTTATGACCGAGGCGGAAAAGATTGTCAATTATTTTTTAGCGATGCTACCAAAAGTTGGTATACTTTCTTTACCGGGGGCGATAAAGGAAAATATGTTTTCGCCATTGGAAAATCGCTGGTCTCTGAAAAAGAATCCATGAAAAAAGCCATGGATGATTATCTGCAGAAAGGTGGTATTATTCAGCCGGGTTGCCAAACTTCGAATTGGTATGCACCAAAAGATGCTATAAAAGGAAAAAACTAATTTATTGCGCACTCATTCTTGTTAGTAGGCCAAAAGCAAAGAGAGGTAAACAGAAGAATAAGAAATAAGGTCCAAAGGACTCCCTTGGACCTTATTTCTTGTTCTTTATTTCTCTGTTCACTTATCCGGCAGTCCCCATTTCTTTACTAATTCTTCATTCAGTCCACCTTCTTTGGCATTGGGTTTGCCTTTTCCGGTGGTAATCAGTTGTTGCAGGCTGCCTTGTATATAACTTGTCCAGGCATCATTACAAACCTGGTAACATTCGCATTCGGGTACGAGACCTTCATGTGTAAAGGTGATGCTTGTTTTACCTTCTTCTTCAGTAATATCAAAAATCAATCTGGTGTTCACCCATTCTGTTTTGTCTTCTATAAAACTAAACTGGTTATCTAACACGAGGTAAACCAGTTTTTTGTCGGGTACCAGTTCTATTAATTTTAATTTACACAAATGCACTTCTTTATAATGGTAAAAGAACTCCCCGCCAAGCTGATCTGTCTCTCCCTGAATTTCTTCGGACCACCATGCCTTAAAATTTGTAATGGCTTTAAAAGCAACTGCCGCACTTTGGGTAACCAGCAACGTTGATGTATAATTTTTTACCTGCATTTTATTGATATTTAGAATTATAATTTATCGCTCCTAAGAAGCTGTTATACTTTTTCGGGATTGAGCAGGGGCAGTAATTTACCCTGTAAATATTGCGCCCAGGCGGGTGTACAACTATCATAACATTCCACATCTGGTGTTAAACCTTCGTGCGTAAAACGAACATTTACATGGCTCTCTTCCTGTAAAATTTCAAATACAAGACGGGTACCTGTCCATTCATCCTGTTTTTCAAGAAAGCTGAGTTTACTCTCTGTTACCAGCCAGACAATTTTTTTTACGGGTATTAATTCTACGAGTTGCTGGCGGGAATAATGAGCACCTTCACCTGCGTTAAAACTAAAAGAATCGTTGAGTGATCTTGTTTCTCCTTCAAATGATTCATTGAAGAAACCAGACCACCATTTTCGAACATCAAGAATAATATTAAATACTTCTTCCGCCGGAAGCCTGGTAGTAAGTGTGCGCGTAAAGTTTGTTGCTGTCATGCATACTATTGTTATAACAAACATATTATCTAAACCACACTTTCAAGCTGTGTAAAATAGACAATCTCAGGGGGCAAATCAGACATGCTTCTTATTTACCTTTAGAGAAAGAGAGCGTATGAAACATATATCCATCCTCGTTCCGGAAGGGCAAAATAACCTGAGCAGTATTGTGGGTGCTTACAAGATTTTAAAACGTGCCAATAGCTACTGGCTCGAGCATTCCAAAAAAACTGCTTACCAGATTGAGCTGATTGGTCTTTCTGATAAGGTAGATTTTCATGATGGCTTATTCAGCGTTCATCCACATAAACATTTGTCGGCAATTGCGCATACCGATCTCATTATCATTCCTTCTCTTAACCATAACTACAATGAAGCCATTCAGAACAATAAACCAATGATAGAATGGATTGAAAAACAATACAAACAGGGTGCGGCAGTTGCGAGCATTTGTACAGGCGCTTTTTTACTGGCTGCTGCAGGCTTGTTAAATGGCAGGGTATGTTCTACACACTGGGCTTTTGCAGACAAATTCAGGAATATGTTTCCTGAAATTAAATTACAACCCGATCGTTTGATTACCGATGAAAACGGTATTTATACGAATGGCGGTGCTTATTCTTTTTTAAACCTCGTACTTTATCTTGTTGAAAAATATTTCGACAGAACCACCGCTATTTTTTGTTCTAAGGTATTTCAGATTGAAATAGACAGGCAAAGCCAATCTCCGTTTATTATCTTTTCCGGGCAGAAACAACATGGTGATGAAATAATCAGACAGGCTCAGACTTATATTGAAGACTCGCTGCATGAAAAAATTTCGATGGAAGATTTATCTGCAAAGTTTGCCATTGGCAGGCGAAATTTCGACAGACGTTTCCTGAAAGCCACCGGGAACACTCCACTGGAATATGCACAAAGGGTTAAAATAGAAGCGGCCAAGAAAGCACTTGAAACCTCCCGCAAAACTATCAATGAAATTATGTACGATGTTGGTTATGCAGATGTAAAAGCATTTCGCGATGTGTTCAGGAAAATAACCGGGATGTCGCCTTTATCTTACAGAAGTAAGTTTAATCCATATTCGTAAAAGCGACTGGGAATTAGTGCAACTATAAATCCGGATTACTGACTGAACCAATATAAGCGGCTTTTATATCACGCAATAAATGGTTAAACAGCCAATAATAATCGCAAAAGGTGAAATCAACTGAAAGTATAGTGGTTTTAAAATGTCGGCAGCTTTCATTGAAAATTTGTGATGCAATTTTCTTGGCACAAAATATAAAACAAAAGAGGTAAGCAACATAAACCACCCAAAGACTTTAAAGATGTCGGGATATTTTGAAATATCTGCTGCCAAAATAATCGCTACTGCCGGAATCATCCTGATGGTTATTTCGGCATAGTTAATAAAATTGGTGCTTCCTGCTTTACGCAATGTGGCTCTTGCCTTTTCGGGATTAAAAAGCATCAGGAAGCCAACAAAGATGAAAAATACACCAAAAAAAATGACCGCCCATTTTGCTATAGTATCTGTCATGATATGTTTTCTTGACTGGTTTTTAAAAGGCTTAAAATGTGCAGGATATATTTATACAGTCATCATATAAATATATACAACAGTTTTTGTATAGTATAAAAGAATCCTCATTTATGCTGGTCACTGACCAACATAAATGCATTTTCACAAAAAATAATAACTCACAAAACTTTGGTATTCTTTCTCTGGTGGATAGAAAAACAAGAGTACCAGAAATCGTCTTTCCTTTTTTTCAATCGGAGATTTGCCATACTCTTTAATGGTTGCCTGCGTCAGACCATTCTTTATTTGTTTTGCCAGGATCTTATTATTAAACTCTTTCAACACTTTTATCTCTTCCAATTCCGACCCGGTATTAAACAGCAGCTCAAAGGCGCTGAAATTATAAGCCGGTTCTTCATAGCCTTTTAATGAATCAAACATTTTCTTGTTGAAAATCAACCATACAGTTGTTTCCGTATTTAGCGAGAGGTTGGCTTCTTTTAAGAAATTAAGCAGCTTGAATGTTCTGCTTATATATTGTTGATGCCGGATTTTGTATTTGTCATCATAGATAGTTGCTTCTACTTGATCAAGGCGGATAGGTGCTGAACAGTAATTAAAAGCGAGACCGCCGTCTGCCGTTTTACCCGCATATATAAGCCATACTGAATTTACCGGGGCATTCACTCCACAACCACTCTTTAAAGGATTTTCCATTTTCAATTTAGTTACCGGATTGCCTTTATATAAAGTAATGATATCGATTTCAATATCACTGTAATAGGTGTTTGCTTCACCAGCATCTATACTGACAATTTTTGCAACAGCGATAAAATCTGATCTTTGATACTGATCAGCAAAGGATACCGTTATACAAGAACAGGCAAAGGTTTTTGCTATTAGAAAAGTAAATATTATTGTCAGTAATTCTTTCATTAACGCTTTGCAGGGTGTTGTTTACTGTTTTTCTTAAAATTCAGTTTGGCTTCAGTCAATTGCTTTCTGAGTATAGGCATTGACGCAGGACCCATACCATGAAAAGACAAAATTTCCTTTTCGGTATAGTTTGATAATTTCTCCAGTGTATCTATCCCATGAAAGATCAAGGCCCTTCTTGCCGGTGATGCCAGGAGAGACAAAAAACCATCAGCCGGTTTTTTTAACTGCTCACATTGCGGACAGGTAGGGCAGTCGCTGGTTTTGTAATACTGGTGTCCTTGTTTACAGGTTTTTATCATTCGCAATTTTTTCGTCTGGTTTAACCACAACACTTTCCAAAATACTCATTACACCTCTGTGGTTCAAAACGCACGGTATAAACCACAGAGTTACACGGAGTTTCACGGAGGTATTTCTATTAATAGACAGCGTAAACAATTTGTTCTAATTCTTTCTCTAATTTATCGAAATTTTTTTCGTTTTTATTTTTATGAATATTGATCGGTAAGCAACATTACCCAATAAAAAAGAGAGACCCCCGCAACCGGAGATCTCTCTTTCTTGTTTCTTGACTCTTGTTCCTCGTTTCTTGTTTCTTACTTATTAATTTCCTTCAGAAGCTCATTCACCGCGGCTTCCAACTGCTGGTCGCGGCCTTTGATGACGATTTCGTATTCATTGTCAGTTTAATATACTACTTCGGTTAGTAGTTCTCTAAATACAGGCTCTTCAATCCTTTCACACAAGATAGCCGCTTCAAAAAAAGTAGTCCAATTAGACTACTTTCCCTATCTTTGTCCTGTGACCTCAAAACGATCCCTTTTCTTTTATAAAGACTATTTCAATGAATTCTATTCTCAACAGACTAGTAAAGTTCAGAACAGAATTCTTTGGGTGTTGAAAATAATTGAGGACATTGATCGGATACCGGAACTGTATTTCAAGCATCTCGAAAATACTGACGGATTGTATGAAATAAGGGTTCAGTCAGGCAGTAATATCTTTCGGATTTTCTGCTTTTTTGACAACAACAATATTGTGGTAGTTGGGCACGGCTTTCAAAAGAAAACACAAAAAACACCTTACAAGGAAATCGAGAGAGCTGAACAAATTAAAAGAGAGTATTATGAAGAAAAAAAATCTAACAAGCCTTAAAGATTTCTTAGACAAAGAAGTTGGGGTAAAAGGTTCAAAAAAACGCGATAAGTTCGACGCAGATTATGAAGCATTCAAACTAGGTGTTCTTATTCAACAAGCCCGACAGGAAAGAGGCATGACACAGGAACAGGTTGCTGAGCTTTCAGGCACCAATAAATCTTACATTTCAAAGCTCGAAAAAGATTTGAAAGATGTTCGGTTTTCAACACTTCAACGAATTATTTCAGAGGGTCTGGGTGGACAGCTTGAGATTTCTATAAAATTCTAACATAGATACTTCACAACGCACTGAAAATTCACTAATTATTCCATGCGACCTCTTATCCTTCTTCTTCTAATTTTTTTCTTTTCAAAAACCAATGCCCAGTCAATTCCCGGCAAGTATACTACCAATTTTCCCACGCTTGGTATGTATGCGGAAACTATAGAGCTTAATTGCGATTCTACGTTTTTACTAAGTTTTGATCGTCATGTACTAACTGAAACCTATACAGGAAAATGGCTGGTTAAGGCTGACAAATTATACTTGCAGATTGATACTTCTCATACAGTGTATAAACGTTATCAGGGAGGAGTTCTTGTTTTAATCATTAAAAATGAAAAGATATATCATCAGAAAATATCTAAAAACGAGTATAAAAAATTGAACGCCACTGTTCGTAAGCTCAATCGCGACAGTGGCACAAATTTTACCATGCCTTCCTACAAAAAAATGATTTCAACTTCGACAAATTTACATGGAGGTTTGGCAGAACAGTATTATAAAAAACTTGCTCCTTTCAATTGCACTTAAATACTTAATGTTGGTCGCTGACCAACATTGGCTGGATGCTTAAACAGTTGAGAGATTTCTCGTCGTCGTTTGTAGCGAATGACATTTACTCACGAACTAATACGAAACATCTTTCTGAGATCGGGATTTCTCCTCGTCGTTCCTCCTCGTCGAAATGACGGGTGGGTACAAAAAAAGAGAGACCCCCGCAACCGGAGATCTCTCTTTCTTGTTTCTTGACTCTTGTTCCTCGTTTCTTGTTTCTTACTTATTAATTTCCTTCAGGAGCTCATTCACCGCTGCTTCCAACTGCTGGTCGCGGCCTTTGATGACGATTTCGTATTCATTCATGAGTTTAATATCAGGATCGGTCTGGTAGTTTTCCAGGTACTGACTTTTCAATCCTTTTACACCCAATGGCGGAACACCCCAACGGATACTGTTATCCTGTAACGATTCCCATCCGGCAAAAGTACAGGTACCGGGCACCGGCATACCTACCAGTTTACCAATACCCAGTTCTTTGTATGCATAGGCATAACAATGTCCGTCGCTGTAGTTGGCTTCATTGGCTATAGAGATGCTTGGTTTGGTCCAGCGGAAATTGGGTTCAAAACCATTACTTCTGGTATCGGTCGTATAGTCCATGAATTTTTTACCACTCAGGAACATGGCCAGATCAGCAACCAGATCACCACCGCCATTAAAACGGGTGTCTACCACAATGCCTTTTCTGTTTACATATTTACCCATGATTTCTTCATAAGTAGTTCTGTATGCACCATCATTCATACCTGGTATATGTACATAACCTAACTGACCATTACTCAAACGATCTACTTCATCCTGGTTTCTTTTGATCCATCTTTTGTAGAGCAGCCCGTTTTCTTCACCGGTTGAAATTGGTTTTACAATGAGCTCACGTTTAGTGGCACCATCAGCAACCAATAGCAAAGTATTCTTCCCTGCTTTTCTGTTCAGGTACCGGGGCAGATCGGTATCAGCAGCAATGGTTTCTCCATCAATCGCTTCAATGATCATTCCTGCTTTAATGTTCAAGCCTGCTTTATCTAACGGACCGTCTTTAATCACTTCTTCAATCTTATAACCCACACCTTTATAATTCTGATCATAAAATGCACCCAACGCTGCCGTAGCATCGCCGCCGGCTACAAAGGAATTATAAGATGAGCCACTATGACTTACGTTCAGTTCTCCCAATAATTCGCTCAGCATTTCAGCGAACTCAAAATTATTTCCGATATGTGCCAGGTGGCGCTCATAATCGGGTTTATAGCTGTCCCAGTTTACACCATGCATGGTTTTGGTATAGAAGGTTTCTTTTGTTCTGCGCCAAACATGTTCAAACATAAACTGACGTTCTGCCGCCACATCGAGACTCATTTCGCCACCAATACTTACCATTTCTCTTCTGCCGCTGGCCGGATCAATTTTAGAGATACCACCACCTGCAGAGAGGAAAATACTTTTCTGATCCTTATCCCACACCATACTTCCACCTGCTGCATTTAATGGCACCAGCATTTTTGTTTCGCGGGTACGCAGGTTGGTAGTCCAGAGGTTGGTACCTCTTTCGAAACGGGTAAGGTAATACAGGTTTTCGCCATCTTTACTTACCAGCGCATCACTCATCTGTGAAGAGTGTATGGTAAGTTTTGATTTACGGGTGGTCAATCCATCCCAGTCAAATACCACACTGTCTTTTTTAGCTGTTGGTTTTTTACTGCTATCTGCTTTTGCTTTAATGTCTTCTATTTCTTTATCTAATGCGGCTTCTTCTTTGCTCAGTTTAAATTTGTCGAAAGCTTCCTGTGTAAAGAACATAGCATACGCATCGGCCTGTGCACCGCCACTTTGTGCCACTGATTTCAGACCATCGCGGTTACTGAACCACATCATGGCTTTACCACCCATGATCCATTTGGCACGGCTGTCGTTAAAACCGCTTTCAGTAAGGTTAATTACTTTGCCTTTACCATCTGCTGAAACCAATCCTACTTCACCTGGTGAAATACCCGGTACAGCATAATCGAACAGGAACCATTTACCATCCGGACTCCACTGAAAATACTGATCGTTATCGCCCATGGAGAATATTTCCTTATCAGTAAGAATAGTACGCGATTGTTTGCTGGCAATATTGTACACTTTCAGTGTCATCCTGTTCTCTACATAAGCGATTTCTTTTCCATCGGGTGAATAGGATGGCTGATAGTTTTCATTGCCATTGCTGATCACTGCTGTTTCATTCAAAACAGTTGATGCATAGAAATAAGGCTCTTCCGCTCTTTGTTTTTTTGTTTCAAAAACTTTCCAGCTATTCCCTCTTTCAGAAGTGTAGAGTAAAGTTTTCCCATCAGGAGAAAAACTTACTAATCTTTCCTGTTCGGGTGTATTGGTAATGCGTTTGGTAATGCCGCCATCTACGCTGCTTACAAATACCTCACCACGGAAGATGTAGGCCACTTCTTTTCCATTGGGAGAAACAGCCATATCTCTTATGCCGCCACTTACGGGAACGATCCTGTTATTATTGGTACGAGCATCTGCCACAATACTTACACTTAGTTTCTGCGGGCGACCATTTCCTTTCATGGTATAGAGTTCACCATCATAGCCAAAACAAAGCGTACCGTCATTGGCCAGACTTAAAAAACGTACCGGGTGCTTTTTGAAACTGGTCAGTTGTTGCGATTTGCCTCCTTCTACCGGCATTTTATGTACATTGAATGAACCGCTTTCTTCACTGAGGTAATAAAAAGCTTTATCAGCATCTGTAAAAACCGGGTTGCGGTCTTCTCCATTAAAGCTGGTAATTTTTTTATGCGTTTTGGCGTTATTGTCAAATACCCAGATATCTCTGGCGATAGATGATGTATGGTGTTTGCGCCACTGGTTCTCTCCACCTTTTTTATCCTGGTACAACATGTACTGACCATTAGCACTGAGGCTTACCCATTCTGCAGGGGTTGATAATACCTGTTCAACACGTCCGCCATTCAAACCCACTTTATACAGTTCGGGTTGTGAGCCGGTAGGATATGTTCTGTTGCTGGCCATATCCATACGGGTTGATCCGAAGATCACCGACTTATTATCTGTAGTAAAACTGTATGGGTATTCTGGTGCCGAATGCCAGGTAATTCTTTTGGCCTCTCCGCCTTCGGCAGGTATCAGTAGTACATCAAAATCGCCAAAACGATCGCTGGCAAAAGCAATCTGTTTTCCGTCTTTGCTCCAGATGGGCATCAGGTCGTTGGCTTCGTGAAAAGTAAGGGGTGTAGCTGTACCACCTGAGCTGGGTACTTTATAGATATCGCCCTTATAGGTGAAGGCAATTGTTTTACCATCGGGTGAGATGGCCGAATAACGCATCCAGTTGGGATCGCTTTGCGCATTGAGCTGAACATAAGCAGCCAATAAAAGCAGTGCAAGTGATAGTTTTCTCATAACAGTGTTTAATGAAGCGGTAATTTAAGAAAGATGGGCCAAGTTTTTCAGAGAGTTTGATGAAAAGCAGGGTTAATCGGTCAACCCGGATTTTGAGTATCTTGTTCCGGTAGAAGAATAGACGACGAGTTTTTATGATTTGTCAGGAAAAAGTATAGATGCTCAGTAACAGCAGTCATAACCAATTCGTGGACTCTTTAAACAATTCAGTCAGTATGAAATCAGGCAATCTTATTCTCCTTTTTTTAGTCCTAAGCACTATCGCTTCTGCCCAACAACGGGCCAGGGAGCTGGGTCTGAAGTTTGGGGTGCTGGAGCCGGGGAAATTCAATGCCATTACGGATGTAAAAGGAGTAAAAGTGGGGCATACTACTTTGATCAGGGGAGACTCTGTCAGAACCGGTGTTACCGCTATTATTCCCGCAACCGGTAATATTTTCCAGGAAAAACTACCCGCTGCCATTTATGTAGGTAATGGATTTGGTAAACTGGCGGGTATTACACAGGTAAAAGAACTGGGCAATCTTGAAACTCCCATCATCCTTACCAATACACTCAGTGTACCCGTTGCCATGGATGCCATCATCGGATACACACTGGAACAAAAAGGAAATGAACGCGTACAATCTGTAAATGCAGTGGTGGGTGAAACCAATGACGGAGGTATCAATGATATCCGTGGCCGGCATATTAAAAAAGATGACGTATTAAATGCAATCAACAGTGCCAGCGATGGGCCTGTAACAGAAGGTTCTGTTGGTGCGGGTACCGGCACTATTGCTTTTGGTTTTAAAGGAGGTATTGGAACAGCTTCAAGAAAATTGTCCGATATAATGGGTGGTTATACACTGGGTGTTTTGGTACAAACCAATTATGGTGGTATGCTGGAAATTGCCGGTGTTCCTGTTATGCAGGAGCTGGCAAAAACAAAACCATCGGATGAACTCCAGAAAAAAGCAGATGGTTCCTGTATGATAGTGGTGGCCACCGATGCGCCCCTCGACAGTCGTAACCTGGAGCGTTTGGCTAAACGTGCTTTTATGGCATTGGCTAAAACAGGCAGTTATGCATCGAATGGCAGTGGTGATTATGTGATTGCTTTTTCTACCGATAGCAGTTTGCGTATTCCTTATTCTTCACGTGTAAGAACAATCAACCCTACAATTTTGCAAAACGATGCGGTGAACGGTTTATTTCAGGCTGCTGTTGAAGCAACAGAAGAAGCATTGATCAATTCTTTGTTTATGGCAACACCGGTAATGGGTAAAAGCAAAAACCTCGTACCTGTTTTACCGGTGAAAAGAGTATTGGAAATAATAAAACAATATCAAAAAATAAAATTACCGTAAAACCTCTTTCCTTGCTCCATGTACAGTGGTTTAACCGCGTAGTTACACTGAGTAAGACACAGAGTTACACGGAGTAGTAAATTGAGCTCATGATTAGTTATGTAAATGGCGCATTTATTGAACTGCAAAATGCAGTTATTCCTGTGAGCGATTTAGGCTTACAAAGAGGTTACGGTGTATTTGATTTTTTAAGGGTGAAAGAACAACATCCGCTTTTTCTGAATGCACATATAAATCGTCTCTATCGTTCACTGGAAATAATGCGTTTGCAGGTTCCTTATTCAAAAGAACAGTTAAAAGATATTATCGACGAATTAGTCAGCAAAAATAAGTTCGCTCATTCCGGTATACGCATCACGGTTACAGGCGGCGCCTCGCCGGATGGGTATACACCTGTTGAGCCACATATCATCATTGTACAGCAACCGATAGCTGTGCCACCTGATACATTACCATCAGGTGCATACAAACTGGTTACCCATGCCTATCGCCGGCAGATACCGGAAGTAAAAACAACAGATTACCTGATGGCCATCTGGCTACAACCCTGGATTAAAGAACAGGGTGCTCATGATGTATTGTATTGTTGGGAGAACAGTGTAACTGAATGTCCGCGTGCCAATTTTTTTATTATCACACAAAACAATACACTGGTTACGCCTGCTACAGGTATGCTGAAAGGAGTAACCAGAGAAAATATTCTCACCGTTGCAAAAAACAGTATGACGGTTGAAGAGAGAGTTATAACCCTGGAAGATATTCGCGGCGCCAAAGAAGCATTTATTTCCAGCTCTACCAAACGCATTATTCCGGTTACTGCGGTGGATGATGTAGAATTTGGAACCGCTGGAGAAGATAGTATTTCAGCGATATTGTTTGAGAGCTTGCGCAGAATGGAAGAGTGACCGGTATCAGGAAAGTACGGTTTATATATAGTTCAATAGCTGATGAATACTTTTCAGATGAAGCATTTTTCTTTCAACCCTAACTAATATTTTTTCTGAAATAACAAACCATACAGCCATTATACTTTTATTTCTTTCCGGTTGAAGGGCGCCAAAAATGCCTTTTTTTATATCTTGCTTGCTATACAATTTATTACGGAGATCAATAATAACCACAGCTACTTTCTGCTGAGAAGCTGCATAAATGCATCTTTTAATAGCAGCAGCATTAACCAATCCATTTTGCCCTGGTGCTTTTATATCACCTATAAGTAAGCCATTAATTCTTACATCAGGATTTTTATTGGCATATACATCAGGTAACCAGAAAGCTCTTAATTGTTTTTCACTTTCAGGAATACAAGGTAGAAGCTGAATCTTAAATCCATAATCTGCCAATATTTTACAAACGGCTTCGTTGATGAATAATTCATCCTTTCCATGTAATGGGTGCAAGTGAACAAATCCTCCAGATACGGATGTATAAATTTCCTGGTAAGTCATATGATTATGTATAAATGGCTAAATTATTGCTAGCCACTACGTAGCAGGCGGAGTTATGCCACAGGCGGAGTAGAAACGAAAATTTTTTTGTTTGTTCATTAAAAATGATAAACTTTGTATTGCATTGGGCTGCGGCCCAAAGCCTCCGCAGCCCCGGTTTACCGGGGCCTGTTTTTTTACGCCAAAATTCTATTCTAAAAGATATCACCCTTTGGCCCTCCCCGACCGCCCAATTCACATGAATATGCTGTTTTTTATGCCCTTTGCTATCAGTAAATTTGTACCGTGCCGCTTCGTATATACAGCCTTGGCTTCCTTTTTTTATTCTGTGTAGCTTTTTCGTCTGCACAGGAGACTTATACATTTACCCACCTGAGTACCGATGACGGACTTGCGAGCAATGATGTTCGTTCACTGTATCAGGACCATAAAGGTTTTATCTGGATTGGCAATGCCAATGGTTTGCAACGTTTTGATGGTACCAAGTTCATCAGTTTTTCAATGGGTAATAAAAAAGGCAGCGATCCCTTACCCATTTCCCTGATTGAATACATTGTTCCCGGAAAAAACGGCACACTCTGGTTATACTTTCCCGAACTGCGTGAAGTAGGTATTTTCGATCCCGCTAAGTTTATCTACAAGAAAGTGGCCATTAAACCAGCTGTACCTATTCCCGGTCGTATCAACGCAAGGTTGTGGAACGACAGCAAAGGCAATATCTATCTCACCATTCAACCCATTGGTATTTTAAAGTTTGATGAGAAAGAAAATGCTTTTACCGCTTCTACGCCCTTTCGTTTGCCGAAAAACTGGGGCTTTGGTACTGCATCGGTAGAAGACAAAAAAAACGGCTTGCTCTGGCTCTCCTGTTCCGACAATGGTCTTGCCGCTTATGATGAGAAAACCGGAGAAACCTATACCCGTTTATACAATCCCCAAAAAATACCCTTACTTAATAACTGGCGTGTACAGGAAGGTTTAAGCAATATTTATATCGACAGTAAACATCGTTACTGGTTATATAACTGGCCTGTTTGGGGTGGTGGTGGACAGGTTTTACATTGTCTCGATTCAACAGGAACCCGTTACCTGAAAGATACCATTGGTCTTAGTTTTAATAGCGGCGAATACAGTGAGTACCGGAATATGGTTGATCTGCCCAAAAGTGGTATCTGGGCGTATGGTCTGAATACCTTGTATAGTTATAACCGGAACGTAAAACGGTTCAATTATTATAAAAACGATCCGTTAAGCAGTATTGCCATTCATTATGAAATTGCCCACCAGGTAATAGAAGATCGTGAAGGTGGTGTTTGGGTAGCAACCAATGAAGGGATTTATTTTACCTCTCCGGGTAAAGATGGTAATGGTGTTCAGAACATGATTTTTTCAGAGGCAAAAAAAAGCAGAGATTTTACAGATATTATTGAACTGACCAATGGCGATTACTGGCTTACCAACTGGGGGCAGGGGGTGCTTACCATGGATAAGTTTTTCAGACCCAAGCCTTATACTATTTTTAAAAATTTTCCGGCTAAATGGAATCTCGCACAGCGAATGGGGGTGAATCTTACCTGGTGTATGCATCAGGAAAAAGCAACCGGTGATGTTTGGATTGGCTCAAATGGCGGACTCATTACCCGTTATAATCCTGTAACCAATAAAACACAGTATTATAATCCACCTGAATTTCAAAACGCAACAGTGCGGTACATTACAGAAGACAAAAAAGGACGCATCTGGTTCAGTACACAAAGAGGAAGAATTATTCGTTATGATAACAATGAGTTTGTTGTTATCAAAGATTTTGGCGCCGCTGTTATCCCTAAAATTTTCTTTGATAATGATGGATGGATCTGGGCTGGTGTTCAGGGCGCCGGATTATTTGCTATGGAAGCCGAAAACGGAGGTATTCTTCAACAATACGTAAGAGGAAATGCAGACAATAGTCTGTTTTCATCTAACGGTACCGATATTGATCAACTAAACGACAGTACTATTGCTTTTGGTGCGGGAGCGCTGAACCTGATAAACAAAAGAAGTGGCAAAGTGCGTATCATCGACTATTCACATGGGCTGCCTTCAAATTCTGTACAACGTTTACGAATAGACAGGGTGGGGTATTTATGGATCGTAACCAATAATGGCCTTTGCAGGTATAATCCCTTCAACGACAATATAACACCGTATAATAAAAGAGACGGTGTGGTGTTAGGAGAAAAAGCCGTAGCTGCTGATTATCTCTGCAGCGAAGGTTTTGTGATGTTTGCCGGTGGCAATAGCCTTATGTTTTTTCAACCCGAAGTTTTTGCCAGTAACCAGCAGCCACCTGATGTAAGTATTACCGATTTCAAACTCAACAACGAATACCTGCCAATTGATTCGCTCACGGCTCAATCGGAACTGTCGGTTAGTTACGATCAGAATTCTTTCAGTATCTATTTCTCTTCTCTTAGCTATGTAAATCGCGATAAGCTGATTTACTATTACAAAATGGATGGTATTGATGAACAGTGGATCCGTGCCGACCGGCAAAAACTGGTTAATTTTTCTTTACTGCCACCAGGTCATTATACCTTCCAGGTGTATTGTGAAAACATTGACGGTGTTCGTTCAAAAAATATTACCAGTTTTTCTATTCATATCAGACCACCTTTCTGGAGAAGATGGTGGTTCCTGAGTCTGATGGCGCTCGCACTCGGCGGCTTACTTTATTTTATACATCGTTTACGCATCAACAGAATTTTAGCCGTTGAAAATTTAAGAAACCGGGTAGCACGCGACCTGCATGACGATATGGGCTCTACACTCAGTACCATTAATATACTGAGCACTATGGCTAAAAGTAAACTCAATACCGATAATGTAAGGGCCAGCGAATACCTCGGAAAAATCAGCGATAACAGTCAGCGCATGATGGAAGCCATGGATGATATAGTATGGAGCATTAAACCCATGAACGATTCCATGCAGAAGATTACAGCGCGCATGCGCGAAATTGCTACCAGTGTTCTTGAAGCAAAAGATATTGATCTGCAGTTTCGTTCCGATGATTCTACCGAAGAAGTAAAAATGGATATGGAAGCCCGACGCGATTTCTTTCTCTTATTCAAAGAAGCCATTAATAATATTGCCAAATATGCTAAAGCCGATAAAGCATCGGTTCACCTTACCGTTCACCATAAACGTTTATTAATGATTATTAAAGACAATGGTATTGGTTTTGATATTGACAAAGCCGATGGTAATGGTTTGGGTAATATGTATAAACGTGCAGCATCATTAAAGGGACGATTACAGATACAATCAAAGCCCGGTGAAGGCACACAGATTACACTGAATATACCGGTTCAATAATTTTCCTCAGGGCAAACGCTGTAACTTCCCTTCTCTGCGGTGGCGGTTTCGCAAAGTATTCGATAAAACAATTTTATGTTTGTGCCTGTTAAATTCATTTTATTTTGAGAGGCAGGTTTAGTACATATTCTTTTGCTGGCAGTAATTACCAACTCTATACACCTGTTACAAAAGATTTACAGGAAGCATGGATGAGCGGAAGTTTAAAAGATTTTCCCTATTGGAGTAAGTGCTGGCCTTCGGCTATTGCCCTGTCGGATTTTATTGCTAAAAATCAAGCACTCATTCAGGATAAACAGGTACTGGAACTGGCCGCAGGTCTTGGTTTACCGTCTCTGGTGGCTGCAAGGTTTGCAAAAAATGTTATCACAAGCGATTACCTTTCTGAGCCCTTATCATTCGTGAAAATATCAGCAGCAGAAAACAATATCACAAATATTGAAACCAGGATCATTAACTGGCATAACCAGCCCAGTGATTTGTTGGTAGATATTGTACTCTTAAGTGATGTGAACTACAACCCCGACGATTTTGAAACACTCGATCGGTTATTTTCCTTTTTTCTTCAACAGCATACATTAATCATACTAAGCACACCCCAGCGCATTATGGCTAGGTCTTTTGTTGAAAAATGGCTGCCTTTTAAAACAATGCAGGAAGAATTTATGCTCAGAGAAGGGGAAGAAGAAGTATGGGTGAGTGTTTTGGTATTGGAGAGAAGAGACCGAGAGTAAGTAAGACCGATATTGATGCGATAATATTTATTTGCCCGGATAACACGAAAACCCACGGTCACTTTCTAACTCACCGACTTCCCGTCTTTCGGTCTTTCCTATCACATACAAAAAGCCCGGCAAGACTACCGGGCTCTTCCCTGGCGGGAAACCTATGGAAAACAGAGAGACTCTTTAATATCGAATTTTCAATATTGCATATTAAATGTTGAAGTTGTAATCGAATAGTATCATTCGAAATTCAATATTCATTATTTATAACCGTACGCCTGCTGACAGTGTTACATAAAACATATTATTGCCTCTCTCCGATAAATCGCGTCTGCCTGCAACCGTTACCAGATTCTGTGGTATTACATAGGCGGGGGTAATGGCCAGGTTGCATTTGCCTTTTACAAACACAACCGGCATGGCCACTTCATAGGATAATATGTTGAATTGGGTAATATTCTCTGTTGTTTGTTGCGTAACTGGAATACCGAGCACATTCTTTCTTTCCAGGTAGGTATTACTGAATTGTTGTGTTCCCAGATTGGCGGTAAAAGATGGAGCCAGTGCAATAGCTGCATTATTCATGCCTTTATTGAAAATGAATAAATGATCTACTCCCAGACTGGCATTTACATCCGTTTTATCACTGAACATCAAACTCAGCCCACCATTCAGGTTCAGTATTTTGTTGAGATAACTCAGGTTTGCGCCGGTTTGTGAACGTAATGCAGATTGCACCAAGGTACTCCCATCTTTATACAGAAACCTGGAGAAGAAAAGATTACCTGAAAAATGATCCGTTTGCGGAAAACGATACCCTGCTTCTAAAGCAGTTCCTGTATAAGCCGCTGACTGCATACTATTCTGCACAAATATGAAATTGCCCTGTGCATACAAACCGTTTTTCAACTGAAAGCCCAGCATGGGAAATATTCCACTGCTTTTTAAACTATCCGTGCGGCCAAAAAAATGCAGGGCCGATTGATAGTTGAAAGAGGCGTTGAACTCGTTCTTTGTTTTTTTCTCTTCTCCTGCTTCCTGAGCAAGTGAAAGAGTGGGCAATACAATGGCTAACCAAAGCAATTGCCTGCTTTTGGACAGTTTCATAAGAATTCGTTTTAGTATGTTTTAAGTCAGCGGCTTGTCAAAAAATATACAAGGGGTGGGGTTTCCTTAATTGCCGGCTTTTGCTTTTCCTTTAGCTTTTACTTCAGCGCTGGCTGAAGCAGATGGTTTTACTTCTTTGGCTTTTGCTTTAGCTTCTGCAGCTTTGTTAAGACCGGCTTCTTTTACAGCTTCTGCTTTCTCCTTTGCATCAGATGCTTTTTCTTTGGCCATGTCTTTCTTTTCGCCTACCATCTCTGCTCCCTCACGCATGGGAAGTTTTGCATTGGCATTGGCATTCAGTTCTGCTTCAGAACGGGCACCGGCTCTTACCAGTCCTCTTTCTTCTCCACCTGCATTACTGTTGAGTTCTGCCTGTGATGAGGTTTTTACATCGGCACTGGCATTCACACTAGTGTTGGCTTTAACACGCTGAACAGATTCATTCGCCATCAACGCCGTTTGTTTAGAAGCATTTACGGTTGCATTGGTAGCTTTACTAACCGTGGCTGTTGTTCTTGCTGCCGCATTGGTAGCTGCAGTCGTTGCCCTGGTAGCATTTACGGTTGCACGTGTGGTAGCTGTTGTGGTACTGCGTACACCTAAACCTAATTGTGCGTCGGCGGCCTGGAAGAAAAAAAGACCTGCTAATGCTGCTGTTGTTTTCATCATTGTTTTCATGATAGATGGATTTTTGGTGATCAATTGGTGTTACGTTTTTACCTTTTCAAGTACCGTGCCAAAAATTAAAAAATGGCCAAACTCCTTTATTATCAATGCTTTTGGCGAAAAATTAAACCGCATATATACGAAGCATACTTTCCGGTAGTTTTATTCAGCGAGCTTTCCCTGATATTTTACATTTCTTAAACAAAATCTCAATTTGTAATTTGGTCTGAAATATTAATATGAAAAAAATCAGCCTGCTTTTAGCATTATTTTTCTGCTTCCATGCAAATGCTCAATATCAAAATGATGTTGGTTCTGCAGATGCTATCGTTAAAGCACTTTATGAGGTGATCTCCGGACCCAGCTCTAAAGCACGCGACTGGGACCGTTTCCGTTTCCTGTTTGGAAAAGATGCTCGTATGATGACGGCTGTTCCGCATAAAGACAGTGGTACTATTATCCGTACCATTACACCGGAGCAATATATTCAACGCAACGGTACACGCTTGCAGGAAATTGGTTTTACAGAAAAAGAATTACACCGTATTACAGAAACGCATGGTGCGGTAACTCATATGTTCTCCACTTACCAGTCTGATCTTACCGTGAATGGTATTGCACAACAAATGCGGGGCATTAACAGCATCCAGTTGTTTAATGACGGAAAACGCTTTTATATTGTTTCTGTTTTCTGGGATGGTGATTCAAAAAAACAAATTGATAAAAAATACCTTGGTCAATAATTATCTTCTGCGGTGAACTTACGTGAATATTCACCGCAGAGAACATGAGGTAACAGAGGTTACGCAGAGGATTTTTTTAGTAAATTGTGGCATGCACGTTTTCCCTGCTTTTGAGTTTTATGCCTGTGGTGATCATGGTTTTACACTTGATTTTGGACAGCAGATCGATATAAACATTAACGGCTTTGTTATTCACCTGTTCCATCAGCTTCAAAAAAACAGAAGATCATATATACTCGACATTATTCCGGCTTACAGTAGTATTACGGTCGTATATAATCCCTTATCCTTCACAAAATGCAATACAAATCCTGAATCAGTTATTCACGAATATTTTACCAATGCTATTCTGCAAACAGAAAATATACAGGCTACAGCATCAGTTGATATTATTCGCATACCCGTATGTTATCATCCTTCTCTGGCACCCGATCTTGAGCCGGTTTGTAAATACCATAATATAGATATAGATACGCTGGTAACACTACACACGCAGAAAACTTATCGTGTATTCATGAATGGCTTTCTTCCCGGTTTTGCCTATATGGGAACGGTGGATGATCGCATTGCAACAGCACGTCATTCCAACCCACGTAAAAAAGTAGCGGCAGGAAGTCTGGGTATTGCCGGAAATCAAGCAGGCATTTATCCTTTTGAATCACCGGGTGGATGGCAACTGATTGGTAGAACATCAGTATCATTATTCGATCTGCATTCAGATAATCCCTGCTTATTGAAACCAGGCGATCAGGTACAGTTTTATTCCATACCCATTGAAAGTTTTCAATCATGAGTATCCGTATCATCAAAAAAGGATTACTGGATACCATACAGGACAGAGGAAGATATGGCTACCAGCACCTCGGTATCAATCCAACCGGCGTAATGGATTTTGTTTCGATGCGGTTGGCGAATGCATTAGCAGGAAATGAAGAGCAGGAACCAGTAATTGAAATGCACTGGCCCGCACCCGTAATCAGGTTTGAAACAGACACCTGCTTTGCAATCAGTGGTGCTGCAGTTATTGCACGAATAGACCAACAGACAGAAATTCCTGTTAACAGAACTGTATTTGTGAAAGCCGGTAGTCAGCTTTCTTTTGAAAAAAAACTATCGGGCGCCCGTATTTACCTCGCTGTTCAAAATGGTTTCAATCTTACACCCTGGCTCAATAGTAATAGCACTCATTTACAACTGAACCATGGCGGGCATCACTTAACAACAGGGGCTGTTGTTGAGTTTAACAAAGCCCTGTCCCATACAATATCAATCACAAAATTTTATCCCTGGTATATTCAATCACCAATTGACCTGTCTGACTCAACCATTCATTTTACAAGAGGCAAAGAATGGGGCTTGCTGGATGAAACAATGAAGGAGCTGTTCAAACAAAATATTTACCAGATCAGTAACGAGAGTAACCGCATGGGTTACCGGTTAAACGGAACACCTGTTTATCTTCAACACTCAACAGAGTTGATTTCTACGGCTGTTACAAAAGGAACCATTCAGTTACTACCGAATGGACAACCACTGGTATTACTCGCCGATCACCAGACCACGGGTGGTTATCCAAGAATCGGACATGTAATCAGTGCCGATGTTCCCAAACTCGCACAATTTGAAACCGGTCAAAGCATCCGGTTCAAAGAAATAACAATTGAAGAAGCACATCAACGGTTAAAGAACCTTGATTTGTATTTGAAACAAACGGAAATAGCTTGTAAATTGAGGATGGCGGATCTTTGATTTTTTGATCTTTGATTTTCCGATTGAAAGAAATCACACGAATCGAAAAATCAAAGATCAAAAAATCAGAGATTAAAAAAATACTATAATGCACATCGATCTGAACTGCGATATGGGCGAGGGTATGGGCAATGATGCCGAACTGATGCCATTCATCAGCAGTGCCAATATTGCCTGTGGTTTTCATGCAGGTGATGAAGATACCATGCGACGCACCATTGAGCTGGCATTAGAACATCGGGTGGCCATCGGTGCGCATCCGGGTTTTCCAGACAGGGAGAATTTCGGCAGAACAGAAATGGATTTCCCTGAAGAAGATATTATTTCCATCGTTTCAGAACAGGTGTATCAGTTGCTTGATCTTGTTTTTGCCATGGGTGGTAAACTACAGCATGTAAAACCACATGGCGCCTTGTATAATATGTCGGCCAGAAATTATTCACTGGCATCAGCCATTGCCAATGCCGTATATGAGATTGATGAGCACCTGGTTTTATTTGGTTTAAGTGGCAGTGCCAGCATACAGGCAGCAAAAGATATTGGTTTACAAACAGCCAGCGAAGTATTTGCCGACAGAACTTATCAGGATGATGGATCACTCACACCCCGTAAAGAAGCCAATGCACTTATTACCAATGAGCAGGATGCAGCACAACAGGTTTTACAAATGATCCTTAAAAAAGAAGTAACCAGTATACATGGTAAAATTGTTCCGATTCAGTGTGACACTATTTGTATTCATGGTGATGGTAAGCAGGCAACCGCATTTGCCAGACAAATTAATACGCTCCTGCAAAAAAATCAGATAGATTTACGATCTTTTCATCCTTGAAACTGATTCAGAAAAATACAGCAATTACAGGAGCGGCTTTTCTGATGGCCACTTCTGCCATTGGGCCCGGTTTTCTCACACAAACTACCGTATTCACACAAAAACTACTGGCCAGTTTCGGATTTGTTATTCTCATTTCTATACTGCTTGATATTATTGCACAGGTAAATATCTGGCGCATATTATCTATTACCGGTAAACGCGCGCAGGATATTGCAAACGAAATGATACCCGGGCTGGGTTATGGCCTCGCTGCGCTTATTCTGGCCGGAGGTATTGCATTTAATATCGGCAATATTGGTGGATGTGGTTTGGGTATTGAAGTGTTGACAGGTTTACCCAATGTATACGGCGCCATTATCAGTTGTATGATGGCTTTATTTATTTTCTGGATGAAAGAAGCCGGACGTATTATGGACAGCTTCACCAAAATACTTGGTATTATCATGGTACTACTCACGCTGTATGTAGCTATCAGTTCTCAACCACCTGTAGCCGATGCTTTGCACCGTAGTTTTATACCGCTGACCATTGATGCAAAAGCTATTGTAACACTGGTGGGTGGTACTGTGGGCGGTTATATTTGTTTTGCAGGCGGACATCGTTTGCTTGATGCCGGATATAAAGGTCTAGACGCCATACCAGCCGTAACCAAAAGTGCAATAACAGGTATTTGTGTTACTGCCATTATGCGGATTGTTTTGTTTCTCGCAGTATTGGGTGTGGTAAGTGCAGGCCATGTACTTGATACTGGCAATCCCTCCGCTTCTGTTTTCAAAATTGCTGCGGGAGAAATGGGCTATCGTTTTTTTGGTGTGGTGATGTGGTGCGCAGCCATTACCTCTGTTGTTGGAGCCGCTTATACTTCTGTTTCTTTCCTGCGTAGCTTTCATCCCTGGATTGAAAAAAACTACCGATGGATCATTACCGCTTTTATTCTCCTGTCTGGAATCATTTATGTGCTGATTGGTAATCCCGTAAAAGTTCTCGTGACCGTTGGCGCATTAAATGGTTTGATCTTACCAGTTGCACTTGCAGTAATGCTGCTCATTATCGGCAGAAAGAAAATTGCCGGATACACTCACCCTGTTTGGTTAACTATCAGTGGATGGTTGGTGGTGACTGTGATGACTTATATGAGTGTTCTTACCATCAAAGGCTGGCTGGGCTGATAACTGCCTGATTCCTGTATACTTTTCTTACCTGCTCCGCATTTACTACAGGATTTACTGTTTCTATTGCTATTTTATGCATCAGCAAATCAACATTCTCCCGCTGGTTATGCATGCTCTTATTATAAAATCGGTCGTAATATTTCAGCAGTATTGCAAAAGCACCTTTGATATCATTTTCCAGCAGGCAGTTCACCGCTGTTTTTGTTTCCAGTCCGCCAAGTCTTTTCTGGATGCGTATTGTAGCGCTGATCAGTTTATCTTTTTCAAATTGTCCATACTGTTCAGCAATATAATTGAGCCTTTCTTCAAAAGGAATATCCATAAAGTACAGGCTTCTTGTTCGCAGAAATGAATACAGCCTGATTGGAATATTAACTTCTCCAATGCGCTGGCTCTCGTCTTCTGTCCAGATATGTTCTGCCTGCTGCAACACCATCAGTTCATATAATCTTGTTGCCAACAGGTTTTCAAACATTTCCTGTTTTGGTTGCACTGGCTGACCCAGGTTACCAAATGCTGATCCTTTGTGACAGGCAATTCCTTCCAGATCGAGTACAGCTTCTTTCATGGCATTCAGTCGATGCAGGGTTTCTGTTTTCCCGCTCCCCGTATACCCGCCGATAATAGAAATAGGATACTCTTTTTCAAATTGTTTTAATACCCAGTTGCGGTATGCTTTATATCCACCTACCAGTGTATACACTTTAAAGCCATAGAGGTCAAGTAACCAGGCTACTCCTGCACTTCGCATACCTCCGCGCCAGCAGTACACAAATACACGCCGCTCTTCCTGCTGCTTTTTTTCTTTTACTCCGCGCGCCTCAACCATTTGCTCCACTTCCTCAACCATTTTCACCATTTTCGGACCAAAATATTCAAGTCCTATTTTAATAGCCCGCTGTTTACTTTCCTGTTTGTAGGCCGTTCCCACTACTTTTCTTTCTTCATTACTAAACAGAGGTAAATTATTGGCCGATGGAATATGCGCATGCTCATATTCAGCCGGACTTCTTACATCGAAAATGGGCTGGCTCTGCGACTGCGTAATAAAGTCTTCTATGAGGAGGCGGGTAATTGGCATACTATACAAAGTAAACGGACTTTATTGTAACTTTTCAGTAATGAAACAGGTTTTGATCATACGTCATGCAAAAAGCAGTTGGACAAATGCTTTGGTAAGCGATTTTGAGCGCCCTCTAAACGACCGTGGTCACAGGGATGCGCCATTGATGGCTGAGAAAATGAAATCGAGGGGTGTTGCTATACAGGCTTTTCTTTCCAGTACCGCAAACAGGGCTTTAACAACGGCAGTTTATTTTGCAGAAGCCTATGGAAAAGCAAAAAAAGATATTTTACGCTTCCCCAAATTATACCATGCTCCAGCACCTGTTTTTTATAAGGTAATTGAAACCATTCCTGCAGCAATTGAAACTGCAGCCGTTTTTTCTCATAACCCGGGTATAACAGAATTTGTAAATGAGTTAACTGAAACAAGTATTGATGATATGCCTACCTGTGGCATTTTCGCTATTAGAATTGAAAGCGATAACTGGGAGGATTTCCGTACCGCCAGAAAATCTTTCTGGTTTTTTGACTACCCAAAGATAGACAGGTGATTGGGGATCGCAGATGTCTGATGTCTGATGTAGGATGTCGGATTTGAAATTGCCGTATATTAAATCCGACATCCTACATCAGACATCAAACATTCTATACTTGTTTCTTTCTGTTCACCATAAACACACCCGCAAAAATACAAAGCGCCGCAAGCCCTTTCGTGAGGGTAAAATGTTCTCCCATAAACAACATGGCAATAATAGCGGCAAATACAGGTTGGGTATAGATATAAGAGCCTGTTGCCGATGAACCGATTATTGAGAGGCCGTATACATTGAGGAGATATGCAATAAAAGTGAGGAACAATGCTGCAAAACCCAGTGCCATCCATTGTGCTGTGCCAAATGCCTGCCAGTCTGTATCAATAAACTGCTCCATACCAAAGGGCAGTATCATAAACGTACCGAATGTGAATACCCATCTCAGTACGTGAATCGGTTTATATCGTTCCATAAGCGGACGTACAAGTACAAGATAAAAAGCATAGGAGACAGCATTAATGATAATCATCAGATCGCCGAGTAATACATCTGTTCCATTTTGTTGCTGATCTTTCGACAGAATCAACATAGTTGCGCCGCCAATACCCAAAGCCAGGCCAAACAGTTTCTGAATGGTTAATCTTTCTCTCAGTAACCATGCTGCGATAATGGTAATAAAAATGGGTGTACCCAGCGATAATAGGGAACTATGAATGGCTGTAGTAAGAGAGAGTCCTTTGATAAAAAACAACTGGTTGATCGCTACACCTGTTACCGCACAAAGCAGGAAACGGGGTAGGTCTTTTTTATCTATCCCTGCTTTTCCGGGATTCATGAGAAAAACCAGCCAGAATAAAAAAAGACTTGATAGTACACGCACCACATTCAATGCAAAGGGAGCAATATATTCGGGCGTGATGGTTTTTACCACTGCATAACCCGATCCGAAAATAAGATTGGCTCCTAAAACTGCCAGATGTGCTTTTGTGTTCCTCGTCATACAGAAAACAAAAATAGTTTTTTTAACTGCCGCTCTTTGTCGAATTACGATGATTCGGAATAGACCTGATCAGCATTTGCAGCTTTTGTTCGTCAAATAAAGTAAGAGCAGGAAACCGGTAAACATGAGCGCGGCTTGATGAAATGGTTTTTGTTAGATCAAAACTATGCTGTGGCATCTGTACCGCATATCCTTTCCTGTTAAACACATGAGCCAGGTATTCCTGTTCTGTTTGTCCGGGTGTTGGAACGAGAACTGATTTTATACGCAGTTGCATCAGCTCCATCAAACTGGTATAACCGCTTCGGGTAATCACCAGTTCAGACGCTTGCAGCAATGCCTGCAGGTCTGTTGTTTCAAGATGATTAAACTGTTGTATAAAAGATGGCAGTAATAATTGCGTCTTTGCATCGGGAAGTCCACGCACCAATACTATTTCCTGTTTTGTTTGTTTTGCCTGTTCAATTATTTTCTCCTCAAGCATTGTTCTTTGTGGCTCCGGCCCTGAAAGTACTACTGTAACCTTTTTCCTGTCACTTGCTTCCTGTCTCTTAAACCTTGTAAGCAAACCCATATATTCAACAGGCAGCTGCGGTTTTTTTTCCGGGTGTGATAATATGCTTGCAAGACCATCTACATCTTTCATATCCGGCACCCAGCACACAGTAAAGCGATTGATATAACGATAATTGATTTTTTGAATGAGCTTCTCGAGCCATCTATAGGGTGCTTTGATAGTAAGTTGGTGCGTAATAAATATGGCGGGAATTTTACGCGTCCATAAGCCATACCTGTTATCGGAAATAACAAGATCAATACCATACTGTTCAATCACCTGCTCCAGCCAGCCGTGTTCCCATTGAACAATTTGAAGCAGTGCGGGTAATTGCTGTATAATTTTGAACGGCAGCCAACCCCGGGAGCGGCTATAACGTATTTTATATCCGGGGAGTTTCAGGAAATCATGTTGCGGAAACTCTTTTTTCAACAGGTTTTCCTGCGGACCATCGGTGGCAATCAGCACTCGGTATCCCAAATCAGTGAGCGCATGGATCAGCGGAATGCAGCGGGTTGCGTGACCCAGGCCCCAGTCGAGTGGCGCCACCAGCACGGTTTGTATGTTAAAATCGGTGGACAAAACTGATAGCGCTCTTGTTTTCTGGGTGAAAGATGTATTTTAGAACATCAATATGAAACGGAAAATAAACCAAATTATCGTTTTACTGTTAGTTATTGCATTGGCGGGCAGCTCATGCGGTATTTTCCAGAAAGGAAGAAACGGTAAAGGCGGATGCAACTGCCCCAACAATGTTCGTTAAACCATTCATTGTACTGGTATGAAAGATATGAACAGGGACCTCTGGCTGCTTTGTAAAAATGACCACATGACCCAGTCTGAGCTGGATCGTCAGGTTAACCTGTTAAATACCATTTTATATCATACTGAAAGCTGGCATAACTTCTGTGCGGCTCACGAAATACTCGATATCAACCGTCGTAAAATCATCCACAAACCTCATCTCATGCAGGGCATTTTGCAGGAAAGGGAGATGAAGGGATTTGTGTTTGTGAATAATTTGAATTGAGCTTTTAGCTACTAGCTACTAGCCGCTAGAAAAATTTTTTATAAACACTAGTAGCTAGTAGCTGGAAGCTAGCAGCTTAACGAAGTTTTTCCAACGCTGCTTCCAGTTTCCCTAACATTTCTATTATTTCTTCTTTTTTGCAGGTACCAACGCTAAGTCGATACCAGGGGTTGTTGGCGCCGGCACCAAAGGCTGAGAAAGGAACAACGGCGAGTTTGGCTTCTGCAAGTATGTATGACGTTACATCTGATTGCGTTTCCAGTAATTTTCCTTCTGCTGTTGTTTTACCGGTGAGATCGAGTTTTATAGTGAGGTAGATGGCGGCCTGTGGAGCAATGGCATCTACGCTGTAACCTTTTTGCTGTAAGGCTTTAAAGCCATCATGTATATTTCTTAAACGAAGTTCTATTTCGGCTTTGAACTGTTGCAGGTATCGCTCAATATTTTCTTTCTGCAATAAATATTTAGCTACTGCTTTCTGTTCGGCCATCGGTGCCCAGGCTCCTACATGGCTGAGTATGGCTTTCATCTTGGCAATGACTGTTGAAGGACCCAATGCCCAACCTACCCTTACACCTGTGGCCGCAAATACTTTAGAAATACCATCAATAAAAATGGTGTATTCTTTCATGGCTGGTCTGAGTGTAAGCGGATTGTAATGTACCGTATCACCAAACGTGAGTGTCCAGTACATCTGGTCGAACATCAGGTAACATTTTTTCTGTCCTTCTCCTCTTTTGGCATTCTCTTCCAGTATAAGATCGCAGATGGCTTCCATGCTTTCTTTTTTCAGCGTGGTGCCTGTTGGGTTTTGAGGGGTACAGATACAGATGAGTGTGGCACCTGAAATATGTTTACGCACATCTTCAACAGTGGGCATAAAATCGTTTTCAGGAGAACATTCAACCACACAATGCACTGCATCGGTAAGATGTGTATAATGATTATTGTTCCAGGAAGGCACACCATAAATTACTTTATCGCCTTTGTCAACAATGGCTTTAAATAAAGTATAAATCAAAGGGCGGCCACCGGATGCAATCTGAATTTCACTGGTATCAAAATCAAGTCCTTCCCATTCTTTGATAAATGTGGCTACCGATTTACGCAGATCGAGTACACCTTCTGCGGCGGGATAACTGGTATTGCGGTTACGGTATGATTCAATGATCAGTTCTTCCAGTTCGGCTGGAATGGGAAATACAGAAGGATCAAAATCGCCGATAGTAAGGTTATAAATCTTCTCTCCATTACGAATACGCTCGCTGATGGCATTACCTAATTTTACAATTTCACTTCCAGAAAGTGTTTCTGCTAAATAACTCAGTTTTGGCGCGCTCATAATTCAAGTATTTGATCCGGCCGCAAAACTAAGTTTTTCTGATGGTTTACAGGCAGTAGAATTGTAAAAGATAAGCCACAGATTCACAGATTAGTTCGCTCGAATCTGTGAATCTGTGGCTTATGATTATAATATGTGTATTTTGTTCCAAAGTCGCCTTTGCTACTTTATTCTCTTTCCTTCCATTTTATTTCCACCCTGAGAAAAAGTAAGACTTTTTACAGTTCCGTCAGTATTTAAATTAAACACAATCTGGGCAGCTATCTCTTTGATAAAAAAAATATTCTCGGCTTCAGCAAATAGTTCAACTGCCGGCTGTCCTGTAGCCATTGCAGAAAGGTGGTCGTTTTGCATTTCAATTTTAATTTGAAAAGATGGTTGCAGCTCATAAACACCTGCATATTTGATAAGAATTTCTGGTGCCAATAATATCGCCTCTTTTTCTGCTAATGGTTTTTTATCAGTTTCAACACCAATGCTTTTTATGATTCGGTCTGTATACAGAACTTTCATTTTGCCATTTTCTGAAGAAAATTTATATGTCGCAAAACTATTTTCAAATCTAAATTCGTCATCTGACAATGGCTCAAGTTTTATCGGTCGCCCTCCTTCACGCGTACTATAAAGCATACCCTTGTTATAAGTTATAAAGCGTACGACATCCTCAAATTGATATGCTCCCACCCATCTTTTTAACGCTGTTTCCGAAATTGTTACAGCAGGTTTTGCTGTTATGGATTTGCCTAAAAGCGTGGAAACCAGTTTTATATTGTAAGCTTCCGGACCTTTACCATCATCAAGGTTCGTCAAGATGATTGAATAAATGTTTCTATCTGGAATATAGATACCAGATGTGGTAAAGCCATTAATACCGCCCGGATGTTCAACTGTTGTTATACCTGCTATTTCATTAATTGCCCACCCATACCCATAATTGCTATGATTTCCGTTGGTTAAGGTGTGATTTGTAAAGGCAATTAGTTTACTACTTTCTGAAATAAGTATATTGTTATAAATAGCTTTATTCCACAAAAACATATCATCAATTGTCGACATCAATGAACCCGCAGCATAAGGAATAGTTACACTCATATACTCTGCGTTTTCATAATTGCCTTCATAGAATTGGTAGCCATTAGCTCTATTTGGAATGATTTTGTAAGCATCTGCATAATAGGAGTTCTTCATCCCGAGTTTATCAAAAATATTTTTTTGTATAAAATCCTTATAACTCATACCAGATAGCTTCTCGATGATATATCCTAAAAGAAAATAACCCGAATTGCTATATTCATACTTTTCACTAGGGTTAAATTCTAATGGCAGGTTTTTGAAAATACCAATGATTTCATCTGGGGCCATATCAAGCCTGGTTTTTGTTCTGAATTCAGGTAAATTGGTATAGCTTTTAATGCCAGAGGTATGATTTAGCAAATGGTGAAGTGTAATTTCATTTCCTCGCGGGAAATCTGCAATATATTTGGACAAGGAATCTTTCAGACTCAGTTTGCCTTGTTCCATCAGTATCAAAATCGCCACACTTGTAAATTGCTTGGTAATAGATGCCAACTGGAATACACTTTCGGACTTCATTTGCACTTTCAATTCTAAGTTAGCCATACCAAAAGCCTTTCTATAAAGAATCCTGTTGTCTTTGGCAATCAAAACAGCTGCCCCCGGCGAATTGATTGGGTATGCCTGATTGAATACAGCATCAAATTCTGCTTCTACGTTCTTTTCAAAAGCTCTATCAAAAGTTGAGTCTTTGCGGGTTGAAACCGGTTTTCCTTGTCCAAAAATTATTTGAGCAACTAAAAGTATTATACATGTGAATGTATATTTCATTGTTTTCTGATTTTTAAGATTAATTACAAGAAGCGCTTAAGTACTTTTTTAGGCAATAAATTGCCAGACTCACTATGTGAGGTTTACTAAATTTGCCACAAAAAGATTTGAATAGGTTATCTGTTTTTACCTTCTCAGGTAGAAGAAATACACCAAATAACTTAGTCCAAGACTAAATGCCATGATCGCTAAGGAATGAATATGAATGGGGGCAGTCAAATAAGTCATGGTCAACCCTGCACCAATGCCACAAAATAAAATAGCCAACTTAATGACTTCATTCTGCTTTTCTTTGTCATTTTTGTCCAATAAATAAGCTGATAATTGTTCAGACATTCCTCTGTCAATCAGTTTATTTTTCAAACGAAATTCTAAAAAATACTTAATCAAAGTGATGAGCATAAATACCAAAAAAGCAATAAACAAAACAGGAAGCATTATTTGGCTTATAGGCTCTATTGTTGCAAACTCAGCGGCGTTTGATTTATTATCTGTTATCAGATTGTTTTGTGCAAAAGCCTTAACTGTTAGAAGCAGCATTATTATACTTGATAATATTTTTTTCATTTCCTGATTGATTTTGAATTATCTTCTATTAGACAGCGATTTAAAGTATCGGTTGCAAATTATTTTTAAATATTTTATCCTTTTTCGTTTTGTATTGTCGGGTAATGTCGGCTACTAAAAAAAGCAATACAACTAACCCCGTTCCTATCACCAATAGTATTGTTAAAATAGATTGTGAATAAAAAATTGCAAGTATCCTGGGTATAAAAGGAATGGAAAAAGATGAAATAGCGATTAATAGAAATATTAAAAGTCCCCAAAAAGTTAATTCTTGCTTTTTACTTTTCCTCTTCGCATAACGCATAATATTATTCATTGCCAAAGCTGTAACATTAAAAGAAAAGGTTTCAGTTTCAATCTTCTGCACACTATCTATCAAAAATCGATATTCTTCAACTCTATCCTTACACGTTGAACACACTGTAAGGTGTGTTACTATGCTATCATCATGTATCTCTTTTAATAGATATGCTTGCAACATTTCGTCAGTTAAATGAATACTATTCATAATTGCTCACTTTTATAATGGTGATTGATATTGTCTTTGAGGATTATCCTTGCTCTATATAGGTAACTTTTTATCGTTCCTTCGGGCAAATTGGTGATTTCTGAAATTTCCTTATTGGGCAATTCTTCCAGATGATAAAGTGTGATTAAAGTTTTATACAAAGGTGGGAGTTTGGCTATCGCTGCATTAAGAATTTCAACTGCTTCTGTTTTGATAGTTGCTGACTCTGGATTTTCGGTAGCTATAAATTTCTCCTCAATAGTGTTTGCAATTCCGATGACTGGAATTTTCCTTTTTTGAAGATAATTTATAGTCGTATTGTAAGCAATGTTTGCAATCCAGGTTGATAATTTGGATTTGAATTGAAATGAAGACAAATTTTGGTAAGCTTTCAGATAAATATCCTGCATAAGGTCTTTTTGGTCATCTTCATTGATTGTCATTTTACTAACAATTTGAGTTACCAATTTTTCTGTATTTTTTATCACAATAGCAAAGCCTTGAATATTTCCATTCAGGATATTGGTAACAATAACTTTGTCAGAAAAATAATAGCCTTCATTGCTCATATTTCTTTATTAGACCAGCAACTTAATATTCGGTTGCAAAATATTTGCTTTTTATCTCTTCGGCATTTAACTCGTGTAGTAGATTTTAAAATAGTCGGTAACTCATAAATATACTACCCTTTCAAAATATTTTGAATTACCTCTATTTTAAAACTATTGACTATCAGGCATGTATTATCAATTACGTCACCTAAAAACAAGTACATCTATCAGCCCAATTAAAATCATTGCACAAAAAAAGGGCCGCAAAAAATTGCGGCCCTTTCATTATTCAAATCTGTTGTTATTATTCCAGCGTCTTATAATCCTTAAACAATTTCAACTCAATCGTATCTGCCACCGCACGGAAGGCTTTCCATTTGGTATCAAATAACTGATTGGCTTTTGTAATTACTTCAGAAATTTTATCTTCTGCTGCTTTCATCAGTCTCTCTTCCTGCTCACCCGGTACAATGGCTTTACCAATAATGTTGGAGCGGGCTTCACTTACATAACTGTTTACCGTTACCTGTGGCACATTACCATAACCCTGTCTGGTTTGTGGTTTACCATTCAGCATGGTACGAATATCAGTTAAACCATCTCTTATAGGTTTAATGGCTTTACGAATAGTGTCTGCTTTTTTAGCATCCAGATTCGGTAATGCCGTTTCTATTTTGTTGATGATGGTTTCTGCATCTACCATTCTGTCGTTCAAATTACCTAAACGAATAGCACTTTTATTTAGTCTGTCGGTAGCTTTGCGTAGTGCATCACGCACTTCTTTTGATGTAGGTGCATACGGATCATCATTTACCACAACCATCGTACTGTCGCTCAGGTTTCTTCCCAAAGTCAATACCACTTTATAGGTTCCCGGATCAACAGGTAATCCCGGAGGTTCTGCATTAAATGCGCCGCCACCACCGGCTCCTCCTCTTGGCCCACCGCCTCCGCCACCACGGCCACCACCGCCACCGCCGGCACGGATACCTCTTCCTTCCATTCCCCAATAATATTTATTAAATCCACTGTCGGCTTTGGTGCGAAGTGTTCTTACCAATACATTATTCGCATCAAAAATGCGGAGCGTTACCGTATCACCAATTCTGTTTCTGCCTGTATCACTCGCTGTTTTGCTCACAAAGAAACTGATGGGCGCACCCGCTCTTTTGTTTTCGCCCTCATAGCTTCCCCAGATACTGTATTCAATACCAGATGCCAGTTTACGTTTGGCCTGGTAAGCAGGCGGTGCCGCAAAAGCAGTAATCTTATTACTGAATACCTGTCCTTTGTTAGCTGCCAGTTTACGAAGCGGATTAATATCGTCCAGGATATAAATAGCACGACCAAATGTGGCAATTACCAGATCGGCTTCTCTTTCCTGTATCACCATATCATAAGTTGATACGGATGGATAACCATTTTTAAACTGCTGGAAACTGTTACCATAATCCAGACTCACAAACAAACCCTGCTCTGTTCCTACAAAAATGAGGTTGGGTTCTGTGGGGTCCTGAATTACACATAATGTATAACCGGTTACTTTCTTCTCATCTACCAGGCTGGTCCATGTTTTACCATAATCTGTGGTGCGGAATAAATAAGGTTTATTGTTTCCTCTGCGGTAATCATTCACTACCACATATGCTTCTCCTCCATTATGACGTGAAGCGCGTATCTGTGGCACCCATGCACCTGTTGGCATTCCGGGAATTTTACCACGGAAATTGGTCCATGTTTTACCACCATCTCTGGTTAACTGCACATTGCCATCATCTGTTCCTACCCATATTACACCTTTCTCTTTGGCAGATGGTTCTATCGCCAGAATAGTACAATGGTTTTCTGCGCCGGTAATATCTACCGACAAACCACCATTATTACTCTGGTCAATTTTTGCACTGTCATTGGTTGTAAGATCGCCTGATATCTGGCTCCATGATGCACCCTTATCGGTACTCATGTTCAATAACTGGCTTCCGTAATAAATCGTTTTCTTATCAAACGGGTCCTGCGCAATAGCAGCATTCCAGTTAAAACGCTGGCGAATACCTGTTGCTGTTGTGGGAGGACGAATGCTCCATCTTTCACCAGTAGCAATATTATAACGACCCACACTTCCTCCCTGGCTCATACAATATACCCAGTTCGGATCTTCTGCATCGGGCATTACATCAAAACCATCACCACCGGCTACACCCTGCCAGAATGCATTGCGTATACCGCTTTGTCTCCACACATATGCCGGACCATGCCAGCTTCCGTTATCCTGCAAACCACCCATTACATTGTAGGGAATGTTGTTATCTACATTGATATGATAGAATTGTCCGAGTGGCAATTTCTCATCAAACTGCCAGTTTTTACCACGGTCGCGGGTAATGGCAATACCTCCGTCATTTCCATCAATAATAAAATTGCCATCTTTCGGATGAATCCAGAATGCATGGTGATCGGGGTGAATACCAGCATAAGGAATTACGGTTTTAAAAGTTTTACCTGCATCTTCACTCACCGTAATAATCTGGTTAATATTATATAACCTGTTTTCATTGGTTGGGTCAACCGCTATATCCTGAAAATAGAATGCACGATTGGTTACTACTGATGATTCGCTGTTCACCAGTTCCCATTTATCGCCACCATCATCACTTTTATATAAACCATTCTTGGTAGCTTCTACCAATGCGTATACACGTTTTGGATCATTGCGGCCAATGGTAATACCAATACGCCCATAGTCTCCATCGGGTAACCCGTTTTCTTTGCCCAGTTTTTTCCAGTTTTTACCGCCATCATAAGTTACATAAAACCCACTGCCTTTACCGCCGCCCTGTAAGCTCCAGGGTGTACGCAGGTGCTGGTACATGTTTACAAATAACTTATTGGGGTTTGCAGGATCCATCACCATATCGCCCACGCCCGATGTTTCATTGGTGTACAAAATCTGTTTCCAGGTTATACCACCATCTGTTGTTTTATACACACCACGCTCAGGGTGTGCAGCAAAAGGATTACCAATGACACCAACATATACTATATCAGGATTGGTGGGGTCGATGATGATGCGATGAATATTACTGGTTTTCTCGAGCCCCATCATTTTCCAGGTTTTACCAGCATCAATACTTTTGTACAAACCGCCACCGAGGCTAATGGAGTTTCGTGGATTACCTTCACCGGTACCTGCCCATACCACACTTGGGTTACTTTGTGTAATGGCCACTGCACCGATATTTAAAATGGGCTGTTCATCAAATATCGATTCCCAGCTGGCGCCACCATTCTCTGTTTTCCAAACACCACCACTCGCTGTACCGAGATAAATGATATTGGGATTGGTCCATACGGCGTCAATAGACGTAACACGGCCACTCATACCGGCCGGACCGATGCTTCGTGGTTTTAAAGATTTAAAGTGTTTGGAAAGATCTGCCTGTTGGGCAAAAGAAGAAATAGCAGTGCCAATAAGCATTGCCAGAAACAGTAGTTTTCTCATTCAATTGGTTTTTGGAGTTCGGAATTTCCGAAATGCGGAGCAGTTTGCCAAATATCAGGGATGGTTGGTTGAGGAAGGAGTCAGGGAGACGGAAAGTCCGAAAGTCCGAAAGATGATACATTAGTAGTAAGACCTCTGTGTAACTCTGTGCATTACTCCTTTACCTCTGTGGCTTTTTACCACGGAGTTACACAGAGTACGACACAGTGTTGCACGGAGGGTGATTCACTAAACCAATCCTCTTTCGGACTTTCGGTCTCCCAGACTTTCGGACTTTCCTCTTATATTTAAACTTTAACTACTGCGATTGAAAAACAACTCTTTTGTAAAAGGCTCTGCTATACAGGTTGGGTTATATGCTGCACTGGCAGCTTTCCTCACGTATACCATGATTTTTGGGTTCCGTAAATCGTTTACCGTTTGCACTTTCGATGGCATGACAGTAGGAAGCCTCAGTTACAAAACTGTTCTCGTACTAAGCCAGATGTTGGGTTACCTCGCCGCCAAATTCTACGGCATCAAATTCATTGCAGAGTTAAAAAGATTCGGACGCAATAAAATCATACTCCTTCTGGTTGGTATTGCATGGATGGCCTGGTTATGTTTTGCGTTGATACCTGCACCTTATAATATTCCGTTCTTATTCATCAATGGTTTTCCATTGGGTATGTTATGGGGTGTAGTGTTTTCTTATGTAGAAGGAAGAAGGAGTACCGATTTTATTGGTGCTGCGCTGGCAGTAAGTTTTATTTTTTCTTCCGGTTTTGTAAAATCTGTTGGCGGATGGCTGATACAATCGGGGGTTTCTGAGTTCTGGGTTCCTTTTTGTACAGGACTTGTTTTTGCTTTACCACTGCTATTGTTTATTTACCTGATGGAGCGTATTCCTCCGCCCGATACCGATGATGAAGCTGCCCGTATGAGCCGAACAACGATGAGTGCCGAACAACGCAAAGCTTTTATTAAACAGTTTTTACCGGGTATTATTGCCTGCGTGCTTATCTATGCATTTGCTACTTTGTTTCGTGATATCCGCGATAATTTCAGTGCCGACATGTGGAAGGAAATGGGTTACCTGAACCAGCCCGCCATTTTCTCCAAAACAGAAACACCTATTACACTGATCATTTTAATATTGATTGGTAGTATGGTAATGATAAAAAACAGTTTCAAAGCATTGATGGTTGCGCATGTATTGATTGCGCTGGGGTTTGTATTGGCCGGCGTAAGCACATGGCTGTTTACAAAAGAAATGATTACACCTATGTGGTGGATGGTTCTTGTTGGACTTGGGCTCTACATGGTCTACATTCCTTTTAATTCTGTTTTCTTTGAAAGAATGATCGCGGCTTTCCGTTTTACTGGTAATGTTGGGTTTTTAATTTATCTCGCTGATTCATTTGGCTATTTGGGTAGTGTGGGAGTGCTGCTCAGCAAAGAAATTTTTAAAGTGCAATTAAACTGGGTTGCTTTCTTTTCCAATAGTGTGATGATTTTATCGGTGGTGGGTGTGTTGATTACTGTCTATGCGGGGTGGTATTTCTGGAAAAAGAAAGCTGAATAAATAAATAATATAGAACACAGATTATCATGATTTTTATGATTCATCATGATAGATCTTAAAAATCATGATGATCCGTGTTCAATTCACAATATTTCAATTTTACTATATGTCCTCCATCAACCGAAGAAATTTTTTGCGCAGTTCCGGTAGTCTTGCTATTCCTGCTGTATTACCATTGTCGGGTTTATTAGTCAGTGAGCAACAAACAGAAGACGATTTACCCGCAAAGCCCGTGGTAAAGTTTTTTGGTGATGGCGAAATGTATGAGCCCTCAGATTATATACGTGTATTACAGGAAGCTGATAAAACCACCACCATTGCAAAAGACCGTTATGGTGTAGGTGGTGTGGTTGAAGCGCTGGAAAAAAAATTCGCTGCACTCACCGGAAAAGAGAAAGCCATTTTTATGCCCAGTGGTACCATGGCCAATCAACTGGCTATTGCTGTACTAAGTGGCAACAAGAGCAAAGTATTTGTTCAGGAAACCAGTCATGTGTTTCGTGATGAAGCTGATGCGGGTCAAAGCGTGTTTCAGAAAAGACTGGTGCCGCTGGCCAAAGATGAAACCTGTTTTACTGCTGCACAATTACAGAAAACCATTGACGATATGAGCAATACCGAAGCTTTCAATACAGGCTTTGGTGCTGTGTCTATTGAAAATCCGGTAAGAAGAAGCGACGGAAGAATGGTTTCTTTAGACGAAATAAGGCAAATCAGAAAATACTGTCTTGAGAAAAAAATACCAATGCATTTAGACGGTGCCCGTTTATATGTTGCTTCTGCATGGTCGGGGGTTTCGGTTAAGGAGTACAGCCGGTATTTTGATACCGTTTACATTTCACTCTATAAATACCTCGGCGCCAGCGCTGGCGCCATACTATGTGGCGATGCTGCAGTAATCGATCAAATGCCTCACCTGATCAAAATACATGGAGGCTCTATGTATGGCAACTGGACGAATGCCGCTATGGCATTACACAGAATGGAAGGTGCAGAGAAAAGATTTACTGATGCTAAAACACAGGCTGAGAAACTGTTTGGTGCGCTAAATAAAACAGGCCGTTTTACAGTTACGGCCCTTGCTAATGGTACTAATATCTATCGGTTACAACTGACAAAAAATATAGATGGCAGAAATTTTCAGGCCAAGCTTAATCAACAATTTAATATTCGCCTGGGAAGACCTGATGCCAATAATCAGACTTTAATTACTATCAACGAAACATTATTGTACCAGTCTACAGAAGATATATTTAAAGCATTTGAGCAATCAGCAGCATAATTAATGCTGTCATTTTATTGAGTAGTTTATACGTTCTGTAAAACTCAAGCACTGTATACTATACTAAGAAAAAAGTGCATTTCTCTCTTTTGCTTACATTTGTAACGTACAACAGCAAATTTGTTGAGAAGACCTGTGATTTGTGAAACTCTTTCACTGAATATTATAACTGTTCCGCCTCTTTATTTCCAATCTTTAGCAACTAAAAAGTGTTCCTCTTCCCGTTGAAGTGGTGATATATTATTACTTATATGAAAGATACCCTTGTAAAGATTATTGAGATAGAACCAGTAACCCCAGATGTAATCAGAATAACTACACAAAAACCATTTGACCTGGTATTTGAACCGGGACAGGCGACAAATATTTCAATTCATTCGTCAGAAGAAATATCCGAAATGCGTCCATTTACCTTTACCTCACTTCCTAAACAGCATTTATTGGAGTTTACCATTAAAACCTATCCTGAACACAATGGTTTCACGAAAAAACTACTAGGTCTTAAAGCTGGTGATGAATTAATGCTACAGGGGGTTTTTGGCGCTATTAAATATAATGGCGAGGGTGTTTTTATAGCAGGAGGTGCTGGCGTAACGCCCTTTATTCCCATTTTCAGGCACCTGAAATCTATTGAGCAGATTGGAAGTAACAGACTCATTTATGCAAACAAAACAAGGGCTGATATTATTTTAGAGAAAGAGTTTATCAGTATACTGGGTACCAATTTCATCAATATACTTTCCGAAGAAAAAGTATCCGGTTTTGCGAATGGCGAGATTACAGAAAATTTTATTAGCAAAAATAATGGCGGTAAAAACAGAAAATATTATGTCTGTGGACCTCCTGGTATGATGGACACCATTCAGGGTCAATTATCAAAATTAGGCGTGCCGGAAGATTGTATAATCAGTGAAAAAGTATACGGCAGCTCCGTTGCCATGGTATAGCAACCTGTGAGTCTTGCAATTCTTTTGCTTAAAGATGTAATAGATAGTCCGGTATTTATAGTCAACTTGCCAGTATTAATCATCGCTATAAAAACATACATAATGAAGACAGGAAAAGTTTTGGTGGGTGTGCTGGCTGGTGCTGTAGTAGGTGCTGCATTAGGCATTTTATTTGCACCTGATAAGGGTTCTGTAACAAGAAAGAAAATTGTAGATAAGGGTAACGATTACACCGATGAGCTGAGCGATAAATTCGACAGTTTTATGGATGCCATCAGTAAAAAATTCGAGTCTATGAAAACGGAGGCAAAAACAATGGCGGCAAATGGAGAAGTGAAAATTGAGAAAGCAGCAGAAGAAATTCGGGCAGCTATCCATTAATACTACCATATACCTGCTTAATAAGTAGCTTATTCGCAAGCGCCAAGCCACTTATTAAGCAGGTATTAATATTTAACAACTATGACAGATTCAGATACTGCTATCGAAAAACTAATTGAGAAAATTGAGCTTTATGGTAAAAAAAGGTTTGAGCTTTCTAAACTAAAAATCATTCGGCACGCTATTGTTCTTTTTACAAGTCTGGTTTCTTATTCAGGTATCATTATAATACTGTTTCTTTTTATTCTTATGCTATCTGTTAGTATATCCTTTTTTATAAGCGAATTATTAGGCAAGTTATCATACGGGTTTCTAATTGTTTCAGGGTTTTATATGATTGTTTTTATCATCAGTTATTTCTTCCTGCATAAATGGATAAAAAGGCCACTTGCTAATCTGATCATTAAAAAAATATTCAAGAAAACCTAACATATGGAAAAGCCAGATCTATTGAGGGAGTTGCAACTTACCATTATTGAAATGGAATCTGTACATAAACAAGATGGAATAGAATTACGCCAATCTTTCAGAGATGTATTGAATAGTTTCAGGCCCATTCAACTTATTAAAGAGACTTTCACAAAAGTGGCCGAATCGGGGAAGATAAAAGATAGTATAGCCAATATGCTAATCAGCGTTTCTGCGGGATATCTGTCTAAGAAGATTGTTGAATCAGGTTCGAAGAATATATTTAAAACAATCCTTGGTACAGTTGTTATGTTTGGCGTTAGTAGCCTGATATCTAAAAATCAGGAAATAATTAAAACATTGGGAGGTGAATTATTAAATTTTTCGAGTCCAAAAGAAACAACAGACAGTAGAGAAGAACCAAAACAGTAAGGCCAATTTTTTATCCGTAAAACTGACCCTACCGAAAAGTATTTCAAACAGAGCGGCCATGCTTCTTTTGACAGATTCAATTAGCCTTTCTTTTCTTTCCCCGCCTCATATTTTTTCTTCGCCTCTTCCGCCTTCTCAAAATCTAACACCACTCCATTAATACAATAGCGCAACCCTGTTGGTGGCGGACCATCTTCAAATACATGTCCTAAATGGCTTTTACAACGACCACACTGTACTTCTGTTCTTACCATTCCATGTGTATTATCGGGCAGGTAAATAATGGATCCTTTTGTAATGGGTTCATAAAAACTGGGCCATCCGCATCCACTATCGAATTTGGTATCACTTTTAAAAAGCGCATTACCACATACTGCGCAATAGTAGGTACCCACTTCTTTAAAGTTTTCAAATTTGCTGGTCCAGGCACGCTCTGTTCCTTTTTGGCGGGCTATATAATATACTTCGGGTGAAAGGATTTTTTTCCACTCCTCTTCTTTTAAAGCCACTTTCGATTTGTCGGTCCGGGAATATACCGGGTTATTATTTTTCTGTGTGCTGTCCATTTTTGTCAGTTTCTGTTGGGTATTTTGAGAATAACAACCCTGAATAACGAATGTTGACAGGGCAATCATAGCTAACAACTTCATATGCTAAAACTTTTGATACATTAAAAATACGTTTATCGGGCCCGAAAAGTTTGTTTATTAACTGACGAACACTTGTTTTTTTCCTTACAACCCGGTTTTATTCAATGTTTTAATGAGATGTTAAATGTTTTTTAAGCCATTGGGCTTATATTTGTAGTTCACGCAAGGTTAGTTTGTACATGTTTAATATTATTCTGTTTGGACCTCCCGGCAGTGGAAAAGGTACGCAAAGTGAGAAACTGATTGCTACCTACGGATTAAAACATCTATCTACCGGCGATTTATTACGTAGTGAAATTGCAGCTCAAACTCCTCTCGGACTGGAAGCTAAGTCTTTTATGGACAAGGGTCAACTGGTACCTGATGAAGTGGTTATTGGAATGATCAGTTCGGCGCTGGATCAGAATCCTCTGGCTAAAGGATTCCTTTTTGATGGTTTCCCCCGCACTGAGGCACAGAGTGTTGCGCTAGATAAGCTCCTGAAACTCAAGAATACAGAGATTGGAGTGGTGCTGGCCCTTGATGTAAGTGAGGAGGAACTGGTTAAACGTTTGCTCAACCGCGGTATTACCAGCGGCCGCAGCGACGATACCAATGAAACCGTTATTCGTGCAAGAATCACTGAATACCAGCAAAAAACTACTGTAGTAGCTAATTACTATGCTGGTTTCGATAAAGTGGTACATATTAAAGGAGAAGGTACCGTTGATGAAATCTTTACCTCCTTACGCAGCGAGATCGACCAAAGACTGTCTTAATCTATTATAGGTTTTTAACAGCCAATACCAACTGCGATCCCGTCATACAGTGTATGACGGGATTTTTTATGTATAAACCCGTCAACAGCTTGTTAAAGCTTTATGTATTGCGTTCGTCCTTGACTCATCAACCCTAATTTTGCCCTCCCTGCTGTTGTAGTGCGGATAAATAGTGTGTATGAACAACAAACAAAAAAATTCCATTCTCTCTCTTAGTCTTACCAGCTTACTCATTTGCTTCTTATTTAGCTTATCCGCATACACGGAAAAGCCGGCTCCTGCAGACATTTCAAAAACAAATTCAGTTTACGCGCCAAAAAACGAAGCACTCAGTTTATATGAATCACTTGATCTCGAAAAGCTCGGTCTCTCACGTCAGGCATTTCTTTATGCACTTAAAGGATACAGACAGCTACAGGAAAAAGGTCAGTTATTAAATGATGCTGTTTTATCGGTGATTGATTTTAGTTTACCGTCAACGCAAAAACGTTTTTTTGTGATTGACCTCAACAGCAACAGTCTGCTCTATCACACCTATGTATCTCATGGAAAAAATTCGGGCAAACTGATGGCCAAAAAATTTTCCAACAGAAACAGCAGTTACCAGAGTAGTCTTGGCTTTTACACCACAGGAAATACTTATATCGGTAAACATGGTTTTTCGCTTCGGCTCATTGGAATAGAAAAAGGAATTAATGACAAAGCTTTACAAAGAGGTATTGTCATTCACAGTGCCGATTATGCCAGTGAACAGTTTGTATTTCAACAGGGTTATCTGGGAAGAAGTCTGGGTTGTCCTGCGGTACCGGAAGAAATTCATAAAGAACTTATTCAAACCATTCAAAACGGTTCCTGCCTCTTCATTTATTCCCCGGCGACTATTTACTCAAAACAGTCTAAGCTGGTTTAATCATTCGTTTTAACCGAACATCATATTTTAACAAGTTTTTGCCCCAGTCGTGTGTCTACCTTTAATTCAAGGTGCAACACGTAGAATTTTTTCATACCGACCACTTCCACCAAAACTATCAGCGGCAGAAAGCTGATGAGTCTATTTCCTACTTTATCGATTTCTTCTGGGAAACCGATTTCGATGAGTTATGGGATCAATATCCCAAAGGGTTTTCAGATGCATTGTTTCCCAATACTGGCTATACTTACCTGCTCAACCTCGGTACTCCATTTGTAATGCAGATCGGCGACAGGAAATTTGATATGAAGAGCGATGGATTTCTGCCACGTCATCGCGCCATTGAATGTTATCACCAGCCTGGTAATAAACTGTTCGGCATTAAATTCAAGATATCACCGGTTATTTTTGAAAAGAAGATTAATTTTTCTGAGTACAGAGAATATATTTTCCCCCTGAGTTATCTCATGGATGCTGCCATTCTTTCGCAGGTAAAGAAAGCCGGTACTTTTAATGATCGCGTTTATTTACTGACACAGTATTTTGAAAAGATCATCCAGCAATATTCCGGTTCGCTGAAACCTATTCAGATTGTTTCTGAAATACTTGCTCATTGCGAAAACAACCGCGACTTTGTTACACCTGTTGAAGAGTTTGCCAAACAGTACGGTATTTCTTCCCGCACATTACAGCGTTATTTCGAAACAGCTACAAGTATCAGCACCAAAACAGCTATACAGATCATGCGTATCCGAAAGGCTACAGAACAGCTTGTCAGTGATCCTGATAATTTTAAAAGCGCCGACTATGGATATTACGACCACAGTCATTTCTATAAGCACCTGAAAAGTTTCCTGCAAAAAAATACCCTCAAAAAATTACAACCTCATTTGAAATTGCTGGAGAAGCTGCATAGTAAGAATAGGATTGAGGAATTGGTAAGGAGTGAATAGTGAATGAGTAGTAAATAGTCAGTAGTGAGTGTAATACTGGTTTACTCACTACTGACTATTCACTACTCACTAAATCAGTTCCCTGCCCTGCTTCTTTCTTCTTCCGATGCTGTTGCCCTTCTTCGTGCAGCTTGCACTGTATTCTTTCCAAAGCGATAGGTGAACGTTAAATTCGCTACCCTTGTTTCGCGGTAGGCGCGCCATTTTTCGATATAGTTATTATATGTGATCACAGCTTTAGGCAGATTGGTCCAGAAAATATCTGTGACATTCAAACGCAGGGTTCCTTTTTTATTCATCATTGTTTTCTGTATACCCAATGCCACACCCCATTGTGGATCGAGTACCATGAATCCGTATTGGCCTCCGGAATTCATATTCACATTAAACTCACTTACCCAACCCTTACCCAAGGTAAAACTGTTATTGGTTCTTATATCAAATGCAGGTTTACCATTATTGAGTGTGGTACCACCCAATGTTCCATTGAAATGATTATAAAATACATTTCCGTTGTTGATCATGTTCCACCAGGTACTGATACGGAATGGCGCTGAAACAGTTAATCCATAATAATCCTGTGAACGCAGGTTTACCGGAATCTGTACCGTTACATTATCATCAGAAGGAATATTGGGGAACACATCTTTGAAACGTGCAATAGCTACATTCTGGTTTTGTTTGGTATGACTATAACCCAAAGTAAAATTTATATTCTTCATCGTATAACTCAGCTCGTATGACCAGGTGAGCTGTGGTAACAAACCGGGTCTGCCAGTAGAATAGGTTGTTACATCAATCAAAAACAGGAATGGATTCAACTGTGAGTAACCCGGACGGTCGATCCTTCGGCTTACAGAAATACCGAGGGTTTGGTCTTCTTTCAGTTTATAATTGAAAAAAGCACTGGGGAAAAGCTGGAAATAAGAAGAGTCGAAACGGATATCTCCTTTTATCTGGTGCGTATTTATTTTTGTATGCTCTCCGCGAAGACCCAGTTGCAGACTGAATTTTTTAAACTCTCTGCTATAATTCAGGTAACAGGCATTATTGTATTCATTGTATTTAAAGCGATTGGTTTTATTTATATCATCCTGTGGCGTTCCGGTACTTACATCAAAAAACTTTGCGTCGTTATCAGCAGAAACATAACTGGTTTTTGCACCCGCTTCGAAACGACCTCCTGTTTTCAACGGATTGGCATAATCAATTTTTGCAGTTCTTAAAATCAGTTTTCCATCCTGGTCACCATCTAAAATACAATCGGGTTGCAGACTTCCGCCGCTCAGGTTAAAATATTTGGTGGCCACGCGTGAGAGTGATGCAGAATTGTATTCACCATAGTCAATATCGGCTGTTAATTCTTTTCCGCTGGTATTGAAAGAATGTTTGAAATTAATATTGGCCACCATATTATCTGCATGATCATCATTGGTGGCAAGGGTTTGAAAAGTTGATACTTTTTGTCTCTGGGCATTCAGCACATCGGACCCGTTTACGTTTCTTCTCCCTATTTTATTAAAGTTGGCACTCACAACCGCGCCAATGATTGTTTTTTTCGATGGAAAAATATCCAGTCCCAATCTTGTCGTATTAAAATGAACGGGCGTTTTGGTATAGTTGTCTTTTAAGTCTCCTCCTGTATATACTTTATTGTTATCGTAAAAATTCCTGTCCAGTATCAAATGGTTCAGGTTCATGCGATAGCCGTAAGAATAGTTACCAAAGAAGTTGATTTTTTTATTGCGGTGATTAAATGTTACACCGGCATTCGATTTGGGATACACACCCTGACCATAGCCCATGGTTATTGTACCGTTGGTGCCCATGCGCTGGTCTTTTTTCATCCTGATATCGATAATACCCGAATTACCTGCAGCATCGTACTTAGCAGAAGGATTGGTTATAATATCAATACGTTCAATGGTATTTGAGGGAAGTCCGCGCAGGTAATTAGCCAGGTCGGCCCCGGTCATGGGTGTTGGTTTTCCATCAATCATAATAATCACACCCTGTCTGCCCCTCAAACCGATGGCGTCATTCTGGTCTACTGTAACACCCGGTGCTCTTTCCAGTACATCAAGCGCCGAACTGCCTGCACTTACAATACTATTCTCAACATTCACTACAATACGGTCGGTGAGTTTTTGTATAAATGGCTTGCGGCCTGTTACTGTTACTTCGCTGGTAGCGGCGGCACTGGTAGCCAATACAACGTTTCCTATACGCCCTTCGTTTTGTTGTGTTGTAAGTTCAACAGGTGAAGTATATTTTGTAGTATAACCCACTGCCGATATCCTGATGCGATAAATACCTGTGAGCAGGTTATCAAAAATGGCCGCTCCTGTTTTATCTGTTATGGCTGCTTTTACCAAAGAAGAATCCTTTGAACGCAGTAGCTCCACCGTTGCATTTTCAATGACCTGTTGCTGTTCGTTCTGAATGGTCAAAGTTATTTTCCCGATACGGCCTGACTGAGCATAGCTACTGATAAAAAGCAGCATCACTGAGAGGATGCTGAAGTACAATTTTTTCATGGTTCAATTTGTCTGCCAAATATCTGTTTCATCAGTAGCTCATAAAGTCAGATTCGGTTGAACAGTAAAAGATAGGCGATCAACGGAGGCTGTCGTATTTAGGGTTGTCGATTATTTACATTAACCAATCCCGGGTGTATCCAAGCTGTTGACAGGGCGCTTTAATTCCCACTCTTTGCTAAGCAGCGAGGGCAGGAGTGAGTTGATTATATTTGTTACATGCAACATATTCTTCTTCTTCATGGTGCCATTGGTTCAGAAGAACAACTCTTCCCTTTAAGCGAAAACTTAGCTTCTTCGCAGTACCGGGTTCATAGTTTTAATTTTTATGGTCATGGGGGCGAATCAATAAACGGTTCTCTTTCTATGGAACTGTTTGCAGAACAAACCCTCGAATATATCAAAAGCAACCAGTTAAAGAATCTGTATGTGTTTGGTTATAGTATGGGTGGATATGTAGCTATGTACCTTGCTTCTTTATATCCTGAATTATTTTCCGGGATTGTCACGTTGGGTACCAAGTATAATTGGTCGCCCGAAATTGCTGCCAAAGAAATAAAAATGCTTCGCCCGGAAATAATAGAAGAGAAAGTACCAGCTTTTGCAGCGGCTTTGGCAAACAGACATGGAAAAGAAAATTGGAAAGCGCTGTTAAACGCCAGCGCCGACATGCTTTCACTTCTTGGTGATAAGCCCCTATTAAATAACGCTTGTCTGCAAAAGATTACAGCAGATGTTTTATTACTGATTGGTGAAAAAGACAATATGGTTTCGCTGGAAGAAACTACGCTTACAGCTCAACAATTACCAAAAGGTTCTATTCAGGTATTACCCAACACGGTTCACGCGATTGAACAGGTTAGCATGACTGTACTGTCTGAAAAACTATTAAGTTTTTTTGCCGGCTTACACCTGTAGTATTTTAATCAGCAGTTTTAAAAACTCTTCCGGTTCAAATGGTTTTGTAACAATTCCGTTGATAGATAAATCTTTTGCTTTTTCTTCTACTTCAGAGGGCAGGCTTGCTGTTAAAGCAACGATGGGTATTTCTATTCCTTTTGCACGTATGGCTGATATGGCTTCATAACCATCCATTACCGGCATATGCATATCCATCAATACCAGTTTATGTTTTGCCGGGTCTAATTTTTTTACGGCCTCTTCTCCATTCACGGCCACATCAATATTTGCCCCCCATTTTTCGAGAAATGTTTTGGCGACCAGCACATTCAGTTCATTATCTTCCGCCATCAGGATAGGTATGCCACTGAGAGGTCGTCCTTTTTCAATTTGTATTACAGGGTCATCCTGACTAAAATTAAATGCCTGCGAAACAGGGAATGTTTGTGTAAAAAAGAAAGTTGATCCGGTTCCCGGTTCACTTTCGAGTTGTAATTGTGAGCCTTGTAATTCAAGTATTTTTTTACAGATTGATAAACCAAGTCCTGTTCCGCCAAAGCTTCTTGAGGTAGATGTATCGGCCTGTGTAAAGCGATCGAAAATAAGTTTTTGCTTTTCGGCAGCAATTCCGATTCCCGTATCTTCTATTCGTATCGTCAGTGTTACATGCTGTTTACTCATTTTCACCTGTCTAATCACTAATTTTACATGTCCCTTCCTCGTAAACTTGATCGCGTTCTGCAAAAGATTGGCTACCACCTGGCTGATACGTGTTGGATCTGAAATGATACGTGTATTAAATGCAGGGTCTTTTTCCAGTATCAGCTCAATTCCTTTTTCATCAGCAATTGTTTTCATCCCCGACAGAATATCCTGAAACACTTTTACCAGGTCCATGTCGATGTATTCAAAATTAATTTTACCCGCTTCTATTTTGCTGTAATCAAGAATATCATTTACAATGGTGAGCAGGTTATTGGCCGAAAACAACAATACATTTAATTGTTCCTTCTGGTCTTCTCTTGGTTTATTCTCCAGTAAAATATGCGATAGTCCGATCACAGAATTAAGCGGTGTTCGTATTTCATGCGACATATTTGAGAGGAAATCGCTTTTTGCCACCAGCCCCTGTTCTGCTTCTTTTTTTGCCTTATTGAGTAAATAGGAATATCGGAATGACAAAATAAGCGACTGAAGAAAAAAGAATGATATATATCCAATGAAGAGCAGTTCTTTTTGCGGTGCTGCAAAACCAAAATACTGGAGGTTAATAATCACAAAAACGATCATTACAATACCCGTACTCAATAAAGCATATCCTGCGCCAAGTCGTTTTTTACGATAGGCTTTTACATATACATATACCGCATAGGCAATTACGCTGAACATGACCAGCAGGAAAGGATTGATAAGCTGTGTAAATACAGAGGGGGGGAAGAATACAGTAATAAGCGAAAGAATAATACAGGCCCATGTTTCAACAGCCGTAATATATTTATTCGAATCTTTAGGGTAAAGTTTCTGTGTATACTGGGTAAAAAAGATTACACTTATAAATAACGAAAGGTATTCAAGGTGAACCGTTACGATCCATGGAATATTAGTTGTAAAACTATGGAGCGAATACTGAGATGCCCCTACAATCCGGTAGCTGTATGTAATACAAAAAAGTGCGAAATAAAGAATCGTTTTATCGTAGCGGCCAAAAAAGTACAGACCGAAGAAAAAGAGGCCGCACATAATGATGCTTCCGGTTAAAATAAAGTCGAGCGCATTGTTTTTTGCCCTCTCCATGAAAAGTCGGTCTTTATTACCTATTACTATCGACTTATAAGGCCCTCCTTTTGAATGTTCAAAATTGGCTACCTGTAAAATCAGTTTAACCGTATCGGTTTTCGCAAAAAGCTCCCTGGTATATTGCTGCCATTTCGGAATGGTTGTTTCACGGGTAGTTCCCGGCACTCCGGATTGTACAAAGAGTTCATCATTTACGAAAAGCTTATAGCTGGTATAGGTATCCGGTACATCCAGTGCCAGGTTTTTGGCATTTGCCGGCAGTATTACCGTAAGCATATAAGATGCGTATCCTTTGGCGGTTAGCTTGGCACCATTAATAAGTGTGTCATCCCATCGTCTGGGAAAAGGCATCATGCCCGTCATTTTACTTTTGGTATCTCCAGGCTCGCAAAGTTGTTGCCAGCAAATACCCCATTCACCATCTAATGCAATTTTTTGGATAGAGAGATCCGTTTTCCTCAGATCAATTATACCGTTTTTAGCAACAGGTGCCTGCGCCTGTAAAAAAGCGGTTATACACACACTGAGTAAAAAAGTGAAAACCGGTTTATACAGGTTTCGGAATCTTGGATACAATTTCATCTACTTGCTTATAAATGTAGCTGCAGAGGGGTACAGCTCTTACGTTTAAATTTAATCAAAACTTTTACTAAATACCGAATTAATCAATATGTTTCCATACAAAAAAAGATTTCTTCGCATTCCTGTAGTCATAGCGCCGGTCTCCTTCTCTTTCGACCTCTGATCATCAACCACATTCTTATGTGGTTTTACCGGTCATTTCTTTCTTTCAGTTTTGTTATTCATTCCATAAAAAACTACATATGAATAACGAAACACGTTACAATCCCTTTCACCAGATACATCAGGGTCTCCGTGCCATGCTGTATCATTGTTCACTACAGGTACAGCATACAGATTTTGCTGATGATACCAATGCATCAGTAACCATCAATTCCCTGAAAGAACTGATCTGGCTTTTTGAAAGTCATGCCCATACAGAAGACACAAAAGTATTCAGCCTTATTCAGGAAATTGCTCCCGACGTAATTGCCGATTTTGAAAAACAGCACGATAAGGATCACATGCTTGCTGCACATTTGCAAGGTTGTATTGAACAGTATGAAGTGGCGGTAAAAACTTCTGATAAAGTTTTTGCAGGTCGACAGTTGCAGTTTTCTTTAGCTGAGTTTACGGCATTTAACCTGAGCCATATGAATATGGAAGAAGTGATCATTAAAGAAATTTTCTGGCAGCATTTTACCGATGAACAAATGCACGCGCTTACCATGGAAATCGTTGCAGGTCTGCCCCCCGAAAAAAATGCACGCTACAGTTACTGGATGCTGAAAGGACTGGCCACACATGAAATCATTGGCTGGTTTAAAGGTATACAGGCCAGCGCTCCGTCTTTTGTTCTGGACGAAATGCTGAACCTTGCAGCAACCGCATTACCCGAAGCTCAGTTAACCCTGGTTCAGGAAGCTATTGCGGTTGAACTCGTATAGTATTTACCTAACGCTTACTATAAACAGAAAGCCCTCCATTACAGAGGGCTTCTTTGGTATATGGTCGGTTAGTAAGTAAGCTTTATTGTGGTTTTGTTTCCAGCAGTTTAAAGAACTGATCGAGCATTGGCTGAATAACTATTCTTGTTCTGCGATTGGCCGCTCTTCCTTCGATGGTTGCATTGTCTTTTAAAGGAATATATTGGCTTCTTCCTGCTGCGGTCATACGTTTGGGATCAATACCATAGGTTTCCTGTAAAATACGCACTACAGTAGTAGCCCTTCTTACACTCAGGTCCCAGTTATCCTGAATTACTGAAGTCTTAATAGGTAATGAATCTGTATGGCCTTCTACAATAAATTCAATTTCGGGTTGGCCATTCAGCACTTTGGCCACTTTACCCAATACTTCTTTGGCCCTGTCTGTTACCTCGTAGCTGGCACTTTTGAAAAGCAGTTTATCTGAAATATCAACATATACAACACCCTTATCTACTTTGATATTGATGTCTTCATCATTCAGGTTACCAATAGCTCCTTTCAGGTTCATCACCAATGCCATATTCAGTGAATCTTTGCGTGCAATTGAACCCTGCAGGTCTCTGATATAAATATCTTTTGCACCAATATTCTCCAGCGATTTTTTTATGCTTTCGGCCTGTGCACCGGTTACTACTGAAAGATCTTTCAACTGACTCAGAACAGTTGTATTATTCTGTTTCAGGAATTCAATCTGCTTATTAAGGTCCTCTATCTGTGCTTCCAGTGCCTGTTTGCGGGTATTGAGTTCGCTGTTCTGTCCTTTGGATCTGGCCAGTTGGTTTTCTAAATCTTTGATCTGGTCCTGTAGTTCGCGGTATTTACCCTGCATTTCCAGGTAAGCACCGCTTAACTGGGTATATTTTGCTTCAGACTCTTTGAATTTTTTGGTGCTCACACAGGAAAACAGCAGCACAGACGACGCCACTGCCAGAATGAAACGATTGGTTCTCATGGTTCTACATTTTTATCCTGCTATACAACGAAAAACTGTACCAGAATATTGTATGGCCGCAAAAACTACTCAAAGACAATCGTTTCGGTAGAACGATACCAGTCTGCGTAGCGTTCTCCGTATTGTGCATCAATGTTTTTTCTTTTGATCTTGAGCGTAGGGGTGAGCAGGCCATTTACAATGGTCCACTCATCTTTACAAATAATCATTTTTGCCAGTTGCTCATGATGTTCTAACTTATTATTAATAGCACGCAATAATTCTGTCAATTCTGTTTTTACACTTTCAGTATCTGTTTTTTTTGCCTGTTCTGTTAAAGTACAAAGCACCATTGCAGCCGGCTGACCTGATCCTACCACACAAACCTGTGCGAGATATTGATGTGCCAATAACTGATTTTCCATCGGGGCTGGTGTAATATATTTTCCTTTACCCGTTTTAAACTGGTCTTTGATTCGGCCGGTAATGGTAAGAAATCTTTCTTTATCTATTGATCCTTCGTCACCCGTTTTCAGAAAACCATCTTCAAAACATTGTGCCGATAATTCAGGTTCTTTATAATAACCCAGCATGGAAGCTTCGCTTTTAACCTGCACTTCATTGTCTTTCCCGAGTCGAACCTGTACACCGGCATAAGGCTGCCCCACTGTTCCAAATTTTGCATTTTCTTTTTTGTTCACATGAGAGAGCGCCACATTTTCTGTCATACCATATGCTTCCTGAATAATAATACCCAATCGTGCGTACCAGTGTAAAAGTGCAGGATTAATTGGTGAGGCTCCCGTGAAAATATGTCTTGCTCTTGCCAAACCTAATTTCTTTCGGATCATTTTTTTGATCAATAAAGAAATGAGTGGAATTTTTAGCAAACGATCCAGTTTTTGTTGCGGCATTTTTTTAAGAATACCTTCCTGCATTTTTTCCCAGATACGTGGTACTGCAAGAAACACGGTTGGTTGGGTATGAGCAAGATTAGCCGCAAAGGTATCAAGCGACTCTACAAAGTAAACCGTACTTCCCGTAAAAATAGTTCCACATTCCACCAGCATTCGTTCGGCTACATGACAAAGTGGTAAATAGGAAAAGAAAATTTCATTTTTAATTGCAGGAAAATTATTCAAAAACTCTCCCACAGCAAACGCCATGGCATGATAGGTGTTCATTACACCTTTTGATTGACCCGTTGTTCCTGATGTGTACACAATACAGGCCAGCGCCTGTGGATCAGGTTTTGGAATTTGAGTAAGCGGTGCATGTTGATTAACCAATTCATCCCAATTAATACATCCTGCATTTGGATAAAACGGGAAACTGATCTGTGTAAGTGAATCAGGAACGCCTTTTCTGATTTGTTCCGGTTGATCAAGTTTACCAATAAAAATGGCTTTACTCTCACTGTGAACAATAATTTCCTCTAATGTTTCTGCGCTAATATTTGGATAAAGCGGTACAGAAACACAGCCCGCCATGGCTATAGCCAGATCGGCCATAATCCAGTGCGCACAGTTTTTACTGAGGATAGCAATCTTGTCATCTTTGCCATATCCCATCGCATTTAAGGCCGCAGCCATACTGCGTATTTGCTGTCCGGCCTGCCGCCAGGTAAACTCTTTATATACACCCTTTACAGGCTCCGATAAAAAAAGTTGGTTGGGTTTGGATTGTTCATACTGGCAAAACTTTTCAATGATATTCGGGTAGTGCATAGTGTGTGCTTAAAATCAATGAACAAATGTTTCCGTTTGTAAATGTGTAAGTCCCTGATCAGCTTTTTTTCCCTCCACTGCTGCATAAAACGAAATGATCTTTTTAAAATCAGCCGCTTCATCTTCACAGGTGTAAAAGGGTTCGCCGAAATAAACTTCTTTCTTTTTAAAATCAAATGCAGTCATAATAATCGGCACGCGCGCTTTTTTTGCGATATGATAAAAGCCTGTCTTTAACCTGTCTACTTTTTTTCTTGTGCCCTCAGGAGAAAGCGCTAATACAAACTGGTCATGCCGGTTAAAAAGTTCTACTACCTGATCAACCATATTGTGTTTATTCGATCTGTCAACCGGATAGCCGCCGAGTCGACGAAAGAAAAAGCCGAACCTGCCTTCAAACAACTCTGCTTTGCCGAGGTATTTTACATGCTGCAGTTGCAATACACTTCTCACTGCCAGTCCAATTATAAAATCCCAGGCGCTGGTATGGGGTGCCACAATAACAACACATTTTGGAATATGATAGGGGAAATTGGTTTGAACCTTCCATCCTGTCATCCACAGGTAGAGTTTCCAGAGTAGTCTCATGGGCAAGCTGTTGGAGACAAGATAATTTGAAAATTTGGGAATTTGAAAATTTCAAAATGATAAGAGGCCTGCGGCCTCCATTTTTTCGCTCTTTTATAGCTAAGTTGTTAAGGAAATGAAACCTCCCCATTTCCAAATTTTCAAATTTTCAAATTTTCAAATTTCTTCTGCAACGCAAACATCTCATCTCTTAAACGCGCCGCTTCTATGAAATCAAGATCGCGGGCGGCTTTTTCCATTTGTTTTTTAGTGGATGCTATGGCTTTTTCTATTTGTGGGATGGTTTTATATTCTACCTGTTCCTCTGCAGCCACAGACACAAGCTGTTCATTTTTTTGCAGTGCATAGGGGTTCGAAGGATCGTATCCTTTAATATCCAGCACCGATGTTTGTGCAAATACCTGCTCCTTGCTTTTAATAACAGTCTTAGGTGTGATATTATGCGCAATATTGTAAGCAATCTGTTTTTCTCTTCTTCTGCTTGTTTCATCAATCGTACGCTGCATACTTTCTGTCATCTTATCTGCATAAAAGATAACCAGGCCATCTACATTTCTAGCCGCACGGCCTGCAGTTTGTGTCAGTGATCTTTCATTTCTTAAAAATCCTTCTTTGTCTGCATCCAGTATGGCTACCAGTGATACTTCAGGAAGGTCAAGTCCTTCTCTTAACAGGTTTACACCTACCAGCACATCAATAACACCCAGACGAAGGTCGCGCAGAATTTCAACACGCTCCAGTGTGTCAACATCGCTATGAATGTATTTCGATTTGATATTGATTCTCCCAAGGTATTTATCCATTTCCTCTGCCATTCTTTTGGTAAGCGTTGTTACTAATACCCGGTCTCCTTTCTTTACACGCTTGTCAATTTCATCCAGCAAATCATCGATCTGGTTTACACTCGGTCTTATTTCAATAGGAGGATCGAGTAATCCTGTTGGACGAACCACCTGTTCTACCACCACGCCACCCGTTTTTTCCAGTTCATAATCACCTGGAGTAGCACTAACAAAAACGGTTTGTCCAACCAATGATTCAAACTCATGAAAATTCAATGGCCGGTTATCCATGGCGCTGGGCAAACGAAAACCATAATCAACCAGTACCATTTTCCTGCTCCTGTCGCCACCATACATACCTGCAACCTGTGGAATGGTCTGGTGACTCTCATCAATTACACAGAGAAAATCTTTCGGAAAATAATCAAGCAGACAGAATGGTCTGGTACCCGGTTTGCGACGGTCGAAAAAGCGGGAATAGTTTTCAATACCATTACAATAACCCAGTTCACGAATCATCTCAAGGTCATATTCTACTCTTTCCTTCAACCGCTGTGCTTCAATAAATTTTCCGATATTTTTAAAATATTCTACCTGTGCCATCATTTCATCCTGTATCTCATTCATTACCTGCTGAATCATGTCTTTAGGTGCGAGATAAAGATTGGCGGGGAAGATGGCCGCCGTATCCATTAAACCTATCCGTTTGTTGGTAGCAGTTTCAATACTTTCAATTTCTTCAATTTCATCGCCGAAAAAACTGATGCGGTAGCCAAAGTCAACATAAGGCAGATTGATATCAACCGTATCGCCCTTCACCCTGAATGTACCTCTTTTAAATTCTTCCTGACTCCGGTTATACAAGGCATTCACCAGTTGGTGCAGAAAACCCTGTCGCGATATTACCTGCCCTTTCTGAATGCGGATAATACCGTTTTCATATTCAGTAGGGTTACCCATACCATAAATACAACTCACACTGGCTACTACAATAATATCTCTTCTGCCGCTCAGTAATTGTGACGTGGCCTGTAATCTGAGCTTATCTAATTCTTCATTGATGCTGAGGTCTTTTTCAATATAGGTATCACTCACGGGCATATACGCTTCGGGCTGATAGTAATCGTAATAGCTTACAAAATAACCCACAGCATTTTCAGGAAAGAATTGTTTGAACTCGCCATACAGTTGAGCCACTAATGTCTTATTATGTGTAAGTACCAGTGTGGGTCTCTGCACATTATTAATCACATTGGCCATGGTAAAAGTTTTACCGCTACCCGTTACACCGAGTAAAGTCTGGTATTGCTCGCCATCCAGTATACCATCGGTTAGTTGTGCGATGGCTGAAGGCTGGTCGCCCGCAGGTTGATAGGAAGAATGGAGTTTGAATGGCATAATTAATCACTTAAACAAACAATAAAGTTACTGTGTAAATAATTCTTTAAACTGAAAACTTATTGAACAGCAAAAGCACTCCTTTCGTATATTTATGATAGATTGATTTCTCTAACAATATTCGTGGTTTATGCGATCTCATTCAGGCATCAGTACTCAGGCTTCATCTTTCAATCTCGAACATTTTTTCGAACTCTCCGCCGACCTGTTTTGTATTGCCGGATATGATGGTTATTTCAGAAAAATAAACCATTCTGTTTCCAGGGTATTGGGTTATACTGAAGAGGAGTTAATGGCAGCTCCTATTGCCGGTTTTATTCATCCGGATGATCGAACCATTACTGCACGCTACAGGGATGAACTGCTCAACGGAGAACCACTGCTTCATTTTGAAAACCGTTATATTACCAAAACAGGTGATATTGTCTGGCTCTCCTGGACTTCTATGCCGGTTCCTCAGGAAGAGCTTATATATGCCATTGCCAAAAATATTACCCATAAAAAATCAGAAGAAGCCGATCGCAACAAACTCATTGCAGAACTGGGTAACCTGAATGCCGATCTTAAACAATTGTCTTATACCACTTCGCACGACCTTCGTTCGCCTGTTAATAACCTGCTGAGTGTATTTAGTCTGCTCAACAAACACGCTATTGAAGATGAGGAAGTACACCGATTTTTAGCCATCCTTAAATCCGGAACTGAAAGTCTGAAAGAAACACTGAACGATTATGTTGACCTGCTGAGTCATAACCAGCAAATGAAGATTGAAAAAGAAGATGTTTATTTCAGTGATGTTTTCGAGGCCGTTACCCGGTCTATTCAAACACTGATTACCGACTCTAAAGCCAGTATTAAAACCGATTTCGATGCCCTGCCCGCTGTTTATTTTAACCGTTCCTATCTTGAAAGTGTTTTCCTGAACCTGATCAGCAATGCTATTAAATATTCATTTCCGGGAAGAGCCCCTGTTATTGAATTACATAGCTGGACAGAGAACGATCAACTCCTGTTAAGTGTTACAGATAATGGTCGTGGATTTGATATGGAAAAAGTAAAGGACCGTATTTTCGGTATGCACCAGCGTTTTCATGAACATAACGATAGTAAGGGAATCGGTTTATACCTGGTGCGTCACCATATTACCTCGATGGGCGGAACCATTACCGTAAACAGTGAGCCCGATAAAGGAACTTCTTTTATTATTTCCTTTGCAAAACAAATATTTTAATCCTCTTTCGTTTTATGTTGAACAGAAAATCTTTTCTTTTTTTCATTTTCATTCTTAGCGGGTTATCAGGCAAAACACAAAATAAAAAAGAAGCTTTCTTTGCTTTCCGCGAAGACTGGTCACCCGTTAATGATATTAATGTTGCTGCGTATTTTATGCACCGCGTTAAAGAAAACGATACCACTTATGTCTGTCGCTTTTACCAGAACAAGGGTCCAATGGTAAAATGTGAGACCTATAAAGATGAAAACCTTGAAATTCCGCATGGGCGTTTTGCATGGTATAACCGCCTGGGTAATATCGATAGTATCGGGATGGTTAGTAATGGCAAGAAAGATAGTTACTGGGATTACAGAAACCCCGACGGGTCAATAGCCATCAGTGTGTTCTATGAAAAGGGGAGCAGAATATGGACCAGAAACTTTTCTACCAATATCACGACTTACGCCGATGGAAGAATGATAGACCTTAATTCGAAAGCCTATAAAGATTCTATTGCGGCTATTGTTGAAGAGACCGACAGGAAACCTGCAGAATTTAAAGGCGGGGTGCAGGGCTGGATCAAATACCTTGAAAAAAATCTTCGTACACCGGGCCGTTTTAAAGACGTGGTTGGAAGTGGTGGAAGAGGAACGGTTGTTGTCGCTTTTACGGTGGATACGGAAGGAAAAGTTCATGACCCCTATATTGTTCACTCTATTGAATGGTCGGTAGATATGGAAACTTTGAGGGTATTAAAGGAAAGTCCCAGGTGGACCCCCGCCTATCAGAACGGAAAGCCCGTCATTTACCGGCATAAACAAAGTATTACACACGCCATATATTAATTGTAAATCAACGAGTTAGGGTTTATTCAAAAAACTTAATATTAATTAATTGTTACCTTTTCGTAAATTCATAGAGCTTTAAAGCACTTGAATTTGCTTAAAAACCTGTCCATATTATTCATTTCCACTGTTTTATACATTTCCACCGGGTTTGCACAGAATAATGCAACGGGGAAGGAGCTGGTATTGGATTTTTATGGCGACTCCCTGATTTTACCAACGGATGCTTCTATCCAGGTTGATATTAAAGAACCGATTTCAAAAACAGGGATTACAGATTTTTATACCGGTTTGAAAGCGGGTGATTTTCAACCCATCATAAAAGAACTATTACAATACCGCGATAGCAAAAAACTTGATGACTGGTTCTATTATCAACTCATCAGAACCGCTGCAGAAAAATTAAGTCCCAAAGCTGCTAATTACCATCGCTATACTTTGTACAAATGGTTTTTGCTGAACGAATCGGGTTACAGTGCTACTTTAAGATACCGTAACGATACTTTATTGTTGTATGTAAGAAGCGAAGAAAATATTTATGATATTCCTTACTACATGGTAACCGACAAACAATATGTTTGCCTCAATTACCACGACTATAATAATAAAGTTGATGTTGATTCCAAATCCTTTACCACTATTGCGTTAAACGATGCCGGTAATAATCGGTTCTCTTATAAAGTGACGCAACTGCCTCTAATCAGAAAAAATAATTATACCGTTAAGCAGTTGCAATTTGATTATAAAAACAAAGAATATAAATTCAATGTGCTGCTTGATCAGCAGGTACAGAAAATTTTTACCAATTATCCGGTGGTTGATTATGCTGCCCAGTTTGGTATTCCTTTAAGCCAGACCACTTACAACTCACTGGTACCATTGTTACGCGATGCTGTTACTGGTATGAACCAGCAACAGGGTGTTGATTACCTCATGCATTTTACCCGCTCTGCTTTTTTATTCGAAACAGATACCAAGGCCTACGGAAAAGAAAAACGTTTATCGCCTGAACAAACCCTGTTTTACGAATACAGTGATTGTGAGGACCGTTCTGCATTTTTCTTTTTCCTTGTGAAAGAAATTTATAACCTGCCCATGATTGTTTTATCGTATCCAACACATATTACCGTTGCGGTACAGTTTAATAAGCCCATGGGAACACCTATTCTTTATAACGGTGAGCCCTACTGGGTTTGTGAACCTACGCCTCAGAAAAAAGACCTGAAAATTGGTCAGCTGCTTCCTTCGCTCAAAAAACAGGCTTATGAAGTAGTGTACGCATACAAACCATTCTGAGTATTTTCCATTCATCCTTTACCGCCCTTTCTCAGGAAAAAAAATTTTTATCTTTTTGTCTGATCTGGTTTCGGTTATCCGTCATATTACCGTAAACCAATCATTCAATTATTAAAACAACAGTTATGAGCAATTTTATGTTCCTCTTCCGTGGAGGTCTCGACCCTTTTACCGCTTCTCCTGAAGCCATGCAGCAAAACATGGAAAAATGGTTTGCCTGGGTAGGTCAGTTACAGGCATCGGGTATTTATGTAGCCGGTGAAGCATTAATGCCAACCGGAAAAACCCTGCACAAGGACAATGTAGTTACCGACGGCCCCTATATGGAAAGTAAAGAAATGGTAGGGGGTTTCTTTGTTGTAAGAGCCGAAAGCCTCGAAGCTGCCATTGAAATAGCCAAAGGATGTCCCGATCTTGAACTCGGCGGATCTGTTGAAGTTCGTGATGTAGTAGTGTTTGAATGAGTGAACCCACACAAAATACCGAACAACTCATCGACCATCTTTTCCGGCACCAGTCGGGAAAGATGGTTGCTGTATTAACGCACATCGTTGGGCTTCAGCAAATTCACCTCGTAGAAGATATTGTGCAGGATAGTTTTATCAGTGCATTACAGCACTGGAAAATGAAAGGTATACCCGATGAACCGGCTGCCTGGCTTATGCAAACAGCAAAGAACAAAGCCATCGACCTGCTTCGCCGTTTGCGTTATCATGCCCGTTATATTCAGTCTCAATCAGCGTTTAATCCTGAACAGGAAGTAGAATCTTTTTTTCACGAACAGGAAATGAACGACAGTGAGCTGCGAATGATCTTTGCCTGCTGTCATCCCACATTTTCGAAAGAAGACCAGGTGGCGTTAACATTAAAACTTGTCTTCTCTTTTTCCGTCAGCGAAATTGCAAGGGCCCTGCTGGTATCAGATGCTGCCATGCAAAAAAGACTGTTACGGGCAAAAGAATTACTGAAGAATGGAAATATTACACTTGAAATTCCGGCAGGTAAACAGTTGCAGGAACGGCTTTCTATTGTAAGAACCACTCTCTATTTATTATTCAATGAAGGATATCTCTCACACAAAAAAGAGGAAATTATTCGTCATGATCTCTGCATGGAAGCCATTAGATGTGCTAAAATCATCACAGAACATCCGGCTACAAAAGAGCCTATTAACGACGCACTTCTCGCTTTACTCTGTTTACACGCAGCCCGTTTCGACAGCCGCATATCTGATTCCAATGATTTGATTTTACTGGAACAGCAGGATCGTAACCTGTGGGACAGGGATTTAATTAAAGTGGGTTATCATTACCTAAACCTTGCATCAGAAACACCTGTTATCAGTCAATACCATATAGAAGCGGCCATTGCTGCTGAACACAGTATGGCGAAATCTTTTGCTGATACCAACTGGAGCCGCATTCTTATTTTATATAATCTTTTAGCAGAAGCCCGTCCATCGCCGGCTGTTACACTTAATAGGGCAATTGTATTATCTCAATTGGGTGAAACAGAAAAAGCAATCGCCCAGGTATTGTCAATCGGGGGGATTGAGCAATTAATCCGTACAGATCACCAGTATGCTTCGGTACTGGGTTATCTGTACATGAAACTGAGCGATCGCATTAAAGCATTATCGTACCTGCAACAGGCAAAACACATCACCAACTCTCCGGCTGAACAAAAATTATTACAGGCGCGTATCGACCTTGTTTCAAATAATTGATCTCTCTGCGAAAACCTCTGTGTTCTCATGTTCTCTGCGGTGAACATTCGGATAAGTTCACCGCAGAGAACATGAGAACGGGGAGTTTACGCAGAGATTTTATCTCGTGAGTTTGGCTACGATGGCTTTTACTTTGCTATCAATTTGTTTATCGGTTAATTTTCTACCCGACATTTCAGAAGTGGTCCAGCCCTGCCAGATGGTCTTATCGGTATCGGCATCCATCAGCGTTAAGGTCAGGGTTCCTTCTTTGATTTTCTCTGTGTCTTCATCATAACCCATAAACTGTGAAGGATAAAATACCGGTACCCATCTGCGGCTGTTCGGGTTAAAGAACCAGCGTGTAAATGATTGTGAGTAAACGGGTGTTGTTACTTTTTTATTTCCCTCTTCAATCATTACATCATATACCAGGTACACGTCCGGATTTTTCTTCACTTCTTTCCAGCCCTTTTCCATCAGGTTTTTATCAATCGCCTGACGAATTTTTCTGTTTGTGAGGTCATCGTTTCTGGTTTGTGTTGCGGCTGTTTCTTTATTCGCCTGTGTGGTTACCCAGCTATAGGTTTTAATGCTGCTGAAATCTACATCGGCATCCTTCTGCACATAGGCTGTTCTTCCACAACTTACCAGTACGATGGCGGTCATAATGGTGACGGCCAACCATTCTATCTTTTTCATACGATGCTATTTTATTTATCAGGATTGTTTACACTGATATATATCCAATCATCGTGCCTGTAAATGCAAAAAACAACCTAAATATTTGTCAAGTTGGCGTTAAAAAAATGCTGTTTGTTGGTTTGTTGAAGGTTTAAAATGAGGGAAGATTTTTTTAACCACAGAGTTGCACGGAGTGACACAGAGGTAGTATTATACTCTCTAAACACCGGTACAACAAGGTAACCCTCTGTGTAACTCTGTGCCGCACTCCGTGCAACTCTGTGGTTAAACTATATAAAACAAGTAAAGCCGCTTTTTTAAGCGGCTTTAGGATACACATGAGAACTATTACTGTCTGTAGAAACAGTTGGTAATGGATTTATTGCAATGATTTTCTCAGGTAGAGATTACCATAGGTTGATTTGAGTGAGTAGGCCGGACCCTTACCCAATGCTGTTGTTATAGATGTATAAAAATCTTTCTCTTCCTTGTCTGTAATATTCAGGGAAAGGTTTGAATAGATCTGTCCGTAATGTGTGGTAGCCGATAATTTACCTGTTGAACTTTCATTCACAGAAGCATCTATACCGCCATATGTTGCATCAACTTTTATGGGTGCATTGTAGTTTACCAGTTCCACTATCCCATATTTTGCTTTTACAAAAGTAGAAAGCTGGCTTTGCGGTACTTTTACCTCGAGTGTGATTTCCATTTCAACCCCTTCAGAATATGATCTTGCTCCTTTGAGGTCTACAGTCATTGTTTTAAAATCTTCTTTTGAAGTATACACTGTTTTTTTGCCTTCGTGAATCACCGTATATCTTTTCGGGAGTTTGTCCAGATCCTTGATGATGTTCTTAATGGAAAGTGTATTGCCATTGGTGGTTTCAATCAGTTGAAAAGCATCATTATTCTCTCCGTTGTTAATACTTACTGTTGCGGTAATGGAAACTTCTGCTTTATCCCAGGTGCTAATCTTAACAACGCGTGGGTAGTCGAAAGAAAGTTCCAGTTCCTGACCGGCTTTTACCGGATAAGTTTTGGTAATAGTTTGCTGTGCCTGTAATGCGTACAATGAAATGCAGCATAACAGGGTCAATATTGATTTCATGACCATTGTTTGAAATGATGGATGATTAGTTTGATTTGCGCAGGTAAACCTTGCCATAGCTGGATGTGAGTGTCATATCCACTCCACCGCCATTCAGTTTTCCTTTGATATGGTTATCGCTGTAGCTAACCATATCGCCCGAGCCTGATTTTTCAATATCAATTTTGAAATCTGAAGAAGCAAGTATCTCTCCCCATGATGTATTCATTTTGAGATTGGCTTTTGTTGCGGGCGACATTGACACATCTACATAACCATATACAGAGACCAATGAAACAGGTCCTTTGATGTTCTGACCAAATTTCACATCTACTCCTCCATATACAGATTTTACAGTAAGTGGACCCGTTACATTTTCAAGGTCAACTTTATTGTATTGAACCGATACTTCAATTTCGCTTTCAATATTTTTGAATGTGGCGGTACCATGGCCCATCACTTTACTAAATGAATAAGAAATAGAAATGCCTTTGGGTACTTTAATTTTAATCTTGTCTCCTCCTTTACCTACCTGACTCACTTCCACTGTTGTGCCTTTGTCTGCCACATTAATACCCAGACCGGTATTATCCTGTAAACCGGATGCGCTTACGGGGCGAAGGCCTTTGGCTCTTTCATCTTCCTCACCAGCTCTTTCGCGGCCAGTAAAGATAATTTCGTTGCCATCATAACCTTCTACGGTTACACCGGGTGTGCTGATGATGAGTTTACCGGTTGACTTTGCCAGTTTGTATTCCTGTGCGAATGAGGTAGCTGTTACCAACAACGCTATGATTGTGCTGAATATGATCTTTTTCATGTTCTGTTTCAGATTTTTATGTTTTTGAGATGGGGGTTTCCGGAAGGGTATCGTCATGCATGAACCGATTGGTTCCGGATTTTTGTTTATGTTGATTTTTATGATCCTAATGTTAATATGCTTGAATAGGCCCGGTCTTTTACTGCTTCATTGGTATTGGCATCTTTTACGAGCTTCTCCAGTTCACTCAGAATACTTGTTTGTTTCATTTTGGTGAGAACCTGTATCAGTTCAACCTGTACCATCGGGTCGTTTTGTTTTTTCAGGGAAGCAGTGAGTTGCTTTTTTACATAAGGTTCACGGTGAAATTTTGCCAGTGCTTCCAGTGCTGCAAGCCTGACATTGGTATTGGGATCGCCATTCATCGTAGTTAAGAGTGCATCTACAATTTCCCTGTCGGCATTTTTCATGTCGTATGCTTTCATGGCAGCGGCAATACGGGTACTGGCAGATTCCATATTGTTAAGGCTGGCGAAAAGTATTTCTTTACGCTGGTCTTGTTTAGTTGCTGCAAAAGCCGCTGTTGATACAGGCTCCTGTTCGCTTGATTCTGGCCCTCTTGTTTCTTCTACTTGTTTCCCTGTTTCCTGTTCCCTTGTTTCCTTCGCCTGTGGTTTAACACCTGCCAGTATTTGCTGACCGGCGTTTGTGGTATCAAGGTTCATCCACCAGATACCAATACCGGCTATAACAATTACACAGGCCGCTGCCGCCCAGCGAATGGTTTTAAAAGAAATAACAATTCCCTTTTTTGCAGGAGCTGCTTCCGCATGACCCATTCTCTGCTGAATTCGCGACAAAACATCTGCTCCTGGAATACGGTCGTCGAAGGACTGTCTGTTTTCTTCTATAAATTTTTCAAGTTCTGTTTTCATGAGTCACCTCCTTTTGTAAGGCTTTTCAATATTTTTTGTTTTGACCGGTGGTATTGTATCCTCACGTTATTGTAGGATATACCCAGCATGGTCGCTATTTCTTCCTGCGGTATATTTTCAAACAGGTAGAGTTGTACAATGGTGCGGTACGAATCGGGCAATTCTTCAATGGCTCTTTTCACTTCTTCCACTTTATAACTGAATTGCGCCTCATCAATACTTTCCTCTTCTGCAAATCCTGTTTTAGTATCATCAAGTTCCACCATTCTCAGTTTCTGTTTGCGCATCCAGGAAATAGACTGGTTGATGGCAATTCTTTTGATCCAGGCCCTGAATCCTCCCGTGTTTTCAAATTTGTGTATGGCCTGAAAAGCCGACACAAATGCTTCCTGTAACAGGTCCTCCGCTTCTCCGGTATGTGGCACCAGCCGGAAAATGGTATTGTACACTTCTTTGGAATGTTGATGGTACAGTTGTGTGAAAGCAGACGTATCGCCCCTTTTACACCTTTCAACCACTTCATCGTGTTTTATTGTGAAAACCTGTTCCAAATCTGTTTGCCTGAGTACTTGTAGTTATCTAATCGCAGTATCTTTCTCTATGTTACACAATTTACCGGCATTTTTTTTGCCCATAAAAAAGGGCGGTCTTTTCAGACCGCCCTTTTCTTTCACCCGGAATGAATTCCGCGGCAGGGTATTTTTTCCTTTGGGTGGTAAGTTGCGCTTTAGCCGAAGCCAGCTCCTCTTTCAAACCCTCGGATTCTCCTTTTCATTATAAATTACCCAAACCTTGCCCCGGCTTTAAATCCGGGGCAAGAGATTATATTCATATTGGGTTAGTATTTTTTCTTTTCCCGTATTTCCAGCACTTCTTTTTTAAGCGGTGCAAGCTCATTGGGATCGAGATGGTTCCAGGATGTGTTGAACACCTGTTTGTAATAATCCTGTAATGCTTCAATCATAGGGTTAATAACACCCGGATCGCGGCTGAAACCTACATTATAACTTCTTTCCAAAGTATTGTAAACCGGGGCTATATACACTTGTTTTTGTTTCAGCGGAATACTCTTGGCCCAGAGTTTTTCTTTGGTCAGGGGTTCTGCTGCCACCAGGTTTACTTTACCTGAGAGGATAAAGAATCCGGTATATTTATAGGCCGTTCTGTATGTGGCATATCTTCCTTTTCCTGATACATATTCAGAATATGAATTCCAGTTTACATTGGAGCCATTGATATCAAAATCAATCTCCACCTGTAAAAGCAGGTCACTTTCCTTTTTATCGTTGTATACTACCTGATCGTAGTATTCGAAAGGTCCACGAACAGAATATCCTTTTGCTGTTAGTGATTCATTATAATCAGCAGCCATGGCTTTTGAAAAATCACTGAATATTTTATAGTTGGAATAGGCAAATTTTTCCTGATAGGCCGGATCTACCAGCAGGAACACTACCTGTGCCGATTTTGCAGGTGCTTTTTCAGGTGGCGCATAATCGTAATCAGGTGCTTTTATAGTTGGCACGGGTGGTGGCGCGGCCACTTTGGGTCCTGAGCTGGCAATATATAGAGCAGCATAAGCCATTACTACTAAGGATGCCAGCAAGTTGGTTTTTTTGTTTCTCATATCAGTTCAGATTTATGTAGGATATATACGTTAAAAAATGCCATTTGGTACATCAGCAGATCTATCCAGTCGCCCGTACCCTGTATCCAGCCCATCCACTGCATTAATTCAGTAGCGTTTATGAGCAACCACAATAACCATTTCCACAAAAGCGGAATCTGGTTCCAGCCCTTCCATAGCCATACAAAACAGCTCCAGAGTGAAACGCACCATAAATAATCGGGTATCCATCCTGATCCGGGCAAAGAACTTGTTTCTTTGGTCTGATAGAACCAGGTTTCAAATAACACAGGGTATTTTCTTCCCTTCAGGTAAATACATGTTCCAAGGATCAGCGGCACAATGATGAGCCCCATCCTTGTATATGTTTTACTCTTCACGTTCGAGCTCCTCTGTATTAATGCGATCGTCAAATGAAATCACTACATAGTTTTCCGATTTCAATTTGGCAATCAGGTCGTTTTTATATTCAAGGATCTCATCGAGTGAAGCAAAGAGTTTAGGCGACTTCCAGGTTTGTGTTACTTTATTGATGAAATAGCCCTGCTTTTCAAATTTTTTCTTGAAATGCCCTACAGAACGCGTTGCCACTGAACTGTAAAAGTCTTTTGCTTTATAAATACCGCTGATGATGGCAAACTTTTTATAATGCGCAGACCCTTTAGGATTGCATTCGATACAGGTGGTAGAAAGGTACATATACCCATAACCGCCGCTTGTATCGGCAAATTTGTCGACCTGAACCTGCTTAGTGGTATCGCTTTCCTGTGCAAAAAGAGCTGCGTTGCACAACGCAAACAACATGATTAACAGAAATAAACGTATCCGAAATCCCCCTGTATGCATTATAGTAAAATTAGGCTACTGTTAACTTACAAAAAATACCTGAAAATGAGTAGTTTATAAAGGTTTTTTTACCAATAGTCGATACACCTTGGGCCATGAACCATGGTCTATTGCCTTTTAATATTATAAATGGCCACCGGTGGGTCAAGGTATTGATTCCGGTCGTTTTGCATATATATTTTTCTCACTACACTCATTCCTTTGATCACTTTTCCAAAGGCAGCATAGCCAAGTTTGTCTTCTACATTTTCTCCACCCTCATCCAAACCCGGCTGGTCATCAATACAAATAAAAAATTCACAGTTAGCGGTGCCGGGTGCCAACCTTGCTACAGATATTACACCATCCTTGTGTTTTACACCCGTTGTTCCTGTGCTCTCATGCGCAATGCCCCTAATACTTCTTGCCTTCTCGTTTTTTGTGCGCCATAACCCCCCCTGTAAAATTTCTGTTTTGGGTGCATTCGATGGCTGGTTGTTCATATTTAATACCCGGTAGAACGAGGTGTTTTCATAAAAGCCCGCTTCTACATAACTTAAAAATGCGCCGGCGGTTTTGGGTGCTTTGTCTATATACAGTTCAATTTCAATCTCGCCATATTTTGTTTCAATGACCACCACAGGATTTCCTTTGTTGCTTTTCTCGGCGCAACTAACAATGGAAAAAAAAGCAAATAAAAATAAAAGATAGCGATGCATAATTATTCGTTCACTTCAAATAAAAAGAGTTGTGTTTTTTCCAGTGGAGAAAAATTATTGTCGGCAATCATCCACAAAGTTCTTTTTCCATTGGGCAGGGTTGGACCAAAACTCATGCCTTCCACATTATCGGTATAGATACCCAGCTCATCTAAGTTCAACAATAATTTTTTCTGCAGAGGTTTAAGAACGGGCTGTTGTATGAGCGAAGTTATTTCTTTTATATCCTGTGCTTCATTCAGGTCGACCAAAAATATTTTAATGGTACAGGCCAGTCTTCCTGTTGAAAACGATCTTTCCATCACGAGTAATTTGTTATCGCCTGCAGAAAGAATATCCGGTATTCCATTCACCATAAAACTCCCTGCCGGATTTGGTGCATAAGCAACAGGATCTAGTTTATAGGCGTACTGTGCCTCGTTTTTTCCATTACCAGTATTAAAGGAATAAATACGTACCCATGCATCATTGGCTACTGCTGCCGCCTGTGGGCCGTCTTCATATCTTGGTTCTTCCAGGCTTACATACAGTTTTTTATAGTCGGGTGAAAAAGATGCTCCTTCCAAGACCCCGTTTCGTCTCGGACCATTTTCTGTTTTTTGCATTTGCAAGCCGCTGGGTAAGTCAAATGTCCGGATATGTTTGCCTGATGGATGAATAAAATAAATCGCAGGATCCTGTATGATACTATCTTTTGCATTGATCAGTCTTTCTCCTTCGCTTGTCCAAACCAGTTCTTTTGTTTTTGGATTATATCGGATGGATTCCGGATCTGGTGTTAGTGAAGGGTTTTCTTTTACAGCAGGGTAGGTTTTTCCGTTGGGTTGTAAAAGATTGATTGCTTCTTGGAAAATAACTGTATCAATTCTTTTTTCTGAATAAGCAATATTGATACGATAATAACGCGCAGGTTGCCGTTCTGATCTGTCATCGCTGATGGTATAAAAACTATTGGAGCCTGCATCATAGTCAATACCCGATAAGCCCCCTACTGTTGTTTCTTTAAAACGGAAATCATGGGGTATGGTGTATACATCAATTAGTTTAAGTGATGTTGGTGGATTTAACTGCATTGTTTTTTTGGCAGTACCACAGGAACCAACAATTGCCATAAAGGCGATAAGAATAAACTGTTTCAACTATTTGCTTTTATATGACGCTAGAGATAACAGAGGAATGATGAATATTGAATAATGAATGTTGAAGTACTATTCTTTATTTTTCTTCAGTTTCTTTTTATGTGAGAAAACCCAGGGCAATAATTTAGGTTCTGCAAAAGCATTAGTCCAGCTGTTGTGCCCAACGCCGGGATATTCTGAATAGGTAATATCTGTAGCGCCGGCTGTCATCAGTGCTTTATATAATTCGCGGTTGGGTTCTGGTGAAACTACGGGGTCTTTTTCGCCATGAAAAATCCACATAGGAACCTCTTTTGCTTTTTGAACGAGCAAAGGAATATCGGCCACTCCACAAATAGGAAAAGCGGCTGCAAAATAATCGGGGTAACGAATGAGCATATCGTAGCTGCCAAACGCGCCCATGGAGAGTCCACCGAGGTAAACCTGTCTTTCGAGGATATGGCGGTTGAGTAACATACTATCCATCAATGCTTTTACCAGTTGTTGTTCTATGGGTGGTTCAGATTCTGAGTCGCTGCCGGCAAATTTTCCATCTACCCTTTTAAATTTCGACCATGATTTATTGGTGGGGCACTGCGGGAAGATGACGATGCTTTTAAAATATTTTCTGTTCTCTGGTTTCAGGAATAATGCCGCTCCATGCGTTAGTTGCGCCGCATTGTCATTGCCTCTTTCGCCTGCACCGTGTAAAAACATGACCAGCGGATAGGCCCTGTTCTTTTTATATTTTTCGGGGTAGAGGATGCGATAACGGAGGGTATCATTTCCCCGGATAAAAAGTTTAGACTGATAGGCCGATAGGTCCTGTGCTTTTAGCTGAGAAGAAAACATTAGAACCACCAGCAAATACAGGATGTTTTTCATATGGACTCGTTTGATTAAATATACAAACATCCTGTTAGTTGTTATCAAATTTTACAACAGGTGTCGTTATCCATACAAAAACACCATCGCTATATTTAATATCCGCCTTTTCTTCTCTATAAAAGCGGGTAATCAAACCCTCTACCATCCCGGCTCAATTAATATCTTTTCCTGCTTTTAGTTTTTCAATCATAGCCTGAACAGCTTGCTTATTGTTATCATTGGGTGCCAGCGGTAAGGCTTTTGTTGCATATTCCAGAGCTTTTGCGTAATCGCCATTTGCAGACAATCCCCTTGCCATACCTGTTAGTGTTATAAACTGATCCGGGGTTCTTTTATAATTATACTCAAAAACCTCCATAGCAGCTTTGTATTTTTTGCTGGTCAATAGTTGCCGGCCCAATTGCTGTAACTGGCCAACATTACCATGTGGCAATGCGCTTTGAATAACTGTTGACGATTGATCAGATTTACCCAGTTTTTCAAGAAGACCCGCCCTGGTTACCAGTGCCGTAAATGAAGCGGGGTCACCTGGAAAATTAGCTCCTGTTGCGGTGGTAGCCCATTCAAGCCCCTTCTCCAATTGATAATTATTTTGCAGACACCAGTTTGCGGCAATGGTTAATCCCTGCGAAGTAAATCCACCGGGATTTTGAGATTGGGTGACGAAAGCATCAAATTGCTGTTTTAAATAATCTACTTCAACTTTAAACGATAATGACTGTTTTTCCCAGTAAAGACCAATTACTGCCGAATTGGCTGTTTGTTTGGTAAACTCGTACTTGAGATGTTCTATACTGTTGTCAACAGGTTGTGGTTTTACTTTTACACGCAATGCATCGTCTTTCTCATGGTAGAAAAATGAACCCCATGCGTCATTTTTTTTTGAAAAAATGATGATGCTTTCAGATGGATCGTAAGCAATGAAAAAACCATATTTTCCTTTAGGCAGGTTTTGTCCTTCTATTTTTACATCATTATCAAATTCTATAATGGTGTTTTCGTTGGAACCAGCCCTCCATGGAGCAGGGTTGCGGCTACCAAATCCCAGATCCACAAAACCATTATGAACGATTCCTCCCCAAATTTTTCCTTCGCGTCCATTTACAGCAGGCCGATGATATGAAATAGCAATTGTTGTGAGACCAACCTGTTCGGTAACACTTGCTTTTTTTGTATAACCATTGGGTGCCGCTGTATTATAAGGAACCTGTGCCAACAAATGGGTGTTCAGGTAAATAGAGAGCAGGAAGAACACTACTTTTTTCATGCGTTTATGGTGTTTGTTTGTTTTTTTATGCTGCAACCTAAATCAACAAGACAAATCATTTTTTACAACGGGACGAACAGGCGTTTTACCGTACATACACTTTTTCACCCTTAATGCGTTCCAATAAAAAAAGGACGAAATACCTTTTTTAAGGACAGAATTTTTATGATCCGACTAAAGCGGCAGTTATATTTGAGGAAATGAACCAGACTTGGATGCAATAAATAAATGGAAACCGGAAAACATACTATTGTATAAGCGATGGGTCTGGCATTTTTTGTTTTGGCTGGGCTATGTTTTATACCGCTTCTGGGCTTATTACATTACCGTAACCTATTACAACGGTGTTTACCTCGAATACATGTTGCTTTCTGAAATTGCATTTATCGGATGCACCTATTTTACCATATGGCTTTACAAGCTTTTCTTTTCCTCCAGAAAGTACCTTACTTATTTTCTGATTGGCATTTGCAGTTGGGTATTTTATCTGGTAGGAAAAACAGCTTTTCAGTTTTATTATTTACAAGAAGAACCCAGCTTTCAGAACAATCGTTTTTTAGATGTTATTTTAAATAATATCGCTTTTTTAGTTGCCTATTTTTTATTTCTTACTTTTTGTAAATACTTTAAAGATGGATACATCAGGCAGCATTTTGAAGCTGAGAAGAAGCAACAACAATTAACGGCGGAAGTCAACAATTTAAAATCGCAGATTGCGCCTCATTTTCTTTTCAATACACTCAATAACCTATATGGTCTTTCAGTAGAAAAGTCTGACAAATTACCAGACCTCATGCTTCGTTTGTCTGATCTGCTCAGACACTCCTTATACGAAACACAAAAACCGTTAGTCCCAGTAAACGACGAAATCGATATACTTAAAAGTTATATTAAGCTTGAAAGTATACGGTTGGAAGATGATTTAAAATTAGATTTCAACTCTACTATACCTGAAAAGTCAGAATACCTGATTGCACCTTTAATTTTGATAGTATTTATTGAGAACGCCTTCAAGCATGCCAGATTCGTTGATTCCGGGCCCGTTATAATTTGGATTAGTACAACCCTTGACGATAATTTGTTTACGTTGATGATTGAAAATAATTACAATACGCAAAGAAAAGATTCGGCAAATGGCATAGGTCTTATCAATGTTATGCGAAGACTGGAAGTACTTTATCCAAATCAACAACACCTGCTAACAATATCCAGGGGTGAGGTTTTTTATACTGTTATCTTACAACTGCAATTGAGCAAATATTAAAACCTTAGATCGAATGGAGCCTGAAAAATATACTTGTCTGGTAGTTGATGACGAACCAATCGCAAGAAAAATTATTATGGGTTACATTCATCAAATGCCATTGCTGCAATTGGGTGCTGAGTGTATTAACGCATTGAGTGCTATTGATTATTTAAGAGCAAACAATAATATTACTATCATCTTTCTCGATATTAATATGCCTAATTTGTCTGGCTTTGAGTTTTTAAAAATCTTACAACCACAGCAACCCGTTATTTTTACCACTGCCTATCCAGAATATGCAGTAGAGAGTTACGAACTAAATGCGGTTGATTATTTGCTGAAACCCTTTTCGTTTGTTCGATTTACCAAAGCCGTATACAAAGCAATAGATATAATCAAAAAAGATACCAAAATTTTATTTGATCAGATAAATGATAACAGGAAAATTGTATTCATTAAATCAGATGGCAAAAATTACCCTGTTTATATAGATGATATTTTGTATTGCGAAGCAATGAAGAACTATACTATGGTCTTTTTAAAAAATGAACAAAAGTTTATGCCCCTTATTTCGCTTTCTAAATTTGAAACATTATTGGCTGAGGCTGGTGGAGACTTTATACAAATTCATCGTTCTTTTTTGATATCCAAACGACATATTTCAGCTATTTCCCCAAATAATGTGACCATAAACTCTTTCGAAATTCCTATTGGAGTTCAATTCAGAGAGCGGTTCTTTAAACTGATTGGAATGAAAGATTAGTAAAAGCGTTCCCTTCTTCGGGTTTACCAATCAAGAAAATTCTGAGATTTAGAAACTCGAATTCGGGAATAGATGCCTGTTCATTATCTCAAAACTTCTTTTACCCTCTTTTACAACTGATGCTGCTGCGCATACAAAACCATCATCGCCGTATTTTTCAGATCCAGTTTTCTCAGGATATTTCTACGGTGGGTATCAACCGTATAAGTACTCAGGAATAATTTATTGGCAATCTCATGACTGGTTAGTCCCTGCCTGATTAATTGTATGATTTCTTTTTCTCTTTTACTCAACACATCAGCCTCTGGTTTATGCGCAGGTTTTTCTGCCGACCACATAAATACCGTTGTTCCGGAAATAGCATCTTCCACAGCCGATAATAATTCGTCGGAAGAAAGATTTTTTATGAGATAACCCATTACACCCACGGTTTTACACTGGTATATGATATCATTATCGTTTTCCATACTCAGCATGAGTATGATGGCAGACGGATTTTCCCTGATGATCTCCATGGCCACATCAACCCCTTTACCATCGGGTAAATGGTAATCGAGCAATAATACTTCTGGTTTCTTTTCTTTGTATAATTCAATGGTATCTTTCGCCGTATGCGCCTGACCCACCCATTGCAGCCAGCCAATTTCTTTGGTAACACTTTGAATGCCTTCTGCAAAAATCTTATGATCATCTGCAATAGCGATGGTAACTTTTTTCATGCGTTTTCTTTTTCCATGAATATTTCTATAATCACGGTTGTGCCCCTGTGACTACTGTCTATATTTATCTTACCTTCCATATACTGCACCCTTTGTCTGATACTTTTCCATCCTATGCCCTCCTCTTTTCCTGCCTCAAAACCCTTTCCATTATCTTCTACCAGCAATGTAAGTCTTTGCTTTTTTTCTTCTTCCCAAATTTCAATATTTACTTCTGTAGCGTCAGCATGTTTTTTAATATTGTGCATCAGCTCCAATACAATCCGGTACAACGCCGCTTCCGTTCGTAATGGATACCTCTGTTTAATTGAACTGTTATAATGCACTTTTAACTCGTCGCCCATATTCCATCGGGCTACCGCCTTTTCCAGTACCCGGTCCAGACCCTGTTCCTGCAACTGTACCGGCATTAGGTCATGTGCAATATTTCTCAGATCGGTTACTGCCAGATCCAGTTGCTCTGCAATCCATTCCTGCTCTGCCGGATAAGGCTTTAGCCGGTGGTGCGCGCCCATCCTGATACCGCCAAGCAATCCTCCCAAACCATCATGCAATTCTCTTGCCAGTCTGTTTCTTTCCTCTTCCTGTGTTTGAATGATTTTATCCGCCGCGGCTCTTTTTTCTTTTTCCAGTGCCTGCATTGCCTGCTCTTTCTCTCTTTTATAAAAATTATAACGCTGTGTTAAACCAAAGGAGAGAATGGTACTCTCTCCCAAAAAACCTACCGGCGATCCGTACATATTGGCATAAAACATCCAGTCGCTTCCGATATTGTATTGCGACAGCAAAAGCAATACAATATAAATACTGAAAAAACAGAACGCTATCAGAAAAAAAAGGGATAATTGTTTCTGTGTTTTGTATCCTTTCCAGATAAAGAGAATGATAATACCCAGTGCCAGCAGCCAGATAATATTCATGGTGGTCAGGTAACCATAACGCAACAAAGGACCGCTACTCGGAATATCTGTTAGTAATAATCCTATGCTTGATACCAACAGCAGTATTTGCAACAGGCGTATGGCTTTCGTATAATGTCTTTGTGTATTGGGTATGGTAAAAAAACGTGCTGTGAGTTCCAGTAAAAAGATATAAGAGATATTGGAAAAAAACGGTCTTGACTTGCTCGTAAAAGAAGGCAGATCGGGCCAGAAATTCCTGAAACCTATACCCCATTGCGATATGATCCAGCATACAGAGAATGCTACATACAAACTATAAAACAGGTGAATATGATCTTTTAATGATATCCAGAGAAATGAGTTTAATAACAAAAGCAGAATAACCCAGCCAATAAAAATGCCATTAAAAAAATTACGGTCCGATAAATAAGGAGCCAGTGATCTTTCTGTCACCAGCCGCAAGGGGACATTAAGTGACTCTCCTTTTTTATCGATACGCATCAGATAAGTATGAACAGCGGGTTTTACAGGGTACCAGAAATCAGGATCATCCAATATTCTCTGTTCATATGGATAGTAATCGCCCGATTTATATACCTCTTCCCATTTTCCCCCTTGCTGCTCATAGATACGGATATCATTAATATGCGGATTGGCAATCTGTATCCAGCTATCCTCTGTAGGTTCAGTTCTTACCATTACCCACCATGCCTGTTTGGTAAACCCCGCATTAAAAAAACCATCCTTTATTTTTTCATTTCGTTCCTGCAGAGATTGTACTGCTTTTTCAGGTGTATAGCCTGTTGAATCGGGTGCGACAAGAAATACTGGTTTATTGAAATAGCGACTGAAATTGGTGAGTTGGAAGGACCCCAATAACATAAAGAAAAAAAACAGGATCGATCCTGTGACCAACAGCGGTATTTTTGTATTGGATTTTAACAACATAGCTGAACATACGTTCCAATAGTAACAATACGAAAAAAGCCCGGATCGCGGGCTTTTGTCTCAAAGTTTTTCTAGTCTATTTAAATGCAGGCGGGTGCATTTCATCCCATCCTGTTTTATCCTGATAATATTTTGCAGCAGTTAAAATACTGGCTTCATCAAACAGCTTACCAATAAAAGAAATGCTTGTTGGCGTATTCGTTCTTTTATCAAATCCGGTTGGTACACATAATACCGGATGACCGGTTAGATTAGTGATCGCCGACTGATTGCCGCTTCCCCTGGTAGGACAAATAATCACATTGTACTGACTGATGACTTCGTTCATTTTTTGCATGAGTATAAAACGATGTCTGTTTGCGTTGATATATTCCACTGCAGGAACCAGTCTTGATACACGAAATGTATTGGGCCAGTCAAATAATCCCTGACGCGTCATGAGGTCGTCTACATCATTGCGGGTGAAGTCGTCAAAAGCGGCTGCACATTCTGCGCTGATCACCACATCCATAATATTGAAAGGGTACACTGTACTGTCTGGAAAATCAACCGGAATCAATTCCACACCCATTGCACGATATGTTTCCAGCACTTTCCATTCTGTTCTGCTGGTATCGGTAATTCTGTCGAAATAATTTTTGGCATAACCGATCCGCATTTTTTTGATATCGGTATTCGGTTTATAATTAAAGGGTTTGTTCTCTGCGCTTTTGTCTTTTCCATCTGTTCCCCTGATATAATTAAATACAATGGCTGCATCTTCTGCGCTTCTGCAAATAGGACCTACTTTATCCAGACTCCAGCTGAGGGTCATGGCACCGCTTCTGCTGATGGCGCCGAATGTGGGTCTTAATCCGGTAGCACCACAGGTTGATGCCGGTGAAATAATAGAACCCCATGTTTCTGTTCCAATGGCAAAGGGTACCAGACCAGCAACTGTTGCCGATGCCGATCCGGCCGATGAACCAGATGAACCGAAACGCGTATTCCATGGATTCTTTGTTCTACCGCCATACCAGTAATCGCCCATGGCCAATGCTCCCAGCGTAAACTTGGCTACCAGCACAGCGCCTGCTTCTTTTAGTTTAGTATATACAAAAGCATCTTCATCAATGGTTTGATTTTTATAAGGCTCTGCTCCCCAGGTGGTTTTAGTTCCTTTTACGGCAAACAGGTCCTTGAGTCCATAGGGTATGCCATGAAGAGGCCCGCGGTATTTTCCTGCAGCTATTTCTGCATCTGCTCTTGTTGCTTCTTCCATCGCAATGTTTTCTGTAATAGAAATTACACACTGCAGGCTGTCGCCATATTTTTTTATTCTTTCAATAAATAATTTCGTGAGCTCGACCGAGCTGATTTTTTTACTTTTCACCAATGAAGCCAGTTGTGCAATTGAATACCAGGCCAGCTCATTTTTATCTGCGGGCAGCACAACATTTTTGGGAATGTTCCAGTCTATCTTGTCCTGTTTCTCATTAAACTGCATACCAGGTAAAATAGCGCTGTGGGTAAGCGTTGGTACTATATTGTTGGCCAATGTCTGCTTATGCATGCGCTGATAAACGCCTACATTTTCTTTTACTCCCGTATACATACTGTCTATTTCTTTCTGTGTAAAACGGAGGTCGAAGAGTCTTGCTGCAGCTGGAATATCTTTTTTAGAGAGTGTGTCCTGTGCCTGAACTAAAGAGCTCATCAAGAAAATACTAATAGTGATTATTCTTTTCATAAATATGTATTCTTTTTATAACAACCCTGCAAAACCTCTGCTTTCTGTCGTTCTCAGCGCTCCCTTGCTTCGACGGCGTGAGCAGAGGAACCCCACCGCAGAGAACGAGAGGTAACGAAGTTTATGCGGGGTAATTTAGTGCAATTCTGTTGTGGCAAATGTGTTTCCCTCTCTTATATCTCCGGTTTCAAATCCTTTTTTAAACCAATACATTCTTTGTTTTGACGTACCATGTGTAAATGCATCCGGGTTTACAGTTCTGCCTGCTGATTGTTGCAACCTGTCATCACCAATGGCATTAGCAGCTTTTAGGGCAGAAGCTATATCACCCTCTTCCAATATATTTTTCAATCGCTGTGCATGGTGTGCCCATACACCCGCTAAAAAATCGGCCTGTAGTTCCAGCTTCACAGATAATTTATTGTATTCGGTTTCACTGATACCAGAACGCATTTGCTGCATTTTGGTTGTGGTTCCCATCTGTTGCTGAATATGATGACCCACTTCGTGCGCAATTACATAGGCCATGGCAAACTCTCCTTCTACTTCAAATCTTTGTTGCAACTCATCAAAGAATGAAAGGTCTATATAGATTTTTTTGTCTGGCGGACAATAGAACGGACCTGATGCAGCACTGGCAAAACCACATTCAGAAGAAGTAGATCCGCTAAACAAAACCAGACGCGGGTGTTCATATCTGTCGTTGATCGACTGGTAAACAGAATCCCATACATCTTGGGTATCTGCCAGTACCACTTTGGTAAACGCTGCCAGCTCTTCTTCCCTCGGACTAAATTTTGTTGTTTCGGTTGTCGGTTGTTGTAAAGTCTGTTGCAATACTTCATTCGGGTCGCCGCCCATGATCAGGTATAATATTACCATAACGATAGCGCCCAATCCGCCACCGATAGCAAGCGGCGTTTTACTGCCTCTTCTGTCTTCAACATTATCACTTTGTCTTCTGCCCTGCCAACGCATGGAATTTTGATTTTGGTTGATCTTCAACGAAGCATTTTGACCCATAGGTATTCATCCATCAGTTCATTATTTTTGAAAACCGATTTCTTTTTGATGGCTTCAAGGTAAAAATTGTTTTTCTGTAAAACACGCATCGATGCTTTATTGTTCTGAAAAGTATGTGCTTCAATCCTTACCATTTCCATTTGTTCGCTGATATAATAACATAATAAGCGGCAGGCTTCTGTGGCAATTCCTTTTCCCCAATAGGGTTCGCCGATAAAATAACCGATCTCAATATTTTTGCGGTATAAGTCTTCTTTTTTAATACATCCACAGCCACCTACTAGCTGTTGCTGCCAAACAATAGCAAAATTAAGAACCGGTTTTTCTGTGGCTGTTTTTGCTATCCATTGCAGGGCATCTACCACTGTGTATGGACTTGGAAAAAAATCGCGCACATTGTTCCAGATGTTCCTGTTATTGGCAATGGATGCCAGTGCCTGTGCATCCTGTTTTTGCCAGGGTCTTAATATAAGATCAGTCATCCTGTTTTTTAATTGTTCTGTTCAGGTAATCGCTGTAATCCGGTAACTGCGATTCGTATTCCTGGTGCATAAAAGGAGATGTGATGAGAAAATCGGCCGTTGCCCTGTCGCAGGCCATCGGAATATTCCATAATACGCATAAACGTAGCAGTGCTTTTACATCGCTATCGTGAGGTTGCGCTTCCATGGGGTCCCAGAAGAAGAACATCATATCAATTTCACCATTGGCTATCATGGCGCCTATCTGCTGGTCGCCTCCCATCGGTCCGCTCATGAGCTTTCTCACGGGTCGATCCAGTTTCTCTTCAATGATTTTTCCGGTTGTTCCTGTTGCAAACAATTCATGCTTTGATAAAACTTCTCTGTTATGCGCCACCCACTCCATGAGATCAGCTTTCTTATGGTCGTGTGCTACAAGGGCTATGCGTTTTCTTATTCCTAATTTTTTAATTGCTGACATCCTTTTCTGATTAATACTTTTTACCACAGTAAGGTAACCGTTTTCTGTTTCTTTAAGATGATGTTTGTGACTTTATTTTATACCGTACAGCAAACCAGGCGCTTATTGGATGGATAAAAAGAAGGGGTACAATCAGAACTATGGGAACGTGTAATAAAGCCAGCAAAGCAAATAATAGCAACAGGTACAGCGGATAGAGCAGGAGTAAAACACCAAATAAAACTGAATCATAAAAAACGGTCTGTCTAGTTTTTTTGCGAACAAATTTTTTAACCATGCTATACAGCGGCAGGTGTAAAAAATAACCCGCTACCGAGAACAGGAAAAATATAATATTCCGTTTTTGCTGCTTTGGTTCAGGAGGTTTTATCATGCTGTCTAATCGCAGAAATAATGCGTGATTAAAATACTGCATGTTCAATGCTTCCTGATCCTGTATTAGTATTTCTTTTGCTGAAAAAGGTTTCGACAACTCTATGCGTACCGTTTTTCCTATGGAGGTAAAATTGTTGTAGCTAAGCGATACGGGCATAATATTCAATGGCAATGATTCACCAACGGCTGTCAGGGCAATTCTTGCAGCACCTTTTTTAAAGGGCTGTAATTCGTGTGTATTCAGACAAATCCCTTCAATAAAAATCAGTACAATTTTTCCCTCGGTTAAAAGGGCCTGTGACTGCTTAAAAGCATATTCATTGAGGTGAAGATTTTCTCTGCCCTCCGACAAACGATAAATAGGTACCATATGCAGAAGACCAAGCAGAAACCGCTGCCAGGGTTTGCGGAAAGCATCCCCCCGGGCCAGAAAATAAACCGGCTCCCGGAATTGGGCGGCTATCAAAATGGCATCAAGGAAAGAATTGGGGTGATTGGCCACCAGTAAAAGGGGGCCCTTTTCCGACCTATATCCAGGATTTACCAAATCAATATCTACGCAGAAAATACGGAGCGCAAGTCTAATTGGCAGTTTTATCAGCGTGTAAATCAACGGGTTTGTTTTCTCTAAAATAAGGTATGTTGAAGAGAGTTAACTGCTGAATTCTATGATTATCAGTGAATTATTTAGTATTTATCTATTTATATATACCATAGAACTAAATAATTATGACATTTGGGCTTATTAAAACAAAAAACCGCTCCTTAGACAAGGAGCGGTTCATATTTACTAACCCATCTCAAAAAAACGTTTATGCTTCTGCAGCGGCTTTGGCCTCTGTCAGTTTGGCTCTGATTTTTCCTTCTATCTCGGCCGACAATTCGGGGTTATCGAGCAGGAGTTGTTTTACAGCATCGCGACCCTGACCCAGTTTATTGCTTTCGTAGCTGAACCAGGATCCGCTTTTTTGTACGATACCCAGTTCTACACCCATATCGATGATTTCACCCACTTTACTGATACCGCCTCCGAAAATGATATCGAACTCTGCCGCCCGGAAGGGGGGAGCCACTTTATTTTTTACAACTTTTACTTTTACGCGGTTACCCACAGCTTCGTCTCCGTCTTTGATCTGCGACATACGACGAATATCCAGACGAACCGATGCATAGAATTTCAGTGCATTACCTCCCGTTGTGGTTTCTGGGTTACCAAACATCACACCTATTTTTTCGCGTAACTGGTTGATGAATATGCAGACTGTATTGGTTTTATTAATGGTGGCCGTTAATTTTCTCAGTGCCTGGCTCATCAAACGTGCCTGAAGACCCATTTTACTGTCGCCCATTTCGCCTTCCAGCTCTCCTTTGGGTACCAGTGCGGCAACAGAATCTATCACCACTACATCCAGTGCTCCGGAGAGAATCAGGCGGTCGGCTATTTCCAGTGCCTGCTCACCGTAATCGGGTTGAGAAATCAGCAGGTTATCTACATCTACACCCAGCTTACGGGCATAGGAACTATCAAATGCATGTTCCGCATCTATAATGGCACACATGCCTCCCTTTTTCTGCGCTTCCGCAATTACATGTATGGCTACGGTTGTTTTACCGGATGATTCCGGGCCATATATTTCTATAATCCTTCCCTTGGGTAAACCACCTACACCCAATGCTGTATCAAGACCAATCGAACCTGTTGAAATAATTTCCATGGGCTCCTGGCTTCTTTCATTCATCATCATTACACTGCCTTTTCCGAAATCCTTGTCGATCTTATCGATCGTCAGCTTTAGCGCTTTTAATTTTTCTACGTTACTCATGGTAATATTTTTTGAGTTTAATGGGATTGTAAAAATAAGTCCCGGAAATGAAATAAACTAATTTTTTTAGTATTTTTTTTACTAACGTCTTTAGTTTGTCCTTATTGTGCTAAAGTAGGGGTTTGTTTTTTCCTGTGGTAGCGTATTTATACCTGATTTTGCACAGGGCGGAAGTCCGGGAGACCGAAAGTCGGAAAAGTCTGAAAGAATGACTGTTTTACAAAAGAGCCCTCTGTGAAACTTTGTGGTGAAACCACAGAGGTAAAGATCCAAAGGTCTCCTATGGAGAGAATGGCACGGAGTTACACGGAGGGTTGCCCCGAATCGAACATCTTTCGGACTTTTCCGACTTGCGGACTTAATAGGTATTCGTCATATCCTCATCCACACAAATAATAAAATCTGCGCGGCCGAGGTGTTCGCCGCTGAGTTTGTGGATGTCTTTTTGTGAAACGGTGCTGATGGTTACAATTTTAAGTGCCGGGTTTTGTTTTTTCAGGTACCAATTCAGTCCATCGTAAAAATCGGAATGGTAGGCGCCATTATAATGTATCAGCAAAGATCCGGGCTGATAATACCTGAGCATAAAATGCGCCATGGTAGCATCTTTGAGGGCCTGCGCTTTGGGAAGGTTTTCACCACCATGTCCACCCATCATTTCAACCATTTTTTTATAGCCGGGTAATGCTGCATCATAAGCAATGGGCAATGGCGCCATCCATGCTTTTTCTTTTGCCGTCAACGTATCTAATACTGTAAATCCGCCACGCGATACCATTGAAGCATATCGGCGTGGTACATTACTGGCGGCGAATGGTATTTTATTTTCTTTGGCAAAGTTTACCAGTGGTGCATAGTCTGTGGGATAGTTCTTCCACAAACGCGCCATGGAATCCAGTTGTTTTTGTTTGATGGTTCCTGCGAGGTATAAATCGAGTGCTTCCTGGTTATCCTGTTCAAACATTTCGGCACCAAGAACGAGGTTGCGTTTTTCTTTCAGGTCTTTTGTTACTTCTAATTGCAGCCAGTGAGCAATGGCATTATTATGAAATTCGCCGAAAAGGAGGATGTCTTTATCCGCTATTGTTTTCAGCATTTTTTCATAGCCTACTTTCTTGCCCTTAGCATTGTAAAGCACATACGGTTGCTTCTTTTGTGCAGCAGCAGTAAAAGAAAGGATAACAAGCAAGGCGAAAATTATCTTTTTCATAGTATGGCAATGTTAGGCAATTTTTAGCCGTGTTGTTTACTCCCTGCGTCAACTCCGTTTCCTCTCGTTCTCTGCGGTGATTTTACCCGAATATTCACCGCAGAGAACGAGAGGAAACAGAGATTTCGCAGAGTCGTTTACTTATACAAACCGCTCGTGGCTCACAGCCCAAAGCTCATAGCTTATCTGTTATACTCACTCAGCCAATGAAACTGTTTTTCTGCCAGACGGTATTGTTTATTGGTCCTTTTGAGTCTTACAAATAAAGTATCTCCTTTTACCGGACCAAGTAATGTAATCGTTGTGCTGTCGGGGATGCTGTATTGTAATGTAAACAAGCTGTCAGATTGAGGACCTGCCCAACGGAATGTCATTTGTTGTTTTATGGTATCAACAAAATATCCGAAATAAGCTCTTCCATATACACGTCTGAACATGGTATCGGCACTCAGCATGCTGCCGGTTGTACCGGGTTGAAAAATAAGCTGACTCCATCTATGTGTTGAGTCGCCGATAATAGCTGGTATTGTATCATTGTTTACAACAAAGTCGGCAACATCATAGACCCCCGAACGGATGGGTTTTTGATCTGATATGGATTGCACATCCCGGTAACGTTGATATGAATTATAAAAAGGAAGTATGATTATCAACACAACAAACAATCCTTTTAATACGTAACGGGTAATGCGCTGCCATTTCTTCGTGAGCGTGAGCGCATATAAACTTCCTGCCGGTGCCTGCTGGTTCAGAAAGAAAATAGCAGTGAGACGTTTGTGCTCCTGCACAACCAGGAACAAGGACATTAGTGTTAAGTGTGTTGAGAATAGTTTTACCGGTATATCGTATGCAAAGTTCATCACCATTACATTGGTAAATACCGCAAACGACATCAATGCGCCGGCCGTGGCCGTTCTACGGTTAAATAAAAGAAGTCCTGCTATTACTTCCGCTACGCCGGAAAATACCTGATAAGGGGTGGAGTAACCAATAAATAACCAGGAAAAACGCATCGGTAAGAACTCTCCCAAGGGTGTGGCTAGCTGGCTTAGCGATGGAAAATACATTTGTAAAGCAAATACTTTGATGATGCCGTAACCAAACGCAATCATCGCTACATTATACCGAACAATGGTTACCAGCAGGTAATTCCACTTTGGATAGGCTGTTTTATTACGATCGCTTACCGTCCATATAGCGGCTATTAATAAAGAAAACAGTGAGAAGAACCACAGATGCGTCCAGGCCCAGGAAGTGTCTCCGCTTCCGTTGAGTGGAACAAGCTCCTTATATACTTTGAATATATTTTTATTGGCCAACTCAACGATCTGGTCCTGTAACCAATACCAGGGTTGTACCACCACACCAGCATAAGGTATATTTTCAATCCATGTCCATGGAGCAATGGAGATCATCAGATACACAAAGAAGAAACGGAATAGGAATTTTTGTGTGAAGCTCCAGTGGGTGTTGGTATTCATACAATCAGTTGGTTTTATTGTATGAATATATTTGTTTTTTTACTGCCGGAAACAAAGACGGCAGTTCAAATATTGTGGCTTTTTCTACAGGAGTTTTGAAGACTATATTAACCGACTTATAAGTTGTTCTGCCATACTATCCATTCTTGAAAAGGCAAACCATTTTTTTCCGAGATCTTTTAAAGATGCGCCAATATGGTATAATTCTACACCGTCTATTAATAAAAAGCGGTCATGGCATTTAGCAAACGGTTTCAGTATCAGGCCCGGGTATTGTTCATTATGTTTTGCTACATCTTGTTGCAGGGTTTTACTAATGGTTTTGGTGAACAGGTGCGCGCTTACTTCCTTTTTTCTTTTTGATAATAATACGAGTATGGTTTCATCTATATAATTGTCTATGATGAGTATCTCTTTCTCTGCTTTTTTAATTAATTCTGAAACAAATACATATGCATCAAAAATCTGGCCTTCAAAAAAAATTCCTTTTTCTGGCTTTGGCTGAGAAGCGTCGAGTGCTTTAAATATTTGTTCCAACTGTAATCCGGTTTGTTGTTGCTGATATTCAAGTCTATCAATTCGCTGAAAAACAGAAGCGTTTTGCAGCAAAAACTTACGCATGTTCACGAAAGCCTGCATAATTAGAATACTTGCTTCAATTGCCGTTTCCGAATATAATACAGATGCAAGCATGGCTACGCCTTGCTCAGAAAAAACAAAGGGAAGGGTTCTTCTTTTTGCGGTCGCAATTTGCGACCGCAAATCGGAGCTTCTTTTTATTGTTGCTATTTGTGTTTGTAAGGCACTCCACTCTACCGGATTAAGTTGAAACATAAACGATTCGGGAAACCTCCGGTAATTTCGTTTCACCTGTTCATTTAATCTCTTGGTTGTTACACCATACATATCTGCCAGATGAAAATCTATCATCACCTGTGTTCCTCTGATAGAAAAGATCAGGTTTTGAATATTTTCTATTTTCTCTGGTTTAATTTCCATATGATTTGCTATTATTCGTTTTTTACGCACAGCATTAACAGCCGAAAAATAAGCCTATGGTAATTGCGGTATTTACCTGTTTTTTAGAACTACGCTTCCTTTATTAAACAGTTATAGGTTTTTTATCCAGTTGTAGACGTAATCTGCCACAGCATCCCATCCTTCTTCTCCAATAGTGTTATGGCTGCGGCCTTCGAAAATTTTTATATCCGCTTTTTCTTTATAAGACCTCGCCAGTTTTTGCGTAAGTGTTGGGGGGAATATATTGTCCCTGGTTCCACCAATAAAAAGCAGGGGCACATGGGGTTTTGTAAAATCTACTTTTGAAAAAGACTGTAATAATGTGTCACGTGCTACGGTTCTGCTTTCGGGTACCGCTATTTCGTTATACAGCTTATCGCTCTCTGTGCGACTTAAGTTGTTGCCGAATGCATAATAAAACCAGTTTTTACTGGTACGGAAGATTTTGTCTGCTGCAAAAAAATTCAGTACAGGAAATACCGTTTTAATGGTTTGCCATGGAGCAAATACGTTTTTTGGGGGCGCACCATTGATGCTTACTGCAGCAGCCGCTTTTCCCATTTCTACCAGTTTCATGGTGGTAAGACCGCCCAAAGAGTGTCCGATAATAATAGGTTTTTCGGGTAGTGTATCGATGAACTCTGCGAGTTTTCTAACCAGGGTTTCAAAACGCTCTTTTCCTAAAGCCGGGTTAATATTGTTTCTCAGGTCGGCAGGTTCACCTTCATGGTGTGGGTTGGCTGGTGCATATACGGTGTAACCCTTGCTCTCGAAATAGGCTTTCCATTGGTTCCAGCTTTTGTTGTTTACAAACAGTCCGTGTGTAAGTACGATGGTTTTTGAGTGTGTCATGATGTGTACGTTTTGGTTTGTGTTTGATTTGATAACACAAAGCTCTACACTACTCATGACGATCTCTTTAACCCAGGTTAAAATCGTGTCAGCGCCCGGAAATTCTTTTTCTGATCCTGCTTAGCGATGGCCCCTGTATGCCGAGGTAGGAGGAAATATGATAAAGTGGCACTTCATTAAAAATATCGGGATGCTGGTTCAACAAGTCGAGGTAGCGTTCTTCAGGTGTCTTGAATAAAAAGCCTTCTGTTTTTTCCATCGCAATCGTAAATGCCACCTGTGCCAGTAGTCTTCCAAAACGTTCCCACGAATGACTCTTTCGATAGAGTTCAAGTAAATGATCTATACGTATACGAATCATTGTTGCGTCGGTCATTGCCTGTGTATGATAATCACAGGGTATCTGGTGAACAAAACTTTTAAATGTGGCTATGAATTGTTTTGAAGAATAGAGAAATACATTTTTCTCTTCTCCTGTTTTTCCATCGATGATATAGGAGCGAAAAACACCTTGTGTAATAAAACCAAGGTATTTACATACGGAGCGATGCTCGTTATAATATTCTCCTTTTGTGTACGTGCATTCTTCCCAATATGTTGATGAAAGATTAAACTCTTCTTCGCTTAACGCAGCAAATTGTCGAACGGCTATGTTTAGTTGTTCAATGCTCGTCATAACATGTTATTTAAAAAATTTCTGTGTTTTTCTGTGTATTCAGCGGCAATTAATCTGCCACTGAATACACAGAGGAGCACTGAAGAGCGGTACTTTACCAACCGATTCCGTAATCTTCTCCGTGGTTGCTGCTTCCTCCCCAGAATGATCCGTGTTTCCAATCGAACCAGATGGCATTGATGGGTCCGCTGGTACGGTCTTCGAAACTTAGTGTATAACCCATACTTCGTAGTTCTTTGCGAACCCAGTCTGGTGTGTTGCTATGTAGTAATAGGTTACCTGCGCGTGGTGCTCGGTCAGCCGTTTTATTTCCGCCGAGTGATAACCAAAGTTGATTGGTATTAATATTCGCTGCTTCACTCGCTTCCTGAACTGTCATACCAAACTCTACCATGTTGAGGAAAAACTGGAGGAGATTCTGATCCTGTGTGTCGCCTCCCTGTACTGCAAAAGAGAGCCATGGCTTTCCGTCTTTCAAAGCCATTGATGGTGTAAGTGTTACCCTGGGTCTTTTTCCCGGCGCCACCACATTGAATGGATTGATGGTTGAATCCAAAACAAAACTCTGCATACGCTGACTCATGCCAACACCTGTTTTTCCTGCAATACAAGCCGGTAACCATCCGCCGCTTGGTGTTATAGATACTACCCACCCTTCCTTGTCTGCCGCTTCTACCGATGTGGTGCCCATCCACAATGCGTCTTTATATTCAGTATCGGTTATAGATGCCATTTGTCTTTGGTCGTGTGTGGGTGCAAAACCTCTTTTACTACTGGTATCTTTTACATCATAACCACGACTCTTTAATAAATTGATATAAGGATTTGTTTTTCCTTCAAAAGGATAAGGATCTCCCGGACCTGCATTCGCATCATTTCTGTCCATACGAATCTGTGATGCTCTTTGTTTTGCATAGGCTTTACTCAGCAGTCCTTTCATGGGTTCATCCGGAGCGGCATAAGAATCACCATAATAAAAATCGCGGTCGGCAAAACTCAGGTTCATAGCCTGGTAAATAGTGTGTATGTATTTCGCAGAATTATAACCCATGTTTTTGAGATCAAAATTCTCCAGAATATTTAATGCTTGTAATAAAACCGGTCCCTGTGTCCATTGCTTTAGTTTATATACATCTATGCCTTTATAATTTGTTTGCAATGGCTCTTCTTCAATCGGTTTCCAGTTGGCGAGGTCTGCTTTGGTAATGAGTCCACCCTGCTCTTGTGCACCTCTTACAAATTCATCGGCAATATCTCCTTTATAAAAACGATCATAGGCTGCATAAATCGCTTCCTTCCTGTTCTTTCCGGCTTTCAGTGCACTTTGTTCTGCTTCCACCATTTTACTGAGTGTATTCAACAGGTCTTTCTGTACAAATATTTCTCCCGCTTCAGGAGCTTCTCTTTTTTCACCGGCGTGCGTTAAGAATACCTGTTTACTGTATGGCCACTGTTTTATCTGGTCCTTTCCTCTTTCAATACTGTTGGCCGTCTGTGCTTCTATCGGATAACCCGCTGCCAGGTCCATCGCCGGCGCCAATACTTCTTTCAAACTCATGGTTCCGTATTCAGCCAGCATATAACAGATGCCGCCTGGAGTACCGGGTGTAGTAGCAGCTAAGGGACCATACTGCGGCGGAAAATTCATGCCCTTGCTTTTAAAAAACTCCGGCGTTGCGCCGGTTGGGGCCACACCCATTGCATTAATAGCAATTACTTTTTTTGTTTTAGGATTATAGATAAGCGCCTGTGTTTCTCCACCCCAACTCAATACATCCCACATGGTACAGGTAGCGGCGAGCATTGCGCATGATGCATCTACTGCATTACCTCCTTTCTGAAAGATCATCGACCCCGCAGTAGCAGCCAGTGGTTTACCCGTAATGGCCATCCAATTCTTTCCATGTAATGGTGGCTTTTGGGTTTGTTGTGCGAATGTGAACGATGAAATAAACAACGATGCAATGAGGAGTTTTTTCATTTCTATGGATTGTTGTGTAAATATAAGTCTGAAAGTCCGGGGTCCGAATGTCCGAAAGAAAAATGCTTTTGTTGACTAGTCTGATCAATAATAGCAGAGCGTGAGGAAAAATTACTATTATTAAATTTTTTTGCTGGCTTCGGACATTCGGACCCCGGACTTTCAACTGCTACGCCATTACGGCGAGCATCGAAAGTAAACGTTCTCCTGCCTGCCTGTTGCCTCGTATCCTGATGTTTGTTTCTTCTTTTTTTATTCCTTTAGTGAAAAGGCGCCAGGCTATTTCACCCTCAATAGTGATGATATTTTCAGTTGTGGTTATATCTTCTACCTGTATCCATTTTTTTCCATCATGGTATAAATGCCAGATACCACCAGCTTCTCCGGTTATTTCAAATGACAATACTTCATCTCTCTTCCCCGGAAAATTTCTGTAATGATGTGGCAGCGCACGCATCGATGTTTCTAAATGTGGATGATACCATTCCCTTTTATATAGTTCCTCTTCTCTTCCAACAGCGAGTCTTATCTGTTGCTGATGGTGCCATCTCTCAGTATATTCTCTTGCCCAATGAAACCAGTTAACAGATGTTTCTTCTCCGGCCCAGGCTACAGAAAATAATGCGTTAGCAAAAGGATCTATTGTTGTTAGGTAATCTGCTATTTCTTTATTGGTTTGTTTGAACAATTCAATCACCAGCTTCGGACTCATTCTTTTTGCCGCTTTAATCCAGTCAGCATTTAATTGATTGAGGTAAGCCAATAAATCATCATAGCTATTTATTATTCCGGGAGGAACACCAAAATAACCATCTCTGTGTATTGATAAGATCCTGATATTTCCATCCAGTAAATGCAATAGCACATCTTCCACTTTCCATTTCGGCGCAATGGTTTGTTTTTTCCAGTCTTCCGGAGATAGGGTTTCCAATAACTCAACCAATTTCTGATCAAGTGCCGGAATACGATCGGCAATTAATATAGGAGCCGGCGGTTTCATGTTAGAAAGGTATGAAAACAGAAGAACAGAGAAACAGATGAATATTCAACTTCCAACTATTTGGATATTCGATGTTCCACATTTCTCTGTTCTTCTGTTCTTTACCCTATCAGCCCTGCTGCTTTACTGATCTCCAGCATTCTGTCCATGGGTTTTTTGGCTGCGAGGCGAAGGGTTTCGTCCATATGAATTTCTGGTTGCTCGTACATCATACAGAGGTATAATTTTTCAAGCGTATTCAGTTTCATATGGGGACAATCGTTACAGGCACAGTTATTATTGGGTGGTGCCGGAATAAATGTTTTATCCGGACTTGCCTGCTGCATCTGGTGAAGAATACCTGTTTCGGTGGCTACGATATATTCTTTAGTACTGTCTGTTTGTGAATATTTTAATAACTGGGTGGTACTGCCAATATAATCTGCTACTGCCAACACCGCTTCTTCACATTCCGGGTGGGCAATTATTTTAGCTTGCGGATGTCTGATTTTAAGTTTGGTAATTTTTTCTAGGCTAAAAATTTCATGCACCATACAGGCTCCGTTCCATAATACCATGTCGCGGCCTGTTTTTTTAGCGAGATAAGCTCCCAGGTTTTTATCAGGTGCAAATATGATCGGCTGGTCCTTTGGAACGCTTTCTATAATTTTCTCTGCATTCCCACTGGTACAAATGATATCAGACAGTGCTTTTATCTCCGCTGTGCAGTTGATGTAGGAGATTACAATATGATCCGGGTGTTTGTCTCGAAAGGCCTTAAACGGACCCGCTGGGGCACTGTCGGCTAATGAACAGCCTGCTTTCAGGTCGGGTAAAAGTACTTTTTTAGATGGGTTTAGTATCTTGGCTGTTTCTGCCATGAAGTGTACGCCGGCAAATACGATAATGCTGGCATCGGTTTCGCGGGCTTTTTGGGCCAACCCAAGACTATCTCCAATATAGTCTGCCACGTCCTGAATATCTGGTTCCTGGTAGTAGTGAGCGAGTATGACCGCATTTTTTTCTTTCTTTAGTCGCTCAATCTCGGCAAAAATATCCAGACGGGCATCTATTTCTATATCGAGGAAACCTTTTTCCTGTATTTTGTCTTTCGCTTCAGAAATGTTCATAATCACGGTAATAATATTTAATAATACTTATTTATATAAATCACTTATTACTATTAGGGCTGTGGATTTCGGGATAACTTACTTATCCCCATAGTGCAAAGTTAACTTGTAGAGGTTTATCCACCCTAATTAACATGTTTTTCCACGGCTTAACATTCCGGTAATATTAGAAAACAAGTATTTAACCCACATCAGTGAATAACCGAATACACATGAGTTTGTTTTCACTATCCACGTTTATTTCACTGTGCGTTAACATGGGGTAAAATGAGAAAAATCTCGGATGTCGGATGTCGGATGTCGGATTTGAGGGTATTTGTTCGAGGAGTTTCCACATTTAAAACCTTAAAAAGCTCAGTTTTCCACCGGAAAACCAATTTATAAACAAGGGGGTGTGGATTTGTGGATGTCTGATCGCTGATGTCAGATGTATATTTCAAATCCGACATCAGCGATCAGACATCTTAAATGTCATTTCCAAATTTCCAAATCCACAAATTTCCAAATTCGCGTTTGGCGAACCATTGTCCCGTCTGCATTAAATTAGGTTTTCCACAATTTGTTCAAATGCTTTAATCCCCTATTTTTGCCTCCCGCCGGGTGGCGGCTTTATTTATTATACCAATTAAACTGATTTATGTCTGTTATTCAAAGAATTCGTGACAAAGGTGCCTGGATTGTTTTTGCCATTATTGCATTGGCCCTGATTGCTTTTATCCTCCAGGATGGTGTGGGAAGAGGCGGAAGTGCTTTTTCCAATTCATCTGTTATTGGTAAAGTAAACGGAGAAAAAATTGAGCGTCTTGATTTTGAATCAAAGCTCGCCATGCAGGAACGTATGTATGGTAGTCAGGGAGCACAACGCGATCAACTGATCGGTGCTTTATGGATGCAGGAAGTAGAAAGACTTGTGCTTACGCAGGAATATAATAAACTGGGTTTACAGGTTTCTCCCAAAGAGCTGAGCGATATTTTATTCGGACCTAACTCTCCACTGCGTCAGGAATTTACAGATCCTAATACCGGTGAATTTAAAGTGGCTGAAGCCAGACAGGCTTTTAACCAGCTTAAGAAGAGCACCAATAAGGAGCAGGTGGAGATGATCAATAAAGCTTATATAGAGCCTACGATTGAGCAAACATTAAGAAGTAAATACCTGGCTCTTTTACAACAGGCTTCTTATGTTCCTAAATGGCTGGTTGAAAAACAGCAGGCCGATAATAATGCCATCGCTAATATCTCTTACGTTTATATGCCTTATGCTGCAGTTTCTGACAGCGCGGTTAAAGTAACGGATGCTGATATTGCTGCTTATGTAAAAAAGCACAGTAAAGAATACCAGAAAGAAGAGGAAACACGCTCTATCAATTATGTTTATTTCAACGCTTCACCCAGTGGTGCTGATACTTTAAATACATTAAATCAGTTGATGAGCCTGAGAGAAGAGTTTGCCACTACCGATAATGTAAGTGCCTTCTTAACCAAAGCAGGAACTGAATTACCTTATTACGACAGCTATTTCAGCAAAGCAAGAATGCAGCAACCCAATAAGGATTCTATTACCAGAACACCGGTAGGTACATTGTATGGCCCATACCAGGACGGCAGTAATTTTACAATCGCTAAAATGATTGCTGTTAAGAATTGGCCCGACAGCGCAAAGGTTCGCCATATCCTTGTTTCTACTTTCAACCCACAAACCAATCAGGTAATCAGACCCGACACACTGGCGAAGAAATTAATCGATAGCATAGAAACCGCTGTTAAAGGCGGTGCCGATTTTGCAGCATTGTGTTCAAAATATTCTGATGATGGAAACAAGAATACCGGTGGCGTTTATGAATACTTCCCACAAGGACAAATGGTAGTTCCTTTCAACGATTTTTCTTTTGATAAACCAGTTGGTTCCAAAGGGGTTGTAAAAACTGAATATGGTTATCATTATGTAGAAGTATTGGGTCAGAAAAATTTTAACCCCGCGTATAAAATTGCTTATTTGTCTAAACCCATTTTAGCAAGTAGTGAAACAGTGAGTGCTGCAAGTACAGCTGCTGCGCAATTTGCTTCTGCATCGAAAGGCAAAAAAGAATTTGATGCTACTTCATTAAAATCAAACCTTACTGTTCTCACAGCAGCAGATATTAAACAGAATGATTTTAATGTGAATGGAATCGGACAGAGCCGTCAGCTGGTTCGTTGGGTGTATGAAAATAAAACAGGAGATGTATCTGAGCCAATTGAAGTTGGCGACCGTTATGTAGTAGCTATTGTTTCAGGTATCAATCCTGCCGGTACCATGTCTCCTGCAGATGCACGACCATTGGTAGAAGGATTTGTTCGTAATGAGAAAAAAGCAAAACAAATTCTGGATGGTAAATTCAAAGGCGCTTCACTTGAAGCGATATCTGCAGCCATCGGTTCTCCGGTACTGCGTGCCGACAGTCTGAGCTTCTCAACACCATTCCTGCCAAATGTAGGAAGTGAGCCTAAGATTGTAGGTGCGGCTTTCAATAAATCATTACAGGGTAAAGTGAGCGCGCCCATCGCAGGTTTAACAGGTGTGTTTGCGGTTAAAGTAGAAAGCAACAGCGCCCGTCCGGGAGTAATGGATGCTGAAACGATTAAACAAACCCTGATGCAGGGAAGCCGTGTAGCTGTATTCCGTGGTGTTCAGTCGCTGAAAACAGCAGCAGTTGTTAAAGACAACCGCTTCAAGTTCTATTAATAGTAACTGGAATAATATTGAAAACCCCGGCAGAAAAACCGGGGTTTTTTATTTCATCCTGGCCCCTAACTTAAGTCTGGGGTAAAAAAGGAAGGATTTCGCAAACCGAAAGCCTGTTTCAGGGAGATATGGTAATTTTGTATTTCAAATTGAGTGTATGGCAGATGTGATTATTAATAAAGTGGCAGAAAGCGGACTGATCAGTTTTGATCTGGAGAAATATTATCCCTCTGCACCCAGAAAAATTTTCGACCTGAAAGACCATTTATTCATGGGTCTGATATTAAAGGAAAAAGATTTCCGTGCGGCACTGTTACAGACCGACTGGAATGAATACAAAGATGCCGATGTTGCCATTACCTGTTCTGCCGATGCTGTTATTCCAATGTGGGCCTATATGCTGGTAGCCAGTTACCTCGAACCCGTTGCCAAAACAGTAATTGTAGGAACCGAACAGGAACTGATTAACCGGGAACTGTTAAAGAATATTGATGCAATTGATGTAAGTGAATTTACAGATCAGCGGATTGTGGTAAAAGGATGCGGAGATCTGGCCATCCCCGAAGCGGCCTATGTTGCCATTACAAAGAAGCTCCGCCCGGTAGCTAAAAGTATTATGTATGGTGAGCCCTGTAGTACTGTGCCTATTTTTAAAAAGAAATAAGAAGACAGCTTCTATAAAACAAAGAGCCGCTGAATTTTCAGCGGCTCTTTCTATAGGTGTATTATTTCTTTAGAAGTTTGTCGTTAAATAGTTTTAGTATCCGTTTGTATTCATCTGTCCAGCTGCTGGGTTCTACAAAACCATGATCTTCCATTGGATACACCGCCAGTTCCCAGTTATCTTTTCCGAGTTCAATTAGTTTTTGTGATAAACGAACCACATCCTGAAAATGAACATTTACATCTACCATACCATGGCAAATCAACAAATTGTTTTTTAGTCCGTTGGCAAAATTGATGGGAGATGATTTGGCATAGGCAATGCTATCATTAAAAGGCTCATTCAGTATATTCGATGTATACCCATGGTTATAATGTGCCCAGTCGGTAACGGGTCTTAATGCTGCACCTGCTTTAAATACATCTGGTGTTGTAAACAATCCCATCAGCGTAATAAAGCCGCCATAGCTTCCGCCGTAAATACCAATCTTTCCGGCATCTATACCATATTTTTCTGTCAGCATCTTTGCTGCATCTACATGATCATCCAGGTCCTTTCCTCCCATATGACGATAGATGCCCGTTCTCCAGTCGCGGCCATAACCACTGCTGGCGCGATAGTCGATATCAATTACTGTGTAACCCTGATCGGCCAGTAAATTATGGAACATGTATTCGCGGAAATAGGAGCTCCACCAATAGTGAACATTCTGCAGATAGCCGGCACCATGTACAAATATTACAGCGGCCTTGTTTTTTTTCGCTTTAACCGGTTCATATAAACGAGCATAGATTTGTTGGCCATCGCGTGCCGGAATGGTAATCATCTGGGGATCTCTCCAGGCATAGGATTTAAACTCTTCCGAAACTGCTTTGTTAGTGATTTGAGTAACTGGTTTACCCACAGCATTCTCCTGTACAAATAACTCCCATGGTTTATTGCTGTAAGAATAACGATAGGCAATCCATTTTTCGTCGGGAGACATGCTTACTTCATAACCACCCGTTTTATCTGTAATTTTTTCTTTTCCGCTGCCATCTTTATTAATACGATACCAGTTTAGTTTACCCGGATGTTCTTCATTGGTCAACAGGTAAAAATGCTGGTTGTTATTACTGAGCGAAACAGACTGTACTTCATATTGCCCACCGGTGAGCGCCTTTTTAGCATTGGATTTCAGGTCGTACACATATAAGTGTGAATAGCCCGTGGCCTCACTTTGAAAATAAAACTGGCCTTCATCAATCCAGCCAAATGTGGCGCCGAAACCGCTTACGCCCGGGCCGCCAATCCATGCATTGTCGCGCTGACGATCGAGTAATTTCAGTTTGCCTGTTTCGGCATCGAGTTGCATGATCCAGCGGTCTTTGTTATCCTGTGAACGGATATCTACTATCGCTGCGGAACCCGTGGCGTTCCAATAGGGTCCGTTGATCATTACACCGCGAACGGGTGCACGGCGTGTACCAAATTGTTTTGGATAATCTTTTACATAATCAGGCTGATCCGTAATACCGGGAACAGAAATAGAGTCAACTACTACCGCAATGAGTTTATCTTTTGTTTTATCGAAAACAAAAAATTCATACCTGCCTAAGGGAGCGCCCACTTTTGTGCGTGCGGGAATATCTGTCGTAAAACCTGTTTCGGTAACATAATCCGGAACGATGGTGTTTTTACCGCCGGCCGGAGCAGTGTATAAACGATAAGTAACAAAACGTCCGTCGGGACTAATCTGTAAATTCTGTAATTGCTTCTCGCCAATACCAATCAGTTTAAGTGTATCTGTATCGCGGTTGGCACGGAGGAAATCAACCCGGGCATCTCTTTTTTCTTTTCTTTCTTTTAATACTTCAAATAGTTCTAACTGTTGGCTGCGTAACCAGGGTTCTTGTGTTTGTATACCTGATGTTGGTTGCACAGCTCTTTGCTGAATAATATTTCCACCAGCTAACCCTCCTCCGCCAAAACCACCACGACCACCGCCTGTTAGCGCTGCAGAAGTAACTACTGTTTCGGACCCCCTTGTAATATTGGTGAGCTGAAGTGTTACGCCGGATTGCGTATTCCATCCAAACAGGTTCTGGTTGCGGTTATACACAACCCACTCATCGTTCAGAATAAAACGCGGACCAAATTCCTGTTCCTGCGTTTGGGTAATGCGTGTTGTTTTATTGGAGGCAATATCTACCAAATATAAATCGCCGCGTAAGGCATAAAGCATTTTAGAGCGCTTGTCATTATATACTGCATTGTTAGTGGCCTGTGCCAGTTGTACTTCCTGTAAACTTGCTTTTGCGGTACTTGCCGAAGCAAGAGAGTAAACATAAACAGAGTCCGATATTTTTTTATCGGGGTTCCAGCTGAAATAAATCTTTTTACTGTCGGCACTCCAGAATGCATTGGAGGGAGAAGAGCCGATCCATTTCGGATCGCGCATAATTTTCTCAACAGTTAATTGAGCAGAAGCAGAGAAACCGGCCAATAAAAAGCCGAGGATAAGCAGTTTGTTTTTCATTCGTCTGGTTTATCGGATAAATCTATTGTATCGATTGGGGATAGTGAAATGAATTTTACAAGCGGATAGAAAGGGTAGGCACAGAGAGTTACGGAAAATTTGTGTGCCTTTGGGTGAAATCAATAACTACTTATAATAATTATTCCGCTCAATTTCTTCTCTCACTTTATCGGGAACGAGATAGCGGATAGATTTTCCTTCGCGGATATTGTTGCGAATCAGCGTAGCAGAAATATCGAGCATGGGCGCATCGAGTATTTGAACGGATGCATTCCAGGTATCGGTAATATCGAAGCCGGGACGTTTATAAATAATGATGGGATATTCTTTCACCAGTAAATCGGCATTTTTCCATTTAGGTAAATTCTGAAAACCATCACTACCCATAATAATACTGAACTGGTGCTGCGGATATTTTTCGCGGAGATAGGTAAGTGTATCGATGGTATACGAGGGGCGTGGTAATTTAAACTCAACATCAGCAGCGCGGATACGCGTTTCATCATCAATCGCCAGGTTCACGAGGTGAAGACGATCATATTCATTTAATAAACCGGCTGCTGTTTTAAAAGGATTTTGTGGAGATACCACCAGCCACACCTGCTGAATATTTGTCTGGTTCACCACATGAGAAGCAATGATGAGGTGACCGGTATGAACGGGGTTAAAAGAACCAAAATAGAGTCCAATATTCATCTAAACAATTGATAATCAATTTATTATGATTATTTTGCATCTTCCACAAAAATACTTCTTGCCTCACTTAACCTTAGGCTTAGGTGATAGCCGGCTACGGAAATAGAAATAGGATCACCCAGGGGTGCTACTTGTTCAACCTGAACCAGTTCTCCTGGAATACAGCCCATTTCCATTAGCTTGATAAAGATCTCATCTTTTTCAAAAGAATTAATGACCGCTTTCTGACCCGCTTCTAAATCTGACAATCGTTTCATCGCCTGGTTATAAATATTCTATAAAGGTAGCATGGTGTAATCCGTTTTTGTTACGAATTTTGGAGTATTAGAAGATATACGAGTATGAAGAGGATTATGTTTCGTTACGCAGACCGTCGATTAACCCTTGCACAGAAAACGGCTATTCAGGAATTTGTTGAAAAGCTCTTTACGAAAGAGAAAACGCCCTTGGCGCGAATCAACTATATCTTTTGTTCGGATGAATACCTTTTGGCTATTAACAGGAGTTTTTTACAGCATGACTATTATACCGATATCATCACATTTGGTTTATCTGCGCCAGGTAAGCCTGTGGAGGCAGAAATTTATATCAGTACAGAGCGGGTGAAAGACAATGCCGGGCAGTTGGACATTTCTTTCAGGGATGAAATGTTGCGTGTAATTTTCCATGGAGCCCTGCATTTATGCGGCTACAAGGATAAGAGGAAAGCAGATATAGCGTTAATGCGAAAGAGAGAAGATCATTACCTCAAACTGTTTTTGAAGGCCTCAGTACACTAACCCTGGTTTTCTCTCTTTAATAAGATACATACAAACAGGTGGGTTAAAGTTGTATGAATACATTCAGACGCGGAGTTAGCGTGAAAAAGAAAAGCGAAATAACATATTCCTGATAAACAGAATCCTGATAATTCGTTTTATTTGATAAACCCCAGTATATGCCTCGTATCGGCATAGTTTGTCTATTTATTTTTTTCCTGCTGAAAAGTCAGGCCCAGATGTCTACCGTAGAGCTGGAGATAAAGCCTGTACCACAACCCCTGCTGCGCGATTTGGATGTAGAACGATGGAATAGCAACAACCGTGAATTTAAATCGCTTTCACCAGAAGCGCAGGAAATACTTTACTGGACCAATTATAGCCGAATCAATCCGAAAAGATTCTGGGATAGTGTTGTAGCGCCCATAATCAGTCTTTTCCCCGAATTGAAAGGGGCGGAATCCCTAAGCCTAAAAGATGATTTGTACAGAAGCCGCCCTCTTCCCTTGTTGAAACTCAACGAATCATTCATAAAAGCCGCCCAGGACCATTGCGATGATATGTCAATCCATAACGCAGAGCCCAGCCATAGTTCTACCGATGGACGTAGTTTCCAGGACAGAATGCGAATGGCCCGGATTAAATCCTGCGCCAATGAAAACCTTTCATTGGGTAGTCACCACATACTTATATCACTCGTTTTACTTTACCTCGATATCCGCCTGCCCGAACTCGGCCATAGAAAAGCGCTTCTAAACCCGAATCTCACAGAAATTGGAATTGGCTATGCTATTTATAGTAAGGATCAATTCTTTATGGTACAGGATATGGCTTGTAGTCAGAACTGAATGTTCCACAAAACACAGTTTCAGGATGAAACATCGGAGTCTGATTTGTTCCACGAATCCCAGTTTCGGGATGAAACATTCCTTAGTTTTGGGTATGGCAAGAAAAAGATGGACTCCGCAAACCGAAATCACAGACTCTTTATTGCGTTTGAGGGAAAAACGAAAATGGCAATTAGCCTACAGGCGTTATGTGGTAGAACAAAAACCAAGCGAAACCTATGGACAATTCTTTGGTTTAGACATTCAAACACTCAGGGAGTGGTTCAGCTTGCAGTTTACGGAGGCCATTAACTGGGATAATTATGGAAAAGCCTGGCAGTTCGAGCATATTGTTCCGGCTACCTATTTCAACTTTTCGGATGATAAAGAGCTAAAACTATGCTGGAGCTTTATAAATATGAGGGTCCAGCCGTTGGACGGTGAAGGTCAATCTACGCCCTCTTTTAACCTTCTGGCTGCTAAAACATATTTTTTTCAACTCCAGGAAAAATCGCAATTGCCTGTTTGTTCCAATATGTTAGAGAAATTAAGCGAGATAGAGGAACAGAATGCTGAAGTGCCAGCTGCCTTATATGATTTTCTTTCAAACCAAAAAGATCGTTTAGAACAGATACAAATGCTATATAGCGGGGAGCTGGATCAACTAAACAGAGGTGTTGCTTTAAAAGAAATCCTCCTTGAACGCGAAATCCTCAAAAAATTCAGCTAATGCCTAAGGCCTGAACTATCTTTGCAAACTATGTTTCCGCAATATGATGTAATTGTAGTGGGTGCCGGTCATGCCGGTTGTGAAGCCGCCGCCTCTGCCGCTAACCTGGGCAGTAAAGTATTACTGGTTACCATGAATATGCAAACCATCGCCCAGATGAGTTGTAACCCGGCCATGGGTGGTATTGCCAAAGGACAGATTGTTCGTGAAATAGATGCCATGGGTGGGTACAGTGGTATTGTGTCAGACATCAGCACCATTCAGTTTCGTATGCTGAACAGGAGCAAGGGCCCGGCCATGTGGAGCCCACGTACCCAGAACGACCGCATGCTCTTTGCTGCCAAATGGAGAGAAATGCTCGAGAATACGCCCAATGTAGATTTTTACCAGGATATGGTTCGTTCCATCATCATCAAAGACGGAAGGGCCTGCGGGGTTGTAACAGGACTTGGTCACGAAATACAATCAAAAACAGTTGTTGTTACCAGTGGCACTTTCTTAAATGGCATCATTCATATTGGTGAAAAACAATTTGGCGGAGGAAGGGTGGCTGAGAAAGCCTCAACAGGTATTACCGAGCAATTGGTAGAACTGGGTTTTGAAAGCGATCGTCTGAAAACAGGAACACCTCCCCGTGTAGATGGCCGCAGCCTCGATTACAGTAAAATGGAAGAGCAGAAAGGCGATGATGAAATTGTGGGTTTCTCTTATACCGATACACCCCGCATCAAAGCCGCAGATCAGCGAAGCTGTTATATTACTTATACCAACGAAAAAGTACACGATATATTAAAAACCGGTTTCGATAGAAGTCCGATGTTTCAGGGACGAATTGAAGGAACGGGTCCCAGGTACTGTCCGAGTATTGAAGACAAGATCAACCGTTTTGCAGATCGTGAACGGCATCAGTTATTTGTAGAACCGGAAGGATGGAACACGGTTGAAATTTATGTAAACGGATTCTCAACTTCATTGCCCGAAGAAGTTCAATACGAAGCAATTCGTACTGTGCCGGGGTTTGAGAACTGCAGGATCTTCAGACCTGGTTATGCCATCGAGTACGATTATTTTCCACCAACACAATTACAATATTCGCTCGAGACAAAACTGGTTGCTAATTTATTCTTCGCCGGACAAATTAACGGAACCACGGGTTATGAAGAAGCGGCTTGTCAGGGTTTGATGGCAGGTATCAATGCACACCAGCGTGCCAGAGAATTAGATCCTGTGATCCTGCAAAGAAGTGAAGCCTATATTGGTGTATTGATCGATGACCTCATCAGCAAAGGAACGGATGAACCTTACCGGATGTTTACCAGTCGCGCCGAATTCAGAACATTGTTGAGACAGGATAATGCCGATCTGCGTTTAACAGAATTGAGTTACCGTTTAGGTTTGGCTTCGCAGGATAGAATGGACAAAGTGATCAGCAAGCGAAACAATGTAACAGCCATTAAAAAAATATTACAGGAGATGAATGTGGAGCCGGATCAGATCAATCCATATTTTGAAAAAATTGGTTCGGCGCTGATCACAGAAAAACAAAAAGCAGCTAAAATTATTCTTCGTCCGAATGTTGACCTTCTTTCTCTTGCTGCGTATATGCCTGCATTAAAAGAGGCGCTGTGTTCTTTTGATCAGGACAGCCTGGAACAATCTGAAATACAGATTAAATACGAAAGATATATTGAGAAAGAACAGGATATTGCTACGCGGATGAGTCAGATGGAGAATACAAAGATTCCCGAAAGTTTTGATTATGATAAAGTAGCGGCCATCTCAAACGAGGCCTTGCAAAAATTCAAACGCATCCGTCCGAGAACATTGGGGCAGGCAAGCCGTATCAGTGGTGTGAATCCGAGTGATGTACAGATTTTGATGGTGTATATGGGGAGGTAGATTTCTGTAAGTATTGGTCAATGAAGAATACCGGCGCCAGATAAAAATATCTAAGATGAAAAGAGTCGTCTCATTTATTTCCCGTCATTTCAAATCATAGCCCAACAAGTAAACCACCTGAGATGAACTTTGATAAAGTTGATTTTGAGTATTTACTAAAACAGAACCCGCCCGTAAAGTAGCATGAAGAAAAGCCACAGATTCACAGATTGGTAAACTAAAATCTGTGGCTAAAATTTTTCTTCCATCTGTCTGAAAGAATAAAAATCAAAGAAGGTGTATCTTTAATAGCATACAATTAAATGCCATGAGATATATCCTTTCTTTCTTTATCCTGCTCATAATTGTCTCCTGTCAGCAAAAGCAAACTACAGTTACCGATTATTTCGCACAAAAAGATTCCGGCGTACAGGTTGCCGGCATCAAAATGATTCCCATCAAAACACCTGTTGGTACATTCAAAGTGTGGACCAAAACCATCGGCAATAACCCACGCATCAAAGTATTGTTATTACATGGTGGTCCGGCCATGACACATGAATACATGGAAGCATTTGAAAGTTTCTTTCCTAAGGAAGGTTTTGAAATGATTGAGTATGACCAGCTCGGCTCTTACTATAGCGACCAGCCTACAGACAGTTCTTTATGGACAACAGAAAGGTTTGTAGAAGAAGTAGAACAGGTACGCCAGGCACTTGGTCTAACAAAAGATAATTTTTACCTGCTGGGCAATTCCTGGGGAGGCATACTCGCCATGGAATATGCGTTGAAATACCAGCAACACCTGAAAGGATTGATCATCTGTAATATGATGGCCAGTATTCCGGATTATGAAAAATACAATGGGGTGCTGCGTGCACAAATGCGTCCCGGACTTGTTGATACGCTACAATCTTATGAATCAAAGGGATTGTTTAAAGATCCGGTTTATCAACAGTTGATATTCAATGAATATTATACCAAACACCTCTGCCGTTTACCGGAGTGGCCCGAACCGGTAAACCGTTGTTTCAAACACATCAACGAAACTATTTATGTAATGATGCAGGGTCCAAGTGAGTTTAAGGTAGGCGGCCGCTTATTGACCTGGGACCGGAAAGCCGATCTTCCGAAAATCGCCGTTCCAACACTTACCGTGGGCGCCAAATACGATACCATGGACCCGGCCCATATGGAATGGATGAGCAAACAGGTAAAAAACGGGAAATACCTCTATTGTCCGAACGGAAGCCATCTGTCTATGTGGGATGATCAGAAAATATTTATGGAAGGCGTAATCAAATTCATCAAAGAAACAGACCTATTAAAATAAATCTTCCTATCCCTGCTCCGGACTTAAGTCCGGAGCTAAGATGGGTAAAAGACCTTTCCACCGATTTCATTTGTCCATTCATCCTTAAAATACTAAAACCTTTTTGCCACCCCGCATATTTCTGTAGCTTTAAAGTCTTCCTAAAACCAATCTAAAAACTACCATGAGAAGACTAAAGCTCCTGTTTTCGGGGCTCCTGTTTGCATCCCTGCTACAGGCCCAGGAAACATTTCAGGTCAATGGTGTTGGCGACAAACGCGACGGATGTTATGCGTTTACCAATGCCACCATTGTAAAAGATGCACAAACCACACTCACCAATGCCACACTCGTCATCCGTGATGGAAAAATTGTATCGGTAGGAAATGGCGTTGCCATTCCAAAAGATGCAGTAGTAGTTGACTGTAAGGATAAATATATCTATCCTTCCTTCATCGATATTTTCAGCGATTATGGTATGCCACAGGCTCAGCGTCAGCAGGGCGGCGGCGGTTTTAACTTCAATGCACCCGCACAGTTAACCTCCAACCAGAAAGGTGCTTATGGCTGGAACCAGGCACTGAAGTCTGATGTACAGGCCTATAAAATTTTCACTGCCGATGAGGCCCGCGCAAAACCCTTACGCGATATGGGTTTTGGTACCGTACTCACACACCAGAAAGATGGTATTCTACGTGGTACCGGTTCTGTGGTTACACTGGCCAATGATGCAGATAATTTCCTTGTGGTAAAAGAAAAAGCAGCCACACATCTTTCTTTTAATAAAGGAACATCGGGTCAGTCATATCCAGGCTCCTTGATGGGAACCATTGCATTATTGCGTCAGACATATTTAGATGCACAATGGTATAAAACCAATCCTGCAGCTGCTGGCTTACAGGGAGACGGTGTAAATATCAGTCTGAAATATTTCAACGACCAGCAATCGCTTCCGCAGATTTTTGATCCGGCCGACAGGGCAGGAACCGATTTCTGGAACATCATCCGTGCCGATCGTGTGGGCGATGAGTTTGGCGTTCAGTATATCTTGAAAGCAACAGGTAAAGAATACCAGCGTATTAAAGAAGTGGCTGCTACCAAAGCGCCCTTAATTGTAGGCTTGAATTTTCCAGCAGCGATGGATGTTGAAGACCCCAATGATGCACGTCTGGTATCACTGGCCGATATGAAAAACTGGGAACTGGCTCCTACCAATCCTGCCGCTATCGAAAAAGCGGGTATATCTTTTGTATTAACATCAGCCGATCTCCGCGACGCACGCACATTTATGACCAACCTGAGAAAAGCCATGGAAAATGGATTATCAGAAAAAGCGGCCATGGAAGCGTTAACCAAAACACCGGCTACCTGGTTGGGTGTATATGATAAAGTAGGCAGTATTGATAATGGCAAACTCGCCAATTTCGTTATTACTACGGGTCCTGTATTTGCAGAAAGAACAACCCTGCTCCAAAACTGGGTACAGGGAAAAAAATATGCAGTTAATGAAAGTGCCTGGACCAGCGTAACAGGTTTGTACACACTAACCACCAACGGTGCCAAAGGAACCAATACCTATAGTGTAGATGTAAAAAGCAGTTCTTCAGCAACTGTTATTGCAAAAGACACGGTAACAGCTACATTTAGCTACGATGGTAAAGCGGTTAAGTTCAGCTTTGCTCCTGAAAGACGTTCACGTAATATTATCCGCTTCAGCGGATTTAATAATGGTGGCGACTGGAATGGTATGGCAGAAGATGCAGAAGGTAACAGAATGACCTGGACCGCTAAACTCAATTCAATCAAACCAGATACGGCCACTGCCCGCACCAGACCAACACCTCCAAACAGAATTGGCAAAACCATGTATCCGTTTACGGCATATGGTACCGATTCTACCTTACCCGCACCGGGAACATACCTGGTTAAAAATGCTACGGTATGGACCAGCGAAAAAGAAGGTAAACTGGAAGGAACGGATGTATTGGTAAAAGGAGGAAAGATTGCTCGCATTGGTAAAAACCTGAGCGACGCATCCGCAACCGTTATTGATGGTACGGGTAAACACCTTACCGCAGGTATTATTGATGAACACTCACATATTGCATCTGCATCTACCAACGAAGGCGCACAGAGTGTTACTTCTGAAGTTCGTATGCAGGACAACCTCGATCCGGATGATATCAATATCTATCGCCAGTTAAGTGGCGGTGTAACAACATCACATATCCTGCACGGCTCCGCTAATACCATTGGTGGTCAGACACAGCTTATCAAGTTGCGCTGGGGTGTGAATGATGAAGAACTGAAATTTAAAAACTGGGATCCCTTTATCAAGTTTGCTTTGGGTGAAAACGTAAAACGTACATCATCAACCAGCAATAACCGCTTCCCCGATACACGTATGGGTGTGGAGCAGGTATTAACCGATGCATTCAACAGGGCAGTAGCTTATGAGAAAGCGATGAAAGCCGATCCTAAAGGCACACGTCGCGATCTTGAATTGGATGCGCTGGTAGAAATCATGAACAAACAGCGTTTTATTACCTGTCACTCTTATGTACAAAGCGAAATCACGGCCACCATGCGAGTAGCAGAGAAATTCGGATTCCGCATCAACACGTTCACTCACATTCTCGAAGGGTATAAAGTAGCCGATAAGATGAAAGCCCATGGCGCAGCGGCATCTACTTTCTCCGACTGGTGGGCATATAAAGTAGAAGTAACCGATGCCATTCCTTACAATGCCTATATCATGAATAAGGTTGGACTAACTGTAGCCATTAATTCAGATGATGCTGAAATGGCGCGCCGTTTAAATCAGGAAGCAGCGAAGAGCGTTAAATATGGCGGTATGAGTGAAGAAGAAGCCTTGAAAATGGTAACCATTAATCCGGCTAAAATGCTGCATGTTGACGACAGAGTGGGAAGTATTAAAGCAGGGAAAGATGCAGACCTCGTTTTATGGAGCGATCATCCGCTGAGCATTTATGCGAAAGCAGAAAAGACAATGGTAGATGGTACCATTTATTTCGATCGTGAAAAAGATGCAGCCATGCGTAAACAGGTGTTGGCAGAACGTACAAGACTCATCGGTAAAATGGTGGGAGAAAAAAGAGGAGGCCGTCCAACCATGCCGGCTACACCGAGTTACAAATATGTACACACTTGTTTAGACCATTCTCATAAACTGGGTATGCTGGAAATTGAGGCGGAAGAAGAAACCCATGGCGATAACCAATAAACCACTGCAACATGAAAAAATCATTTTTATATATCAGTGTGCTGACGCTCCTGCTTTCCAAAGCAAGCATTGCACAGGATGATGTTTATCCTGCAGCCAAGCAGTCTAAAAAAACAGCCATCACCAATGCCACGGTGCATGTGGGTAATGGTAATGTCATTGAAAACGGAACCATTGTTTTCGACAATGGAAAGATCACCTATGCCGGTGCTGCTGCCGGCGCTCCTTCTGCCGAAACAACCATTGACGCAAAAGGAAAACATGTATACCCCGGTATTATTCTTCCGGCATCGAACCTGGGCTTACAGGAAATTTCGGGTGTGCGGGGAAGTACCGATGTAAATGAAATCGGCGAACTCAACCCCTCTGTACGTTCTATCGTAGCGTACAAAGCAGAGTCGATTGTTACGAATACCATTCGTGCCAATGGTATCTTGTTTGCACATGTGGCTCCCGGCGGTCAGTTAATTGCCGGTCAGTCATCTGTAGTACAGCTTGATGCCTGGAACTGGGAAGATGCGGCTTACAAAGCCGACAACGGCATGCATTTTTATATGCCCAGCCTGCTGGCCCGTCCGGGCGGCGGTCGTTTTGCAGCACTGCTTGCACTACTCGGTCCACAGCAATCGGCCGATCCTGTTAAAGCAGCGCTCGACAGAATTGAGGGAGTAAAAGCATTTTTCAGACAAGCAAAAGCTTACCACCAGAAAGATGCAGGCAAAGAAATCAACCTCAAGTTTGAAGCAACCAAAGCTTTGTTTGAGAAAAAACAAAAATTCTTTATCCATTGCTCACAGGTAAAACAAATGCTGATAGCAATAGATTTTGTAAAAGAATTTGGGTTTGATGTTGTGGTAGTAGGTGCCGGTGAAAGCTGGCAGATTGCCGACCTCCTCAAGCAAAACAATATCTCTGTTATCCTTACACAGGAACATAACCTGCCAACACTGGATGATGATGATGTGGATCAGCCCTACAAATCAGCCACTTTCTTGCAAAAAGCAGGTGTATTGTATTGTCTGAATGATGATGATCCGCAGAACCGTGGCCGTAACCTCGTATTCAATGCAGGTACAGCAGCGGCATATGGACTTGGAAAAGAAGAAGCCCTGAAAGCCATCACATCCAATGCTGCCAAAGTGTTGGGTATTGATGACAGAACAGGAACAATCGAAGTAGGTAAAGATGCGAATATCGTAATCAGTGAAGGTGATATTCTTGATATGAAGAGCAGTATTGTTACCAATGCCTTTATTCAGGGACGCTCCATTAGCTTACAAAGCAAACACACACAGTTGTTTGAACGCTATAAACACAAGTACGGTATCAAATAAGCAGACTCACTTGTTTTAATGTTTAAACCCCGACGATATCGTCGGGGTTTTTGTTTTGTGCCCTTTCCTTATCTGGATATAAAATTCAGGGTCGGCTTAACAAAAGATTTACAGTAACATCCTTACTAATCACCACCCTTCTCATACAATTACCGCTCATCGTTCTTATGGGGTCCTTAACAGCCGTCAGTCTGTAACGTTTCTACTTTTACTACGTTTAGTTTCGTATAAACAATGATCCGGGGCCGTGCATGGCCCCTTTCAAGCCAAACAGATATACTATAAACTGACTGTATGAGAACCTTATTAACAATTCTGAGCCTGTTAATATATACAACCACACTGCTTGCCCAGCAAGCGGAGAAAGTGGTGAAGAAAATTCCTGCTGTAAGAACTACGCAGAAGATTGTTATTGATGGTAACCTGAAAGATTCTGCCTGGTTACAAGCACCCGTAGCTACCGATTTCATAGAATGGAGACCCACATTCGGCAATAAGGAGGATGATAAGAACAGAACCGAAATCCGTATTCTGTACGATAACAATGCCATCTATATAGCCGGCTATGCACACGAAGCGAGTCCGGACAGTATTACCAAAGAACTGGTAGGGCGCGATGTAGTGGGTGTGAACGATTTTGTGGGCGTCATCTTTGATACCTATCATGATAAAATAAATGGCTTTGGTTATTATGTAACCGCATTAGGCGAACAGTTTGATGCAAAATATTCTTCCAATGGTGAAGACGGAAGCTGGAACAGCGTTTTTGAAAGCAATGCACAAATACAATCGGATGGCTGGACCTTTGAAATGAAAATACCTTATGGTGCCATTCGTTTCGGTAATACCAAAATACAGGATTGGGGTATTAATATTACCAGGAGAAGAAGCAAAAGTGGTAAGCAAATGATGTGGAGTCCGACAGACCCGGCCATCGGCGGTAATTTTTTGGCGCAGTTTGGTTTGTGGACCGGTGTGCAGGATATAAAACCACCGGTTCGTCTATCCTTCTCGCCATATCTTTCTACTTACGCCAACCATTTTCCCTATAACCAGGCGGGGGTAAAAAATACCACCACATCTATCAACGGCGGTATGGATGTAAAATATGGCATCAACCAGGCATTTACATTAGACATGACACTGGTGCCCGATTTTGGTCAGGTACAAAGCGATAATCAGGTATTGAACCTCACGCCATTTGAAGTACAGTTCAACGAAAACAGAACCTTCTTTACGGAAGGAACAGAATTGTTTGGAAAAGGAAACCTCTTTTACAGCAGACGTATCGGCGGCACACCCATACATCTTGGTAAAGTGCAGGGTCAATTACAGCCCGGTGAAACCGTTGGACAAAATCCGGTAGAAACCAGGTTGCTCAATGCAAGCAAAATAAGCGGAAGAACAAGTAAGGGTTTGGGTATTGGTTTCTTTAATGCGGTTACCAAAGCGCAGCATGCCAGCATAGAAGTGGGTGGAGAAGAAACCAGAAAGTTTGAAACCAATCCGCTTACCAATTACAATATTCTTGTGTTCGATCAGTCCTTAAAAAACAACTCAAGCGTATCGTTGATCAATACCAATGTTACCCGCAGCGGAACAGATTATGATGCCAATGTAACAGCGGCACTATGGGACATTTATGACAAGAAAAATACCTGGAACGTAAATGGTCAGGTAGGTGTGAGTCAGTTAATTGGTTATGAAGCACCCGGAAAAACGCTCATGGGGTATAGTCATAACCTGGGTTTTGGAAAAACAAGCGGCCGTTTCAATTTTAATCTCTGGCAGGAGCTGGCCGATAATAAATACAACCATAACGATATGGGGTATTTTACCAATAACAACTATTTCAATAATGGACTTTGGGTGGCGTATCGTTGGCTAAAGCCAAAAAAATGGTATAACCGTATTCAGGCAAATATGAATATCAGTTATTCCATGCGTTACAAACCAATGGACTACCAGCGATTCAATTTTAATATCAATGCCAATACACAACTGAAAAATCTTTGGTGGGCCGGGTTCAATGTAAATATCAATCCGGAGCAGAACGATTTCTTTGAGCCCAGGGTAAACGGCAAAGTATTTAAACGTCCCGGTAGCTGGGCCACGGGCGTTTGGTTTGAAACCAATAATGCAAAAAAATATTCTGCAGTGTTTGAATTGTTTAACCGCACATTCAATCAGTATGGCAGCAACGGACAGGATATCTTTATCAGGCACAATTACCGTTTCAATAAAAAACTTACACTTTCTGTAAATAGCTTTTTACAGTTCTTCCACAACAATCTTGGGTATGCCACGATGTACAGTCCCGACAGTATTATTTTTGCCTTACGCAAAAGAAATACAGTGGAGAATGTATTTAATGTAAAATACAATTTCACCAATAAAATGGGACTTACTTTCCGTGCCAGACATTACTGGAGTAAAGTAGCCAATAAGGAATTTTATAAACTGCGTGATGATGGTTACCTGAATCATATAGCAGGTGGAATCAATAGAAATGTAGATTTCAATGTGAACTATTTCAATATCGACATGGTATACACCTGGCAGTTTGCACTGGGTAGTTTCATCAATGTGGTATGGAAAGACGCCATCAGCACTTTTAACCAGGACACCCGTACCACTTACTTCAAAAATTTTGGCAATACCCTCAGTTCCGATCAGCAAAACAGTATTTCCATCAGGATTATTTATTTCCTTGATTACCTGAACCTGAAGAAGAAAAGCTGAGTGGTGAGCAGCGAGTAGTCGGTAGTGAGAGGTATTGGTTTATTTTCTTTACTCACTACCGACTACTCACTACTCACTATTTCCCTACCTTAGCTCTATGGCTAAGAAACTATTTCTGCTGGATGCGCTTGCCCTTATTTATCGTGCTTATTATGCGCTGATCCGGAACCCGCGTATTACTTCAAAAGGAAGAAATACCAATGCACAGTTTGGTTTTACCAATACTTTGTTTGATCTCATCAACAAAGAAAAACCAACCCATCTGGCAGTTTGTTTTGATACACATGCCCCTACTGAGCGTCATACCGACTTTACAGAATACAAGGCCAACAGACAGGAAGCTCCTGAGGACCTGATTGATTCTATACCCGATATACAGCGCATCATACGCGCCTTTAATATTCCCGTGGTGGAGATGGATGGTTATGAAGCCGATGATGTAATTGGTACCGTAGCCTGGCAGGCTGCAGACAAGGGCTATGAAGTGTATATGGTTACACCCGATAAAGATTATGGTCAGTTATTGATTCATCCCGGCGTATATATTTATAAACCTGCTTCTTTTGGTAATCCCTCAGAAATATTGGATGCCGCCAGGATCTGTGAGCGTTGGGACATACAGCGGGTACAACAGGTGGTAGATATGCTTGGTTTGATGGGCGACGCTGTAGATAATATTCCCGGCATACCGGGTGTGGGTGAGAAAACAGCGGCCAAATTGCTGAAAGAATATGATACACTCGAAAACGTACTGGCCAATGCCGATAAAATAAAAGGCGCATTAGGCGAGAAAGTAAGGAATGCGGTTGACCTCGCCATCATGAGTAAAAAACTGGCTACTATTATTACCGATGTGCCTGTTGAGTTTCATGAAGAAGATTATCGTCTCAAAGAATGGAACAGGGAAGCGTTGACAGAAGTATTTACCGAACTCGAATTTAAAACACTTGGTAAACGCATACTTGGCGACGACTTCAATGCTTTTCATGCAGCACCTCAGGGTGTTCAGACCGATTTGTTTGGTAATGCAGTAGAAACACCAAAAGCATCATCCAAATCAACAAAATCTGCAGAGCCGGTAACACCTGTGAGTGGTCCGGAAACAGAACAGGCTGGTTTGATAGCAGAAAAAAACATCAACAATACAGTACATAAATATGAATTAATTCAGGGTGTCGATGCCATTCAACAGCTGGTATCAACACTGATGCAGCAAAGCGAAATTTGTTTTGATACAGAAACCACCGGCACCGATGCCAATAATGTAGAACTCGTTGGCCTAAGCTTTTCTTACAAAGCAGGTGAAGGCTATTATGTACCCTGCCCGCAGGATCAGGATGAAGTGAAAAAAATACTTGGGCAGTTCATACCACTTTTTGAAAAAGAAACGGTTACCTGGATTGGACAAAACATAAAATATGATTTGCTGGTTTTAAAATGGTACTGTATTGAAATCAAGGGTCAATTATTCGATACCATGCTGGCGCATTACCTCATTGAGCCCGAGGGCAGAAGAAGCATGGACCTGCTGAGTGCACAATTTTTGGGTTATGAGCCTGTACATATTGAAGAACTGATTGGTAAGAAAGGAAAGAACCAGGGAAGTATGCGCGATGTGGAACTGGAAAAGATAAAAGAATATGCAGCCGAAGATGCCGATATAACTTTTCAGCTGAAACAGGTTTTTGTACCCCTGCTGAAAGAGAAAGAAGTGCAGCCTGTATTCGACAATGTTGAGAACCCACTGGTAAGAGTGTTAACCGACATGGAATTTGAAGGCGTAAAAATTGATGTTGACTTTTTAAAACAGTATAGTAAAGAATTAGAAACAGAAGCCAAAAGATGCGAAGAAAGTGTGTATGCGCAGGCGGGTGTTCGTTTTAACCTGGCATCACCCAAACAATTGGGAGAAGTATTGTTTGAAAAATTACAACTCGATCCCAAAGCCAAAAAAACAAAAACGGGTCAGTATGCAACCGGTGAAGATGTGTTACTAAAACTGGCCAATCAACATAAAATTGTAGACGATATATTGGGTTTCCGCGAGTTAACCAAACTCAAATCAACCTATGTTGATGCATTGCCAGAAATGATTAACCCTAAAACAGGTCGTGTACATACCAGCTATGCACAGGCTGTGGCGGTTACGGGCAGATTGAGCAGCAACAACCCCAACCTGCAGAATATTCCCATCAGAACGGCGAGGGGAAGAGAGATCAGGAAAGCCTTTGTACCGAGAGAAGAAGGCCGCGTATTGTTAAGTGCCGACTATTCACAAATTGAATTGCGTATTGTAGCAGCCATCAGCGGCGATCCGAATATGTGTGAAGCATTCAGACAGCATAAAGACATTCATACCGCCACTGCTTCTAAAGTATACAACGTTCCGGAGAATGAAGTGACCAAAGAAATGCGCTATAAAGCCAAGAGCGTAAACTTTGGTATTATTTACGGGCAGGGGGCTTTTGGTTTGGCAGATAACCTGGGTATAAGCAGAACAGAGGCGAAAGAAATTATAGATAATTATAAAAAAGAGTTTCCCAATATTCAGCGATACATGGATGAGCAGGTGAATTTCGCCAAAGAAAACGGTTATGTACAAACGCTTGCCGGAAGAAAACGCTGGCTGAAAGACATCAACAGCAGCAACTTCACGGTGCGTGGTTATGCAGAACGAAATGCTATTAACTCACCCATTCAGGGAACGGCGGCTGATATGATTAAACTGGCGATGATAAAAATTCACAACGAAATGAAAACCGCCAGCTGGCAATCGAAAATGATTTTACAGGTACACGATGAATTGGTTTTTGATGCGGTGCCTGGTGAAGTAGACAAACTGAAAGAGCTCATCATCCGCTGTATGACCACCGCTATGCCACTGCCCCACGAAGTACCCGTAGAAGCAGAAGTGGGCATGGGAGGCAATTGGCTCGAAGCGCATTGAGAACAGGGAAATAACGAATAATGAATATCGAATATAGAAGTATCGATTTCTACATTCGATATTCATTATTCATCATTCAATATTTAACCCCCTACCATGAATCCTAACGAAGCAACCATACACAAATTTTACACCGCTTTTCAAAAGCTTGATTATGCAGCCATGCAATCCTGCTATCATCCCGAAGCGGTATTCAGTGATCCTGTTTTCGGCTTGCTGGATGTGCATGAAGTAAAAGCCATGTGGGAAATGCTTTGCAAAAGGGCTAAGGATTTTTCACTTACCTATGATAATATTCAGTTGCTCGATGATGAATATGCCACAACAGACTGGAAAGCGAATTATATTTTTTCGCAGACGGGCCGAAAAGTAGAGAACCAGATCAAAGCACATATGCGTTTTAAAGACGGACTGATTATTGAACATTCCGATGCCTTCTCCATTTACCGCTGGAGCAAACAGGCTTTCGGACTAACCGGTTGGCTACTTGGCTGGTCTGGGTATTTTCATAAAAAACTGCAACTAAAAGCCAAAATCGGGTTAACGCGGTTTATGGAGCAGTAGGTGGGAGACCGAAAGTCGGAAAGTCCGGAAGTCCACAGAATATTACCCATCGTTGACGGCTGATAATTATTCATTGCTCTTTATCTTTATACAGCACCATAAAGTCGACAGGCTATGAACTGGAATGCATTCTTTCAAAACGCAGAGCTTATCGGCAGCAGGTATTTTTTACTGGCACTCATAGGCTTTCTTTTATTCTATGTGTTGTTCAGGAATAAATGGCTGTACAAAAAAATTCAGCAACGCTTTCCCCGAAACAAAGATTATAAAAGAGAGATTCTTTACTCCATCTTAACAATGCTTGTTTTTAGTCTTGTTTCTTCCGTTGTTTTCACACATTCATCCATCAGACCGCATACAACAATTTATAAAGAGATCGGAGAATATGGTTGGTTGTATTATTTCGCCGCTTTCCCGATCATGCTGTTTATGCACGACACATACTTCTACTTTATGCACCGGCTGATGCACCATAAAAAGATTTTCAACTTTGTTCATCTGGTACATCACCAGTCAACAAACCCATCTCCCTGGGCCGCTTATTCCTTTCACCCGGTGGAAGCTTTTATTGAAATTGGTATCCTGTTTGTTTTTGTATTTACCATACCGATGCATAAAACACATTTACTGATTTTCTTTCTGTTCATGATTGTGTACAATGTATATGGACATCTGGGTTATGAGCTCTACCCCAAAGGATTTAATAAAAACTGGTTTGGTAAATGGATCAACACATCTATTAACCATAACCAGCACCATCAATACTTTAAAGGAAACTACGGACTGTATTTTCTTTTCTGGGACCGCATACTCGGCACCATCCGCGAAGATTATGATACGCGTTTTGAGGAAGTGAAAACAAGACAACCGGATGAGATTAATGATGCCGGGATCAGAACAACATAGTTTTCATGTATTAAAAGAATAACTATTTTTCTCATCTTTCTTAACAATCAGATAATCTCCACCATCCTTTTTCTGTCTCAAATTTACGGTCTCAAAACGAGTCATGTCAGGGTACCGTAATACATCATCTTTATTGGTTAGTGTGGCTTCTGTGAAAGAGGGTACAGAAATGGCTTTTACAGCTTTATTCAATGAGTTTCACTCCAAGCTGTTTCGATTTTTTCAAAAAAGAGTGGGCGAACACTATGTAGCAGGAGAGTTAACACAACTTACTTTTATCAAGATCTGGCAAAGCCGTCATACATTATCAACCGATCACGGTATGGACATTCAGTGCTTTACCATTGCCTCTTCCGTACTCATAGATCATATCAGGATGTGTATGGCAGATAAACGTTCGGGCCGTACAGAAGAACTCGAAACGGCTGGTACGGCAATGGTTCATGCGGATGGTAGTTTTGAAACCAGTAATTATATAGAAGTGGCTACCAGCCATCTCCCTCCCGTTCGAAAAAATATTTTTCTCCTCAAAGTGGTTCACGGCTATTCAAACAAAGAAGTAGCAGAAAGCCTTTTCATTTCAGTAAAAACAGTGGAAGACCACTATTCAAAAGCCATCAGGCAACTCCGGTCAATTGCTACTGTTTCGCAATTTTTTCTTTTCATCAACGGGTAATTGTTACCAAATTATTACCAGCAGGGGTAAACAGTATTGTTTTACGTATTAGTTAATAGCAGCGTTTATTTTTTATGCAGGTAACAGAAAACCTATTACAGCGTTTTTTTGATCAACAGTGTTCTGCTGAAGAGGCAGACACTGTTGCATCATACCTGTATAATCATCCAGAAGAAACAGAAAGATGGCTGGGGCCCGACTGGCAACAGGCTGGAAAAGAAATTCCGGTTCCTGCATCGTACAGAAAAGAGATGTGGCGAAATGTACGTAACGAGATCAACCTTACAGAACCGCCACGGATTTACAAAAGAAATATATACCTATCTGCTGCTGCCATTATATTGCTGCTGCTATGTAGCTACTGGTTTTTTACCCGCGAATATAGTGTTGCCGTTCATCAACCACAACTCGCATCAGATAAGCCCATAGAAATGGAACTGCGCGGAAACACAACAATAGCGCCTATTAGCATCCAATTACCAGACGGGTCTGCAGTAACACTGGAGCCGGGTTCAACCATAAAATATGCAAAGGGATTTAGTGGCAGGGAAAGAAAAATAATACTCACCGGAAATGGTTTTTTTGAAGTAGAGAAAGATATAACCCGACCATTTATAGTGGTGGCAGGAGAAATTACTACTACAGCGCTGGGCACTTCTTTTCGTGTGGTTGAAAATGAAGAAAGTGTAACGGTGAAATTGTATACGGGGAAAGTGATAGTAAACAAATCAGGATCGGCCAAACACTGGAGTGGTCCCGTTTACCTGTTGCCGGGAACAGCCATGACATACTCTATCAAACAAACAAGAACAACGGTAGCCGTATTTGTACCAGAAGCAAAAATAAAAAACAGTATAACGGCTATTATAAGTTCAGGAAATAAAAAACAGGTAACGGGTACAGAACTCAATTTCGATAATGCGCCTTTACAGGAAGTGCTGTTGCAAATTGAAGAACGCTATGCCATAAAAATTGAATACGAGCAATCGGTAATAAACAAACATTTTTTCACCGGAAAAGTATTACCAACCGACTCAGCAGAACTCCTGCTGAATGTAATTGGTAATATGAACGGATTAACTATAAAGAAAGAAGGAAGCAACCGTTTTCTCTTGGTAAAAAATCAATAAGCAACATATCAGCAAAAGGTACACATATGGTTAAGCCATGTGAAGGACAAGTTTTGCCGCAACCGAAACAAAAATTTATGAAAAAACTGATCCAGACAAAAAGCCCGCTCTTTGTTTTGTTGTTAATGGTTCTTTCCATTACACAACTGAGCGCACAGTCATCAGTAGCCGATGTTACCGGCTCTGTATTAACCGAAAAAGGAGAAGTGTTACAAGGTGTAACCATTATTGCGCGTAAGCAGACTGCAACCGGTAACGAATCGCTGTCTGCTACTACGAATGAAAAAGGTGTTTTTGTTTTCCGGCAACTGCAGGTGGGTAGCCGTTACAATTTCAGCTTTTCTTATGTTGGATATGAAGACGAGAACCAGAATGGTTTTGTAGTAAAGCAACAGGGACAAACAAACTCTATTCTTATCCGCCTCAGAGAAAAAAACTCACGTCTTGATGAAGTTGTGGTGACAGCATTGGGTATTAAGCGTCAGGAAAAAGCCCTGGGTTATGCTGCGCAAACCATGAAAGAGAATGATGTTAACGATGCCCGCTCTAATAACTGGGTGGGTTCTTTATCAGGAAAAGTGGCAGGACTCAACCTTATTTCTCCCGGCTCTGGTCCGCTAAACTCTGTACGGGTATCGCTTCGTGGCGATGCGTCTATGAATCCGGAAGGAAACAATGCATTGATTGTACTGGATGGTGTACCCATGAACAGTGGCCTCACCTCATCTGGTGTTAACAATGCATATGGTGCAGGATCTGGTAATGATGTGCCGATTGATTTTGGTAACGGCATTTCAGACATTAACCCCGATGATATTGAAAGTATTACAGTATTAAAAGGACCCGGTGCTACGGCCCTTTATGGAAGTCGGGCGGCCAATGGTGCATTACTGATTACCACCAAATCGGGAGCAAGAAAAGAAAAAGGTATCGGTGTAACACTCAACAGCAATATCAGTTTCAATACTGTTTTACGCTGGCCCGATTATCAATATGAATACGGACAGGGTACGGGAAAGGCCCTGAATACAGCCGGTGAAAAGTATTACTCTTATGGCGCTTCTGCCGACGGAGCCAGCACGGGTGGTACCAGTAGTGCTTTTGGTCCTCGTTTTAACGGACAAAACTATTTTCAGTACGATCCTGCAGTAGAGGGGCAGTCGCCAACCCGGTTACCATGGAGACCCTATACAGATAATATCAAAGGATTCTGGAGAACAGGTTCTACTATCACCAATAATATTGCGCTGGAAGGTGGTGGAGAAAATGGTTCTGTTCGCGCATCGCTCACCCATTCAAAAAACGACTGGATCATGCCGAACACCGGTTATAAAAGAATAACTGCAGCACTGAGCGTGAACCAGAAAATATCAGACAGGCTGCGTATTGCATCAAAAGTTAATTATACCAACAAACAAAGCGATAACCTGCCGGCTACGGGATACAACAATCAGTCGATCTCCTATTTCATGATCTTCCAGAACCCGAATGTTGATCTGGCCTGGTACAGACCCATCTGGAAAAAAGGACTGGCACAGGTTGATCAGGTGCATCCTTTCAGTTCATTTATCGACAACCCCTACCTGATTGCTTATGAAATGACCAATGCGGTGAAAAGTAATATGATGGTAGGAAATATTGCCGCTACTTATGAGTTCTCTAAAAAACTCGACTTTATGGTTCGCTCAGGTGTTAGCATGACTAATGAAGAGAGAGAACAAAAGCGCCCATACAGTACAGCGAATTTCCAGCGTGGTTATTATAAGCAGCAAACCATTTTAGATTATGAGATCAATACCGATGTATTGCTGTCGTATAAAAATAAAATCGGGTCAAATATAAATGTAACAGCATCTGCCGGAGCCAATGCCATGAGCCGTTCTTATAAACGCGTGGATGGAACCATAGACGGCCTGGTTACACCTGCGGTTTATAAATTGAGTAATGGTATCAGCAACCCACTCATGACCAATATAAACAGCAACAAAAAAGTAAACAGTATTTACGGTACCGCATCTTTCTCATATAAAAACAGGTTGTTTGTTGATGTAACAGGAAGAAATGACTGGTCGAGTACATTACCTGTTCAAAACAATTCATTCTTCTATCCATCTGTGAACACCAGTGTTATTTTGAGCGAACTGTTTGAGTTACCCAAAAAGATTTCATTTGCCAAACTGCGTTTCTCTGTGGCACAGGTGGGTAACGATACCGATCCGTATAAAACAAGCAAGTATTATGGAATGAGCGATTTCCCCAGCTCTGCTTCTGTTCCTACCATTTTGCACAACGTAAATTTTAAGCCTGAAATTTCTACCAACTACGAAGCCGGTCTGGATATCCGTTTGTTTAAAAACAGGCTGAACCTTGATCTTACCGTTTACAGCAACCTCACGAAGAACCAGATTCTTGATGTGCCCCTTGACCCAACAACAGGTTATTCAAGAGCTGTACTGAATGCAGGCTCTGTTCGTAACCAGGGTATAGAAGTGGTATTGAATGCTAACCCGATAAAGACGAAAAACTTTAGCTGGAACACCATTTTAACCTGGTCGAAAAATCAGAACCGTGTAATGGAACTGGCAGAAGGCATGGATGGTAAACAGGATATTGGTTATGGCGGTAATGCCACCATACAGGCAAGAGTGGGTGGTACAACAGGAGATATTTATGGTTTTGGTTTTGCACGCTCACCACAAGGCCAGGTTATTTATAACAGTAGTGGCTTACCTGTTCGTCCGGCTGAAATTCAATATATCGGAACTGCTTATGCAGACTGGAAAGGCGGTATCCGTAATGAGTTTACTTATAAAGCCTTCCGCTTTAGCTTCCTGTTCGATGGTCAGTTGGGAGGAACCATCTATTCACAAACCCATCATAAAATGAGTGAGCAGGGTAAGCTGAAACATACACTGCGTGGACGTGAAGAAAACTTTATCATCGGTGATGGAGTAATTGAAAATCCCGATAAATCTTATTCACCCAATACCAGAAAAGTATTACCGGTAGATTACTATGTGGAATATTACCGCAGAGCGAATGTGGAATCAAATTCATTTGACGCGTCATTTATTAAACTGAGAGAAGCCAGACTTGAATATAGTTTACCCAAACGTTTACTGGGTAAAACATTATTCAAACAGGTAACTGTAGCCTTGTATGGACGCGATCTGCTGCTGATTACCAGCTTCCCCATTTTCGATCCGGAAACTGCGGCATTGAATGGTTCAGCCATTTTACCGGGTGTTGAAATGGGTCAGTTACCATCGAGCAGAACATTTGGAGCAAATATTACCATCAAGTTTTAATTCAGTAACACCATTATAAAATGAAACAGCATAAACTATATACATTTTTACTTCTCGCTTCAACATTGTTGTTCAGTGCCTGTGATAAAGATTTTGCAGAAGTAAACACAGATCCCAATCGTATCGATAAAATAAGTCCGGGTACACTCTTGAATCCGATTATTTATGAAGTAACTGCATTTAATACAAGAAGGGCCGATGATTTTACGTTCAACCTCATGCAGGTATCACTTCCTTTCCCCAGTGCATCGGGTGGTGTACACAGGTATGATGTTGCCGAAAATGCAGGAAGCTCTACCTGGACCACTTATTACCGCTGGCTCACCAATGTAAAAGAAATGTACAACGCGGCAGTGGAGTTGAACGACCCCAATTATAAAGCCATTGCTTTAACATTGAATGCATGGATCTATTCAAACCTTACCGATTGTTTTGGTAATGTACCCATGACAGAAGCAGCGAAAGGCGATGAGGGAATTCTGCGCCCGGTGTTCGATGACCAGAAAGATATTTATACAAAAATCATTGCCGATCTCGACTCAGCAAATAACCTGTTTGTAACATCCAGGGCCATGAGTTTTGGTACGGAAATTTTGTATGCCAATAATGTAACCAACTGGAAACGCTTTTGTAATTCTTTACAGATGCGTTTACTGCTGCGTGTATCGAAAAGAACGGAGATGAATGCTATGACAAAGCTCCGTGCCATGATTGATAACCCAACAAAGTATCCGGTATTTACCAGCAACGATAATGCAGCAGTATTGAAAGTAACCGGATTAGTTCCCAATGTATCTCCATGGGGCAGGGCTATTGACTTCACCACTTTCCGTGCCATGGGTAAATTTTTCCTCGACCAGCTGAATACATTGAACGATCCTCGTCGTGAAAAATTTGCTACCACAGCCAGACCATCCACCGGTACGGGTAACCTGGGTTATATGGGCATACCCAGTGGTTATTCGGGAGGAGAATCGCAGTTCAAATACATTCCATCAAACCTCAATATTGCACTCGTAACAGCACCGATGACTTGCGTGCTGATGCCTTATGCAGAAGTAGAATTTATTAAATCGGAAGTAGAACTCTTCTTTAATAATACAACTGCATCAAGAACTGCGTATGAAAAGGGCGTGAAAGCTTCAGTAGAACAATGGGGAGCCGTAATGCCGGCAACTTATTTCAATACACCTGATGCTGCATTTAATGGAACACTCGAACGTATTATGTTACAGAAGTATGTAGCACTGTTTTTTGTTGATCACCAGCAGTGGTTTGAATACAGGAGAACAGGTTTCCCGGTATTACCAACAGCAGACGGAATGGTTAACAATAAAAAAGTACCGGTACGTTATATGTATCCGATCAATGTACGTTCAACCAATACAGACAATTACAACAAAGCTGTACAGGCCATGGGTGGCGATAATTTCAACGTAAAAGGCTGGTGGGAAAAATAAACCTAACTTCTGTGTTATTCTCCGAAGGAGTCCTTTGGACTGTGTTCTCTGTGGCAATACATAACGATTCAATAATTTGAATAATTATTTATAACAGAGAGATTTGCCACAGAGAACACAGAAACACAAGAAAAATATTTTTATGCAAAGACGATCATTCCTAAGAAATTTCAGTCTGGCCACCATTGTTTTAGGTGCACCAGTAATCAGTAATGCTGCTGCTGGAAATACAAAACAGCGAACGGTATCGGGTAAAGTGCATAGTAATGGAAAAGGCATTGCCAATGTGTCTGTAACCGATGGTTATTCTGTTGTATCAACAGATACACAGGGTAATTATAGTTTTGATGTGCATAGCAATGCAGCGTTTGTTTATATCAGCACACCCGCCGGCTATGCATTTAACCAGCAAAATCATATTGCCTGGTTTTATCAGTCATTGTCTGCAGACCAGTTAAATGCCAAAGCCGATTTTTCACTGGAGAAACTTACTGTGGATGATAATAAACACCAGTTCGTAGTTTGGGCCGATACGCAAATGATTTCACAGGCCGACTGCGACCAGTTAAAAGCTACAGCAGTACCCGATTTAAAAGCGCTCGTAGCCTCGTACCCCAAAGACAGTCTTTTTCACGGCATTGGCTGTGGTGACCTGGTTTGGGATAAATTCCAGTTCTTCAAAGATTATAAAGAAGCCATTGCAGCAACAGGCGTTACCTTTTTTAATGTAATCGGTAACCACGATATGGATTTGGATGCACGTACCGATGATTATTCAGCCAAAACATTTAAACAGCAGTTTGGTCCAACCTACTATTCGTATAACCGCGGACAAGTGCATTATGTGGTACTGGATGATGTATTCTTTGTAGGTACGGCAAAAAAGTACATTGGCTATATTACTGAAAGTCAGTTGCAGTGGTTAGAGAACGATCTTAAACTGGTAAAACCCGGAACAACCGTTGTATTAAGTGTACATATTCCCACAAATACAGGTGCTGCAAGAAGAGCGAAGAAAGAAGAAGAAATGGGCGGAGTGGTAACCAATAGAAAACAGTTGTATAAAATACTGGCACCGTATAAAGTGCATATTATGTCGGGCCATACCCATTTTAATGAAGCATGGGAAGAAGACAATATCATGGAGCATAACCATGGTACGGTTTGTGGTGCCTGGTGGACGGGTCCCGTATGTGGCGATGGCACACCGATGGGTTATGGCGTGTATGAAGTAAATGGAAGTGAAGTACAGTGGTATTATAAATCGACAGGGAAAGACAAAGATCATCAGTTGCGTATTTATGAAAAGGGAAGACTGAAAGAAGCGCCTGCTGAAATTGTAGCCAATGTATGGAACTGGGACAGCAAATGGAAAGTAGAATGGTGGGAAGACGGAGCCGCCAAAGGCGCCATGGAGCAAAGAATAGCCAGAGATCCCTGGGCCATTGAATTATATGCTGGTCCTGAGTTACCGGTAAAACACAAATTCGTAGAACCTACACTTGCGGATCATTTGTTTTTTGCAAAACCATCGGCCAATGCAAAACAAATAACCGTGAAGGCAACCGACCGTTTTGGAAAACTGTATAGTGAAACCATCAACCTTGTTTAGTCTGAGCAGGCACTAATATATATCCTATCCGAAAAACAAAAAGCGGAATGTAAATATGCATTCCGCTTTTCTATTTTGGGAGCGTTGTACACGAGATGTGAAAAGTGAAAGGTGAAAAGTGAAGGAACAGGCGAAATGCTTCTGTGTTTTTCTGTGTCCTCAGTGGCAATTTATACTGCCACTGAGGACACAGAGGTACACAGAATAAAATAAAAAAGCGGCGAGCATACTACTCACCGCTTTCAACTTTTTATTTTTGAATTTTGACTTTCTTACCTGTTCATCGAAGCAAGGAACTCCTCATTATCTTTTGTTCCTCTCATGCGTTTCAGCAATTCGTTCATCGACTCTTCGGTATTCATATCATTGATATACAAACGCAGAATATTCATTCTTTGTAATACTTCTTTGTCTAACAATAAATCATCGCGGCGTGTAGAAGAACCAACCAGGTCAATGGCCGGGAACACACGTTTATTGGCCAGGCGACGATCGAGTAATAATTCCATATTACCGGTACCCTTGAATTCTTCAAAGATCACTTCATCCATTTTACTGCCGGTTTCAATCAGCGCAGTAGCCAGAATGGTGAGTGAACCACCATGTTCAATTTTACGGGCGGCACCAAAGAACTGTTTGGGTTTCTGCATGGCATTGGCTTCCACACCACCACTCAGTACTTTACCACTGGCTGGAGCAACAGTATTGTGTGCGCGTGCCAAACGGGTGATTGAATCGAGCAGGATCACCACATCATGACCGCACTCTACCAGTCTTTTTGCTTTTTGTAAAGCAATGGTAGATACTTTCACGTGTTTCTCTGCGGGCTCATCGAAAGTAGAAGCAATTACTTCTGCCTTTACGCTGCGCTCCATATCGGTAACCTCTTCCGGACGTTCATCAATTAATACCACCATCAGGTAACACTCCGGGTGATTGGCGGCAATGGCATTGGCCACTTCTTTCAGCAACATGGTTTTACCCACTTTGGGTTGCGCCACAATCAATCCACGCTGTCCTTTACCAATAGGCGTGAACAGATCCATGATACGGGTGCTGTAATTATTGGAAGTGGTAAATAAATTCAGTTTCTCATAAGGGAACAAAGGCGTCAGGTAATCAAAAGGAACACGGTCACGTACTTCATCCGGACGCTTACCATTGATATGATCCACTTTCAGTAAGGCGAAATATTTTTCACCTTCTTTGGGCGGACGAACAGCCCCCTTAACCGTATCGCCTGTTTTCAGACCAAATAATTTGATCTGGGAAGGAGATACATATACATCATCGGGAGAGGATAAATAATTATAGTCGGAAGAGCGGAGAAAACCATACCCGTCGGGCATCATTTCCAATACGCCTTCGCCAAGGATTACACCTTCAAATTCAATATTAAAATTGGGTTCTTTTCTGTGCTGACGCTGGGGCTGCTGGGCAGGAGTTTCCTGTTGCATTCCGTTTTCTGGCGCCTGTGCCGTTTCGGTATTACCGTTTTCAGGTGTTGCTGATTGGGCTTCTTCTGTGGGGGCAGCTTCGGGTTTTTCGTTTCTGGCTTTTTTAACCGGACCACGTTTAGGTGCCGCTTTTTCGGGCGCCTCCTCCATTATTTCAGCTTCTTCGGTACCATTGGCCGTTTTTACTGTTACCGGCTTGCGGGCGCGGGCAGTTTTTTTCTTGGGGTCATCTTTCGACTCACTAGCCTGAACAGCCTGGTTATCAAGGATCTTGTAAATAAGCCCCTGCTTATCCAGCTTTTTGGCTCCTGTAATCTTTAACTGCTCAGCTATATCGAGCAGCTCGGGCAATAACATGTCATTTAATTGCAAAATGTCGTACATAAAATCTATTGATGGGGAAATTCAAATTGTCATCGTTCAAAATCCAGTCTAAGGAATTGCAGGCTCAGATCGGAAAATCTTGGGTATTGTTAAATTGATTTGGAAAGAAGGTAAACTGATGCGTCGAGAGCTAAAAAAAGGACTAAATCAGCTTGGTTTCCGATGCAATGTTAAGCCAAAAAAATCAAAAACAAAACAAAAAATTCATTTGGAAGGGGATGGGGTTGAGGTGATTTTAGCCACAGATTCACAGATTTTGGTGCTTTAATCTGTGAATCTGTGGCTAAAAAGTCCGATTCAATACCTCTTCTACTCAGTTTCTTTCTCCCCGTCAAATTGCGTTTTATCTACAATCCTGCTGATGATCTGGTCAAGTTCAAGCGCACTTGTTCTCAGGTACTGTAAAATCTGTTCGTTTTCCGCCACTGTTTTCTGCTTAAAATCCATCAGATCGGTCAGTCCGATAATATTGGCCACCGGCCTGCGTATTTCATGCGATTGTATTTTGGCAATCTCTTTCAGCGCATCTAAATGCTTCTGAATCTGCATCTCCTGTTCCTTGCGGTTGGTGATGTTGATGGAGGCAATTACAATACCCGATAAATCACCCGAATCATCAAAAACACCATAATACCTCCGGAGAAACCATACTCTTTCTCCGTCGGGGTATTCTACCATGTGTTCATGTGTAACAGTGGCTTTTTGTTCGGCCAGTATACGCCCATGTTCCACACCCAGTGTCTTTTCTTCATCAGAATAATAATCTGTTAGTTTATCACCGATCATAAAGGGCCGGCCAAACATTTTAATAGCGTGTTGCTGGGCTTTTCGATTCGCATATTTAATATTCGAATCCTTGCTCATATAAATGAGCACATTATCAGAACTGTTAATGATCGACTGCAGGGTTCTTTCTGAAGCAGCAATCTGGTCGCGTTTATTTTTGAGCTCGGAAATATCTTTGGAAATACCTACTACATGCGTAATCCTGCCGTCATCGTCTTTAATAGGGAAAAGCTCGCTCAAGCTTGCGCTCTGGTCTTCGAAATCCTCCTCAAAGCTGATGCTATGGCCTTTTTCCACACATTCTATAAAGCGAATCCGGATGGCATTTACAATGTTGACATGAAGCATATCCTTAAACTCCTTGCCAACAACGGAATCTTCTGTAACGCCAAATTTCCTGAGATAGGCAGGGTTTACGTACTCCATTACAAACTCCTTGCCTCCGGCCTGTACACGTACAATAAACACCGCTTCTGTGGTGAGTTCAATCAACGACTGGAACAATGATGGTTGGATCATGCGGATTGGATATGGAGCTATAAAAGCGTTTAAAAATATACAATTTAGAGATGAATAAAGAAGAATTTTGGCCATAGGCTGTAAGCCACAGGCGGCAAGTAAAAATCTGCTTATACCTTGAGGCTTGTACCTTGTACCTTCTCCCATATCTTTGCCCTCAAATCAAGCAAGAGCAAGCAATGTTTAACAACAGAACAAGGATCAAGGACCTGCTGGGCAGCGACCAAACCGGACAACATATTATCGTGATGGGTTGGGTACGTACATTTCGTAACAACCAGTTTATAGCATTGAACGATGGCAGTACCAATAATAATTTACAGATTGTAGCAGAACTGGGTTTGCTCGACGATGCCACATTGAAACGAATTACCACCGGCGCCTCTTTAAAAATAACCGGAACAGTGGTTCCTTCATTGGGGAAGGGTCAGACCGTAGAGTTGAAGGCTGAGACCATCGAAATACTCGGCGACAGCGATGCAGAGAAATACCCGCTTCAACCCAAAAAACACAGTCTTGAATTTTTACGTGAAATTGCCCACCTGCGTTTCCGTACCAATACATTCGGAGCTGTATTCCGCATCAGACACGCACTTGCATTTGCCGTACATAAATTCTTTAATGAAAAAGGCTTTGTATACCTGCACACACCCATCATTACTTCAAGCGATGCAGAAGGCGCAGGTGAAATGTTTCGTGTAACCACATTGCCATTCGATAATCCACCACGTAAAGAAGATGGCAGTATTGATTTTTCAGAAGACTTCTTTGGTAAGAGCACCAACCTCACCGTGAGCGGACAGTTGGAGGGCGAACTGGGTGCCATGGCATTTAGTGAGATCTATACATTTGGTCCCACATTCCGTGCAGAGAACTCTAATACAACCCGTCACCTGGCAGAGTTCTGGATGATTGAACCGGAAATGGCTTTTCATGATATTGAAGACAATATGAACCTGGCCGAAGAGTTCATTCAATACCTCATTAAATATGTGATGGAGCATAATGCGGAAGACCTGGCATTTCTCGATCAGCGACTGGCAGAAGAAGAAAAACAAAAACCACAGAACGAAAGACAGGAATTGGGATTACTCGAGAAACTGAAATTTGTAGTTGACAATCAATTTGAACGTATTACTTATACAGAAGCTATACAGGTATTGCTGGATTCGCCCCATTACAAGAAAAAGAAATTCAAGTTCGATGTGAAATGGGGTATCGATATGCAGAGTGAACATGAGCGATACTTAGTAGAAAAACATTTTAAAAAACCGGTGATTGTAACCGGTTATCCCGCTGCCATCAAAGCATTCTATATGCGATTGAATGATGGATGTGAACCCGGTAAAGAAACCGTTGCCGCTATGGATATTCTGGCACCCGGTATTGGAGAAATTGTGGGAGGATCGCAAAGAGAAGAACGTCTCGAAAAATTAGAAGCACGTATGCAGGCCATGCATATACCACTGGAAGAAATGAGCTGGTACCTCGATACCCGCCGCTTTGGAACGGTTCCCCATGCTGGCTTCGGATTGGGTTTTGAGCGCATGGTACAGTTTGTAACCGGCATGACTAATATTCGCGATGTAATTGCCTTTGCAAGAACGCCGAAGAATTGTGAGTTTTAATTTAGCTGCTAGCTTTTGGCTACTAGCTTCTGGCTGTGAGTTTAAAGACATCCTGCTCGCAGCCAGAAGCTAGTAGCTAGCAGCTATACTACAATTTAGTTGCCTTATAAATCTTAACCAGTCCATCATTCTCACTGCTTACTACGAGCAGACTTTGCTGGATCGGGCTTTTGGAGGCGGGAATAAATAGAGTGCCTTCTGGCGCATCGCCTGTTTTAATGATCTTGAGAAATACAGGTGCGGTTGGATTGCTAACATCATAAATAGCAATGGCATCGGCTCTTTCAAGACCCACAAAAGCAATTTGTTTCGTACCTACTTTTCCAACAGTGATGGCTTCCGGTTCAACAGATTTATCATCGCTTCTACCATCATCATACACCAATAAATCTTTTGCCTTTACATCCAGTTCATTTTTGCTGTCGAAAACCAGCGATCCGTTCGAGGCATCCCAAACACTGAAAGAGCGGGCGCCCATGCTGTAAATAGCATCGTAATCGCCATCATTATCTGTATCGCCATTGGTGGTAAGTATATTCAGTCGGCCCAGCTGTGCATCTGTTTTTAAACTTGCTGCATTGGGGAAAGCAGTAGCATCGAGGTTAACAGAAGAAAGCCTTTTAAAATCTGTAAAAGCGGTGTACTCTCTGGAGTCTCCTTCATTAGCGGTAAACAGATAGGTTTTACCATTGTAAGAAAGATTGGCGATGGCATCGGGCATATAAATACCAAAGATTTTCCAGGGAGCAAAGGCAATGGCGTTATCGCGGTCTGATACATCTGTTGCATTGGCCGCCAGGTTAAAATCTTTAAAACCCAGGGGCATAATATTGGTAATGGTTTTTGAAGACAGGTCAATGCTGGCAATGGCATTTGCTTCCTGCAGGGTAACCCATGCAGTTTTTGAATCGGAAGAAACCGTGATATACTCCGGTTCAATATCGTGCAGGAAACTTTTATTAGGTCCACTGATACGGAATCCTTTTGCGGTTAATGCGGTTTGCTGACTGACAAAAGCAGAAAAATTAATAGTGGTAACTGCATAGTTATCGGCTACGCTGATAATGGAAACCGTGCCTTCAGGGTCGGCCGTGTAAGTGGCATTGGGTTCTCCTTCATTGGCGGTGAGAATAAATTTTCCATCGGGGCTATATACTACCATATCGGGGAGTGCGCCAACGGTAATTATTTTTTCTTCTGCATAAGTGCTGGTATTAAAAATTACCAGTTTACCGTTTTCCTGTTTGTTAACCGATTCGATGGCTGCGGCGAGTTTACCATTGCTAACATCAACACTATTTACATAACCACCATAAGGTGCCATGCTGATGGAATGAATAACGGTAATATTAGCAGGATCCGCTATATTAATTACATCAATTTTATTGGTGGTACCGTTGTTAACGGCAAACAGTCTTTTGGTGGCGGGGTCATAAGTGGTAATTTCAGCAGCGCCCAAGCCACCCAGGTTTAAGGAAGCGATTTCTGTGTAGGAAGAAGGGTCTTCATTAACTATTTTTTCAACGGGGTCGGTATCTTCTTTTTTGCAGGCAACAAATACAAGTAAACTAAGTGCAATAGCAGTAATTCGCATATAAGGTTTGGTTTTGCTGCAAAACTGAACCCGTAACATGATGGAATCATTAAGCGTCCGTTACCGAATTGTTATTGACGGGCTCAAAATGCGCAAAAAAATGCGATTGAATGTGGATTATATGTGAAAACCCCCTATTTTTGCTGCCCCGAAAGGGTAAGAAGAAAGCTTCAAGCTGCAGGCTGCAAGCCACAAGCTAAACCTTGTACCTTGTTTTCTTGATTCTTGTTCCTTCACCGGCACGGTGCGGTAGCTCAGTCGGTAGAGCAAAGGACTGAAAATCCTTGTGTCGCCGGTTCGATCCCGGCCCACACCACAAAAACCTCAGTTCGCCTTTGGCGGGTTGGGGTTTTTTGTTTTTGGCTTGTTCAGGCACCGAATAAAACTGCGGGATATTTAATAATGAAACTTATACCTCTTTAGGTTCAGTGCGTCAGTAAATAAAGTTTTAAACTCCTGTCTGCTATAACCTCACTCCATACCTTTTCTTCACCGTATTCAATACAACATGTGTATAGTATTGTTTCACCTGTTTATTATCCATAAAATACTTTTTTGAGAAAACCTCATAAGCAGCCATATCTTTTGTTTGTACACAGAGAATAAAATCGTAGACACCAGCCACATAAAAACACTGCGACACATCGGGACAGGATAACATGAGTTTTTTGAAGCCTTCGATTACGGATGAATTACCCAACTCCAGACTTACTTCTACCACAAAATGAAGAGTGGTGCCTGATACTTCGGACGCTATAACGGCAATATCTGCTTCAATAATATTGTCTGTACGAAAACGTTTTAACCGGCGTTGTACAGCACTGGTACTCAAATTGTATTTACGACCCAGCTCTTCGGCAGTAACACGGTTGTTTTCCTGTAACTCATTTAACAGGTGTTTATCTGTTTTATCTAACGCATGCATAATTTAACCGGTTTTTACTTTCTGAATGATTTTTTTGTGCGTGTATCTTGCTTTTTTAAACAAATACGCAACACACTGCTCAGTAGTTTTGTGTTTTAATAATTACAGTACACCCAAACAATTTTAACTATCATAAAACTACTTATGCAAATTAGAACTTTGATCTTTTTGTTTTCATTTATGCTTTTGACGATGACCAATTTAGCAGGTCAACAAAACAGTAAACAATACACAGTTAACCAGCACTGGATAGACAGTGTAGCTGAAAGATACCTGCAACAATCGAAAATGGCGGGTGTAGCAGGCTCTATTATTATTGATGGTAAGATTGTGTGGATGAAAGGATATGGTTATGCCGATAAAGCGAATAAGATTCCGTTTACAGAAAATACCGTTATGAATGTGGCATCCATTACTAAAACCCTCACAGGTGTTTGTATGATGCGATTGGTGGAAGAAAAGAAACTTTCGCTTGATGCAGACATCAACACCTATCTGCCATTCAAGGTCATCAACCCATATGCTCCTAAAGAAAAAATTACGCTGCGGATGATTGCAACACACAGCTCAAGCCTGGCCGACAGGGATCCTTTTTATGGAGACAGCACTTATTTTACCGATAAAGACTCTCCCGAACCCCTGGGCGATTTTTTAAAAGAATATTTTGTACCGGGTGGTAAACATTACAGTGATTCCAATTTCTATAAGGCAAAACCTGGTGAGTACTGGGAGTATTCCAATATTGCTGCTGGACTTGCTGGTTATATTATAGAACGTATTTCCGGAAAAAAACTGAGCGAGTATAGTCAATCAATTATACAGAAGCCACTAGGAATGAAAAACAGTAGCTGGTTTTTATCGGAAACAGATCGTGCAAAGCACGCTAAACTCTATTATAACAAAAGAGATAGTTCTTTCCAGATTCCTTTGTATGGAATCACAACTTATCCTGATGGCGGTTTGCGAACCTCTGTTAGCGACCTGAGTCAATTTTTTGCCATGCTGCTGAAAAAAGGAACACATAATGGGAAACGCATTTTACAAACAGCCACCATTAACGATATGCAAACACTTCAGTTTACAGCAAAGAATAAACCGGCGAATATGAATCTGGCAGAAAAAAATGAGGGCATTTTCTGGCGCACCAAAAACAATGTTACCCTCTTAGGACATGGTGGCAGAGATCATGGTGTTAAAACCCTGATGTTAACCGATTTGAATAAAAAAGTAGGCGTTATTCTATTTACTAACACCGAAGACGATGACGGCAAACGTACCGATGGTTACTATCTGCTTTTTGATGCGCTTTTAAAATATGCACTGCAACTAAAGAAGTGAAAAGTGAGACATGAAAAGAAGATTGGGATACTTTGATTATAGTTAGCAATATGCTTCTCACGTCTCACGCTCCTCCCCGCTTCCAAAGAAGCGGGTTTTTTATGGGCATAACCTCACTAAATAGCCACTTTTTTGTAGTAAGAGACCTAAAGCCCCCTTCACATTAAACTTTTTTTACTTTATTACTGTTTTGATGCAACATTTTTAAAGAAACAGTTGCCTTTCCAAAAAATGCCTATGAGAAGAATAGCCTTCATCCTGGCCGGCTGTCTGCTGGTCATTGGTTCCTATGCACAGGATACCGCAGCCATTTACCTTAAACTTCAGGAAATTGCCGTCATCGACCAGAAAGTAATGATGCCCATGCGCGATGGCATTCGTCTGGCTACCGATATCTACCGCCCCAAGGGCAACCAGAAAGTACCCATTGTTTTTTCCAAAACCCCTTACCAGTTTAATACCTGGGTTGATGGTAAAATGACCACCCGCACCATGGAAGAAGCATACAATGCGGTTTCCCGTGGTTATGCCTATGTGGTACAGAATGAAAGGGGCCGTTATTTTTCGGAGGGCGAATGGGATATTCTCGGTGCGCCCATAACAGACGGCTATGATGCATTTACCTGGATGGCCAAACAACCCTGGAGCAATGGAAAAATTGGTGTAATCGGCTGCTCCTCCACCGCCGAATGGCAGATGGCCGTAGCCTCACAAAATCACCCCGCACTGGCAGCCATGGTGGCACAGGGTTTTGGTGCCGGTGTTGGACGCGTAGGGAAATTTATGGAACAGGGTAACTGGTACCGCGGTGGCGCCCAGCAAATGCTTTTTACCGCCTGGCTCTATGGTACACAGAACGATAAGTTTAAACCTACTTTCCCAAAAAATATTCAGCAGAAAGATTTACAGCGTTTACAAAGATTTTACGATATGTCTACCGAAATGCCCCGCGTAGACTGGTCTGTAGGTTTACGCCACCTGCCCGTTCAGGATATCATTAAAAATGCAAAGGGACAGGATGGCGTGTATGAAGACATGATTCGCCGCAAACCCAATGATCCCAAATGGTTCAAGGGCGGATTGTACCACGATAATATGCCCATCAATGTGCCTGCTTATTGGTTTGTATCCTGGTACGATGTATCATCGGCACCCAATATTGCACTCTTTAATCATGTGCGTAAAACAGCCAAAGACAAAGCCACCGCCGATAACCAGTACTTGGTGATTGCACCTGTACTGCATTGTTCGTATAAACGCGCCACCGAAAATACCATTGTGGGTGAAAGAAGTGTGGGCGATGCCCGGCTGAACTACGATGAACTTACCTGGGGCTGGTTTGATATGTTGCTGAAAGGAGACAAAAACGATTTCAAAGACAAAAACCCAAGGGTACGCTACTATACCATGGGTAGCAATAAATGGCAACAGGCCGAAAGCTTTCCACCACCCAATGCAGAAATGCAGACCTTCTATTTAAGCAGCGGCGGAAAAGCAAATACCAGAAACGGCGACGGACAACTAAGCACTACACAGCCAAAAGAAGACAAACCCGATGCATTTACCTACGATCCGATGAACCCCGTTCCCTCTTATGGTGGTAATGTTTGTTGTACCGGTAATGCTGTACAGGGAGGTTCATTCGATCAGTCGAATATGGAATTGCGTGATGATATACTGGTGTATACCTCCGATGTACTAAAAGAAGGAATAGAAGTAAGTGGATTTATTGAATCTACTTTATTCGTTTCCTCAACAGGTCCGGATACCGATATCACCATCAAACTGATTGATGTACATCCCGATGGTAAAGCCTATAACCTTGATGAAACCATACAACGCCTGCGTTACAGAGAGGGTTATGACAAAGAAGTGTTTATGGAAAAAGGTAAAGTATACAAGGTAGACCTCACCCCAATGGTTACCAGTAATTTCTTTGCGGCCGGTCATAAAATCCGCATTGAAGTAACAAGCAGCAATTTTCCACGCTTCGACAGAAACATGAATACCGGCGGAAAGAATTACGATGAAGCGACGGGTATTAAAGTGGAGAATAAAATTCATCACTCTGCACAATATCCATCACTGATTAAACTACCGGTAGTAAAAAAATAAACAGACACCAATCCGATCGATAAACCTAAAACCCGATTATTCACAAACCAAAATGCTGAGTATGCAGAAACTTTATCTTTTCAGAATGCTGCTACTGCTTTTTTTTACAGGCAGTATAACAGCGGCCGATGCACAAGGCTTTACCGCCACCGGAACAATTAAGGAAGCGGTAACAGGTAATCCTTTAACAGGGGTTTCCGTAACCATTAAAGGCACCAAACAGGTGACTACTACCGATGCCAGCGGTAATTTTTCCATTAAACCCACCGGCAGAACCGCCGTGCTGGTGTTAAACTATGTTGGATTCAGAACAACCGAAGTAACCGTTACCGCCGACAAACCAACGGTAGCAGTTATGATGGAAGAAGAGATCAGTCCTTTAAAAGAAGTGGTTATAACAGGTCTGGCCTCTTCCATCAAACGCTCTAACCTCGCCAATGCAATAACAACCGTATCGGCACGCGACCTCACAGGAACCACACAAATTCAAACAACAGACGGAGCACTCTATGGTAAAGTACCCGGTGCCAATATTCGTATGAATTCAGGTGCACCCGGTGGTGGTATCAATATTCAGTTGCGTGGTCTTTCAAGTCTTACCCAGGCATCCGCACCACTCATAGTATTGGACGGTGTATACATCAGTAACGATTTTCAGCGTACCGGACGTGCTTCTGTAACCGGTGCCGGCGCGGCCAATCAGGATGATGGTGCCAACCGTCTGGCAGATATTAACCCAGCTGATATTGAAAGCATTGAAGTATTAAAAGGCCCATCAGCAGCGGCCATGTATGGTACACGTGCCAATGCCGGTGTACTCGTAATCAATACCAAAAAAGGAGCAGCAGGAAAAACAACCATCAGCTTTGCACAGGATATTGGTTTTGCAACACCACTGAAACTAATGGGTGTAGACAACTGGAGCGAAGCAAAAATCAACTCCTTCTTTCCTGTTGCGAGAAGACCTATTGAATTAACACGCTATCAGAATGCAGTAGCCAACGGAACCTTTATTGATTATGAAGATTATTTTTATGGCAATACCGCCACACTGTTAAACACCCGTTTAAGCGTGCGCGGAGGTGATGAGAGAACCAAATTCTTTATCTCAGGCGCCATGACCGACGAAGGTGGTACAGTGAGAAGAACAGGTTTTGAACGCCAGTCTGTTCGTGCAAATATTGATCATAAGCTTACTAAAGACATCACACTGAGTGTTAACTCTAACTATAGCCGTAGTAATACCGATCGTGGTTTTACCGGTAATCAGAATAATTCAGGTGCCAGTATTGGTTACAATATTTCTTATGTACCTAATTATTTCGACCTGCGTCCAGTTGCGGGTGCTTATCCAAATAATCCATATTTCGCAGAGAACCCGGTAGCAGTTACCGATAAGGGCATTAATAATTCACTGGTAAACCGTTTTATTCAGTCGTTCGGATTAGATATCAATCTCCTTCGTACAGAAAGATCGCAACTGAAATTTAAACTGAATGGTGGTCTGGATTTCTTCCAGAATTCTACCAAAGTGTATTTACCGGATGACCTGCAGTTTCAGCGGGCACAGGCCAACCCCGGTGATGTATTGGTGGGCAGACAACAAACCATGAATACCAATTTTCAGGCAGCGATGGTATATAACTGGGAACTGAAAAAAGTAAGTATGACTACACAGGCCGGTATGGTTCGCCTGGATTTTAAAAATGATGGATTATTCAACCGTGGTCGTGGTCTGGCGCCCGGACAATCAAATATCAAACAGGCCACTGTGCAGGAAGTAGAAGCACAGTTTGAAAACTCACAGCGCGATGTGGGTATTTTCTTACAGCAGGAAGCCAATTTTGAAGATAAGATCATTGGTACAGTAGGTGTTCGCTGGGATAAATCAAATACCAATGGTAATGCGAATAAATATTATGCATTTCCAAAAGCATCACTGGCCGTTAACCTTACCAATTTTGATTTCTGGAAATCACGCACCATTTCTCAATTGAAACCACGTGTTGCTTATGGACAAACCGCAGGGCCTGTTCCATTTGGTGCAACATTTACTTCATTGGGTGGTGTGAATATTGGTGGCTTACTGGGTTCAACTGTAGCGGTGAATGTAGGTAACCTCAACATCAGACCAGAAAGAGCCGAAGAGCTGGAATTTGGTTTGGATGCGGGCTTCTTTAATAACAAAATACTGTTAGAAGCTACTTATTATATTAAAACAACTAAAGACAATTTACAGCCACTGAACCTCTCGCCTTCAACCGGTGTTGCACAAACATTGAGCAACGAAGCTGAGATGCGTAACAATGGTATTGAACTGGCTTTATCGGGTACGGTATTACAGAAGGAAAAAATTAAATGGACTTCACGTCTTATGTGGTGGAAAAACGATGTGAAGATTACCAGACTGGGCATACCTTCATATACAGCAGGTGCGTTTGGCTCTGCACTGGGTACCTTCCTCTATCAACAGGGAGTGGCACCCACAACCATTGTGGGTACACCGGCAGTTTCTCCGGGTGTATTTACAGTATGGGGTAATGCACAACCTGACTGGACTTCTTCCTGGTCGAACAATATTACTTTCCTGAAAAACTTCGATCTGAACTTTTTGATGGAGTATCGTAGCGGCGGAGATAATATTAACCTTACTTCTTTCCTTACCGACGGTGGTGGTACTACCAAGGGCTGGTTTGATGATGATAATAAAGATGGTATACCCAATGGTCGTCAGCGTCCGCCGGCGCCATATAATAATGCAGCGCGCTGGGTGCAGGATGCTACTTTCATGAAAGTACGTGAGATTGGTTTGTACTATACAGTTCCGAAAGATTTTCTCAGCCGTAGCTTTGGAAGGGTTATTCAGCGTGCGAAAATTGGTGTATCAGGAAACAATGTGTTCCTCTTCACCAAATACAAAGGCTATGATCCCGAAACATCCACATTTGGTGCACAGGCAGTTGCCAATAACGTTGATGTGGCTCCTTATCCAACAGCCAGAAGATTATTCTTTCATTTACAAATTGACTTCTAAATTCTATAACACATGAAATGAGCCATTACAAAGTTTGATATGGATTGAACTATGCTGGCGAATTCCATGTGACCAAAATCAATAAATAGAAACACATGAAAAAGCTTCAAATACTATTATTAGCAAGTGTTGCAGCGTTTCAGTTTTCCTGCAACCCACTGGAGGTAAAAGAACTGGTAGACCCGAATAATCCCAGTGAGGCAAGTGTGTTGAACAATGCTTCACGAAGCCAGATACAGTTTCTCGTAACGGGTCTGGAACAAAGACATAAGGGCTATGTCACCAATATCTGTCAGGCATGGAATACTTTCGGAAGAGAAGTATGGTACCTGAATGGATCTGACCCTCGTTTTCAAACAGACTGGTTAGGCCAGGCAGGTCGTGTTCCCGATGCGGCATACTTTGGATTTGGTGCTACAGGTGGTGGTTCATACGCAACTCCCTATCAGTGTATTAAACAAGGCTATGTATTGATTGATGCAGCACAAAACTCCGCAGCTTTAACTGCGCAGGAAAAAAGTGCAGTAGCAGGTTTTGCCAAAACCATCATGGCATACCAGTTTATGATACCCGCCAACTGGCAATATGAAAACGGTATCAGAACCGATGTAAAAGATCCGCTGAAACCCGGAGGCTTCCGTACTTATACCGCAGCATTGGGTTTTATAGATTCATTACTCACTGCCGGTTATGCTGATCTGAATGCTTCGGGTACAGCATTTCCTTTCACACTTACAGCCGGATGGAATGGCTTTAATAATATCGATGGATTGAAAAGAGTGAACAGGGCTATTGCAGCAAGGGTAGCCATTTATCGTAAAGACTGGAACGGCGCATTAACTGCATTGAATAATTCATTCATGAACCTCACCGGCATTTTAGGTGCTGGTCCGGCACATACTTATGGTGCACCACCAGATGGTTTTAACCCCATGTATTATGTGCTTGATGCAAGTGTGAATACCATTATTGTGGTACACCCGTCTGTATTGGCCGATGCCACACCCGGTGATGCACGTGTAGCCGCCAAGTTCCACCAGCGTACCACACCGGTTACCATTACCACAGATGCTGCACCACTGGTAGGAACACACCAGGATAAAAGATGGGCCAGTAATACATCACCCATTCCTTTTATTAAAAATGAAGAGCTGATATTGATTAAAGCAGAAGCGCATGCACAGCTCGGACAAACAACAGATGCTGTAAATGCCATTAATGTTATTCGCACTGCGGCTAATATTGGTAACTATGGCGGCGCTACTACACAGGCAGCATTGATTGACGAAATTCTATATCAGCGTCGTTACTCACTATGGGCCGAACCATGGGGTCATCGCTGGATTGATGCACGCAGGTACGACAGACTCAATACCATTCCAACTTCATACGATCAGGGAACCATCTTTAAACAGTTCCCACGTCCACAGGCAGAAATTAACTGGGACCTCTATACAGGAGGATAGTAAGAAAGGCGGAGTTTTGTTGATGAAAGCTATAAGATAAATGCGGCGCAGCAATGCGCCGCATTTATTATTATGATGATGTGTGAAGAGCAGATTCAGCAGAACCGGTTAGCAGGATTTCTTTTTTCAATGTAAGGAGTCTGTTTATCTTAGGCCTTCAATGAAAGGGTTTGAACAATAAAAAACCACAACACTTTTTTACGCACCAGTATCCATCCTGGTTATTAAACCATCCTCAATGGATACATTTGTTCTATGCCTTCAATTACTTCTTACAACTAAGGAAATGGTATATTACTAAAAGACTCAGCAAACTCCTAAATTCAAAAACAACACCCTATCGTTTACTGGATGCCGGATGCGGAGAGGGTCAGTTTTTATTCCCCTTCGCCGCTTCACGTAAAACAGCTTTTTTCAAAGGGATAGACAGGGAAAGAAGTAATATCTCTTTTTGTAACCGCTATGCACAGCATTATGGGTTAACACATATTTTATTTGAAGAAATAGAAACGGAACAGTTAAAAGAAAAAGAACTATATGATATTATCCTCTGCATTTCTGTATTACCCTACAGCAAAAACGACGAGGTGTTTTTATCTTGTTTATACAATGCCATGAAACCGGGAGGAGATTTATTGCTCTATGTGCCTGTTAACAACCACACCATACTGCCCTTTTATAAAAAAATAATGCAGCGTTATGAGAACTATGAATCTGTTCAGCAAAACCAGCGGATATATCATGAAGCGGGTTTGATAAAACTTTTGCAGGACTGTAATTTTCTGGTAACCGAAAAAACAAAAACATACGGCTTCTTTGGTAAATTAAGCAACGAACTGTTGAATATTCACCTCATTCTTTTTAATGCCTATTCCTTTCTTTTTAAAATAATAATCTTTTTTTCACTGCTGCTTTTCTATCCTCTTATTCTTCTTTGTATGCTATTAGATTATACCTTACCTGTTCGCTCCGGTAATGGCTTGATGATAGTGGCCAGAAAATAAATGAAACAGAAGTTCGAAGAACTCCTTTGGAGAACAGAGAAATGTCGAATACCGAATTTCGAAGTTGGATAATGGGTATTCGATATTATAATTAACCTCAAAGTTTCTTTATCTTCATTACTCAAACCTGCCATATGAAACAAAGCATCACCCGCTACTTTTTATTCTTTGCTTTTATTGCCGTATTTGTTACCGTAACAGCATTCAGTAATAAACAAACAGTTGCTGCTGATAACGATATTATTGGTCGCTGGGACCTTACCGTTAATATGGGCGATCGTATGGCGCCCTCCTGGCTGGAAGTAAAACTCTCGGGCATACAAACCCTGGTTGGACAATTTGTGGCCGATGGAGGAAGCGCCAGACCTATTGCACAGGTAAAAGTAAAAGACGGCAAAATTCATTTTTCCATACCGGCACAGTGGGAACGCACAGATAAAGAAATGGTGTTTGAAGCAACATTGGAAAACGATCAATTAAAAGGCACCATCTATGCAAGTAATGGCAGAACCTATACAGTTACCGGAGAACGCGCACCACTTTTAAAAAGAACAACACCAGCGAACTGGGGCAAACCCATTCACCTGCTCAACAAAACCAATTTAGACGGATGGGTGGCACAGGGCAGAACCAACCAGTGGCAAAATATAAATGGTGTACTCACCAGTCCGAAATCGGGAAGCAACCTGATGACAACAGAAAAGTTTACCGATTTTAAACTACATGTAGAGTTTCGCTATCCTGCAGGAAGTAATAGTGGCGTATACCTCCGAGGCCGTTATGAAGTACAGGTTGAAGATAATGCAGGCAAAGAACCCTCCTCAACCTATTTCGGTGGTATCTATGGTTTTCTCACACCCAACGAAATGGCAGCCAAGCCTGCGGGCGAATGGCAAAGCTTCGATATTACACTTATTGGCAGAAGGGTAACAGTAATTGCCAATGGCAAAGCCATTATTGTAGACCAGATTATACCGGGCATTACCGGCGGGGCACTCGATAGTAAAGAAGGAGAGCCCGGTCCCATACTCTTACAGGGCGATCATGGGCCTGTTGAATACAGGAATATCATTATTACGCCAGCAAAATAAAAGCGCAGTAAAACGTTTCATCTACTTATTGTTGCTTCTCATCTACTGAAAACCTGTCTTGCTCAAACGCATTTCGGAAGGCGATTATATGCTTCTATTTTCGCATCCGTCTAAAACCCACTTGAAAATAGTATTCAGACAATCGAGGTGCGATAAAGAAAGTCCGGGGGGATTATTATCTATTTTGCCCTTGAACCCCCTGAATACAACCCAGACCCGCTTTTTATGAAGCGGGTCTTTTTGTGTGAGGAAGTCTGGAAAGTCCGGAAGTCGGAAAGTCCGGGAGATGACAGATTTAGTATAGCGCCCTCCGCGTAACTCCGTGGTTTCTTCCATTCAGTTACACTGAACTGTTACTACTCAATTTTCTTTCGGACTTCCTGACTTTCGGACTTTCCGACTTATATTTAATAATCAACGAGCTGCCATGAATAAGAAACTTGCATTATGGTCCATCACTGTAGGTTTGGGTGGACTTTTATTCGGATTAGATGTTGCAGTTATTTCCGGTGCGGAACAAGCCATTCAAAGTTTATGGAACCTGAGCAACTGGATGCATGGAACAGCGATTGCGATGGCTTTGTATGGAACTGTTTTTGGTGCTGCATTGGGTAATATACCCGCCAACCGTATCGGTCGAAAAAAAACATTGTTCTGGATCGGGATTGTTTTCCTGCTCACTTCTGTTGGTGCTGCATTGGCGCAAGATGTATATAGTTTTATGTTCTTCCGTTTTTTGAGCGGTTTGAGCATTGGTGCCTCATCGGTAGTGGCACCGGTATATATTTCTGAAATAGCACCACCCAAATACAGAGGCCGCATGGTTATTTCATTTCAGTTAAATGTGGTGGCAGGTATTATGCTGGCCTATTTTTCCAATTACTTATTACAGGGTACCGGTGGCGAACAGGATTGGCGCTGGATGTTGGGCGTAGTAGCCATTCCGTCTTTACTCTTTTCGGTACTGATGTTATTTACACCCGAAACACCCAGATGGCTGGTATTGTATAAAAAAGATACTGCAGCGGCGAAAAAAGTAATGGCACTTACGGGTGAAGCAACAGATGAAATGATTGAAAAAATCAGGCTGTCTGTTACAGCCACAAAAGAAAAACTCTTCTCCAAAAAATTCTATACTCCTTTATTACTCGCTTTTCTGATTGCATTCTTTAACCAGATGTCGGGTATCAATGCCATTATTTATTTCGCACCCAAAGTATTTGAAATGGCAGGTATTGAAAGAAGCGGTGCCTTATTGTCAACAGTAGGCATTGGTGCGGTAAACCTGCTCTTCACCATTACAGGCTGGTACCTGATTGACCGTTTTGGAAGAAGAGCACTCATGTATATTGGCTCACTGGGTTATATTATTTCTCTTACACTGATTGCTGTTTCTTTTAACAGTGCAGACAAGAGCATGATTATTTATTATGTATTCATCTTTATTGGGGCGCATGCCGTGGGGCAGGGTGCTGTAATCTGGGTGTTCCTGTCGGAACTCTTTCCTAATGCTGTAAGGGCAAGCGGAACATCGTTTGGCTCTTTAACGCACTGGGTATTTGCTGCACTGGTGGCACAGGTATTTCCCTTTTTTGCAGCCAATGTAGCGGGCAGTTATATCTTCGGCTTTTTTGCTTTTATGATGGTCTTGCAACTGCTCTATGTATGGAAAATGATGCCCGAAACAAAAGGAATGGCTTTAGAAGATATGGAGAAGAATATTGTTTTACATTAATGTATTGAACAAGAAACCTGTTTTGTTGTTTTGTACCCAGGAAAAACAGGATATATGTTAAACAGACTGGTACAGGTAATTTTTTATGCTTCTTGCTTAAGTACAATCACCACTGCTCAAACGGCCAGACAGGGTGCTTTGTTGGGAACACTTACAGATAAAAACACCCAGAGACCGATAACAGCAGCCACCATCCGGTTAACTCCAGCCGCTATTACTGTATTGTCTGATACAACAGGTGTTTTCCGTTTTACAAATCTCTTGCCCGGAACCTATAATCTTACGCTAACCAGTCTTGGCTATAAAACCATATTACTAAACAATTTACTGGTCACCAACGGTAATATCAATGTACTCTCTGTAGAAATGGAGTCTGAAACTTCGGTATTGTCGGGTGTAACGGTAACCGGCAGAAGAAATACGGCCCGTGCTGCAAGTATTGAAACGCCACTGAGTGTGCAGCGCATGACGATTGAAGAAATCAAAAGAAACCCCGGTGGTAATTTTGATGTGAGTAAAGTAATACAATCACTGCCGGGAGTAGGTGGTGGTGTGGGTGGCGGTGGTTTTAGAAACGATATCATCATCCGTGGTGGAGCGCCCAATGAAAACGTGTACTATCTCGATGGAATAGAAATACCCCTGATCAATCATTTTGGTACACAGGGAAGTGGTGGTGGTCCGCAGGGTATTCTCAATGCCAATTTTATTGAAGAAGTAAAACTCAGCTCCAGCGCTTTTGATGCACGATACGATAATGCATTGAGTAGTGTATTACAGTTCAAACAAAAAACAGGAAATGATAAGCGTACACAGGGCAATATAATATTGAGTGCCACAGAACTGGCATTAACAGCCGATGGTCCACTGAGTAATAAAACCACCTACCTGGCATCGGTGCGGAGAAGTTACCTGCAGTTATTGTTCCAGGCTATTGACCTGCCCATCAGACCTAATTACTGGGATCTTCAGTTTAAAACCACAACGAAAATCAATACAACTACAACGCTGAGCTTTCTCGGACTTGGTGCCATCGATGAATTCAGGTTTGCTGCACCCAAAAAAGCAACACCGGAAAAATTATATGTCATAAACAGTAATCCCAGCATTAACCAATGGAACTATACATTCGGCGTGAGCTTAAAAAAATTAACGGCAAAAGGATTCTGGAACCTGGCACTGAGCAGGAATACACTCAACAATTCAGTAGAAAAATTCGAAGACAATGAAAATCCAAGTCCGGCAACACAAACATTATTTACCGATAGCCGTGAAACGGAAAATAAATTGCGTTTTGATGTTACCAGTAATACAGGAGGCTGGAAAATAAGTTACGGAACCGTATTGCAGTATGTTGATTTTGTAAACCGTTTTGAAAACCTTTACCGGAAAGAACTGCGCGACCAGAATGGTAATATCATTCAACCCGAAGTACGTATCAACGCCAATAGCAATATTGATTTTATTAGGTATGGTGCTTTTTTACAGGCCGGAAGAAAAATATTGAACGATCGAATGGCTTTTAGTGCTGGTATCAGAATGGATGCCAATAGGTTATCAAACAGCGAATCGAACCCACTGAAGCAATTGTCGCCACGCTTGTCTGTAAGTTATGCATTGGCGCCTAAATGGAACCTGAATGCAAGTGTAGGTTCTTATTATAAACTTCCACCCTACACACAACTGGCATTTATGCGCTCGGGTATTAAAAACTCAGGTAACTATATTCAAAGTACACATTACACGGGTGGAGTTGAATACCTGCCATCGGGTAGTTTTCGTTTAACGGTGGAAGGGTTTTATAAATCATACAGCAGCTATCCGGTGAGTGTTACCGAAGGTATCAGTCTGGCTAATAAAGGAACAGAGTTTGGCAGTATTGGCAACGAAGCCGTTATTCAAAACGGAAAAGGGAGGGCTTATGGAATGGAAATCTTTATGCAAAAAAAATTAACCAAACGGTTTTTCGGATTACTCAGCTATACCTTGTACAAATCTGAGTTTACCAACAGCACAGGAAATTATTTACCGGCGGGTTGGGATAATGGTCAGCTCCTCAGCATAACCATGGGGTATAAATTACCACGCAACTGGGAGCTTGGTTTGAAATTCCGTTACCAGGGGTCGGCTCCGTTAACGCCTTTTGATCTGGCAGCCTCACAATTGAATTACCTGAGTCTTGGTACAGGTGTATTAGACTATTCGAAATTCAATGCCAACCGTTTACCTGCATTTCATGCCAGCGATATTCGTATCGATAAAAAATGGAACTATAAGAAAACAACACTCAATCTTTTTATCGATATCAGCAATTGGTATGGTGCCACTGTAAGCGGAATGCCACAATATACATTTCAGCGCACACCTGATAACAAGGCATTCCTAACCACCAACGGACAACCGATTGCTGCCAATGGAAGCAATGCCATTCCTTTGATATTATCCAATGCGGAAGTACAGGTAACACCAACAGTTGGATTGATTGTGGAGTTTTAGATATATGAATCGTCCGTAAATAAGTTGACAGATTAAAAAATAGTCCCGGTTGCCTCAGGTAGCCGGGATTTTTGTTTGATAGACCTGCTCTGGTGTTTTCATATTTAGCGCCAAGTGAGGTCGTTTATGATTGTATAAAAATATAG
>NZ_JAHVAA010000007.1 GCF_019264485.1 Sediminibacterium sp.
GTTGAATTTCTGGATACGCTCAATTTTCAGATCGGGGTTACCCGGAGAAGTTGGAGCCTGACCGGTAATAGTAGAACCAGCATAGTTGGTTACACCAAACTGTGGTAACTGAGGGCCCTGATAGTTGGTGATACCAGAAAGTGCAACACCATATCCACCAGTAGGAATTGAACCAATATTAGGTACGATACCATAGCTCACACGTACTTTCAACTCGTTGAAAATTTTCTGGTTGGCCATGAATTTCTCCTGTAAGCTGTTCCAGATAGCACCTGCAGACCAGCTCGTGATCTCGCGGTTGGCTGAGTTAACGATACGTGAAGTACCATCACGACGGATATTACCATTAATAGTGTAACGGTTGTCGTATGTATATCTTGCTGTTGCAAAATAAGAACGGATACCAAAACCACTCTTCGCACTTGATGCGTTCTGAGGGTAGGTAGTTTGTCCGGCACCTACAGGTAATGCACCCGCGCCCTGACCAGTTTCAGTCAAACGTGGATCCAGGTTAAACAGGGTGAACCCCAATGCTTTCTGATAACCACGAACGGCTTCAAAATAAGCACCAGCTTCTACTTCATGAATACCGAAACGCTTAGAGTAAATTAAGCTTGAAGTATTGATGAACTGGGAAACCATTCTGTTTGATTCCTGAGCCAGACCAGACTGGAAAGACTGTAAAGAACCGATATAAGAGTTCGGATTCACGTAACGGGAGAACTGGTCGTTAGAAACGTCCATACCAAAAATATTACGTAAAGTCAGTGAAGGCAGAATCTTGTACGCCAGGTTCAGACCAGCATTGATCTTGATCTGGTTTTGCTGTAACTGAGAATTCTGGATACCTTCTAAGAGGTTTGCTACCTGACGCAGGGCCAGTGAAGTATTGGTACCAAAACGGAGTGTTCCATCAGCATTGTATGGGTTCTCATAAGTTTTTGCACGGTAAGTCATCTGGAAAGGGTTACGTGGGCTGTTACCCAATTGCTCACCTTCAGAGAATCTTGTTTTAGAGAAACCAACTGTTGCACTCAAACCTACTGTTAATTTATTAGCAGTATGGTCAATGTTGAAACGGGTTGTATAACGTTTCAGGCTAGAACCAAGGTCAATACCTTCCTGATCGAAATAAGAACCGGAAATATAGAACCTTGTTTTTTCGTTACCACCAGACATATTCAGTTCATGCGACTGTGTAATACCCTGACGGTAGAAAATATTTGCATAATCGATATCGATTTGGCCGATACTATCTAATATTTGCTGTTTACGAGCAGCTGTCATACCTGTAGGAATGGCAGGATTCAATGGAGAATAAACCCATCCTGGTGTACCACCTAATTTTTGACGCTCTTCATAAGCAAGCATTTCTTTGGTATTCATCAGGTTCAAACGATCAAAGCTTGGACGCTGAGTAAAACCTACCTGAGTACGATACTGAAAGTTTGTTGCCCCAGCTTTACCTCTTTTGGTAGTAATAACAATTACACCTGTACCACCACGCGCACCATAGAGTGCAGCAGCGTTCGCATCTTTCAATACGGTCAGTGATTCGAAATCGTTAGGGTTGATGGTTTGGAAATCAGCAGCAGGTGTAGGTACCCCATCAATAATGTACAAAGGCTGCGCACCCGCACCCTGAATAGATTGTACACCACGGATAGTGATGGTAGGGCTAGAACCCGGCTGACCAGAACTTGAGTTAACAAGCATACCTGGTGCACGACCCTGTAAAGCCTGATCGAAAGAACCTACTGGTACAGTTTCAACTGCTTTTGCACTGATAACAGTGGCAGCACCGGCAAACTGTGTTTTTCTTTCACGGGAATAACCTGTTACAACCACTTCTTCCAGTGATTTTGTTTCAGGGTTCAGTGAAGCATTAACCACAGCGCCTCTGATAGGAAGCTCGATGCGGTCATAACCCACGAACATAAAAGTGATTGTTTTGGCACCTGCGGCAACAGAGATACGGTAAGTACCGGCTCCATCTGTTAATGCATTCGTGCTGCCAGAAGATACAGTAACACCAACAAGCGGCTGGCCTGTTTTTTGGTCTGTTACTTTACCCGTAACAGTTTGATTTTGCGCCAGAACCTGTATTGCGGAAAGCAAAAGGATGACGAAAAGGGATGTTTTTCTTTTCATAAGCAGTTTTTAAATAAAATTTAAAAACTGAAGACAAGTGATTTTTTCTGTTTTACTAATATATACTACCGAACTCTTTTAAATTAATACTGGAATAAGAAAAATTAGTATTAAGTAATAAAATGACATGCAGCGTTCAAAGAAAGAGTATAGCAGAATTTGTTGAATTATTTTTTTTAGCTACAGATATTATAACATAAAACTATATAAAAGAAAGAGAAAATTATTAACACAACAAAGTGAGTTACCCGTTTTGCATCACTAATTTTTTTACACCATTTTCGGAAGATATGTATGGCATTATATTTTTTTTTCAAGTCTTTCATATCTGATATAAATTCATATTTTCTTATTTTGAAAAGTTGTTTTTAACAATTCGTTAGTATTCATCATTTATTGTATCTTAGACCTGCAGAAATTGAATAAGCCTTTGTTGTTTATTGGTTTTTCGCTATCTAAAACACTGACCCTTAGCAGTTAAATTTTAATATTTAACATGGCTATACCTATTGTGATGATTAGCTCAGACGAGTCTAAAATTGAATTCATCAATCATCATTTGAAACGCTTTACTGAGTATTATATAGAAGGTAGTTTTTCAAATTTTTTTGATGCATTCGGTCAAAATCAAATCAGTTTATTACATACACTTGTGATTTGTGATAATGAGGCAATCAGTCTTGTTAGGCACAATTCTCTGTTTGAGACCATAACAAATTTGCCGGTTATTATAATTTCAAACACGCTCGATCAAAAAGAATTAAAACGCTTAAATAATTATATCGATGTTCTGTCTGTGCCATTAAAAGAAACAGAGTTAGAAAGGGCATTAGAGAAATTTAAAAAGATTAAGTCTTTTGTGGAGAGAACAATATTGCCAGAAAGAAATGGAACAGAATTGCAAGATGGTCATGCAATAAAAAAAAGAATATTGCTGAAGAGAACCAAGGAATATCTGCCTGTTTTATTAACCGATATAGTGTTTTTCTATGTACAGAATAAAATCACTTTTGCAGTAGATAAATATGCTAAAAAAATTTTTGTTCCAAAAAATATAGGGGAGCTGGAAGAAAATCTATGTAAAAAATATTTTTTCAGGGCTAACAGACAGCAAATTATCAATATTGAGTTTATCTCTTCCTTCAAACAGATTGATAAAGTAAGAATTATGATTACTATGAAAATAGATACAGATCCAATCATTATTGCCCAGACTAAAGTGCATGAATTCAGAAACTGGATTGAATCTGTATAATTAATGCAATTCGGTTGCTGATAGCAAGCTTGTGGTATTTGAAAATATTTTCTATCTGTAAAACATTAGTTAGCCAATTAATTAGTTTGAATTTTGTACTTCAGTGATTATAATTCTTAAATGAGTAATAAATAACTATTGTTCGGCTACAAAAAAAAATATTCAATTGCTGTGTAGTGTAGATTTACTACTTAAATCTCATATGCACAGTTTTTAAAAAAAAATGCATTGCGAGCGCCTAATCTTAGGCGCTTTATATTTTACGGAATTTAATTTGCCTGACTAAACCAGTTTTTCATTCAGCAGTAATCCTACTCCTTCTTTTTCGTTTTCTTCTGGTGTTATTGATTTTACCAGTTCAATACCTACCGGGGTAATATAACAATGAGGCGTATCGAGCTGCTGTAATATTACCAGGCCCTCTTCTGCCAGTGAAAGCAGGTGTTTATGAATGAGTTCCCACCCGAATGTTGAATGCAGGATCATTTCTCTTGGTGTGCAGAGGTATTGCTCAGGATGGGTTTCTTCTCTTACGATCCTGTATAAGGTTAGTAAGGTTTGATACGTGTTATCCATACCTGTAAGATACTTCAGGAGGCATTTTCTGTTGCTTTCAGAAACCGGAATTTGTCAACATTGAATTCACCAAAAACCCACAGAAATAATAACACATCAGGAATTTATATTGAAAATCAATCACTTAAAAAATCATTATAGTAGAACAAGAATCGTCTCACCACATTTTTAACAAGCTTTTACCCGCCATCAGCATCCCTGTAAGCAGTATAAAAAACAGTACAATTTTTCGGAACCTGTCTTGCGAAACACGATTCAATAATTTTTTTCCGATATAAGAACCAATAAAGGCAATGATGATAAGCCCTGGCAGGTACCACCAATAACTACCCTGTACATAACCCTGACGCAGGTATACAACCGACCTGCTTAGGTCGACCCCGAAATCGATTGCCGCTGAAGTAGCAATAAAGATGTTTTTTTCCAGTCCGAAAGAAGTAAGTGTAACAGCCCTGATGGCACCTCCTGTTCCAATAAAACCTGCCAGAAAACCGGCAACCCCTCCGCCAGATATGGCATTGGCATTGGTAGGCCGTAAACGCAGATCGGGTTTCCACCAGAATAAGAGGGCGAAAAAAATGCAGAACACCCCTAGTAAAATTTCGGCATATTGAAACTGAACCTGGTTACTTAACCAGGCACCGGCAATCACCAGCAACACACTTGGTATACCTATTTTCCAGATCAGCGGCCATTCTATATGCTGCCGGAAAAGTACCAGTTTGGCGATATTACTGAATACATGAAGCAGGCCTGTTAACCCCAAAACCGTCTTAAAATCAAAGAAAAAGCCGGCCAGGGGTACAAAAAATACCGATGACCCAAAGCCTCCCACCGTTCCTACGATTTCGCTTAACAGTGCCAGTAATAAAAAGAGAAAAGCATTGGCCATGGCGGCTTATTTGTGTTTTAACAACTGATTTTATGCACTAAACTCCTACCTTTGCTGCCCATTTACAAAAAATTCCTTGAGCGGGTAAAAGATAAGGCTTGAGGATGAATAGATAAAATATCAATAAAAAATACACCATGGCCACCGTTACCAGAGAGAACATTGGGTTACTGACCGACAAATTGACCGTTACCCTGAATAAAGAAGATTATTTTTCGGGTTTTGAGCAGAGCCTGAAGAAATATGCCAAGACCGCTAATATTCCCGGTTTCAGAAAAGGCATGGTTCCTGCCGGTCTGGTAAAGAAAATGTATGGTCAGAGTGTTTTTACAGATGAAGTATTACGCACCGTTGAAAAAGAACTGAACACATATCTCACCAAAGAAGAGCTCGACATTTTTGCACAGCCCCTTCCATTGGATAATGATGCACGTGCACTGGATATGAACAACCCAGCAGATATAAGTTTTGCATTTGAAATAGGACTCAAACCCAGCTTCGATATCGATACGAAAAAAATCAAAGTAACCCGTTATGTAATTGATGTAACTGATGAAATGGTAAACCAGGAAATTGAGAGATTACAGGTACGCAATGGTAAAATGACCGAACCCGAAGCCGTTACAGGTGACGATAATGTACTCAATGTAAAATTCATTGAAAGCGATAAAGACGGTAACGAAGTAGAAGGCGGTATCAGCAAAGACAACTCCTTACTGGTAAAATATTTTGAAGAGAAATTCCGCAAAAAACTGATCGGTAAGAAAAACGATGACACCGTTGTATTGCAGCTGGATAAAGCATTTGAAGACAAAGAAAAAGAAGCCATCCTGGCCGATTTGGGCCTGACTGCAGAAGACGGTAACCGTTATTTTAAATTACTGATTACCAAAGTTGGACTCGTAGAAAAAGCTGAATTGAATGCTGAACTTTTCGCATCAGTATATCCTTCTTCAGCCATCACTACTGAAGAAGATTTCCGTGCAGAAGTGAAAAAAGAAATTGAAAACTATTACGCACAGCAGTCGCGTAACCAGATACACGACCAGATTTATCATCACCTGGTAGACCATACCAGTATGGAATTCCCGGAGAGTTTCCTGAAGCGTTGGTTACAAACCGGTGGCGAGAAACCAAAAACCGAAGAAGAAGCAGAAAAAGAATACCCAAGTTTCAGCAGTCAGTTAAAATGGACTTTGGTGAGCAGTAAACTGGCAGCTGATAATAAGATTGAAGTAGCACCTGATGATATCCGCGAGTTTGCGAAACAACAACTGTTCAGCTATATGGGCGGTCAGTTAGGGGCTCTGGGCGACAACCAGCAGTGGGTTGACGATTATACCAACCGTATGATGCAGGACAGGAAATTTGTAGAAGACAGCTACCACCGTATCAGCACCGAAAAACTTTTCGGATTGCTGGAGAATCAGGTAACGGCTAAAGAAGAAAGCATCAGCGCAGAAGCATTTGCCGAAAAACTGCATCACCATCACCACTAGGAGAATTTGAGGATGTCTGATGGCAGATGTCAGATTTAAGATATGGCCGGATGCTTTGCATCCGGCTTTTTTATGCCAAATCCGACATCAGACATCTGCCATCCTCCATTTCCTCCTGTCTTGTTGTCGTAAAAAGACCTTTGCACAGTATTTGAACATAGATTCACCTGTGAAATTGCAAATCACTTATCTTCAAAGCGAAAATCGAAACATATGAATTTTGGAAAAGAGTTTGAGCAGTATGCTATAAAGCACAGGGGTATCAGCAGTGCTACCCTTCATAATTATCAGCATCACCAGAATGTAACTAACCTCACTCCCTATATCATCGAAGAAAGACCCCTGAATGTGGCCAGTATGGATGTATTCAGCCGTCTGATGATGGACCGTATTATTTTCATGGGTGAAGGTGTTAATGACTATGTGGCCAATATTGTTACCGCCCAGTTATTGTTCCTCGAAAGCACCGACAGATCACGCGATATCCAGATGTATATCAACAGTCCGGGTGGTAGCGTATATGCCGGTTTGGGTATTTATGATACGATGCAGTTTATTGGTCCCGATGTAGCTACTATCTGTACAGGTATGGCAGCAAGTATGGGTCAGATTTTATTGTGTGCCGGTGTAAAAGGTAAAAGAACAGCATTAAAACACAGTCGTATAATGATGCACCAGCCCAGTGGCGCTATTGGTGGACAGGCTACCGACATCGAAATCACCGCAAGAGAAATTAAAAAACTAAAACAGGAACTGTATGCTATCACGGCCTATCATACAGGAAAAGAAGTGGAAACCATTGCCAAAGACAGTGACCGCGATTTCTGGATGACCGCCCAGGAAGCCAAAGAATATGGCCTGGTAGATGAAGTGCTGTTAACCAATCCGAGAAAGGAAAAGAAATAAGAGGAAAAAGATTCAAGGTACAAGAAACAGGATACAAGAATGGATGGCCGCAGGCCAAAACATTTTCAAATTTCCAAATCTCCAAATTTTCAAATTAAATAAATATGCCACACTCAAAATATATCAATCCTTTTCTCATGGAAGATGAGGAAGAGAATGAACCAAAAGACGACAAACAGGAACAAACCGGTTTTATGATGAAGAAGATGGAAAAACTGTTCTTCGAAAAAAGAGCCGTTTATCTCTGGGGACCCGTTGAAGACAAATCGGCCCGCGATGTAGTAAGCAAGCTCCTTTTGCTGGATGCAGATAAGCCCGGGGAAGAAATCAAATTCTACATCAACAGTCCCGGAGGTGTGGTAACCAGTGGTATGGTCATTTACGATACCATTAAAATGATCCAGAGTCCGGTAAGTACCATCTGTATGGGTTTGGCGGCCAGTATGGGATCTATTTTACTGAGTGTTGGAGCCAAAGGAAAACGTTTTATTTATCCGCATGGCGAAGTGATGATTCATCAGCCAAGTATTGGCGGGTATTTTCAGGCAACCAGTGCCGATATTGAAATTCATGCTGAACATATCCGTAAATCCAAAGAGTTGGGTGCCAAAATACTGGCCGAAAACTGTGGTAAAACAGTGGAGCAGATCATGAATGACTTCGACCGCGATTACTGGATGAATGCCACAGAAGCCGTAGAATACGGTATCGTAGACGGTATTTTATCCAAAATATAGCTTTTTCACCCTTTTTTTACCGATTTAAGCCCCGTTTGGTAGCCTGAACGGGGTTAACTTTGCAACATAAGCATCAAAATTCGTGTCTTACTCTTAACAGGGCTAAGTACACATTCATTCTATGGCAAAAGCGAATCATTTACATTGTTCTTTCTGCGGCAGAAACCGTGATGAGGTGAAGATCCTGATCGCCGGACAGGAAGGGCATATCTGTGAGAATTGTGTAGAGCACGCACAGGAAATTATTGTACAGGAACTCAACAGCAAATCAGATACAGCCAATGGCAGCTCAGGTTTTAAACTCAATGTGCGCAAACCCGCCGAGATTAAAAAATTCCTGGATGAATACGTTATTGGGCAGGATGATGCAAAGAAAGTATTATCGGTAGCCGTTTACAACCACTTTAAACGTGTAACCCAGAAGCAACAGCCTGATGATATTGAAATTGAAAAAAGCAATATCATCATGGTGGGCGAAACCGGAACCGGTAAAACCCTGCTGGCAAAAACCATTGCCCGCTTACTCAATGTACCTTTTGCCATTGTAGATGCTACTGTATTTACCGAAGCAGGTTATGTAGGTGAAGATGTTGAAAGTATGCTCACCCGTTTATTACAAAACTGTAATTACGATGTGGCCGCAGCAGAACGTGGTATTGTATACGTGGATGAAATAGATAAAATTGCCCGCAAAGGCGATAACCCTTCTATCACACGCGACGTGAGTGGCGAAGGTGTTCAGCAGGGATTATTGAAAATGCTGGAAGGAACAGAAGTGTTGGTACCACCACAAGGCGGCAGAAAACACCCTGAACAGAAAATGATCAAGGTAGACACCAAAAATATCCTCTTCATTTGTGGCGGGGCTTTTGATGGTATCGATAAAGTAATTGCCAGAAGGGTAAATACCAATGCCATTGGTTTCAGTGTAAATAAGGATGAACAGGAAATGCAACGCAAAAACCTGCTCCAGTTCATCAACGCACAGGACCTGAAAAGTTTTGGACTCATTCCTGAGCTGCTTGGTCGCCTACCGGTGGTAACGCACCTGAATCCACTCGATCAGGAAACATTGAGAAGCATATTGACTGAGCCTAAAAATTCACTCATGAAACAATACACCCGTTTATTTGAAATGGAAGGTATTGAACTGGTGATGGATAAAGAAGTACTCGACTTTATGGTTTCTAAAGCGCTTGAATACAAACTGGGCGCCCGTGGCCTCCGCAGCATCTGCGAAAGCATTCTCACCGATGCCATGTTTGAATTACCAGGTACCGATACCAAACAACTGCATGTAACAAAGAACTATGCAGAGCAAATGTTTAACAAGAGCAAACTGAGTGCACTCAAAGTAGCATAGGAGAACAGAGAAATAAGAAATAAGGAATAAGGAATAAGAAATATTGAAGTAAAGAATATAATCAGGCGATGGGAATAACTTCTCATCGCTTTTTTGTTTGGAGCGTTTAATTTGCGGGAGAGAAGTCAGGAGTTGAAAGTCCGAAAGTCCGAAAGTCCGAAAGTCCGGAGAACCGAGGCAGACTTATAAATTTATTCAAAATCTTTCGGACTTTCGGTCTCCCCGACTTCCGGACTCCCTCTACTTCGCCCAGCAATTAATCATCCAGTTAATACCATATTTGTCTGTAAAACTGCCGAAATAGGCGCCGAAGAACATATCCTGTAAGGGCATATCTATTTTTCCACCGGCTGATAACCCATTGAACAATCTTTCAGCTTCTACCCTGGTTTCAGGTTCTATGCTGATATGCATATTGTTTCCCTGGTTGAGTGTGAAACCCATTTCTTTGGGAGCATCTGTACCCATTAAAATATGACCGCCCGTTATGGGTAATTCAACATGCAGGACCATTTTTTTAATTTCATCTGCAACCGGAGGATGGTTGCTATCGGCAGGTAAATCACCAAAACGCTGGATACCGCCGGCTACAAATGCAGTTTTAAATACCGACTGATAAAAACGGAAGGCTTCTTCTGTTTTGCCGTCGAAATTAAGATAGGTACAAACCCTTGCTATTGTGCCTGTTTTCATTTCGGAACGCAACTGAAACTTCGCCTGAATATACTGATCGAGGTTTTCCATGGCCATGGAAAAACCTTCTCTGAAACCCATTTCAACAATCTTTTCGAGGTCGCTCAGCGATTGATAAGCAATAACAATGTTTACGGTTGTTACTTCATCGTTTTCGGTAAAACGATTGGTCCAGTGTGCGCGGGGGAAATCAGTGTTGATCTTTCCGTCTTCATCACAAAATGCATCAAGACCAGAAAAAGTAACATGTGGATCGATATGCTCATAGTCGGCACGACACCAGTGACAGTCGGCATTTGGACCTTTCATACTATAGTGCCAGTAACCACCTTCGCGAAAATCCATCGATTTGGTGATGGTCTGGTAGGGTTTGGGTGCCCACCACTGGTCGAGCAGTTCGGGTTTGGTCCAGGCATCCCATACAAAAGGCAGGTTGGCATTAAACTCACGTTGCACATGAATGGTATTGTTTTCTTTGTTCACCGTGAAGTCGAAAAAAAGTGTACGGCTCATTTCTTTTGTGTTTTAAGAGTGTTTAATACTTTATCTAATTGGTTAAATCTGTTTTCCCAGAGCTGTCTGAACTGGTCGAGCCATTTATCAATCTCTTTCATTTTCTTGGCGTTGAGTGTATAATGAATCTCTCTTCCTGTTTGTTTCTGCTCTACCAGCTGGCATTCGGTAAGAATGCGCAGGTGTTTGGAAACAGCCTGTCTGCTCGAATCAAAATGTTCGGCAATGGCATTGGGTGTCATGGCCTGAAAAGCAATCAAAGCAATAATGGCCCTGCGGGTAGGATCGGCAATAGCCTGGAAAACATCACGTCTCATGATAGTAGATATTATTGTGAAACTATTCGGTTGCAAATATAAATGCAACTGTTTGGTTTCGCAAAATTTATTTTTAATGAATGGGGAATAACTATTCAGCTTAAGGGGAAAACCCGTGGTGAATGCTTAGGCTGAGATGCTGATTAATATATTTAGCAGGGATTTATTGGCTAATTTACTCCACCCAAATACCATAAACCTTTTCCCTGCTCTGCATATTCCACTATCCGTTTTACGTCGCTGCCATTGGGTTTACAGCTATAAATACTTTGTTTGAAATTAAAACCATTATCCTCTCTGCCTACAAAAAACAGGGTTTTCCCATCGGGCGATAACCTGATACCATTTTCGCCTGCCATCACTACATTGGGCGGAAGTGTAATATTTATTTTGATGGCACCTGATCCGTCATAATTGGCGATCCATACTTCATGCTTGCCAACAGAGGGTGGAACAGATTTGAAGAACACAATCTTATTGAGTTGCGAATAGCCCGGCATGGGTGATTCTGCAATAACAAATTTGCCACAGCTGATCTGCAGCATTAAAATAGCACCCGCAAAAAGAAAGAGAATAATACTTCCAAGCAGTAATTTTTTCATGATATAATAATTGATGAGGTTAACAGAAATACAATAATCAGTTGCAACTGCAAACTATCTGTTACAGGTGTACATGAACCGGGGGGAGGGGCGTGTATGCGTACAGATATTATTGTAAAATAACAACTGTATTTCAGAAACACAAATTTCGGTAATTATTTTTGTTGAGTGTGCACACTGTTATACCAATCTCATCTCTCCCTCATCATAAGGTATTCAAAATAAACGACAGCAAGAATTACAAAAGTTTCCGACAGAAAATAAATAAGAGCAGGTATGTTCAACTCTTCAAAATAGAGAATGGCTAAATATAATGAATAGAATATATAAAGCAGGTTGCCAGTCATAACGACTGATAAAAATAATTTCCATTTAACCGGTCTTACCCATGCGCAGCCAAGAGAATAACAGGCAAATAAAACCGGAAAAAAGATAAGCAGCAGAAACATTGATTCGGGTATAGTAAAAATACTTTTGCAACTATAGATGACCCATAGTAAAACAGCCGACAGCATAGCACCAATTCCATCGATCAGAAAAATCTGTTGTGTTGTTAGTGACCGGATATTAAATCGCATCATCATTTATTTACCTGTAAGTATATTGTATTCGGCCGGAATTAACACTCCTTTGAAATGATTTGTAAGACCGTAAAAAATAATCATCGTAATAATAAAACCTGAGGCCAGGATAATATTTACCTGTTGTTTAGGCAAAAGACCCAATAAGGGTGTTTTCATTTTTTTACTGTGAACAGCCGCTATATGACCAAAGAAAGAAAGAATGGCCAATCCATAATAAGGGATAAAAAAGAGGTTGATAGGAAAGCTGTTCAAACCGGCAACTCCAAAATAAAAATTTGTGTCGAGTTTTAATATGTAACGACCAGCTAATACAGCACTCACATGAATAACAAGAAAGAATGCCATATACAGACCTGTTCGGTAATGCAGCTTATCATAAAAACCTAACGCCGCTTTTCTACCGGCTTTGAACAACCTGATCCCGGAAATAATCTGTACCAGTACAGCCGCTAACAAAATCGTTTCTGCAAATACATTGCGGTATATTCCACGGAATGATTGCATGGTGGCGATATGTTTTTCAGCCCCCTGTAGGGCAACTATATGATTGAAGAGATGAAAGCCAATGAAAAGACTGATACATAATCCAGACAGGTAATGGATTTTTTTAAGCGTCATGATCGAAAGGGTAAAATTTCACCACCAAAATTAGTAAAGATTTACATCAGCCTTTCTAAAATACCTTGTTCGTAGATGTACAACCTGTTTTTGTATATGAATGTATTTGTTGACCAATTTGCGAATAGAATATAATCGGGTATTTCTTAACCCACATCAATAAACAGTGTTTACTGGCAGACTATGTTTACAAAAATATAAGTCAGTATGGTTAAGGTTTCTGGTAAATGGTTGGGTATATGTATGATATTCTCGTTTCTCTCTTATGGTATAGGAATGGGTTTAATGGAAGTGATCAACAAACCTGCATTGCAACCCTTACAGGTACTGGAACAGAGAAATAAAATAATCACCGGCGGCATACTTGTTACAGTTTTTCATAGCCTGTTTAATATGGTATGGTTGGTTGTCATGTATGGCCGGTTAGCCATATTCCACCATATGCTTTCGAGGTTTTATCTGGGTGCAGGATTAATAGCCACAGTTATGCTGGCCATTGGTGGTGTTTCTATGTTGCTACCTGTTTCGTTAAGTAATTCCGCTGGAAATGATCAGTTATGGTTTTCTGCCTTTGTAATATGGTCTTCTGCCATCAATTTTTATGCTTATCAAACAGGTATGTTTATTTGGGGGATAGGCGGGTTGGCTTTTTGTTATTTACTCAACAGGTCACACTTTGCTCCACCGGTATTTCCTGTTTGGGGTAGTATTGGGTATTTAATATTCATTACAGGAACCATCCTTGAATTATTTGGCATAGCTGCAGGGGTGGCGCTTTCTATACCCGCCGGATTATTTGAAATCGCACTGAGTGTTTGGATCATCAAAAATGGTTTTGCAAAAACTGATACTGTATGATGCTGAGGGGCGTTTACCGGATTAAGCCAAACAACAAAGAATTATTTCTTTTCAGCAATACGTTTGCGTATTCTGCTCAGCGATTCAGGTTTTACACCGATATAACTTGCAATATGGTACTGGGGCATTTTTTGAAAAATATCGGGGTGTGTTTCGATGAGTTTGAGGTACCTCATTTCAGGGCTTTCTGTTAAATAAGATGATATCCATTGTTGCTGTGCTGAAAAAACGGTTTCCATAACAGCCCTTGAAATTGTTTCGAATCGCGGGAATTGCTTGAATAATTCTTGTCCCTTTTGTTCATTGCCCACTACAATGGATGTGTCTTCTATACATACCAGACTTTCCGGTGCAGTGGCGTTATTGGTGAAACTGGTCAGGGAAATAATCCATTGTTCTTTTTTATGAAAATGAGTAGTTATTTCTTCTCCATCTACTATTTTGAACTGTCTTACTGAACCTTCGAGAATAAAAAAACTGTCTTTATTGTATTGTCCTTCTTTTACAATCATCTCTCCTTTGGTAAAATTTTTCGTTACTATACTCGCAAGAATGGCTTCTTTTTCATCGGGAGAAAGTATGGCGAATGTTGAAAAATATTGTATCAGTGGATGGTCCATGGTACGGAATATCATTTATGACTTCTTTGCTGTTTTATTATGCAAGTCAATTGTCTGATAAAGATACTGCTGTTCATCTGTCGGGACAGATTTTGAGATATTTCAGATTTCAAAAATTAAAATAACACAGCGTACCCCTAAAAAAATTGGAGGCGCAAAGATCCATCTGCTGTCCTATTTCAGACATCCTGCATCTTACATCAGCCATCTCCCATTTGGCATTTGGCCAAAAAATCAGGTTATTTGCAGACAAATCAATCACATGCTTCCCAAGTTCAAACGCATCCTCCTCAAATTATCCGGTGAAGCCCTGTTGGGTGACCAGAAAAACGGCGATCCCTTTAACCCCAAAATCATTGAACAATATGCCCACGATATTAAACTGGTCACCAATTTGGGTGTACAGGTGGCTATTGTAATTGGCGGAGGTAATATTTACAGGGGTATGAATGAGGCTGACAGTGGTATTGAACGTGCACATGGCGATTATATGGGTATGCTGGCAACAGTTATTAATGCTATGGCCATGCAGGCCATGCTGGAAAAAATAGGTGTCTATACCCGTTTGCAAAGTGCCATTAATATGGAACAGGTAGCTGAACCATATATACGCAGGAAAGCCCTGCGCCACCTCGAAAAAGGGAGGGTGGTTATTTTTGGTGCAGGTACCGGTAACCCTTATTTCACCACCGATACAGCGGGTTCATTAAGGGCCATTGAAATGAAAGCTGACGTTATTCTGAAAGGAACAAGGGTAGATGGCGTTTATACCGCCGATCCTGAAAAAGATCCTACAGCTACCAAATACGATAAAATAAGCTTCCAGGAATGTATTACCAATAACCTGAAAGTAATGGATATGACGGCTTTTACCCTTTGTATGGAAAATAAACTCCCCATTATTGTTTTCGATATGAATAAACCCGGAAACCTCCTGAAAGTGGTGGAAGGAATGAATGTAGGGACTTTTGTGAGCTGATGGCCCATTGGTGTAAATTATCATTAACCATACCGAGCCATTGTTAACTTCATTGCAATGAAAAAAATGCTGTTTCTCTTCTGCTGTATAAATGCCAGTATGGGTTTTGCACAGGGACGTCTTAGTTTAACAGATGCCATCCAGGTTGCATTAAAAAACAGCCTCGATATTCAACTGGCCAAAAACAATCTGGAGATCAGTACCATCAATAATCACCAGGGTATTGCGGGAGCGTTGCCCACTGTTACCGCTACGGCTAATGATAATGAACAGATTATTTCTATCAACCAGAAATTTTCTGATGCTTCCAGAAATACGACCCGTAATAATGTGGGTTCCAATAACCTTTCTGTTGGCGTAACCGGTACCATATTGCTTTCAAACGGATACCGTGTGGTGACCACTAAAAAACGACTGGGTGAATTGGTACAACAAAATGAACATTTACTCAATGTTCAGGTACAAAATACCATGGCAGCCGTGGCTACCCGTTATTATGATATTGTAAGAAACCAGGGCTTCATAAAAACCATTGACCAGTCGATAGGGGTGTTTCAGAAAAGACTCGATATACTGTTGGCAAGAAAAGAAGCGGGTCTCTCAAACAATGCAGATATTTTTCAGGCAAGGCTCGATTTGAATGCGCAGGTGCAGCAAAAGTTGCAGCAGGAACTGGTGATTCAACAGGGTAAGACAGATTTATTAAATCTCCTCTTTTTAAACCCCGATTCATCCATTACGATTGTTGATACGATTCTGGTTGAAAAAAATATGTTGCTGGCAACTGTACAGTCTGCTCTAAAGAATAACCCACAAATGCTGAGTGCAGAACAACAGGTGAAGATTAATGAACTGATTGAGAAAGAAACAGCTGCTTTGGGTAAACCTACCCTTCGTGCCAATACCGGATATAATTTCAATAACACAAAAAGTGGCGCTGGTTTTGCTTTATTAAACCAGAGTTATGGTCCTTTTCTGAGTGTGAACCTGAGTATACCAATCTATAATGGCTCTGTTTTTAAACGTCAGCAGCAGGTGGCTGAAATAAATTCGAGAAATGCGCAGTTGCAAAAAGAAGGTTTATTGCAAACACTTGAAGCGGGAGCGGTAAGAACTTATCAGGCTTATAAAAATGCTTTACAGCAACTGGAAACAGAAGTAGAGAATTATAAACTGTCAATGCAATTGGTTGACCTGGTACTGAAACGTTTTGAGCTGAACCAGGCTACAATCATTGATGTAAGACAGGCCCAGCAAAGTTTTGAAGCTACCAGTTTCAGGATGGTAAACCTGAATTATACAGCCAAACTGGCTGAAATAGAACTAAAGCGCCTGGCCAATAGCATCACACCCTGATTTTTCTTTCTACAGTTGATCACAGCCATTCAGGATGTATTATTTTGCTTCCAAATAGTTTGTGCTGATGCATTTTCCATCAATCAACTCCAAGCTTCCACATGTTGGAACCACCATTTTTACAGTGATGAGTCAGCTTGCTGCGCAACATGGAGCAGTAAATCTTGGTCAGGGGTTCCCCGATTTTCCTATGCATGAAACTTTAACCGGACTGGTTGATAAAGCCATGCGTGACGGCTATAACCAGTATACACATATGAATGGTTACTCCTTGCTGCGTGAAAAGCTGGCGGCTAAAGTAGCGGCGCTGTATTCAACAAAGATTAATCCCGATACAGATATTACCATTACACCCGGCGGCACTTATGCCATCTATACATCACTCACCACTGTTTTGCAGTCTGGCGATGAAGTCATTGTGTTTGAACCGGCTTATGATAGTTATATACCGAATATTGAAATCAATGGTGCGAAAGCAGTTCGCATACCGTTAACCTATCCTGTGTATTCGATACCATGGGATGAAGTGAGGGCGAAGATCAATCCACGTACAAGAATGATCATGATTAATTCGCCACATAACCCTACCGGTGCAGTGCTTTCAGCAAGAGATATGCAGGAGTTGTCGGCCATTGTTGAGGGTACAAATATTTTAATCCTGAGCGATGAAGTGTATGAGCACCTTATTTTCGACGGCCTGCAGCATGAAAGTATGCTTCGTTATCCTGAATTGCTGAAACGCAGTTTTGTCTGTTTCTCTTTTGGTAAAACCTATCATTGTACAGGCTGGAAACTCGGCTATTGTATCAGTTCGCCTCAGTTGATGCATGAATTCAGGAAAGTGCACCAGTTTAACTGTTTTAGTTGCGATACACCCAAGCAGGTAGCTTTAGCTGAATATTTGAATGATACCGAAGCTTATAAAACATTAGGTACTGAGATACAGGCCAAAAGAGATTATTTCAGGAATAAAATGGAAAGCACTCCTTTTACATGTATTCCATCACATGGTAGCTATTTTGAATGTTATAGTTATGCAGGCATCAGTGAGGAGCCCGATACCGAGTTTGCCAAAAGACTTACCATTGATTATGGTGTGGCCACCATTCCTGTATCTGCTTTTTATCAGGACAGAAAAGATGATAAAGTTGTTCGCTTCTGTTTTGCCAAAAAAGAATCTACACTTGATATGGCTATTGAAAAATTAAAACTACTGTAGTATTATAAGCTGCGAAATCTCCTTTTTCTCTCGTTCTCTGCGGTGACTATCCGGGTAAAGTCACCGCAGAGAAAGGAGGGCGCAGCGTTTTCGAAGAGAAAGGAGTTATCCGATTGCTGCGTTAATGTCGGCAATGAGGTCATCAATATCTTCAATACCTACGCTTAACCTGATAAGACTATCGCTTAAACCATTCTTGATGCGTTCTTCACGGGGTATAGATGCATGAGTCATGGAAGCGGGATGGTTAATGAGTGATTCTACGCCACCCAGACTTTCTGCCAGCGCAAATACTTTAGTGGATGATAATACCCTTCTGGCATTTTCTACGCTATCATCTTTCAAAGTGAAGCTCATCATACCTCCAAAACCACGCATTTGTTTGCTGGCAACAGCATAACCCGGGTGATCGGTAAAGCCACACCAGTATACCTGACTCACTTTCGGATGATTACGTAAAAAGGCAGCCATCTTTTCTCCGTTTTCACAATGCCGCTGCATACGTACATGCAGTGTTTTGATACCTCTTAAAACCAGGAAGCAATCCATCGGCCCCGGTACGGCGCCACAGCTTTTCTGGATAAAGTATAATTTCTCTCTTAGTGTTGCATCATTCATTACCAGACAACCCTGTATTACATCGCTATGGCCACCTAAGTATTTGGTGGCAGAGTGCATTACAATATCTGCACCCAGATCGAGTGGGTTTTGCAGGTAAGGAGAGGCAAAAGTATTGTCTACACAAAGCAGGGCGCCGGCATTGTTTGCAATAGCAGCAACCGCTTTGATATCGGTAATATTCATCAGTGGATTGGTAGGTGTTTCAATCCAGATGAGTTTTGTTTGTGAAGAGATAACGGCTGAAATATTTTCTGGGTTAGTAGTGTCTACATACCTGAACCGGATACCAAATTTCTCAAACACTTTTGTGAAAAGCCGGTAAGTGCCACCATACATATCATTTGCGGCAATTACTTCATCACCGGGTTCAAGGAGTTTGATCACCGCATCGGTAGCAGCTACACCGCTACTGAAGGCAAGACCAAATTTTCCATTTTCAATCTGTGCATAAGCATCTTCCAGTGCTTTGCGGGTAGGGTTCTGGCTGCGGGCATATTCATACCCCTTGTTTACACCAGGTGCTTCCTGTACATAGGTGGAAGTCTGGTAAATAGGGGTCATAATTGCACCTGTAGACGGATCAGGCTCTGTGCCTGCATGAATGTATTTTGTGGCAAGTTTCATCGTACTATGTTTAAATCTCTCTGCAAAACCTCATTTATCTTATGTGCTCTGCGGTAGTCACCCTGCAAAGTAAGTAACCACTAAAGAACATGCGTTAGCAGCGTTTATGCAGGGAGTAATTAATTTCTTTTAGGCTTTGTTACAACATCTTCAATTACAGATATTGGTAATCCCGCTTTGAGGTCATCCCAGAGAATAACCAGTTGGGCGCCATTTTTTGTTTCTTCGAAAAAGATGGTAAAAGCTTCTGTGTTCTCCGCATTCCTGTTGATGTCAACATCTGTTCTCAACAAATCTTTTTTTGCATCATAACTGAAATTGCCCCAGCAGAAATTATCCTTGTTCAGTATGAGGGTCCATTTTTTTTCTGTAGGAATACAATACAGGGTATACCTGCCTTTGGGGATGCTTCTGCCATCGATCTTTACATTTTTAAAGAACTCTATTTCAGATGCTTCATTGGCACCCAGTCGCCATAATTCATTGTATTTAATGATTCCGCCAAAAATATCACGGCCACTTTTCAGGGGGCGACCATATATAACGCGGGCAACAGGTACATCCCTGACTTTACCGCTCATTTTGAGGATCGGATAATTGGCGGGCCAGTAGCTCATGTCCATAGGCGATTTATCCAGATCGGTAGGTTTTTGTTGTGCAGACAGGCAAACAGCTATGAATAAAGAAATACCCAACAGTAAACACTTCATGCAATAATTTTTTACAAAGATAACAGCACTTGCTTTTCATCGTTCATTCAGCAAATCAAGGGCCAGTTTTTTAACATCGGAGAAAAACTCACCATAATGCTGTTTAAACTGATCATAATGTACTTCAAATAAACGAAAAGCATCATTATCGGTGGAAAGATACGAGGCTCTTCTGGCAACGCCTTCAAAACTTCGCTCAATTCCCCAGGTAAAACGGTAATTATAGAGCCAGTTCTGTGTTTTCATATAGGGGAACAAACGAGCGAATTTTTCCGGGAAAAGATGGGTATATGGGTCGAGTAAACGATAGGTTCTGGTAGAAAATTCCATCCATGTATCGGCGCTGTGTATGGATGTATCTGTGGCCAGAAAATGATCATAGACCACATCAACGAAAGCACCGGAATAAGTTCCTACAGCAGGCTGCAGTAAAAGTTTTGCTTTTTTTGTGGCCGCATGCTGGTCGGTAAACACATCAATCATGCGATGTAAACGGATGCCTTTCTGTATACCCGCGGGGTAATCGTATTGCTTTTTGCCTTTTACAAAATCGCTGATCATATTACCCACCAGTATCTCGGGCTCATCAAACGACAGGTAAGCATGTGCCAGGTAATTCATGCTTTTTTATTCTTAAAGAACCGGTAAGAATAAATTGCCGGTATAATGACGATAATAAGTGTAATGGCCATAGTAATAAAAAAGGCGGTCATAAAGGGGAAAGCTATGGCAGATACAGCCATTAGTAAACCTGCAGGTATCCACAGCTTTGCTGCCAGTTGATGAGTTGCCGCCCAGTTTTCTTCGTCTTCCAGTGTCCAGGGTAAACGTAGACCGATAAAATAATTGGGTTTTATACTGCGCATGAAATAGCCCATTACAGCAATGAGTAAACCAACAGCGGGTAATACAATTTTCTGTATACCAAAATTGCCGAAAGTTTTGCTCATCGATAATACGATACCCGTACTGATTAATGAGATAAACAGTACTACTATTATGGCAATTGCTTTGTGTGTTTCTACAGAAACACCGGCTGATTTTTTAGGATCTATTTTATGAAGGTTACTCAATAATAAATAAACACCCAGGCCAACTACGAACAAAATACTTACATGTACCCATATGGAAGATTTAGCCCCAAACTTATCTGCTATTCCTTCCGCATTAAAGTGAACAGGAATGGTTTCGGGTAATCCACTATAAAGGATGGCCGTAATAATGGCCGGGATGAAGAGGAGTGCAATAGCCAGCAGCGGCGATGTAAAAAAACGTCTCATGTGTACGATTTTCTTAAAGATACAACAGCCTTTTCAACTAAGCTACAGTTCTTACCACTGCTAAAAATTAACCACACCATAACTGCTTTTATGTTTTTCTTATGAATTCTTTTGTAATGCAGTGCTGTATTGTGTTTGAGCCAATTATTAACGATCCTTAACATAGGAATTAACGCCACTCATACAACTCTAACCATACCCGCTTTCACTTAGTCACAATTACCCTGTGACCGATATACATCTGCTTAGCTTTGGTTTGTCATTGGGAAATAAAAAACTCAACATATCATCATTTAAAAAAAACAATCATGAAAAAGTTTATCCTTGCCACACTCATCACTGTTACTATCGGTAGCAGTGTGTTAGCAGCCGATGTAAGTAAAGTAAGTTTCCGCGTACTCAATGCATTTGAGACACAATTTGCCGGAGCAACAGATGTTAACTGGACGGTTACCGCCGATTACACCAAGGTGAAATTTACAATGGAGGGCGAAAAAGTAGAAGCGTTCTTCAGCAGTAACGGAGATGTAATTGGTACTTCCAGAAAAACAGAATTCAAGCGCCTTCCTTTATCTGCCATCCAGAAGATTAAAAAAGTGTATGCTAAGTACCAGGTAACAGAAACCATTGAGTTTGAACTGAACGGCGAAAGAAAATATTATGTATCTGTAGAAAGTGAAACAGACAGAAAAATCCTGGAAGTTTCTTTTTACGGACAGGTAAGCGTATTCGATAAGAATAACTAAGTTGGTGTTTGGTTAATCTGAAAAGCCCCAGGTAATGATTACCGGGGCTTTTTGTTGATATAATTATGTATGGAGATAAACTCGCCTTCTTTTTGTAAATACTGTATAGTTCTGTTGAGGCGCTCCAGTAATTGATCAATACACCATCTGCGCGTAAACATGGGTAATTGATAATGATTGATGTCTGTAAATTCCCACGGATGAAAATAGAGACAGAGATAGCCGTCTTTTTTAAGTGTTTGCAGGGCCAGGTATTTAAAAACCTGCCATGGCATATTTTTAAAACTGAGCCAGAAAAGTGGTATCCTTAAATTGGGAGAAACGGATGCAGGTATTCTGTATATGCCCGATTCGGAGTAGACGGTTCTGGGCAGATGAAGATTATTATACCTGCCGGGTAACCAGGTTGGGTTAACAGATGAATCGTATTGGTAACCCGCTTTTTTTACCTCATCCATGTCTACTGTCCTCATTCTTGGCATTCTTAACCCGTAAACTGGGTGGCCTGTAATTTCTTCCAGTCTCTGTTTGGATAGTTGAAGGTCTTCATTTGCAAAACTCGAATGGTAATAGGTATGTGATGCAACTTCGTGTTGTATAGAAAGTTCCTTAACAGCTTGCGGAAAATGGTCAGCAAAATTTGCCGTGGTAAATAAGGTGGATTGAATATTGCGATCTGCTAAAATGGGAGAAATACTGTCTAAACCTTTTTTGCCAATGCTCAATTGCTCTTCTTTTGAAATCTGATAACCATATTCCAGTGGCATATCAAATTCTTCCACATCAAAACTCAATAATATAAATCGCTCTGTGCTCATAAATTCGATTCACGGATGATATAGTGAGGCCGGTTTTTACTTTGCATAAATAATTTTCCCAGATAAAGACCAATAATACCTAAAATCATGAGCTGAAGCCCACCAAAAAATGCGATGGTAGCTATGAGGGAAGTCCAGCCCGATATGGTTTTCTCAAAAAAATAGCTATAAATGATATAAGGAATATAGAGCAGCGATAACATAGAGAATGCAAAACCGAGGTAGGCGGCTATGTACAGAGGTTTGGTACTGAAGGATGTAATACCCTGTAGTGCAAAACGGATCATTCTTTTGATGGTGTATTTCGATTCACCATTGCTTCTGCTACCTGCTGTATATTCAATAGCTACCTGACTGAATCCGACCCATTTCGATAAACCCCTTAAAAAAAGATCGCCTTCATTAAAATTCTTGAATACGGGAACTACTTTTTTATCGAGTAACCTGAAATCTGCTGCACCTGTATCGAGTTCAATGTCTGATACTTTGTTGAGTAACTTATAAAAAAGACTGGAGGTTTTCTTTTTCAGGAGCGATATTCCTTTATCATCTTTCCGGATCGTATATACCACATCGTAGCCCTTTTCCCAGTTTTGCAACATCAGGGGTATGAGTTCGGGAGGGTGTTGCAAATCGCCATCCATCATAATTACTGCATCGGTATTTTCATCAACAGTATCAATTCCGGCTTTTAGTGCATTCTGGTGACCAAAATTTCTGGAAAGGCCAATATAAAAAACCTGTTCATCCGATGCCGCTGTTGTTTTTAAAACCGCAAGTGTATTATCTGTACTGCCATCATCAATAAATGTAATGGAGTATGTATAAGGTACGGTTTGCATGATGTTTTTAACAGCATGGGTCACTGCAGGAATATTCTTCTCCTCATTACAAACCGGAATGACGATACAAATTTTCTTTTTCATATTCATTGGTTGTTTGGGGTAAAGCATATTTTCCTCTTATCAGCTCTTTGATCATAATAAGCCAGATGATAAAACAGGGCAGTGCTTTCATGGAATACTTTATAAAAAAGCCATCTCTTATTGTTCTTGGAAATAGATCGGTTGGAGATAATATGGTGAACAAAAACAGAAAGAGTAGTAATAATACCTGCCTACTGTTTAATGGTAAATGAATGGCGAACCAGACAGCAATACCAGCTACAGCTATTATATATGTGGGCGATTCTGCGGATGAGCTGAATATTACTACAGCTACAAGGAGCATACAATAATAGGTAAGGGTGAATTTTTTTTCAGCGAACTGTTTATACCTGAGTAAAGGGAATAATAATAAGAGCGCTGCAGGAATAGTTATGAAATAATTGGGAAGGTTCTTCATATCAAATACTCTCCTGATCATTCCTCCTGCCGAAATATCCTGCATACCCGAAGCAACAGAAATATCTATATTGGTTTCATTCTTTTCTATTAAAGAATGAAACCAGTCTGTATACGACTGTATAATAAAATCGGGTGAGGAGATGAGCATGGGTAATGCAACCAGTAAAATCAGCCAGCCGATGAATGAAAACACAAATAGTTTTTTCTTGTCTGTAAACAGGAAAAGAACCAATCCCGCCACACTGTACAGTTTAATAAGAAAACCCGCTGCAATTAAAAAAGTTGCCGGTACAATCTTATTATCTCTTACATATGTATAGGCCAGTAACATTGATCCTGCCAGCATGGGGTTAAACTGAACACTATGTGTTGCTGTCATTTGTTCGATACAACAAATCAGCAGAACAGTATAAAACTGGGTAGTTGAAAGGTTCAGTTGTTTAAGTGCATAAAACAATACCCATGCATTTGCCAGACACCATAACAAACATCCTGCAGCAACCGGGAGCCAGGTAAAAGGGGCAATCAGTATACTGAATAAGGGGCCATAGTGGTTACTGTCTGCATAGTCAGAAGGGTAGCTGAGGTATAAGTTTACCTGTTGAAGGGTGTGTTCGTATACACCGCGGTAGATGAGGAAATTGTTGATTTCACCATATCCCCTGCTTATTTCAAGCAGGGCGGCAAGCAGGGTTGCAGTAAACCATACTACAACGGGCAGGCCAATGGTAAACCTGCCGATGGTTTTTTCGGAGTAGAGAATCTTCATGCGGGGACTACAAGGATATTAAGATTTTGCTATAATTCGGGATTAGAATGAGATTAGAAATTGATCGTAAACATTTGAAAATCTTGCATATATGTTCAGAAAAGCTTGTTTTTAAAAGAATATATGTGTTATCCTGAATAGGATGGAATGGCTCAAAAAAATTACCTTTGCAGCCTTTAATAGAACCATTATGAACAAAGGCCCCGTTTCTCAGTTTATTCAACACCATTACCGCCATTTTAATGCGGCTGCTTTGGTAGATGCTGCCAAAGGTTATGAAACCCATTTGCTGGAAGGCGGTAAAATGCTGGTAAGTCTTGCCGGTGCCATGAGTACGGCTGAGCTTGGTATCAGTCTGGCAGAAATGATTCGCCAGGATAAGGTTGCCATCATTAGTTGCACCGGTGCCAACCTGGAAGAAGATGTAATGAACCTGGTGGCGCACAGTCATTATAAAAGAGTACCCAACTACCGCGATCTTACACCGCAGGATGAGTGGGATCTGCTGGAGAACCATTATAACCGAGTTACAGATACATGTATACCAGAGGAAGAAGCATTCCGTCGTTTGCAGAAACACCTGGTAAAACAATGGAAAGAAGCGGAAGCCAGGGGGGAAAGATATTTTCCGCATGAATTTTTATATAAAACTGTTCTCAGTGGTGAGCTGAAGCAGTATTATGAGATCGATCCAAAAAACAGCTGGATCGTTGCAGCGGCAGAGAAAAATCTGCCCATTGTTGTTCCGGGATGGGAAGACAGTACTACCGGTAATATCTTCGCGAGCTATGTAATCAAGAATGAACTGAAAGCCAGTACCGTAAAAAATGGTATTGAATATATGGTGTGGCTGGCCGACTGGTATCGGGAGAACAGCGGCGGAAAAGGTGTTGGGTTCTTCCAGATAGGCGGAGGTATTGCTGGCGATTTCCCGATTTGTGTGGTGCCAATGATGTACCAGGATTTAGAATGGCATGATGTTCCTTTCTGGAGTTATTTCTGCCAGATCAGTGATTCTACCACTTCTTATGGTTCCTATTCAGGTGCCGTTCCGAATGAAAAAATTACCTGGGGTAAACTCGATATCAATACGCCTAAATATATTGTGGAGAGTGATGCTACAATTGTAGTACCATTGATTTTTGCGTACTTATTAGGATGGTAACAGAGGTTAGGAAGAGAGAAATTAAAAAGTCAAAAGTCAAAAAAGGAGTATTCTTTTTTGACTTTTGACTTTTTAATTTTGAATTTATTTTATCTAGGAGGCATATTCAAAGGCATATCACGTTTTAACATGGTATCCTTATTGGCAATTACCCAGGCAGTGTGGTAAATAAGTCTTGCTCTTTTTTCCATCACATCAAAATTAATCTTCTCAACAGTATCAGTAGGGCGATGGTAATCGCGGTGGGTACCATTGAAGTAGAAAATTACAGGAACACCTTTATTGGCAAAATTGTAATGGTCGCTTCTGTAATAGAATCGGTTTACATCTTTAGGATCGTTGAATCTTCTGTCCAACTCCATGTTGATGTATTTGCTGTTTACTTCATTGGTAATAGGCGTAAGATCGCTGCTCAATTTATCATCACCAATTACATATACATAGTTCATAGAATCGCCTTTGTAAGTAGGGTCAATTCTTCCCACCATGTCGATGTTCAGGTCAACAGTAGTTTTTTCCAGTGGGAAAATAGGATGCTCTGAATAGTAACGTGAACCCAATAATCCTTTTTCTTCACCCGACACATTCATGAATACCATTGTTCTGCGTGGGCCATCACCTTTTTTCTTTGCAGCAACAAAAGCCTCAGCAATTTCCAGAACGCTTACAGTACCTGAACCATCATCATCTGCACCATAATAAATATCGCCGTTGATTACACCTTCATGATCATAATGGCTGGTGATGAAGACGTATTCATCGGCTTTATCTGTACCGGGTAAAACAGCGATTACATTACTGCTTTCCAGTTCATTTACTTTTTTGTCGGCAGTAATTTTCAGTTCTGAACGATACACACCTTTGTTCAGTTCACTCATTTGCTGAATGGTGAGTTTTGCAGTGCGGCCCAATAAAGCACTGGCTATTTCTTCAGAGATGGTAATGGCTGCAGCAGGTTCAGTCGTGGGTTTGCTTAAAGACATACCGCTTCTGGTTTGGCCGGGTGTTGTTTTTGGAAAATTTTTAGAAACGATTAATACACCTGCAGCACCTTTTGTTCTGGCTGTGCTCATTTTACCAAATACAGATCCGGGACCTCTTTGGTTAGCGGGGCCGGTACTGCCGGGTGTTCCTTCGAGTACCAGAACAATTTTACCTTTTACATCGAGGTTGGCATAATCGTTACGGGTAGAGTCGCTGATGCCATAGCCTGCAAACACAACATCGGAATAAGTATTGCTGCCATTGGCAATGGTAGATACAGATGTACTATAGTCTTTGTCGGCTGCAAAGGGGCGGCCATTTACAGAGAGCTTACTGCTTACGAGTTCAAGCTGGTACAATGGGTACATAGCCTGGTAACTGTTTCCGTTACCGGGTTTTAATCCCATTCTTTTATACTCGGCTTCCAGGTAGGCTGCGGCTTTACGCTGGCCTTCCATGGCTGTTTCGCGACCTTCCATTTCTGGTCCGGCAACAATGGTGAGGTGTTTTTTAAGATCGCCCATGGTGATGCTTTTGGCATATGTGGCCGGATCACCTTTTTGTGCGATGCCCATTGTCGCAGACAACAGGAAGGCAGATAGTACAATAATTCGCATAGTTATAGTGGTGTTTAAAGATTATGAACAAGCAATTTTTCCAACACGTGTTGCATGACGACCGCCTTCGAAAGCAGTACTCATAAAAATTTCAATCATCTGCTGTGCCAGTGCTAAGGCAACAAACCTGGCCGGAATACAAATAATATTGGCATCATTGTGCAAACGGATGAGTGAAGCCACATCGTTCTGCCAGGCAAGTCCGGCACGCACCTGCTGGTGTTTATTGGCAGTAATGGCAACACCGTTAGCGCTTCCACAGAATAAAATACCAAAAGCTGATTCTCCTTTTTCAACGCTGCTGGCAGTGGGGTGGGCAAAATCAGGATAGTCTACAGAATCCAAAGAGGGCGCGCCAAAATCTTTTACATTGTAACCTTTGCCGATGAGCCAGTTTTTTATGGCTTCCTTGTACTCAAAACCTGCATGGTCTGAGCCAATGGCAATAGGTTTCGACGCATCAAAAACATAATTCATGTGTGTGAATTGAGGGATGAAATTAAAGGATTAGACCAAGAGCCGTGCAAAAAATATATAAACGGGCTGGGTGTTTTTAAAATTAAGTGTTTGTGAAATGGCTGTGAGCTTTGGGCTATGAGCCATGAGCTTTTTGTAATTATGCTTAAACTATCATAATATATTAACTCATAGCTCATGGCTCAAAGCTAACCTCAGGTATTGCGAAACTTAAAGAGTTCTAAAATATTTAGCTCCATTCTTCCTGGTCTCTTTTTTCCTGTTCTTTCGATACCCTTGCTGAAATAATAATACTCAACTCATACAAAAAGAACAGGGGAAGGAACACAATCAACTGGCTCATCCAGTCGGGGCTAGGTGTAATAATGGCGGCGGCAATTAATATAATCACCACTGCATATTTCCTGGTTCTGCGTAAATAGGAAGGAGAAATCAATCCAATTTTTGTAAGCAGGTATGCCAGTACGGGTAATTCAAAAGCTATACCACAACCAAGAATAAGATTGGTCAGGTTATCGAGGTAATCGGTTAATGTAGGACGGGTTACCAGTACACCTTTAGTACCGAGTTGAAAACCGGCGAGGAAGTTGAAAGTAAAAGGTCCCAGTAAAAAATACCCGAAAGCCGCACCACAAAAGAAAAAGAAGGATACCCAGAAAATGATAAAACGGGTGTTTTTCAGTTCTTTGTCTTTCAATGCAGGTTTAATAAAACGCCAGAATTCCCAGAAGATATAGGGAAAAGCGATGATGATACCTCCTACAAGCGACATGGTAATACTACTCAGAAACTGTCCGGCGAAAGTGGTGGTTTGCATATCAACTTTTACCGGTGGCATGCAAAGAACATCGCCAAGATGTGCCCAGTGACTAAAATCGCAAAGCGCCCGATAGCTGATAAAATCGGCATGAATAGGACCTGTAATGATATTGTCGAAAACCCAGTCGCGGTAAATAAAAATGGCTATGCCAAAAACTAAAATGGCCAGTATGGAACGAATGATATGTTTTCTCAGTTCCTCCAGATGGTCTATAAAACTCATCTCTGCCTGTTCTGTTCCATTGTTTCTTTTAAATAAGGCCATGCCCGTCAACTGCTTTAGGAGTGGGCAAAGTTAGGGGTAAGAGTAACACGAAAAATAGCCATTTCAGATTGCTGTATGTAATTCTTTTCTTATTTGATCTGCCAGATCCCCGGTATTCCCGTAAATAAAGCTTTTATGGGCAGCTCCGGCAACCGTGGTTGAATGTGGTGCATTTTGCGGGCGTAAATACCAAAGTTGTTTGCCCCTGCCTATTGCATAACCTGCTTCCAGTCCAACACCAATGGCTTTTTCAGAACATTCGGCTATCAGTAATCCGCAACGGTCTATTTCAATTAAGGCCTGTTGCATCATTTCTTTTTCTTGATGGGGAGAGAAATGGTAATGATCTACAAAAACAAATAGCTCAATACCATGCTCGGCTAACACTTGTTGAATGGTTTTTACTACGGGGTCAAGCGTTGTACGGAGAGAAAGGCTAATGGCCAGGTAGGCGCGCTTCATCAGCGTAAGATTTTCATCTTTACCGTATCAATCCTTGTTTCGCTCACGCTTAGTATATCGAAACGGTAATCGTCGATAATGATGGTTTCTTTATTGGTGGGAATGGATTCATGTTTCTGAATGATATAACCACTCAGTGTTTCTGAATCGTTCTCCGGAAACTCAAGGTTGTATTTTTCTTTGAGGTAGTCAAGTTCAAGTCGGCCACTGAAGATAAATTCATCTTCTGCCAGTTGCTTTTCTACAAATTCCTCCACATCATATTCATCATGAATTTCACCAAAAATTTCTTCCAGCAGGTCCTCCATGGTTACAATACCTGCTGTGCCACCAAATTCGTCTACCACCCAGGCAATGCTTTTCCTGTCCTTGGTAAATTTGTTGATGAGGTCGGCAGCACTCATACTCTCCGGTACTGCCAATATGGGATGTAATATCTGCTGAATAGAAGAGGGGCGTTTAAACAGATCGGTCTGGTGAACATAGCCCAGAATATTATCGATGTTCTCGTCAAAGATCAACAGTTTGCTGAGTTTTGTATGTACAAAGCGCTGACGAAGTGCTTCGATGGAAATAGTTTTGTCTACTCCTTCAATCTCCGTTCTGGGAACCAGGCACTGTCTGATCTTCACCATCGGTAAGCTCAGTGCGTTTTCAAACAATTCTGTATTCAGTTCCTGGTTGTCTTCATCCTGTTCTTTTGTTTGCTGAAAAAAATGTTCGAGGTCTACTTTAGTAAAAGCTTCGGTTTTATCGTTTACCCGAACATTGAAAATATATTTCAATATCCACTGAGAAAGATTGACAAATAAGTTGGTAAGGGGTTCAAAGAGGGTATGAAAGAATTTGGCTAAGGGTGCAAAAAAACTCAGTAAGCTGTCGTTGCGCGCACGAAATATGGCTTTGGGAATAAACTCACCGAAAATCATTACAATGATGGCTGAAATAATGGTATCGATGATGAGTTTAAGGTATTCGTTTTTAACATTCAGTGGGTTCCAGGCAATTCCTTTCAGGAATTCATCAAACAATAATCCATAGATAACGAGTACGGTATTGAGGCCAATAAGACAGGTACCTATAAACTTTGCGGGGTTTTCTACAAAGTTGGATAAAATAATTCCGCTTTGTTTACCCTGTTTTTTTTTCAGTTCAATGCTGAGGCGGTTAGCGCTCACGAAAGCAATTTCATAACCGGCAAAAAAACCGATCAGTATCAATGAGGCGATGATCCATACAATGGTATAGAGCTCTGTCATGGGAAAAAATTCTGGATGCTAAGATAAGTCAAATATGGGCATAGACCATGGTCTATAGTCTATGGTTATTAATCCCAAAAGCAAGTGCCCCGTGGAAACGGGGCACGAACCGATCGTTAACAACATGAGAAAATCGGCTGTGTGAGATATATAATGCACATGAAGAAACAAGCCATCGTTAAAAGTAGAAGAGCGGCCGGCAAGTGGCCGCTCTTCAAGGGGTATATATGGAGTGATTGGTTATTTGAAATCAACGGTACAGTTCTGGCATTTCATTTCAATCTTTAAACCTTTGCCATCACCGGCTGTTCCTGTGAATTTTACAGGTGTGTTTGAACCACTTCGGTTAAGCAATAATGTTCCCGGTACAGTTGTTGCAGTAATTTTTCCCGTAACAGCCATTTGATTGTTTTGCTCAGGGGCTACGTTTCCGGAAACGGTACCAGCTGCAATAGTTCCCTGAGAAGGTTTTGTAGCTATAGTGAGAGGCATACTATGAAGAGTTCCAGCAGTGGTGTTTTTTGAAAGTGCTGTTATATCAGCTTCTGTTACTGCAACAGGTGTTTTTTCAAAATCAGCATATACTGTGCTGTAGCTACCCAGAAAATCAACAGCATAATTTTTTGTATCGCGAAGCGGGATACGGATATCAGCGTAGCGATTGTCTACTTTAATGAGTTTTACATTGCTGCCTACATTTCTTACTTTAATATCTGCATTACTGCCATCGAGTTCAAGAGAGCCGGATAAACGGGTGATGCGCAGGTTACCATAATTTTTCCGGCCTTTGATATCGGTTACGTCTTCTACCTCAAACTCATCGTTGGTGCTGATCATTTTTATTTTTTTGGCAGATGCCATTTCTATCGTGGCATATTTGCTTTCAATATCGAGGTCATCGATATTATTGGCACTGAAACGACCATTTGAAAATTCAATCTCTGCCTCTTTAATATCACGCACATTGGCGTTAGAATATTTGGAGCGCAGACGCAGTTTATTCAGGTTTTCTGCTTCGAGGTTGCCATTGGTAATATCTAATAATATATCACCTATTCCGGCGGGTAACTGCACATCTGAGAATTTTGTTTCAATATCCATTTTACTTCCTGCAGGAACATAAATGGTCAGCATTCTTTTTCCTATTTTGGCATTGTTGGCAGATAGCGTGGTAATTTTTGAGGGGTATCCGTTTACAACTACCGGGTCCATAGAATAACGCGAAGTAGCGGAAAAGGTAAAACCTGAACCTAATCTTGAATTAGTTGATTTGATTTTAACGGATGTACCAAGTGCTTTCAGGCTGATGCCCATTCTTTCAAACCATTCTGCATCGGTAAACGTGCTTTCTTTTTCAAAATAAGCAGTGGTTACTACCTTTACCTTAGGCTGATCCCAGGTCTTTACCTGTATGGCTAAAGAACTGTTCTCAATATAAATTTCTCCGCCTTTGGGCATATTTATTTCCTGGCTTATTTCTTTTGATTTCAGATCCTCCTGTTTAATGTTATGAGTCTCGAAAGTATAAGCATTTTGTGCAGCAAAAACTTCAACAGGAGAAGCAGCTCTTATGGTTGTTGCCTGTAGGTTTCCTTGGCCGGATATGTAAGTGGTACTCTGTGCAAAGCCAGCGGCTGCAAATAGCATACTCAGTATAGCACCGGTAATTTTAATAGTAGTAAATCGCATATAAAGGGTATTTAGATATTAATGAAATAAGTTTTAACGCTGTCAACCGGGCGGCTCATTTGTTTAACGCGGTTGTTGATTTTGTTCATTTCTGTTTGTAACTGTTTAAGTGTACTGAGTTTGATCTGGTAGAGATTGATCAGTTGATCCAGCAGGTCATCTGTAAGTCCGCGTTTTACGATTTCTGCTTTTACCGTTTTCTCATCTTTCTCCAGTTGCCTGATCTGTATTTTAAAATCTGAAAAATATTCAGCCGATTCAGCATACATAGGAATAGTACCTACTTTATTACGCTGCAGGTTGATGACCTGTTTAAAACTGTTTTCTACATTCTGTAAAGCAATAAGATCAGCACGTTCAGCAGTTGTTTTTTGTTCAGGAACAGTTTTCTTTTCCCGCGTAACAGAGGCCAGTACTTTATTTGTTTCCTCATTTATTTCAGGAACGGAGATAACCGGTTCTGTAGCCTGCTTTATTTCTTCTTGTCTGGGTTCTGCTGAAGTTCTTGATGCCTGTAAAATTTCTTGTGTCTTACCTTCGTCCTCTTTCAACAGGCTCCAGGTGCCAATTCCTGCCAGTACCAGCACACAGGCCGCCACAGCCCAGCGGGTAATGGTTACCACAATGGCTGTTTTCTTTACCGGCTGTTGCACCTGTATGCGTTCCCAAACCATTGGCGAGGGCTCATCACTATCCAGTGCTTCGCGGTTTTGTTGCAGGTATTTTTTTAACTCATCCATGTACCTGAATTTGTTTTGTGATTCTTTCTTTTAATAATTGTCTGGCCCGGTGGTACTGACTCTTACTCGTTGACTCTGAAATACCGAGATGGGATGCAATGTCTTTATGACTGTAATCTTCAAGTACATAGAGATTGAAAACCTGTCGGCATCCATCGGGTAAGTTTTTTATTTCCTGGTGTACCATTTTAATATCTACTGTCTGCCACCATTCGGGTTCTTCGTTGCTCAGGGTTTCATCCCAATGATCATCCCATGCTGTCTGGTAAGTATTTTTTTTACAGAAACGAATACATTCATTCACCACAATCCGTTTCAGCCATCCACCAAACTGGGCGGGTTCTTTGAGTTGTTTCAGGTTGCGAAACGCAATCATAAATGATTCCTGTAACAGGTCTTCTGCATCGCTGAGGTTACCCGTCATACGGGTGCAGATATTGAACATCGCCTTACTATATTGCCGGTACAGCCAGGCCTGTGATGGTTGATCTCCCAGGCAGGCTTTTCTCACAACAGCCGTTTGTATGGTAGTTTCCTGTTCCAATGAATAGTTCCGCTATTAAGAGTGTTGCAGGTGAAAAAGGTTGGAAAGAAGGTATAACTTTTTTCGTCCGGCAAATATCCGTCAATAAAAAAGCGGTAAACTGAAGAAGTTTACCGCTTTTAAATATTTGTATATCAATTAGTTAAGCCAAATCCATCGTAGGCTTATTTTGAAGAATGGCTTCAATTTTTTCCATAACCTCACTGGTAAGCATCGGTAAAACATCCAGTGCTTTCAGGTTTTCTTCCAGTTGCTGTTTTTTGGTAGCACCCAGAATAGCTGTGGTTACATTCGGGTTCTTAATGGTCCAGGCAATAGCCATTTCAGCAAGACTCACATTCATTTCCTGTGCCAGTACCACCAGTTTTTTGGCTTTCTCAATCTTGGCATCCTGTACCCATCTGTCTTTAAGCCAGTCGAAACCCTCTATGGCTAGCCTTGAATCTGCCGGGATACCATTATTGTATTTACCCGTTAAGAAACCTGCGGCCAAAGGACTCCAGATGGTGGTTCCCAGTCCAACGTTTTTGAATACAGGTAAATAATCCTGCTCCATTTTAAACCGTTCGAACATATTGTATTGTGGTTGCTCTACACTGGGGCCAATCAAACCATATTGATGTGCCACTCTGTGTGCCTCCATAATTTCGGCGCCGCTCCACTGGCTGGTACCCCAGTATAAAATTTTACCCTGCTGTATCAGATTATGCATGGTCCATACCACTTCTTCGATGGGTACATTGGTATCGGGGCGATGGCAGAAATAGAGATCGAGATAATCGAGTTGTAAACGTTGAAGGGCTTCATGACAGGCTTCCATCAGGTGTTTACGGCTGAGTCCTGTTTGGTTGGGTTTATTCTCTTTACCTCTCCAACCAAAATAGGCTTTTGAGGAAACGGTATATGAGGTGCGGTCCCAGTTTTTCTTTTTCAGGATACGCCCCATCATTTTTTCACTCTCACCCAGTGCATAAGCTTCTGCGTTATCAAAAAAATTAATACCCTTATCATAGGCTATACCCATTAATTCATCGGCAATGCTGTCGTCAATCTGTTTGTGAAAAGTAACCCAGCTTCCATAACTCAAAACACTTAACTGCAAACCGGTTCGGCCCATTCTTCTGTATTCCATACGATATATTTTTATCTGTTGAGGAGAGTGGTTTCAATTTGATCATGAAACCGGCCTGCAATTTATTAAAAAAGAATCTTGCAGCTTTTATTGATTTACTTAACTTGTAAATATGTCGAACGATCTGCTTACTTCTTTGAACGCCATGCGCAGTTATTTTGCCTCTGGGGCCACACGTAGTTATGCTTTCCGCAAGCAACAACTGCTGGCATTGAAAAAAGCAGTGGCAGATTATGAGCAGGAAATCTATGATGCACTTTATGCCGATCTGAAAAAAAGCCCGGAAGAAGCATGGATAACAGAAAATGGTTTTTTACTGAATGAAATCAATTATACCATCAAATGGCTGAGTGCCTGGATGGAGCCCGAAAAGAAAAGTACCAATCTGTTAAACTTACCAAGTTCCAGTTATGTAGTAAAAGAGCCATTGGGTGTGGTATTGATTATTGGTCCATGGAACTATCCTTTGCAGTTATTATTCATGCCATTGGTAGGTGCCATAGCCGCAGGTAATTGCGTGGTGCTTAAACCGAGTGAGTTTGCGCCTGCAACAGCAGCTGTTATGCAGAAAATAATTGAAGCTGTTTTTACCAAAGAATATGTGCTGTATGTGCCGGGTGATGGTGCCGCTGTTATTCCGGCAATGATGAATAACTTCTCTTTCGACCATGTTTTTTATACAGGTAGTACAGCAGTGGGTAAACTCATTTATAAAATGGCTGCCGAACGTCTGGTACCGGTTACATTGGAACTGGGAGGGAAAAGCCCCTGTGTGGTTATGGCAGATGCCAGTATAAAAGTGGCAGCCAACCGTATCGTCATCACCAAGTTTTCAAATGCCGGGCAAATGTGTGTGGCGCCCGATTATATATTGGTTCATACATCTGTTAAGGAAAAACTGGTAGAGGCGATGAAGAAAAAAATTCTTCAATTTTTTACAGAACAGCCGATAAACAGTGATGAGTATGGAAAGATTATTAATGAAAAACAGTTTAACCGCTTGCTGTCTTACCTCAGCAATGGAACCATACTTCATGGGGGAGACAATGATATAAATCGTTTGTATATGGGTCCTGCATTGCTTGGTAATGTTACTGTTGACAGTGCCATTATGCAGGAAGAAATTTTTGGCCCCATATTGCCTGTAATTGGTTATAATACAAAAGAGGAGGCATTGGCTATTATAAACCGTAATCCAAACCCATTGGCTTTTTATATTTTTTCATCGAATGATAAAGAAGCAAGGAAGTGGGTGGAGAATGTACCATCAGGAGCTGCATGTATTAACAATGCAAGCTGGCATGTAACCAATCATCATCTACCCTTTGGTGGCAGGGGCTTCAGCGGAACGGGTCGGTATCATGGCAAATATTCTTTTGATACATTCAGCCATGAAAAAGCGGTTTTAAAAACACCCACCTGGTTTGATCCTGCTATGAAATACCCGCCTTTCAAAGGCAAGCTGAAACTGTTTAAGAAATTTATATAGTAACAGCAGATATCACATGAATAAAACCCCGTTTATCCGAAAACTAATCATTGCCTTTCTTGTTATACTCATTGTAGTATTATTACTTAAAAGAAAAGATATGACCTGGCGACAATCACTGTTAAAAACTTTTTACCCTGTTATTATGCTCCCGGGTAAATTATTTGGTGGATCATCAAAAGGTTTAGTAAATAAAAAACAAATGCAGCCAGTCAGCTCCTTTTATCAACTCCGGTTTACACTTAATAATGGTACAACCCTTTCAATGGAAACGTTCAGGGGTAAAAAAGTTTTATTGGTAAATACTGCAAGCGATTGTGGATATACAGGTCAGTATGCAGAACTGGAGGCACTATATAAGCAATACAAAGACGATGGCCTGGTAATTATTGGCTTCCCTGCCAATGATTTTAAACAACAGGAACAGCGCGATGATGCGGCTATTGCTGAATTCTGTAAAATAAATTATGGAGTAACGTTTTTACTCGCACAAAAGAGTAGTGTGATTAAAAGTGCAGAGCAGAATCCTGTGTTTCAATGGCTGAGTAGCCTTTCATTAAATGGCTGGAATGAGCAGGAGCCCACCTGGAATTTCTGTAAATACATCGTGAATGAAAATGGCGTACTTGAAGCTTTTTTCCCGCAAGGGGTTTCGCCGTTGGATGAATCACTGATAAAATACATTAAACCATAATCTGTGAATCTGTGGCTATTCTTTGCCACAGATTCACAGATTAATTATAACGGGCAGTTTTCATGATAATTTACCAACTCAATTGCCTGTCTCTCCATCACAAAATCTTTATAGTTAACAGCTACTTCATCTAATACTCCTTCCACTTCTTCCATGTTCTTTAAAGTAACCAGCCTGTTACGGTAATCTTTAATACCGGGCAGACCTTTCAGGTAATTGGCATAATGCCTCCGCATTTCATTGATGCCAACAATGGGGCCTTTCCACTCGATCGATTTACGCAAATGCTGGCGACAAACATTCACCCTTTCTTCTACTGTAGGGGCTGCCAGCAGTTCGCCGGTTTGCACATAATGTTTAATCTCACGGAATATCCAGGGGTAACCAATGGCGGCACGACCAATCATAATACCATCTACGCCGTATTTATTTTTATAGCTTAATGCTTTCTGCGGACTGTCAATATCACCATTCCCAAAAATGGGAATATGAATACGCGGGTTATTTTTTACTTTGGCAATCAGGGTCCAGTCGGCCTCACCTTTATACATCTGGGCACGAGTTCTTCCATGTATACTTAATGCTTTGATGCCTACATCCTGTAATCTTTCAGCTACTTCTTCTATATTTTTACTGTTGTCATCCCAGCCTAATCTTGTTTTAACGGTTACGGGCAGGCGGGTAGATTTTACAACAGCATCTGTAAGTCTAACCATCAGGTCGAGATCTTTCAGTACACCAGCGCCTGCACCCTTACCCGCAACTTTTTTTACGGGGCAGCCAAAATTGATATCGAGCAGGTCTGGATTGGTAACATCTACAATTTTTGCCGCCAGTGCGAGGCTTTCTTCGTCACCCCCGAAAATCTGTATACCAATAGGGCGCTCATAATCGAAAATATCGAGTTTTCTTCTGCTTTTAATAGCATCACGAATTAATCCTTCGCTGCTGATGAATTCAGTGTACATCAGGTCGGCCCCGTTCTCCTTACAAACCATACGAAAGGGCGGGTCGCTTACATCTTCCATCGGTGCAAGTAAGAGCGGAAAATCTGGTAATTCTATCTTGTCAATTTTAACCATGATGCAACATTCTAGTTCTTTTCTCTGTTTCTTTGTCTGAACTGTTCATATCCGAAATCTGTATGGATATACGGATGGTCATTTACCCGTTTAACCGGAAGTAGGTATATGACCCGATACCTGTATCTTAGACATCGGCCCGAACAGGGTGCAAATTTACAAGCTTATTCTTCAACCACATGAATCAGAAGGCACAGATTAGTTTTCCTGTACAGTTTTTGCTTTTGCTCGGACTTGTAGGTATTGGTATGGTAATTGGCTCCCTGCTCATGGCAGCATTGGGTACCAGTTTGTTAGATGTTTCCCTTTTGGAAGTGCCCGATGCCATGAATAAACCCGAAAATGCCAATATTTCAAGGCTGTTGAATACAATGGCAACACTGATTGCTTTTCTGGTTCCATCTCTTGTATTTGCAAAAATTGTAAACCGTCAACCACTTAATTATCTCGGGTTTAACCTGAAAATGAGTACCAGACAGGTTGGACTGGTAATCTTAATCACTTTTGCGGGAATGATTTTAAGCGGTGCATTGGGTATGTTGAACCAGGATATCCCACTTTCTGAAGAATGGCTCAAAAAGGCAAAAGCACTGGAACAAACCTATAAAAATGCCATGCTCAACATGGCTTATATGAACAGTATCTCCGATTTTATACTGGCCATATTGGTGATGGCATTGGCTCCCGCTATTTTTGAAGAAGTATTGTTTCGTGGTGCTTTTCAGAAAATATTTATTCAATGGACCAAAAATGCATGGGTCGGTATTATCATCACCAGTATTTTATTCAGCGCCATACATTTTTCCTATTTCGGGTTCCTGCCAAGAATTGCACTCGGAATGATATTGGGATTGATTTTTTATTATACCAATAATCTCTGGTTAAGTATACTGCAACATTTCCTCAACAATGCATTTATTGTTGCCCAATTATACATTGTTCAGTCGCAGGGAAAATCTGTTGAGAAAGCTATTGATGAAACCATGCCTGTTTGGTGGGGACTTGTTGGACTGGCATTGCTGGTATTACTTTTTAAGCAGTTGTATAAACAAAGTAAGACTGTGTCTTCATCAATTATATCATCAGAACCGATAACTACTCATGAGTAACTGGCAAAAAATATTTTCTACCCGTGCTTATGCCGAAGCAGCTATTATAAAGGGCATGCTGGAAGAAAACCAGATACCTGTTCAGGTACTGAATAAGCAGGACAGTAGCTATCCCATGTTTGGTGATATACAAATTTTTGTTCCGGCCCACCTGCAACTGGCAGCCAGCGAACTGATTAATAAGACGCTGTTGAATTAGTTGATAGCATATAGTCCATAGTCGATGGTCCATGGTTAGAACCAGGATGAATAAACTATGGGCCATCGACTATGGACTATACACTATCTGCCTTACCTTCACACCATGGCTTTCAATTTTCAAACTTTCAGAACCCGTGCTTTAACCGCTATTGTTTTTGTGGTGGTAATGTTGGGTGGATTATTATGGAATCAATGGAGTTTTCTTTTGTTGTTTTCAGTGATACATGTTGGTTGTTGGATTGAATACATATCACTAATCGGAAAAATTGATTCAAGATACCAGAGTATTTCACCAATACACAAGGCAGGAGCCATTATTGCCGGGTTGGGATTTATGTTTTGGATGACAGATGATCAATACACCATCGGAAATATTTTTTTGCGAGAAGTGGGAGGCTGGATATTAGTAATATCATTGGCAGGCCTAATACTCTTGAAACTCATCAAAGCGCGCATGCCCGACTGGAAAATCATTGGTTATACAGTTGGTGGATTGCTCTATATCTCGCTGTCATGGGGTTTGCTGACAGACCTTTATAATGAAGTCACTTCACCCCAATTCGCCAACAGTGGTTGGTTATTACCCATACTTATCATAGCTACCATCTGGATCAATGATACCATGGCATATATTGTTGGATCGTTTATAGGTAAAACACCTTTCTCACCCATTTCACCCAAAAAAACCTGGGAAGGAACAATAGGAGGTGCCATACTGGCTGTATTGGCGGTTACACTTGTGGCTGTGTACTGGTTGGAGCTTGATGCAACTCAAATGATCATCATTACGGTAACCGCTGCTGTAATGGGTACACTTGGTGATCTGTTTGAAAGTAAGCTGAAACGAATGGCGGGTGTGAAAGACAGTGGAAGTTTTATGCCCGGACACGGCGGTTTTTTAGACAGGTTCGATTCTTTGTTACTGGCCATACCCTATGTATGGTTACTGCTGTTTTTACTTCGTTAATAAACAGACGAAATTTTGCGCCATTCGTTTACCTTTGTTGTCTAATTCTAAACTCATGACCATTCATCGTGAAGGTTACCAGACGATTGGCATCAGTGCTTTGATTTTCGGGGTACTGAATGTGGCATCGTTTACCTTTTTTAGTGCATCACTTCCCTGGCTCGCCATCAGCATTTTTGTGGTTACGTTGGGACTTCTGTTGTTCCTGATCTCTTTTTTCCGCATACCAAATCGCGTTCACACTTTGGATGATAAAAAACTCATTTGCCCGGCAGATGGGAAAGTGGTAGTGATTGAAGAAATAGTAGATGAAGAATACTTTAAAGACAAAAGAATACAGGTAAGCATTTTTATGAGCCCCGCCAATGTACACGTCAACCGTAATCCAATGAGTGGTGAAGTAGTGTACAATCAATATCATAAAGGCAAATACCTCGTGGCATGGCATCCTAAATCTTCTACAGAAAATGAAAGATGGAGCGTTGCTGTGAAAAATAATTACGGAACCATTCTTTACAAACAAATTGCAGGAGCATTGGCCAAACGCATCTGTAATTATACCTCTGTTGGACAGCAGGTAAAACAATGTGATGAATATGGTTTTATCAAATTCGGTAGCCGCGTAGATATCTTATTGCCTGTTGGCACTAAAATAGATGTGAGTATGAACCAGGTGGTGAAGGGCGGCGTTACCGTATTGGCAAGCTGGCAATAAATTCTCCTCTAAACACCTCCTCTGCGAAAACTCAGTGCCCTCACGTTCTCTGCGGTGAACTTACTCGAATAGTCACCGCAGAGAACGAGAGAAGCAGAGGTTTCGCAGAGTAAAAATATCAAATGAAAACGATCGACATCAGTTCCTTACCTGTAATGGAAAAACAACAATGGTTGCAACATGCTATTGCACCACGCCCTGTATGTTTTGCCAGTACCATTGATAAAGCAGGTAATGTAAACCTGAGTCCGTTTAGCTTTTTTAACCTGTTTTCATCTAACCCTCCTATTGTTATTTTCTCGCCTGCCCGAAGGGGCCGCGACAATACCACAAAACATACGCTTGAAAATGTGCTGGAAGTACCTGAATGTGTGATCAATATTGTTGATTACGATATGGTACAGCAGGTAAGTTTATCGAGTTGCGAATTTCCTAAAGGAGTGAATGAATTTATTAAAGCGGGTTTTACCAGTGAACCAGCCACTAAAGTAAAACCTCCAATGGTAAAGGAAGCGAAGATTAAACTGGAATGCAAAGTAAATGAAGTAAAAAGCCTTGGAGAAAATGGTGGCGCAGGGCAACTGGTAATTGCTGAAGTGCTGTGTATGCATGTGGACGAAAGCATTTTGGGAGAAGATGGAAAAATTGATCAGCAAAAATTACAATTGGTTGCTAGACTGGGTGGTGATTGGTATTGTAAAGTGAGTCCGGATAATTTATTTAAAGTACCCAAGCCCAATACGCAGCTTGGCATTGGTGTAGACCAGTTACCAGATAGTATAAGAAACAGTACTACTCTAACAGGTAACCACCTGGGAATGCTTGCCAACGTTCATTCACTACCTGATATTGATGCTTCTTTTGCAGACGACCGCGTAAAAAATATTTTTCAGTATTATTCGGTAAGCCCATCAGAGATGGAAGTTGAACTGCATAAATATGCTGTAGAACTACTAAATGAAAACCAGGTAGATAAAGCCTGGCAGGTACTCCTCTGTTTATAAAGCATTCATTATAAACTCCTCTGCGAAACCTCTGTTTCCTCTCGTTCTCTGCGGTGAAATTACTCGAACAATCACCGGAGAGAACATGAGATAACGAAGTTTACGCAGAGTGGAGTTCTATTTTTGGTAGGAAAATATATCGGGGAAGAATTCCTGCTCAGGGTTTTTCTGGAAACTTCTTCCTGTTTCTATTGCTTTCTGAACAATATCGTATGTGCTATGTGAAAGTATTAATGGCTTTACGACACTGTTTTGTAACCAGCTTTCAACATGCAAGTAGAACTCATTAGTAATTTTATCTATTACGCTTACATTAAAATCTTTCAGCGCAGCCGCATTGCATAACTGTTCATACTGACCACGTATAGGCAGACAAAGCAATTGCTTGTTTAAGTACAAAGCTTCTGCCGGTGTTTCAAAACCAGCGCCGGTAATGATACCGTGGGCCTGTATCATGCTTTGTGTAAACCCTTCATTGCTGATGGGTATGAGTGTGACATTGCCTTTTCTTTCCTGCTGCTTTACCTTTTTTGAAAACACTTCAAAACGGATGCCCTGTATTTTATGTAAAGCCTGTACCACTACTTCATCGCTGTAATGAGAAAGATATACAGTGATATGACCATTATTTTTCGGGTCAGCTTTAAGGATATTTTCTTTGATAACAGGTGAATAAATAAAATCATCGTATTGCTGAAAGTGTAAACCTATATATGCAGATGCTCTTGCATATCGCTGTAATACAATTTCTCCCGCTATATCTTTTTTTAAACTTCTGGGTGTATGCTTGCTCTGGAAACTTGCCTGATGTCCAAAACCAACACTGGGTACTTTTTTCAAGGCACAGGCAATGGCAGTAATACTGTCGAAATCGTTCAGTACAATGTCATATTTTTCAACGGGTAGTGTTTTAGCTTCCTGCCAGATTCTTTTCAGACTCAATTCCTTCCACATACGCCAGTAATCGAGACCACCTGTATTGCCATAAAATAAACTCAAGCCATTACTTCTGTATTTAACAGGCAAATTGGGTTGCAGGTTACTGTTGCTTCCACTCAGAAATACATCTACTTCTCCGTATTGCTGGAGGTAGGGCATGAGTTCCATGGCCCGACTGATATGCCCGTTGCCTGTTGCCTGCACTGCGTATAGTATTTTCATGCTCATGGCTGTATGGCTAAAGAGTGAATGAATAAGGCTATCTCATCTGTTACTACATTTAGTTGTGGCAACTTTCTTTCCATGGTTACTACCGGTGCTGTATCAGTAGCAAATTGTTTTTCATCGTAGTGATAAATACTCCATTCATTGTTCTGGTATTCAAGCGAAGTAAGATTTTCTATCCAGTCGCCACTGTTGAGGTAGGTAACAGAACCGTCTTTGGTACTAATCGTTCTTTTTTGTGGCTGGTGAATATGCCCACAGATTACATAATCATATTTCTTTTCAATAGCCAGTTCTCCGGCTGTCTGTTCAAAATCTCCGATCCATGACACAGCTTTCTTCACACTGTTTTTTACCTTTTTACTGAAACTCATTTTCTCCCTGCCCATTAACTTGAGACAACGGTTAATCAGGCTGTTGATGAGTATGAGCAGGTCATAACCGTGTCCGCCCAGTTTCGCTAATAATTTTGCGCTGCCTTTGGTGGTGGCATCAAATACATCTCCATGAAAGATCCAGGTCATTTTTCCATTTATCTCCATCACTACTTTATCAGTTAACTGGAAATTACCCATATGCATATCGGAATAGCGGCGCAGTGCTTCATCGTGGTTGCCGGTTATATATATAACACGGGTGCCTTTGCTGAGCAGGTTCATGATCTCTTTGATCACCTGCATATGTGCAACCGGGAAATAACGTTTGTTGAATTGCCAGATATCGATGATATCACCATTCAGTACCAAAATCTGCGGCTGAATGCTTTTGAGGTAATTGACAATTTCTTTGGCATGACAACCATAAGTGCCCAAATGAAGATCGCTCATCACCACCACATCTAAAGTACGTCTGTCCATACACCGTGGAGTTTAGCAAAATTGCTACGGTAGTATGAAGGGAATGTTAGGACTAGGTGAAGGAATTGTTATTTACGTGAGGCGTGAGAGGTGAAATAAGGAATTCTCCTTTGGACATTCCTTATTTCTCTGTTCCTCTGTTTTACAAGTCTCCTAGCTGCGGCCGCATTATAATGTCTTCTGTTACTGCCATTGGAGAGAGCTGACTGGCAGCATATACCATTTTAGCCACATCATCGGCTTCCATGATCCTTTTCGGATCAATATCAAACCCATCCCAACTGGCGGTAAGAGCAGCCCCGGGATATACGGCAGTAACTTTTATACCATGTGGTTTCATTTCTTCACGCAGATTTTTGCTGAAACCAGCGAGAGCATATTTACTGATACTATAACTGCCTCCATTGGCATAAGCATGTAATGATGCAATAGAGCAGATATTAAAAATATGCCCCTGCTTGGCAGCCATCATGGAAGGCAGCAACTGGCGCGTAAGATGATAGGCACTGAATAAATTTGATTGCAACATTTCTTCCAAAGATCCTTCGGGTTCATTGTGTACACTGCCAGGAATAAAATGACCGGAATTATTGATGACGATATCGGGCGTTCCTTTTTGTAAACACCAGTCAGCAAATGCAGATACCTCATTTTTTACAGTCATATCCGTAGGTCGTCCCTTAATAAGGGCATCAGGAAAACGGGTTTGTAATTCATTGACAGTATCATACAGAGATTTTTCGCCACGACTGCATAAAAACAACTGATGACCGGCTGCTGCAAACTGACCTGCTATAGCTTTACCAATTCCCTTCGAAGCGCCTGTTACAATTACATTCATGATACGGGTAGATTTTTCTACTACGAAATAAAACATTTATTCTTAACCAGTCCCCATTATCTCAGCGAAATCTCTGCGTTCTCCTTTCTCTGCGGTGAATATTCGAGTAAGTTCACCGCAGAGAAAGGAGAACGCAGAGGTTACGCTGAGTTATTTGAAATTTTATACAGACTGATTAGTTCAGCTAAGTTGTTATTACATTTGAGGATGCGCTATAAACATATATTTTTTGATCTTGATCATACACTCTGGGATTTTGAAACCAATGCAAAAGCTACTTTACAGGACCTCTACCATCAATACGATTTAAAGAGCCGAGGCATAGATGACTTTGACGCTTTTTTCACCCGTTATAGTTTTCATAACGAAAGACTGTGGGACAGATATACCAAAGGGTTTATTAAACAGGATGAATTGCGTTGGAAAAGAATGTGGCTGGCTTTACTGGATTATAAACTGGCCGATGAACAATTGTCGCGAACAATGTCTGTTAGTTTTTTAGAGACACTCCCATCCAAAAAAGCCATCTTTCCATACACATTTGAGATACTGGAATACCTGAAAACAAAAGGGTATAACCTGCATCTTGTAACCAACGGGTTTGAAAAAGTTCAGCATAATAAACTGCAAAGCTCTGGTCTGCATGCTTACTTTGAAGCAGTGATTACTTCAGAGGCTAGTAACAGTCTCAAACCGCAAAAAGAAATTTTTGATTATGCTTTTCAACAGACAGGAGCCAATGAAAAAGAGAGTATTATGATTGGCGATAACCTGGATGCGGATATACAGGGTGGAATTAATGCCGGTATGGATACTGTTTTTGTGAATCACCTCCATATTGAGGCACATATACAACCCACTTACACCATTTATCACCTGAAAGAACTGGAAGATATACTTTAAACCCCTCTGCGTAAACTCCGTTTCCTCTTGTTCTCTGCGGTGAAATTACTCGAGTGTTCACCGCAGAGAAATGAGAACACGGAGAGTTTACGCAGAGGGGAAGCAAACAAAAAAGGATGCTTAACATAAGCATCCTTTTTATACAGAGTAAATTTGATTAGGCTTTAACGCTTTTTTTCGCTGTGGTTTTCTTTACTTCTTTCACTTCTTTGGTCTCTTTTTTAGCGTCTTTGCTGCAGCAGTCTTTCCCTTCTTTGCTGCATTCTTTTGCTTTGGCACATTTTTTACCATCATGTTTATGATCACCACCTGCAAATGCAATACCTGTAACCAGGAAAGCAGCCATAGCGAGTACAATTACCTTTTTCATATGACGTTGTTTTAAGTTTTTTTTGTGTACCAAATATAAGGAATTGGGGTTTAGTTTTTTGTTAAAAGAGGGGTGACGGAGTATATTCACCGCAGAGAAGGGAGAAAACGAGGTTTCGCAGGGTTAGAATTGATGCACTATGCGTTTGAAACCATCTTTTAGGAGAAGGGTATTGAAGTTGATGAGATAGCCCAGATTTTTTCCGGATATTTTTAAGTAGGTAATAAGCTGAGCTACAAAAATCGGGTTGATGCCATCAACTGATTTTACTTCTATAATGATTTCATTTTCAACCAATAAATCGATTACATATACTTTACCCAATTCAACCCCTTTGTAGGAAAGCTCAATAGGTACCTGTGTTCTGGTTTGTAAATTTTTTAGCGATAATTCTCTGGCTAGTGAAATAGTATATGCAGATTTCAGCAAGCCCGGCCCTAATTCTTTGTGTACAGTAATGGCGGCATTAAGTATCATACCACCAATCCTGTTTAGTTCGTGTCTATCCATATTCCCTGCGAAACCTCTGCTTACTCCTTTCTCTGCGGTGAAAAAAAGCACAGAAATTATCGCAGCTCAAAATATCAAAACAACCCAAAGAAAAATACCGTATAAATACCTGATTTTAGAGTTTCTTTTTCGCTAAAATGGAGAAATCGGTGTCTTCTTTTACAATTGTATTTTCCAGTACACCAATACCATCAATTTCCATTTTCACCACATCGCCCGGCTGTAACCATTGTTCCTCGTAATTGGGGTCATTGAGTTTACCTGTTCCATTGAGTTCAAGAAAACAACCAGTGCCTACTGTTCCGCTACCGATAACATCACCCGGTTGCAACTGCACTCCATAAGCACAACGTTCAATGATTTCAGCAAAGGTCCAGTCCATATCGCCTACATTTCCATCACTTACCTGTACGCCATTTACCCAGCACTTCATATCCAGGTTCCAGTTCTTGCCGGTATGGCCAGGTTTTGCGGGTATTTCAAATGCTTCCAGTTCATCGAGTGTAACAAGACATGGGCCTATTACGGTAGAAAAATCTTTTCCTTTAGCAGGTCCAAGGTTCAATAACATTTCTTCCATCTGTAACCTGCGTGCACTCATATCGTTCATGATCATGAGTCCTCCAATATATTGATCGGCTTCTTCTGCCGGAATATTTCTTCCGCTTTTACAGATAACAATAGCGGCTTCGAGTTCAAAGTCTAACTTTTCAAAATGATCAGGCATGCAATGAATATCGCCAGGACCCTGTATGCTATGATGATTAGTAAAATAAAAGATAGGGTACTGATCAAATTCAGCAATCATATCAACCTTACGGTTTCTGCGTGCAGCAGCTACGTGCTGGCGAAAGGCATAACCGTCTCTGCAGGAAGTAGGGAAAGGAACGGGTGCGAGTAAATGCTGCCCTTCAATAGCAATACCTTTTTCTTTACTGATTCTTCCGTCTTTAATGGCTGCATTAACCTGTTGTGCAACAGGAAACATATCATCCCAATAATGTAAAAACATATTCATGCTATTGGGTAATTCGGGATGTACCATATCGCAATCATATAAATAACCATCCACAAAAAATGCCAGTTGATCGCGGCCATCAGACAAATAAGAAACCAGTTTCATAGTTCAATCGTTTGAGGAGCGAAAATAGCTTAAAAACTCTCTGCGAAACTCTTTTTCTCCTTTCTCTGCGGTGAACAGTTGGATAAATTCACCGCAGAGAAAGGAGCGCGCTGTGGTTTCGCAGAGAATAGCTAAACTGGTATCTTTAAGCACCCAAAACAACCATATGAAAAGGATATTCTTGCTGGCAGGAATTGTATTGATCATTGTATGCCTTGCATTCAAAAAAACAGAACAGGAACAAAACTGGATTCGTATTAACCAGCTTGGTTATACTCCTGGTGGTATTAAAGTAGCAGTTTGGTGCAGCAAGGAAAATAAATTGCCCGCTTCAGTTGAGCTGGTAGATGAGGCCACACAGAAAACAGTGTACACCATTAATGGTTTACAGGCTTTTGGTACTTATGGTCCTTTTAACCAGACTTCACGTATTCGTTTTACAGCGTATAGTAAACCCGGACGTTATTTTTTAAAATCCGGCGATACAAAATCTCCCGTATTTGCTATTAATGATGATGTATATAAAGGCGCTGCCGATTTCTGTTTACGGTATATGCGTCAGCAGAGAACCTTGTTTAATCCTTATTTAAAAGACAGTTGTCATACCCGCGATGGTTACACATTGTATGGTCCTATGCCCGACAGTTCTTATGCAGATGTTGGTGGCGGATGGCACGATGCTAGTGATTATCTCCAATACAGTACCACATCGGCCAATGCCACCTGGCATCTATTAGCGGCATATCAACAGTTTGGTCATGTGTTTACTGATACTAAAAAAGCAAATGGACTTGATGGGAAAAATAATATACCAGACATTTTGGATGAAGCCAAATGGGGAATCGACTGGCTCATGAAGATGAACCCTTCAGATAATATCATGTTTAACCAGATTGGTGACGACAGGGATCATATGAAAATGCGGATACCAAAAGAAGATACCAACTATTATGGCAGGGGTATTGAAAGACCTGTATATTTTGTTTCTGGTAAACCACAGGTGAGGGGGAAGTTTATGAATGCTACTACAGGTGGAGCTTCAACGGCTGGTAAATTTGCGAGTGCATTTGCGTTGGCTTCAAAACTGTATGAGAAAAAGGATGCGAAACTGTCAAAACAGTTGTATCAAAAATCGCTGGCTGCATATGCATATGGCAAGAAAATGCCGGGAGTGGCACAAACAGCATCGGTAAAATCGCCTTATATCTATGCAGAAGGTAATTGGGTAGATGATATGGAACTGGCTGCGGCGAGTATATATTATAGCAACCCGGTTAAAAATAAGTCACTGCTAAACGATGCATTTAATTATGCTAAACAGGAACCGGTGACGCCCTGGTTGGGAAAAGATACGGCTCATCATTATGAGTGGTATCCTTTTATTAACCTGGGTCATGCAGTGTTGGCATCATCTTTACCCAAACAACAAAGAGATACCATACATGATTATTATGAAACAGGAATAAAGGGTGTATGGAACAAGGCAAAACAAAATGCTTTTTATCGGGGTGTGCCGTTTATCTGGTGCAGTAATAATTTAACCACTTCTTTTGCCATTCAGTGTTTTGCCTATCGTAAAATGACAGGTGATAACAACTATTCAGAACTGGAACAGGCCAATATCGACTGGTTATTTGGCTGTAATCCATGGGGTACGAATATGGTGTATGGGTTGCCATCATGGGGCGATACACCCGTTGATCCGCATTCTGCATTTACACATTTAAAGCAATACCCGATTGATGGCGGATTGGTAGATGGTCCTGTTTACACGGCTATTTATAAAAACCTGATTGGTATAAAATTGAATGATCCCGATGAGTATGCGGCTTTTCAAAGTAATCTGGCTGTGTACCATGATGATTATGGCGATTACAGTACCAATGAACCTACTATGGATGGAACGGCTTCGCTGATTTATTTACTGGCTGCTAAAGAAGATGAAGCCAATCCAATTCCGGGATGGCACACAGGTGGTTTTTTAAATCAGGAGCCGCATACAACTGTAGAAGCAAGGGCATTGGTGCGTGGCGACTCAACAAAAAAGAATATTGCACTGGTATTTACGGCAGATGAATATGCAGAAGGCTTACCTGTTATTCAAAAAACGTTACAGGAAGAAAATATAAAAGCGTCTTTCTTTTTTACAGGAAGATTGTATCGCAATAAACAATACCAGTCATTGATCAAACAATTATTTCAGCAGAAACATTATCTGGGGGCACACTCAGATCAGCACATATTGTACAACGACTGGAAGAACAGAGACAGTATGCTGGTAACAAGAGATTCTTTGGAAAGAGATTATGAGTATAATATAAACGCAATGAAACAATTGGGGGTAATTAGTCCTAATCGTATACCTTATTTTATACCGCCCTATGAATGGTGGAACAAACGTATTGGTAAATGGTTTGCAGAAATGGGTGTTAAGTTATTCAGTTTTACACCCGGTACAAGAACCAATGCAGATTATACCTGGCCCGAAATGGGTACTTCTTATAAATCGAGTGAAGAACTTATGCAATTACTTCGTGCTTTTGAAGTAAAGCATACTTTAAATGGCGCTATCCTTTTAATTCATGCCGGAACAGATCCGAGGCGAAAAGATAAATTTTATAGTTACCTACCAACTATTATCAGAGAGCTGAAAGCAAAAGGATACAATTTCAGCAAGATCGATAACCTGTAAAAACACCTCCGTGTAACTCCGTGCTTTACTCCGTGTCTTCTATGGTTTTTCACCACCGAGTTACACAGAGTAAGGCACGGAGTTACGCGGAGGTTTCGTTATGCTTTCTGACGTTTCATCTTTTTGTGATGTGTAAGAAAAGCCAATGATCCGATGATTGGTATAAAGAGTACGGCAATTAAGAAAGCAATCTTGTGGCTATACTTTATGGAACTATCATTGGCAAGTTTTACAATGGCAACAATGCACAGAATAAGATGAATGATTGATAACAGGTTCCAGATAATCAAGCTATAGTCAGGTATAAAAAGATCCATGGTAGTAAATATTTATAAAATTCAATACGATAATGATCCTAAGAATGGATAAATATAATTAATTCCCTACCATCTCTCCTCCTCCGACCCACCCCAATCCTTCCCATCAAACTCCTCCCTTGCTTTCTTTTTCTGCTCCAGTCTGTCGATAATCATTTCTGCAATCAGCAAACCGGCATCCTGATCGGCATGAGATGCCAATGTTTGTTTGAGTTTGGCTTCACTGATATCAAGCCGATATAATAACTGTACCAGACCGGCAAAATCTTTACTGATCAGCGCTTGTAAATAAGCCACTAATTGCTCTTTCGTAAAAGATTCGATACGTATCAGTTCATTTTCTTTAACCATACTTAAAGATAAAACCTCTGCGTAAACTTGGCGTTCCCTCGTTCTCTGCGGTGAATATTTGCGTACACTTACCGCAGAGAACGAGGGAACACGGAGGTTTCGCAGAGAAAATGTTAAATATTTAATACAAAATGTAAAATAAACTTGACAAAATGAAAACAATGCTTTACGTTTGTGTTGTCAAAACAAATTAACCATGAAACAGATCAAATTATTCCCGCATAGTTTTCAGCGTATAGGCTGGATACTATTAGCTCCCTTTTTAGCCCTCGGTATTGCCAATATGTTTTTTGAATACAATGCCTCCTGGCTCCAGTTTAAATTGGTAAAGAGCAACGGCCTTGAGTTTTTCTCCAGTCACAATTTTACCGACGAACTGGCAGCAGTAGGTCTTATCATCAGCCTTATTTTTATTGCCTTTTCCAAAGAAAAAATAGAAGACGAAGCCATCCAGTTTTTTCGTCTCGAAGCCTTGCAATGGGCGGTGTATGCCAATTATTTAGTATTGATTATCAGTATTCTAGTAGTATACGGCAGCACTTTTTTTCAGGTGATGACCTATAATATGTTTACGGTACTCATCATATTTATCCTACGATTCAGGTATATATTGTTTCAGTATAATAAAGCCGGTATATGAAATGAGCTATGAAATAACTGATGTAAACTGAAATATTTATTGGCGAATTCCATGTGGCCAAAATCAATAAAAATTAACACATGAAAAATAAGATCAAAGTGCAGCGGGCCATTCATAACCTGACCCAGGACGACCTGGCCAAGAAAATAGCCGTGAGCAGGCAAACCATCAATACCATGGAATCGGGTAAATATGTACCATCAACCGCGCTGGCGCTTAAAATGGCCCGGCTCTTCGGCGTACCCGTAGAGGAACTTTTTGAACTGGAAGAAGGAGATTAATTTTTTTTACGCCTTTTCCAACCTTTTCCTGTAACAGAACTCTTTAAATGGAGTTTAGTAAATAACCCCCTTTTCCCTGCCTCCTCCTTGCCCCGGATTTAAATCCGGGGCAAGGAGGAGGCAGGGAAAAGGGAAATAGAAATCATATGCTTAACATCAGAAAATTGGTACCACTGCTATTGCTGCTGTTTACAGCCGCTGCGCTGGCGGGTGTCATTAGCTTATGTAAGCAGCCTTCCTGCACCGGAAAAAATACAAATCCGGAAACATCAACTTTTGAATGGATTGGATTGCCCAACGGCTCTTACCTCTGCATTTAAAAACATGTTTTCCAATTATTAATTGTTTAAGAGAAATGCATCATCATGCGTAACAGGATTTTCATGCTCATACTGAGCTTGTTTTTTATGGGTATGCTCCATGCCCAAAACAATTCTACAGGTACCATTACAGGTAAACTTATTGACTCCGCTTCCAAACAACCCATGAACCTCGCTACTGTTTCGGTGTTCAAAGCAGCCGATACAGTTTTGGTGACATACAGACTCAGTACGGAAGCAGGTGAATTTAAAGTAAGTGGTTTACCGGTTGATATAGACCTGCGAATGATTATTTCTTATTCAGGTTATGCTGTAACCCGGAAAGAATTTAAGCTTACTAAAGACATAATAGCATTCGATGCAGGCACTATTGTAATGACACCTAACAATGCCAATACACTGGATGAGGTTTTGGTGTATGCAGAAAGACCTCCTGTAGTTGTAAAAAAAGATACGATTGAATTTAATGCCAACTCTTTTAAAACTTTACCTTCTGCTCTGGTCGAAGACCTGCTGAAAAAATTACCAGGTGTTCAGTTAGATGCGGAGGGAAATATAACCGTGAATGGTAAAAAAGTAAACCGTATCATGGTAGATGGTAAAGATTTTTTTGGTGGTGATCCTAAAATGGCCACACGCAACCTGCCTGCCAACCTTATTGATAAAGTGCAGGTATCCGATGATAAGGATGAACTCGATCTTAACCCCGATAAAGCAAAAGCAGATGTTGGACAAGTCATCAACCTCAAACTCAAAAAAGCCATCAAGCAAGGATTATTTGGTAAAGCTTATGCAGGAAAAGCAGACGGTAACCGTTATGAAGCAGGTGGTATTGTAAATATGTTCCGCGACACTTTACAGGTGAGTGTCTTGGGCTTTAGCAATAACCTCAATAAAGCCGGATTTGGTTTTAATGATATCCGTTCACTGGGTGGATTCGACAGGAGTGGTATCAATTCCATCTCCATAAACAGTAATGGAGGTTTAAATGTGAATGGTATATCTTTTGGTGGAATGGGACAAGGTATTCAACAATCGGGTGGTATTGGATTTAACCTGAATAATGAATTTAAAAAAGGGCTTACACTCAATACGCAATATTTCTATGGCAGATCGCGTAACGATATTGCTGAACTGGAAAACCGTCAACAGTTTCTGGGAGATACTATTTTAACCAGCCGCTCCAACAGATCGGAAGTAATTAATTCAAAAAGTCATCGTCTTGGGTTTGGTCTGCGCTGGAAAATTGATACTACTTCAAGAATGGAATTCAGACCTACTTTAACAGTAGCAAACAATAACAGTAATCGTCTTACCAATATTACCACCAATAGCAGTGAAGATGGGCCACTAAATGCCAGTAATAACCTGCAGTCTGTAAAAGGCAGAGATATTGGTTATAGTCATTCATTGAGCTATTTTAAAAATTTCAGAAAAAAGGGAAGGACTTTTAATATGTTCAATAATATTAACCTGAACACCACCAATACCGATCAGTTTAATAATGTGCTCAATACTTTCTTCCCAACGGGAAGTAGTAATATTGATCAGTTGCGAGATCAGGAAAGAGCCAACTTTTCTACCAGCACCAATATGAATTTTGCAGAACCCCTCACAAAAGATCTTACACTTCGTTTGGGTTATGCCATGACTTTCTTTGAAAATAAAGATGCACTGGCTACTTATAATAAAAATGCCGGGAGTGGAAAATATGATCAGATCAATACATTGCTGACTAACCACCTGGAAAGAACAAGCTGGAGAAACAATTTATCAAGTGGCTTGAATTTCCGGTATAAAAAATTAAGTATTACTACCACTGTTAACTTCTTATGGCTTGATTTGAATAACCGTTATGTATCTATTGGTCAGAAACTCGATCAGCATTTTAATTATATCATTCCAAGCGCCAATATCAGTTGGAGAGAATTTAACCTGAGTTATAATGCCAATGTGAATCCGCCGGGTATTGGCGACATACAGCCGGTAGCGGATAATACAAACCCATTGTATATTAACAAAGGAAATCCCAACCTGAAACCAGCAAAATCTCATGGGTTTAACCTGAATTTCTTTAAGAATGTTACGCAGAAACAAATGTTTATCAGTGCGTATCTGGGTGGAAGTATCAGCAATAATGGTGTGGTAAGGAGCCGTGATATTGCAGCCAATGGTGTACAAACCACGATGCCGGTGAATGCAGATGGTATTCATAATTTTTATACCAACTTTTATTTCAATAAACAACACAAGCTGAATAAAACTTTTTCGGTGAACTATGGTGCCGGCTATAACTTAAATTATACCAGAAACTTCCTGATCATTAACTCGAAAAAGAGCTATGTAAAGAATATAGATTTCAACCCCTACATACGTACCGGTATTAACTGGAACGATAAGATTGAATGGAACATTACTTACAACAGAGGCGTAAATAATGCTTACTATGAAAGTAATGAATTTCGTGACCTGAAAGTAGAAAGACAAAGTGTTAATACAGACCTTGTAGTTCGTTTGCCAAAGAAATTTGTATGGGAAATGACATTGGACCATCGTTATAATTCACAGACTGCACCGGGTGTTCAAAAAACAGTGTCATTACTCAATGCCGGACTTACTTATCTGTTCATGAAAGACGATAAAGGCCAATTAAAATTCTCTGTATCAGATTTACTGAACCAGAACAGATCGGTGTTTCGTTTTTCTGCTGAAAACTATATTACAGACAGACAAACCAATATTCTGCAACGTTATTTTATGCTAACGTTTACCTATAATATCAGAAGCTTTGGTGCGGCCGGTAAAGGAGCCGGTGGTAAAGTGGGAGGAAGGCAGAGTTTGTTCTTCTTCTAAGTATATTATATATTAGTAGCCATATGAATTTTGTTATTAGAATTTCTTATGCACTTTTAGCGGTATTTATTTTAATAACTACCATAACTGGACAATCAGCAAAAGTTACAAAACTCAGCAGGCAGCCGTATTATAGATTCGCACTGAAATCGACTTCTTCAGACAGTCTAATTTTCTATTTATCAGAAGAAGTAAATGGTAACAACCTTCCATTACTTGTTTATATTCAGGGATCTGGTAATGAATCACTGTTTATAAAGGAAGGAGATGGGAAAATAATTCCCAGATCGGGTCATATTAGTTTCGCAGAACAAGCGAAGGGCAGATGCAGATTATTAATAATTGAAAAGCCTGGTGTTACCACTTTTCAAAAATCAGGTGATAATAAAACGTTTGATGAATTTTTTTCTTTGCAAAACTGGCAGGAAAGAATAAAAAATGCTATTTATTATACTATACGCAATAAAGAGGCAGATTCATCAAGAATTATGATTGCCGGACATTCGGAGGGTGGTGTAGTGGCTGCATCGCTTGCCAGATTGATGCCTAATCTGATAACCCATATCACAATACTAGCTGGAGAAGGATTAACACAGTTGTTTAGTCTTTACCAATTAGCAGAGCAAGGATCATTTTTTGAAGCACCAGGAAAAAAAGCAAATGAGCGAATAGATTCATTGCTTGCCCAATGGAGAAGTATCTTGAAAGATACTATGAGTACTTCAAAGAAATTTTGGGGATTTACTTATTTAAGGTGGAGTACTTTTTTAAAGACCTCTGTATACGATGAGTTGTCTGGATGGAATGGCAAAGTATTAATTTTGCAAGGCGATAGAGATGTCCATGTAGCACCGGTAAATTCTAAGGCTTTGTTTACGGGTTTATTGTCAAAAGGGAAAGATGTAAACTTAGAAATAGTTGAAGGAGCTGACCATTCTTTTAATATAGCAAATTCGCCTTTAAACGGATGGGTCATTGCTATCAAAAAAAGTATTCAATGGTTTCTTTCTTCTTAGTTTACGGTTTAATCAATTAATATTTTTCAATAACACCCAAACCAAATAAGGCAAAGTCGTATTTTACCGGATCTTTTGGATCAAGTTCACATAAATAGTTGGTTAGTTCAATAGCTGCCTGCCAATCCATCTGATTACGATCTAGGAGTTGAAAACGTTTAGCCACCCTGGCCACATGTAAATCAATCGGACAGATAAGTTCCGATGGTTTGATCTTTTTCCAGATACCAAAGTCAACGCCGCATTTATCCTTTCTTACCATCCATCTTAAAAACATATTTAGTCTTTTACAAGATGAGCCTTTGAATGGTGTGGCAATATGCTTCTTTGTTCGCGGTGGTGCATCAGGTAATGAGAAAAAATAATTATGGAAATGAGTCAGTCTCATTTCCATATCATCTGTTGCTGAACGCATAAAAGCCAGCTCTAAAGAATCATGCTCACTAAAATGAAATTTCAGAAATGCAATAAAGTATAAAAGATCTGTTGTGTTGAATGTTCTGTGTTTGAAATGCAGTAATAGTTTCAGGTCTTTGTCGGAATGATGTAAACAGAATTGATGGGGCTCGTTGTCCATCAATTGCATTAGCTCAAATGATTTCTGAATGATGGTGGTGCGGTTGCCCCATGCAAAGATGGAGGCAAAGAAGCCGGCAATTTCAATATCCTGTTTTTTTGAGAAGTGATGTGGTACGCAGATCGGATCATCCTTTATAAAGGAGGGCTGGTTGTATTGCTCTACCTTTCGGTCGAAAAAATCCTTTAACGAATCAGCACTCTTAATCTTCATATTCCACTAAGATATATTTACTAAACGACTCTGCGTAAACGCTGTTAACTTTCGATCTCTGCGGTGGGGTTCCTGTCAGCCTGACGAAGGAAGGGCACCGCAGAGAAATGAGAAAGCAGCGTTTTCGCAGAGTCATTTAGTATAGTATATGACCTTGCTCCGGATTTCAATCCGGGGCAAAAAAATTATCTCCAGCCATCACCATCCAATATATTACCAATACCTCCCAAAATACTTCCTTCTTCTTTCCTGCTATAAGTACCATAAGCAAGGATACGCCCGGCCAGACGGCTGATGGGTAAGGTTTGAATCCATACAATGCCAGGGCCTCTTAATGTGGCAAAGAATAAACCCTCACCACCGAAAATGGTATTCTTAATACCACCTACAAACTGAATATCATAATCGATGCCAGAAGTGAAACCCACAATACAACCGGTATCTACTTTCAGCATTTCACCTGGCTGTAATTGTTTCTGTATCACATGTCCGCAGGCATGGAGAAAACACATGCCATCACCTTCCAGTTTTTCCATGATAAAACCTTCACCACCAAATAACCCAGTGCCTAGTTTACGCTGGAACTCCAGTCCAACACTTACGCCTTTGGCTGCGCAGAGAAATGCATCTTTCTGGCAGATCACTTTATTTTGGAAACGGGAAAGATCGATGGGAATGATTTTGCCCGGGTAAGGAGAGGCGAAGCTTACGGTTTTAATACCACCTGTAACATTGGTAAAAGCGGTCATGAATAAGTTTTCACCTACGAGTACACGCTTACCTGCATTGAGGAGTTTTCCTAATAGTCCACCTTGTTGTTTGCTACCATCACCAAACAGGGTTTCCATCTGTATGCCGTCTTCCATCATCATAAAAGCACCCGGCTCGGCAATAGCCGTTTCATTGGGGTCAAGTTCCACCTCCACATACTGCATCTCTTCCCCATAAATTTTATAATCTATTTCATGGTTTTGTTTCATTGAGAATAATTTTAAAAATTAGTAGTTTATTTCACCCTAATATTACATTCATTCTGTGTATTTCTGTGCCTTCAGTGGCAATTCATTCTTATAAAACCACTCTCTTAATCCCCAATCTATCTTCCCCAAAATTAACAATCAACCCAACCTTACATCCCGAAACCCTCAAATAATTAATTATCTGTTTGTATTGTTCCTCTGCAATCCCATTTTGGGCTTTCACTTCTAATATAATCTGATCGAAAACAACAAAATCTGCAAAATACTTATGTGGGAGAATAACTTTTTTATATTCTACCGCATATTGCTTTTCTCGTGAATATGGGATGTTTCTATTTCTGAGTTCGTACTCAATAGCATCTTTGTAGACGATTTCAAGAAACCCTTTACCAAGAATTCGATGAACTTCTATGCATATAGATAGAATTTTACTGGTCTCTTGTTGGAGAGGGTAATTGTTGGAGTTGTATTGGTTCATATTGATTGCCACTGAAGGCACAGAGATACACAGAAAAGAGAACGTATTTCCCGCAAAAAAAGAGCCGCCCCTGGGAACAGGGGCGGCGTTGTGGATTATTACCAAAAACCAACTGTAAACTATGTTTCTAGAACCAGCTTCCTGTAAAAGCCTGGTTCACGGTTGCTACATTTTTCAAACGTTTTTCACGTTTCTTTCTTGCAATCCTGTTTTTAATGAGTGCCACCACCATCAGTAATAAGAATATTATGGTAAGAGGAGGAATACCCATAAAACTTATCCATTTGCCTCCAAACATTCTACGCATAGGTCTGCGTAAACGTTCAGAGATCAGGTACATGGCCGGTACAATAATCAGTGTCATAAAGAAAGCAAAGGCAAGACCAAAAATGATGGTCCAGCTCAATGGCTTCCAGAATACCACATTATCACCACCAAAAAATATCTTTGGATTCAGCTCTGAAAACAGGGTAATAAAGTTGATATTGAAACCAACCGCAATCGGTATGAATGCAAGGATGGCTGCCAGTGCTGTTAACAATACCGGGATGATACGTGTTTTACCCGCTTCTATCACCGCTTCTTTTGTCTTCATGCCTCTTGACCTTAACTCATCTGCGAATTCAATTACCAGGATACCATTTTTTACAACGATACCGGCCAGACCCACAATGCCCAATCCTGTCATCAGTACCGAAACTTCCATACCTGTAATGCTGAATCCTAAGAATACACCGATTACACTGAATATAATTTCAGTTAAGATGATGACCGGCTTGCTTACACTGTTAAACTGTAATACAAGGATCAACAATATCAAACCTAATGCAATCAAGAGGGCCTGGAAAAGGAATGCTCCTGTTTCTGCCTGTTGCTCACCTTCACCGGTTTGTTTAATGGTGGCACCATCTGGTAAACCTTTGAAGTCTGCAATATGTTTGGCTAACACCTGGTTTACGGCCGTTGCATTATAACCTTCTGTGGTTAATACATTGGAGCGCAGTGTAATCAGTCGCTTCTGGTTCTTTCTCTTCACACTACCCAGTGTGCTGGTAGGTTCAACTTTTACCAATGCACTGATGGGAATATTTTTCACTGCTCCACCAGCTGCCATATCGCGGAACGAAATACGCATGTTTAACAGATCGGTTAAACTTTTACGCTGCATTTCATTGTTGCGCAACTGAATTTTATATTCTTCTTTTCCTTCTTTTACTTTCGATACTTCTCTTCCGAATAAGGCTGTACGGATTTCCATACCAATCTGGGCAGTAGATACACCTTCAATCAGTGCACGCTGTCTGTCAACCACCAGTGTGATTTCCGGATTTTTCAGGTCAATATCCATCTTCAGTTCTTCCACACCCGGAACCTGAATGGAGTCGAGATAATTTTTGAGTGCAGAAGCACCTTTTATCATCGCATCAAAATCTTCACTGGCAATTTCAATATTGATGGGAGGATCTGTGGGTGGCCCGCCGCTTTCCTGGTCAACACTAATCTCTGCACCCGGAATACCTTTCATCGCAGCACGAATCTGATCAAGGAAAGGTCGGGTAGAAACACCATGTCTTTTTTCAAATTCCACAAACGATACCTGTATTCTTCCCAATTCACTTCTCGTACTTCTGTCGCCCGCTGTAGGATCACCGGCACCAACGGCTACGTTACTGATGATACTTTCAACAATCGGGTTTTGTTTACCATTCTCTGTATCCAGAATTTTGTTTACACGTCCTTCCAATACTTTCGTTACAGAATCGGTAAACTCTACATTGGTACCAACAGGTAATTTGAGGTAAACGAATATCTGGTTAGGATCACCCTTAGGAAAGAATGTAACCGGAATACGTCCACTTCCTACAGACCCCACAAATATGAAGAGTGAAATAAAGAATAATGCAATTGTACCTAATAATAAATGTACGGGCCTCCAGCCATTCAGCGCCCAGCGTAAGAGGCTTTCATAATGACTCATGATCCATGGTAATGCCTTGTTCTGGAAATTATGAATGGCATCGTCGAGTACATAACGATTAAAGACTACCAGTATCATAAAGAACAACAATAAGTTGCCCCAGAAAGTAGCGCCCATAATATCGAGTAGGATGCCGAGTACTATGGCGATCCAGAAACCTTTCTTTTTAAAGATGCTACTCTTCGCTTCCTTCTCTTCACCTTCCGGATGGTTCATAAAGTCAACCGCAAAAATGGGGTTCATGATAAATGCTACCACCAGCGATGCTGCTAATGTAAAGATGAGCATGGTAGGCAGGTACACCATGAATTTACCGATGATACCCGGCCAGAATAAAAGTGGGAAGAAGGGTGCCAGCGTGGTGAGCGTACCTGCCAATACAGGAATAAATACTTCACCGGCAGCAACTCTGGCAGAGAAGGCAGTACTCAGTTTACCTTTTCCTTCAACAAATATCCTGTGTGTATTTTCAATTACCACAATCGCATCATCCACAATAATACCCAGGCCGAATAAAAGTGCAAACAGTACAATGAAGTTCAGTGTAACATGTGTTCCAACAATCAGATCGGCCCCCGGTAAGAATACAAATGCTACAAACATACTGAGTGGAACAGATAGTGCCACGAAGAAGGCATTCACCACACCCATAAAGAACATCAGTACAATCAATACCAATACGAAACCAATAACGATTGAGTTAACCAGTTCATTAAAAGAAGTTCTGGTTTGTATGCTCTGATCGCCGGTGATTACCGCTTTCATATCGGTAGGGTAAATCACACTTTTTCCCTCTTCCACAATTTTCTTTACACCATCACTTGTTTCAATCAGGTTCTCCCCACTTCTCTTGATGATATTCAGGGTTACTACATTTTTACCATCTAAACGCGCATAACTTTCTTTCTCTTTAATGGTATCAATAATATGGGCGATATCTTTCAGATAGATTGGTGCACCATTTGTATTTCTCACAATAATCTGCTGAATGTCGAAAGCAGTTTTCAACTGACCCTTCAACTGCAGGTTACGTTTCATATTGCCTACTTCGAGCAAACCCCCGGAAATATCTATGTTCTCACGCTGAACAGCAGCAGTAATATCATCAAACGTTACACCAGCACTTTGCATGCGGTAATTATCGACATTGATCTGAAATTCTCTTTCAGGGGCACCTACGAGGTCAACACGGTTGATCTGTGGAAGGTCTTCCAGTTTATCTTTCAGGTCATCTGCATATTTTTTCAGCCTGGGCAAGTCATAATCACCACTCAGGTTTACATACATGATGGGCTGTTCACTGAAACTTACTTCCAGAACTGTTGGTTCCTGGGTAAGGTCTGTGGGCAGGTCCTGCTTGGCTTTATCAACCGCATCTTTCACTTTCTGTAGTGCGATATCGGTTTTTACATCCGTATCAAACTCAACCATGATGGCGGAGAAATCCTGCTGAGAGGTGCTCGTAAATTTTTTGATCTTGGCACCTGTAATGCCCTTGATCTGTTTTTCGATCGGTCGGGTTACGAGGTTTTCAATATCCTTCGGAGAGTTACCTACGTGTACGGTTTGTACATAAATGGTAGGGATAACAATATCCGGAAACTGTTCTTTTGGTAAAGTAACGAACTGGAATATACCTGCGAGACTCACAAACAACATCATCAGGTAGATAGATGTTTTGTTTTTGATACTCCAGGTAGTAGGGCCAAATTCCTTGAACTTCCCTTTTATATTTTCTAAAGCACTCATACAATTAGTTTAAATGATCTTGAATCTTGCATTTTGTTTCTTGTACTCTGCAGATTCTTGCTATTATTTACTGCTGGTAGTAATTACCTGTCCATCGTATAAACTCTGGTAACCTTCCGTGATAATAAGGTCGCCAGACTGTAAACCAGATTTGATTTCCAGTTTATCGCCATAAAATTCACCGGCAATCACCACTTTCTTTCTGGCAACTGTTTTGCCATTTTCCTTGGAAGCAACCATTACATATTTACCTTTCTCATCATTCTGTAAAGTATTCACCGGTACAACAATGGCATTACTCAGGGTATAATCCTGAATTTGAACCATTGCAATCTGGTTGGGTCTGAAATCTTTATCGTTCGGTAATTTGGCTTCAATAAAGAAACTGCGGCTGATTGGGTTAATGATTTTGCCCGATACTGATACTACACAGTCAACTGCTTTTTTAATATCAGGTAAAACAATCTTCAACTTGGAACCTTTACCAACCCTGTCGAGATAATTCTCTGGTACTTCAGCGGTTACTTTCAGGTTATTGGTATTTACAATCTTAACCTGACCTGCGCCTGCAAACAGTTCACCCACACGAATATTCACATCTTCTGCCACTCCATCTACATCGCTGTATACTGAAGAAAACTGTAATTGTTCCCTTGAAATTTTTACCTGCTCTTCAGCACCTTTTAACTGACTTTCCAGTGTTTCTACATTATTCTTGGCAGTAATGAGTTGCACTTCGGTACCAATATTCTGGTCCCATAGATTTTTCTGTTTTTGATACAGTGTTTTGGCAAATGATAGCTGCGTTTTTAAAGTCTCTAAACCTTTTTCAGCAGCAATCAGACTCTGACGCTGAATGGCATCGTCTAATTTTAATACCAGTTGTCCTTTCTTCACTACATCGCCGCGTTTAATATAAACAGCTTTAACCTGACCACCACCTCCGCGCGGGGTAACATAGGAAATGTTTTCTGATTCAATCTTACCCTGCAAATCAATGTAATGGGTAAATGTTTCAGGAGTAATGGCAGTAAAAGCTACCAGCTTGGCATTTTCAGGTTTGGCCGAAGCTGGATCGAGTTTAGCAATAGTTGCTTCCAGTTTGCTGATCTCAGCTTCAATACCTTCTTTTTGTTTTTTTAATTCAGCCAGTTTGGCTTTTTCAGCAGTTGCCCCTGTTCCTTCAGAAGAACTTGCACCACAAGCGGCAAGAAAAACTGCAGAAGCCAGTACTACGATTGAGAATATCTTTTGCATATACTTAGGTTTATTGGTATTATAATTTTCCGATTGCTTTTAAATAATCCACCCTGGCAATAATGGCACTATACAGGGCGCTGATATAATTGGTTTGTGCAGTTACCAGGTCTGTTTGTGCAGCCGTGATTTCTGTGTTAGAACCTGTACCTACTTCATATTTCTTTTTGGTCTGGTTGTATACATTTTCTGCCAGTTGCATATTTTTCTTCTGGAAATTCATGGTGGCAATGGCTGTTCTGAAATTTACCCTCGACTGCGCTACTTCATTATCAATATTCAGTTTGAGGTCATCGATCTGGTTTTCTGTTTGTTTTAATTCGAAACGTGCTTTTTTAATGCGGGCATCTTTTCCAAATCCATCAAAAATGGGAACAGCAACATTCAACCCCACGAACGAAGTGGTGAACCAGTCGCCTTTACCAAAGAAATCAAACTGGTTACGCTGCGCATTTTTGGTATAGGAACCCGATAATGAAACAGTAGGTAAATAACTTAACTGATAACGTTTGATGTTAAACTCATTCAGTTTTTTACCAAGCGACAGGTATTGGAAATCTTTTCTGTCTGTATAGTTGTAAGCCGTATCAAGCGTAAAGTCTTTACTGATCTGCTCCTCACCCAGTTTATCTAATAATATCAGCGAGTCGGTAACAGGCATACCCAGTAAGGTTTTCAATCCCATATAACCCAGGTCGATGCTGTTTAGTGCTTTCAGTTTTTCTGTCTGTAAATTGGCTACCTGAACTGCAATCTTGTCGAGATCAAGTTTCTCTGCAAAACCGTTTTTATACAGCTCTTTGGTATCATGTTCCAGCTTGGCTAATCGACTGATATTCGCGTCGAGGAGGTCAATCTGTGTTTTACTTACCACGAGCTGATAATAAATCTTGTGGATATTGGTCTTGATCATTTCTTCGGTCACTTCCTTGTTCTTGGTTTGGAATTCAATAGAAGTTCTTCTGGCTTGCAAACCAATAAATACCTGACCATCGAATAATAATTGCTGTAACTGCAAAGTGGCAGAGGCATTGTACTTAACACCAAAACGTACAGGGATAAAAGTACCTGCTGCACCTCCAAAAAATTCACCGGGTAATAATGATACCGGGAGTTGTAAATAATTGTTACCCGATAAAGTACCCGTAACGCTTGGTAAAGCCGCCGATGTAATGTCGCGGTTGGTTTGCTGTTGTACCTGTATATTCAACAATGCGTTTTTAACCTGTACATTGTTTTTATAGGCATACTCCACAGCTTGCTGAATGGTAAATTCATGCCTTGCGGAATTCTGAGCATAGGTAATTGTACTAATTGCCAGCCCCAACAGTAAAACCATGCTTTGAATCTGTCTTCTTTTACTCATAGTTTACTTTTTTAGTCTTTGTTGCTTGTATTTTTGAATCAGTTTTTGTCCCTTAGAAGTAGCCAGTCCATACAAAAAGTTGTCTGTGATTTCGGCAATTACCTGTCCGGGAGTGAACCTGGTTATCGGAAAGTTGATCGTATCAAACATTAAAAACATCGTTACCAGTCTGAAGCGGGTGAGTATTTCTATGTTTATCCCTTCCCTGTATAAATCTTCTTTGATACCCCATTCCATATTGGTTCTGATGATTTCAAGAAAAAATTTGTTCTTGTGTTCCAGAAACTGTTTATATGCTTTTGGGTGATATTTTTCGAGGTCAAACATGAGTGAAGGGTTCATGTGTTTCAGCATTTCCTGCACCATATCAATCGCCAGAAAAATTTCGTGTATCGCATTTTCACTCTGGTTGCGTGTTCCAACACAATCGTTTTTGCTTCGCTGAATTTCAATATCTATTGCACCTTCAACCAGCGCATCTTTGTCGGCATAAAACTGGTAAATGGTCTTTTTGCTCATGCCCAGGTGATTGGCAATCTCATCCATACTCACACTGCGCAGGCCATAACGCATGAATAATTCATGTGCTTTGAGTAATATTCTTTCCTGTGTTTCCATACGCTTAATTCGGGCGCAAAACTATGGAAACTTTATTCGTTACCAAAGTTTCCAATGGTTTTTTTGGATTAATTCTGTGTTAAACGGCCGAAAAAAGGGATGAATGAAATGCTTATGGGCGTTAGTTTTTATTGGTTCATGTCCTTATGGAACGACCCAATTGTTTTTTTCTTAGTTACTTTACATTGAAATACAACCTGATGAGCCAAACAGAGATAAAAGCCACCATAAGCATCTACCTGAAAAAAATGCTTCAGTATTTTTTTCAGGGTCTGATTGTGCTGGCGCCTATTGGTATTACCCTCTGGGTAGTCATCGGCTTATTCAGGTGGATCGATGGATTTTTACCTAACCTCATCCATACACTCTTCCCCAGTTTACTTGAAAAAGATGCCGACGGTAGCCTGAAAAGCTTGCCCGGACTGGGTTTTATCGTGGTAATTGTATTGGTATTACTGGTCGGATGGGTATCTTCTCTTTTTGTGGTGGGCCGACTGGTAACATTACTTGATACGGTGCTGGAAAAAACGCCTGGTATTAAATTCATCTATTCATCAGTAAAAGATTTTCTCGAAGCATTTGCAGGTAACAAAAAGAAGTTTGATAAGCCCATACTTGTAAACGTAGATGCCAATGATGTATGGCGTATTGGTTTTATTACCCAGCAATCATCTGCCGATTTTGGTTTGGAAGACCATGTAACCGTTTATGTACCGCATTCATACGCTATTTCAGGTATCACTTATATTGTTCCCAGAGACCGCATTAAACCACTTAAAGATGTAAGCGCCGCCGACGCCATGAAATATGCAGTATCGGGAGGTGTTACGGATGTTCATGAGTGAAGGAGAAGTCCATAGTTGATAGTCCATGGTCAATAGATTTTTACTGTTGTCTGATTTGTAAGTGTATAGTAGTAATCAATACTATGGTCCATGGACTATTAACCATGGACTACCTGTCATAAACTATCAGCTATTTCCTAACTTGCGTTCTCAAGCAAGCAACATGAAAGTGCATAATTTTAATTCAGGACCATCTGTTCTGCCTAAAACCGTTATGGAGCAAGCCTCTCAGGCCATTCACGATTTTAATGGAACGGGTTTATCTATCCTTGAAATTGGTCACCGTACTGCACATTTTCAGTCGGTAATGGATGAAGCCATTAGCGCTGTAAAACAACTGATGCAGATCGGCGAAAATCATGATGTGCTTTTTCTGCATGGCGGAGCCACCACACAGTTTATGGAGGTGCCCATGAATTTATTGGATGAACAGGCAACAGCGGCTTACCATGTAAATGGTATCTGGGGTAAAAAAGCGGCAACAGAGGCAGCATTGTTTGGGAAAGTGAATGTTGTGGCAGACAGCTCGGACAGAAATAATACCTATATACAAAAAGACTTTTCCATCTCTGAAGATGCCAGTTACCTGCATATTACCAGCAACAATACAGTAGAGGGAACGCAATGGCACCATTTTCCGCAGACAAATGTTCCATTGGTAGCCGATATGAGCAGCGATATATTTTGCAGACCCGCTGATTACAATCGTTTTGCATTGATATATGCAGGTGCACAAAAAAATATGGGAGCAGCAGGTGTAAATATGGTTGTGGTACGAAAAGATGTACTGGGAAAAGTAAAACGCCGGTTGCCAACTATTATGGATTACCAGAAACATATTGCAGCGGGCTCATTAATCAATACCCCACCCGTTTTTGCCGTATATGTAAGCATGCTCACTCTTCGCTGGATTATACAGGAAGGTGGTTTGACCGAAATGGGAAAGAGAAATGAGGCAAAAGCCGGTTTGTTATATCATACCATCGACAGTCTCCCTATATTCAAATCAACCGTTGAAAAAGAAGACAGAAGCCTGATGAATGCTGTTTTCTTTCTGACCGATCCATCACTTGAAACCGCATTCCTTGATGAGTGCAAAAAAGAAGGGATGGTTGGGGTGAAAGGTTATCGTACTGTTGGGGGCCTGAGGGTGAGTATGTACAATGCTTTACCGCTAAGCAGCGTAGAAGCTATCTGCTCGCTGATGCAGGACTTTGCACGCCGGAAAGGCTGATTTTTTATGAGCGGTTATATCCGGATTTGAATTTTACCTACTTTTGGACCGAAAAACGATTTTGGTCGAAAATGATATTGTCCGCAAAAGAAGAGATTGTAAAAGACGACATCCTACGGGAGGCGCAGAAATTATTTCAGCAGTTCGGGCTGAAGAAAACCACCATGGAAGATATTGCCCGTTCTATGGGCAAGGGTAAAAGTACCCTGTATTATTACTATTGCAGTAAGGAACAGATATTTGATGCCGTCATCAGTAAAGAGATGACAGAAGTATTTCATGATGCAAAAGAAGCTACTGAAAAATCAGCATCTGCAGAAGATAAACTCAGGGCATTTACCATTACAAAGATCAAAGCACTCCAGAAAAAATCAAACCTTTACAAAGTAGTTCGTGGCGAAATGCAGGAAAATATGCGTTGTATGAAACACCTGCATACAGCTTATGACCAGCAGGAAGTAAAACTGGTAACAGATATCCTGAGTTTTGGGATTAAGAATGGAGAATTCAGTGCGGCCATTAAAAAAGAGCTGGATATTCTGCCAATGATCATTGTAAGTTCTCTGCGTGGACTGGAGCAGGATTTGTTTGCCGGGAACAAATATCCCAAACTTGAAGCAAGGATTGATTCAGTGATTAGTATTATGGTTAAGGGATTAAAAAAATAAAAAACGGTTTCAAACGTCTCGTCCAGTCTCAGACTGGACGAGAATTATTCAATAATAGAGAAAAACAACTACATGAAAGAACAAATACAACCTGCTAATGGGAAACTGGGTATACTGCTGCCTGGACTGGGAGCAGTGGCTACCACTGTTATTGCGGGAGTTGCGGCGGTGAATAAAGGAATTGCACAACCAATTGGGGCATTAACACAAATGGGTAATATCCGTCTCGGCAAAAGAACGGAGAACAGGTTTCCGCTGATTAAAGATTTCGTTCCACTGGCACCCTTGAGTAATGTAGTATTCGGCGGATGGGATGTGTACAGCGATAATGTATACGAAGCGGCCATAAATGCCAAAGTGCTGGAACCGGCATTATTAAATACCATCAAAGCAGAACTGGAAGCCATTAAACCCATGAAAGCGGTGTTTGATAAATCGTATGTGAAAAACCTGGATGGTACACATATTAAATCAGCTGCCAGTAAATGGGATCTTGCCAACGAAGTAATCAATGATATTGAAAACTTTAAAAAGGAGAATGGCTGCGATCGCGTAGTAATTGTTTGGTGTGGATCAACAGAAAAATATATCGAGCCATCTGCTGTGCATGAAACCATTGCTTCGTTTGAGGAAGGCTTAAAAAAGAATGATCCTGCTATTTCGCCCAGTATGATCTATGCATATGCGGCCATCAAGATTGGCGTACCATATGCTAACGGGGCACCCAATCTTACCTGCGATATTCCTGCATTGATTGAGTTGGCAAAAGAAACAGGCACGCCTATTGGCGGTAAGGATTTCAAAACAGGTCAGACCTTGATGAAAACCATACTGGCGCCGGGTTTACACGCCCGTGCCCTGGGTATACGTGGCTGGTTCTCCACCAATATTCTGGGTAACAGAGACGGACTGGTACTGGATGATCCGGATAATTTTAAAACAAAAGAAGTTTCCAAGTTAAGTGTACTGGAAGATATTCTCCAGCCTGAAATCAACCCGGAATTATATGGCGATCTGTATCATAAAGTACGTATCAACTATTATCCTCCGCATGGTGATAATAAAGAGAGCTGGGACAATATCGACATCTTTGGCTGGTTAGGATATCCGATGCAGATAAAAATTAATTTCCTGTGTCGCGATTCTATTCTGGCTGCTCCGATTGTACTCGACCTCGCCATCTTTATGGATCTGGCGAAACGTGCAAACATGAGTGGTATTCAGGAATGGTTGTCGTTCTATTTTAAATCGCCACAAACAGCACCCGGTCTGAGACCAGAGCATGATATTTTCAAACAACTCATCAAGTTGCAGAATACACTGCGCCATATGATGGGTGAAGACCTGATTACACACCTGGGTCTTGATTATTACCAGGACCTGGTGGAAGCATTATGATGACCGTTCAGAAAATAATTGCCAGTTGCTTTGGCATTGGCAAAATAAAAGGCGGTGGAACAATAGCTGCAGCCATTTGTTGCGTGCCCTGGTATATGGCCCGCACCACAGGTTCGTTTGAATGGATGACCCTTGTAATAACTGTTGCCATTACGGTATTGGGTATTTGGGCTGCCAAAGGAGTTGAGAAAGAGTGGGGCAAAGACAGCAGCAGGGTTGTAATTGATGAAGCGGCAGGAATGATGATCAGCCTGCTCTTTATACCAGTTACAATACCTTATATGGTAACTGGATTTATATTGTTTCGATTACTGGATATTACCAAGCCTCTGCTGATCAGAAAAACAGAATCGCTTCCCGGTGGATTGGGAGTGATGATGGATGATATATTGGCGGGGGTATATACCAACTTGCTATTACACACAATTATGTGGTTAAATGTTTTTTGACAGATGGTTACTTTTGTAAAAGCACAGGCTGCATCATTAGCGGCTACCATTGTTGACTTTGCCGTCTTTATTCTATTGACGACAGTATTCAACTGTTGGTACCTGGCAGCCAGTATTACAGGAACCATCTCAGGAGGTATTACCAATTTTTTACTCGGAAGGGTATGGGTATTCGATGCAACCAAAGGGAAAATACCCTTGCAGGCATTCAAATACTTACTGGTATGGATGGGTAACCTGTTACTGGTAACAGGTGGTGTATTTGTGGTAAAAGAATATGTTGGACTTCCCTCCCTTGCGTCAAAAATCATCGTATCTCTAATTGTAGGGTTTACCTATAATTACCTGTTGCAAAAAAAATTCGTGTTCAAATAATAACAAAAAATGAAAAGTAAAAGAGCTGTTGTAAGGTGGGGATTGCTGGGAATATTCATCATGCTTGGTTTTATACAGGGCATGGCACAAACTGTAATCAAAGGAACGGTGGTTGATGCGGTAAGCAAAACACCTTTACAATATGTGAGCATTGTATTTAAGGGCGGACGTGGTACAGTAACAGATAGTCTTGGACAATTTACATTACGTTCAAATGGAAGCATTAGTATTATTGTAGCTTCTTATGTGGGTTACCTGAATGTACAGAAAACAATTGTTCCCGGTAAAGAGCAGACGATAGATTTTGAACTGGAAACAGATCCGAAAGCTATTAATAATGTTACGGTATCAACTAATAAACGTGCGAAATACCGTAACAAAAATAATCCGGCAGTTGACCTTATCAGAAGAGTAATTGATAATAAACCGCTGAACCGTCCGGAGAAATATGATTATGTAGAGTACGACCAGTATGAAAAACTGGAAGTGTCGTTGAGTAGTGTACCCGAAAAACTGGCCAATAACAGGATGTTGCGTAAGTACCAGTTCTTATTTGAAAACAGGGATACCACCAAACTCAAAGGCAAAACATTATTGCCTGTTTACCTTGAAGAAAAACTCACTCAAAAATACTATCGGAAAAGACCGGAGAAAACAAAGTCAATCGTTCGTGGAGAAAAGAGGGTAAATTATGGAGAGTATATTGATAACGATGGTGTAAGCCAATACCTCAACAGACTCATCATGGACGTAGATATCTATGATGATAATATTCCTTTGTTTACGTATCAGTTCCTGAGTCCGATTGCTGACCTGTCCCCTACGTTTTATATGTTCTATATCCGGGATACCATAACGGATGAAACAGGCAAAAAACTGATCAAAATGTATTTCACACCCAGAAATACAAATGATCTTTTGTTTCGCGGTAATATGTATATCACACTCGATGGTAACTATGCGGTTCAGAAACTGGATATGTTCCTGAGCAAAAACGTAAACCTCAATTTTGTTCGTGAACTGCATATTGATTTAGACTTTGAACAAAACCCGGATGGTCGTTACCATTTAAGCAAGAGTAATGTAATGGCAGAAGCTGCTGCTACCAAAGGTGCCAGCGGAGGGTTCTTTGGTGAACGGACCGTATCATTCAAAAATTATCGGATCAATGAAGCGAGACCTGATACTACTTATGATGGCCCTGCTTTAGTAAAACAGAATGAAAAAGTAGATAAACTGCCTGATAGTTTCTGGCAGCAGAACAGGCACGATACATTAACCGGAACGGAATCGAAAATTTATTCCAATATCGACAGCCTCGAAAAAATGCCTTCCTTCAGAAGAACAATGGCAATAGCGATGTTCCTGTTTTCTGGCTATACTTCAGTAGGTGGCGGATGGTTGGAAGTAGGACCGGCAGCGGCTTTTTATGGTTTTAATCCGATAGAAGGGTTTAAACTTCGTTTGGGTGGACGAACAACGCCTAAACTTAGTAAACGCATTTATTTTGAAGGGTATGGTGCATATGGTTTTAAAGACGAGAAGTTTAAATATTTTATAGGCACCACCTACTCACTTAATAATAAATCGATTTACACTTTCCCGCTGAAATATGTGAGAGCGAGTTACCAGCACGATACAAAAATTCCGGGTCAGGAATTACAGTTTGTGCAGGAAGACAATTTCTTCCTTTCATTCAAAAGAGGAAATAACGATAAATGGATTTATAACGACATCTTCAAATTTGAATATGTTCACGAATTACAAAACAGGTTATCCTACACATTAGGTTACCGAAACTGGCGGCATACACCTGCAGGTTCGATTGTGTATAATAAAGTGGTGAATGGCAGTGTGGTTAATGTTCCTTCAATTAACACTTCTGAATTCTCTGCTCAGGTACGATGGGCACCCAAAGAGCAATTCTATCAGGGTAAAGTATTCAGGATCCCTATTATTAATAAGTATCCCATATTTACTCTCCGTTTTACTGCAGGGGTGAAAGGCTTATTTAAAAGTGAATATAATTACCAGAATATCAACCTGAGGATAGAAAAGAGAGTGTTTATGTCGCAATTTGGTTATAGCGATATGGTTGTGGAAGGTGGTTATACATTTGGCACAGCACCTTATCAGTTGCTAACGGTTCACCGCGCCAACCAAACCTATGCTTACCAGTTAAATTCCTATAACCTGATGAATTTCCAGGAATTCGTGAGCGATCATTATGCAACCTTACTGGTGGATCATCATTTCAATGGACTCATCTTTAACCGTATTCCATTGTTGCGGAAACTTAAATTGCGTGAATTACTTAGTATGAAAATCATTTATGGTGGCATACGCGATCAGAATAATCCCGATAAGAATCCTGATCTGATCAAGTTTCCTACTACATTGGGTGTGCCTACTACATTTTCGCTAAGTAAAAAGCCATATATAGAAGGAAGTGTGGGTATTGGAAATATTTTTAAACTGTTCAGGGTAGATCTTGTGCGAAGGTTTAATTACAAAGAAAACCCGAATATCAGCACATGGGGTGTAAGAGCTCGCTTTAAATTTGATTTCTGATTTAGTAGTTAATTTGTATCATAGAATAAATGCATGGAAAAAGTTGCTTTAAGAATAAAATTGCAGAAAGCCATATATGTAATAATTGATCCGTTTGTAAAAGGGTTGATTAAAATGGGCCTTACCCCTAACATGGTTACCATGATTGGGTTTGTTCTCAACATAGGGGTGGCCATTATTTTCATTGAAGGTGGTGAACGTGGCAACCGTGGCGATCTTTCATATGTTGGCTGGGCAGGCGCACTCGTACTTTTTGCGGGTTTGTTTGATATGCTCGATGGTCAGGTAGCACGCCTGGGGAAAATGAGTTCATCATTTGGTGCCATGTTCGACTCGGTACTCGACAGGTATAGTGAACTGATTATGTTTCTGGGCATTTGTTATTACCTGATTGCACACCATTATTTTTTTAGCTCCCTTTTTGCATTTGTAGCCATGATTGGTTCCATGATGGTAAGTTATACGAGAGCGAGAGCCGAAGGACTGGGTATTGAATGTAAAGACGGTTTAATGCAAAGGCCAGAGCGTATTGTACTCATAGGCGTATCGGCTATAGCCTGCGGTATTGCCGGAGAATATATAGGAGGCGACTGGAAATGGTATATCAGCGGTGTAAAATTTCATGTACTCGAAACCATGTCTATTTTTACCCTGCCACTTACTTTAATGGCAGTGCTTACTAATATTACAGCCATTAACAGGTTACGTAGTTCTAAAAAAGCACTTGACGCAAAAGACGCTTTGGTAAAAGCATCCAAAACATCAGCATTGCCAATATTGTTCGCAGGACTATTGTTCGCAGGAATGGTTTCTTATAATAATGCTTACGCACAACAGGATAATCCATCTGCTAATAGTCGCAAAACAGTAATAGAACCACAGGATACATTTCCAATACCCAGGGGGAATAATAAACAACTTTTTTACCTGCAAAGAACAGCGAATACCAATACCATTGTCTGTGAATTGAAGTATAATAAAAACGGCGAACTCGATGAAGATGATCCTGTTCATGTATTCTGGATCCGTTATCCGGAAGGTGGGCAGAAGAAAGAACTGTCATATATACAGCGTGTTTTTGCTTATGGTATAAAATCGCAGGCGCTCGCAAAAGATTCTTACAAACTACATTTTGTTTCCTACAAAAAAAGACCGCTCTATCTGATGCGCTCATCTAAAGACAACCAGTATAAAGTATACGCTACCATCAATAACCAGCAAGTAGTATTAAATCGCATATTTATTAAAGTAGATGGAGGAACATTCTGGTCACCGAATGTGGTATATATGGAGATGAAAGGCGTAGATGAAAATACCGGCAGAGAAGTAATGCAAAGATTTAAACCCTGATATGACAGGACATTCCACATCAACAGGCTCTTTTTTTTCAGCAAGACATTTACTGATTACAACTGCCGTTTCTGTGGTTTATTTATTGGTAAGCTATTGGCTGATAGGGTATAAACAGGATCAACTTAATCTTGTAATACTGTTTAATGCTTGTTATTATATATCACGCGTCACCAGAAAATTTATTCTGGGCTTTTCCATATTCATTGTTTTCTGGATCATTTTCGATTTTATGAAGGCTTTCCCCAATTATCTCTATCAGGAAGTGCATATTGAAGATTTGTATGCAGCAGAAAAAAGATGGTTTGGTATAAAGAATGGCTACAGCTTGGTTACACCAAACGAATACTGGTCCTCAAATCATACTACATGGCTGGATATTTTGACAGGTTTTTTTTATTTAAGCTGGGTACCGGTACCACTCGGTTTTGCCGCCTTTCTTTTTTTTAAAAACAGAAAATGGTTTCTGCAATTCTCGCTCACTTTTCTGTTTGTGAACCTGCTCGGTTTTATTATTTATTATGTTTATCCTGCTGCACCACCCTGGTATATACAGCAATATGGCTTTTTGTTTGAAGCCGCAACACCCGGTAATACAGCAGGTCTGGCCAGATTCGATACCTATTTTGATGTCAGCATATTCAAATCATTATACGAAAAAAGTTCTAATGTATTTGCTGCTATGCCATCTTTACACTCCGCATATCCATTGATTGTTTTGTATTATGGATGGAAGTTCAGGTTGAAGTGGATTAATCTATTCTTTGCAGTTGTTATGATAGGTATCTGGTTTTCGGCGGTATATACAAGTCATCACTATGTGCTCGATGTACTGGCAGGAATTATATGTGCTATTACCGGTATCGTCTTATTCAACTGGCTATCGGTCAAACAAAAAAGCGTTAAAAATGCCATAGATGGGTATGCGCGTATCATTGAATAATATCAACTGCGTCTTTTCATAACGTTTCTTTTATAATTATTTACAGATATTTGCGCAATGGCAATTATTAAACCCTTCAGGGCATTGCGCCCACAACCACAACTGGCAAAACAAGTAGCCAGCAGACCCTACGATGTTTTAAACAGTGCAGAAGCAAAAATTGAAGCACAGGGAAATCCGAGTACTTTTCTTCATATCACTAAAAGTGAAATAGATTTACCCGATACTACAGATATTCATGCACAGCAAGTATACGAACAGGCAAAATCTAATCTGGATGCATTCATGAAACGTGAAATTTTGTTTCGTGAATCAAAAGAATGTTATTATATCTATCAACTGATTATGAATGGCCGTAAGCAAACAGGTCTGGTTTGTGTAAGCAGTATTGATGATTATGAAAATGACGTGATACGTAAACATGAATTTACACGTCCGGAAAAAGAACAGGATCGCATCAATCATATTCGTATTTCAGGTGCGCAAACAGGTAACGTATTTCTGGCATACAGAAGTAATGATTCAATGGATGAATTGATTGAAAAATGGAAAGAAAACAAATCGCCTGTATATGATTTTACTGCCGATGATGATATTCAGCATTCCATCTGGATTGTAAATGACACGGCTGTTTGTGACCAGATAACAGGCATTTTTCAAAGAGAAATTCCCTACACATATATTGCCGATGGTCACCATCGGGCAGCTTCTGCAGCTAAAGTACGTAAGGCTTTGGGAGCCGAAGCCGGACCGGGAGCTGATTATTTTCTCACTACATTATTTCCATCCAGCCAGTTACAGATCATGGATTATAACCGGGTGGTAAAAGATTTAAACGGACTCTCAACTGCAGCATTTATACAAGCGCTAGAAAATAAATTTGATGTACAGTTAAAAGGTGCAGAACCGGTGAAGCCCACAGCATTACATGAGTTTGGCATGTATTTGGAAGGTAACTGGTATATACTAAGAGCAAAACAGGATGCTTATACAGACGATCCTATTGGTGTATTGGATGTAACGGTGTTACAGAATCATGTTTTGGATGCTATATTAAATATCAGAGACCCGAGAACCGATACACGTGTTGAATTTGTAGGGGGCATCAGGGGATTAGGCGAACTGGAGAAAAAAGTAAACAGTGGCGCATTTGCTGCAGCATTTAGCTTATATCCCGTAACCATTGATCAGCTATTTGACATTTCAGACAGCGGAAATGTAATGCCACCAAAAAGTACCTGGTTTGAACCTAAATTAAGAGATGGGCTCTTAACACACCTGATTGGAGAGTAGCAGACAAAAGTTTAAAATAATGAGTATGCGAATTGTTATATTAACGCTTCTGTTACTGACACAGGTTACAGTAATAGCGCAGGACCCCGGAAAAAAATTACAGGAAACCGCCAAATCCATGCTGATGCAGGGCGATTTCGACAATGCTATTGCTATACTCGAAACAGCTGTTAAACAGGCACCGGCCGATATATCAATTCAGAAAGACCTGGCTTATGCCTGTTACCTGAAAAGAGATTTTGCTAAATCGATACAGATAGGAAGGGTATTGGCGGAAAGATCGGATGCGGATGAACAGATTTTTCAAATCCTGGGTTTGTGTTATAAAGCAACTGCATCATACAAAGAAGGAGCAAAACTGTATAAAACAGCGTTGAAGAAATTTCCAAACAGTACTATCATTTATAATGAACTGGGTGAATTATTGATCATGGATAATGCGCCGGCAGAAGCCATTGAGCAATGGGAGAAAGGAATAAAGGCCGACCCCAATTACAGCAGCAATTATTATAATGCCTGTATTTATTATACTAAAACAGGTAACTGGGTCAGGGTAGCTTTATATGGAGAACTTTTTGTAAACCTTGAAAGCTTTACTGAAAGAACAACCGATGTAAAAAAAGCCCTTCTTAATGCCTGGCAAAAACTCTTCCTGCCTACTGTTATTTCGCAGCAATTAAAAAATAATCCATCTGCTTTTGAAAAAAATGTTTTGCAAACGATGGAAAAAATTGTTCAAACAGTAACTGCAGGTTTTCAACCTGAAACAAGTACATCTATCCGCTCTAAATGGGTACTGGATTGGTTTAAAAATAATACCGGATATCCATTTGGATTATTTGACCAGCAACAGTATTTCATACGAGAAGGCTTGTTTGAAGCATATAATCAATGGTTGTTTGCAGAACCTGTGAACCAGGATGCATATAAAGTATGGAAAGACACACATCCGAAAGAAGCTGCCGCTTTTGACGCTTTCCAGAAAACAAGGTTGTTTAAATTACCACCCGGTCAGAATTATTTTTCGAAATAAATGCCTGAAATATAAGCTAAGAGCCTGTATCCACAGATACGGGCTTTTTTATTTGTAGGCTTTTGCCTAAATTGACTCTCCTAAACTGCTTATTATGGAAAGCCAAAAAGATGAAAGACTCTGGCGCATGGCCAAGAAAAGAGCTTCTTTTAAAAGAAACCTGTATGGGTATATCATAATTGTGGCCTTCCTATGGGCCATTTGGTGGATCGGAACCGGTAGGGAAACAGGGTTTAAAGGAACCCCCTGGCCTATCTGGGTGATGTTGGGTTGGGGTATAGCATTGGGATTCCAGTATTTTAATGCATATAACGGTAATACACGCGACCTGGCAGAAGAAGAATATGAAAAGCTGAAGAAACAATAGCGGAACAGTGATTTGTGAATACGTATTTATTTGAACGATTGCCATATGATTGTAAAAAGACTTTTTGATTGTTTGCAACACCAGTTACAACATTTTCCTAAAAAAGATATGTTGGCTGCAAAGGAGAAGGGGCAGTGGGTAACCTATAGTACCGAACAGGTTGTGGATACGGTGAACAGGTTTAGTGCAGGATTACTAAAATTAGGTGTAAGTGCAAAAGATGTTACACCGGAGTCGAGCGATAAAATTGCCATCATCAGCAATAACCGCCCGGAATGGATTTTTACAGACCTCGCAGTACAGCAAATAGGAGCTATACTGGTTCCGGTTTATCCAACAACAAACCCGGCAGAACTGGAGTTTATTCTGAATGATGCAGCTGTTCAATACCTTTTTGTAAGTAGTGCGGAGTTGCTGGAGAAGGCAAAAACAGTAGCTGCAAAAGTACCTTCTATAAAAGCCATTTTTACATTTGATACGATTGAGGGAGCAAGGCACTGGTCAGAAGTAACGGCACTGGCCGATGAGATATCTGTACAAGAGGTAAAAACCATCAGTGCAACCATTCCTGTATCGCATCTGGCAACGATTATTTATACATCGGGTACAACCGGTACGCCAAAAGGTGTAATGTTAAGCCACAGGAATATTTATTCCAATGTGCAGTTTTCAAAAGAAAGTTTTCCGTTTAATGATGCACCGGAAACAAAAGTGCTCAGCTTTCTTCCTTTGAATCATATTTTCGAAAAAACAGTAACCTATATTTATCTCTACAGTGGTATCAGCATTTATTATGCCGAAAGTCTTGAAACCATTGGTGATAATCTTCGTGAAATAAAACCAGATGGCTTTACAACCGTTCCCCGTTTACTTGAAAAAGTATTCGAGCGTATAATGGCCAAAGGAAATGAATTGACGGGCATCAAGAGAAAATTATTTTTCTGGGCCGTTTCATTGGCAGAACGCTATGACAACCTGAAAAGTGGGGGCTTCTGGTATAATATTCAACTGGCACTTGCCAATAAACTGATTTTTAGCAAATGGCGCGAAGCATTAGGAGGTAATGTTTCATTTATTGTAACGGGTGGAGCCGCCTGTCAGGTAAAACTCTTACGTATATTTAATGCAGCCCGAATTCCGGTATTTGAAGGCTATGGGCCAACTGAAAACAGTCCGGTTATTAGTGTAAACCGTCAGGCTAAAGGACTTACAAAATTCGGTACTGTGGGACCCTTAATCAACGGAGTAGAGCTCCGGCTGGCGGAAGATGGCGAGATTTGTGTAGCAGGCCCAAGTGTGATGGAAGGGTATTACAAACGTCCTGATCTTACTGCTGAAGCGGTAATAAACGGCTGGTTGCATACAGGAGATATTGGTGTATTAGAAGATGGTAAATTCCTTAAAATTACAGACCGCAAAAAAGAGTTGTTTAAAACCAGCGGAGGTAAATATGTAGCCCCGCAACCTATCGAAAATAAACTAAAAGAAAGTCCTTTCATCGAACAGGTAATGGTGGTGGGCTCGGAAAGAAAATTTGTAGGAGCATTAATTGTTCCATCTTTTCTTACTTTAAAAGAATGGATGAAAGAAAAGGGTGTTAATTATACAACGAATGAAGATGCGATACATAATCCTCATGTTCTGGAGCTGTATCGTGAACTGGTAGAAAGCTATAACAGCTATTTTAACCATGTGGAGCAGATTAAAAAATTTGAATTACTGCCACAGGAATGGACCATCGATACCGGCGAAATGACGCCTAAAATGAGCCTGAAACGAAAAGTAGTGATGGAGAAATTCAAAACGGCAATCGACCATATTTATGCCTGATACACTTCTTTATTTTCCCCCAAAAAGAAGAGGTAGAAAGGGTCAGTATTTTTTCGGCAGCATAATAAATCAGCCGGAATTATTGTCATTTTAGTAAAAGTGACTTAAAATATTTTATATAAGTATACCAACCCAATATGATTGAACCAGGCATTTATCGTGCAATGATTGAAAATGCAATGGATGCATTTTTTCTAACCAAAACAGATGGTACCATACTGGATGCCAATCCTGCTGCATGTAAAATGTTTGGCTACACACAAGAAGAATTACAGGGTGCCGATCGGAGACAGATTATTGATGTTGAATCACCTGGTCTGGAAAAACACCTTAAAGAAAGACAGGAAAAAGGAAAAGTTATTTGTGAGTTAATTGGTATCAGGAGAAGTGGAGAAAAATTTCCAATCTGGGTTTCTTCGGTCATTTTCAGTGGAAAAGACGGAGAGCAAAATACGTTTACGATTATACAGGATATCTCGGAACTGAAACTGAAAGAGAAAGAGTTGAAAGAAGCCGAGATGAATATGAGGATGGTATTGAATCATACGGAAGAACTATTTATAATATTGGATAAGGATCTCAGGATTGTGAACTTTAATAAAGCGACAGAGGAAAAATCAAAAAAATTACTAGGCGTTCCATTCGAAAAAGGAAGATCAATATTCGATAGTGCTGCTCCTGAAAGACTCGCATACCTGAAAGAGTTATACGCGGATGTTTTGAATGGATCGACACGCCGCAACATTGTAGAAATACCAGCCACAGCCGAGCATGCTAAGTTTATTATAGACATTCGTTACTCACCTCTTTATGATAAAGGTCAGGTAACTGGAGTAATTATTAATGTGCATGACATTACAGAAACAAAGGAAAAAGAAGCAACACTCCTGAAAACCAATGAAAGGTTTTATTACGCTACTAAAGCAACCAACGATGCAATATGGGATTGGGATATACAAAATGATATGGTATTGCGTGTTGGTGATGGACTGAAGAATATGTTCGGCTATGAAATAGAAGATGCAGAAAAGGATAAGAACTTTTGGATAGACCGGGTGCATATGGATGATGTAAAGAAGATGGTTGAAAAACGGAGTCGTATTCTATTTCATACCAATGAACTGTATTGGGAAGATGAGTATAGGTTCAGAAGAGCAGATGGAACATATGCGTATGTTTTCGACAAAGGGTATATTATTCGGAGTGCGGACGGAAAACCAGAAAGAATGATTGGCGCAACACAGGATGTATCAGAGCGAAAAGAATCGGAGGCCTTATTGCTCGAATTAAATAACCGGCTTAAGAAAAGAGCCGAGGAACTGGTAAATTCAAATATTGAACTGGAGCGTTTTGCCTATGTGGCCTCACACGATTTACAGGAACCATTGAGAATGGTAACGAGTTTTTTGCAGTTATTCAGGAAAAGATATGAAGGAAAAATCGACGAAACTGCCGATCAGTATATTCATTTTGCCGTAGATGGCGCAGAACGTATGAAAACACTGATAATGGACTTGCTTGAATATTCAAGGGTAGGTTCCAGTGCAGAAGTATTTCAGGAAACTGACCTGAATTTTCTTCTTAAAGAGTTACAGGCAGTTTTTTATAAATCATGTGAAGAAACTGGTGCAACAATTCATATTGACCCAATGCCAACAGTTAAAGCCAATAAAACGCAGTTATTTCAGTTGTTTCAAAACCTTGTAAGCAATGCTTTAAAGTATCACAGTGATCGCGTTCCTGAAATTACAATTAGCTATGAGGAAAAAGAAGAAGAATATGTATTTGTGGTAAAAGATAATGGAATTGGAATTGATTCATCATTTCACGAAAAAATATTTGTCATATTTCATCGGTTACACAGCCGTTCGGAATATAGCGGAACCGGAATTGGCCTTGCTATCTGTAAGAAAATCGTTGAAAGGCATGGAGGAAAAATATGGATAGAATCAGAACCAGGCTCGGGTAGTAGCTTTTTCTTTTCTATTTCAAAAAGAATATAAAGACTGAGTATTGTTTTCGTTTCTTTAAATGTTTAGTATATTGTTATAGTAACACATGAAAACCCTGAAATATTCTATCACCCAAACGGCCGGCCATGTCCGAGAGTAGTCACCAAGCATTGACGATACTGATTGTGGAGGACAACCCCGGAGATCTCTTTCTTCTGGAAGAATTGCTGAAAAGTACATCATTACCTATACGCCGGTTAATTAAAGTAATAAGTGCTACAGAGGCCAAGCTGGCCTTGCAGCAGGAAGAAGTAAACCTTGTTTTACTTGATTTGAGTTTGCCCGATAGCAATGGCCTGGAGTCTTACGAATCGGTGAACGAATATGCAGCCTCCATACCAATTATTGTTCTTACAGGTTTAATAGATATGGAAATAGCACTCGAAACCATGGCAAGCGGCGCACAGGACTATCTTATTAAAGGAGAATTTGACGAAAAACTGCTTGATAAATCGGTACAATATAGTATTGAACGTAAGAAAAGCCAGGAAAATTTAAGGGAAAGCAATGATCGATACAGGTTTGTTACAAGAGCCACAAATGATGTGGTATGGGATATGAACCTTGAATCGAAAATAATACTCTGGGCAGGCGAAAATCTTCAAAGACTCTTTGGCTATGCGTTACCTGATGATGAAAGTGATTTTAATTTCTGGGCAGAAAAAATACACGAAGATGAAAGAACCGCAGTAGTAAACAGGTTACTGGACACCTGCAATGGCAATAGGGGTGAGTTATGGAGTGATGAATACCGGTTTAAACGGGCCGATGGAACAGATGCTTATGTGCTTGATAAAGGATACCTGTTGTATAAAAATGGAAGAGCCGTTCGAATGATTGGCTCTATGCAGGATATTACAGAAAGAAAACTGGCAGAATTGCAGGTAATGAATAGTGAAAGAAGATTTCGTTCATTGGTGCAAAACGGCTCAGACATGATTAAAATACTCGATAAAAACGGAGTATTTATATTTTCTAGTCCGAGTGTTGAACAGGTGCTCGGCTATGCTTCAGATCAAATTGTAGGGAAGACTTTTTTTGAGTTTATGCATCCTGATGAAGTTATAGATATGAGGAAACATTTTGAAATCATCAAAGACTCCGATTATCATGAGATACAGTATTTCCAGTTTAGAAATGCAGCAGGAGAATGGCGGTGGCTGGAAACAAAGCTTACTAACTTATTAAATGATCCGGCTGTAAAAGGCATAGTTTCCAATTCAAGAGATGTAACTGAAAAGAAAAAAGCAGAAGAAGCGATTCGCGCTTCTGAAGAAAGGTATAGGAACCTGTTTTTTTATAATCCAATGTCGATTTATATCTGGGATATTGAAACATTTGAAATATTGGAAGTTAATGATACAGCTCCAAGAGAATATGGTTATACAAGAGAAGAATTCCTCGGATTGACCATGCTGAAATTAAGAAAGGAGGAAGATGTTCCAAAATATCTTGAATTTACAAAGCAACTGATTGGTGCAGGCCCTGATAAAGTTACTCAGGGTGTATGGAAGCACATCCATAAAAATGGAGAACCTATTTTTATGGAGATCTATTCACAAAAAATAACTTTTAAAGACCGGAATGCAGTGATAGCGCTGGCAAATAATGTAACAGAAAAAATTCGGCTGGAGAAAAAACTGGAAGAAGAGAGAAATGCCAAGCAAAAAGAAATTACAGAAGCAGTAATACGTGTGCAGGAAAAGGAACGATATGAAATAAGCCGTGAATTGCATGATAATGTAAATCAGCAATTAACGGTGGCCATGATGTATATCGCTACGGCAGAGAAAGGAACAGGCAATGCTGAAGCCTTATTAAAACAATCGTCAGGGTTTATTTATAATGCAATTGAGGAGATTAGAAAGTTATCAAAAGCACTGGTAACACCATTAATCAAAGATTTTGGTCTCTGTAAAGCCATAGATGGTTTAATAGAAGATATACAGATGGCTAATACGATACAGCTCGATTTCTTTTATGGTAATTTTCACGAAGAAGATATCAGCTATGAATTTAAGCTGAATATATTCCGTATTGTACAGGAACAGATGAACAATATCATTAAACACGCTCAGGCAAAACAAGTGGTGATCGAATTATACCGCGATGAGAAAATAGTACTTTCAGTTAGTGATGACGGAAAAGGTTTCGATACAAAAATTAAAAGAAATGGAATCGGGCTTAATAATATTCAAACGAGAACTGAATTGTACACCGGTAGTATTGCAATACAATCTGAGCCGGGTAAAGGCTGTAAAATTAAAATTGAATTTCCAGTTACAAATGACATACTTGTAGCCGGATAATTTCTTGACCAGGATGCAAAAAAAGAAGCCGCAGATTCACAGATTAATTTTACTAATCTTTGAACCTGTGGCTTAAATAGAGAAGAAGTGTAATGTTTATTCCAAGATTACTCAATACCCGGCTGTTTCAATTTCCAACCGGTTTTAGCTTTCTCTGCATCAACTATTTTCTTTACATCAGCCAGTAATTTCTTTGCGTCATATACAACGCCATCTTTTATGGTAAACTGAACACCACCTGTTCGTACAATCTTATTTTCTTTGGTCAGTTCAATGGCACCAGTACCATAGAGTACCTGTAAATTTTTTAACGGGTTGGCATTTATAATTACTATATCGGCCAGTTTACCTACTTCAATACTGCCAATTTCCTTTTCCATACCCAATGCCTGTGCACCATATAAAGTAGCAGAACGAATTACTTCCAGTGGATGAAAACCAGCTTCACGTAAGAGTTCAAGTTCGCGTATATAACCAAAACCATAAGTCTGGTAAATAAATCCATTATCGGAACCGGCAGTTACACGCCCACCACGATTTTTATATTCATTAATAAAACTCATCCATAACCTATAGTTGTTTTTCCACTCTACTTCCTGCTCCGTTCCCCAATTATGCCAGTACGATCCGTGGCTCTGGTAACTGGGTTCATAAAATTTCCAGAGAGAAGGCAATGTATAATCCTCATGCCACTCAGCTCTTCTTGCGCGGTGAAGGTCGCGGTTGGCTTCGTAGATATTAAAAGTAGGATCCAGTGTAAAATCAAGCGCAATCAATTCATTCATTACTTTGTTCCAGTGATCGGAATAAGGAGGGGCTGCCTGTTTCCATAATTTACCGGCTTCTTCAAAACGGTGTTGCTCATTATTATAATTATAATCTGAAGGGTAGTTTTGAATGGTTTTATCAGTGAATAAAGCCTCGGGTAATCCATACCAGTGTTCCATACTTGTCATACCTGCCCTTGCCGAGTTTAATACATTCCACCTGGCAACATCGGTTTGTGCATGGTGAGCAGTAGAACGTAACCCCAGTGCTTTGTTTTCACGAACAGCAGCATCCATTACTTCAGGCGATGCTCCAAAAAATTTAATACCATCGGCACCTTTTTTTGCATTCTCACGAACCCAGTTACGGGCCTGTTCGGCATTGGTAATCGGACCACGGTTACCCTGACCAAAAGAAGTATAAGCAAAAATGCGGGGAGCAGTAATGGAATTGGCTGCGCTTTTACGTTTGTGTTCAAGCACCCAGTCTAAACCATTACCGGCCGAAGGGTCGCGTATAGTGGTAATACCATGTGCCATCCACAATTTAAAAACATATTCGGCAGGAGTGCCCTGCGCCGTACCTCCAATATGACCATGCATATCAATTAATCCGGGCAGTGCATACATGCCTTCGCAGTTCAGTTCTTTACCGCCTGCTTTGAGTACAGGTCTTCTGTTTTGGTTAATCGGTAATCCCGGACTACCCACCCCCTGTATCTGAACAATACGGTTGTTTTCAATTACAATATCCATCGGCCCCAGCGGAGGTGCACCGGTACCATTGATGAGGGTAACACCGCGAATGATGAGCTGTGTGTATGGACCGTCACCATCTTTTACCTCAGGAGCTTTTGCTATCTGGGCGTAGAGGGTGAAAAGGGAAAGGTGAAAAGTGAAAAGAAGAGATAGTGCTTTTTTCATGGCAATTGATTGGGCAATGAAAATAGCAAATATGTAATTAATTCGGGTTTGTAATTGTTGAATGCTATATAACTACTCAGGTTAGAGTAGTAAGGTATTTCCCCCTGATTACGTCCTGAACTGGCTTCCCTTCAATCTTACTCTCCAGCCATGAAATAACATCGAGGTACATAAATGCACGGTTTTCAAGACTGTTTTTTTCAAGTGGTCGGAGCTTATTTAATAACAGTTCAAACTGAGGCTTCAGTTTTCGTGGGGTAAGTTTGAAAGATTGTTTGAGGAAAGAAAATATTTCTAATTCAACCGTACTCAGGTTTTGCATCTTGGCCATAAACCGGTAGACCGACTTCAACAGGTACTCTAATAAATCAAAGTTACCCAGTTCATAATGTGCAATGAGGTGTAACAAACGGGCATAACATTGAAGGTCGGTTCGCAGGTCAACTTTGAGGTTGATGATTTTATTCAGGTAGTCAATACTTTTTTCATGATCACCTGAGCCAAAATATAAAGACGCAAATTTATAATAGAACACAAGAATCCGATGCCTGTCTAAATAAATCTCATACTCTTTCAGCTTCTCTTCAATCTCTGGCACCAGTAATAAACCTTTTGTAAAACTGCCTTCCATAAAATGTTTATTCAGCTTGGCAGTATACAGGTACAAAAAAGTTTGTATCAGGTTATTGTGGTTATGCTGAACTACAGGGTCATGTGTAAAACGTTCAAACTGCTGAATGGTTTCTTCAAATTTTTTGTGGTTGCGTAAATCAAAATGTGCACTTAACAGGTTATGCATACCCTTGATATAGTGTGCCGTTTCCACTTCAATCATTTTTGGGGAACTATTAAAAAGGTCAACCCATTTCTGACAATACCGGTAATACAGCAAAAAATCCTGTATAATAAAACCATACCAGCAATAAGACTGATAACGATAAAGTTTCTCATAAAACCCGTCGCAGTTTTTAACCTGTTCGAGCAGCTCCTGTTTAAATATCTGGTCTACTTCTGCCCTGTCTTTTTCATTTCTGGCATGACCATTCTGAATATACCAACTGTACAATAGCAGGGAAAGATCAGATAACTGACCGATCAGGCGTAAGCGGCCATTGATTTCTTCCGATTCTGCACTCAGCTTCTCGGCCCTGTCCTGCATGCTTCTGGTAATATGAAGTGCCTCAATTTTTTTCTCCAGAAAAACAACCTGTAAAATATATGTAACCTGGTGGTGGTTACGGGCCAAATCCTTGATTTTATCCAGCACTTTCAAACTCTGCAGGTATAAACCTTTATTGTATAAAAGTCGTGCAAAATCGAGCTGTTCATGTAACTGAAGATCAATATTCTCTTCTTTTTTCAGTGAGCGCAGGCTTGTAAGTACTTCCTGGTACAAGCGGGCTTTGAGATTCGATAGCTGTTGTTTTTGTATACCGGGATGTTTTTTTAACAGGGTTTCTTCATCATAATGCTTCATTTTATCAAGTGCATCGAATAACTGAACCACTTTCAGATCGCCTGAACCACCGGAAGAACTTTTCATATACAGTTTAAAATGACGCTTTTCGGCCGTTTCGAGTGACTGTATCAACTGAAAAAGGGTATCTGTACTTCGGTTAGGCATGGTAAATCTTACTGGTTAAAATCCTTTACTGACAAGGGTTTTATTGGAATTGGGGTTGCTTATACAGTGTAAAATAACATCAATTTTGATCTGAAACCCCTCAATATCTCATCTAAATTCGAAGATAAGCAGGCTGTTGATTTGTTAATACAGGCAATCATTAACAAAATTCTTCAGCTTGCTTTTTTATCCCAATTATAAAAACGAAGACGAAATGGGTCAGCAGGTTTATATTTTCGATACCACATTACGCGATGGTGAGCAGGTGCCCGGTTGTAAACTCAATACCAAGGAGAAGCTCGAACTGGCACTAAAACTGGAGGCCCTGGGTGTGGATATCATAGAAGCCGGATTCCCCATTTCTTCACCCGGCGATTTTGAATCGGTGGAACAAATAGCCAAAGCTGTAAAGAATGCAACCGTATGCGGTTTAAGCCGGGCCGTGCAAAAAGATATTGAAGTAGCGGCACAGGCATTAAAATATGCCAAACGTCCACGTATCCATACCGGTATTGGCACATCCGATTTCCATATTAAAGCCAAATTCAATGCTACGCAGGATGAAATACTCAGCCGTGCTGTACAGGCTGTAAAATGGGCCCGCAATTTTACCGATGATGTTGAATTTTATGCAGAAGATGCCGGCAGAACAGAAAATACTTACCTGGCCAGGGTTATTGAAGCAGTTATTGCTGCCGGGGCTACGGTCGTAAATATTCCAGATACAACAGGTTATTGTTTACCACATCAGTATGGTGAAAAAATCGCTTTCCTGAAAAATAATGTACCCAATATTGATAAAGCTGTAATCTCCTGTCATTGTCATAACGATCTTGGTCTGGCAACAGCCAATGCAATTGCAGGTGTAATAAACGGTGCAAGACAAATAGAGTGTACTGTAAATGGACTGGGAGAAAGAGCAGGCAATACTTCACTGGAGGAAGTGGTTATGGTATTGCAACAGCATAAAGACCTGGGTTTTTACACGCAGGTGCAAACTCAGCAGTTAAATCCCATCAGCAGAGAGGTTTCAGATATAATGCGGATGCCCGTTCAACCCAATAAAGCTATAGTGGGTGCCAATGCATTCTCACATTCATCAGGTATTCACCAGGATGGTTTCCTGAAAGATGCACAAACCTATGAGATCATTAACCCGGAAGAAGTAGGTGCAGAAGGAAGTAAGATTGTATTAACAGCAAGGAGTGGAAGAAGTGCACTGGCACATCGTTTTCAGAAATTAGGTTACCAATATAACAGGAATGATATCGACGTTTTATATCAGTCATTCTTACAGGTAGCAGACAGAAAAAAAGAAGTGGAGGAGAGCGATCTGCATGCAATGGCACAGGCCTATAAACCTGAGCCGGCAATGGCATAGGATTTTCTCATCAGCATAGTTTTAGTTTTTCTCAGCCTGGCATTTTTTAAATGCCAGGCAATTTTAAAGAAGTATGGCAAAGACATTATTTGAAAAAATTTGGGACAAGCATGTTGTCAAACAGATCGACGGAGGTCCGTCGGTATTGTATATTGATAAACATTTCATTCATGAAGTAACAAGTCCCCAGGCATTCAAGGGTATTGAAAAGCGGGGGCTTTCTGTTTTCAGACCTGACCAGGTTGTAGCCACGGCTGATCATAATGTACCTACACTGAACCAGCATCTGCCTATTAAAGATGAATTATCGCGTTTACAGGTACAGCAACTGATTGAAAATTGCAAGAAACACAATATTGAGTTGTATGGTTTAGGTCATCCTTTTCAGGGTATTGTACATGTAATCGGACCTGAATTGGGTATTACACAACCGGGTATGACGATTGTTTGTGGCGACAGTCATACATCAACACATGGTGCTTTCGGAGCCATTGCTTTTGGTATCGGCACCAGTGAAGTGGAAATGGTGTTTGCATCACAATGTTTGATGCAGAGCAACCCCAAACTGATGCGCATTAATATTGAAGGAGAACTGAATAAAGGAGTGGTATCGAAAGATATTATTCTTTATATCATCTCCAAAATATCTGCAAGTGGCGCAACGGGATATTTTGTAGAGTATGCAGGCTCGGCCATCCGATCACTTTCGATGGAAGCAAGAATGACCATTTGTAATATGAGTATTGAAATGGGTGCCCGTGGTGGTATGATAGCTCCCGATGAAATTACTTTCAGTTATATAAAAGGAAGGCAGTTTGCGCCATCAGGAGAACAATGGGAAAAGAAAATTGCAGACTGGAAAGAATTATACAGTGATGCTGAGGCAAAATTTAATGAAGAAATTCATATTAATGCATCGGCTATTGAACCCATGATAACTTATGGAACCAACCCGGGTTTGGGTATTGCTATCAACGGACTCGTTCCTGTTGCAGAAAGTATTCCTGATGAAGGCGAGCGCAACAATATCATGAAAGCATTACAATACATGGGATTGGAAAGCGGCAAATCATTACTGGGTATGCCTGTACAACATGTTTTTATTGGAAGCTGTACCAATTCGAGGATCGAAGACCTGCGAATGGTGGCGTCACTGATTAAAGGAAGAAAAAAACATGATCAGGTACAGGTGATGATTGTTCCCGGCTCACAACAGGTATCGAAACAGGTGCAGGCAGAAGGACTGGATAAGGTTTTCCGGGAAGCAGGTTTCGAAATACGACAGGCAGGTTGCAGTGCATGCCTGGGTATGAATGAAGACAAAATACCTGCAGGTGAATATTGTATCAGTACCAGTAACCGAAATTTTGAAGGCAGACAGGGAGCCGGTGCGAGAACATTGCTTGCCAGCCCGCTAACAGCAGCAGCAGCAGCAATAACAGGAGTAGTAACAGATGTAAGAGAACTAATATAAGCTGTGAGCTATGGGCTATGAGCCACGAGCATATTTTGCTCATAGCTCGTAGTTCACAGCCCCAAAGAAACATGAATAAAGTAACAACAATACAAAGCAGGTTTGTTCCGGTTACAATGGAGAACATTGATACCGATCAGATTATTCCTGCGCGCTTTTTGAAAGCGACGACCAGAGATGGGTTTGGTAAAAATTTGTTTCGCGACTGGCGTTATGCTAATGATGATGAACAGCAGCCTAAAGCAGACTTTATATTAAATAAGCCTGAATTCAGTGGAGAAATATTGGTAGCCGGAAAAAATTTCGGATGCGGCTCTTCACGTGAACATGCTGCATGGGCCATTAAGGATTATGGATTTGCTGCTGTAGTGTCGAGTTTTTTTGCAGACATCTTTAAAAACAATGCATTGAACAATGGATTGTTACCGGTGACAGTAAGTGAATCTTTTCTGCAACAGATTTTCGCACAGCCTAACACTACAACAATAACAATCGATCTGGCTGCACAAACCATCACTATTGATGCTACCGGGCAACAGGAATCATTTGAAATAAACAGTTATAAAAAAACCTGTTTACTGAATGGGTATGATGATATTGATTACCTGATCAGCATGAAACAGGAAATAGAAATATTTGAAAAAGAACTCGCATAAACCTGAGCTATGAATAAGAAGATTGCCGTTATACCCGGAGATGGAATTGGACCGGAAGTCACCAATCAATCCGTAAAAGTATTAGATGCAGTGGCTAAACGTTTTGGCCATCAGTTTGATTATCGCTATGCAGTTATGGGTGCTATTGCCATTGATCAAACCGGTAATCCTTTACCAGATGCAACTATTGATACCTGTTTACAAAGTGATGCTATTTTATTCGGAGCCATCGGTGATCCTAAGTATGATAACAATCCCGCTGCAACTGTTCGGCCTGAACAGGGTTTGCTTAAGCTGAGAAAAGTATTACAGCTCTATGCCAATATCAGACCCATTGATACCTATAAGGCATTGCAACATATGTCGCCCCTGAAAGCCAAACAACTGGAGAATGTTGATTTTGTAATTTTTCGTGAACTCACTGGCGGTATTTATTTCGGAAAAAAAGAATTACGGGCAGATGGAACAATAGCTATAGATGAATGCACTTATTCGACAGAAGAAATTGAACGTATCTCACATCTTGCATTTCAATATGCACAGAAAAGAAAAAAGAAACTTACACTGGTTGATAAGGCCAATGTACTGGAAACTTCAAGACTCTGGCGTAAAGTGGTTCAGCAATTGAGTAGTAATTACCCGGATGTTAGTGTTGATTATATGTTTGTTGATAATGCAGCTATGCAGATTATCCTCAACCCCGCCCAGTTTGATGTAGTATTAACTGAAAATATGTTTGGCGATATTATCAGTGATGAGGCCAGTGTGTTGAGTGGTTCGTTAGGATTATTACCATCAGCATCTGTTGGTAATACGGTTGCTTTATTTGAACCCATACATGGGTCATATCCACAGGCAGCAGGAAAAGATATAGCCAACCCATTGGGATCAATACTTTCTGCAGCTATGTTACTCGATCATTTTGGGTTACAGCAGGAAGCGGTGGCTGTTCGTAAAGCAGTTGAATGGACCCTCCTTAACGGATTTGTATCAAAAGATATAGACCCAATCAACAACTATTCCACAACAGCTATTGGTGACCTGATTGCAGATCATATAGAAAGAAATACCGACACAGAAATTGGTACAAATACAAGTCTGAATAAATCAACGATCATATAGATCGTCAAAATAAGGATGGGTTTAAAAATTGCAAGTGCGGCAAAATACTCTGGAGTATGCGCCGCACTTGGCTTTTAGAGTACAGCAATAACAAACGCTTGTTCGTAATAAAAACAGGTATTTGAAAATAAATACAAAAAGTTCTTTGTTTTTTTCGAGAGGTGGGATTATCTTCGTTATCAACGAGCACCACTCTATGTTCAAAAACAGTAACAATATTGTCAACAGCATCAACACAATTATTATTGTGGTTGTCATTATTATTCCTGCACTGAACGGAGGAGGAGCCCTTATGTAATTGTAACGAAAAAACTAAGCATACAGCCCCGCCTCCAAAAAGGCGGGGCTTTTTTATTTACAGCAAAAAAAAGAATATGTATTACGGTGAGTCAACAGTAGTGTATTTCAATGGTGCATTCATGAAAGCAGCGGATGCAAAGATTGACCTGTATGGACAGTCGCTGCATTATGGGTATGCAGTGTTTGAAGGCATCCGGTCATATGATACAGCAAACGGAACCCGCATTTTTAAAGCAAAGGAACACTATGATCGTTTGCGTTATTCGGCAGAAGTAATGGGCATTCCTTTTAATACTTCTACTGAAGAACTGACTGACTTGACTTATGAAGTATTGCAGCGCAATGGATTCAGTGATGCATATATAAGACCGGTGATACTCTGTTCGCCCAATATGTCATTATCAAAAGGAAAAGAAAGTTATCTCGCTATTACTGCATGGGAATGGACCAATGGATACCTCAGTAACCAGATGCGTATTATGACCTCATCTTATCGTCGCCCTAATCCAACCGGGTTTAAGATCAATGCAAAAGTATCGGGCCATTATGTGAATTCCATTCTCGCTTGTCAGGAAGCAAAAGATAATGGATATGATGAAGCATTGTTACTAGACATCGAAGGTAATGTAGCAGAAGGCCCCGGCGCCAATATATTCTACGAAAAAGAAGGCGTGTTGTACACACCGGCAACCGGAAATATTCTCCCTGGAATAACAAGAGCCACAGTATTGGGGTTGTGTGAATCACTGGAAATTCCTGTTGTAGAGAAAAAATTTAAACCAGAAGAAATGCGTGGTGCCGATAGTGCTTTCTTTTGTGGTACTGCTGCCGAAGTTGTTGCATTGGAATCAATGGACAATATTCCATTTACACAATCATGGGAAAATAGCCTAGGGAGTATATTACAAAAGGCATATAAAGCAAGCGTATTGGAAAAAGCATACAAACGCGAAACTATCGAAGCCTAAAAATCCTTGCCCCGGATTTTAATCCGGGAATAAAAAAGAATCATGAAAGAACTAAATAAATATTCAAAAACCATTACACAGGATGTTACACAACCTGCTGCACAAGCCATGTTTTACGGTATTGGCCTCACAGAAGAGGATCTTAAAAAGGCACAGGTAGGTGTGGTGAGCATGGGTTACGATGGAAACACTTGCAATATGCACCTAAATGATCTTGCAAAACTGGTTAAACAGGGTGTGTGGGATAATGAGCTGGTAGGTCTTATTTTCAACACCATTGGTGTAAGTGATGGCATGAGTAATGGTACCGATGGTATGCGCTATTCATTGGTAAGCAGAGATATCATTGCAGATTCCATAGAAGCTGTTTGCGGCGCACAATATTACGATGGTATTATCGCCCTGCCGGGTTGCGATAAAAATATGCCGGGCTCTCTTATTGCCATGGGACGCCTTAACCGTCCGGCCATTATGGTGTACGGCGGCACCATTGCACCAGGTCATTATAAAGGACAGGATTTGAATATTGTTTCTGCTTTTGAAGCATTGGGCCAGAAAATAGCTGGTAATTTATCGGAAGCAGATTTTAAAGGTATTGTACAACATTCATGTCCGGGTGCAGGAGCCTGTGGCGGTATGTATACGGCCAATACAATGGCTTCCGCTATAGAGGCATTAGGGATGAGCTTACCCTATTCCTCTTCTAACCCCGCATTGAGCGAAGAAAAAAAGCAGGAATGTCTGGATGCAGGTAAAGCCATCCGTCATTTACTGGAACTGGATATCAAGCCAAAAGATATCATGACAAGAAAAGCATTTGAAAATGCAATTACAGTGATCATGGTATTAGGTGGAAGCACCAATGCTGTATTGCATTTGATTGCCATGGCTAAAGCAGTAGATGTACTACTGACACAAGACGATTTTCAACATATCAGCGACAGGGTACCTGTACTTGCCGATTTTAAACCAAGCGGCAAATACCTGATGCAGGACTTACATCAATATGGAGGTCTGCCCGCAGTGATGAAATACATGTTACAAAAAGGATTACTGCATGGTGACTGTTTAACAGTTACCGGAAAAACACTGGCAGAGAATCTTTCATCGGTGCCGGATCTTGATTTTAATCAGCAACAGATTATCCTCCCGCTAGAAAATCCTGTGAAAGCAACTGGTCATTTACAAATACTCTACGGCAACCTCGCCGAAAATGGAAGCGTAGCAAAAATCAGCGGGAAAGAAGGTGAATTGTTTGAAGGACCTGCGCGGGTATTTGATGGTGAACATGCATTGATTGATGGCATCAATACTGGTAAAATAAAAAAAGGAGATGTAGTCGTGATCCGTTATGTAGGCCCCAAAGGTGGGCCAGGTATGCCTGAAATGCTGAAACCTACATCTGCCATTATTGGTGCGGGGCTCGGCAAATCGGTTGCCCTGATTACTGACGGAAGATTTAGCGGAGGTACACATGGATTTGTGGTTGGACATATTACACCCGAAGCATATGATGGAGGATTGATTGCGCTGGTACAGGATGAGGATATAATTGAACTGAATGTGGCAACAAAAAAAATGACACTTAAAGTAGCAGGCGAAGAAATTGACAGGAGAAGGGCGAAGTGGAAAAGGCCTGCATTGAATGCTACTAAAGGGGTGTTGTTTAAATACGCACAGGTGGTAAAAGATGCATCGCAAGGCTGTGTAACAGATGAATTATAATCAAATCATTTATAACTGAAATAAGATGGAAGCAGTGATAGTTGCAAAAGAAGAGGTAAAGCCAAAGCAAGGCACTGAATTAAGTGGCTCACAGGCAGTACTGGAAGCATTGATTGCAGAAAAAGTGGATACCGTTTTCGGATATCCCGGCGGAGCCATCATGCCTATTTATGATGCTTTGTACGATTATCATGAGCAGTTAAAACATATTCTTGTTCGTCATGAACAAGGGGGCATACATGCTGCACAGGGCTATGCACGTTCATCGGGTAAAGTAGGTGTGGTATTTGCTACCAGCGGTCCCGGTGCTACCAATCTTGTAACAGGGTTGGCTGATGCACAGATCGATAGCACACCGTTGGTATGTATAACAGGTCAGGTATTTGCTCACTTGCTGGGTACTGATGCGTTTCAGGAAACAGATGTTATCAATATTACTGCACCCGTTACCAAATGGAATTACCAGGTAACAGATGCAATAGAAATTCCTGAAGTACTGGCCAAAGCTTTTTATATCGCAAGAAGTGGAAGACCCGGACCGGTATTAATTGATATTACCAAAAATGCACAGCTACAGAAATTTGACTACCAGGGTTATTGTAAATGCGATCATATCAGAAGTTATAGACCCAAACCCATAATACGTAATGAATTTATTGAAGAAGCCGCAAAACTGATCAACGCTGCCGAAAAACCATTTGTGGTTTTTGGTCAGGGTGTAATACTGGGTAAGGCAGAAAAAGAATTTAAATGTTTTATTGAAAAATCAGGTATCCCGGCAGCATGGACCATACTGGGGTTAAGCGCATTACCAACCGAGCATCCATTGAATATGGGTATGTTGGGTATGCATGGTAATTATGGTCCGAATGTAATGACCAATGAATGTGATGTATTGATAGCAGTGGGGATGCGTTTTGACGACCGTGTAACCGGTAGACTTGATAAATACGCCAAACAGGCCAAAGTAATTCATCTCGATATTGATCCTTCGGAGATAGATAAAAATGTAAAAGCAACTGTAGGTGTATGGGGCGATTGTAAAGAAACTTTACCCCTGCTGACTAAGCTGATACAGTCAAAAGTTTATCCGCAGTGGGTAGAAAAATTTAAAAACTTTCAGCAGGAAGAAGAAACACAGGTAATTTTTGATGAACTGCATCCCGATACAGAGCAGCTTACAATGGGTGAAGTATTACGTGTGCTGAATGAATTAACCAATGGAGATGCCATTATTGTAACAGATGTTGGACAGCATCAGATGGTGGCTTGTCGTTATGCCAAATTCAATCAAACCAGGAGCAATGTTACATCAGGTGGTTTAGGCACTATGGGTTTCGCATTGCCCGCAGCCATTGGAGCCAAATTCGGGGCACCCGAACGAACGGTTGTTGCCATTATTGGCGACGGAGGCATTCAGATGACTATTCAGGAATTAGGCACCATTATGCAAACAGGAATCAATGTAAAAATATTGATTCTAAATAACCAGTTCCTTGGTATGGTACGTCAGTGGCAGCAATTATTTCACGATAAACGCTATTCGTTTGTAGATATCGCGAGCCCCGATTATGTAATGGTTGCCAAAGGATATGGTATTGAAGGAAACAGTGTAAAAGACAGGGCCTTATTACAACCGGCCCTTGAAACCATGCTTCAGCATAATGGTTCTTACCTGCTGGAAGTAATGGTAGGAAAAGAAAACAACGTATTTCCGATGGTACCACAGGGTTGTAGTGTTAGTGAAATAAGATTAAAATAATTGTATGAGTAAACAGGAATTTACAATCACGGTTTATACAGAAAACCATATTGGTTTACTGAATCGTATTGCAATCATCTTCTCCAGAAGAAAAATCAATATTGAAAGCCTCAATACTTCACCTTCTGAAGTAGAAGGTATTCACAGGTTTACCATTGTTATTGACGAACTGGAAGAAGTGGTTCGTAAACTGGTAAGACAGATTGAGAAGCAGGTGGAAGTATTAAAGGCCTATTATAATACCAATGATGAGATTGTTTGGCAGGAGCTGGCCTTATATAAAGTCTCTACCGATGAAATAACGGAAAAGGTAAAAGTAGAAAGACTGCTGAGGGAGTACGGAGCCAGGGCTGTTGTGATAAGAAAAGACTATACCATTTTTGAAACGAGTGGTCATCGCGAAGAAACAAATAAACTGATTGCTGTGCTGGAACCACATGGTCTTATTGAGTTTGTAAGAAGCGCAAGGGTAGCTATTATTAAGGCAAGCAGAGGGTTTCATGAAAAAATTAAAGAGTTTGAAGCCAAGGACCCTGGTGATGAAGTAATTGAAAATGAATACCTGGGACAACAGGATGAAATATTTACTATGTAACAATCAACAAAAACTTATAAAACAATTATCATGGCAAAATTAAATTTTGGCGGCGTAGAAGAAAATGTAGTTACCCGCGAAGAATTTCCGCTTGCAAAAGCACAAGAGGTACTGAAAAATGAAACAGTAGCTGTTATTGGTTATGGTGTTCAGGGACCAGGACAGGCATTGAATCAGAAAGAAAACGGGATCAATGTTATTGTTGGGCAGAGAAAAAATTCCAAGAGTTGGGATAAAGCCGTTCGTGATGGTTTTGTTCCCGGAGAATCATTATTTGAAATTGAAGAAGCACTGGAACGCGGCACTATTATATGTTACCTGCTGAGTGATGCGGCACAAATTAAATTATGGCCTACTGTACAAAAATATTTAACGCCCGGAAAAGCATTGTATTTCTCACATGGTTTCGGTGTAACTTATAAAGAACAAACAGGTATTGTTCCACCTGCCGATGTAGATGTGTTCCTGGTGGCTCCCAAAGGTTCAGGTACATCATTACGCCGCATGTTTTTACAGGGTCGCGGACTAAACAGCAGTTATGCTATTTTTCAGGATGCAACCGGTCGTGCTTTTGAACGGGTAGTGGCATTGGGTATTGCAATTGGAAGCGGTTACCTGTTTGAAACAGATTTCAAAAAAGAAGTGTACAGCGATCTTACCGGAGAACGTGGCACATTGATGGGTGCCATACAGGGCATTTTTGCAGCACAATTTCAGGTGTTACGTGCAAAAGGACACTCGCCATCTGAAGCATTTAATGAAACAGTTGAAGAATTGACACAATCACTTATGCCGCTGGTAGCTGAAAACGGAATGGACTGGATGTATGCGAACTGTTCAACTACGGCACAACGTGGTGCATTGGATTGGTGGAAGAAATTCAGAGATGCCACATTACCTGTATTTACAGAATTATATGAAAGTGTAGCCGCCGGTAAAGAAGCAGCTAAGTCAATTGAAAGTAACAGTAAAGCCGACTATCGTGAGAAACTGGAAGAGGAGCTGAAAGAATTACGCGACAGCGAATTATGGCAGGCAGGTAAAACCGTAAGAAGTTTACGCCCGGAAAACCAGAAGGTAAGCGAAGCTGTGGAAGCATAAATACTTAAATGATATGGCCCTCTCTCATAAAAGAGAGGGCCAACAGTAACAGATATGAACATAGCAACAACACATATACTCAACTTTCAGGCAGCAGCAGATCGTTTACAGCATGTGGTAAACCGAACCCCATTGATGTATAATGATGCATTATCGCGTAGGTATAACTGTAATGTTTACCTGAAAAGAGAGGACTTGCAGGTAGTGCGTTCATATAAGTTACGTGGCGCTTATAATATGATGAGCAGTTTAAGGACAGATCAGTTGCAGCATGGTGTGGTATGTGCGAGTGCAGGCAATCATGCGCAGGGTTTTGCGTATAGCTGTAAAAAACTGAATATAAAAGGGGTGGTATTCATGCCCATCATTACCCCAAACCAGAAAGTGAGCCAGACTAAAATGTTTGGAGAAGGTTTTGTTGAAGTAAAGCTCACAGGAGATACGTTTGATGATTGTGCCGCAGCCGCCAAACAATATACATTGGAGCACCAAATGACTTTTATACCACCCTTTGACGACCTGCGAATTATTGAAGGACAGGCAACGGTGGGTATGGAGATTATGGAAGATCAGTCTGAGATTGATTACCTGTTTGTTCCCGTTGGTGGTGGTGGATTAAGTGCAGGTGTAGGCAGTTACTTTAAAACATTTTCACCCAAAACAAAAATTATAGGTGTAGAACCTGAAGGGGCCCCTTCAATGACAGAAGCGCTGAAAGCTGGCAAACCTGTTATATTAGACCAGATTGAACGTTTTGTAGACGGTGCAGCCGTAAAACGAGTGGGCGATATTACGTTTGATATCTGTAAAGATGTACTGGATGATATGAAACTGGTACCCGAGGGTCGTGTATGCTCAACCATTTTACGGATGTATAATGAAGACGCCATTGTGGCTGAGCCAGCCGGAGTTTTATCAATTGCAGCGCTCGACGATTATGCCAGCGAGATTAAAGGAAAAAATGTGGTGTGTATTGTGAGTGGCAGTAATAATGATATAGACCGCATGCAGGAAATCAAAGAACGATCACTGCAGTATGAGGGACTTAAGCATTATTTCCTGATTCGTTTTGCTCAGCGCCCGGGTGCACTGAAACAATTTGTGAACGATGTATTGGGAGCAAATGATGACATCACCCGCTTTGAATATATGCAAAAGCACAACAAAGAAACAGGCCCTGCACTGGTTGGTATTGAACTGAAATCAAAAAAAGATTATGAAATACTAATCGATAACCTGAATAAACACCAAATCAACTATACTGAACTTAGTAAACAGGATAATCTTTTTGGCTACCTGGTATAAAAATCCGAAAAGTATACTATCTTTATAGAGTAATGAAACAACAGCAGTCAAATATCACTCCTCTACAAACAGTTCAACTGTTTACTGCTACTATTATTACCACCACTACAACCCTGTAAGGGGTTAATTATTCTATATCATACCATGGGTCAGCAGACTGTTTTCACTGAGAGACAGTTGTCTTATTTTCTCATTTATTATCAAATCATATTATGAAGGTTCTCAAATTCGGCGGAAGTTCGGTAGCCAACGCGGCGAATATTGAAAAAGTAGTCAATATTGTTATGCAGCAGCCAACTACAGAAAAAATTGCAGTAGTGGTTTCTGCAATGGGTGGTGTTACAGATAGTCTTTTAAAAATTGCATCTTTCGCTGCAACAGCAGATGAAACATATAAAACATTGCTGGAAGAATTGGAGCAGAAACACCTTGAAACAGTTCGTGTTTTATTGCCTATACAACAGCAGAGTGCCACGCTTAGCCTTGTAAAACAACAGTTCAACGATTTAGAAGGTATTTGTGATGGTGTTTACTTGTTGAAAGAACTTTCACTTCGCACGCAAGATAAAATTGTTGGTTATGGAGAACTCCTTTCATCGCAGATTGTTGCAGCAAAACTTCAATCTTTAGGTGTGCAGCAACTATGGGTCGACTCAAGACACCTGATCGTTACCAACTCGAATCATTCCAATGCCGGTGTTGATTTTTTTGTAACCAACGAGAGAATCGTTTCCTGGTTTAAAGCCAATGAAGCGAAATATTATGTGATTCCCGGATTTATTGCAGCCAATCAGGCAGAACATACCACCACACTGGGAAGGGGAGGATCGGACTATACCGGCGCTATTTATGCGGCCGCACTGGATGCTTCGGTGTTGGAAATATGGACAGATGTAAGCGGTATGATGACAGCAGACCCGCGTCTGGTTTCGAATGCAAAACCAATTGAACGTATTTCATATCAGGAGGCAATGGAGCTCTCACATTTTGGAGCTAAAATTATTTATCCTCCTACCATACAGCCCGTAATGATTAAAAAAATACCTGTATGGATTAAAAATACATTTGAGCCGCAAGCTGTTGGAACAGTAATAGAAAATCATGCACCCAATGCAGACGGATTTATAAGAGGAATATCAAGTATTACCAGTATCAGCTTGCTAAGTTTGGAAGGAAGCGGAATGGTGGGTATACCCGGATTTTCAAAACGCTTATTTGAATCACTGGCCAATGAACAGGTGAATGTGATATTAATTACCCAAAGTTCATCCGAACATTCTATTTGTGTAGGTATTAATGAAGCGGATACATTAAAGGCGAAACGTGCGGTTGATGCGGTATTCAGTTACGAGATACAAACAGGTAAAGTAGATCCGTTAACAGTGGAAACCAACCTCGCAATAGTTGCACTGGTGGGCGAGCAAATGAAGAGCCACCCGGGCGTAAGTGGAAAAATGTTTGGAGCCCTGGGACGAAATGGTATTAATATAAGAGCTATTGCGCAGGGCTCATCAGAAAAAAATATTTCAGCTGTTATTGCCACTAAAGATGTACGGAAAGCCATCAATGTACTGCATGAAGTTTTTTTTGAAACGAGTTATAAGCAATTGAACGTGTTTATTGCAGGTGCTGGCAATGTAGGTGGTAAATTAGTGGCACAAATAAAACAACAACAACAATTTTTGCAAGATCAACTCAACCTGCAGGTAAGAGTAGTAGGAATAGCCAACAGTAAGAAAGCATTACTGGCAGATCAGGGTATAGAATTGGATCAGTGGCAAAACTTACTGGCCCAGGCACCCGCTTCCGGCATTAAAGATTTTGTTCAACAAATCAGGGAGAAAAACCTTAGAAACAGTGTGTTTGTAGATGTTACAGCCAATGAAGAAGTTGCAACAGTATATGAGCAACTACTTGAAAAGAGTATTTCAGTAGTAGCTTGTAATAAAATAGCCTGTTCGTCTGCTTATGTAAATTACCAGCGACTGAAATCTCTGGCAAGAGAGTATAATTCACTTTTCTTATTCGAAACCAATGTAGGTGCTGGTTTACCGGTAATCGGTACATTAAATGATTTGTTGCGTAGTGGCGATCAGGTAAATAAAATCAAAGCTGTTCTGTCAGGCACACTGAATTATGTTTTCAATCATTACGATGGGACAAAACCTTTTGCAGAAATTGTGCGACAGGCACAGGCAGAAGGATATACAGAACCTGATCCGAGGCTGGATTTAGGAGGCACCGATGTAATGCGAAAAATCATGATCCTGGCCAGAGAAGCCGGGCAGAAAATGGAAATGGCTCAGATTACAAACAGGTATTTCTTACCCGAATCTTGTTTTAAGGGGTCGGTAGAAGATTTCTATGCCGAAATGACTAAACAGGAAACCCATTTCAGGTCGTTATTTGAAAAAGCATCGGCAGAAGGAGCGAAACTGAAATTTGTGGCTACCTATGAAAATGGGAAAGCAGAAGTTGGATTGGAACATATACAACCCAGTTCAGACTTCTATCATTTGTATGGAAAAGATAACCTTGTACTGTTTTATACAGATCGTTATCCGGAACAGCCATTGGTAATCAAAGGTGCAGGTGCGGGTGCAGATGTTACTGCATCTGGTGTATTTGCAGATATTATACGTGTAGCAAGAATTTAATTTATATGGAAACAGACAGTATTATTAAAGTACATGCTCCGGCTACTGTAGCCAATATGGTATGTGGATTTGATATTCTCGGGTTTGCCGTAAAAGAACCCTATGATGAAATGTGGATACGATTCACGGATAAGCCCGGTATTACAATCATTAATACAGATCAGTATCAGCTTCCTGTTGAGCCGGAAAAAAATGTAGCGGGAGCTGCGTTACTGGCCATGCTAGAGGAGCTAACCATACCTGTTGGATTTGAACTCACCATTCATAAACATATCAAACCCGGTAGTGGTGTAGGCTCCAGTGCAGCCAGCTCAGCAGGTGCAGTAGTAGCCGCCAATACTTTGCTGCAGGGCATTTTTAGTAAAGAAGACCTTGTTCGTTTTGCCATGAACGGAGAAAAACTGGCATCAGGCGTAAAACATGCCGATAATATTGCACCCTGTATTTATGGAGGCGTAACCCTCATCAGGTCTATTCATCCTTTAGATATAGTTGCACTAACCGCACCACCATTATTTGTTACCATTGTTCATCCACAAATAGAAGTACGTACTGCCGATGCAAGAAGTATCCTTAAAAAACAGGTCTATCTCAAAGACGCCATTAAACAGTGGGGTAATATAGCAGGACTGGTTACAGGTTTATTACAAAGTGATTATGATTTGATAGGCCGCTCACTGGAAGACGTTTTGATTGAACCTGTAAGAAGTATTCTTATTCCGGGATTTAGTGCAGTGAAAGAAAAAAGCAGGGAAGCAGGAGCGCTGGGTGGAGGAATTTCAGGTTCAGGACCCTCAATTTTTATGTTGAGCAAAGATGAAAAAACAGCGTTTGCAGTAGAGCAGGTTATGAAAGAAATTTACCAGCATCTGGGTTTGGAACATCATACTTATGTAACTACTATTCATTCATCGGGAGTAGATATTATAGAAGAATAAAAACAAAGGCATGCGTTACTATAGTTTAAACAGGCAATCGCCTGATGTTGATTTCAGGGAAGCTACTATTCGGGGACAGGCGCCTGATAAAGGTTTGTATTTTCCTGAACGGGTACCAAAATTAGCAGCATCATTTTTTGAGCAAATGGGGCAGATGAGCAAAGAAGAAGTAGCGTATGAAATCATGCAGCCCTACATTGGTAATACCATTGATACAGGCACACTAAAAAAGATCGTGGCAGAAACAATCAATTTTCCATTCCCACTGGTGCCGGTAAATGAACAAATTGATTCACTCGAATTATTTCATGGACCCACGCTGGCATTCAAAGATGTAGGTGCACGTTTTATGAGTCGCTGCCTGGGTTATTTTTCTAGAAACCAGGATAAAAAAACAACGGTACTTGTGGCTACTTCAGGTGATACAGGTGGTGCTGTAGCCAATGGCTTTCTTGGTGTAGATGGAGTAGAGGTAATTATATTATATCCATCGGGTAAAGTGAGTCAGGTGCAGGAATTGCAGTTAACCACCTGTGGTCAGAATATTACTGCACTGGAAGTAAAAGGCAGTTTCGACGATTGCCAGGCAATGGTAAAAGACGCATTTATGGATGCCGACTTACAGCAATATCTCCAGCTTACTTCGGCCAATTCTATTAATGTGGCACGCTGGTTACCACAGCAGCTATATTATTTTTTTGCTTTACAGCAATGGACTGACAAAGAAAATTTCCCCGTTATATCGGTCCCCAGTGGCAATTTCGGAAATATTTGTGCAGGCTTGCTGGCGAGATATTCAGGACTGCCAATACCAACTTTTATTGCTGCCTGTAATGTTAATGATACCATTTCAGCCTTTCTCACAACAGGAATACATACACCAAAAGAAACCATCTCTACAGTATCAAATGCTATGGATGTGGGTAATCCCAGTAATTTAATCAGGATTATCGAGTTGTTTAAAATAGCGGGTGTGCCGGTGAAAAACATATTACAAAGTGTAACCGTTACCGATGCAGAAACGATAGATTGTATCAGCTCTGTGTATGATAAGTATGGTTATTTGTTAGATCCTCATGGAGCTGTTGCATACCACGCATTGGAGAAATGTACAGGACCAGATCAAAAAGGTATTATGCTTGAAACAGCACATCCGGTTAAGTTCCCTGATACGGTAAAAAAAGCAATCGGTAAAGAGCCGCAGGTACCTGATGTCATCCAGCCACTGTTTCAGTTACAAAAACAGGCTATTAACATAAGTCCCTCTTTTTCAGTATTAAAAGAATGGTTGCTGAGCAGGTAAGATTCAGGCATTTTTCTTGTTGAAATAAATGATGAAAGTAGTGCCCTTTTCTACTTCACTAACGGCTGTAATAGAGCCACCCATGGCTTCTACCTGGGTTTTTGTAATGAACAGACCCACGCCTTTCGCTTCTTCATGACGATGAAAGGTTTTATTCAGGCCAAATAATTTATCACTATGCCTGTTCAGGTCGATACCTAATCCATTGTCTTTAAATTTCAGGATGAGCACGCCATTTTCAAATAATGTTTCAGCAAAAATGACAGGTGTCCGTAATGGGGATCTGTATTTAAGTGAATTGGAAAGCAGGTTTTGCATAATACTTTCAAGATAGAGTCTGGGATACTCGATAGCAGGAGCTTTGGTGAAATTAAAACTAACCACAGCTTCCGTTTCCATGATCTTCCCAATCATGCTGTCCTTTACTTTTTTGAAAATATCTTCAAATAACAAAGACTCTCTTTTTTTGCCGGTATCCTCCTGTATTTTTAGTGCATCCACCAACTCGTTAAGCGTCTCAGACAGGTTATGTATAACTGTTTCAAATTTTTCGAACAACAGCGCTTTCTCTTCTTCCGTCTGACTTTCTTTATACAACCATAATAAAGAGTTCAGATTACTTACCGGAGATCGTAAATTATGAGAAGTGATATGTGCAAAGTTGAGTAGTTGCTGGTTTTTTTGCTGTAGTTGCAGTGATAGTATTTCCTGTTCTGTTCTTGATTTTTTCATTTCGGTAAAATCAGTCGCTACTCCGCAGATGGCAAATACGTTGTTTTTTTCATCAAGTAAAGGAAATTTGTTGGTGAGCATTGTTTTGTAAGTTCCCTTTACAAAAGCAGTCATTTCTGCGGTATTGGCTTCTTTTGAAGCGATAATAGCAGATTCGTTACTTACCAGTTTTGCGGCTATTTCTTCGGAAAAAAGATCAAAAGCTGTTTTTCCTACAACATCATTTACATCGAGATCGAAATCGACAGCAAAACGTTTGTTTACCAAAAGATATTTTCCACTGATGTCTTTTACAAAAATAGCAGCTGAAGTATTATTGACAATACCTTTTAAGAGTTGTTCGTTTTTCCAAAGCTCGTTCCTGCTTTCCTGTAAGGCTTTAACCGATTCGTTCAACTCATTGGTTCTTTGCTCTACTATTCTTTCCAGGTTTTTATTCAAGCTGAGTAACTGGTCTTCAGCAATATTTTTCTTATTGTTAATCCGGTTCAGTTGCCGGGCGGTCATAGATATAAGAAATAACCCGACAAGCGTGAATGATGTGGCGAATAGCGCAATACCAAATTCAACACTGATTAATCCTTCCCGGTGTAAATAAATACGAATAAGGCTTAATAACAGTACCGCAATGGTAAGTGTAGGAAACAACCGCCTTGCCATTGTACTTCCTACACCATCACCTGTTAATAAACCAGTAATGCCTAAGCGGTGATTCCGGAATGAGGCTGCAACAGAACTCACCATGAAAGCAATAGCTGTATGAATGGCCATTGAGCCCATGGCAGACAACTTGTAAAAAATAGGAACATCCAAAAGATACCCGGTAATAGCAAGAAATGCAATCAGCGAAACAATATGTAATAAATATTGCGCAAATATTCTTAAAGCAGTATTGTTTGCATTGATAAACAGAAAAGCTGTTCCTATAAAAAAAAATGAAAGGGCCGTTCCTTGTGCCATCCTGCCAGGAGAAAATGAACCATCTTTCAGTGCAAAATGATCTGGCACAAAAAACTGATCAATGCCTGCAGTAAAACCAGCAATTGGCTGTAAAAAAGTACAAAGTCCTGTAACTATTAATACTAAACTAAATGCCAATTGCAGCCATTTCCATTTTTCTGAAGCTATTGTATACAAGCTTATGCCAGTGAGCACAAACAATATAGCAGTATTAAATTTCATGCTTACATATGAGGGTATAATACTGGTGAGTACCTGTATTTTAAGAAGCCATCCTGTCAGTACAATAATTCCAAGTACAATCAAAAAAATTGCAGATAGTTTGATATACTTCTTATTTATACCCTGTTTCATGAAATGGATAAAGGTTGTTAAGGTAGTTTTAAAGTTAAAAAAATAAATGTAGAATAAGAAGTTTAAATATGAATCCTATGCCAGTTGAACCTTACTTATGAAAACCAGGCAGTAGTTTACTGATATTAGTGACCCAAGTACTTGTAAGGATATCTATTAGTATGCGTCATACCGTTTGTGAAAGCTGCTGAATAAAGACAGCCTATTCTTTAAGAAACAAACCAAACAATGAAAATTCAACTCTTATTACTCTTTTTAAGCTTGCAGATTGTCAGTTTTTCTGACGCACAGGATTTGGCAGACAGGAAAAAACATTTTAATCTTTCAGATAAAGGACTGGCTATACAGGGTTATGATCCTGTAACTTATTTCACAGAAAAGAAACCTATGAAAGGTAAGAAAGAGCTGACGGTAACTCATCAGGGACTCACTTATTATTTTTCTTCACCAGCGAATAAAGATCTTTTTTTGAAATCGCCTTTATCTTATGAACCTCAATATGGAGGATGGTGTGCCTATGCCATGGGTGCCAAAGGTGAGAAAGTAAGTATTGATCCGGAAACTTTTAAGATCATCGATAATAAACTCTATCTCTTTTATAACAGGTTTTTTAACAACACATTGCAGGACTGGAATAAAAATGAGACTGTATTAAAGCAGAAAGCCGATCAGTCATGGAAAAAAATCATCCAATAATTTCAAATAAAAATTATGATACAGATACAAACTATTTTTCACTGGACCTTAAGAATTATAGCGGCAATCATTATGCTGCAAACACTGTATTTTAAATTCTCAGGCTCAGAAGAATCTGTATACATTTTTACACAAATGAATATGGAACCCTGGGGAAGGTATGCAACAGGTATAGCAGAATTAATAGCTGCCCTGTTAATATTATATAAGCCCACTACTTCTATAGGTGCTTTTCTGGCAATTGGTATTATGAGTGGAGCCATTGTGTCGCACCTACTCGTATTGGGTATTGAGGTAAAAAACGATAAGGGTTTATTGTTTATCTACGCATTGACTGTGTGGATATCGGCACTTATTTTGCTCTGGCTAAACAGGAATCAGGTTTTAGGTTTTTTAAGCAAATTGCTTAAAAAAAGGCTACCCTAAATCCAATAGGCACCAAGTCTTGTAAACCCCATAAACGAATCGGTCAGTTTGTTTTTTCTGTCGGTGAAAACTACTGTGGATATTGAGAAAAAGGCGAAATATAGCGATTTGACAAAAGAGCATTATTTTCACTTTAAGAAGCGGCTTGTTTATCCGGGCAAAAAACCCGGAAACTAAATGACACGTAAGTAAAAAATACGGTAGTTAATTTAAAAAATTGAGACTGGCCACACTTCCTATAAAAGTATAGAATCCGTTTATATGCAAATTGCCCAAGCTATTCGAAATGTATTTGTTCAGTTACATGAAACACTGGATAAATTAACGCCTGAACAATATACGGCATCCAGTAAGTCGTTGTTTAATGCAACTATCGGCCAGCATGTACGCCATATTGTTGAACTTTTCCAATGTCTTGAAAGCGGGTATGAAACAGGCTTGGTGAATTATGAAAAAAGAAAACGTGATAAGCAGATAGAAACAGATAAGGATCTTGCTATCCGTTTATTGCACCAGGTGAGTAATAATCTCCTGAGGGCAGATAAAAAATTGCAACTTGAACTGAGTTATGATGATGTATCGAATGAAACAGTAAGTGTGGAAAGTAACTATTACCGTGAAGTGGTATATAACCTGGAACATACAGTTCATCATATGGCATTGATTCGTGTAGGTGTAACAGAGCTTTCCGATATCATACTACCCGAAGGTTTCGGAGTGGCTACATCTACCATTAAACACAGGGAATCATGTGCACAGTAACATTTATTCCACTCGGCAATAAGGTATTACTTACTTCAAACCGGGATGAAAAAGGTATTCGCAAAAAAGCAATCCCGCCTGCTGTTACTGTATTTGATAAAACAAAGCTCCTGTTTCCAAAAGATGCACAGGCTGGTGGTACCTGGATAGGTGCTTCCGACTCCGGTACAATAATGATATTACTGAATGGCGGCTTTATTAAGCACGAACCCGCAGCGGAATACCGGAAAAGCAGGGGTCTGATATTCCTCGATGTATTGTCTGAAACAAAAGCATTGCCTGCATTTAAAAGAATTAATCTTTTGGGAATTGAACCTTTTACACTGGTAATCTGGGAGGAAGGTAAATTATATGAGTGCAGGTGGAGCGGAGAAGAGAAATATACCCGTGAAATGGATGCTACTCAACCACATATCTGGTCGTCTGTTACACTCTATACTTCTGAAACCATTCACAAAAGAGAACAATGGTTTAAAAACTGGCTGGAAAAGCATCCTCAACCAACGGTAGCAGATGTTCTTACATTTCATTTGTTTGGAGGGGAGGGTGATAGCGAAAATGATATACGCATGAACAGAAATAATACCATGTTCACTGTAAGTGTAACCAATATTGCGTGTGATCATCAGCAGGCTATCATGCATTACGAAGACCTCGTTAACATGGAACAAAGCAAATCAACGCTTGTATTTGTTCAGGAACAGCCTGTAGCATAACTTTCACCCATGAGTTTCCTGAAAAAGTTTAGCCATCATCCCCTGGTTATTAAAATATTTCATTGGGAATACTGGCCATTTGCTGTTTTGTACGCGCCCCTTTATCCATACTGGTTCTGGCTTTGTTTAAAAGCAAGGGCTTTTTTTTATATCAACGCTGCTAACCCAAGTATTCGTAATGGTGGTTTTTTGATGGAAAGTAAAAAAGAAATCTATGATATTTTGCCGGAAGGCACTTATCCCACAACACTTTTTTTTAAGGCGGGTACAGACCCTTTATTGATTCTTGAACAAATGAAATTGAGTGATATTCAATATCCGGCTATCGGTAAACCCGATATTGGTATGAGAGGAATGAGTGTACAAAAAATCGAAAATGATCAGGACCTGTTGCACTATGCACAAAAAAGTAAAGTTGATTTTTTGGTACAGGCATATATTCCCTTTGAAGATGAGTTGGGTATTTTTTATTACCGTATACCCGGAGAAGAAAAAGGACAGATATCAGGTATCGTAGGAAAAGAATTACTTGGAGTAACAGGAGACGGAAAATCAACAGTGGAGCAATTATTACAACAGAATCAACGATTCATTCTTCAGCTACCTGTACTCAGAAAAACCATGCCCGATGAACTATTGCTTGTTTTGGCAAAAGGAGAACGAAAACTATTAGTACCCTATGGTAATCATGCGCGCGGAGCCAAATTCATTGATGTAACATACCTGGCCGATGAAGAGTTAAATAATACAATTGATCAGCTGGCCAAACAAATTAATGGGTTTTATTATGGTAGAATGGATATAAGGTATAATAATATAGAAGAACTGCGACAGGGTAAGAATTTCTCAATCATTGAACTGAACGGTTCTGGTAGCGAGCCCACACATATATACGATCCGCGACATTCGGTTTTTTTCGCCTGGAAAGAAATTACCAGACATTGGTCCATTATGTGCAGGATCAGCAAAATTAATCACCGTAATGGGGTACCCTATATGACAAGGAAAGAAGGACTGGCCATGCTGAAAGCCAATAGTCAGCTGATTGAAAATATTTCTTGAATTTTTACAAAGAATTGGTCAATAAATAAAACAGGCAAGTTCAATTGATGTACTAATTTGCGCGCATAAATCAGTGAAAGAATATGTTACAAACAGCAGGAGCTTTTCTTTTCGACCTGAATGGAACAATGATAGATGATATGCATTACCATAAACAGGTTTGGTACGACATTTTAACCAAAGATTTAGGAGCCAACCTCAGTTGGGAGGAGGTGGCCTCACATATGTATGGTAAAAATACAGAACTACTCATCCGCATATTCGGCCCCGATCATTTTACCATGGAAGAAATGAATCGTCTTTCAGTAGAAAAAGAAAAAAAATACCAGGAACTATATAAACCGAAATTAAAGGGGTTACCCGGACTGGAAACATTTTTGGAGAAAGCAAAACAGAAGGGAATTAAAATGGGAATAGGATCCGCAGCTATTTTGTTTAATATTGATTTTGCTGTGGATGGATTGAATATCAGGCATTATTTTGATTCGATAGTTGGTGCGGAAAATGTTAAAGACAGTAAACCTGATCCTGAAACTTATTTAAAAGGGGCCATGGAGTTAGGGTTGAATCCTTCCAGCTGTATTGTATTTGAAGATGCTCCGAAAGGCGTTGAAGCTGCACAAAATGCAGGTATGAAAGCCGTTGTACTTACCACAATGCATACCGCAGAAGAATTCAATGAATACTCCAATATTATCACTTTTGCAAAGGATTACACAACATTAATTCCATTACTGGATTAATTTTAAACAACTATTAACCCTGCGTAAACTCTGTGTTCTCCTTTCTCTGCGGTGAATTTCTACCGCAAAGAACAAGAGGAAGCAGAGTTTTCGCAGAGTCGTTTATAATGATGTGGAACTGTATAAAATAATAAAGGGGACCGTAACAGTCCCCTTTATTATTTTATGGAATAACTGGTTTTACCAGAATCTTACATACAGGGCAGTGAGTAGTAATAATGTAATGATGATTAACACCAGTACAGAATTGCTTACTTTAAACATGCCTTTCTCAAATATGAAAGATTTCGGATTCACTTTAGGTCCACGAAGACTGATGAGGATCATTACTAACATGGTAAAGAAGAATGACCAACCCATATTAATCAGGAACGGAATTTCATAACCGCCCTTACCATTTGGATAAGCAGTATATAAAATGGTTTCATTACCCAGCAGTGAAGGGGCATAGTTGTTAAAGAATACAGATAATGCGAAACCACAGATTACACCTGCAATCGCAGCAGCGCCTGTTGTTCTTTTCCAGAACATACCCAGTATAAACATGGCAAATACACCTGGACTGATAAAGCCAGTATATTTCTGTATGAATGTAAATCCACCCTCTCCTCCGATACCCAGTGTGTCGTTCCAGGTAAACAATACACTCACAATCATGGCAACAAAAATGGTTACCCTGCCTGTCCAAACCAGTTTCTTCTCATCAGCACCTGGCTTGATGTATTTCTTATAAATGTCCAGTGTGAAAATGGTAGAAATACTGTTTGCTTTTCCTGCCAGTGAGGCCACGATGGCTGCTGTTAATGCGGCAACCGACAAACCCTTTAACCCACTTGGTAAGAAACTGAGGATAGCAGAATAAGCACCATCCTTACTTCCGCCTTCGAGTTGTGGAAGGTGACCATTCTTGTATAAAACATATGCAGCAATACCGGGTAACATAACGATTACAGGCATCATTAATTTTAACAGACCTGCAAAAAGAATACCTGTTCTGGCAGTCTGCAGGTTGGCACCCAATGCACGTTGAGTGATATATTGATTACAGCCCCAATAATTCAGGTTAACGATCCATTGTCCTGCGAAATACATGGCGATTCCCGGCAACACAAGATATTTATTGATCTCTTCCTGTGTGGCATTGGGGCCAGGTTTATCAAGAATCATATGGAAATGATCGGGTGCTTCTTTAAGCAGGGTATTGAAACCGGCAATAACATCTTTGCCAAAGCCGAATTTTTCACTCACAATCAGCAAGGCCATATAGGTAGTGGCAAGACCACCAATAATTAGAACGGCTACCTGAATTACATCCGTGTAACCAATTACTTTCATACCACCCAGTGTAATGATAAGTGCAAAAACCGCCAGCAATACCATAATCAGGTGCAGGTATTGTCCACCCACCAAACCATTGATGGCAACGGCACCGAGATAAAGAATGGATGTAAGGTTTACAAATACATAAAGAAATAACCAGAATACTGCCATAATCAATGCAACCGTTTCATTGTAACGGTTGGTAAGAAACTGTGGCATGGTGAAGATTTTGTTCTTCAGGTAGATCGGCATAAACCAGATGGCAATAATAATCAGTGCCAGTGCTGCGATCCACTCATAGGCGGCAACAGCTGTTCCCACAAAAAAACCTTCACCACTCATACCAATAAACTGCTCAGCAGAAATATTGGATGCAATTAATGAAGCACCAATGGCCCACCAGGTAAGAGAACCTTCGGCCAGGAAAAAATCTTTTGTGTCGGTGGTTGTTTTCTTTTTTTTGAGGTAGATCCAGTAACCATATCCGGCTACGATGATAAAATAAAAGAGAAAGACAATGATGTCAATAGTGGCAAGTCCTTTCATTAGTTAGTGGTTTTCGTATACTGTAATTTCGCTTTTTATTGATAAAACTTATCATTCCAGCGCAATTCATTTTTAAATTGATACATTTTGGTATTGTTATTAATACAAACAAATTCAATACCGGCTATAGCGGCAAAATCTTCCATCTGTTCTGATGTAATATTCTGCGAGTAGCAGGTGTGGTGGGCGCCACCCGCCAGGATCCAGGCTGCACAACCGTTCTGCATATCTGGATAAGGCTTCCAAAGTACCCGTGCTACCGGTAGTTTGGGCAAACTGCTGATAGGTGCAACTGCCATCACATCATTCACCAGTAAACGAAAACGATTGCCCATATCAACAATGGAAGCATTAATGGCAGGCCCCGAACCCGAATTGAATACGAGTCGCACAGGATCTGATTTACCTCCAATGCCCAATGGATGTATTTCGCAACTCGGTTTACCATCGGCAATCGATTCACAAATTTCCAGCATATGAGCACCCAGCACCAGTTTATTATCAGGATTAAAATGATAGGTATAATCTTCCATAAAAGAGTTGCCGCCTTTTAAACCACTACCCATTACTTTCATGGCACGAACCAATGCAGCAGTTTTCCAGTCGCCTTCACCTGAAAATCCATATCCTTTAGCCATAAGGCGCTGTGCTGCAATACCTGGCAATTGTTCGAGACCATGCAGGTCTTCAAAAGTGGTAGTGAAACCTTTGAAATTACCCTGTTTCAGGAAGCGCTCAATGCCCAGTTCAATTTTAGCAGCGGTTTTCAGTGATGCATGTTGCGGGCCATTTTTTTGTAAGCTATCCATTAAAGTGTAGGAACTGATGTATTCATCTACAAGTGTATTTACTTCTCCTTCACTCACTTCATTCATTACCTGTACAAGATCGCCCACACCATAAGTATTTACAGAGTAGCCAAATTTAATTTCAGCTTCTACTTTATCTCCTTCGGTAACTGCCACAAAACGCATATTATCACCAAAACGAACAAAACGCGCACCCTGCCAGTCATGCCAGCCAGCGGCAACCCTGATCCAGCCATTGATTTTGTCAATACATTCAGCATCGGTCCAATGACCTACTACCACTTTTCTGTCAATACGCATACGACTCATGATAAAACCAAATTCCCTGTCACCATGCGCACTTTGGTTCAGGTTCATGAAATCCATATCAATTGTACCCCATGGAATATCGCGATTGAATTGTGTATGAAAATGAAGCAATGGTTTACGCAAAATCTTTAGGCCGCTGATCCACATTTTAGCCGGAGAGAAAGTGTGCATCCAGGTAATGATACCAATACAGTTGGTTGCATTGTTAGCTTCCTGACAAATGGCATATATTTCTTCGGTAGATTTCACCGTAGGTTTATAAACAATCTGAACAGGCATATTAGGAGCCTTATTCAATGCATCTGCAATTACAGTTGAGTTAGCGGCTACCTGCTTCAATGTTTCTTCGCCGTATAAATGTTGGCTTCCTGTAACAAACCAAACTTCCAGTTGCTTCAGATTAATCATATTGCTTGTCTTTGTTGATGTAAAATATTATTGGCCGTAATAAGAATCCGGTCCGTGTTTTCTTTCAAAATGTTTTTTGATCAGCGCATCTTTTAATACCGGGGCATTGGGATTGATCTGTAAAGTGAGGTAAGCCATTCTTGCCACTTCTTCCAGTACTGCAGCATTATAAACTGCTTTATGTGCTGTTTTACCCCAGGTAAATGGCGCATGATTTCCCACCAGCATCATTTCAGTTTCAGCAGGGTCGAGTGATTTTTCTTTGAAACAATTCAGTATCTGAAAGCCTGTTTCTGTTTCATAATCACCTTTTATCATTTCATCACTCATTGGAGGCGCACAGGGAATAAATGCAGTGGTATGATCGGCATGTGTGGTGCCAAAAATGGGAATATCTCTTTGTGCCTGTGCCCATGCAGTGGCATAGGTTGAATGTGTATGTACAATACTGCCTATTGAACTCCAGTGTTTATATAAAACAGCATGTGTTTTAGTGTCGGATGAAGGACGTAAAGTTCCTTCTACCACATTTCCATCAAAATCAACAATTACCATTTTCTCAGGACTCAACTCCTCATAAGGAACGCCACTGGGTTTAATAGCGAAAACCTGAAACTGTCTGTCAACCACACTCACATTACCAAATGTAAATAATACCAGCCCCAGTTTGGGCAGCTGCATATTGGCCTCGTAGGCCTCTTTTTTTAGTTGATCATACTTACTCATGCTGATTTATTTTGTGTGTATCCTTTATTGCTTCTGTGCATTTGCTTCTGTGAAAGCACCTGCACGCTGGTATTGGATATAACGTTGCTGATAATATAGAACCCTTGCTGCATTGGGTTCATATACTGCATCAAAACCTTGTCCCATCTGCTCCATAGCGTCTTCTACTTTTGTATACACACCGGCAGCAGTGGCTGCAAACATGGCGGCACCCAATGCACAGGTCTGCTCACTTTTATGAATGCGTATCGGCATGTTCATAATATCTGCCATTACCTGCATTATATAAGGAGAGCGTTTTGCTACACCACCTAATCCAATTAATCCTTTTACCGGAACACCCTCATGAATAAAACGGTCTACTATCATCTTGGCGCCAAAACAGGTGGCTTCAACCAATGATTTAAAAATGGAGGGTGCATCAGTACCTAAATTTAAGCCATGTAAACTACCTGTTAAAAACTGGTTGGCATCGGGTGTTCTTCTCCCGTTGAACCAGTCCAGCGCCAGTTCATCATCAGCCTGTAAGGGAAGTTTTGCTGCTTCCTGTGAAAGATAAGGAATGAGTTTATCAGAAAGTTCTTTTTCCAGTTTTGCTGTTGTTTGCTCATCAAGTATCTGCAACTCAGCTATTAGTTGTTTAACCGGTCTTAAAATCAATTCTCGAAACCATGCATAAGTATCACCAAACGCAGACTGACCGGCTTCAAGCCCCAGCATACCTGGAATGACTGATCCGTTTACTTGTCCGCAAATACCTTTTACTGTTTTCTCTCCTAAATCGGCATTGGGTGCTACAAGAATATCACAGGTTGAAGTACCCATCACTTTACTCAGGTGATAAGGCTCAATCTGTCCACCCACCGCACCCATATGTGCATCAAAAGCACCTACGGCAACTACAACCGATGTTGACAAACCGAGTTTTTCTGCCCATTCAACAGAAAGATTACCGGCAGATTTGTCGGATGTATAAGCCTGTTTGCCGAGTGAATCAACATAACCATTCAGTAATGGATCTAGTTGGGTAAAAAAATCATTGGGAGGATATCCATTAAAAGCCTCTGCCCATAAACCTTTGTGGCCAGCGGCGCAAACACTTCTTTTGATATTCGCTACCTCTTTACCACCAGTCAGCAGAAATGGAATCCAGTCGCAATGTTCCACCCACGACACGCAGGCGTTGCGAACGGATTCATCGGTTCTTAATATGTGTAAGAGTTTGGCCCAGAACCATTCTGAAGAATATATACCCCCTACAAACTGTAAATAGTTGGTTTCAAATTTTGTTGCATGCTGATTTATTTCAGCAGCTTCCTGCACACTGGTATGGTCTTTCCATAAAATAAACATGGCATTGGGGTTCTCTGCAAAGGCAGGATTCAATGCCAGTGGTTGGCCTGAAGCGTCTACTGCCACAGGTGTTGAACCGGTAGTATCGATACCAATGGCACGTATGTTTTCCGCAACCTGTAAGCCAGCTTTTTGTAAACAATCGGTAATGGTTGCGGTTAGTCCCTCTACATAATCAAGTGGGTGTTGTCTGAACTGACTTTCAGCAGCGTTGCAGTAGAGTCCTTTTTTCCAGCGGCTATAATAATGAACGGAAGAAGCTATTTCTTCACCAGAACCGGCATTTACAATAATGGAGCGAACGGAGTCGGTGCCATAATCTACACCAATAACGTAGTTGTCTTTTTTCATTGGCAGGCAATATGCGTTGTATAATTCGTGTCAAATTAACACTTAAAAATTGAAAACAAAAAAAACAGGAAGAAATTTTCCTGTTTATTTCAAATTTCCCGGGTTGGGTATAAGGTTCAGAAAGGCGTGGAAATTAGCGGCATAGCGTCTTTTGTCGAGTTTATAATAGAAGGCGCCCTTTTTAGAACTTTCCTTGTCTTTGTCTTTTTGCTTTACCAGTAACTTGGTCGATTGCAGTTTTCGGCTGAAATTCCGTTTGTCGAACTGGTAATCAAAAATGCCTTCATATAGACTTTGTAATTGTGGCAGTGTAAATTTCTCGGGTAAAAGCTCAAACAGAATAGGGTGAAAAGCGGCTTTGTAGCGTAGTTTTTCCTTAGCCATGTCAACCATCTGCTGGTGGTCGAAAATGAGTTTGGGTGTGTCTTTTATCGGGAACCATTCTGCATGATAATCTTCATTCAGTTGTTTTTCATATTTATGAATGTCGATCAGTGCAAAGTAGGCTACAGAAACAGTGCGCTCAATCGGGTCACGGGTTACATCACCAAAAGCATACAACTGCTCCATATATACACCTTCCAGACCTGTTAACTCTTTCAGGATACGGGCCGAGCCACTGGAGAAGTCTTCATCTTTCTGAATGAAACCACCCATTAAACTCCATTTTCCTTTTTCATATTCCAGCCCACGCTGAACCAGCAGGAGTTTCAGTTCTGTGCCGTCAAAGCCAAAGATGATACAATCTATGGCAACCAATATGCGTGTCTGTTTATGATACCTGACCATAATACTGTGCTATCTCAGAAGTGTGAGTGATTGGTTTTCAAAGTAACAAATCTCAGGATTAAATATAAGTATTCCGAAAAAAATAATAAGTGTTTTTTTTACAATTAATAATTTTTCTCTAATTTGGTACGGCCCTTTAAGGGTTTCAGGATAATTTACATCGATTGCAAACCATATCATAACCATATGAAAAAATTACAGTGTATAGCCGTTTTAGCCATTACTACCTTACTGGTACAATGTACATCTTCACCCGCAGATAAAACAACTGCTACAGTGCTTGATACGGCTGCATTAAAGGCCGCTTATGAAACTACGGTTGACAACAAAGCTGTTCAATTATACATACTGAAAAATAGCAGTGGTGTTCAGGCGGCTATTACCAATTATGGAGGAAGAGTGGTAGCGCTGGTGGTGCCTGATAAAAATGGTGTGATGACCGATATTACTTTGGGTTACGATAGCCTGAATCATTATCGTACCCGAAGCGAAACATATTTTGGAGCATTGATAGGTCGCTATGGGAATCGTATTGCAAAAGCAAAATTTTCCCTGAATGGCAAAACCTACCAACTGGCTGCTAACAATGGTGTAAACAGTTTACATGGCGGGCCAAAGGGTTTTCATAACCAGGTTTGGGACGCTGTTCAGAAAGATGATCACACTTTAGAATTAAGCTATGTATCAAAAGACGGTGAAGAAGGCTATCCAGGTAACCTTACTGTGAAAGTTGTATATACATTAACTGATGCCAATGAATTAAAGATCGATTATGAAGCCAGTACCGACCAGGCTACAGTGGTGAATCTCACTAACCACGCGTATTTTAACCTGAACGGACAGGGGAATGAAACCATTACCGACCATATACTTACTATATATGCATCTAAATATTCTGCAGTTGATACAACCCTCATTCCTGCAGGAGATCCGGTTACAGTAGAAGGCACACCATTTGATTTCAGAACGGCAAAACAGATTGGTAAAGAAATCGCGGCTGATCATGTACAGATTAAAAACGGACTTGGTTACGATCACAATTTTGTACTTGATAAAAAGCAGTCCAATGGTTTAGAGAAAGCTGCATCGGTATATGCAGGTTCAACTGGTATATTGATGGATGTATTCACTACCGAACCTGCCATACAGTTTTACAGTGGCAATTTTCTTGATGGTAAACTGGTGGGTAAGCAACAGAAAGCATATGGTCATCGTTCAGCATTTTGTCTGGAAACACAGCATTATCCAGATGCGCCTAATCAACCATCATTTCCATCCACGACCCTTGAGCCTGGAAAAAAATACCTGACAACAACTGTTTATCAGTTTGGTATTCAGAAATAACAAAATAGATTCAGGATTGGTTAATATCTGAAAATATAAAACATAAGCGCAACTGTAATTTTAGACTGATTGTAAGTCTCGCTAAGAATGGTTTAACCCTGCATGAATACCGGTTTTACGAAAGGCCGGTGATAGATCAAATATAAATTTTGGAAACATGAGTATCTGCAAAAACAATTTTTTTGTTGCCGGAATCTTATTGTCTGTATGTAACCTGAATGCTCAGGTGAAAGACTATCCCATTCAACCGGTAACATTCAATCATGTACATGTACATGATCAGTTTTGGGCACCCCGAATTACTACAAATGCGGAAGTTACGATTCCCTATGTCTTGCAAAAGTGTCGTGAAACGGGCCGTGTAGATAATTTTCTGAAAGCGGCGGGTAAGATGCCCCCGGGTAAATTAACAGAATATCCTTTTGATGATTCTGATATTTTCAAAGTAATTGAAGGTGCTTCATACGCATTGCAGGTAAAATCAAATCCGGCGCTTGATAAATCGGTTGATTCCCTGATAGCCGTTATTGCAGACGCACAGGAACCCGATGGTTATCTCTATACTTTTCGTACGATGAAGCCTGAAAAACTACACCCATGGATCAGTCCAAAACGTTGGGAAAAAGACCCTGACCTGAGCCATGAACTTTATAATGCAGGTCATTTATATGAAGCGGCAGTGGCGCATTTCCTTTCTACAGGCAAAAAAAACCTGCTGAATATTGCTACCAAAAATGCTGACCTGATTGTTAAAGATTTTCTGCATGGCAAAGCGCCTTATTTCCCGGGTCATCAGGTAATTGAAACAGGTTTGTCAAGACTGTATCGGGTAACCGGCAAAAAAGAATACCTCGATCTCGCTAAATACTTTTTAGATATCCGTGGAAACGGACAGGTAAGGGGCTCGCAGTACAGCCAGTCGCATAAACCTGTGGTTCAGCAAAATGAAGCAGTAGGTCATGCTGTACGTGCGGCTTATATGTACACGGGTATGGCAGATGTGGCAGCACTTACTGGCGATGCCTCCTACATTAAAGCCATCGACAATATCTGGTCTGATGTAGTAACAAAAAAAATGTACCTCACGGGTGGTATCGGTGCAACAGGTGCTGGAGAAGCATTTGGAGCTGCTTATGAATTACCGAATATGTCGGCCTATGCAGAAACCTGCGCCTCTATTGCCAATGTGTATTGGAACATCCGTATGTTTTTATTGCATGGCGATGCGAAATATGTGGATGTAATGGAACGTGTATTGTACAATGGCGTATTATCTGGTATTGCGCAGGATGGAAAAAAATTCTTCTATCCAAACCCACTGGCATCTATGGGTCAGCATTCGCGTAGTGCATGGTTTGGTTGTGCCTGTTGTATTTCAAACGTAACCCGTTTTATGCCTTCTGTTCCCGGTTATGTGTATGCGCAGGATCAGAATAATGTATATGTAAACCTGTTTATGACCAATGAGGCTGATGTTGTATTGCCAGCAGGAAAATTAAAAATTGCACAGGAAACAGCCTATCCATGGGAAGGTGCAGTAAAAATTACTGTAAACCCAGAAAAACAGATTCCGTTTGCATTGCGTGTAAGAATACCGGGTTGGGCCAGACAGGAAGCGGTTCCTGGCGACTTGTATCGTTTCGCAGATCAGCAACAAACAAAGATTCAGATCAGCATAAATGGTAAACCGGTTGAGTACACACTCGAAAAGGGCTATGCTGTATTTAACCGTAGCTGGAAAAAAGGGGATGTGGTAAGTTTCACATTACCGATGGAGATTGAAAAAGTATTAGCCAACGAAAAAATAAAAGACGATCAGGGTAGATTCGCTTTGCAGAGAGGACCATTGGTTTTTTGTCTGGAAGGTCCTGATCATGCTGATAAAGTAGTTCAAAATATAGTGGTTCCACAACAGGCTTCATTAAAAGAATCATTTGATCCACAATTATTAAACGGTGTGTTATTGCTGAATGGTACAGGCAGTGCTACAACACGACAATTGAACACGGAAGCCTTACTGAAAAAAGACCAGCCTGTAAAAGCCATTCCTTATTACTCATGGAACAACCGTGGTTCAGGTGAAATGGTTGTGTGGATTCCTTATGTGGAAACTGCAGCACGTCCTAAACCGGCACCAACAATTGCTTCGAAAAGTAAGATCAGTGGTTCTATCAATAACCAGCGGATGCTGAGTGCTTTGAATGACCAGTTTGAACCTTCCAATTCAGAAGATAAATCTGCACTCTACCTGCATTGGTGGCCTAAAAAAGATACGGAAGAGTGGATACAATATGATTTTAGTGAGGAGCAAACAGTGACGGAGTCGAAAGTATACTGGTATGATGATAGTCCTTTTGGTGGATGTCGTATTCCGGCATCATGGGAACTTTTATACAAACAAGGCGATCAGTGGGTGCCTGTGCAAACTTCAGCACCTTATGAAAATGCAAAAGACAAATACAATACAGTTCGCTTTGCACCGGTAAAAACAACGGCTATACGAATGAAAATTCGTTTACCAAAAGATCATGCTACCGGTGTTCATGAATGGATCATCAAATAAAAACCAAGCAAGCAGTTATGCAAGTCAATCATTCTTTTCGTACAATGTTGATGGGATGCTTTATTGCATCGGCATCCTTAAGTGTGGCACAGGAACGTGCGTCGATGAAAATAAATACAGACAAGGTTAAGAATACTGTATCACCGAACCTACATGGTATTTTCTTTGAAGAAATAAGTCATGGGGGTGAAGGTGGTCTCTATGCTGAAATGATCCAGAACCGTGGTTTTGAGGAGAGTCGCATACCTCCGGGAGCAGTGGTAGAAAATGGAATGCTGAACGCCAATCCAAATAAGAAACCACATTATAACCTGAATGGAAGAGCAAGCGACTGGCGTATGCCATGGCCCGTTAAAACAGCAATGCCTTATTGGAAATTATCAATAGGTGAAGGGGCCAAAGTAAACGCTACAGTGAGTACCGATAACCCATTAACAACAGCTACACCGCAGTCTGCATTGCTTTCAGTTGAAAAATTATCTGGAACAGGAAAGGATTATTTTATAAATGAAGGGTTCTGGGGTTTTGATATTAAAAAAGGGGAATCTTATTCCCTGAGTTTTTATACAAAGACAAATGCTGATTACAAAGGACCATTGACAGTGGTGTTACTTTCTTCTGCCGGAAAGGAAATAGCATCACATACATTCAAATCAGTAAATAGTAAAGACTGGAAAAAACTCAACTGTACATTAACAGCATCTGAAACAGATGGTAAATCCAGTTTTGCTTTCAGACTGGAATCAACAGGAGAAATTTCATTCGATTTTGTTTCCTTATTTCCGAAGAAAACCTTTAAAAACAGACCCAACGGTTTGCGAGCCGATCTGGCTCAATATCTGGCAGATTTGAAACCTGCTTTTGTACGCTGGCCAGGAGGCTGTTTTGTAGAAGGAGTGAATGTTGAAAGTGCACCCAACTGGAAAAATGCAATAGGCCCACTCGAAAACAGACCTGGTACATTCAGCGTATGGGGATACTGGTCGAGTGATGGTTTTGGCTATCATGAATATTTACAGTTTTGTGAGGATATTAAGTCAGATGCTTTATACGTTTTTAATGCCGGTGTTTCCTGTGAATTCAGGAGTGGCACTTTTATCAGCGACGGAGAAGTTCAGGCTGTAATTGATGATGTGCTCGATGCCATTGAATATGCCGTTGGCCCCGTTAGTTCTAAATGGGGTAAAGTACGTGCACAGAATGGTCATCCGAAGCCTTTCCCTTTAAAATATGTGGAAGTAGGTAATGAACAGCATGGCCCATGGTATGCTAAAAGATACAATCGTTTCCATGAAGCGATCAAGGCAAAATATCCGGATATCAAGATTGTATCCAGTATGGGTATTGGTGATATCAATCGCCGAACATTAGACAGCATCAAAGTAACGGATGTTGCTGATGAGCATGCTTATAAAAGTGCTTTCTGGTCGTTTTCCAATTATGATCATTTCGATAATTATAAAAGAGGCGATTATGAAGTATATGTAGGAGAATATGCTACAAATGCCGGTGTGGGAAATGGTAATATGCAGGCTGCTTTAAATGATGCCGCTTATATACTGGGTATGGAAAATAACGGTGACCTGGTAAAAATGTCGAGTTATGCTCCTTTGTTTGAAAACGTAAATACAAGACACTGGCCGGTAAATCTTATCAAGTATAAAGCAGACAGCAGTTTTGCACGTATATCATACTACACCATTCAGTTGATGAATGACCAGCGGTCGGATGAAAATTTACCCATCTCATTGCAACAAAGAGAAGGGGCCGTAAAAAAACCAAAGAACAAAGGAAGCATCGGACTGGCAACCTGGGATACACAAACAGAATACCGCAATATCGAAGTGGTTCAAAATGGTCAGACCGTTTACCAGAGTGATTTTGTGAATAAAGCTGATGAATGGCAGTCGGTAAGAGGCTCCTGGCAGGTTAAAGACGGAGCTATGGGACAAACTGCACAAGGGGCACAAAGGTTAATGATTCTGAAAGACAAATCTTTTGATACCTATACTTTAAAACTGGAAGCCAGAAAGCTTTCGGGAACCAATGCCTTTATTATTCCTTTTGCGGTGAATGGAACCGGTTCTATGTTACGGGCTCATATCGGAGCACTCGTAAATAACAGTACGGTATTTGAAATTGTAAGTGAAGGGTCTGTAGCGAATGTGTCGCCCACCAGACGACTCACTAAACCTATTGAAACAGGTAAATGGTACAAAATAAGACTGGAAGTAGGTTACGATAAAGTAGACTGTTACCTTGATGATGTTTTGTTACTCTCATATACCGAACCAAAAAAACTCATTGGTATAGCAGGTCGTGATAAAAAGACCGGCGACCTGATTGTGAAAATGGTAAATGGGAATGACGAAGCCATTGAAACTGAGATTGAACTTGAGGGTACTGTTGAAGCATCAGGTGCGTATAAGGCATACACCATTGCTTCAGGCGAAACTGCAGCAGAAAATTCATTTACTGAGCCAAAAAAATACATACCGGTTGCTACGGCAGGGAAAACTACAGGTGCTAAAAAACTGGTTCATAGTTTCCCCAAATATTCTATCACCGTTTTACGGATACCCACAAAAAAATAATGATACAAATGAAAAGCTGGCTAATACTTACATTCTTATTTGCTGTAGCAAGTCAATTGCCGGCACAGCAAAAACCATTGCCATCCTACGCCCCTTCGCGTGATGAAATGCTGGCCAGGTATAAAACTGCCAATGACAGAGACAGTCTGGCAAGGCGAACAGCATTTAAACTTACTGTAATGCCAAACTGGAGCGGACCTTCTGCTTTCTGGTACAGGAATGCTTTGCCTGATAGCCAGTCTGAATATTTGTATGTTGATCCGGTAAAAAATGTAAAACGCCCTTTATTTGATGCAGTAAAAATGGCCTCAGCCATAACATTGGTACAGGGTAAAAAAGCAACAGCTAATCGCTTACCTATCAGAAATGCCTATTTATATCCTGATGGGAAAAAAATAGCTGTTTCACTGGGAAGAATATTTTACGATGTGGATCTTTCAACTTACAGTGTATCAAAAATTGATTCACTACCAGTCGATAAAACCGAATATCCTTCTTTAACACGTATGCCGGGTCGTTGGCAACGAAACAGGAATGCAAGAACTTCTCCCGATAATCAATGGAATGTAGTGGTGAAGGAACACAATATTTATCTTGAGCCAACAGGAGGAGGTACTGCAGTTCAATACACAACCGATGGAACACAGGCATTACCTTATGGTGATATTACCTGGTCGCCTGATGGTAAATACCTGGTGGCTTATAAAATAAAACGTGTGGTTGATAAGCCAGTATATTATGTGCTTACATCTGTTCCCGGTACCACAAGGGGTGAAATGAAAGAACGTCCTTATAAACAACCCGGGGATGATTTTTCTACCTATGAAATGCACCTGATTAAAGTAGCTGATAAATCTGTTGTGAAAGTAAAAACAGATATCATCGATTTCTTTGATGCACCGAAAATCAACTGGAACAAGGGAGACAATGATCACTTTATGTTTGAAAGAGTAGATCGTGGTCACCAGCGGTTCAGGATCATAGAAGTAAATGCTGCCGATGGAAGTACGCGCAATATCGTAGACGAACAAACCAGCACATTTATTTACGAGCAACGTATTTTTACTTATTATTTGCCAGAGACTGCAGAAGTGTTGTGGGTAACAGAAAAAGATGGCTGGAGACATATTTACCTGGTAGATGCCAAAAATGGTACTATCAAAAATCAAATCACGAAAGGCGAATGGGTAGTGAGAGCGATAGACAGTGTGGATGTGAAAAAAAGAGAGATATGGTTTCAGGCGAGTGGTATGAATAAAGGAGAAGACCCTTATTTTCTTCATTATTACCGCATTGGATTTGACGGGAAGAATATGGTTACACTAACGAAGCCGGGTTTTAATCACCGCATCACATGGTCGCCAGATAAACAATATTTTGTAGATACCTATTCTAGAGTTGATCAGGCACCGGTTTCTGTATTAGGTCGTGTAGCCGATGGTAAACAGTTGATGGAACTAGAGAAAGCAGATATCAGTAAACATATAGCTGCAGGTTTCAGGTTACCCGAACCCTTTCATGCCAAAGGAAGAGATGGAGTAACAGATATATGGGGTATTATTTGTCGCCCTTCCAATTTTGATCCTAAAAAAAGGTATCCCATTATTGAAAATATTTATGCGGGTCCGCAGGATGCATTTGTACCTAAATCATTTTCTGCTTTTGGTGAAATGCAAAGCATGGCTGAACTCGGATTTATCGTAGTTCAGATCGATGGTATGGGAACTGCCAACCGATCAAAAGCATTCCATGATGTATGCTGGAAAAACCTTGCTGATGCCGGTTTCCCGGATCGTATTGCCTGGATGCGTGCGGTGGCTGCCAAATACCCGCAGGCAGATACTACAAGGGTTGGTTTGTATGGCACATCAGCTGGAGGACAAAACTCACTGGGTGGTTTATTGTTTCATCCCAGCTGGTATAAGGCAGCAGTTTCGGCTTGCGGCTGTCATGATAACCGCGTCGATAAACAATGGTGGAATGAGCAGTGGATGGGCTACCCGATTGCTAAACATTACGATGAACAGTCAAATATTACCAACGCACATAAACTGAAAGGGAAGCTTTTATTGATTGTAGGTGAAGCCGATACCAATGTTCCGCCAGAATCAACTTACCGTGTGGCTGATGCGCTGATTAAAGCGAGAAAGACATTCGACTTTTTAGCGGTTCCCGGTATGGGACACAGTGATGGAGGCCCTTATGGAAGAGCGAAAAAAAGAGATTTTTTTGTAAAAAGTTTATTGGGTGTTGATCCTCCAGATAGAAATGCAGATGAATTGTCGGCAGAAGAGTAAGTTTTTAGCTGTTAGCCATTAGCTAATTTGCTCACGTAGCAAATTTTGACTTTAATTGAAAAAGCTAAAAGCTAATGGCTAACAGCTCCTCACCAAGCCCTCTTTTCTTAAAACCTGGGAAATGATAAGTGAAAGCAAAAAAATTATCTTTTTTCGAAATGATTTGCTTCGTTTATACAGTCGTATTTTCTTCGTAAGTGCTTCTGAAATAATCATCCACATATTCACTGGGCGATTTGCCGATAACAGTTTTGAATACACGGTTGAAATTGGTAACGGTATTAAAACCGCAGTTGTAGGCGATCGTAGAAATGCTAACACTATCACTGTCGCCTGTGGTTAATTTTTTACAGGCTTCATTGATGCGTACTTCATTGAGAAAGGAAACAAAAGTGTGGAGTGTTCTTTTTTTGAAGTAACGGCAGAAAGCCTGAGGTGTCATATGCGCCTGTTGTGCAACGTCTTCAAGTGTAATGCTCTTGGCATAATTGGCCATGATATAATGGTAAATATGACTCAGCCTGATACCATCGTGTTCACTAACCGTAGTAAGGTTGGATATACTCGACAATTCTTTTAGCTTCTGGATGGAAGTAAATTTTTTGAGCAGGTCGATAAAAGCAATCATCTGATCGGTATTGTTACTTTTACTTACCTGTTGTATTTTATGTGATATATCAGAGATCTGTTCTGAGGGAACTATAAAACCGTTGTTGTGCTTTTGTAAAAAAGTCTGAATATGTTTCATTTCAGCCAGGTCGAATAGAGAGGCCAGCTTGCCGTTTGGATTGAAATGGATGGTTATGGCCTGTACTTTTCTTTTGCTTTTAGGTGAAAAATACATGGGGTCGCTTTTAAAAACATGTGGTTGGTTGGCGCCGAGGTAATAAATTTCATTAGGACCAAACGGATACATATTATTATCCACCACGAGTGTTCCTTCTCCTTTCTGAATCCAGGTAAGCTGAATTTCATCATGTCTGTGCAAATGCGGATAAAAATAGGGCAGCAGGTCATGTTGTACGATGATGTTTTTATCACCGGGAACGGGTATGGTAAACTGTAAAACTTTCATTGATCGGGTTTATAATAATCCAGAGAACAATTGTAACCAATATTATCTCTATTAGGAGGTTCTGTACCTATAGACAGTTAAGATATTAGATGTGCTGCTTAATTTTCACATTTAAGAAACCTGTATTTGTATGACAGGTTAAAATTCTTGAAAAAAGAGATAATTTATATGGTTGACCCTGAAACCAATACTGGTATATTTAGTGTCAAAATAACGTTTATTTTTTTATATTTGAAAAAGCAACGCAGAGGAAGCTGACGACTCTTTTAAAAAGAATTAAAATCGTCATTTAAAAAGATAGGTAAGCTCCCTTTTTGGGCGAAAACGCTTATGGAGGCAGCATTTTATAGTAAAACAGGGAGCATAAAATGAAAATTGCAGGTGCAGTATTCTCAAAACTTTATCTAACACTGTAAGAACAGGTTAAATTATTGGATGAGACTTTAAAAGCGTATAAAAATAGAGGGAGCAGTTAAAATGAGGCAAGGAGTACGGAAATCGTTTATGAATAGTATATATATTAGTAGGTGTACAGATAATTGCCTTCTAATGTATAATAACTAAAGCTGATCGTTTCATTGTGTTCAATTGATAATGTGTTGTTATTAAGTGATGGAAAGAGAAAACTAACCCCTATAGTATAAGAACTAGCAAAAACAGTTAAAATCGGTATAGAATTTATTAATACATAAAAACAGGTACCCTGAAGTTCCTGTTAGTTTTGACTCATAAATTATTTAGTATGGCTAATATAACATGGAAGGGTGTTTATCCTGCACTCCTTACTCCATTTAAAGCAGATGATTCTGTAGATTTCGATGTATATAAAACCAACTTACAGGCCCAGATGGATGCGGGTGTTGATGGTATTATCCTTGGCGGTTCTTTAGGAGAAGCCAGCTCTTTATCTAATGAAGAAAAAAGAGATCTGTTGTTTTATTCCAAGGAGATCGTACCGCAGGATTTTCCTGTGATTATCAATATCGCTGAACAGACTACCAAAGCGGCTATACAGCTAGCACAGGATTCACAAAAGAATGGTGCCGATGGGCTGATGTTATTGCCACCCATGCGTTACAACGCAGACAGCAAAGAAACACTGGAATATTTTAAAGCCGTTGCTACTGCTACATCATTGCCTATCATGATCTACAATAATCCTGTTGATTATAAGATTATGGTAACACTCGATATGTTTGAAGCCATGGTTCCCTACAAAAATATCCAGGCGGTTAAAGAATCAACCCGCGATGTGTCGAATGTAATACGTATGCATAACCGTTTTGGAAGCCGTTTCAGCGTATTAACAGGTGTTGATCCGCTGGCCATGGAAAGCTTATGTGTAGGTGCCGACGGATGGGTTGCCGGACTGGTTGATGCGTTTCCTGCTGAAACCGTAGCCATCTATCGCCTGGTAAAAGCAGGTATGATTGATGAGGCTTTAAAAATTTATAGCTGGTTCCTGCCTGTACTAGAATTGGATATTCATCCGAAACTGGTTCAGTATATTAAACTGGCTGCACAACATACCGGTATTGGTACTGCAAATGTAAGGGCGCCACGTTTACCGCTGGAAGGCGAAGAGCTAAAAGCAGTTACTGCTGTTATCGAAAAAGCATTGGCAACACGTCCGGTATTGCCAGATTATTTGAACCTGAAAAATAAGAAGGATGCTGCATGGGCATAATGTAATTGGATTTGATACAACAAAAAAAGGGACTGAAACATTTCAATCGTTCAGTACCCTTCAGGGAGAAATTCTTCCCGAATTGTTTCATATTGCAACAGATGAAGAAATCAAAGCAGCTATCGCAAAAGCGGTAGCTGCTTTTGATATTTACAGTAAAACCAGTTTTCAGCAACGCGCAACTTTCCTGGAAGCGATTGCTGAAGAAATTTTACTGATCGGCGATCCTCTGCTCGAACGTACCAATCTTGAAACTGGTTTACCCCTTGCAAGATTAACAGGTGAAAGAGACAGAACCATGAACCAATTAAAGCTCTTTGCTGCTTTACTTCGTGAAGGCTCATGGGCCGATGCTGTTATTGATACGGCTTTGCCCGATCGTAAACCTTTACCAAGATCAGACCTGCGCAGGATATTACAACCTGTTGGTCCGGTAGTAGTTTTTGCTGCAAGCAATTTTCCATTTGCATTTTCTACGGCAGGTGGCGATACAGCTTCAGCACTGGCTTCAGGTTGCCCTGTAATTGTAAAAGCACACAGCTCACATGCAGGCACCAATGAATTCATGGCATCAGCCATACAGGCCGCCGCAAAAAAAACAGGAATGCCTGATGGAGTCTTTTCTTCACTGAATGGAGAAGGGGCTACACTCGGACAAAAACTCGCACTTGAACCGGCAATAAAAGCTATTGGTTTTACAGGTTCATACCGCGCAGGTATGGCATTGTATGCTACCGTAACACAAAAAAGAAAAGAGCCCATACCATTATATGCTGAAATGAGCAGCATCAATCCGGTAGTATTATTACCTGAAACACTGGCTGCCAGAACAAGTGAAACAGCCGCTGCCATTGCAGGTTCAATGACATTAGGTGTGGGGCAGTTTTGTACCAACCCCGGATTGTTATTTGTAATCAAATCACGCACGACAGATGCTTTTACAGAATCGCTCGTTGCTGCTTTGTCAAGTGCCGCATCAGGAACCATGCTGAACAAAGCGATCTGCAAAAGCTATTATAATGACCGTAACAAAACGGCTCAGGCAAAAGGTGTAACGCAATTATATTCTGGTGAAGACATGTCTTCATCATTCAAAGCAAGTCCTGCATTGTTATCTGTTTCGGCAACAGACTTCATGGCAGATGTTTCTTTGCAGGATGAAGTCTTTGGCCCATGTTCTATGCTGGTTATCTGCGATGATAAAACACAGCTGGAAGCAGCACTGAAAACCCTGCACGGACAATTAACCGGTTCTGTATTTGGCAACACCGAAGAGTTAACAGCATATACCTCTACGATCGATATTTTACAGCAGAAGGTAGGAAGACTCATCTTCAATAATGTACCAACAGGCGTGGAAGTATGTCATGCCATGGTACATGGAGGTCCTTTCCCTTCCACAACTGATGCAAGAACCACTTCTGTAGGAACAGAAGCAATCAGGAGATTTGTACGGCCTGTCTGTTACCAGGATTGCCCGCAACAACTATTACCTGTTTACTTACAGAACGAAAATGAAGCTGGCATCATGCGTAAAGTAAACGGCGCATTTACCAGAGAACCGATTGTTTAGTTTTTGAATTGATTATTACCGATGGCACATAAAAAATTTTTCTGCATAGATGCTCACACCTGTGGTAACCCTGTTCGTTTGGTTGCTGGTGGCGGACCATTACTGGAAGGTAATTCCATGATGGAAAGAAGATTGCATTTTCTGGCAGAATACGACTGGATCAGGAAAGGGTTGATGTTTGAACCAAGAGGCCACGACATGATGAGCGGAAGCATTCTTTATCCGCCACTCGATCCACAAAATGATATTGGCGTATTGTTTATTGAAACCAGCGGCTGTTTACCCATGTGTGGTCACGGAACCATTGGAACCATTACCATTGCCATTGAAGAAGGTCTCGTTATTCCGAAACAACCCGGTCAGTTAAGAATTGAAACACCTGCGGGGTTAGTGCTCATTGAGTACAAGCAGGAAGGCAAAAAAGTAAAGTCGGTAAAATTGACGAATGTACCTGCCTTCCTTTACGCAGCTGATCTTGAAGTGGAATGCCCTGATCTGGGTATGATTAAAGTTGATGTAGCTTACGGTGGAAATTTTTATGCCATTGTAGATCCGCAAACCAATTTTACCGGAATTGAAAATCATACAGCCGATCAACTGATTTCATGGAGCCGTGTTTGCAGGCAAAGACTCAATGAGCAATATTCATTTATTCATCCTGAAAATGAAAACATCAAAGGGTTAAGTCATTTGTTGTGGACGGGTAAAACAGTATCGCCATCATCTACTGCAAGAAATGCTGTTTTTTATGGTGACAAAGCCATCGACCGATCTCCCTGCGGAACAGGAACATCTGCAAGAATGGCGCAATGGTATGCAAAAGGAAAGTTGAAGAAGGGAGATGAGTTTATACATGAAAGTATTATTGGCTCAACATTTACCGGAAGAATTGAAGCAGAGACAACCGTAAATGGTAAGCCTGCTATTGTTCCCAGTATTGAAGGCTGGGCCATTGTTACAGGATACAACACAATTATTATAGACGATGAAGACCCATATGCACATGGGTTCCAGGTTATTTGATTTTGAATTGATTGAATTATGAAGGCAGTTATTATAGGTGGAGGTATTATTGGTTTAAGTTCGGCTTACTACCTGGTACAGGATGGGTGGGATGTAACTGTTATTGACAAAACAGACCTTACTGATAGTTGTTCATATGGTAATTTGGGTATGATTGTACCCAGTCATTTTGTACCACTCGCAGCTCCGGGAATTGTAGCACAAGGTATCAGGTGGATGTTTAATTCAAAAAGCCCTTTTTATGTAAAGCCATCGCTCAGTGGTCAATTGATCAACTGGGGATTGAAGTTTATCAAATCTGCGAATGACGCAAACGTAAAAAAATCTGCACGTCCATTAACTGATATAAACCTGCTAAGCAAAAAACTGTACGAAGACCTGAGCGCTCAACCTGGTTTTGATTTCGCTTTTGAAAAAAAGGGAATCATCATGTATTATAAAACAGAAAAAGTAGGGGAAGAAGAAATTCATATGGCTGAAACAGCCAGGGGTATGGGGCTTGATGTAGAAGCACTTTCTGCAGAACAGGCGCAGGCATTGGAGCCGCATATAAAACTGGATGTGCTGGGAGCGGTTCATTATCGTTGTGATGCACATCTCTATCCCAATAAACTCAATGAACAACTGATTCAATACCTGAAACAGAAAGGCGTTCGTTTTATTGTCGGGAAACCCGTAAAACAAATCAATAGAAAGGCAAATAAAATTATTTCGGTACAGGCTGGTGATCAGTTGATTGATGGAGATGTATTTGTAATGGCCGCTGGCTCATGGATGCCTGCTTTACTACAAATGGCAGGTTTACAATTACCATTAATGCCAGGTAAGGGATACTCGTTTACACATAAGAATACAAGTAACAGGTTACAGGTGCCCTCCATTTTATGCGAAGCTCGTGTAGCAATTACGCCAATGGGTAACGATTTGCGCTTTGGAGGTACCATGGAAATAGGTCCGATCAATGATAAGGTAAACATGAGTCGTGTACAGGGAATAGTTGAATCGGTACCTGCATACCTTCCGGGTCTTTCCATTGAAATGCCAAAACAGGAAGAAGTGTGGTATGGTTTCAGACCCTGTTCGCCAGATGGGTTGCCTTATATAGGGTATGGACATAAATATGATAATATGTTGTACGCAGGAGGTCATGCTATGATGGGATTAAGTCTTGGACCCGCAACCGGTAAACTGATTGCAGAACTCGCCTCTCAAAAATCTACTACGATTGATATAAAAGCATTCAACCCAACACGGTTCGATTAATTGTCAACACCCAAAACTGCTATATGAAAAAACACACTTACTCTTTTTTGTTGCTGCTTACGGTAAGTACTGTATGTACAGGATTGCAGGAAGCTACAGCACAGGTTTCAAAAGAAGCATATGTTCCATGCCAGGAAATGCCATCACTTATACAGGGCTTTGCAACAGATAACAGAACTTTAAACAGGTTTTATACTCCGGCAGTTAACAGAGGAGGTGGTGGCGGTTTTGGTGGCGGTGGCGATGCTGCTGTTGGTTCTCCGGAAAGAAACAAGCGTTTACAACAACTGGTAAAAGATTATCAGAATAAACTTGCAGCAGTAAATTTCAAGGGACTTTCACAGGAGTGTAAAGTAGATTATATTCTCTTCAAAAGAGACCTTGACGATAGGGCTCAGCAGTTGCAGACAGAAGAAGCAGAAGTAAAAAAAATCATCAAATGGATGCCGTTTGCCGGTAAAATTTATGCGCTGGAACAAAGCCGTCGCAGGGGACATCAACCAAATGGAGAGCTGGTAGCGAAAGAGTGGGCTGCTATTATTACTGAAATAAAAGACCTTCAGACAAAACTGAAAGCAGAAAAAGTGATTGACCCTGAATCTGTTTTTACCGCAGGAGAATTAATCAACAATATCAAAACTGCAGCACTAAGCGTATATGAGTTCTATAATGGTTACGACCCCATGTTTACCTGGTGGGTACCCACTGTTCATAAAGCATTAGATGAAGCCTTAACCGCATACGCCGGTGTTTGGAAAAGTAAGGCCAATAGTGGTTTAACAGCTACAGATAACAGCGGAATTGTAGGAGTACAGGCAGGCAGAGATAATCTCGTAAAACAATTGCAACGCGAAATGATTCCTTATACACCAGAGGAATTAATCGATATCGCCAATAAAGAATTTGCATGGTGTGATGCTGAGATGCTGAAAGCAGCCAAAGAAATGGGTTTTGGTAACGACTGGAAAGCCGCGCAGGAAAAAGTGAAAAATATGTATGTGCCGGCAGGTAAACAACCTGAAGCCATTCTGAAATTATATACAGAGTCAATTGATTTTCTTAAAAAGAATAACCTCATTACCATTCCACCACTGGCAGAAGAAACATGGGGCATGATGATGATGTCGCCTGAACGTCAGTTGGTAAACCCATTCTTTTTAGGTGGATCTGATATCATTATTTCTTATCCTACCAATACCATGGCATATGATGACAGGATGATGAGTATGCGTGGTAATAATCCTCATTTTTCAAAAGCCACGGTTCATCATGAATTAATTGCCGGTCATAACCTGCAACAGTTTATGAATTCACGTAACAGAACCTATCGCAACTTTGGTACACCCTTCTGGACAGAGGGCTGGGCCCTTTACTGGGAGCTGATTTTATGGGATATGCAATTTGCCAAAACACCAGAGGACAGAATCGGGATGTTGTTCTGGCACATGCACCGTTGTGCAAGAATTATTTTCTCTCTTAATTATCATATGGGTAAATGGACACCTCAGCAGTGTATTGATTTTCTTGTAGACCGAGTAGGTCATGAGCGTGCCAATGCAGAAGGTGAAGTGCGTCGTTCATTTACTGGCCGGTACCCGCCATTGTATCAGCTGGCTTATTTAACAGGTGGCAGACAGTTCTATGCATTAAAAAAAGAACTGGTTGATAGCGGCAAGATGTCGTACAAACAGTATCATGATGCAGTGATTACCATGAATGCTATGCCAGTTGAAATGGTAAGGGCTATTCTTACAGGCCAGCCATTAACGGAAGATTTTAAAACCAACTGGAGATTTTATAACGAAAAATAAACAGGCATAACCTGCTTATTGACTTAATCTCTTTTTATGAAAGTAAAATCTTTCATCAGGCAGCCTATTGTTCTCTGCCTGACATTAATAACCGGCTTTGCGCAAGCCCAACAACTCACTAGCTCAAATGGTGAAGCAGCTGAACTATTAATCAGTAAGTCAGGTGAACATGCCATCCGTGTTACTTTTAAACCTGTTTCCTATGAAAAACCTTTGCCTCTTAATCCGGCACTGGCAACCAATGCCTCGTATGCACCCGTACTGAAACTTCGTTCAATTGAAAATACTGTTCACCAGACGATAGGTAAACTAAAAATCAGCATCACAGGAAATCCTTTAACGGTAAAAGTCTTCGATCAGCAGCAAAAACTTATACAGCAACTGGTGTTTCAGGAAAATGGCTGGATAGCTTTTGACTTGAAAGGAAAAGAAAAAGTGCTGGGGATGGGTGAGGGCGGACCAAAACCTGTTCGTGGCGTAAACTGGAGAAATAGTGTTGTTCAGTTTGACAGAAGAGGAACTATGGATAGTATGCAGCCACGCTGGCAGGGAGATGCTTATGGGTCAAGAAACCCGGTAGCAACCTTAATAGGAACCAGTGGCTGGGGGCTTTTCGTGGCAACACCATGGGTATTGGTTGATATGCGGGCAACAGATAAAGGATATTTTATTCCTTATAAACCACCGGTATCAGCAGGTCAGGCTCAAACCCAGCGTAACCAGGGGCAAAATCTTGGAAAGGGACTTCCGCCGGTGAATGAAATGATTGACGGATTGTATGATGTATTCATATTTGATGCATCGAACCCTTCAGTTATGATGCAACAGTATGCGGCCATCACAGGCCCTGCTGTAATGCCACCGAAATGGGCATTGGGGTATATGCAATCGCACCGCACTTTACAGGATGATTACCAGATGACTTCGATTGTTGATACTTTTCGTATGAAGAAGATTCCGATTGATGCAGTTATTTATCTCGGAACAGGATTCACACCGAGAGGGTGGAATAAAATGCAGCCATCATTTGAATTTAACCCTGAGGTATTTAAGCGTGATCCCCAAAAAGTACTGAATGAGTTTCATAAGAATAAAGTAAAAGTGGTACTGCATATGGTGCCATGGGACCGTGATGAATTACCCACTTTATATGGATCAATCCCTGCCAGGAAAGAAGAATCAACCCATTCGCTTTCACATATTGCCAACTACTGGAAACAACATGAACCATTGGTTAACATGGGTGTAGATGCTTTCTGGCCCGATGAGGGAGACTGGTTTAACCTGCACGAACGCATTAAACGTCATCAGTTATATTATCAGGGACATCTATCAACCAACCCCAATCAGCGACCATGGAGTCTTCACCGTAATGGCTACCCCGGTATTGCACAATGGGGTGGATGGGTATGGTCGGGAGATACGGAGTCATCATGGAAAACACTGGAGGCGCAAATAGCAGTAGGTATTAATTATTCATTGAGCATTGCGCCATTTTGGGGCTCTGATATAGGCGGGTTTTATCCTGCCGAAGATTATAGTGGTGAAATGTATGCACGCTGGCACCAGTTTGCTGCCTTTAACGCATCGTTTCGCTCACATGGAAGAACATGGTGGTTACATCTTCCATGGGGCTGGGGTTTGAGTAGTATGGGTCCTAAAGAAAACAGAAATAATCCTCCTGAATCTGCGCTGAATAATCCAGCCATTGAACCTGTTATCAAACAGTACAACGAGTTGCGTTACCAGTTAATGCCATATACTTATACGCTGGCATGGGAAGCAAGAACAAAGGGGCTTCCGATGATGCGTGCATTATGGCTGCATTATCCGAAAGACAGTACAGCAGCAGGTATTGGCGATCAGTTTTTATGGGGAAAGGAAATTATGGTAGCACCTGTGTACGAAAAACAGGCAAAAACAAGATCTGTTTATCTGCCCGATGGAATCTGGTATGATTGGTGGACAGGTGAAAAAATAAACGGGGCCGGACGGGTGAATAAACAAATTGATCTTTCTATTATGCCATTGTATGTAAAAGCAGGGGCCATTATTCCGGTAGATACAGTGAAGCAGTATGTAGATGAAATAACCAATACTCCGATTCGGTTAAAAATATATACTGGTGCTGACGGAGCATTTGTTTTGTATGAAGATGATGGTATCAGTCAGGATTACCTGAAAGGGAAATCAAGAACCATAGCTTTTAACTGGAATAATAAAACAGGTGTTTTTACTATTGATCCAATCATGAAGCCGGGTGGATTAAAAAATGAATCAAGAACATTTATGGTAGAGTGGGTTGCTGAACAAAAAACAAAGCTGATAAAATTCAATGGTTCAAAACAGCAGATCAAGTTATAATGATTGTAACTTTCTTTTCTAAATACCAACACTGATGTTCAGGCAAAGATGGATTTGGGTTATCACCTGTTTGGTTGCAACAGCCTTTCTGTTTCAGTTTTGTATGCAGCAAAAAAATGCCATTCAAAAAGATCCGAGAGGAATGGGTTATGCAGGCTCTTCGGCCTGTATCAGTTGTCATGCAGGTATTGTTGATTCTTATACGAAAACCGCCCATAGCCGAACCACTACTCCTGCCAGTGCAGAAAATATAACTGGTAGTTTTCATGCAGACAGTAACCGGTTTCACTATAAAACAGATCTTGAAGTAGTGATGGAATCAAAAGAGGGTAAATTTTTCCAGACTGCATACGAAGCAGGTCAACCTAAAGCCTCTTTTCCTTTTGATATAGTGATCGGATCGGGAAGAAAAGCACAAACATTTTTGTATTGGCAGGATAGTAATACATGTCAGTTACCTGTTACTTATTCAGTTATTGGTAAATGCTGGGTGAATAGCCCGAACTATCCGACGGATCGTGTTCGTTTCGACAGGGTTGTTCCGATTGGTTGTTTTGAATGTCATGCATCATTTGTAGACCGCACTGGTATGCGGGAGGAAAAAGGATATCGCGTTGACCAGTTAAATAAAAACTCGGTTATTTATGGGATTGATTGTGAGAGGTGTCATGGTCCTGCAGCGGCACACGTGGCATACCAACAGGAGCATCCGGCAGAGAAACTGGCTAAGTATATTCTGACCTATAAAAATCTTACGAATACTCAAAAAATGGAAAACTGTGCTACCTGTCATTCAGGTTTGCGCGAACCCATACGGTCTCCTTTTCTTTTTAAACCCGGCAATCTCCTGAAAGATTTTTACCAGCCAGATACAGTTAAACAAGAACCTGCAACATTAGATGTGCATGGCAACCAGTATCAGTTATTGATGGCGAGTAAATGTTTTAAGGGAGCAGTAGAAACCATGTCTTGCGGTACTTGTCATAACCCACACAAAACAGAAAGAAACGATCTCAAAATTTTTTCAACGCGCTGTATGAGTTGTCACCAGCAAAACAGCAAACAGTTCTGTAAGATGGCACCAAAACTGGGAGCAACCATCGTAAATAATTGTATTGATTGTCATATGCCCGCTACACCATCAAAACTTATTAGTCTCCAAACCGAGCAGGCTGGCAATATTTCCAATCTGGTTCGTTCGCATTTAATAGCTAAATATCCAGATGCTACTATAAAGTATTTAAAAAGTGTTCGTGATTAAACGCTGAAAAATACAGCCTTGAAATTCCGTAAAAAATCGACTTGCGACATTTTGAAAATCGCTGCATCAGAATGTTTGCAAAAATTAACTTTCCCTTCTCTTTAATTAACCAATAAGGTGGTATTGAGTGAAATACAATACATGCCAGTCATATAAGTGTTCATTTGACACAACCCTTGTATATCAATGCTTTCGCGGCCATATTTTAAACTGGTTAAAATACGTTGAGGATTAGTTAAAATATTAGCCGGAATCGTAAAACATTAAAAATACTTTTAAGTGTCAATTTGACCTTTAATAAAACGCTTGCATTATGAAAAATCTACTTGGATGTTTTCTGCTTCTTTCGCTGCTGGTTGTAAATGCAGCAAATGCCCGTTGGGGAAGCCCTCCCAAAACAGTAACGGGTGTAGTTACGGACGCCTCTTCAGGTGCTCCTCTTCAGGGTGCCACTGTAACGGTAAAAAATTCTACTACTGCAACCAGTTCGGATGCAGATGGTAAATTCAGTATCACTGTTCCATCCGACGATGCAATAGTGGATATTACATTCGTTGGATATGTTACCCTTTCTGTTCCGGTAAAAGGACTGAATACTTTATCAGTAAAACTGAACAAAGACATCAATAGTCTTGATGAAGTGGTGGTAGTAGGTTATGGTACGCAAAAGAAAGCAGACCTGACCAGTGCCGTGTCGAGCGTAAAACAGGAAAGTTTTGTAAAAGGATTTGTAAGAGATGCCGCCCAGTTAATTCAGGGTAAAGTGGCCGGTCTTTCCGTATCTACTTCTTCTGGTTCTCCTACTGCCGGTACACAGATTCAGTTAAGAGGTATCACTACCTTGAATGCTTCTACTTCTCCATTAGTATTGATTGATGGAGTTCCGGGTAACCTGAACTCTGTTTCTCCTGAAGATATCGAGTCGATTGACGTATTAAAAGATGGTTCTGCAGCAGCAATCTATGGTACCCGCGGTACCAACGGTGTAATCCTTATCACAACCCGTAAAATTCAGGGTGGTGGTAAATCGGTTGTTGAATACAATACATATGCAAGTATCCAGACCATTGCAAGACGCCCCCGCTTCCTGAATGCGGAGGAGTTTCGTCAGTTTGGAAAAGAAGGATATCCATTTATTGATTATGGGTTGAATACAGACTGGTTTGAACAAATCTCAAGACCTACTCCTTTCAGCCAGACACATAACCTCACTTTCCAGGGAGGTAACAGACAAACCAGTTACACTGCCAATGTAAACTATCGTAACTGGCAAGGTATGTTCCTTAATTCAGTGAATCGTCAACTTACTTTACGTGCTGATGTAAATCATACCATGCTTGATGGAAAAGTAAAAGTAAACCTGAACGTAATCAGTCGTCAGCGTAATGATGATGGTGGATTTAACAGCTACGTATATCGTCAGTCTGTAATCCGTAACCCAACAGACAGTGTGTACGATTTCCAGGGTCGCTGGAAAGAGCGGAATATTTATTTCTATGATAATCCATTGGCTTACCTGATGGAAACAATTGCGAGAAATGAATCTCAGGAAACACGTTTATCTGCAAGTATTACTGCTAATATAGCACGCGGACTGAATGCCAAATTATTGGTGGCCAATGTGCAGAATGAATCATTGTCTGGTTTCTCTGAAACAAAGAAACACGTGTCTACTACTAAAAACGGAAGAAACGGTAATGCTTCAAGAAGTACCAGTGCCGGTGAAGATAACCTGTTGGAGTTTACTATGGATTATACCAAGAGCTTTGGTAAACATCGTGTAGTAGCATTGGCTGGTTATAGCTATCAGGATCAGCGTGATGAAGATTTTTCTGTATCAAATTGGGACTTCCCAACTGATGAATATTCATACAACCGTTTGCAAGCCGGTAATGCCTTAGGAAGAGGTGAAGCATCTATGAACAGCTTCCAGTCTTCAAGCAAATTAATTGGTTTCTTTGGCCGTGTGAATTATAATTTCAGCGACAGGTATTTATTGTCTGCAAGTGTTCGTCGTGAAGGTTCTTCTAAATTTGGAGCCAACCACAAATGGGGTACTTTCCCGGCTGTATCTGCTGCATGGCGTGTTAAGAATGAATCATTCCTCCGTGATGTAACTTTTATTCATGACCTGAAAGTTCGTGCAGGCTTTGGTGTTACTGGTATTGCGCCGGGTAACTCATACTTATCTCAAACCAGTTTGAACTACGGAACACGTTTCCTGGATAATGGTGTATGGATTCAGTCACTGTCTCCGGTACGTAACCCTAACCCGGATTTAAGATGGGAGAAAAAAGAGGAAGTTAACTTTGGTATCGACCTGTCTATCCTGAAAGGAAGACTGAGTACTACAATTGATATTTATAAGAGAACAACACGCGATATGTTATACAACTACAGCGTACCTGTTCCTCCCTACCTCTTTAACAGTATCCTCGCAAACGTGGGGGTAATGGAGAATAAAGGTGTGGAAGTATTGATCAACTTCAATGCTATCCAGAAAAAAGACTTCTCATGGGAAACCAGTGTAAACTTCTCTACCAACTCAAACAAACTGGTTAGCTTATCTAATAACCAGTTCAGAACTACTGCCAACTTCTTTACAGCAGGTGGTACTGGTGAGCCGGTACAGGATTATACGCACCGAGTAGATATAGGTGGTCCTATCGGAAATTTCCATGGTTACAGATCAGTTGATATTGATGCCAACGGTTTGTGGATCATTGAAGGAGCAGATGGTAAACCAAAACCATATAGCCAGGCTCGTCAGGAAGACAAGAAAATCCTGGGTAATGGCTTACCTAAGTATTATGCTGGCTGGAACAACACTGTTCGTTACAAAAACTGGGACCTGAGTGTATTGATGCGTGGTGCTTTTGGTTTCCAGATCCTGAACTTCCAGCGTATGTTCTATGAAAACTCGCAGCCACAGATCCTCGGTAACTATAATGTATTGTTATCTGCATTCGATAAAGTGTATGGTAAAACTAGGCTTACCAATTCACAGGCATATGTTAGCCACTACATAGAAAATGGTGATTACTGGAAGATTGATAACATCACATTGGGGTATAATGTAAACCTGAAAAGCAACAAATATGTGAAGTCACTTCGCATCTATGCTTCAGGTCTGAACATGTTCACTATTACCGGTTACAAAGGAATTGATCCTGAAGTAAACAGGGGTGGATTGGCTCCTGGTAATGATGAGCGTGATAAATATCCAACAACACGCACATTCACTTTAGGTGCATTGGTAACATTATAATCTGATAAAAGAAACGATAAATCATGAAATGAGCCAATTGCAAGTGTGAATACCGCTACCATTTTTACTGGCGAATTCCATTTGGCTCAAATCAATAAAAGCGACGCAAATGAAAACATATAATAATCATAAATGGTTCCTTACAGCAGCGCTGGCTGGCACCATGTTAATGAACAGCTGTACAAAGCTTGATGAAGAAGTGTATTCAGAATTACTGGCACAAAATTTTCAGGCAACTGCACAGGATGTACCTGCGTTGATTGCACCCGTATACACTGTATTGCGTGCCAATACCGCCAGTTGGCAGGGACTTTTCGACCTGCAGGAAGAGGCGGCCGACCAGATTGTAACACCCGCCCGTCCGAACGGATGGGTAGATGGTGGTACTTATCGCCGTATGCATGAACACGTATGGACACCCACGCAGGGTCAGCCTAATGGTTTATATAACCGTTGTTATACTGGTATCAACAATGCCAACAGGGTATTGTTCCAGATCGAATCAGGTGAAATACCTGTTCCGAGTGGAAAAGATGCCATCATTGCCGAGTTGAAAGCAGCACGTGCTTACTATTATTATCTGTTATTGGATAATCATGGTAATGTACCTGTCGTTACAGACTTTAAAGACACCAGCTTACCTGTTCAGAGAACACGTCAGCAGGTGTACGATTTCGTTGTAAAGGAATTTACAGATGCGATTCCCAATCTTTCACCTGTTGTTTCTAAAGCAACGTATGGCCGTATGACACGTTGGGCTGCAAAAGCGTTTCTGGCTCGTGTATATCTGAATGCACAAGTATACACAGGTACATCTAAATGGGCTGAGTGTATACAGCAGTGTAATGATATTATTGCAGCTAATCAGTATTCACTGTCAAATACGTACAAAGAGAATTTCTCATCTACCAATGAAAATTCAAAAGAAACCATTTTTGCGGTTCCTTATGATGAAATTTTTGCAACAGAGAGTAACCTACACATGAAAACACTGGATCCACTGATGCAGTTGGTATATCCGATGCAGGTGCAGCCATGGGGTGGTAACTGCGCAGTGCCTCAGTTTATCGATACCTATGATCCGGATGACAGACGTTTGAGAGATACATGGATCATGGGTCCTCAATACAATGCCACTACAGGTGCACTGGTTATTAACTATGTTAAAACGGTAACCAGTATTGCTTCAAGTACATCAAACCAGGGTTTCCGAATTGGTAAATATGAAATCAAAGCAGGTATGCGTGGTGGTTCAAGCGTTGACTTTCCATTGATGCGTTATGCTGATGTACTGATGATGAAGGCAGAGTCATTATTACGCACCGGAGATGCTGCTCAGGCTGCTACAATTGTTACACAGGTACGTGCGAGAAATTTTGCGGCCAATCCTGCAAAAGCAACTGTAACCGCAGCACAATTACAACAGGGAAGCAGCTACTCATATGGTGAGTGGGCCAATGGTGCACAAACTACTGTAGAAGGTGGTGGCGATATTCCTTTCGGAAGAATGCTGGATGAATTAGGCTGGGAGTTCGCTGCTGAAGCAAAACGCAGACAAGACCTTATCCGTTTCGGGGTGTTTCACAGAAAGAGCTGGTTCTCTCATAAACCATCAGCTACTTTCAGGAATATTTTCCCGATACCGGCTAACTCTTTGCTGACGAATCCTAACCTTAAGCAAAACCCGGGCTATTAATAAAAGTCTTTCTCATAGGTTTAGGTTTTAGGTATTAAGCAATAGCAAGGCCTGCAAACAGTTCAATTGCAGGTCTTGCTGTTCAAATACCCTGAGTATCTTCACCAGAGAAAAGCATCATATATGAAACATCAACTCCTTCTTACACTTGTTTTTTCTGTTTGTACAGCAGGAATACTGCAGGCGCAAAACCAGCGGGCATTTACAAAAACCGATTCACTGCGTGGTACCATCACTCCTGAAAGAGCCTGGTGGAACCTGACAAGGTACGATCTGGAAGTACAGCCAGATTATCTCACCAAAACATTGAAAGGAGTTAATACCATCAGTTATACGGTGGTAGAAAATAATGGCTCAACTAAAATGCAGATCGATCTGAAAGATCCATTGAAGATTGATGAGGTAAAAGATGCAGCCGGAAAAAAATACAGTTTTAAAAAAGAAGGATCGGTATGGCTGATTGATATTGCTGATCAGAAAAAAGGAACAAGCGGAAAATTATCCATACACTACAGCGGAACCCCTCATGAAGCCATCCGTGCTCCCTGGGATGGTGGCTGGACTTTCACCAAAGATTCATTAGGCAGGCCCTGGATGACGGTAACCTGTCAGGGTGGAGCAGGCGCTTCTATATGGTATCCCTGTAAAGATCACCAGAGTGATGAACCTGATAAGGGAGCATCACTCACCATGCGTGTACCAGATACTTTGATGGCCATAGGTAATGGCAGGTTGAAAAAAACAACCAAACACGGAGATGGTACTACCAGCTATCGTTGGGAAGTCATCAATCCGATCAACAACTACAATATCATTCCGTATATCGGAAAATATATCAACTTTAAAGAAGTGTACCAGGGTGAGAAAGGTAAACTCGATCTCAACTATTGGGTACTTGATTATAACGAACAGAAAGCAAAAAACTACCTGCCCAAAGAAGTACACAATACCATGAAAAGTTTTGAGTACTGGTTTGGCCCTTATCCGTTTTATGAAGATGGTTACCAGTTAATTGATGTACCACATACCGGTATGGAACACCAGAGCGCCGTTGCTTATGGCAACTGGTACCAGCCGGGTTACAGAAAAAGAGATGGATCGGGAACAGGATGGGGACTGAAATGGGACTTTATAGTAATTCATGAAAGCGGCCATGAGTGGTTCGGTAATAATATTACTTCAAAAGACCTGGCCGATATGTGGGTGCATGAAGGTTTTACCAACTACAGCGAAACCTTATTTGTAGATTATATTTTCGGCGAACAGGCAGGTAACGAATACAATGCAGGTATCAGAAGAGGTATCAGGAACGATAAACCGATTATTCCAACAACTTATGGTGTAAATGCACAAGGCAGCGGAGATATGTATCCGAAAGGAGGCAACCTCTTACATGCTATTAAACACAGCATGAACGATAGTGAAAAATTCAGACAGATTCTTCGTGGACTAAATAAAGATTTTTATCACCAGACGGTAACATCTGCACAGGTAGAAAACTATATCTCAGAAAAAGCTGGATTCGATTACAGCAAAGTATTTGATCAGTACTTAAGGAATACCGCAATACCAAAATTTGAATTCGAGGTAAAGGGTAATACGGTTCGTTATCGTTATACCAACTGTATCCCTGGATTTAACCTGCCGGTAGTTCTTACAAACAATACGACTGTATTAAAGTTATTGCCAACAGATGAATGGGCAACAACTGAATTGAAAGCAAATGAGTTGTTGATGCTGACTGTGGAGGCAGTAAAGAGTATGTATTATATAGACCCTGTACAAATAAAATAATTCACTAAAAAATTCGGAGAGCAATGAAAAAGTTTCAGTTCATTTTTACAGGATTACTGCAGGTGATGCTGTTGACGGGTTTTATAACGTCGGCAAAAGCACAGCAGTCGCTTACCGGCAAACCTAATCTGGCATTAGTGGCGAAAGTCAGTTCAAGCCGCGGAGGTTTTGGCGTAGAGGGATTGAATGATCAGAAAACGCCTGTTAATACTGGCAACAACCGCCAGGGCGGCGGTGGTAATAACCGTCCCCCACGCGCCAATATCTGGGTGCAATATGAATGGCAGGAACCTGTTAGTACCAGTGAAATAGGTTTATTCTGGTGGAATTTTAATAACAATGTTCGGTTGCCAGAGCAATACCGTGTTTCCTACTGGAATGGTACTGCATTTGTTCCGGTAGAAAATGCACAGGGACTTGGTAAAGAAAATAATCAACTCAATACAACCACATTCAAAGAAATCACCACTACGCGTATGCGCATTGATCTCGATTCTGCAGACCGTGGCGTGACAACTTTGCTGGAATGGGCGGTAACCAAAACACCCAATTCACCCAACCCCAAACCGCTTGTGTCTGCGGGTATTGACAGAGATGTAATCATCAACGGTAAAACTTATCTGGATGCTTCTGTAAAATCTGTTTCACCTGTATCTAAAATTGAATGGAAGAAAGTATCAGGTCCGGGTACCGTACAGTTTAGTGATGCCGGTTCACTAAAATCAACCGCAAATTTTACTGCCATTGGCGATTATGAATTAGCGATGACTGCTACTGAAGGTAACCTGTCTCAAACATCAAGCATCAAAGTAAAAGTACATAACCCGCCACCTGCACAAAGGCTGGATGTGGTGTATACCAAAAAATATAAAATAGACAATAAACTCTGGAACGATCGTGCAAAAGCCATGATCGTTAACTGGATACCTTATTGTATTGCACAGAATGAAAGAACCGATTTAACCATTGGCCAGGGTGGTCTTGATAATTTTATTGAAGCTGCGAAGGCATTACGCGGTGAACCACATGCACGTCATAAAGGGTATGTATTCTCCAATGCATGGGTACACCAGACTGTTGAATCAATCTGTATTGCATTGATGGTAGATCCTCAGGGCGATAAAGAAATTATTGCAGCTCAGGCAAAAATGAAAGATGCACTGGAAAGATGGATCCCCATTATTCTTGCGGCACAGGAATCTGACGGGTACCTGCATACAGCTTATACATTACGCGACACCACCCGCTGGAAAGACCGCTGGGCCCCACGTAACCGTGGCGATCATGAAGGATATGTTGCAGGTTATTTTATTGAATCTGCCATCAACCATTACACCTTAACCAATGGTAAAGACAGACGTTTATATGATGCAGCCAAAAAACTGGCAGACTGCTGGGTAAAAAATATCGGAACAGGTGCGGGTCAGAAAGAATGGTACGATGGTCACCAGGAAATGGAACAGGCGCTCGTACGTTTTGGCCGTTTTGTAAACGATATGGAGAAAAATGGCCGGGGCGACAGCTATGTAAAACTGGCTAAATTCCTGCTCGACAGCCGCAAGAATGGTAGCGAGTACGACCAGAGCCATGTACCGGTTCAACAGCAATATGAAGCAGTAGGTCATGCGGTAAGAGCAACATACAATTATTCAGCAATGGCCGATGTGGCTGCAGAAACAGGTGATGTAGATTATCAGAGTGCGGTTATGTCGTTATGGAATAACCTGATCAATAAAAAATATTACTTAACCGGTGGTATCGGCAGTGGTGAAACATCAGAAGGTTTTGGCCCTAACTATTCTCTGCGTAACAATGCCTATTGCGAATCATGTTCCAGTGCGGGTTTAATTTTCTTTCAGTATAAAATGAACCTGGCTTATCACGATGCCAAGTATGCTGACTTGTATGAAGAAACCATGTACAATGCATTACTGGGTTCACTGGATCTGGATGGAAAGAATTTCTATTATACGAATCGTTTATCAGAAGCACAACCGAGAGATCCATGGCATGTTTGTCCATGCTGCGTAGGTAATATTCCACGTACCTTATTAATGGTGCCTACATGGACCTATGTAACTGACCCCAAAGCTATTTATGTAAATATGTATATAGGTAGTACCATAAACGTAGAGCGTGTGGCAGGAACAGATATTGAAATGGTACAGAAAACCAATTACCCATGGGAAGGCGCTGTGGCCATTACGGTGAATCCTAAAGTAAGCTCAGCGTTTACGGTTTATGTGCGTGTACCCAACAGAACTACCAGTGAACTGTACACACCTGATAAAGAAGTGAAAGGGTTGAAATACCTGAAAGTAAATGGCAAGAATGTGCCTGTTGAAATAAACAAAGGTTATGTAGCTATTAAACGTACCTGGAAAAAAGGCGATAAGATTGAGCTGGAAATGCCAATGGAAGTACAGAAGTTTCATGCCGATACAAGAATTGAAGCCAACCGTGGCCGTGTAGCATTGCGTTTCGGGCCATTGATTTATAATGTGGAATCAGCAGACGGACAAGACATTAATAAAGCGATTGATACCCAAAAACCACTGGCGATGGAGTGGAGAGATAATTTCCTCCGTGGCATGCTGGTGATTAAGGGTCAGTGGGAAGATGGGACGCCATTGCTGGCTATACCCAACTATGCGAGAACCAATCGACTGGATGGGAAAATGCCTGCTGCAACAACTACTACATTGCCTACAGAAGCAAATGAACCTCCGCAAAGAATTCAGAACAGACCGGTAGCGTCTGCCATCTGGATAAAGGAGAAACCTAATAAATAAGTTTTTAGCGTTTTGTTTTGGCGTTTATCGTTTAAGCCTGTATTCGTAAGAATGCAGGCTTATTTTGTGATTTATAACTTTAATATGAATGAGACCAAAGAGAGACAAACGTATCTAAAAGAGGAGTACTATATTTTGTAAAGTAATGATAGATTAGTTCAACAGACGATCAGTACGAAATTGCAAAACTGATTGAGACATAACGATAGTAGAACTACGTTCGGTTACCTGCATACAATTAATAGAGGATATATGTTAGGTGTAGATATGCGAACTTTTTTTGAGTGACGCAATAATTTATAAGGCATTATTATTCATTTGTTTAAGAAAATACACGCAACTTGATATTATAAAAAAGGTTTGTATATTTATGAGTTAGGCGTCACCCTAATTAAATAAATATGAATGACAAAATAGAACTAAAATTCTACAACACATGGACACAAAATATAAAGAGACGATATCACAGCTTTTAAAATTTAGAGATGAAAGAGATTGGCAACAGTTTCATGACTCAAAAAATCTAGCCTTGGCAATCTCTATTGAAGCTTCCGAATTAAATGAGTTGTTTCTTTGGAAAGAGAAGCCAGAAAGCGAGAGTGTCAGCATAGAAAAAATTAAAGAAGAGTTGGCTGACATATTATCTTTTGCGTTTTTGTTAGCTGACAAACATCATTTGGATCCATTTGAAATAATTTCAGAAAAAATCAAAAAGAATAACGAAAAATACCCTGTTGATAAAGCAAAAGGCAAAGCAGACAAGTACACCGATTTATAAATGCACAAAAAATTCGACATATATAATTACGACTTCGATTCAAATATTGAAAGTGAATTGATTGAAAACCACAGAGACTACTTGTCTTGGCCTGTTGTGTATTTTCTTAATAATCAGAAGTCTAAAGAAGCATATGTTGGTGAGACTACTGATGTAGTTAATAGGCTTAAAACACATTCCAAGAACGATCAGAAGCAAAAAAACACAAACGTGCATCTTGTTTTAAGTGAATTCTTTAACAAGTCTGCAGCATTAGATCTTGAATCCTATTTAATCAGATACATTGCTGCAGATGGGATATATACATTGCAAAATGGGAATTTGGGAATAACCAATCATCGCTATTATCAGCAGAAAGAAGTTTATTGGAATATCTTTAAGGATATCTGGAGCGAACTAAGAGGTCTTGGAATCGCAAGACATTCATTGGAACATATTGATAATTCAGATCTATTTAAATATTCTCCTTACAAGTCATTATCAACAGAACAAATTTCAGGTTTAAAAATGATCTTAACTTGTCTTTTAGATGATAAAGCTAAAACCAATTTAATTCAAGGAGGTGCAGGAACCGGGAAATCCATTCTTGCTATTTTTATTTTTAAACTTTTAAAGACGAATCTTGATGACTTTAACTTTTCGGATTTTGACGAGGAAGATCAAGAGCTTTTCAAGTTGGTCGATCAAGTAAAGTTGAAATACGCTAGTATGACTATGGCTCTTGTGATTCCTATGTCATCTTTCCGTAAGACCATTTCGAAGGTTTTTAAAAACATCAAAGGCCTATCTTCTGACATGGTAATAGGTCCTTCAGACTTAGCTAAAAAGAAATATGATTTAATTGTTGTTGATGAAGGACATAGATTGAGGCGGCGGGTTAATCTCGGACCATATTTTAAACCGTTTGATATTACTTCTGCAAAATTTGGGTTTGATAAAAATACTTGCTCAGAATTAGATTGGGTTTTACATCAGTCGAATAAATGTCTCATTTTTTACGATCGGTTTCAATCCATAAAACCTTCGGATGTACAAAGAGAAAGATTTGTTGAGCTTGAAAATGATAAAACAACAAGAATAGAGACTTTAAAAACCCAATTTCGGTCAAGGGGTGGGATTAATTATGTGAATTTCATACACAACTTATTCGATGCGAACCTTAAGAAATTAATGCCCTTTAAATCTTTAGATTTTGACTTAAGGTTGTTTGACAACCCCGATGATCTTGTAAGGGAAATTAATATAAGAGAGAAGGCAGAGGGACTTTCAAGATTAGTTGCTGGTTACGCTTGGGAATGGGTATCAAAAAAAGATAAAAATAAGTTTGACATAAAAATTGGTAATGTCCAACTAAAATGGAATAGTGTGGCAGTTGATTGGGTGAACTCACCAAATTCAATAAATGAAGTTGGGTGCATTCACACTACGCAAGGGTATGACTTAAATTATGTGGGTGTAATTATAGGGCCAGAAATTGATTATGATTTTGAAAATCAGGAATTGGTTGTTTATAAAGATCGGTATAAGGATAAGGCCGGCAAAAACACGATAACTGATGAACTTATTCTGAAGGAGTATATCATTAATATCTATAAAACAATTTTACTTCGAGGAATAAAGGGAACTTATATTTTCGCAGTTAATAAAAATTTAAATGCGTATTTGTCTAAATTTATAAAAACGCAGGCCAATAATGATAAAAGCCAATTGATTCAATTGCTAGATGTCCCTAACGATCGTACAATTCCTTATTACGATCTTAAAATTGCAGCGGGTACTTTCTCCTCACAACAACAGGTTGAGAACATAAGGTATATTGAACTTGAAACTGAAAATTATATAAAGAAAGATTATTTCGCTTGCAGAGTTATTGGCGAATCCATGAATAAAATAATTCCCAATGACTCAATTTGTTTATTTGAAAAGTATTCTGGTGGAACAAGAAATGGTAAAATCGTATTAGTTGAAATGACTGATTTTACCGACTCTGATACAGGATCAAATTATACAGTTAAAGAATATGCAAGCAAGAAAGTTGAATCAGAAGAAGGTTGGAAGCACGAGGAAATTGTACTGATACCAAAATCTGACAAAGATTATTCGGTCATCACTCTTCGAGATGAAGAAACGATCAATTTAAAAGTTGTAGGCGTATTTATTAAAGTTTTAGGTAAATGCCAATCTTAAATAAAATAAATCATTACGATTAACTTTTGGAAAGTTCCGAAACTTTCCAAAAATTTCTTATCTCCGAAGGCTATTTATAGGCAAAGCGATTTTACTACTACCAGAAAAAGAAGCTTTCATAACTAACTATTAAATCTCTCATATTTTCCTCGCTCACCTAATGCCAATAACCATAACAGAAGAGCATAAAATTCATGAAATATGCAAGGAGGCAGGATACAAAAATTTCGTCTTTAATTTAGAAGATCATTTGTATAAAATAAAATTCATTCATCACGACAAATAAACCACAGCGAGGTACGCATAGAAACTAATTATTGCGGTACTTGCTAAAAAAAACATCGCCAACCTCATTCTATTATCTTCTCCAAAACAGAAAAAAAGTACAAGAAATCTGCCATTTTTTCTAAACTGTCAACAGCCTGTTCTATCAACGATAGTAAACAGTCTATATACTGTTTTTCATGATATTTTGTAATTACATTCGGGAGAGCGCAACATGACATTTCCTGAAAATAAATTAAATAAAAACTGCTTGAAAGGAGGTTCATACAGTGAACTGAAAATGTTTATTCAAAAGTATTTACCTGAATGTAATTTTTAAAAATGAATCATTAAACAAATATGGAAAGAGATACCATTATAAAACTAAGCAAGGCTTTTGAAGAATATGCCTGCGAAGAAGACGGTATTGATTACTGGCTTGCACGCGAACTTCAAATTTTGTTGGGTTATGCTGAATGGCGTAATTTTTTGAATGCTGTTGACAAAGCAAAAGAAAGTTGCAAAACCACTGGTGAAGCGGTTTCCGACCATTTTGTTGACGTCAACAAAATGGTCAGAATTGGATCGGGTGCAGAGAAGCTGGTAGACGATATAATGCTCACCCGTTATGCCTGTTACCTGATTGCTCAAAATGGTGATCCTAAAAAAGAACCCATTGCTTTTGCTCAAAGCTATTTTGCTATTCAGACCCGTAAACAGGAATTGCTCGAAGAACGAATAAAACTGAATGAAAGATTAAGAGCAAGAGAAAAACTGGCAGCTACTGAAACTGAGTTGTCTAAAAATGTTTACGAAAGAGGTGTCGACAGCAAGGGCTTTGCAAATATTCGTAGCAAAGGCGACTGGGCATTGTTTGGTGGATTTAATACCAGTGCTATGAAAAGAAAATTGGGTATTGCAGAAAAGAGACCATTAGCCGATTTCTTACCAACCATTACAATTACAGCCAAGCAACTGGCAACTGAAATTACTAATTTCAATGTAAAGAAAAACAACCTGAAAGGAGAGAAAAACATTGTTGTTGAACACATGAAAAATAACAAAGATGTAAGAGGATTATTGGGGAAAAGTGGCATTAAGCCGGAAGGATTACCTCCTGAAGAAGATATCAAAAAATTAGAACGAAGAGTAAAGTTAATTGATACCGAAATTTCAAAGAAAAAACTGAAAAGGAAATAAGCGTAGTATTATAAGTAGTGCTGTTCGGGGAAAAAAGGCTGAGAGCTATGAGCCATGAGTAGCGAGCCAAGACTGGTGGTTGTTTTAGACAATCTGCTATTAGTGGAGCAAATGGTTGGGCTTGCGAAGCAGGTTTATAAAACACCTGCTTAAAAAATTACCTGATGGCAACAAATATGCTAGTGGGTGCTTTAATTCAATATAGAAAGCTCATCGCTGTAGCTGGTTTTAGCGGGCCGCAATGTATTATAAGTACCGATTTACCTCTCTGCAACAAGAAAAGTAAAAAAACTGGAAAGCCAATGAGGATATGGGTTCAGACCATTTTGTTGACGTCAACAAAATGGTCCGAATTGGCGCTGGTTCAGCATGGTTACTGATAGCATGATGCTTCACGAAATGCAGCTTATCTGGATACTCAAAAAATTGAATCAGATACTTTTAAGCGCAAGAACAGTTTTTAATCCTATTCAACCATTGTGCCCTTTTCCTGTTAAATTTGTACCTCATATCTCATTTATGCAAGCATACTGTCATTCGCTTACACAGTACAAACGGTTGAAGACCAGGGAAGTGCGTATTGGTGATCTTTTATTAGGCAATAACCACCCCATCCGCTTACAAACCATGACCACTACCGATACCATGGATACCCTGGCAACGGTAGAGCAGAGCATACGCTGTATAGAAGCCGGGGCGGAACTGGTGCGCATTACGGCACCCAGTAAAAAAGAAGCGGAAAATCTGTTGCATATTAAAAATGAGCTGCGTAAAAGGGGCTATAATACCCCATTGGTAGCCGATATTCATTTCACCCCCAATGCTGCCGAAATAGCCGCCAGAATCGTGGAGAAAGTAAGGGTAAACCCTGGTAACTATGTAGACAAAAAGAAATTTGAACTGATAGAGTATACCGACGCCGATTATGCAGAAGAAATAGAAAGAATTCAGGAGAAGTTTACACCACTGGTACGCATCTGTAAAGAACATGGTACTGCTATGCGTATCGGAACCAACCATGGCTCACTCAGCGATCGTATCATGAGCCGTTATGGCGATACACCCATGGGTATGGTAGAAAGTGCCATGGAGTTTTTACGGATTGCACGTTACGAAAGCTATCACAATATTGTACTGAGCATGAAAGCCAGTAACCCGCAGGTAATGGTACAGGCATACCGCTTACTCATACAACAGATGGATGCAGAATTTGGAGAGTGTTATCCGCTGCACCTCGGCGTAACAGAAGCAGGTGATGGTGAAGATGGCAGGGTAAAAAGTGCAGCAGGCATCGGAACCTTGCTGGAAGATGGTATCGGCGATACAGTAAGGGTAAGTTTAACAGAAGACCCCGAATTTGAAATACCCGTTTGCCGCGATCTGGTGAAAAGGTATACAGCAAAAGAAAGAACGACACAGCATATTCCTGTCATTGAAAAAATTACTTACAACCCCTTTAACTATCAGCGCAGAGAAAGTTTTGAAGTAGCAAATATTGGAGGTAAGCAAGTGCCTGTGGTAATAGCTGATTTGAGTAAAGCAGGAAAGATAGCACCCGCAACATTAGAAAGAGTAGGGTATAGCTACGATGCAGTTACCGATAAATGGAATATCAGCGATACTGCCGCCGATTATATTTTCACCGGCGATCAGTTACTCGATTTTGCTTTACCCGGTACATTGAAAGTGATTGTTTATCCGCAAATATGGAAACAGGCAAAGGATCAGGAAAAATATTGTCCGATTGATGATATCAATGGATACCTCAACAATCCGGACAGGAGTAAGACGCTGAATTTTGTGATGATTGATTGTTATAACGATGGCACTATTCCACCTGCCGCACAATTGCAAGAACTGGCAGCAGATAAAACGGTGGTTCTCTGTTTAAGCAGTACCAACGATCACGCTATGCCATCGGTGAGAAGAATGTTTGTTGAACTGCAGGAACAAAAAATACAAAATCCTGTGGTACTCATTGTAGACAGTAACTGGCAAACAACCGACGAACACCTGATTCATTATGCAACAGAGGCAGGCGCCTTATTACTGGATGGTTTTGGTGATGGTGTATGTTTTGGTATGACCGGAAAGAGTTATGAGCAGGCAGCTTCGGTGAGTTCAGATACCAGCGGAAGAAATTATGTATCGAACACTTCTGTTGAACAATTTGTAAATGCAACCGCATTCAGCATATTACAGGCCACACGTACACGCATATCCAAAACAGAATATATTTCCTGTCCGAGTTGCGGCAGAACTTTGTTCGACTTACAGGAAACTACTGCAAAAATCCGTTCAGTAACCAATCATTTGAAAGGGGTGAAAATTGCCATCATGGGTTGTATTGTAAATGGCCCGGGTGAAATGGCTGATGCCGACTTTGGTTATGTAGGCAGTGGGGTAGGGAAAATTACCCTGTATAAAGGGAAGGAAGTGGTAAAGAGGAATGTTGAGAGTGAAGTGGCAGTAGAAGAACTAATCAATATTTTAAGAGAAAATGGTGCATGGGTAGAACCTGCATCCTAAAATAACCCTGCGTGAACTCCGTTGCCTCTCGTTCTCTGCGGTGAAACTCCGTTAATATCAAAACTGATTTTTTAACCGCAGAGAACGAGAGGAAGCAAAGGTTACGCAGAGAGAGGGATAATTTATGCAAACAGATTTTCTTGTTATAGGATCAGGTATTGCAGGGTTAACTTATGCGCTTAAAACAGCACGTTATTTCCCTGACAAAAAAATTACAGTCATTACCAAAACACAGGCCGATGAAACCAATACCAAATATGCACAGGGAGGTATTGCCGGTGTATGGGATGAAAACAGGGATAGCTACGATAAACATATTGAAGACACACTCATTGCGGGCGATGGCTTATGCAATGAGGAAATAGTAGAAATAGTAGTTAAAGAAGGCCCCGAAAGAATCAAGGAAATTATATCCTACGGAGCAGAGTTCGACAAGAATGAAAAAGGGGAATATAGTTTAGGCAAAGAAGGCGGTCACAGCGAAAACAGGATACTGCATCACAAAGATGTAACCGGCCAGGAAATGGAACGTGCACTGCTCGACGAATTGAAACGGGTACCTAATATTGAACTCGTTAATCATTGTTTTGTGGTGGACATCCTTACACAGCACCACATGGGTTTTCTGGTTACCAAGTCAACGAATGATATTACCTGTTACGGGGTTTATGTATTGAACCTTCATACCAACCAGATTGAAAAAATTCTGGCAAAAATTACCCTGCTTGCAACAGGCGGCTGTGGTCAGGCTTACCGAACCACTACCAATCCTAAAATTGCAACAGGTGATGGTATTGCAATGGTTTACCGTGCCAAGGGAAGAATTGAAAATATGGAATTTATACAGTTTCATCCAACTGCCCTCTATGAACCTGGTACTTCTCCATCTTTTCTCATAACAGAAGCAGTAAGGGGCGACGGGGGCATTTTACGCAATAAAAATGGGGAAGCTTTTATGGAGCGATATGACTCACGTAAAGACCTGGCCCCCCGCGATATTGTAGCACGCGCCATTGATAATGAAATGAAAAAAACAGGTACGGAACATGTGTACCTGGATTGCCGGCATATGGATAAAGAAAAGTTTATCCATCACTTCCCGAATATTTATGAAAAATGTCTGAGTATTGGTATCGATGTAATGCAGCAAATGATACCCGTTGCACCGGCAGCGCATTATAGTTGTGGGGGCATTAAAACAGATGAATGGGGCAGAACATCTGTGATGAATTTATATGCCTGCGGAGAATGTGCCAGTACCGGCCTGCATGGCGCCAACAGATTGGCCAGTAACAGCTTACTCGAAGCCATGGTATTTGGCCATCGTTGCTACCTCGATAGTATCAAAGCAATAGCGCATATTTCATTTGAAGAAGCAGTTCCCGACTGGAAAACTACCGGTACAACAGACCCAAGGGAAATGATTCTGATTACACAGAGTTTGAAAGAATTACAGCAGATCATGAGCGATTATGTTGGTATCGTTAGAACCGATGTGCGTTTGGAAAGAGCTATGAAACGCCTTGACCTGCTGTATGCAGAAACAGAAGAACTTTATCGTACTACAAAGGTATCGCCACAATTATGTGAACTGCGAAACCTGATTACCGTAGGGTATCTCATTGTAAAAGGCGCACAGTTCAGAAAAGAAAGCAGGGGACTACACTATAATACCGATCATCAGCAAAAAAGTAACCTGCTGCAGAATATTATTTTATAATCTTTGATTTTTTAATCTTTGATTTGTCGATTTTAAATCAAAGATCAAAAGGTCAAAAAATCAAAAATCATGTACCCCATCGTTTACGGTCTTTTTTATCTCCTTTCGCTGCTGCCATGGCGGGTATTGTATTTGATTGGCGATGGGTTATACCTGCTTGTATTTTATGTAATCGGATATCGGAAAAAAGTAGTATTCCAGAATCTTGAAATCGCTTTCCCCGAAAAAACCGAAGCAGAACGTAAACGCATAGCCAAAGATTTTTACCACAATTTTATCGACAGTTTTATTGAAACTATTAAACTACTTTCTGTTTCCGAAAAAGTATTCAGAAAAAGATTTACTGTAAATATCGACGTGCTGAATAATTTATATGCAGGAAGTCAGAATGTACAGATTGTTGCCGGACATTATTTTAACTGGGAATTTGCGAATCTGGGAGTGTCTCTTGATAGTAAGTTTCCTTTTATAGGAGTCTATATGCCATTGAGTAATAAATCCTTTGACAGGTTAATTTATAAGCTGCGTACAAAATTTGGTAGTCTACTGGTGCCAGCCAATGAGTTCAAGAATAACTTTCACTTCTATGCCAAAAACCGTTATGCCCTTGGGTTGGTAGCAGACCAGAACCCAGGTAACCCCGGAAAAGCTTACTGGACCCACTTCTTCGGCAAACCTGCTCCCTTTGCACGTGGGCCGGAGAAAGGTGCTAAAATGAACAATACAGCTATAGTGTATGCGCATTTTTATAAAGTAAAACGAGGGTATTACAAGCTCGACTTTGAATTGGTTACAACCAACCCGAACGAATATGCCGATGGAGCACTCACAAAATTACTGGTAAAAAAAGTAGAAGATTCGGTACGAAAAATTCCTGCCAATTATTTATGGAGCCACAGACGATGGAAATGGTCGCATGAGTATGAAAAGTATAAACACCTTATGGTATGAGGAAATGTAGGATGTAGGATGTCTGATATAACTATGCAATGATTTACTAATGCAAATCAGACATCAGACATCATACATCCTACATCAATTCAAGACTTCCTTCGATTTTTCGAACTTAAACTTATCCTTGAGTTCTTTTATTTTGCTCCAGCCGCCCACTACATTTCTGAGGTTATGAATGCCTTGTCTTTTCATGAGGGAAGCTGCTATTACACTTCTGTAACCACCTGCGCAGTGTACATAAATATTATGGTTGTCTTCAAGATGAGCCATGCTTCCGGGGTCAGACAATTCATCTAATGGTATGTTGAGTGCCTCTTTAATATGACCATCTGCATATTCCGGAACTTTTCTTACATCAACAATCACTATCTGATCATCAAAGGGCAAATCCATAGCCAGTTCATCGGCTTCTACATCGATAATCATATCAATGGTTTCACCGCTGTTTTTCCAATGTTCAAAACCGCCGGCTAAAAAGCCACCAAATTTTTCAAAACCTACACGTGCCAGTCTTACGATACTCTCTTTTTCTTTTCCTTCATCAGTTACTAAAATAATCTCCTGGTCAAAAGGGAGCAAACTACCGGCCCATTCTGCAAAACGACCTTCCAGACCAATAAAAACAGCGCCGGGAATAAAGCCTTCTGTAAACACAGAAGCGTTTCTTGTATCCACTAAAATAATATCAGGTTCACTTAGTTTATTTTTAAAATCAGGGATATCTAAAGCGGTCAGTCCTTTGCTGAGTACAGCGTCTATACTGTCATATCCTTCTTTATTGATACGTGCATTGATCGGGAAATACTGTGGTGGGGCAGATAAGCCATCTGTAACTGCTTTGATAAAGTCTTCTTTGCTTTGCTGTTGTAAAGCGTAGTTACTGTTTTTTTGCTCACCAATAGTGCTGAATGTTTCAGGCCCCAGGTTTTTACCACAACTGCTGCCGGCACCATGGGCCGGATACACAATTACATCATCTGCCAGGGGTATGATTTTATTTTGCAGGCTTTCATACATCATGCCTGCCAGGTCTTCCATGGTAATTTCATTGGTTTTTTGTGCGAGATCGGGCCGGCCTACATCACCTACAAATAAAGTATCTCCTGTGAAAATGGCATGATCCTTCCCTTCTTCATTTTTTAGCAGGTAACAACTGCTTTCGAGTGTATGACCGGGTGTATGTAATACTTGTACCTGTAGTTTCCCTATTTCAAATACTTCCCCGTCTTTGGCCACATGTACAGGGAAACTGGTTTGTGTGGCAGGACCATATACAATAGTTGCGCCGGTTGCAGCGGCAAGGTCGAGATGTCCGCTTACAAAATCTGCATGAAAATGGGTTTCGAAAATATAACGGATCGTGCTATTGCGTTCTTTAGCGAGTGCAAGATATTCTTCAATATCGCGCAGGGGGTCAATAACGGCGGCAATACCGTCGCTTTCAATATAGTATGCTGCTTCACTTAAGCAGCCTGTATATAGTTGTTTTACAAACATATTTCGCGAGTTTAGGCAAAGATAAGACCAAGGATCAGGCCAGACCCTTATCAATTACGAAAAAACAGGCGTAATGTCAGTAAAACTGTCAACCAACCAGTGATTCTACAAAAGCAACCACTTCGGTTAACCGGTTGTAGTTCACGGAGTAGAAGATAAACTTACCGTCTCTTGTAGTGCTTACAATACCGGCTCGTCGAAGAATGGCGAGGTGTTGCGAGGCTACAGACTGCTCCAGGCGAAGTTTCACATAAATTTCTGTAACCGTCATTTTTTGATGATCGTCAAGTAATTTGATGATTTGCTGTCGGAGTTTGTGATTGATTGAACGTAGGATAAGGGCCGCTTTCTTTGTATGAAGAAAGTCCACCTTTATCGCATTTTTCCCGTTATTTAAAACAACGGATTGCAATGATTGGCTCATGACAATTAAGTTATGATGGGGGGTTAACAAACTAAAATTGTACAAATAAAGGTATGTATATTTTTAGAGTTTTATAGCAAAATTTTTATATACCAAAGGAAGAGGCAGCGAAAACCTATTTTTTGGAGGTATCGAAGAATGCTTTCAGGTATAGTGGTTCGGTATAAGCCAGGTCTGCAAAATGCCCATTTATAAAGGATTCGAAGGCAAGTTGGGCCAGATGTCCGGCATGATGTTGCACATCAACAAACCTTGCATTCGGGTGTCCTGATATTTCACTAAATTTTTTCATACCGCTTCCGGAAAACAGCATAATACCTGTTTCAAGGAAATTCGTAAAGGATTGTTTTTCAAGCAACATAGCCTGAGGCGCCAGCTTATTTTGTAAGAAATGGTCATAAACAGCGGTAAAAACTTCCATTCTTCTGGCATCTATCAAAGGGCAGAACAGTTGTATTTCATCCCCCGCTTTTTCAATGGCCGCAGCAGTCATAACTTCCAGGGTATTAATAACAATCAAAGGCTTTTTAAGTGAATAACAGATACCTTTTGCCGTGGCCATACCTACCCTCAAACCGGTATAACTACCCGGCCCACCCGTAACTGCAACGGCTGAAAGATCGGGTAAAGCAATACCTGTTTGCTTTATAACAGATGCAATGGCGGGCTGAATAAAAGAAGCATGGTTTTTTTGATCAGTACTCGTCAATATGGTCAACACTTCATTTCCCCTGCTCAGGCAAACGCCTGCGCTTTCTGTAGCTGTATCTATATTCAGGATATAACTCATGCTTTTTTATTGAGTTGGGCATATTCATCAACCAATGCAGGTGCCGGTGTATATCGTTCATCTTCTTTTGAAAGTATGCTTAACAACTGATGAATTTTATGGATGCCGATCTTTTCACACCACTCGAAGGGACCAAAAGGATAATTGGTACCGAGTTTCATGGCGGTATCTATATCAACTTTGCTGCTTACCTCATCGCCCCAGGCAAAATAAGCTTCATTTATAATCATGCTAATGATTCTTGCCGATACCATTCCTGCAACATCCGGTACAAGGGTAAATGACCAGTCCAGCTTCTCCATTATTGTTTTAACGGCGGCATCATGTTCTCCATGTGCAATTTCTGTAACAGGTCTTTCGAGAAAACCATTCCATGCATTAATACGCACATAATGCCCGGGCAGTGTTAGTGTTGGCGATAATACTGCATTGGCAAATACAATATTATCGGTCATTTCCAGAAAAACGGGACCCTCTTCTTCAAAACAAAGATCGAACCAGACATCAGCCTCTTCAGGTAAAATATCTGTGCCATACCAGTAAATACGGCTGTTGGCTGGCAATGATTTCGATAAAAATGCTTTTTGTTGTTGCGCTGAGGCTTTAACCACTATCTGCATGCTGCAAATTTAGGTTGGTGGGTTGATAGAAAAACAGCAATTTGCCAGTCACAAAAGAAAAGAGAAATATGTCTAAGCAAATCATTAAAACCTCCAAAGCACCAGCACCCATCGGCCCCTACAATCAGGCTGTAAAAGCCAATGGTATGGTATACCTGAGCGGACAGGTTGCTTTTGATCCTGCTACAGGTGAGCTGTTAACCAGTGATCTGAAAACAGAAACCCATCGGGTGATGCAAAATCTTGCGGCGGTGCTGGAAGAGGTGCATATTACTTTCGATCATGTGGTTAAAACCACCATTTTCCTGAGCGATATGGCCCATTTTGCTGAAGTGAATGAAGTATATGGTGCTTATTTCAAAGGCGATTATCCAGCCCGTGAAACAGTAGCCGTAAAAACATTGCCAAGAAATGTAAATGTTGAGATCAGCATGATTGCGGTTGTAGATTTATAATTCAACTCTCAAAATAGAATAAAAAACTTCATCTCCCCTTCTCCCTTTCTCTTTGTTAATAACACTTAGCATTTTTGAGAGCCTGTTTATGCAGGGCTTTTTTAACAAAGAGAAAGGGAGAAGGGGAGATTTTATTTATAAAGAAGTTATAGTAATACAATACGATAACCGGTACTACACGCAATTGTTTCACCCGCTTGAAGATACCGAAGCCCTATTTTATTATTAAATGCATCAGGAGCGGCAGTAAGATTTTCAATGGCAATGCTCTTGCGATGTGGTGGAGTATAGATTTGCAGGTAAGGATAACTGGCATCTGGTTCAATCCTGATACTTATCTTTTTTCCTTTTAGCAAGCAATATCCTTGCTCATCCGAGGGTAATACAAAACAATTATCGAGTTGAATACCGTCAAGTAAAGCTCCTGCTAAAAAACGATCATCTTTTTCTTCTGCGCCTGTTGGAACCAGCTCATCATCAAATACCAGTTTTCTATTGGTATTAAATGACAGCATAGAACTGTCGATGCCTGTATCTGTTGCAAAATAAGGATGCCAGCCATCTGAAAAAGGAATAGTACCATCGTGCAGGTTGGTAACAGTTGTGGTAACAGTCAGGTAATGATTCTTATGCAAGGTCCAGGTAATTGCAATGGTATAGGGGAAAGGATAACCTTTATCTGTTGCTTTATATTCATGTGTTAATGTTACCCACGCTTTATCTGTATCGGCACCTTGAGCGGTAAGTTCAAAAATGGCATGACACAACAAACCATGAATGGCGTGTCCGCTCAGGTGAAATCCTTCTATTGTGAAATCTCTGTCTTCAAACCGGTATTTACCTGCACGCAGTCTGCATACAAATGGACTTAATTTCGCACTTTTAAAGCCATTGTTCATTTCTGTTTTTGCATCAGCTACATCTTTAAAACCATCAACAATATTAATAGGATCGCCTTCAGTTTGTATGGTGAATGCATTTAATAAGCCACCAAAACAGAATATTTCTGCACTTGTTCCTGTTTGTTCATCACAGAGCGTAATTGTTTTCTGGCTATTGGTTCCTTCTTCCCGTATACTAAATGACATCTAATTGTTTTTGTAAACTTAGGCATCAAAAAACTAACGATTGTTAACCATTCGACCGAAAGCCGTAAATTTGCCATTCAGTGAAAAGAAAGGATATGTCGTACCAACCCCAGCATAAAATACGCATAGTAACAGCTGCCAGTTTATTTGACGGGCATGATGCCGCCATAAATATTATGCGGCGTATTCTGCAGTCGAAAGGAGCCGAAATTATTCACCTGGGTCATAACAGAAGTGTGGCCGAAATAGTAGAGTGTGCCATTGAAGAAGATGCACAGGGTATTGCCATAACCAGTTACCAGGGAGGGCATGTAGAGTTTTTTAAATATATGCGCGACCTGTTGGATCAGAATGGTTGCGGACATATCAAAATCTTTGGCGGTGGTGGTGGAACCATATTACCTGAAGAGATCAGGGAATTACATCACTATGGTATCACCAGAATATACAGTCCGGATGACGGAAGAAAAATGGGACTGGAAGGCATGATTGAAGACGTGATACAACAATGCGATTTTAGCTTGAATGGAAATGGTGTCTATAATCAACCCATGACACTGGGAGAAGTAAAAGACATACGCACCATTGCAAGGCATATTACTAATGCAGAGAATGGACTCGCCGGCAAGGAACAGGGAAACAAGAAACAAGAAAACAAGGAACAAGGGGACAAGAAGCAAGGTTTGGGAGGGATTCCGGTATTGGGTATTACGGGTACGGGTGGAGCGGGAAAAAGTTCGGTTACAGATGAGATTGTAAGAAGGTACCTACAGTTACTGGAAGACAAAACCATTGCTGTTATTTCGGTTGACCCATCTAAAAAGAAAACAGGTGGTGCTTTGTTGGGCGACAGGATACGGATGAACGCTATTTCACATCCGCGTGCTTATATGCGCAGTCTTGCAACCCGTGATGACAACACCGCACTCAGTGCCCATGTACAGGACGCTATTGATATTTGTAAAGAGGCAGGGTTTGATTTTATTATCCTGGAATCGGCAGGTGTAGGACAAAGTGATGCATCGATACTTGATTTTTGTGATGTGAGTTTGTATGTGATGACACCCGAATATGGTGCCGCCTCACAACTCGAAAAAATCAATATGCTCGATTATGCAGATGTAGTATGTATCAATAAATTTGATAAAGCCGGCGCATTGGATGCCCTGCATGATGTTCGGAAACAATACAAAAGAAACCATAATTTATGGACAGCAAAAGATGAAGAATTACCCATTGTAGGTACCATCGCTGCCCAGTTCAATGACGCAGGTGTAAATGCTTTATTTGAAAAAATAATGCATACGGTTGAACAGAAAACAAAAATATCACTCGGTCATTTTGCAGAAGAAACGAATCAGCAGGAAACTACTACCAAATCGCAGATTATTCCTCCCAAACGGGTACGCTACCTGGCTGAAATTGCCGATAATAACCGCTCTTACGATACCTGGGTGAATGAACAAACAACCATTGCCAGTAAATTATACCAGATAAATGGTACTTTATCATCAGTACAGGGAGAGCTGGCAAAAGGGCTGGAAGAAGTGAAACAATCTTTTGAAAAACAGTTTCATCCCGATTGCAAACAACTGATTGAACAATGGCCTGCACTGGTAAAACAATACGAAGCAGATTTCTTTGAATACAAAGTGCGCGATAAAGTTATCAGGCAGCCTCTCACTACAGTATCGCTCAGTAAAACACGTATTCCCAAAGTAGTATTACCCAAATACAAAGACTGGGGCGATATTCTTCGCTGGCAGTTGCAGGAGAATGTACCGGGTTCATTTCCTTATACTGCAGGTGTGTTTGAATTGAAAAGACAGGGCGAAGATCCAACACGAATGTTTGCAGGGGAAGGTGGTCCGGAGCGTACCAATAAGCGTTTTCACTATGTTTCTTTGGGTCAGCCCGCCATCAGGTTATCTACTGCTTTTGATAGCGTAACACTGTATGGGGAAGACCCTGCGGTACGTCCTGATATTTATGGGAAAATCGGAAACAGCGGTGTCAGCATTGCTACTGTTGACGATGCCAAGAAATTATACAGTGGTTTCGATCTCTGCGATCCGAAAACATCGGTAAGTATGACGATCAATGGTCCGGCACCCATCGTACTGGCCTTTTTTATGAATGCAGCCATTGATCAGCTCTGTGAAAAATACATTGATGCAAATGGTTTATGGGGTAAAGTAGAAGAAGTGCTTGCACAGAAATACAAACATGCACCTAAACCGGTTTATTATAATCCGTCTTCTCCCGAAAGATTACCAGAAGGAAATAATGGACTGGGTCTTCGATTACTCGGGTTAACGGGCGATGAAGTATTACCGGCAGATGTATATGCCAATATTAAAACCGAAGCCTTATCGCAGGTGAGAGGAACCGTGCAGGCCGATATTCTGAAAGAAGACCAGGCACAAAACACATGTATCTTCTCTACAGAATTTGCATTGAAACTGATGGGCGATGTGCAGTCTTATTTTATTGATCATAAAGTGCGAAATTTTTACAGTGTAAGCATCAGTGGTTATCATATTGCAGAAGCAGGGGCCAATCCTATTACCCAATTGGCATTTACACTGGCCAATGGATTTACCTATGTGGAGTATTACCTGAGTCGTGGAATGCATATTGACGATTTTGCACCCAATCTCTCTTTCTTTTTTAGTAATGGAATGGATCCGGAATACAGTGTAATAGGTCGTGTAGCAAGACGTATCTGGGCTAAATCGATGAAGCATAAATACAAGGGCAACGATCGTTCACAGAAACTGAAATACCATATTCAGACAAGCGGAAGAAGTTTGCATGCGCAGGAAATTGATTTTAACGATATCAGAACCACATTGCAGGCGCTGTATGCTATTTACGATAACTGTAACAGTCTTCATACCAACGCATACGATGAAGCAATTACCACACCTACCGAGGAGAGTGTGAGAAGGGCCATGGCCATACAACTGATTATTAACCGTGAACTGGGTTCTGCTAATACAGAAAACTTTATCCAGGGAAGTTTTGCTGTTGAAGAACTCACCGATCTGGTAGAAGAGGCCGTTTTGCTTGAATTTGAAAGAATCAGTGAAAGAGGTGGTGTACTGGGTGCCATGGAAAGAATGTACCAGCGTAATAAAATACAGGAAGAAAGCCTGTATTATGAAACCTTAAAACATACCGGCGAACTTCCATTGATCGGGGTAAATACATTCCTCAATAAAAAAGGAAGTCCCACCATATTACCGGGAGAAGTGATCAGGTCTACGACTGAAGAAAAAGAACAGCAGATACAAAACCTGCAGGCATTCTGGAAAAGAAATCAAACAAAATCTGCCGATACACTTGCTGCTTTAAAACAAACGGCCAGACAAAATGGTAACCTGTTTGAAGCTTTGATGGAGGCCGTAAAATACTGTTCACTGGGCCAGATTACGCATGCTTTGTATGAAGTAGGTGGACAATACAGGCGTAATATGTAAGGCTTCAGAAAAGATTTACTAAATTGTATGTTTAATAATGTTGATCAGATGCGTTTTCAATTACAGCTTATTACACTTTCGGTTTTTTTCTGTTTGCCTGCACTGGTAAATGCCCAGCAACCTGCACGAAAATTTGATTCTACCATGAAAATTGGTAAAGCTGGTTACAAAGTGGTTTGTAATAACCGTAATGCAGAAAAAAACACGATTAATATATCGCCAATTGGGTTTGATAACAGTATGCGTGATTTTAGTTTTGAAATCAACGGTCGTGTTCGCCGTGCAGAAGTAGATGATGTTAACCGCGATAATTTCCCTGATCTTGTTTTGTATATTTATAATGGTGATACCCTCAATAAAGGAACGGTTGTGTGTGTGAGCTCTGAAGCTAATACCACAGTATTGCCGATTGTATTTCCTGATATTGTAGATGATCCGAAACTGCGTGAAGGGTATAAAGGGTATGATGAATTTATGTTGATGGAAGGAGTGCTGACCCGCAGGTTTCCATTATTTACTACAGACAGTACAGGATCGAAACCTACTGGGAAAATGCGTCAGGTAATGTACCGTGTAGGCCCGGGTGAGAAGAGTGGGCAAAAATTTATTGTAATGCGCACCTATGATTATGTAAAACAATAAGTGAATCAACGCCCTCCGGCCAGTACAATTTTGGTGGCAATTCTTTCCAATCCCTGGTCATCGCGAACCAGCACGAGGTATACACCGCTGGCTACTTTAGTTCCAAGATAATTTTTCCCGTTCCAGATGGCTTGTCCACCCAAAGCCCTTGTCTGGTAAACAAGTCTTCCATTTAACTCGGTGATTTTTACCAGTGCATTATTTACCAGTCCGCGTATGGCAATGGTTCCGTTATAACCCGGAGGTACGGGGTTGGGAAACACCCGTATATTTTGATTGTCAACACCACCTTCTGTGGCTGTACTTCTGAAACTGCAGATGCCATTAAATGTTGCGATAAACAGTTCTCCGGTAACCGGATCAACACTCATTTTACGAACATCATTACTTAGCAGCGGACTGTTTTCTGCAGTAAAGCGATAAATAATTTTATCGCCACTGGAACTAATAAGCCATAAGCCATTTCGTGTACCTACCCATTTACGGTTGACACCATCAACTGCCATACATTGCACTACTTCATCCCTGAATAAAAGACCTGCCAGCTGATCCTGTTGAATGATGGGTTGAATGGCTTCACATCCACCTGTTCCAAAAACAGTTTCCGGACAACGGATAATACCAATACCTCTGTCTGTTCCTACCCATATAAATCCATTTTTATCTTTCAGCAGTGAATACACATTATTTGAAGGGAGATTACCATTACCCGAACCTTGTCTGTAATATTTCCACCTGTCATCGTTCGTATTGTCAATATTTGACCCCGGGTTATAACAAAATACGCCATTGCCTTTTGGACTCATAATCCATAACTGGTCAAGATCATCAACCACTATCTGGGCTACTGCATTTTCATTGTGTATGAAAGGGATGTTGAATGAGGTCCAGGTACTATCCTGTTTACGCACCTGTAAATTCTGAGGAGCGCCATAGTTACTTATCCATAAACGCTGGCGGCTGTCGAAAGCAAGACCACTCACACGAACGCTACCAGGGTCACCCACAGCGGCACGTAGGCTACTGTTCTGTTGTTTGAACAGTTGTATCGATGATTCCCTGAATCGAACCAGGCCACCCCCATAACTACCTGCCCATAAGCTTTTATCACGGGGGTCTTCAGTGAGTGTGATAAAATCAAAAACAGAATCAAGAACAGGGCTGTTAAAGTAACCCCTGAACGACCACCGATCGTCTTTCAACTGAAACACTCCGTCGCGGTTGTACAGATAATTCCATGCATCATTAACACTTCCGGCAGCCGCATACATGGTTGCTCCGGTGGCCAGAAGTTCGCCGGTGGCTATTCCCGGCGGGCCGTTTGGTATAAAGCGATCAACGCTCGTCCCAAAACGCGATAACCCACCAAACCGGTCTGCTATCCAAATATTGGTATTGTCGATGATGGCCGAACGGGGGAAAGAAATAACACCACTTTGCATGATGGTTCTTTCAACCTGACCGTTGGTATTGAGTATGATAACACGGGATGCTCCTGAATTGGTTCGCTGACAAATAAGTAAACGATTGCCACTTGCCGTTACATTCACAATGGGCCAGGCAGCATCGTGATAAAGCAGTTGCCAGTTGGCACCATTCAGTAGAAGCAATGAATCGTTTTTTTGAACAACAAGGTTATTGTTTACAGACAGGATATGCTGATAAGCACCGTCAGGTAAATTTCCTGAACCACTTGCCGATAACCAGTTCCTGTAATCGGCAAGATTGCCGGCAGAGGCGGGTGCATATTTTAAACCCTGTTCCGTAGCGGCATACCAGCGGTTATTGAAAAAACCGGTTGCATATGTTTTTACCTGCGATCCATTATTACCTATGATCCAGGTATCTTTTATTTCAAGACGGGTAAGATCAACAAGTACTATACCCAATCCGGTTGAGAGGTAGGCTACACCATTCGTACAATAAATATGCAGTATGGATTTGTCTCCGCTGATGGTACTTCTTTTGATATCGCTGATATTCTTAACGATACTGCCTTTCAGCAGATCAAGATTACTATTGTTATAAGCCAGCACTAACTGTCCGTTAACATCATCCCATCCAATGGCGCTGATGCCAATATCATTGAGTCCTGTTACTTTGGAAAAACGCTCCACTTCATCTTTTTCATTGACGGAGAAAAGAGCCTGAGTGGTGGCGCAGTATAAACGATCGCCTTTTGTTACCTGAATGGTTTGCTGATAATTAAGGTGTTCTCTCCATTGTCCGATTGGAGGGGTCTGGGCTTCGATGGTATTGAATACAATCATACAAAGCAGCCATTGAAATACAAGAGAAAGAAAGGAAGACTTCATTTTGCGGCTAACCATTATTAAAGTTAGCAAATCTGGTATGAATGTATGACATGGTTAAACGGGGAGACTAAAAACTATTCTGTCAGGAGAGTCAAGCGAAGGTATCAGGTATTTCTATCACGAACTTCTCACAGAAAAATCAGGTATTTCTACGGGTTTTTTCGATCATAAAGCTTTCTATTTTGGGTGTTAAAATTATCGGCTATGAAAAGCAAAAGCAGAATTGCAATTGACACTTTTAAGAAAATAGACGAACTCATTGCGAGAAAGTGTACAGGAAAACCAACTGAAATGGCTGTTAAGGTTGATTGTTCTACTACCACCCTCTTTACTTATTTAGCGATGATGCGTAAACTGGGAGCACCGATCAGTTATAATAAATACAAGCACACTTATTATTATGAGGAGGAAGGTCGTTTTGTAATAGGCTTTATAGAAAAATAAATCAGTTCAATACAACCATTGGTTGATTGAATATTTCATCTGCAGACAAGATTCCTGAACTGGATTAAAAAATAAGGGGTAGCGATTTTATCAGATGCTTACAATTCCATGTTTAATGGCGAAAATAGCAAGACCAACACGTGTTTTGATATCCAGTTTTTTAAACAGGTTATCGCGGTAAGTATCTACAGTACGGGGGCTGATATGCATTTCTTCTGCAATTTCCTTATAGGTTTTATCACTGCAAATCCATTGAAGGAAAATGGTTTCATTCTCCGTTAAACTGCTCAGGGGAGAGCCATCACCCAGGAAAGAGTCTTCGTTGCTGATATAATGCATCAGTTTATCGCTCACGAGTTCGTTGATAAAGTACCCGGTATCGCGGATATTCTCCAGTGCCTGTTTAAATACTTTTGGTTTGCTGTCTTTGAGCAGATAACCACGGGCACCGTTTTTAAGCATACGTATGATGGCTATATCGTTTTCGAGCATGCTCAGAACGAGAATACGGGTTTCCGGTAAATTGGCTTTAATCCACTCTGCCGTTTCAAAACCATCCATCATGGGCATGTTAATGTCCAGTAATACAATGGCTGGTGGTTTATTGGTCTTTAATGCCTCAATGAACTCTTTACCGTTGCCGGCTTCCATAATTACCTTAAAGCCATCGAATGAATTGATCATCGAGGCCAGCCCGCTGCGTAGTAATTCATGGTCGTCCACTAATGCTACAAAAGTCATATTAATTGGTTGGTATTATTTGGATTTCGCCTGCAATATAATAGCTGTTCCGTTTCCGGGCTCACTTTTTATATCAACAGTGGCATTTATCATTTTAGCCCGGTTAAAAATGTTCTGCAAACCAATGCCCGGACCGGCTGTTTTAAATTTCTCCATGTCAAACCCTATGCCATTATCTGTAATGGTGAGTTTGGCTTCATTCTCATTTCCTTCAATATCAACAGAAATATGGTCAGCTTTGGCATGTTTCATGATATTATTGATGATTTCCTGTACCATCCTGAACATGATCAGGTCTGTATTCTTATCGATGCCTGTGAAATTCTCCACAATCTGAAGGTCTGTTTGGTAACGACCACTTTTCTGGAGATTGCCCAGTAACTGCCTGATCGATTCTACAATACCAATATCCTGAATACGGTTGGTTTGTAAGCTATGGCTCAGGTCCCTGAGATCTTTAATGGCTTTTCCCAGCAGATCATCCGTATGTTCCAGTTTTTCTTGATCGGCAATATCTGAAAAACTACTCATGTTTAGTCTAACCAAACTTAATACCTGCCCAATATTGTCATGAATCTCACGACTGATATGGCTGAATGTTTGTTCCTGTATCTCTAATTGCGATTTAAGGATGGTCTGCTCAAACCTGTTTTTCATTTCATCACGTTCCTGCTGATACTTTCGTTGACGGCGTAAAAAAATAAATACGATAAGCAATAAAAAAAATCCTATAAGCACCAGGAAAGCGGAAGCTATTATAATTGTGGTGAGGACGTCTTCTTGTGTCTGCATAATATAAACGCTAAACTAAAGGAACCGTATAAAATTATGTTCAAACTGTGAACAATGGATTGAAAAATAGGGATTGCTTGTTTTTTTAATGGACCGTTGGTTAAAAATTGAATCATGGCATGTATAATTACTGTTCCTAGGTAAAAAAAAAGGAGACCAGTTGCAACCCAAAAAATAGGCTTTTGTAAAAGGTTTGTATGTAAAGTGTTTGGAAGTATAGCCTCATAGAAAAAGAAACAAACAAATGTAACCATTATGAAAGAGCCTAATATATAGGTATATCTATTGTATTCATAAAACCCCTGACCAAATAACTGATTAACAATGAACGCAATAATGTAAATAAAAAAAAGAATTTTCACCAGCCTTTTTAGATTGGGGAGTTGTAGGTTTTGATAGAATATAAAAGAGTAAAAAAAGAATTCAAACGCAAAAAAGTAATTATATAGAATATCTTTTAGCGCACGGTCTTTCCCGATTGCATATATTTCAACTATACATGTAATCGCTAAAAAGGGGATAAAATATATATAGAATGGGTGCTTTAATAGATTTTTGAATAAAATAATGGATACAAGTAATGCGAAAAGTTCAGCGTAATTACTAATATTCATATAAAGCACATTAGGTATAAAAAATAAGCTATATCAAAAGCATGATATAGCTATTTAAATAAACTCTCTTAAAGTAGTCGGCAGTTGATTATTATACTAACTGACCGACTACTTTAATCATGTATAATGTTATGGTACCAGTTGCCCCCCGTTCAAAAATTCCTCAACTCTAGATAATATATCTGAAATGTCTGAGTTGCGAATATTTCCTCTCGCCTGACTAGATCCTGTAAAGAAAACGGTTAGTCTACCAACTTGAGAAGGATCGTGAGCTGTTTTTTCATTGTAAACACCAAAGTTTACGGTTACACTCTTGCCACCCTTGCGTTTCAAAACAGAAAGAAAATTCTGAAGATCTTTAATGTCAAAAGTTACTGATTGAGTGTACTTAGTATTGCGGCTGTTACTAAACAGTTTTGCATATTCTGCTGCCATTGATGCAGCTGCATCCTTAGAAATCATTCCAGGAATATTTGCAGCATTTACTTCAACAGCAACTATTGATTCTTCTGATTTTGCGCTTGCCTCGTTTGTAACACCATCCTGTTCTTTCTGGCAGGCTACCAGAAGGGTGGTAACAACTGACAGCAGTAAAACTGTGCCTAAGATTTGAAACTTTTTCATCTAATCTGTTTTTAAATAGGTTTGACCAAGGTTTGTTTGAATGGGTATTACAAGTTCTGCGATAGGGATTTATCCAATTACTTAATCCTATCATGTACAAAGTTCTGCTTTTTTTCTCAGGTTAGCACTATTTAATCACTGAATTCTGTTCCGTTTTTTCACTGAATTTTAGCACAGTGTTTTAACCGTATATTTTTAATTAGTCTTTATAATTAAATGATTATCATGATATTTAGTAAGTATAATTAATGTGTTTTCTGATGTTGATAAAATTAACTAACCCTATAAAAATGAGAATAAACAAGGCAGTCAAAACAGAAAACATAGAAATATAGGGAGAAATATAGATTTGCTGACCCGCTAAAACCCTATAAGCCAGGTATTGCAACATGCAAACGATTGCAAGTGATAGTATAATAATAATGATATTGGATGGGAAAAATTGCCGCATCAAAAAACGCGATAATTGTTTGGGAGAAGCGCCCAGTGTCAGCAATAATTTTATCTCTTCTTTACAGGAACTGATGGTTAACTGGATAAAAAGTGTAAAAATTAAAACTGCAAATAACAGCATCAGTAAACCCGTTACTCCCGAAATATTTACCACCATCTCTACTACCTGTCTGTACCTGCTGAATCTTGTTTTATCCTGATCAGTAGCTAAGTTTTTTTCTTTCAGGTAACGTACCAAATCAGGATTGCCGGGATCTTTTGTACGAATAATTATTCTTGACGGCGCTTTATTTCCTGTAGTACCATATTGTTGATTGGCCCAGTCCATAAAAGATTGCGGAACAAGTAAGGATGATACCCTGTCACTAAAACCAACCACCCTTCCACGCATGCTGTGTACCCCGCCATTTTCATCATAGAGGTTTACCTGAAAGAAAATCATTTTCACTACATCCCTTGTCAGCTGCGGTAACCCCTGTGATAAAGAAAACTGAAAATTATAAATGTCTAAAAACATTCCCGGTACAATGATGGGAACGAAATTGCTTGACTCATCCCAGTACCATTCTTTTGTATTTACATCAAGGAAACTGTCGGGTACACTTTCAAACGCGATATCGGTATAAAAAGGAAACTGTGCGCTGCTGCTTTGAATGGATGCTTTAAACCGGCTACTGTGTAAAATGCCCACAGCATCGGTAAAACTTTGCGACCCTATATCCTGAATCTCGGCTTCTGAAAGGGTGGTATTTTTCAGGTTCCGGTCTGTCAGTATTTTATTAACCACAAGAAAATTGGCAATACTGTCGCGATTACCGCTTCCGCTCAATAATTCATTGTAATTGCTTTGTAACTGAACAGCTGAAAGAATCAGTATCATGGCTATTGACAAACCAACAATGGCCATAGCAAAACGGATACGACCGGCACCGGTTTTAATGAGTTTTCGCAGCAGTATATTCAATCCTTTCATAAGAATCTTTATAAGATAAATTTCCTTGAATACGCAAAATGATCATCGTCGTGCAGATCGGTAATGATGATGCCGGCATTTCTTTCTTTACAGGCTTCGGCAATAAGTGCAGCTGCTTTGCCGGCATTTGTTTTATCTAAATGACTAAAGGGTTCATCCATGATAAGCCATTCAAATGGCTGAACCAGTGCACGTATAATAGCCACACGTTGCTGCTCACCATAACTGCAGCGTACAGCCGGCTGATGCATGATATGCTCAACACCCAGTGCCTGCGCCATTTCTGTGATCCGCTCTTTTTCGCAATACACAGTTTGTAAAACCCTGTTCAGTTCTATATTTTCAAATGCAGTAAGATTAGGAAACAATCGGAGATCCTGGAAAACAACACTGATTTTCTGCTGACGATAAACAGCCAGCTCTTCAGCTGCTAAACTGTTGATATCGCGTTCACCCCATTTAATGATACCCGTATAATCGGTTCTCATTTTATACAGCGAATGGATAAAAGTGGTTTTCCCTGTTCCACTTGGCGCTTTAATCTTGATCCATTCGGGGGCGGTAAATACAATATCACTGTTCCAGATACCCGATACCTGTTGCAGTAATTTTTCTTTTAATGGAACCGGTACTACTTCATGAAGCGAGATGGTCATAGCCTGAATTAATTTTTCAAACCAAAGAAAAAGTCCTGCCATGGCAGGACTTTTTTGCTATAATAATTTCAATTAATTGGTTCGGATGATGGCAGGTATTCCGCCAGGGAACATTTTCTCCTCGAGTTCTTTTTGTTTTTTTGATGCTACTCGCATGTCTACAGCAATATCTGTAAGCAGACTGGTAAGTGTAACAAGGCTGTTTTGTTTTTCATTCTGCATACGTATTTCAAAAACACCTTTCACGCTTTTGCCGTCGAAATTATCAGATGAACCAATAATATCTTTAAAAGTTTCTTTGGCAGTTTTCATCGACCTGTTATAGTCGCTTGTGCTGCTACTACTCATAAAGCCTCCGATGGTATTGGCAATGTCGAAATAAAAGACGGTTGATTTTCCTTTAAAGCGATTGAGTACATCGGTATTAATAACTGCCTGACTTTTGTTTGACATATACTGTGCATAGGTTAATGAGTCGCTGGCAATGACCAGGTTTTTCTCATCGGCCAGCATATATATACCCAGCATACTCATGAGCTCACCGCTTTTATAAGTAGCTCCTTCTTTACGGATATAACCCAGTTCGGCAACTTTATCCATCATTTTGGTGAAGCTGGCTTTATCGCCAACAGGGGCATTGAAAATCATTTTACCCAATGGTTTTTTCTTCGTCATATCCTCCTCATCCGTTTTTTGGTGAGGTTCAAGCTGACTAAAACCAAGGTCTGATACAACTACTGCGATTTCGCCTTTTAAAGATTTATAAAGATCCTGTAAAGTAAATCCTGCTTTTTCTAACCTGCCATTGATCAGTCCTTCCATTTCAAGTTGTTTCAGGAAACCGCCGAATATTTCAGGATTAAAAGAAGCCAGCATAAAGCCATTGATTTTGTCAGACGGATATCTTTCAATCATAGAGAGGTTTACAGTAGGGCCTGCATATTCTTTTAGTATGTTACTTACAACAGGGTTGGTGTAGGTAGCAGATTTAGCCACAATCTTGCCTGCTTCAAAACTCAGTGTAGCTGTAGAGTAATTATCTTTCATTAACTCTTCCACTTTCGGAAGCGATAATGGCAACATACTTAATGCACCCAGTGAACTGTTCGATGAACTGAATACATAACCGTCTGCCTTGTCTTTAAACATATTGGTAAATGCTGAAACACCTGCCATAGATGCATCTTTCTCGAGACTGTAATAGGAACCCACTTCTTTTTTCAGGTCTGCTTCTACATTTTTCTTTTCAGGAATTTTAAATTCCATATTTACTGTATCATAAGGAACATCACTTGCCATCTGAATATGTTTATAAATCGTAACGATTACATTTTTATCTGTCCAGGAAAGTGCTGTATTATCATCTGTAAGGAAATAGGAATGGTTTTTTTCTTTGGTGATGGTTTTTGAAGCAAATTCTTTTTGTGCTTTCAGCCAGCTTTCAAACTTGGCTGCATCCGACAATCCGCCCATTACATTCATGATGGTAGTATTGCCATCTTTTTGATCGCCTTTTTGTGAAAAGGAAAAGAAGAGTTGCTTTTTCCAGTCGATGCCTGCATTATTTCTGAAGTCGTCTAATTTTTTTCTGTCTTCGGTATCTGAAGAATCATTCTTGAAAATGCGGCTGAAGAGGGTATCAACACTGATTCCTCCTGAAGTTAATTTATCCTGCATGGCACCCGGATCGAGTACAATGACAGCACTGGCAGTTTTTGGAATTAAGGCAGCTTCCTTGGGTCCTTTGTTGGAACAGGAAGTGAAAATGACCATCAATAAGGTCACGGGCAGAATGTAACGCAGAGCAGACTTCATATGCTTATATTATATTATAGCATACGAAGTTATAGTCTGTTGGCGAAATATACCAGAAATCTGGTTTTACTTCATTATAGCTCCATAAATGGCTTCCTGTATGTTTGGACGCACATTCAACCGCCCCAGTTTATTGTCGTTTCGGGTAGGATTAACCCTGCTGGAGAGGAAAATATAGACCAGTTGCTTCTCCGGATCCACCCAAACACAGGTGCCGGTAAAACCGGTATGACCAAAAGTAGCGGCAGATACACTTAATGAAGGATATGGCTCTTTACGCGTGGCATTGTCTTTTTCGGGTTTGTCGAAACCAAGTCCGCGCCGGCTGATATCGCTGCTGTAAGCGGTAAACAGATCAATGGTTGATTTAGTAAGCAGGCGTACACCGTTTAATTCACCACCATTGAGTAATAACTGGTATAATTTAGCAAGGTCATAAGCACTGCTGAATAAACCGGCATGACCTGCAATACCGCCAAACATGGCAGCACCTTCATCATGCACATCGCCATGCATCTGCTGTCTGCGGAAATGGGCTTCTATTTCAGTAGGTACCAATGTACTCAGTGGCATTATTTCACGTGGCTTAAAACCAGTTGTGGTCATGCCAAGGGGTTCATAAAATGTTTTACGTACATAACTGTCTAAAGACATACCGCTGACAGCTTCTACAATTTTGCCGAGGAAAATAAAATCATTATCGCTGTACACATATTTTCCCTGCGCCGTTAACCTGCTTTTCAGGATACGTGCATACATGGTATCATGCCAGTCGTTACGGAGGTATAAGTTTTCCGCCACACGGTGTGAAAACTGTGCTGTAGGAACCTGTACAAAATATTGTGGAGAAGGCTGTCCGGTTGCGGTATCAATTACTTCACGGTAAAAAGGAATAAATGGATTTAATCCTGCCTGGTGCAATAAAATATCTTTCAGCTTCAGTGAAGCTTTATCGCTGCCATTTACCCAGGATAAATAATCGCCCAGTGTTTTATTAAGGTCTACTTTTCCTTCTTCGTAAAGCTTCATGACTGCAACAGTAGTAGCAGAAATTTTGGTAACTGATGCAAGGTCAAATACCATATCGTTGGTCATGGGTACTTTACGATCGGTATTTACATGACCAAAAGACCGCTGGTACACCAGTTTGCCGTTTTTTGCAACCAGCACTACCATTCCGGGTGTAGCGCCGCTGTCGATAGCAGCTTTGGCAATGGTTTCAATCTTATGCAATGAATCGCTGTTGAGACCAACAGATTCTGGTGTGGCAAGTGGCAGCATATTGTTGTACACGATGCCATCTCCAAAACGAAATGCTTCACAAACAGTAACAGGTAATTTTCCTTTGGCATTTATTTTTCCAAATAACAGATCGGCTGCTGCATCCTGCGTAATGGCATCGTCTTCATAACAAACCACGAGATTACCGGCATTACAGATGTACTGAACCGCATAAGGGTTGCCGAATGCAAATGTGATGCTGTTGTTTTTCTGCAATTTGTTCAGCAGGTCGAGGCTGTTTTTGCTTAGTCCAAACTGGTTTGCCGGTCTACGGCTATAGTTGTGAAAGCCTACTACCACTGCTTCGTATTGGTCTAACTGCTGTAAAATTTTTGCTGCTTTTTCTTCATTGTCTTTGTTTTCAAAGAAAAAAACATCTGCATTCAATTGTTGCTGTATACGGGTGGCAAACTGGTTGCTTTTATCAATTCCCAAACCCACATACGCCACTTTTTTTGCAAGAAGGGGTAAGAGTTTGTCATTGGTTTTGCGTAACACGGTGAGCGCATTGGCAGCAAGCGCTTTTTTAATCTCCTCTGTTTTTGCATTGAGGTCTGCAGCAATATTTTCTGTTGAGATGACCTGTTTTTTATTCAGTCCGAGGTGGTATTTAGCGAGTAATACTTTCTTAACACGGGCATTGAGATCGTCCCAGCTAAGCTTGCCTTCTTTGATGGCCTGTTTTACTTTGGCAATGCTGCCGGGAATATCGCCGGGTAAGCAAAGCATATCATTGCCTGCAATAAGCGACATCACAGAAGCATCTCCTTTGGGAAAAAATTTGGCAACACCCTGCATTTCCAATGCATCGGTAAAAGAAATACCCTGATACCCCAGTTCATTACGCAAAAGATCGGTTACATTTTTAACAGACAATGAAGTGGGCAGGTTAGCCGTGGTATCGATAGATGGAATAGCCAGGTGAGCAATCATCATACTTCCCACACCCGCTTTAATTAATTCGCGGAAAGGGTATAATTCAAGCTGATCAAGTTCTGCACGCGATTTATTGATCACCGGAAGATCGTAATGTGAATCAACACTTACATCGCCATGACCCGGGAAATGTTTGGCACAGGCCATCACGCCCTTATCCTGCATACCTTTCATATACTGCACACCAAACAGTGCTACTTTGTATTTATCTTCTCCAAAACTTCTGTCGTTGATGACAGGGTTCATTGGGTTATTGTTGATGTCGATATCCGGAGCATAGTTTACATGGATACCAATTCTCTTACACTGCTCCCCCACAGCCAGTCCAAACTGGTATATAAGCCTTGCATCAGGAACAGCGCCCATCATCAGCTGACGGGGAAAATTAATGACACTGTCTAAGCGCATACCCAGTCCCCATTCGCCATCAATGGCAATCATTAATGGTGTTTTGGCAATGCGCTGATAAAAATTGGTGAGTGTAGCCTGACGAACCGGTCCGCCCTGAAAAAAACAAAGACCGCCCACATTGTATTTTTTAATGAGATCGGTTACTTCTTTTACATGATCTGGTCCCAGGTTACTATGTGCCCTGATAATCATTAACTGGGCAATACGTTGGTCTTTCGACAATTTGCGGAATTGTTTTCTTACCCATTTATCGGCAGCAGGAGTATGTTCATAAAACTGCTGGGCTGATAAGCCACTCAGGAAAAGGGAAAATAAGACAGAAAGAATGCTTCTTTTCATTTGTGTATTTCTGTTGATTTTGGTCACATGGAATTCGCCGATAAACATTTCTTTTAATAACAAACTTTGTTACGGCTCATTTCATATAGCCCGGTTCAGCCCACAAGGTAAGGATTCTGTTTAATCTTGCGGTTTTTTGCGGTTTTTGAAATCTAAAGGGAGGATTATGACAGGCCTAATGAGCGGAATAAAAAAACCGCACTTTGCAGGTGCGGTTTTTAAGATGTTGATTGAATAATCAGGCTTCAGTTTCTTCTTCGTTTTCTTCTTCAGTTATTTTCAGCTCTACATTATTGGCTTTTAGTATACCAAACCACTTTACCATTTTTTTCATGTCGCTGGCATACACACGGGTGAAATCCATATCGGGATAAACTTTCTCGAAATAGGATTTAACTGCTTTCGGATCATTCTCGGCAGGCAATGCTGCTTTGTTTGCGGCCATAGCCTGAAACAGTTCCACGAGGTTGATATTCTCACGAACGGTGTATACTTCTATGCTTTCGAGGTGTGAGAAATTATGCACACGACTGCTCACAAACTTGGTTGTTTTATCGTCGAGAGAACGAACAATGGCACCATCTGTTTTGCTGCCAACCATTTCATACAAACCGCTGAGACCAGTGATGGATATCAGTTTACTATATTCCATATACAATATTATTAGGGCTGCAAAGTAAGGGAAAAAGGGTTAGACTAAATCAAGGAAATTAGATTGGCTTGCAGGTTCCTGCATTTTCATTTCTGTATATATGACCCTTCAGTTTTTACCGGTTATCAAAATAGTTCCTCAGCGGTAGGATTCGTCGACAGGAGGTTATAATTTGTGACAGACGATGCGTTATTGAATTGCATGCTTTTGTCTTTAGTGAAACTGCTGCTATGAAACAAGTTCTTCTGATTCTCTGTTTATTCCCCTTTTTCACATTCGCACAAAATGCTCAACGCCCCCGCTGTGCCGATCAGCCCGTGTACCGGCAATTTGATTTCTGGGTAGGTGAATGGGATGTATTTGCCACCAACGGACAACAGGCAGGTACCAGCAAAGTGGAAAGATTACTCGATAGTTGTGTACTGCTCGAAAACTGGCAGTCGGCAGGAGGCTCCAGCGGAAAAAGTTTTAATGCCTATAATGGCGCCAAAGCCAAATGGCAACAATATTGGGTTGATAATAGTGGTGGTGTTACCGAATACCTGAACGGGCGTTTTGAAAATGGATCGATGATTATGCAGACGGAAAAGATTCCGTTACCCAACCAAAGTTTCAGGATTATGCGAATGACTTTTACACCCTTATCAAAAGATAAGGTTCGTCAGCACGGAGAAAGTTCAACAGATGGTGGACAAAGCTGGAAAACAGATTTTGACCTCGAATATCGTCGTAAACAATAAACTTTTACGCAGAAGTGCTGCGTAACCTATATTATGGAACGTATAGATTTTTTAAAAACTTTTTCTGTAGGCGCCGCTGCGCTTTACGTGCCTTCAACAGTAATGGGTCAGATGGACAGACCACCTCAGCTCGACAAGCAACTGATCATGGATTTTGTGGGTGCCGGTCATAATAACCTGGAGAAAGTAAAACAGTTGTATGCAGAACAACCCACTTTGGTATATGCTGCGCATGACCTGGGCGGTGGCGATTTTGAAACAGCACTCGAAGGTGCCGGACATGTAGGTAATAAAGAAATAGCCAACTTTTTAATTGATAAAGGAGCGCGTACCAACCTATTTGTTTTAACGATGTTGGGTAAAACAAATATTGTTAAACCTTATCTCGAAGCATTTCCTTCTTATGTATTTGCAAGAGGTCCGCACGGACTTACTTTATTACACCATGCAATGCGTGGTGGAGAAGATGCAAAAGAACTGCTGGAGTATTTGAAAAGTAAAGGGCTGAAAGAAACAAAAACCAAACTATAACCTAAACAACCATTAACCATGCAACATGCCATTAGCTGGTTCGAAATTCCGGTTACGGATATTGATCGCGCCCAACGTTTTTATGAAGCGATTTTTCAATTCAGTATGATTCCGCTTGATTTTCCGAATATTAAAATGCGGATGTTTCCTGTAGACAGTCCGGATTCAATAGCAGGGGCTTTATGCGACAGTGGTGGTTTTCATCAGCCTTCGGAAACACATGGGCCATTGGTGTACCTGAATGGCAATCCGGATGTACAGATTGTGTTGGACAGGGTTGAAGCCGCAGGCGGAAAAATACTGGTTCCTAAAATGGAAATATCACCTGAGTATGGTTGTATGGCAGTTTTTTTAGACAGCGAAGGAAACCGGGTGGCATTGCACAACGTACCTCAGTAAAATTTTAATTAAACAATACCAACACTATGAAAAAAATGATTGCTATTTGTAGCGTACTTTTTTTGCTGATTCAGCATTCAAATGCACAGTTTAACAACGACTCTTTAAAAGCACAGTTAATTAAAGACTGGGAAAGAGCAAAAGTTTATACTGCTGAATACCTGGCTGCCATGCCTGCAGATAAATACACGGTTAAGCCGGTTGAGGGTATCCGTAGTTTTTCTGAACAGATGCTTCATCTGGCACAGGGAACCATTGGGTTGAGTGCCAATGGAACGGGTAAAACAAGAATTTATCCCGGCTACAATATGGAGCGTTCTGCAACGGCACAAACAAAAGATTCGGTAAGTTATTATGTAAATGCGGCGTATGATTTTGCCATTGCGGGTATTAAAGAAATGGATGTTTCCAAACTGAGTGAGCTGATAAAACGTGGTAATTTTAATGAATCAAGATTAAGTTGGATTTTGAAGGCTCACGAACACCAGACACACCATCGCGGGCAGTGTACCATTTACATTCGTTTTCAGGGAGTAACACCTCCGGCCGAGAAACTATTTTAGTCCCTGCGGAATCCTCTGTGTCCTCCTGTTCTCTGCGGTGAATATTCGAGTAAGTTCACCGCAGAGAACAGGAGGAAATGGAGATCATCGCAGAGCCGTTTATTTTAACATAAATTGAATAAAGGTTGTATTATATTTATCATATGAAGAAGCTGAAAACTATATCAACACCAGGTCTAATAATACTTATTTTACTTGTTGGCTTGTTGATCTGTTTTTTCTTATTGCCTAAAGTGGATAAGTTTGAATTTATCGGGGCAATTCTATTGACTGTATTTTCTTATGAAGGCCTATGCCTGTTATTACCGGATGACCCGTTTAAGCGTTTCAGAAAAAAAGAACGAAACCCTTTGCTGGAAGAATAAATAATAAATAGCTGCAATTTTCTAAGCCACAGATTCACATCCGCCCCAGGCGGATGTGAATCTGTGGCTTATGTATTAAGGGTTAATCTGGAAACAATGTCTTGTCAATATTTGGAATTACGCGCAGCGCATTTTTGTAATACACTTTCTTCAATACTTCATCACTCAAACCCATGCCATACATTTTCCAGAATGCATGGTATTTTTTGTGGTAAGGAAAATATTCATCAGTAGTTTCCAACACCCTGAAATAAGTAGGATATTCATCGGGTACCCAACTGTCTTTTCCAAACATGATCCTGTCCTGGTATTTATCGAAGAAAGCTTTTGCCATTCTTGGCTGACGACCGAGTTCTGCAATGACGGCACCAAATTCAACATACATATTGGGCATGGCATCCAGGAGGCTTGAGAGTTTACCAAGATCATTCGGATACCATCCAAAATGGGCGGCAATAAAATTTGTTTTGGGATGTCGCTTAATGATATTGTGTTGTTGCTGAATCAGATCAGACCAGGGAGCCGGATCTGTATTGCTGCGTTTTCTGTCGGGACGTGTTGCCAGTTCCAACCAGCGTTCATTTTTATCATCCAGTGGTTGCCAGAATGGTTCTGGATCGGCACTGTGAATGAGCACGGGTATTTTTAGTTCACCACATTTGGCCCAGATGGGGTCCAGTCTTGGATCATCAATGCGTAATAATTTACCAGTATTGTCTTTAAAAGAGAAGCCCAGGTTTTTATACACTTTCAAACCATTGGCACCGGCTTTTACATCAGTTTCCAGTTCTTTTACTGCTTTTTCGGCCCAGCCCGCTTCTCCCACACCAATAAAAGAAACATTGGTAAAATGAATGATGCGGTTCGGGGTCGATTTTTTTGCATTGGCGATGGCATCTGCAAGGTATTGTGGGTCCTGTAAACCAAATTGTCCGTTTACCGATTTAAATCCTCTGCCACTCAGGTTTACCATTACCCGCATATTCAGGTCGTCCATTTGTTTGAGTAATGCTTTTACATCCTGCGTAGGCATACTAAACTGATGGTTGTGAACATCAATAAATGGAAATTTGGCTTTGGTGGTTTTATGTTCCGGAACAACAAGGTTGCTCTTGGGTTCATATTTTTCAAAATCCATACTGGCATTTTGTGCCAGTGCAGCATAAGAGAAAAGAGATAAAAGAATCGTAAAAAAATGCTTCATGTGTATTGGGTTTGAACAGGAAAACTATTGAGTGCAGCGGAAACGGAATCGCCGTCCTTATATCTTAACGTTTTTTTCTAAAATCACTTGTCCTGGCTCAGCTCTTTCAACACATTGTTCAGTCTGGCTTTCAGGGTTTCGTAATCGGTAAATCCGCGTGCGAGTAAATGAAATTTCGATTCATTAACCTGTAAGAGTACACAGGGATAACCGCTCACCTGCAATTGTTTCACCAGAGAAAACTCATAATAGGCCTGTTCTTTGTATTCTTCACTTTTCAGTTTATTATAAAAAGTTTCGGGGTGGATGCTGTATTTCTCCAACAGGTGCCGATAGGCTTCATCATCTGTAAGGTCGCGTCCCTCAAAATGTAAAGCGTATTGAAGATCGGAAGCGAATGCTACCTGTTTATCGGGATAAAATTCTTTAAAAATACACAGGGCAATGGCAGGTTTTTCTGAATGCGGAAACCAGTCGCTCAGATCAGGGTTATTGATATGCCATAAATAGTCGGGGCCAAATCTAATACCTGTATATTCTTCCACTGTTTTATACGCTTTCTGGATATAACCGGCGGTAGCAGCAATGGATACAGGTTCTTCGGGCAAAATCATTCCACCGGATAATACTTCAACAGGCAATTGAGGAAAAGCCTCCTGAACCTGTTTCATCACCGGACTAAACCCATAGCACCAGCCGCAATAGGCATCGTAACAATAGAAAAGTGTTGGAGTCATGTGGCAAAGGTAAGCAGGAGATTTTAGGATGTCTGATGGCAGATCTCAGATTTGGGAAAAATAAGGGGTTGGGGTGAAAATAAATCTGCGATCTGCCATCTAACATCTGACATTCCGATTTCCTTTCTATTTTTGCAGTCTAAATCAATATTATGCCTGGGTTTGAATTATTTGGTGCCGAAGAAAGAAAAGAAGTGAATGATGTGCTGGAAACAGGCATCCTGATGCGTTATGGTTTTGACGGGGCCCGAAAAGGAATATGGAAGGCGCAGGAACTGGAGAAAGCTATTACAGAAGTATTTGGTTGTAAGTATGCTCAGCTTACTTCAAGTGGTACCGCCGCTTTAACTACGGCAATGGCAGCTCTGCATATTGGTGCGGGAGATGAAGTCATCATGCCTTCTTTCACTTTTGTGGCCAGTTTCGAAGCGGTACTGAGTGTGGGTGCCATACCGGTGCTGGTTGATATTGATGAAACATTAACCCTTGATCCGGCGGCGGTGAGAGCAGCCATCACACCAAAGACCAAATGTGTGATGCCTGTACATATGTGTGGTAGTATGGCCGATCTGGATGCACTCAAACAAATTTGTAAAGAGCATAACCTCATATTACTCGAAGATGCCTGTCAGAGTATTGGCGGAACTTATAAGGGCAAGGCATTGGGAACCATTGGTGATGCAGGAACATTTTCTTTCGATTTTGTAAAAACCATTACCTGTGGTGAAGGTGGTGTGGTAATGACGAATAATGAAGATGTGTACATCAAATCAGATGCTTATACCGATCATGGTCATGATCATAAAGGCGTTGACCGTGGTGCAGACCTGCACCCTTATCTGGGATACAATTTCCGGATCAGTGAGTTACATGCGGCTGTTGGTCTGGCCCAGATCCGTAAGCTTGATACATTTCTTTCTGTACAGAGAAAAAATAATAAAGCACTGCGTGTTTACCTCGAAGCCATACCAGAAATAAGTTTCAGAAAAGTGCCGGATGAAGCAGGCGACAGCTGTAGCTTTTTAAGCTGGTTCCTGCCAACAGAAGCCCTTACAAAAGCAGTAGTAGGCGAATTGAAAGAGCAGGGAATACTGGCAGGTAATTTTTACTGGTATGCCAATAACTGGCATTATATCAGCAAATGGGATCACCTGAAAACTGCAGCCAGCCTCAATAAACTAAGCGCACAGCAGGAGCAGGTTTTACTGCAACTCCAGACAACTCAATTTCCAGCCAGTGATGCCATTATGGGCAGGTGTATTTCTACTGCCATCAGTTTATTGTGGACAGACGAACAGATTAAAGAGAAAGGAGAGAAGATGGCAGCAGCGATTCGTAAAGTATTATCAAGCCATAGCATTTATGCCTGAGCCTAAATCATACACTGCTTATTATAAACCAGTACCACTTGGTTTCTGGTTCTACTTTTGGTTGGTGTTGCTGATAATCTTAATTGTTTATAACGTAATGAGATTATTATGGCCCTCCTCTGATATTAATAACTGGAGAAACTGGCTGACTCCGGTTGCTCATCTTTTTATTTTTTACAGTACCGGTGAACGGATTTATAAGCAGTATAAAAACAGTAAGCTTAAAAATTGTTTTGTTACCGTAGATGAATCAGGCATCAAATGGAACCTGAATCAGGGGAATTACAATGTAAAAGAGCGTGAAATGATTGTATGGGACGACATAAAAAAAATAGTGATTGAAAAGGATAAATTTACGGTGAAGTACATGTCTACCTATTTTTCTGACAGTATCCCTTTAGTTAAAATGAAGGAAGAAGACCGGAAATTATTGCTGGAAGCTTTAGTAGATCAAATTCAACATAGATCTATTTCTTCTGAGAATCGTATGGCAGCGGCTTGAAAGAAACAGGCTTAAAACTACGCTGTTTCCCTTCTAACATATTTACATGATCAAGACTGCCCAAACGGAACCGAAAGGGGACTTTGGTGATTTTCTCCAGTTGTAATTCCTTTTTGCAAAAAAAAGACAGGTTCTTGCTATAGTAATCATCTGGCAGCAAGCGAAAACCCGCAGCACGTATACTGTCTGTTATCGGAGGTTTTGGCAATAAAGCATTGTTCAATAATTGTGCTTTTACAGTTATTGAGGTAATTAGGAATAAATTCACAAACAAACAAATCCGTTTCACAAACATCTTGCATTGATTGTATGTAAATTTACAGCGTTTTACAATCGATAGATGTTAAAGCTGAATTACCTGTAAACAGAGTCGTTCATTATTGTATTTAGTTTGTATTATGTCGTTAAGTCAGTCACTGCAACAAAAATTATTACAAAAACTGTCGCCACAGCAGATTCAGTTAATGAAACTGTTGCAGGTGCCTACTGCCAATCTCGAAGAGCGTATCAAGGAAGAGCTGGAAGAAAATCCGGCATTGGAACTGGATGAAGAAGGGCATGCTGATGAATTTGGAGATGACTTAAAAGATGAATTCGACAGTAATGCAGATGATGATATGGAACGTGACGGCAGTGAAGAAGATTACGATAATGTAGACATCAGTGAATATGTGACCGATGACGATGGTGAGATTGCCGATTATAAAATGAAAGATGACAATTACCCGGAAATGGATGACCAGAAAGTGATCCCGATTCGTGTAGAAACAAGTTTTCATGAACTGGTATTGAACCAGCTGGGTATGCTGGAACTGGATGAACGTAATTTTAAAATTGCGGAACAGGTAGTAGGCAGTCTTGATGATGATGGTTACCTGCGTCGTGAACTCAGTTCCATCGCAGATGACCTCGCTTTCAGGCAGGGCTTAACAGTGGAGGAAAAAGAAATAGAAGCCATCATCCAGCAGATACAGCAGTTTGATCCGCCGGGTGTTTGTGCACGTGACCTCAAAGAATGCCTTTTATTACAACTCAAAAGAAAATTAACGGAGGGCATATCTGTAGAGCTGGCGATTCAGGTACTATCGAAGTATTTTGATGAGTTTACCAAAAAGCATTACGAAAAAATACAACGCGGACTGAACCTCAACGATGATCAGATCAGGGATGTGATCAATCAGATTATTAAGCTGAATCCCAAACCAGGCGGCAATATTGGTGAGATTAATAAGGCGGAGAGTTATATTATTCCCGATTTTTTCATCCTTAACAATAATGGAAAACTTGAGCTTACCCTCAATGCCAAAAACGCCCCCGATCTGCGTATCAGCGAAGGGTATAGGGATATGCTGAAAGAGTACGAAAAAGGAAGTAAAAAAGACAAGCGACAAAAAGAAGCAGTACTCTTTATTAAACAAAAGATTGATTCTGCCAAATGGTTTATTGATATGATCAAACAACGGCAGGATACATTGATTGGAACGATGAGTGCCATCATGCAACATCAGCAGGAATTTTTTCTTACCGGTGATGAAACCACGATGCGCCCGATGATCCTGAAAGATATTGCAGAGTTAACAGGGTTGGATATATCAACAGTGAGCCGTGTAGCCAATAGTAAGTTTGTACAAACTGAATTTGGTACGTACCGGTTAAAATTTTTCTTTAGTGAATCGCTGAGTACAGATAGTGGAGAAGAAGTAAGTACAAGAGAAGTAAAGAAAATATTAAGCGATATCATTGAAGCAGAAGATAAGCATAAGCCATTGAGTGATGAAGTGCTTACAGACATGCTTCAGGAAAAAGGATATAATATCGCCAGAAGAACTGTGGCCAAATACCGGGAGCAACTGAATATACCTGTAGCGAGGTTGAGAAAAGAGTTGTAGTAATATCCCTACTTTTTTATTTTATCTTCAGAAATACCTGATTTTTCCTGATTTCAGGTGAATAATCTTATTTGTTTTTAGCGCTTTTCTCTACCTTTATTTTAATCTGCAAGGGCAGCTAAAATTCAATATCCATCCACGTGAAAAAGCGAAATGTATTATTTGCTTTATTCATGGTCTTTTTTTTGGCCATGTCTCAACCCTGTCTGCATGCATCTTATACTGCAGATACCACCCGATTTATTATTCAGTCCGATACCAGTATTTGTAAAGGCGTATCTGTTCAATTACAATTGCGTGATCCATTACCCAAAGACACTTTGTTGCCGGGCGTATGGAAACAACTGATTACAGGTAACCAGATTAATCCGGCACTGTTTAATATCAGGCCTTTTGGATACGATAAAGTGAATCAATATCTCTATTCCATCATCAACAGAACAGTAACCCGTTACGACCTGAAAAAAAATGAAGTAACGATTATACCGGCAACCAACTGGCCAGGCGATTATTCTGAGTTTGTGTATGATTTTACAAACAATCGTTTAATATGCTGGAGAAGCGGGAGAGATAATATTTATGCATTACCTGCCAACGGGGGCACCTGGACACAGATTGGTGCAGGTGTAACTGACAACGAATGTTATGGTGCTTCTGCATACTGGAATCCACTCCTGCAGCAAACAGGTATTTACGGGGGGTATGGTTCTGCACAAGTGAAGAGCTGGATATTTGAACATAGCGGAACAGCCTGGCAGATGAAAAAAAACAATCCAGCCATCGATATGGTTCCGCCCAAGGGTGGCAATATTGTAGCGGGTAATAAAGATGGTTCGAAACTTTATCTTTTTTCTGGTCAGGGTAATTATAGTGGTAGTGAATTAACAGGTGCATGTGCCTTGGGAAGTCCGTGGGCAACTGCTACCGGTATTTTTTGCTGGCTCAAAGATTTGTGGGAACTGGATCTGAATACATATCAGTTCAGGAATATATTACCGGTGAATGATCCATCTATTCAATATGAAGGTGCACTGGCTTATGATTACGATAAATCAAGGTTTTTTCTTTTTGGTGGTTTTCAGCCAACAGGCGATTATATCAGTAACCTTTTTTTGAACAATACCAATAAAACATTTCGTTTCAATCCCTCCAAAGATGCAGGTTTTACAGAGTTTCAGGCAGAAGGAACATTAAGCCCACCGGCAATGGCCAGAACATCATTACCTAATTATGCCTACTATGATGAAATAGGGAAGCGTGTTATCTGGGCAAGGTTTGATGGTATCTGGGCCTATTATCCAGATTCGTCAACGGCACCAAAACCCGATACGGTATATAGATGGTCGACCGGTGCAACCACAAAAAATATCACCGTTGAACCAACACAAACCACCCGATACACAGTTACAAGAACCATTGGAACTGATATTTCAAAAGACAGTATACTGATTACCATTAATTCGCTGAATACTGCATTGACCGATAGCGTAAAACTCTGTGCTGATAGTACCCAACTTGATGCAGGTGCAGGGTTTAGTTCTTATTTATGGAACGATGGCACACAAACACAAACCATTTGGGCAAAGCAAAACGGCCGATATATCGTTACCGTTTCTGACGGAACCTGTTCGGTAAAAGATACAACAGAAGTATTGCTCGGTCGTGTGGTGGATGATTTCACTATAGGACTTGCGAAAGATTCTGTTTGTAGTGGAGAATCAGATTCTTTATTTATTCAGTCGCCTCAAACCGGCGTTACCTATAAATGGTATGTTCCAGGTAACCCCAATGCTGTTGCTACGGCTGAATACCTGAAACTGGCCAGTGTTGTATCTGATACAACATTTATGGTGAGTGCCAATGCCAGCCCGGCTTTATGTGCTGCAAAAGCTGCGAATATAACCGTCATCGTCAGGAAAAAAATTGCAGCACCAGATGTTCAGGCAGATAATATAACCGGCAATTCGGTGAGGTTTCGATGGAATGCCGTGGCCAATGCTGTAGGGTATAAACAGAGTACCGATAGCGGACTTGTATATAATGATCCATCATCTGGTTTTCAGGGACTCACACATAGCGTTAACGGATTAAATCCCAATCAAACCATTAAAGTATGGATAAAAGCCATTGGAAGAAATGCCTGTGAAGCGAGTGATAGTGTGAAAACCGTTGCTACTACGCTCAACCCTTTTGGTGATGGGATTTATGTGCCGAATGTGTTTACGCCCAATGGCGATGGGGTAAATGATATTTTCCTTGTGTATGGAAATACAATAGCAACCATGCGATTGGTCATTTATAATCAATGGGGTCAGGAGTTGTTTATAGCAACCGATCAGCAGAAAGGATGGGATGGTATATATAAAGGAAATCAATCACCCGCAGGTAGGTATTCTTATGCATTGGAGGTAAAGACACAGAGTGGCAGTAAACTAACAAAAGCAGGTTCATTCAACCTGATCAGATAATTATTGTATCATTAAATACATGAAATGAATGCGTAAAATTTTACTAATGACTGTTTTGGTGACGCTGATGCTGGTGAGCAGAACAAGTGCACAGGTGGATGCACATTTCACACAGTATTATGCGCATCCGCTATGGCTCAATCCAGCACTCACGGGAGTAAATGATGGCTATTACAGGGTAACTGCTAATTACAGGTATCAATGGCCTTCCATTTATTCGCCCTTTACTACCAAGGGTATTTCTGGTGATATGGCTGTGTCGGATGCTTTTGCAGTTGGATTAACTGTATTGAGCCAGACTACAGGCGATGGGGGATATTATTACAACAATGGTTATTTATCGGTTTCGTACAAAGCAAGATTAACCGAGTATAAAATTATCAGTGGCGGTTTCCAGGTGGGTATGTTGAATAGGGGTATTGATCCGGGAAAATTTCAATATGGTAACCAATACAACCCGTTGGTTGGTTATGACCCTACCATTCCGTCGAATGAGCAGTTCATGAGAAACAATGCCACGGCAGTGGACGGAAGTTTAGGGCTGGTATATTTCGATGCCGAACCCGACAAAGCCATGAATGCTTTTTTTGGTGTGAGTATTTATCATCCTACACAACCCCGTAATCAGTTCCTGGCCAATGGCAATAATAATAAGATCCCAATGCGTTATGCAGTTCATGGCGGTATGAGGATGCGCATGAGCGACCGGGTAGACCTGACGCCACATGCGGTTTTACTGAAACAGGGAGATGCAAGTGAAATTACGGGTGGTTTATCACTTAATATGCAGTTACAGGAGGGCACTGATTTTCTGTTGGGAACCACTTACCGGTTAAATGATGCAGTAGCACCTAATATTGGTATTCACCTGAATGGACTCACCATTGGATTCAGTTACGATATTAATATGTCGAAAATGAAAACAGCTTCCTCCGGAAATGGAGGATATGAATTATCTATCAGTTTTATTGGTCGAAGAAAAATCACTGACGCTAAGTTTGTATGCCCAAGATTGTAAGCCCTAAATATCGTTTCCTTTTTATAGCTATTACATTACTCACCATTATACCGGGTAAGCAGGTATTATATGCGCAGCGTGCGAAAAAAATAGTAAAAACAGCAGATGCCGCTTTTAAAGCAAAGGATTATTACCAGGCGGCCAAATTATATGCAGCAGTTTTATATGATAGTCCACTGGTAAAATCATCACCCGGTAAAGTATACCCATTTCAACCGGTAAGGGGTCGCGGAAAATTTAAACCTGCTGATATAATAAGGGTTACCTACCAATTGGCAGAATCTTACAGGTTGCATGATAATAGTGCAGCAGCTTTACTGCAATACAAGCGATACCTCGACTTTAACGACAAGCGTTTTCCACTGGCGCAGTTATGGTATGGTAATACAGTGTTGGCAAGCGGTGATCCTCAGCTTGCACAAAAATCATACAACGATTTTTTAACCCAGTACCGGAAAGAAGATGAGTACGCCAGCATGGCAAGATTGGGTATTGCATCCAGTTCCTTTGTGATGAAGGAGATGAGGGAAAATCCAAGGGCGAGCGTTAGAAAAACTGTTCTTACAGTATCCGGTGATGGTTCCAATTTTGCGCTCGAAAAAACCAGCGACAGTATTATCTGGTTTACCAGCTCGAGACATGAGATAGTGAGGAAGCAAAAAATATACCCTGTACGTCTTTATACAGGGAATGAAACCAATGGTTATGTAAGAAAACTGGTTTCAGGAGCAGAGGATCAGTTGAATATGGGTGCTTCTTCATTATCAGGTGATGGATTAACCCTTTATTTCACAGGCTGGAAAACAATTAATGGTTCGGCAGATCAATTCCAGATTTATTATATGGAGCGCAGTTCTGTATCTGCAAAATGGGGTAAACCAGTTGCATTACCTGCTCCTGTAAATGTAAAAGGGTATCAGTCGAAACAACCATTTATAACAGCAGACGGACGCTATCTTTTTTTCTCCTCCGATCAATCAGGTACAAAGGGTAATTATGATATCTGGTTGGTGAAAATGAATGGCAAAACACCAGATGGTGCCGCCATCAATGCGGGTGTAAATATTAATACAACCAGGGATGAGGTTTCGCCTTTTTTTGATGCAAGTGATAGTACCCTGTACTTTAGTTCGGATGGTGCAGTGGGTATGGGTGGAATGGATATTTATAAAAGCAGGGGAGCGCCGGGTCAAAATCAGTGGTCAGGTACCAGCAATCTGGGACACCCGCTTAACTCTGGTAAAAACGATCTGTACTATAAAAAGTATAAAGGATCTGATACGGTATATTTCAGCTCAGATAGAAACTCTTCCTGTTGTCTGGAGATATTCAATGCCGTACTTCTCCCTTTTTCACCCAAAACAGATACTGTATTAGTTGCACCGGTAATCCCGAAAAAAGATACAACTGCAAGTTCAGTAAAAGCGGTTATAGAGCCAGTAATCAAGCGAGATACGGTTGTAACAGTAAAAATTCCGGTTGATTCTGTGGATGCCATTACTACTGAAAGGGTACATGTAAATTATAATTTTGCGAGTGCCCGTATCAGGGATATAGATATGCCGAAACTGGATGATATTGTTCGGCAGTTAAAAGAGAATCCCGAACTCAATATCATGGTAGCTTCTTTTACAGATTGTATCGGATCGAGGGAAGCAAATGTGAATATGTCGAAAAGAAGATCTGCATCAGTTAAAGCCTATCTGGTTAAAAAAGGTATTGACCCTGCCAGAATCAATACCGATTATTTTGCAAAAAGATATTTCCTGATGGCCTGCAAAGAAGATACTTCATACAATAAGGCAGAGCAAATAGCCAACAGAAGGTCAGATCTTATTGTAACCACTGAAAAAAATCCACGCTGGCAGCCCTCAGGTAATGAAGTGGATGAAAATGGACAGCGTGATGGTAATCTATATACAGCCAATAGTGTAAACAATGAGTTGAAAACTGTTCAGCTGAAAAAAGAGACTGTCAATAAGCCTGTAAATGAAAGTCAGTCAGCAAAGGCTAAAAGGAAAACCCGTAATCAGAAAACCAAAGAGGAGAAAAGTATTGAAGAAAATAAGGAGAAGGTGTCAGGTAAGTTTGATCTTAAAAAATCTTCTCCCATCACTATAAATAAACAAAAACCCGTTGCTGAAGAAAAGATGGGTCCGAAAAATAACACGGCACAGCAGAAAAAACTGGATATCAGTGATCTGCTCGAGTTTGTGCCAAAAGTAAAGGCAAGCAATCTGGTGGATGAAATGAAGATGCGTATTCCCAGCAAGCCATTATTTGTTTATACCACTTCAGATTCTGTCAGGATTGACTTATATGATAACGGATCGTTTGATTATGATTCTTTATCTGTTATCTATAACAAAGAGATTGTGGTGTACAAACAATTACTTCGTACCAATAAGCCTGTTACTTTTTATGTGAAACTAAGTAGCAACCAGCGTGAAAACGAAATGATCTTCTTTGCAGAAAGTCTGGGTATTACACCACCCAATTCGGCATTGATGGTTATTACTGATGGCGAAAATAAACGTACTGAAGTGAATATCTCCAGTGATTTCAATAACAATACAGTGGTGTATTTTATCAAAGTCAGCAAGTAATCGTAGTTTTGCGGTGTCAAAATAAAGAATTGGCACTCAAACCCGGTTTATGAAAGATGTTGCTGAGATGCAGGAAAATAAACAACCATTACCACTTGTGATTTTTGCGAAAATCATTTCCTATGTTTTTCACCCCTTGTTTATTCCTACGTATATTTTCTTCTTTTTAATGCAGCAGGTGCCGTATGAGTTTGCGGGCATTACTCCCTGGCAGTTGAAGATGCGTTTGTTTGGTTTATTCTGGCTCACGGCTTTTTTCCCGGCTTTTGCAGTGTTCCTGTTGTGGCGACTGAAATTCAGTGAGAGTATTTTTTTGAGAACACAAAAAGAAAGGATCATTCCTTTCGTAATCACCATGTTCTTTTATTGGTGGATGTATTATCTCAGCAGAAATTTTACAGACCAGCCTATTGTACTCAAGTTTTTCTTTATGGGTATATTTATTTCAACCTCAGTAGGACTGGTGTTTAATAATTTCATCAAGATCAGCCTGCATGCTATGGCAGCAGGTGGTGCTGCAATGGCCATCATTTTATTTTCTTATTATTACCAGGCTCCTTTTGGTCTTTTTATCTGCATTGCTTTAATACTGGCAGGACTAATCTGTACTTCACGTTTGCTCGTGAGTGATCATACGAATGCCGAAATCTATTATGGTTTATTGGTAGGTGCGGGTTGTCAGTTAGGTGCTTATTTCTTTGTGATGTAAATGCCATCAGAAACGTACGCATCTTGTTTTATCGATGGTTGAATTTCTGATCTTCATGAAGCCACGGTAAGTGGCTGTTAGCTCCAGTCCGCCTCTCCAGTTAGATACTACTTTTAGTTTTGAGATGTTCACATCATAACTAACACCCACACTAAAATGCTCGAATTCCATTTTAATGGTAGGAATCAATGCATCACCCCATCTCATAAAACTTCCGATATAAAACAGATCGGGTTCATTACCATCATCATATTCTCTTACGGTAATTCCATATAAAACGCCTCCAAGGATCTGTTTGTTTTTATTCTGGGTGAAATAGTCGATAAAGCCCATGATTCTGCTGCGTTCACCGGAAGGCGCATTAATACCTGCATTGAATGACAGTCTTGGTGAAAGAAAATTTTCTGTAGAGCCAGTTACTGATTTAATGGTAGGGTTGGTTACATGCGATAAGCCAGCAGCCACATATACCCTTGTTTTATCATTGAAAGAAGTGCTTAATGACAGACCGGTACTCAAATCCCAGTAAGAATAACTGGTGTTGGTGATAGGTTGTGAAGTGGGATTGGATGGATTGTATTCTCCTCCGCGAAACTGGTCACCCAGTTTTAATTTCGATGCATCGAACTGACTTGAAACGGGGCCTCCCATAAATGCCAGCGAGAGGTAGGTGTCGTCATTATTACTGAGTGATTTGTGATAATTGATGGCAGGTAATATTTGTGTTCTTCTTAAACGAAGATCTCCTGCCACATCGATACTCATTTGAGAAGCGATAGTGAGGAAATCATTTTTTCCACCCATCGGAATTTTATGTTCTACACTAAAAGAGGATGTTTTGTAAGGAACGGTTACGCTTCCCCACTGACTGCGATGTGCCATGGAGACCCTGATATCGCCTGTAAATACACCGGCAAGTGAGGGGTTACGTAATAAAGGCTGCTCATAAAACTGTGAGAATGTAAAATCCTGGGCATGTGTCTTACCGGTAACCAGTAATGCTGCCATTACAATAAAGCTGAGGGTAGAATTTTTGCTCATTTGAGTATGGTTATATTTCCTTTAAATATGGTTGGTAACCCTTTTTCACAGATGACTTCCGATACATATACAAATACATCCGGTGTTACCGCTTTGCCAAAAGCAGTGCCGTTCCATGCATATGCCGGATCGCCGGGTGAGAAGTTGGCTTTTTCAAAAACCAGTTGCCCCCATCTGTTATATATCCTGAAACTTTTAATCAGTTTAACACCCTTACCCTGCACCAGTAATACATCATTCACACCATCGCCATCAGGTGAAAACGCATTGGGAACAAAGAGTTCAGTCGCAGGACAAAGTGTTTTAATACAAAGGGTATCTGTACTCACACATCCGTAGTTGTTTACTACTGTACAGGATATACATGCATCATTAGATAATTTTACTTCGGGTGTTGGGCATGTTGGACAACTGATAGATGCGGCACCACCCCAACGCCATTTTCTGATTTGGTCAGTGCCTCCATTGATACTGTTATTGGAAAGCACACTTAACTGGAAGCTGGTTCCTGCAGTAATGACTGTATCCCTGCCGATATTGATGGGTGTTGGGCGACCCACAACCACTTTTATCTGTGCAGTATCTGTAAAGCAATTGAATGCGTCTTTTCCGATAACATTATAAATAGTGGTTTCAACTGGTTTGGCTACAGGGTTAGCAACACTGGCATTGCTTAAACCATTTTCCGGATACCATTTGTATGTGCTGGCGCCTGTGGCGATGAGTTGTTTGCTTTCGCCAATACATAAGGTATCGCCCTGAGCGGCAAACATTTTTAATGGCTGTATAACACGTATGTTGGTTGATTTGATTTCACTGCAACCATGCTCGTCATATCCAATTACACGAACTGTTGTTGAACCAGCGGGTCTTACAGTTTTATTATTCGGGCCAGATGCAGTGATATTATTTAACTGATCATACCAGATATAACTCATGGCACCAGAAGCAACGAGACGAATTGAGTCACCTTTACAGATCGTGCTGTTGGGGGTTATATTGATAACGGGTAATGGATGTACTGTCATGGCTTTGTAGGCAGAGTCAAAGCAATTGTTAACAGTTGTTGCGGTAAGACGAACAGTGTATTGTCCATCAACGAGGTAACGAACAGAAATAACAGAGTCGGTACTTCTTGTGCCATTACCCAGGTTCCACAATAACATGGCGATGGTATCTCTTGAGTTTACAACGGGTAACAATTGCGTAAGCTGCCCCTGGCAAACATCCCTGATGGCATCAATGTCTACCTGCGGGAATTCAAAAACATCAACTGTAAACTGGGCTTGTAAAGTATTTACACAACCTGCATTGCTCTGTACGCTCAGGTTCATGGTATAAGTACCTTCACTGGTGAACCTGATACTATTCTCTTTTTGGTTAACGGTGTCGCCGGGAGCAATACTCCATTTCCAGCCAGCTATTCCAAAATTTGAATGACTGCGGTCGTTGAACTGGTAAATCGTATTACCACAATTATGAACACCTGATAAAGTAAAGTCAGCAATGGTTTGGTCAACTCTTACCATTACGGTATCTGAAGAACTTACGCAGATACCATTTGATATTTCCCATGCAAACTGGTAAGAACCTGTTGTTAATCCTGCGATTGTAGTATTCGGATTGGCAGGATCGGCTATTAATGCAGTATTCGGGCCAGTTACCTGTTTCCAACTACCGGTTCCTGCAAATGGAGTATTTCCCCTGAGTGCCGAACTGGTTGCAGCATTACAAACAAGTACATCAGCGCCGGCATCGGCAGGAGTTACAGGAGATACTACTGCTATTTCAACCGGTGCAGTATACATAACGGCACAAGTGCCATTTTTAACCAGTGTGCGATATAATGTGTTCCTGGTAAGATTATTATACCTTAATGTATCTGAAACGATATTGCTTAAACTACTCCAGCTTGCGCCACTGTTTTCAGATGATTCCCACTGAACAATCGTTCCAAGTCTGCCCGATAAAATAATATTTCCAGTATTGTTATTGTAGCAGACAGTATCAGTACCGGTTAAGTTTCCTGCAACGGTAGCCGCATCAACAACAATATTTACAGAATCGCTGAAGGCAGCAGAACAAACGCCACTTTGTACGAGTACCCTGAACATGGTTGTTGTGGCCAGATTACTGAAACTGTACTGATCGCCGGTGTAATTAATAAGGTTCCAACTGCTGCCATTGTTGGTTGAAGACTCCCAGCGAATCAGGTCGCCTACATAGTTGGTAAGTTGTAAGGTTCCATTATTTGATGTAACACAAACAGTATCGTTTGCAGCAATATGTCCGCCAACAGTAAACGGATTAACAGTTATGGTAACGGTGTTTGAATAGAGTGAAGCACAAACACCACTCTGTACCAGTACCCTGAATCTTGTGGTAAGGGTAAGATTTGAATAAGTATAGGTGTTTTGAGTTGTATTGATAATATTCCAGTTGGCTCCATTGTCAGTAGAACTTTCCCATCTGATGATAGTACCTGTATAGTTATTAATAGAAAGACTGCCGGTATTCAGGGTGGTACAAACTGTATCATCATTACTCAACAGACCTGCAGAAGTTGGAGGGTCTATTCTTACCTCAACTTCATTACTGGATGCCTGACAAACACTGTTTGAAATGGTCCACATAAAACGATATGTACCTGTACTCAAGCCCGATAAATTTGTACCAGCGAGGTTGGCATTGTCGAAGACAGCCGTTGTAGGTCCGGCTGTCTGGCTCCATATACCCACTCCTGAAGCAGGTGTATTACCATCGAGTCTGGCCGAACTACTGTTACATAAAGTCTGGTTCATACCCGCAACAGCAATTGTTACCTGCGGCATTACTGTAATTAATACAGGGTTGGAATAACCGGTAGCACAAACGCTGTTCTTCACCAATACCCTGAATAAAGTAGAACTGGTGAGATTGTTATACGTGTAGCTGTTCGTTGTATTTGATATAACAGACCATGAAGCACCATTATCGGTAGAATACTCCCAATGTAAAATATTACCGGTAGTTCCTGATAATTGCAGAGTACCTGTATTTGAACCGGAGCAAACAGTTGCATGTGATGATAATGTTCCGGGAACGGTAACAGGATCAATCCTTACCTGAACCGTATCTTTTGAATCAACACAGAGATTATTTGTAATCGTCCATACAAAAGAATAAGTACCCACAGCAAGACCTGTTACAACGGTATTAGGATCTGCTGCATTGGCAAAAACCGGAACAACGGGGCCAGACAGGTAAGTCCATACACCTGTTCCCGACACAGGTAAGTTAGCCTGCAATACAGTGGTTGTTGCATTACAAAGAATCTGATCGGCACCTGCGTTTGACGTTGTTACGGGTTGCACTACAGTTATGGTAACATTATTAGAGTACAAAGGATTACAGGAGCCACTTTGTACAGCAACACGATAAGACGTAGTTGTATTCAGGTTTGTGTAGGTAAATGTATTGGTTGTGTTTACGATACTATTCCATGAAGAGCCTCCTGAAGTTGAAAATTCCCACCTGAGAATATCGCCTGTATTTCCACTGAGTGAAAGAATATTATTATTGGAAGTGGCACAAACAGTAGCATCAGCTATCAAAGATCCAGGAACGGTTTGAGGGTCTATCGTGATCTGAACAGTATCTGCCGAGTTGGCACAGGTACCATTGGCAATTGTCCAGATAAACTGGTAGGTACCGGTAGTTAAACCATTTACTGTTGTATTCGGATCAGTTGGGTTTGTAAAGCTGATGGCAGATGGTGCACCTGCAATAACTGTCCAGGTTCCTGTTCCTGATGCAGGTGTGTTGGCACTTAATGTTGCAGTACTTACATTACATAAACGCTGATCTGGGCCTGCATTGGCAGGTGTTACAGGAGGAATGACTGTAACAGTTATGCCATTTGAATATACAGCAGGACAAATTTCATTTTGAACCAATGCCCTGTAAGAAGTGGTTGTATTCAGGTTGGTATAAGTGAAAGTATTAGCTGTGTTGGAAATGTTGCTCCATGATCCTCCATTATTAGTAGAGAATTCCCAGCGAATGATATTTCCATTATTACCAGACAGTGTAAGTATATCGGTATTGTTAGTGGCACAAACAGTAGCCGAAGCAACCAGATTACCCTGCACTGTAGGTGCGGCAATATATACTTCAACAGTATCAACCGAATTGGCACACATACCATTGGCAATGGTCCAGATGAAATGATACCTGCCATTCACCAATCCATTTACAGTTGTGGCCGGATCATTGGCATTGGTGAAATTAACCGCCGATGGTGCGCCTGCCGCAAGCGTCCATGTACCCGAACCCGAGCTGGGGTTATTGGCGTTTAATGCAGCAGCAGTTACATTACAGAGAACCTGGTCTGTACCTGCATTGGCAGCAGTGACAGGAGGTATTACCGTAACGGTAACTTCATTTGAATACAATGCGGGACAGATTTCATGCTGATTTATTGCCCTGTAAGAAGTGGTTGTATTCAGGTTGGTATAAGTGAAGGTATTAGCTGTGTTGGAAATAGTACTCCATGATCCGCCGTTGTTGGTAGAAAATTCCCAGCGAATAATATTTCCATTATTACCTGACAGTGTAAGTATATCAGTGTTGTTGGTGGCACAAACAGTAGCGGAGGCAACAAGGTTACCTGCAACCGTTGGAGGAACAATGCGTATTTCAACGGTATCTGAGGAGCTTGCACAGAGGGTATTTGAGATGGTCCATACAAAACGATAAGTACCCTGCACCATTCCATTTACGGTGGTGGCCGGATCTGCAGCATTGGTAAAACTTACTGCTGAAGGGGCACCTGCAAGAAGTGTCCAGATACCCGTACCCGAAACAGGGGTATTGGCATTTAACAGAGCGGCCGTTACATTACATAATACCTGATCACTTCCTGCATTGGCAGGTGTTACTTCCGGTAAAACGGTAACGGTAACAATATTGGTGAATAATGCAGGACATACACTATTTTTTACCTGGCCGCGGTATTGAGTTGTCTGTGTAAGATTGGTATAAGTTACGGTGCTGAGATTAGCTGTATTTGTTACACCCAGCCAGGTTATTCCATTATCAATTGAGTATTCTGTTTGTACAATATTTCCAAAAAATCCGGTCAGGGTTAATGCCCCGTTGTTACTGGTAATACAAACTGTATTATCGGCACTTATATTTCCGGCAATGGTAGGTTGTTGAATGGTAATGGCTACGGTGTCTTTAGAATCGGAACAGATACCGTTAGAAATGGTCCATACAAAATAATAAGTACCAAAACCTAAACCACTGATGACACTATTGGGATCTGCAGTGTTTGAAAATGCTGCAACGGTTGGATTGCCGGGCAGTGCCGACCATGTACCCATACCTGAAGTAGGACTATTACCTGCAAGGGTAGAAGAAGTAGTATTACAAAGCAGTTGGTCGGGTCCGGCATTGGCAGGTGTAACCAGTTCCAGAACGGTAACTGTTGCGGCAATACCGGAATATAATTCTGCACCTACACCATTTTTAACCAGGGCCCTGAATAAAGTAGTTTGGGTAAGGTTGTTATAAGTATAAGTATCCTGATTAGTACCTACAGTAGAACTGATAATGGTCCATGTAGTACCATTGGTAACAGAGAGTTCCCACTGAAGAATGGTTCCAAGATAATCGGTTAGCTGAAGTGTACCGCTGTTATTGCCGGTACAAACCACCGCATCAGGCCCAATAACACCCGGGTTGGTAGGAGGCTGAACTGTAATCTGCATGGTATCTCTCGAAACAGGACAATAACCGTTAGAAACAGTCCATACCAATAAATATTTTCCATCGGTAGGAGGAGCGCCATGAACATAATCAAGACCGGTAATGGTTGATCTTGGATTGGTTATTCCTGAAAAATTAAGTGTAGTAGTAGCGCCCGGTACAACAGACCATATTCCCGTTCCTGATACAGGCGTATTGCCGTTCAGTGTGTAACTGGATACACCATTGATAAATGTGGTATCGGGCCCTGCATTGGCAGGTGTTACCGGTTGTAATACAGTAATGGTATTCAGATTGGTATACAATACCGGGCAATTCTGGTTTTGTACTGCAGCCCTGAAAACAGTTGTTGCGCTTAGGTTGTTATAATCCAGCGTATTGGTGGTATTGGCAACAGTGGTCCATGAAGTACCATAATCAGTAGAATATTCCCAGCGTTGAATACTACCGGTGTTGCCGCTTAAAGTAAGTGTTCCATTATTTGATATAGCACAAACAGTTGCTTCTGCTGTAATATTACCCGGTACTGAAGGTGGATGGATAACAACCTGAACAGTATCTTTTGAATCTGCACAGGTTCCATTTGAAATGGTCCATACAAATTGATAAGTACCTGCCACCAAACCACTCACTGTTGTAGCCGGATTGGCAGTATTGGTAAAGGTTACAGTTGAAGGTGCACCAGCCAGTACAGACCATGTGCCAGTTCCAGATGTTGGATTATTCCCGTTTAAAGTAATACCTGTAACATTACAGATAGATTGATCAGTTCCTGCATTAGCTGTTGTTACTGCTGGTAAAACAGTAAGGGTAATAATATTTGAATACAATGGAGCACAAACACCACTTTGAACCGATGCCCTGTATTGAGTAGTGGAAGAAAGATTATTAAAGTTGAGTGTATTAGTAGTATTAGAGATAATGGTCCATGAAGTACCATTATCAGTTGAAGCTTCCCAATGAAGAATATTACCTGTATAACCTGCCAAAGTGAGTGTACCGTTATTTGAAGTGGCGCAAACAGTATTACTTGCAGACAAAGTACCAGGAACAGTTTGCGGATCAACAGTGATAGATACAGTGTCTCTTGAATCAGCACAAGTGCCGTTAGAGATAGTCCAGACAAACTGGTAAGTGCCCACTACAAGACCATTAACAGTTGAGTTGGGGTTGTTGGCATTGGTAAAGCTGACAGTAGAAGGAGCACCCGGAACAACAGTCCATGTGCCAGTACCATTTACAGGTGTATTGGCAGCAAGTATGGTAGCCGTTGTAAAACAAACATGTGTATCCGTTCCTGCATTGGCTGTTGTTACTGCGGGTAAAACAGTAATGGTAATAATATTTGAATACTGGGAATTACAAACGCCGCTTTGTACGGCAACCCTGTATTGAGTTGTAACAGATAAATTAGTATAGTTAAATGTGTTGGCTGTATTTGCAATAGCTGTCCATGAAGTACCATTATCAGTTGAAGCTTCCCAATGAAGAATATTACCTGTATAACCTGCCAGAGTGAGTGTACCGTTATTTGAAGTGGCGCAAACAGTATTACTTGCAGACAAAGTACCAGGAACAGTTTGCGGATCAACAGTGATAGATACAGTGTCTCTTGAATCAGCACAAGTGCCGTTAGAGATAGTCCAGACAAATTGGTAAGTGCCTACTACAAGACCATTAACAGTTGAGTTGGGGTTGTTGGCATTGGTAAAGGTTACAGCAGAAGGTGCACCCGGAACAATGGTCCATGTACCGGTACCATTAACCGGTGTATTGGCAGCAAGTATGGTAGCTGTTGTAAAACAAACATGTGTATCCGTTCCTGCATTGGCTGTTGTTACCGCTGGTAAAACAGTAATCGTAATAATATTTGAATACAATGGAGCACAAACACCACTTTGAACCGATGCCCTGTACTGCGTGGTAGTGCCAAGATTAGTATAGTTGAGTGTATTGGTTGTGTTGGCGATAGTAGTCCATGAAGTACCATTATCAATAGAACTTTCCCAATGAAGAATATTACCGGTATAACCTGCCAGTGTAATTGTTCCGTTATTGGTAGTAGCACAAACTGTATTGCCTGCAGACAGTGTGCCGGGAACAGTAGCGGGGTATACAGTAAGTTGAACGGTGTCTTTTATATTGGTACATACACCATTGCTAACTGTCCATTCGAATTGATATACACCGGCAACAAGACCGCTTACTGTGGTATGGGCATCCGCAGCATTAGTAAAGCTAACCGCAGATGGACCTGAAATAAATGACCAGCTACCACTTCCGGAAGAAGGAGTAGTGGCATTCAAACCTGTGGCGGAAACATTGCACACACTGAAATCAGTTCCGGCATCAGGCATTTCAACAGGAGGTACAACCGTAATGGTGGCAATGGTTGAATATACCGGGGTACAAACACCACTCTGTACCAGAACCCTGTATTGGGTAGAAGCAGTAAGATTTGTATAAATGTAAGTATTGGTAGTGTTAGAGATGGTTGTCCAACTTCCGCCGTTGTTAACAGAGAACTCCCATTGAATTATGTTTCCTGTATAAGTATTCAGGCTTAGCGAACCGGTATTTCCTGTAGCACAAACAGTGGCATCATTTCCCAGTGTGCCGGGAACAGTAATTGGAGAAACGGTAATAGTGATATTATTACTATATGCAACAGCACAGCTTCCGCTTTGTACTACTGCCCTGAATGAAGTAGTTTGGGTAAGATTATTGAATGTGTAAGTGCTGGTATTAACTGCATAGCTGTTTGGCCAGGTAGTTCCACCATCTACCGAAGATTCCCAGCGAATAATATTACCTGTATTACCTGCGAGGGTAAGCGTACCTGTATTACTACCGGAACATACAGTCATGGCACTGCTTAAAGTACCTGGTACAGTTAACGGATCAACAGTAACAGTAACCGAATTGGAAAACTGAATACTGCAACTTCCACTTTGTACCACAGCCCTGTATAAAGTGGAAACAGTGAGGTTGCTGAATGTATAAGTATTGTTTGTGTTGGTAATAGTTGTCCAGCTTGTACCATTATCAATTGATGATTCCCAGCGAATAATATTTCCTGTATAACCTGTGAGTGTAACAGAACCCGTATTGGTTCCGAAACATACATTGGTATTTGCTGAAAGGGTACCTGCAACAGTTTCCGGACTAATGATCACATTTACAGTGTCTCTCGAAATAGTACAGGGATTATTTGATATGGTCCATACAAATACATAAGTACCTGGAATCAATCCGCTTACTGTACTGTTGGGTAATGCAGCATTACTGAATATAACAGCAGAAGCACCGGAAGCCATTGTCCAGTTACCTGTACCCACTAAAGGAGTATTACCACTTAGTTGAGCAGAGCCGAGGTTACACAATAACTGATCGGCGCCTGCTGCAGCTGTGGTTGGGTTTGGTTTAACGGTAATGTCTGTTGAGTCTGTTGCTGTACAGCCATTGGTTGAAATAGTAGTTATTCTGTATCGTACAATTGCATTTGCTGTAGATGTATTGGTTAATACATCTGTAATAGTAGTTGTTGAAGAAGGCGTGTTGTTTGATGAGTAACCGGTAACTATTCCTGAAACAACTGAAGATGTCCATGAAAAGGAAGACCCTGGCAGTGAGCTACTGAACTGGATATTGGCAGCAGTACCCGAACAGATTTGAGCTGCATTGTTGGTAACTGAAATGGCAGGATTTGGATTGATGGTAACAGTGAGTGTATACGGTGTTCCTGCACAACCTGCATAATATGGGGTAATTACATACTGCACAACAGCAGCTGTGGTAGAAGACGAATTAATAAGTAAGTCGCTGATATTGCCTGAGCCATTTGTGGTATTACCGCTACCTGTGCCGCTTGTAAAAGAAGATGTCCATAAAAAAGTACTTCCTGTCTGTGAAGCAGAGGGTGTATAAGATAAGAGTTGATTGGAGCAGATGGCTGTGGTTGTATTTGTGCCAATATTGTTGGGGTATATTCTTAAAATCATTGAATCCCGACTGGTATTGCTGCCGCAGTTACCGGTGGCATTGTAAGTAGATGTTCCGGTGAAATACAGTTTTACTGAACCGGCAGTCTTATCGGCCAGACTCGGAGTATAAGTTGGGTTTAAAGAATTGGCATTGGAGAAAGTTCCGGTACCGGAAGTACTCCAGCTATAGTTATTGGTGACATAAGAAATAGCACCTGATAGATTTACCGTATTGGTATTGTAACAGATTGAAGTATCTTTTGAATTGAGGATACTTGCCATTGCTACTGCGTTTTTAAAAACTATCTGTGTGTCACTGCAGCTTACACCATTCGTGGTAAACTGAACACTCACAGAATAAGCTGCAGAACTGTTGAACTGAAAACGCGGATACTGAGAAGAAGCATTATTAGAGCCCTGAAAACTCCATGATCCAGTGCTTGATACTGCCCATAAATAACTATTGCCTGCATTACTGTTGCTGTAAGTAACTTTATAATACTCATCAGTTGCGCTATAACTTGTTATTCCATTATTACATTCAATCACATCAGGATTCAATTTTACAGAAGCTATAGTTAGTGATATGGAGGCAGATGCTGTAATACAAGTGCTTGATGTTAAACTCGCCACATCGGGCCCAACAATTACACGATAGGAGGCGCCGTCTGTACTGGTAGCATTACTTATGGTATAACTGCTGGTTGTGGAAGCTGTTCCGATATTGGACCATGTAACACCCCCATCTGTACTTTTCTGCCATTGGTAAGCTGGCGATGTAAATGGATTATTGACAATAGATGCATTAATAGTTGTGCTTGTACCCGCACAAATGGTGGTACCTGTATTGAACGAAACAGTAGCAGTAGGTGTACAGGCGGTGAAAAGAATATCATCGATAGCCAGATCATTGCCGCACTGGGGCTGGCCACCATAAGCATCAACCATTTCCAAGACCAGCGATGTAGTACCAGATGGCAATGCAAAACTAAAACCATATTGAAGCCAGTTAGGCGCAACAGAACGGTTGGCTGTAAGTGGCAGATCACCAGTGTTATAAGTGGCAAGAACAGTACCTGAAGTATTTTTAATATTGAATGTAACATTGGGATAAACATAACCACTGCCACAAATAGGTAAAGTATTACTGGTGGTATTTACATTGGCCATCCAGGCAGAAAAATTATAGGTAGAACCCGGACAGAGATTGTCGACCTGTTGCGTAAAAAATACTGATCCGCCGGTACCTGCATTTACCAGAAACATATTACCATTTGAATTGCCTGTATGGTCGGCACCTACAGCCCAGTCGTTGCGGCCTGAATTTTGAACACGTGGGGTAACTATATACCTGCCATCATCCAGTGCACCGCTGCTTTGGAAAGAATAGTTGGTATTGAAACCAGCGGGTACTGTGGTTTTGGAGGAAGAAGAAGAACCTTGCCCGAAGGTTTGTGAAAAAACCGGCGCTAACGCGCTGCTGGAACAAGTGCCTTGCCCTTCTACCAATAACGAGGTATACAGACAACAAAGCAAGAGCACAACATGGTATGTGTACTTCTGGGGGATCATGGATATTGGATATAAGATGTTATCAGAAAAAAGCGGGATAGATCACTTTTCTCTGCATACAGCTCTCATAGGTCAATGCAATGTACACAGCTTATTGTGCTAATCAATGTTATGCGTATATGACATATTCTTCTTTTCTTTGTAGTTCAAATCCTACACAATTATTATCACTAACTCTATTCTTTATACATTAAGAAAAATACTATTTACAGATCATGTGGTATCGACTGGGTCAATTCATTTTAAAACAAAGGTTATTACTGATTTTTTTGTTGATGATTGCTACGGGAATCATGACGTATTATGCAACACAGGTGCGTTTAAGTTATGAGTTTACCAGGGCTATACCCACCGATAATCCCCGTTACCAGGAATACCAGTCATTTCTGAAAAAATTTGGCGGAGACGGTAATATGCTTGTTTTGGGGTTTGATAAAAACGATTTCTTTTCTCTTGATTATTTTAATCAAGTAGGTGCTTTACATGCGTCATTAAAAAAAATAAATGGTGTAACAGGTGTATTGAGTATTCCCGATGCAGTAAACCTTCGTAATAATCGTGAGCAGCAGCAACTGGTTCCTGAAAAAATATTTCAGCTCCCCTATCAGTCACAAAGCAGTCTTGATTCATCAAAGCAGGTCTTTCTTAGTTTACCTTTCTATAAGACCTTACTCTACAGCGATTCCGGTAGTGCATACCTGATGGGTGTTTCAGTAAATGGCGATACCATAAACAGCAAAGGGAGAACAAGACTCATCAATGATATCATGCAGCAGGTTGAATTGTTTGAATCAAAAACAAAAACCAGTTTACATGTAAGCGGACTCCCATTCATCAGAACAACAGTGGGTAACAGGATTAAAGATGAGATGAACTGGTTTCTGATAGGATCACTTGTTTTGTCTGCCATTACCTTATTGATATTTTTCCGCTCCATCAGTGCCATGCTTATGAGTCTTGTAGTAGTAGGTATAGGTGTTGTGTGGAGTTTGGGGACCATCGTACTACTGGGTTATAAAATTACCTTGCTAAATGCATTGATACCACCACTGATTGTAGTAATTGGTATTCCCAACTGTATTTACTTCCTCAACAAATACCATACTTCATATAGAGAAACGGGTGATAAAGAGAAAGCACTCATTACCATGGTGGGCAGAATGGGTATTGTTACACTCTTTTGCAATATCGCTGCAGCTATTGGTTTTGCTGTATTTGCATTAACCAAGAGTGCTTTGTTACAGGAATTCGGGATGGTAGCCGGAATTAATATCATGGCTCTCTTTGTGATATCACTCATTTTTATACCGGTAGTATTGAGTTATCTCAAGCCACCTAAAAACAGACACACTAAATACCTCGATAATCCTTTTCTCGAAAAAATGTTGGTGCGTATTGAACGTTGGACTTTTCATCATGCCAAATGGGTGTATGGTATAACTATTGTATTGAGTGTATTTGCAGTGCTGGGAATTTTTCGTTTGAAAAGCGAAGGGTTTATTGTGGATGATCTGCCAAAGACAGATAAAATATATACCGATCTAAAATGGTTCGAAGCACATTTTGGTGGTGTAATGCCGCTGGAGATTTTAGTAGATACAAAAAAGAAAAACGGATTGCTGAGAAATACAGGACCTGTTTCCAGAATCAATGAATTATCTGCATATATCGGTGCAAAGCCAGAAGCTGCAAGGCCTCTATCATTTGCTGAAGGACTCAAATTTGCCAAGCAGGCTTATTATGATGGCGATATATTGAGTTATGATGTTCCTTACGAAGGTGATCTTGCATTTATGGGGCCCTACCTGAAACAAAAAGCAGACAGTAATGCGGGAACAGGTGTGTCGAAAATCATCAGCAATTTTATGGACAGCGCCAAACAGGTAGCGAGAATAACGGTGAATATGAAAGATGTGGGTAGTTCGCAATTGCCATTACTGATTGCCGATTACGAACAAAAGGCCAGGCAAATATTTGATACTGCTTCTTATAAAATTACCTTCACAGGCAGCAGTATCACTTTTCTCGAAGGGTCAAGTTTTATTATTAAGGGGTTGAAGGAAAGTATTTTCTGGGCTTTTTTACTCATCACTTTATGTATGCTTTACCTCTTCAGGTCTTTTCGTATACTGGTTTGTTCATTAATACCCAACCTTATTCCACTGGTTATTACCGCAGGTGTTATGGGATGGGTGGGTATTGCACTGAAGCCCTCAACTGTACTGGTTTTCAGCGTAGCACTTGGTATTGCCATCGATGTAACCATTCGTTTTCTTATCAATTATAAACAGGAACTGCCGCATTATAATAACCAGGTAGCCCAAACATTGGTGCAAACCATCAGGCATACAGGAATCAGTATCATTTATACATCATTGGTACTTATTGCCGGCTTTATTATTTTCTGTATCAGCGATTTTGGGGGTACCCAGGCCCTGGGCTGGCTCACTTCACTAACATTGGTAATCGGTACATTAACCAACTTAGTACTTTTACCTGTACTCATTCTTCATTTTCAACAAAAGAAAACCAAACCGGTTTTATAGGCGGGAAAGAAATACGTTAATTAAATATTACATTTATATACTATTTATTCCAAATGTCAAATAGAGGGTCAAAAATTGATCTTGCAGGAAGAAATGAGCGTTCTTAAGAGAAATAATTTCACCAAAATGATACTCTCAAGATAAAAAAAGCAGTAGATACTAAAGGTATTTTAGCATTTATGGTGTCTTTAATTATTGATTATCATTTTGTTATAAGTTAGCAATAATTAACTTTTAATTCAAAGTCAAAATTTTTTCGGCGAGTTTATCTTTTTTTTAGGTCAAACAGCGTTTTTGTAAAGCTAGCTGTCTAAATTTAACACTTCTATAAACCTAAAAAACTAAATGCGCATGAGAAAATTATTGGCACTAGTTGCCAGTGTTGTGCTATTGATGGTACAGCTACAGGCACAGACCGGCCGGACCTTCACGGGTAAGGTCACGGATTCCAAGGGTGCACCGCTTGCAGGTGTTACCGTTTCAGCGGGCTCTGAGAGGAGAACCGTAACAGACAATGCGGGAAATTTTACCATTCAGGTGGCCGCTAATGTCAGATCACTTCGTTTCAGCTATGTTGGCTACAATATTCTGGACGCCAGCATTTCCGACAAAAATTCCATTACCGTTAGCATGACTGAAGAAGACAAATCATTGTCTGAAGTAGTGGTGGTAGGTTATGGTACGCAGAAGAAAAAAGAGATCACCGGTAGTATTGTAAGTGTTAAAGGCGATGCATTGGCCAATAAACCCAACCAGAGTTTTGATCAGGGATTGGGTGGTCGTGCGGCAGGTGTTCAGATAACCATTCCAAGTGGTGTACTGAATTCACCACCCGTTATCCGTATCCGCGGTACAAACTCTATCTCTCTGTCATCGTATCCACTGATTGTATTGGATGGTGTTCCAATGTTTACCGGAGACTTCAGTGCTACCAGCTCTGCAGGTAATATTCTGGCGAGCATTAACCCTAACGATATTGAAAGTGTAGACGTAGCCAAAGATGCGGCTGCAACTGCTATCTATGGTAGCCGTGCTGCTAATGGGGTATTGTTTATTACTACTAAAAAAGGTAAAGCAGGCCGTTCAAAAGTAACCTTAGACAGCTGGGTAGGTTTTAGCCAGGTGCAGCGTTTACCTGAACTGATGGATGCTTTCCAGTATACCGATTACAAGAACTCTGCACTGGTAAATGCAGGTACATTCAATGCCACTACCAATGCTTTTGCATTAACCAATGGTCCTGATGGTCAGCCGATTAATACTCGCTGGACAGATTATGTTTATCGTACAGGCGTTCAGCATAGCAATACCATCAGTATATCCGGAGCCAATGAGGCAACCAGCTATTATTTCTCTGCAGGTTATACTGAGCAACAGGGTATTATCAGGAGGAATGATTACAAGCGTTTGTCACTTACCATGAATGTAGATCATAAAGTAGGTAAGGCAGTTAATATTGGAGGTAAAATTCAGTATTCATCTGAGAAAAACCTGGCTGCTGTAAGCTCTGGTTCTTTAGGTGATGCTTTTGCTACTGCAGGTCTGGGTCGTGTGGTTCAGGTAACTGCTCCTAACATTTCCCCGTACAACAATGATGGCACCTATAATTATAATGGTGCGTTGATTGGAGTAATGGGCAATAAAGTGGGACAGGTTGGTTTTAACAACCCTGTTATTCAGTTAGACCTGAACAGGAACGATAACTATATTGAACATATCATCAGTAATGTATACGCACAGATCAAACCATTTAGCTGGTTAACTGGTCGTACTACTTATGGTATTGATTATGTTTTATCGGATAACGATATTTTCTTCCACCCAATTTCGGGTGAAGGTTTTGCTTCAACAGGTTCTGTTACTTCTACTTATAGTAAGAACAAAAGATGGGTATGGACTACTACCTTACAGTTCGATAAAACTTTTGGTGAAAAACATACTGTAAGTGCTTTAGCAGGGATTGAGCACCAAAAATCTGATGCTGTTGGTTTTGGTCTGAACCGTATTACCGTTTCTGATCCTGCATTTACCAATATCCAGGGTGGTTGGGCTACACCTAATACTGCTGGTTTAGGTATTGGCGAAAACTACCTGTATTCAGAGTTTGGTCGTGTTCAATATAACTACGATCGTAAATACTATCTTACTGGTAACCTGAGAAGAGATGGTGCGTCTCAATTGGGAGCCAATACCAAATATGGTACATTCTGGGGAGTGTCTGCAGGATGGGAAGTAATGAATGAAAAATTCTGGTCTGCAGCTAAACTGGATCGCGTATTCAGCAGCTTTAAGCTACGTGCCAGTTATGGTAAAGTAGGTAATATCGGAGGTCTGGGTAACTTTGCTTCCTTATCACAATATGGTTCTGGTTTATATGGTGGTGCTGCTACTGTAGCTTACAGCCAGGCAGGTAACCCTAACCTTACCTGGGAAACCAGTAAGAAAACAGATATCGGTATCAACTTTGGTATCCTGAAAGATAAGATCACTGCTGAAATCGGTTATTACAATAGTAACAACGATGGTTTGTTATTATTTGTACCACAGCCTCCTTCTGCCGGTTTACCTTCTTCTATTCCTCAGAATATCGGAACCATGTATAACAGAGGTTTTGAGTTTCAGGTAAACTGGAATGCAGTAAGTAAAAAAGATTTCAGCTGGAATACTTCATTCAACCTTGCTACCAATGCCAACAAAGTAACTTCACTGGCACCTGGTATCAATAATATCATAGGTTCAACCGGCGGTCTGGAAAATCCTAGTATTACATTGCCAGGTCATCCGATTTCTATGATTTTTGTAACCCGTACAAAAGGAGTTGATCCTGCAACTGGTCGCAGAATCTTTGTAAACTCTCAGGGTCGTGATGTTTACTTCCAGCACGTTGCTCCTGCCGGACAATCAAGGTTTATGTTTGCTGACGGAACTACAGCAGGTACAGTAAGTAATGCTGACGCCGTTGTGTATAAAAATACCAATCCTAAAGTCTTTGGTGGTTGGGAAAATACTTTCCGTTTCAAAGGGTTTGAGTTAACTGCATTGTTAACTTATCAGTTCGGTAACTGGATTTATTTCGGAACCCAGGCTGGCTTAAGAGATCAGCGTTTCTGGAACAATGAAGTAGCTGTATTAAGAAGATGGCAGAAAGCGGGAGATATCACTGATATTCCTAAAGCTGTATTTGGTGATAACGTATCAAACGGTTCTTCATTCCCACTTGATATTAACGTGTTTAAAGGCGATTTCGTAAAACTGAGAACGTTGACTTTAGGTTATAACCTGCCTAAGTCATTGCTCGAAAAAATTAAAATTACCAGCGCACGTTTCTACATCAATGGAAACAACCTGCTGATCCTTACCAAATATCCTGGTCCGGATCCTGAAGTATCCTCTAATGGTAATGGTACTACCAACTTTGGTGTTGACAGAAACACAGTTGCTAACCAGAGAGGTCTTACTGTAGGACTCAGTGTAGGATTTTAATTGTTAAACTATTAATGCAGTAAAATGAAAAATAAACTTTTATATGTAATCATGGCTGCAGCGGTGGTTCAATTGACCTCCTGCGCCAAAGATAAATTTATCAACCCGGTACCCACGAATGCCATTTCTGATCTGACAGCTTTCGACAGCAAAGACAGAATTGAAGGTCAGGTACGTTCCATCTATGCATCTATCAAAAATGCTGGTATGTATGGTGGTCGTTATCAGATATTCAACGATATCCGTGGTGAAGAATTCATGAACGACCGTACCAATGTGGTAACCGGTTTTGATATCTGGAACTATACACCCAGTAACAGTTCTACCAACAGCGTACTGAACCATTGGTCGCGCGCTTATTATGTAATTAACCTGGCCAACGTGTTTATAGATGGTATGGCGGCAAAAGGCACAACAATAGTCGGTGCTAATCTGTCGAATAACTATCTCGGTGAAGCACGTCTGTTAAGGGCATTGAGCTATTATTCACTGTTACAACTGTATGCCCGCCCATTCTGGGATGGTAACGGAAGTAAACCAGGTGTTCCTCTTCGTTTAAAAGGAAATACCGGTTCTGGCGATTATGCTTTGGCACGTGCTACCGTTGCTGAAGTATATACACAGATACTGGCCGACCTCACTTTTGCTGAACAGAACCTGCCATTAACAAATGCCAATGCAACATTGAATACAACACGTGCACACAGAAATACAGCTATTGCTTTGAAAACACGTGTGTTATTAAGTATGCGTCGTTATGCAGATGTAATCACTGAAGCCAATAAAATTGTAAGCGCTACTGCTCCGTTTGTTGCATCTTCCGGTGTGGCTCATGCATTACAGGCCGATTACAGAACCATGTTCACTACTAACTATTTCACAACTGAATCAATCATGTCAATGCCATTTGCTTCTAATGAAACTCCTGGTGGACAAAATCAGTTGGGTTATTATTATGGACCTTCTGCTTTCAATGGTGGTAATGGAGAATATTCATTGTTAGCAAGCGGTATCATTTCAGATGCAGGCTGGTTACCAACCGACAGAAGAAGAAGTTTTGTACAGGTATTCAGTGGTAAAAGCTACCTGACCAAATACAGTGTTGCGTCAACATTTATTGATCCTGCTCCTGTAATGCGTTATTCAGAAGTATTACTGAACCTCGCAGAAGCAAGGGTACGTTCAACCAATACAGTTGATGCACAGGCAATCGCTCTCTTGAATGCAGTACGTGGCCGTTCTGATGCAACGACTATATTTACTGCCCTCAACTTTGCAAATGCAGACGCTTTAGCAAATGCAATTGTAAATGAAAGAAGGATTGAATTCCTTGGTGAAGGTTTACGCGGTACAGATATCACCCGCTTAGGCTTACCATTGCCTGCGAAACCAGGTGTTGCAGCTATCGCGGCTACTGCCCAGCAGTATATATGGCCCATTTCTTCAAGCGAATTGTTATTGAACCCATTGTGTGTAGACAACTAATACATAATTGACGAACGATTTATCAGTCGTCAGAAGATTACATAAAAGCTGGTATGCATTTGCATACCAGCTTTTCTTTTACCTAAATGATTGACTTACAGTATGTATAAAGACGGAGAAATTGATATGAATACGGAGTAAAACCTATCGTATTTGAATCTGATTGTATTACCAATTGACCGTACAGCCCATTGCTTTTTCTTCAAAAACTAAGTAATGTTAACATAATTTTAATCTTAATGTGTTTAACATTAAGTTAATAAACAGCGTATTTTATATGTTCTTTTTTTATCTGCGTTGTTTTTTTTACAAAAAGCGCAGCATTTTGCCCCCTAAACCTGTCCATTAGTGTGCATTTATGTTTTCTTTAACTAAATTGCGACTCGCATTTTTTATTTAAAAACTGAAATAATGAGAAAATTCGTCACAGTCTTTCTGTGTGCCTTGCTCAGCATTGCACAGGTTTGGGCTCAAAACCAAACCGTTACAGGTAAAGTAACAGACCAAAAATCAGGCCAGCCGCTTGTTGGTGTTACTGTATCTTCTGGCAGCACGAATGCATTAACAGATGGAGCCGGTACTTACCGTATCTCTGTTGCCGCAGGTGCCAAAACAATCACTTTTATGTTCGTGGGTTATGATCGCATCGAGCTTCCTATCAGAGGCGCTGTGGTTAATGCTTCACTAAACCCTGAAACAAAATCACTGGAAGAAGTGGTTGTAACAGGTTATTCCCGTGAAAGAAAAACACAGTTTGCCGGTGCTGCCACTGTTATCAGTGCAAAAGCAGTTGAAACTGTACCAGTAGGTTCTTTCGATCAGGCTTT
>NZ_JAHVAA010000013.1 GCF_019264485.1 Sediminibacterium sp.
CTATATTTTTATACAATCATAAACGACCTCACTTGGCGCTAAATATGAAAACACCAGAGCAGGTCTATCAAACAAAAATCCCGGCTACCTGAGGCAACCGGGACTATTTTTTAATCTGTCAACTTATTTACGGACGATTCAAACCAAACCAACTGTAGAGGGAATTTTTTGATGTCAGATGGCAGATGTCAGATTTGAATAGAAGGACTACTGCAAAAAATCTGACATCTGCCATCAAAAAATCTACTTCGCAAATGCTTTTACATAAAACACACAATCCTCTACTTCCGCAATCTGTTGCTTGCGTTGTGTGCCTCTGAGATTTGATTTGGAGGGCAGTTTAATTTTTTCTGCTGCGGTATCTGCTTTTTTAAAGGCATCTACCAGACGGAAGATATTTCTTGATTTCACCGCAAATACCACACCTTCTGCAGAAGACTGACGGGTACTGAGTACGCCGATGATCTCTCCATTATTATTTAATACAGGTGCGCCTGAATTACCGGGGTTGGCACTCATTTGTAACTGGTAGGAAAGTGAGTCGCCGTCGAAACCACTTCTGGCGCTCAGGTAACCCATACCATACACAATTTCATTACGTGGATAACCAAGGGTATAAATTTCTTCACCCAGATCGGAACCTGTTTTACGGATACCGTAGGGCAGGTTTTTACGGGGAATAAATTCTTCGTCGGTTATTTTAAGGATGGCCAGATCTTTTTCCTGATCTATATGAACGATATCGGCTTTGAATTCCTGTCCTTTATTATTGACTACAATGGCACCTGAACCTTTTAATACGTGGGCGTTGGTGATGATAAATCCTTTTGGATCGATCAGAAATCCTGAACCACCACTGATAAAACGAACGCCTTCGGGTAATTTGCTTTTTACTTCATTGAGGAGGTTGCCCTGTACCTGCTGTTTCTTTTTAATAGCAGCAATATCATTACTCAGTTGCTGTAACTGACTGCCATTTACAACCGGGGCAAAATACATGACCATTCCACTGATGAAGAGGGCAATAACACCACCCACACCCGCTGCAATAGCTGTTACACGTTTGTATTTATGCCATAATTGTATAACACGGCCACGGGTGCTTATTTCAGCGCCTTCATTAATATCGCCTTTCTCGAGTAAATGCTGGTGTGCCTCATGTAAACCATGACGCAGGTTGCGGTGAGCCGCATACATACCTATCTGGTGCAGAAACATATTATGCTCCACTACCATCTGGTCTATTTCAGGCGTATTCTTGCGAAGGTTCTCAAAATAGGTACGCTCTTCAGCGCTCATGTCGTCGCTGAGGTATCTTTCGATGGCTTCTAGTAATAAAATATCATCCATGGTACTTACTCTCCGATATTATATTGCGCAAAGAATAGTTTCTTCAGGCGCATCAAACATTTATATTTTTGGTTCTTGGCATTATCGGCATTGGTATAACCAAATTCGTCTGCCAGTTCCTGCATTCCCAGTTTTTTGAGGTAATAGCCTTCGAGTAAACTTTTACAGGGTTCACCCAGACTATTCATTGCCCGGTCCATGATGGCGAAAGCGGCATTGCGCTTTTCATGGTTGTCGAGGTCTTCCTCCACCGGGATAGTCTCTTCCAGGCTGTCCACCTGATTAGTATACTTTCCCAGCTGTTGTAATCTTTTAAGCCATAAACGCCTGCATATGGAATATACATAGGTTTTAATTTGACAGGTTAAGACAAATGATTCGCTTTGTGCTTTTTCATATAGCGCAATCATGGCTTCCTGAAAAATATCCCTGGCGTCGTCGTAAGAGCCATTGTTGTTTACTATAAAAGCCTGTATGGTATTGAAATTATCCTTGTAGATGGTTTCAATAGCCCTGGAATCGTTGTTAGCCAGTCCTTTCAATAATGCTTGTTCGTTGCTATCGGCTTTCACTAATGCTCTTTTAATACGTTGTGGGTGATAAAAGTAACCCAAAATACAGCGAAAACTTTTTTCAAAAAAAAACCGGGTGGGTCGGGTTACCTTTTATTATAAGTGGGTATTAACCTTAAAATCACTCAAAAAAACCACACAATGAAAAAATTATTATTCGTTCTGGCGCTGGGCGCATTTGCTGCTTGTAATTCAGGTGAAAACAAAGAAGCTGCTGCTGATACTGCCGCTGCTACTGTAACTACCGACACAACTGCTGCTCCTGCTGCAGATACAACTGCTGCTGCTGCTGATACTACAGCTGCTGCTAAGTAATTAAAAGCGGAACCGCCGGGTCTGATTGATATTGAGATGGCCTGCTTGCCGGCAGAAGTGGTTCCGAAAGAGTTTTTCATATGGCAAGCAATCGTTAGAGGCCGCTCCGTTTCCACGGAGGGGCTTTTTTTTGTCACATTCCGATCTCCAGATCGGAAGTCCCTCTACATAGAAGTCAGAAAGTCCGGGGTCCGAAAGATGGGTTACTGATTTGTTACGAAGTGGCCTTTATTTGAGGGGTGCGAGGAGGAAACTAAGGTTTGTTAGTATAATTTTTTTTAATGGATTGATGGTTGATGTCTTTTACTGTTCTATATTTGATCCAATGAACGCATTTACAAACAATACCCGATTTTATTTTTTCTTTTATTACTTCTTTAACCAAAGAAGCCGGGTTGTATTTGCTAAAGCTTAACTGATAGAAAATACTAAACATACAGTCCCGGCCCAATTGGTCGGGATTTTTTTTGCGTGACAGGAAGAAAGAAGGAGCAAGGAAGAAGAAACAGGAGACAAGAAACAAGGAGCAAGAAGCAGGAGACAAGAAACAGGAGACAAGAAACAAGGAGCAAGAAACAGGAGACAGGAGACAAGGGACAAGAAAAATAAGAAATAAGAAAATGATGGGGAAAGAAAAAAATAAACAAGAAGCAAGGGAGCAAGTAAGCAAGCTTACAGCCGGAGGCATTGCCATTCAGGGGTATGAAGGGAGTTTTCACCAGGTGGCGGCGCGGTCTTTTTTTGGGAAACAGGTAAAAGTAATTCCCTGCGCCAATTTCCGCGACCTGATTCAGATTGCGGGTGATGCACAACAATCGGCAGGTGGTATTATGGCAATAGAAAATTCTATTGCAGGAAGCATCCTCCCTAATTATAACCTCCTGCAGAAAAGCAGACTCAAAGTAGTAGGGGAAGTATACCTCTCTATCAGCCAGAACCTCTTGGTGAATCCGGGCGTAAAACTGGAAGATATCAGGGAAGTACATAGTCACCCCATGGCTATTTTACAATGTCTCGATTACCTGGAGAAATACCCATGGAAACTGGTGGAAACAGAAGACACCGCACTCAGTGCCAAGCTGCTTCACCAGCACAGAAGTAAACATACGGCAGCCATCGCCAGCAAACTGGCAGCAGAATTATTTAAACTGGATATTATTGGTCCGGATATACATACCATGAAAAACAATGTTACCCGTTTCCTGGTATTGAAACGCAGTACCGATGCAAAAGAAGATACCAAAGCCAATAAAGCATCTGTTTATTTTCAGACCAATCATGCAAAAGGGGCTTTGTCGCAGGCACTCACCACCATTGCAGCAGGCGGTATTAACCTGAGTAAACTACAGAGTATGCCCATACCCGGTAGTCATTTCAAATATGGATTTTATGCCGATATGGAATTTGAACAGCGAAAGCAACTGGAGCAGGTACTTGCCTCACTTTCAACACTGACCAATAACGTAAAAATATTCGGGATATACCAGCGTGGAAAAATTGTAAAAGGATAAGCTATGCAGATTAAAACAGCAGCAAGACTGGAAGGCATTGGAGAATACTATTTCTCTCAGAAACTGCGTGAAATAGATGCACTCAATAAACAGGGAAAAGATATCATCAATTTAGGTATTGGTAGTCCCGACCTGCCACCACATCCCGATGTGATTCGCGTATTGCAGGAAACAGCGGCGCAACCCAATGTACATGCTTATCAGTCTTATAAAGGATCGCCTGTATTGCGTAAAGCGGTGAGCAACTGGTATAAACAATGGTATTCGGTTGAACTGGATCCCGAAACAGAAATACTGCCGTTGATAGGAAGTAAGGAAGGCATCATGCATATCTGTATGACTTATCTCGATGAAGGAGATCAGGCATTGATACCCAATCCGGGTTATCCTACTTACAGCAGTGCGGTGAAATTAGCGGGTGGCACACCGGTGAGTTATACATTGAGTGCCGACAATAACTGGCAACCCGATCTGGAAGCATTGGCAAAAACAGACCTTTCTAAAGTAAAACTCATGTGGGTGAATTATCCGCATATGCCAACCGGACAATTGCCTTCTACTTCATTTTTTGCAGCACTGATTGCATTTGCAAAAGCACATAACATATTAATCTGTCACGACAATCCATACAGTTTTATTCTCAATGAAAAGCCGGTGAGTTTATTAAGTGTGGCTGGTGCCAAAGAAGTGGTGCTGGAACTGAACTCATTGAGTAAAAGTTCGAATATGGCAGGATGGAGAGTAGGCATGTTAAGCGCATCGAAAGAACGTATTGATGAGGTGTTACGTTTTAAAAGTAATATGGACAGTGGTATGTTTCTGCCCGTACAACTGGCAGCTGCAAAAGCGCTGGAACTGGGTAAAGAATGGTACGACAGTGTGAATAGTGTATATGCCAGAAGAAGAGAAAAAGTATTTGAACTCTTGCAATTACTCAACTGTAATTTTTCTAAAGATCAGGTAGGCATGTTTGTATGGGCCAAAATACCCGGAAACTATGCCGATGGTTTTGCATTGAGTGATGAAATATTATACGGGGCATCTGTATTTATTACACCCGGCGGTATTTTTGGTGATGCAGGAAAAGAATATATCAGGGTGAGTCTTTGCGGAAGCGTGGAGAAATTTGAAGAAGCCATTCGTCGTATCAAAACAAGCCTTACAACATGAGAGTTGCCATTATAGGAACGGGATTAATCGGTGGATCATTATCGCTCACTTTGCGAGCCAGGGGCTTAGTGACTCATGTAACCGGCGTGGAACAAAATGAAGCCCATGCCAGGCGTGCACTGGAACTGGGTTTGGTGGATGAGATTACTTCATTGCCGGAAGCAGTGCAGCAATCGGATTTGATTGTATTGGCCATACCCATCAATGCTGCTGAAGCTATGTTGCCTGCCATTCTCGATCAGGTTGATAAACAGGTAGTCATGGATGTAGGCTCTACTAAAAAAGTAATCTGTGAATCTGTGGCCCAACACCCTAAACGTGGGAGATTTGTAGCCACACACCCCATGTGGGGTACTGAATACAGTGGTCCGGATGCAGCAGTAAAAACAGCTTTTGCTGATAAGGCAACGGTGATCTGTTCAAAGGAGGAGAGCGATGCTGATGCAGTGGAGCTGGTTGAAAATATCTACAAAACATTAGGTATGCACCTGCTGTATATGCGGGCCGATGACCATGATGTGCATGTGGCGTATGTGAGTCATATTTCACATATCACATCATTTGCCCTGGCCAATACGGTATTGGAGAAAGAAAGAGAAGAAGACGCCATTTTTGAACTGGCCAGTGGTGGTTTTGAAAGTACGGTAAGGCTGGCCAAGAGTAACCCGGCCATGTGGGTACCTATTTTCATGCAAAACCGGGATAATGTGCTGGATGTGCTCAATGAACATATTGCCCAGCTCCGCAAGTTTAAAGCCTGTCTGGAGAAAGAGAATTACGACTATCTGCAGGAACTGATTGAGCATGCGAACGGGATTAAGAGAATATTGAAATAAGGGGTAGTTCATGGTACATAGTCTATGGTAGAGGTTTGTATTTTTCCACGGGCTATTGACTATTGACTATGGACCAGTAACCCCCAAATAAAACCCGCAAAGCCCCTGATAATGGGTAACTTTGCAAAAATTTTTATACATGACGACATTTGACGCGTTAGGAATTGATGCGAGACTGGTACAGGCAACCGATGAGTTGGGATATGTGAACCCAACCGAGATTCAGGAACAGGCAATACCCATTCTGTTGAGTGGTACAAAAGACTTTATTGGTCTGGCTCAAACTGGAACAGGTAAAACGGCTGCTTTTGGTTTACCACTCTTACATGTGATCGACGCAAAAGCAAAACATCCCCAGGCATTGGTGGTATGTCCAACCCGTGAACTCTGTTTACAGATCGTAAAAGAGATTGAACTGTTTAAAAAATATATGACCGGTGTTTCGGTAGTAGCAGTTTATGGAGGGGCATCTATTGGATTACAGATCCGTGACCTGAAAAGAGGTACACAGATTGTAGTGGCCACACCGGGCCGATTAATCGATCTGATCGAAAGAAAAGCGATTAACCTCGAAGAAATAAAGTATGTGGTACTCGATGAAGCAGATGAAATGCTGAACATGGGTTTTCAGGACGATATTGAATTCATCCTGAAAAACACACCACAACGCGAAAGCACCTGGTTATTCAGTGCCACCATGCCACCGGAGATCAGGAAAGTGAGCAAGCGTTACATGAAAGAGCCTGCTGAGGTAACGGTGGGCAAAGTGAACACGGCTAATAAAAGTATTGATCACCAATATTATGTTACCAGTTCACAACACAGGTATGAAACCCTGAAAAGAATCATCGACTTTAATCCCGGTATCTATGGTATCATTTTTACCAGAACAAAAATCGATGCACAGGAAATTTCCGAACGTCTTACCCGTGAAGGATATGATATTGATGCCTTACATGGCGACCTTACACAGGGGCAGCGTGATAAAGTAATGGGTCAGTTCAGGGATAAAAGCCTGCAACTGCTGATTGCTACCGATGTGGCGGCGCGTGGTATTGATGTGCAGGGCATAACACACGTAATTAACTACGAATTACCCGATGATGTGGAAGTTTACACACACAGAAGCGGAAGAACAGGAAGAGCGGGGAATGTGGGTATCTGTATTTCTATTGTACACAGTAAAGAAATGTACAAGTTTAAACAGATCGAAAGAATCAATAATTCCAAGTTTCATAAACTCGATATACCAAGTGGTAAAGATGTATGCCGCAAACAGTTTTTCCATTTTATGGAGAAATTACTGTCGGCCGATATCAGTCATGGCGACTATGAAACCTATGTGCCGATGCTGGCTGAGAAATTTGCCGATGTGAGCAAAGAAGATGTATTGAAACGTGTTGCAGCCATGGAATTTGACCGCTTCCTCAAGTATTATGAAAATGCGGAGGACCTGAATTTCCGTGACAGAAACAGAAGAGAACAAAGCGATTCAGCCGATCAGGGTCGTCGCAGGGATGTGGGTAAAGGCGATAACCGTAAAGACTATAAACGTGGTGGTGGATACAGCCGTTTATTTGTAAACCTTGGTACCAAAGATGGTTTCTATAAAGCCAGTTTTCTGCAGTTCATATTAGACATGAGCGATCTGAAAAAAGATGTGCTGGGTAAGATTGATATGAAGGATATGAATAGCTGGGTTGAAATAGAAAAAGGAGCCGCCAACCAGATGATCCGCGCATTAGATGGAAAGAACTACAAAGGCAGAAGAATCAGGATGAATGATGCAGACAGTGGTGGAGGGAGAAAACCGAGGAGAGGAGAAGAATAGCAGTAAATTTTAAGATGTCAGATGGCAGATGTCAGATTTGATTTTGATCAAACAATACATCTGACATCTGATATCTGACATTATATATCTAATATTATGGAGCAAGCAATCGAACAAAAAACAGGGGTGGAAGCTTTGTTGCAGAAGCGTCCGCTGATTATCTCAGGTCCATGCAGTGCAGAAACTGAGGAACAGGTTATTCAGACTGCCACCAGGCTGGCAGCCACAGGTAAAGTAGATATACTGCGTGCAGGTATCTGGAAACCGCGTACCAGACCGGGTAGTTTTGAAGGTATTGGCACCAAGGGCTTGCCCTGGTTGCAACAAGCCAGGAAAGCATCGGGTTTGCCGGTTGCGGTAGAAGTAGCCACCGGAAAACAGGTTGAAGATGCTTTGCATTTTGATGTAGATGTGTTGTGGCTCGGTGCGCGTACAACCGTTAACCCATTTAGTGTACAGGAAGTAGCCGATGCACTGAAAGGTGTAAAAGTACCGGTACTGATTAAAAACCCTATTAACCCCGATCTCGAATTATGGATTGGTGCCGTAGAACGTGTGGCCAAAGCAGGTATTGAAGATATCGGGTTAATTCACCGTGGCTTTAGCTCATATGGCAATACCGAATACCGTAATGCACCGATGTGGCACTTGGCCATTGAAATGAAAAGACGTAATCCGGGTATGTTGCTCATCAATGACCCTTCACATATCTGTGGCCGAAGAGATATATTAATGGACGTGGCACAAAAAGCCATTGACCTCGATTTTGATGGTTTGATTATTGAAAGTCATATTGACCCCGATAATGCATGGAGTGATGCCAAGCAGCAGGTAACACCGGAAAGACTGGGTGAAATGATTGGCTCCATCATCTGGCGGAAAGAAGACATCAGTTCAGAAGAACTGCATGCAGCCATGGAGAAAATGCGTCAACAGATTAATCAACTGGATGATGAACTGTTGCAATTGCTCGGACAAAGAATGAAAGTGGCAGATAAGATTGGTCAGTACAAAAAAGACAATAATATTACCATCCTTCAAACCAATCGCTGGAACGCTATTCTCGACAGGGCATTTGCCAAAGGCGATAAACTGGGACTGAGCCGCGAGTTCATTACCAAGTATTTTGATGCGGTGCATATGGAAAGTATCAATCACCAGAATAAGATCATGAATTCCTGAGTGAATTCAATAGTGTATGAAAAAAAGAAGCTTTCAGTTTTCTTCGAAAACGGTTCAATATTATTTCGATGCCTCATTTGATCAGTTAGAAAAAATTGCAGGCAGAGAAAAAGCAGTGCTGGTTACAGACGAGCATGTTTTTTCGGCCCATAAAAAGAAATTTAAAGGCTGGAACACCATTGTATTGAAACCCGGAGAAGCCTATAAAGTGCAGCAGACGGTGGATGTACTGATTGACCAGTTGATAGCATTGGGAGCCGACAGAAAAACGGTGCTGGTAGGTGTTGGGGGAGGTGTGGTTACAGACATCACCGGGTATGTGGCCGGTATTTATATGCGTGGTATTGATTTCGGATTTGTTCCCACCAGCTTACTCGCAATGGTGGACGCATCGATTGGCGGAAAGAACGGAATTGATGTAGGTGTGTATAAGAATATGGTGGGCCTTATTCGTCAACCTTCTTTTCTACTCTATGATTATAGTTTGCTTTCGACGCTGCCTTTGGCAGAATGGCAAAACGGTTTTGCAGAAATCATTAAACATGCCTGTATTAAAGATGCCGCCATGTTTAAAAACTTGCAGCAACACACCATAAAGCAGTATCAGAAAGATAAAAAACTGCTGGCGGCACTGGTAGAGAGAAATGCCATGATTAAAACCAAAGTAGTACTGGAAGATGAATTTGAACAGGGTGAACGCAAACTGCTCAATTTCGGACATACACTCGGACATGCCATTGAAAATATGTACGAGTTAAGTCATGGTCAGGCCATAAGTGTTGGGATGACTTATGCAGCCATCATATCGGAACAGCTGAAAGGTTTTAAAGAAGCGGATGAAGTAATGGCTTTGTTGAGTCGTTATGGCTTACCCACGCTGGCTGATTTTGATAAGAAGAAAGCATTTAAAGTATTACAGAAGGATAAGAAAAAAGACAGTGTGAGCATTCATTATATCCTGCTGGAGAAAACAGGAAAGGGGGTGGTACAGCCATTGCTGTTTGTACAGCTTCAGGAAATTTTTAAACAGTTTTAATGAATTCTTTGCTGCAGTAGCAGCAGTTTAGATTGTTTTGTTATGCAGGTAAGGATACAGCCATCAGCCATTAGTGGAACCATCAGGGCAGCAGCCGGGAAAAGCAGTATGCAGCGCGCCTGCGCAGGTGCTTTATTGCGTAAAGGAGAAACCCGTATTGTAAACCCCGGTAAAAGCAATGATGACCTTGCGGCATTGGATGTGATACAGAAACTGGGTGCAACAATTCGTTTTGAAGAGAATGGCGATCTGCTCATCCAATCAAATGGAATACAACCCGCGAACAAAGAAATAAACTGTGGTGAAAGTGGTTTGGGCATAAGAATGTTTACGCCGATTGTAGCTTTAAGCGCAGAAGCCCTTACCATTAATGGTTCAGGTAGCCTGCTAACCCGCCCCATGCATTTCTTTGATGAAATACTGCCGCAATTGGGTGTATCTGTTCAATCTAATGCGGGTAAAGTACCCTTGCAGATACAGGGGCCCTTACAACCAGCCAATATTGAAGTAGACGGCTCCCTGAGTTCACAGTTTTTAACCGGCTTACTGATGGCATTTGCAGCAGCAGGCGCCAATAATGTATCGATCAGTGTGAAGGACCTGAAAAGTAAACCCTATATTGATCTTACTTTAAAAGTATTGGAGGATTTTGGCTGGAAAGTATCGCATGATAATTATGCCGTATTTCATTTCCACGGAAAGTCGCCGCAAGACAATGGGGTTTTAACCTATGCAGTAGAAGGCGACTGGAGTGGAGCAGCATTTTTACTGGTAACAGGTGCCATTGCGGGAGGTATTACGGTAACAGGGCTTGATGTGTTTTCAACCCAGGCCGATAAAGCCATTTTACAGGCATTGATGGATTGTGGATGCAGGTTATCGGTACAGGAAAAACAAATTGAAATAGCCCCCTTACCCCTAAAAGCATTTCATTTTAACGCGACCGACTGTCCGGATCTCTTTCCGCCATTAGTGGCGCTGGCAGCTTATTGTGAGGGCACTACGGTAATAGAGGGCGTAAGCCGCTTATCGCACAAGGAAAGTGACCGCGGACTCACTTTACAGGAGGAGTTTGCTAAATTGGGGATTGAAATAGTGCTGCAGGGCGACCTGATGCTGGTAAAAGGTGGAACAGGTGTGAATGGAGCAACCGTTCATTCCCGACACGACCACCGTATTGCCATGGCTTGTGCTGTTGCCGCATTAAAAGCAGAAGGCGAAGTGCTGATTGAAGAGGCAGATGCCATTAATAAATCGTACCCCGATTTTTATAAGCACCTCGAACAATTGGGTACCAGTCTTTCTATCAACCCAAACCTAATGGCTAAAAGCTAACACATAACCCCTAAAATCTACAATTTTGAACTCATTCGGACGCATACTCAGGATACATATCTTCGGCGAGTCGCATGGCGATTGTGTTGGACTGGTGATTGATGGCTGTCCGGCCGGACTTCCACTGGCTGTTGAAGAATTTATGCCCGATCTGGAAAGAAGAAAGGGAGGTGTTCAGAAAGGAACCACACCCAGAAAAGAGGATGATATACCGATATTTAAAACCGGTCTTTTTAATGGTAAAACAACCGGAGCACCATTGACCATCCTTTTTGAGAATAAGAATACCCGTAGCAGTGATTATGAAAAACAAAGATCGGTACCCCGCCCGGGCCATGCCGATTTTACTGCGCATGCTAAATATGGCGGCTATGAAGACTTCAGGGGTGGTGGCCATTTCAGTGGCAGGCTTACTGTTTGTCTTGTTGCAGCGGGTGTAATAGCGAAGAAACTATTAACGCAGGTTCAGGTTCAATCTACTATATTGGAAATAGGAGGTGAGCAAGACCTGGAAGCCGGTTTACAGAAAGCCATCGATCAGAAAGACAGTATTGGTGGAATAGTAGAATGCCGGACCAGCGGGTTGCCGGTTGGGCTGGGGGAGCATTTTTTTGATTCTGTTGAATCGGTACTGGCGCATGCTGTGTTTTCCATACCGGCAATCAAGGGAATTGAGTTTGGTGCCGGTTTTGCCGGAGCCAGGATGTTTGGAACAGAACACAATGACCCGATGGTAGATGCAGGGGGTAAAACTTCTACCAATCATGCCGGCGGTATTATTGGGGGTATCACAAACGGGAATGAGCTTGTTTTTAGGGTGGTGGTAAAACCCACTTCATCTACACCTAAAGAACAGCAAACCTGGAATTGGGACAGTGGCCAGGTTGAATCTTTCTCTGTAAAAGGCCGACATGATTTATGTATTGCCTTACGTGTTCCGGTGGTATTGGAAGCGGTGACAGCAATGGTTCTTGCAGACTTTATGCTATTGGAGCAAAAAATAAATAAAACTTTATAAAATATTTAATTTACAAACAATTAGAATGAATAATCAATCAGAATTTATATATCATATTACTACAAAAGATCAGTGGGAAAAAGCCAGAGAATTGGGGGCTTATGAGGCAGATAGTCTGGCTACAGAAGGGTTTATACATTGTAGTACCGAGGACCAAGTGCCGGGGGTGTTGGATCGTTATTACAAAGGTCAAACAGGTCTTGTAAAGCTTACAATAGAGAGAAGCAAAGTAGAGCGTCCCCTGATTTTTGAACTTGCCGGTTCAATTAATGAAGTATTCCCGCATATTCATGGTCCGCTTAACCTGGATGCAGTAGTGGAGATAAACCCTGTTTTGTCATGAACCACCCCTTTATTGTCAGTGCAGCCATTCAACTGGTACCGATTCAGACCGGGAGCCGTCATCCTTATGAATGGATTGATGAAGTAATTGAGATTATCAAATCGGCCGGTTTGTCATACCAGGTCGGTCCATTCTCAACCAGTATAGATGCTGATTATAAGTCAGTTATGAATGTTATTGATAAAATTAATCAATATCTTTTATCCAAAAACTGTACTGAATGGCTTTTGAATGTTCAAATTCAGGTACGTTCGGGTTCAGATATCACTTCTTCAGAGAAAGTGGATAAACATCTCAACTAAAAAGCCCCTTTCTCTGATAATTTTTGCCTTTCTGGTGATCTAACCTCTTTTTAAGCTTAGTTTTGTTTTGTTTCTAAATTATTGGTAAACAATAGTTTATAACAATTACTTAAACCAGTAGTTTATACTTTCTTCCCTTTTTGGCATGGTGTTTGGTTAATGGGGGCATAAGAAGCTGTGCATATTCTTATTTGTATTTGAGGATACAGATGAGTTATTTTACCTCAGGTGTTGGGGACAGCGATAAAGGAAGAATATGAAAACTATTGTATACCTGATCGTCTTACTCGTTTTCCTGCTACCCTCTGGGGCAAGGCTGGAACCTATGGGTATGCCCATATACAGGGATACGATCCCTGCCGATACGATTCCTCTACTTAAAACCGACAGTAGCCGGCTTATAGAAGATAGCCTCATCATTATTGGTGATACCCTTAGTTCGGTTGATTCTTTTACCATGATTGGTAAAGCCATCAGGGGAACGGCAAGTTATTACAGCAAAAAATTTGAAGGTCGTAAAACAGCAACAGGTGCCATCTTCCGTCATTCAAAAATGACAGCTGCCAGTAATCATTTCAAATTAAATACCTTGGTGAGGGTAACCAATCTGAGAAATAACAAAAGCGTAATAGTGCTGATTAATGACCGCATGCACAATAAAATGAAGAAGAAGGGAAGAGTAGTAGACCTCACTAAAACCGCGGCTATTGAGCTCGATTTTGTAAAAAGTGGGTTGACCAAAGTAGTGGTACAACCGCTTAGTCCATATACAAAAAAATAGATGGGTATAAGTTCGTAATAACTTAAAGTTATCTTAATTTTCGGAAAATCAGTTTCACCCTGTATTTTTGTGACAATTAATAAAAACCTGTTTATGAAGAAACTTCTTTTTTCTTTAATAGCCAGTGGTTTGGTTTTGACTGCATTCGCTCAAAACGCGCCAGTTAGCTATAAAAAAAGACCCTCGCTTGGTATCAACTTTGTTTTAAAAGACATGTACACCTCTGATGCCATCAGCAGGAGTTCTATTTCTTCGGTTATTTCAAACAAACAGTGGACCCCATTCAGTCAACTTGATCCAGGATTGAGTGTTCAGTATTTTCAGGGTTTGACTGAGTATGTTGATTTTCAGGCAACCCTTACAGGTTCTTATGTAAAATATCCATTCTATCGCAGAAGCGGTGTAACCGCACCTACTACAGCCAAGTTTTTGGTGGAACTGGATGCTGCTGCCAATATTAAATTGTTGAGTGATAAATACGTGGTTGTTCCTTACCTGAGTTTCGGGTTGGGCGCTTCTATGTACACCGGTACCTATTTTGCTGCGTATGCACCTGCAGGTATGGGTCTTCAGTTTAACCTCGGTCAGGAAACTTTTCTGCATACACAGTTTGTACACAGATCAGCTATTTCAAACCTGGCTGTAAATCACCTTACTTATTCTATTGGTCTGGCTTCACCACTGAAAGACAAAAAAGAGCCAGTAATCGTTACGCCTCCACCGGCTCCTGTTGTGGTGGTTGAAAAAGATACAGATGGTGATGGTATACTCGATAGCAAAGACAAATGTCCTACTGTTGCCGGTACTGCCAAATACGATGGATGCCCTGTTCCAGATACAGATGGTGACGGTATCAATGACGACAATGACAAATGCCCAACTGTAAAAGGCTTATCTAAATACGATGGTTGCCCTGTTCCTGATACTGATAAAGATGGTATCAATGACGAAGAAGACAAATGTCCTACCGTAGCAGGCGTGGCCCGTTACCAGGGTTGTCCTGTTCCCGATACAGATAAAGATGGTGTGAATGATGAAGAAGATAAATGTCCTACTGTACCAGGCGTTAGAGAAAACAATGGTTGTCCTGCCGTGAAGGAAGAAGTAGTGAAGAAAGTAGCGGCCAGTGCGAAGAATGTATTCTTTGTAACCGGAAGTGCTAAACTGCAGACCAAATCATTCAAAGCACTTGATGAAGTGGTAGCTATCCTGAAAGAAGATGTTGCACTTAAACTCGATATTGAAGGTCATACAGATAATACAGGAACCGATAAAGTAAACATTCCACTGAGTCAAAACCGTGCCAAGTCTGTACATGATTATATTGTTAGTAAAGGAATTGATGCAGGAAGACTTACATCAGAAGGTTTTGGTTCTTCTAAGCCTGTTGCTGATAATAAAACAGCTGCCGGACGTACCCAGAACAGAAGGGTAGAGATGAAACTGAAATACTATTAATAGAAACGAATAGTTATAATAAACCCCGGATGATTTCATCCGGGGTTTATTTTTTGGGTTTGTTTAAAGGATCAGATAAGATTCACTTCTCGGTCTAACCTGACGCCAAATTTCTTGTAAACAGATTCAATGATTTCGGTAGACAGCCTAAAAATATCTCCACCCGTTGCATTGCCATAATTAACCAATACAAGCGCCTGTTTTTCATGACAGCCTGCATCACCTTTGCGGTATCCTTTCCAGCCACATTGTTCTATAAGCCAGCCGGCTGCCAGTTTTATTTTTGATTCATTCAGCGGATAACCTACAATATCCGGAAATGCTTCATGTAGTCTTTCGAAATGACTGATGGATATGCTGGGATTTTTAAAAAAGCTGCCGGCATTTCCCAATTCTTCGGGATCGGGTAATTTTGATCTTCTGATATTTATTACTGCTTTTGCAATGGCAGCACTACTCAGTTCTGTCACTCCCATTTTCTCGAGCTCCTGTGTAATGGCTCCATACGATGTTTGGAAGACGGGTTGTTTTCGGAGCCGGTAGGTAACACTGGTAATGATAAAACGATTTCTGTATTTCTCTTTAAAAACACTTTCCCTGTAACCAAATTCACAGTCTTTGAGGTAGAAAGTTTCTTTGTGTTTTTCATTGATATGCCAGGCTTCCAGCGAATGAAACACATCTTTTATTTCTACGCCATAAGCGCCGATATTTTGCATGGGGGAAGCACCTACGCTGCCCGGAATAAGACTAAGGTTCTCCAGACCGGCATAACCCTGTTCAATACAATAACAAACAAACCGGTGCCAGTTTTCACCAGCCATGGCTTTCACGTAATAATGATCTGCATCTTCATTTACCAGCTCTATTCCATTGAGTTCATTGCGAAGTACAAGTCCGTCTACATCCCTTGTAAATAAAATATTACTTCCGCCACCGAGTATATGAATGGGCATATAAGGAAGCCACTGGTATTGCTCCAGTAATTCCTGCATCATTTCAGTTGTCTGGAAAGCGGCAAAGAATCGGGCGCGTACATCAAACTGAAAGCTGTTATAAGCTTTTAATGAATAATCCGGTAAAAAATGCGTCGCATGATACATATCTATTCTCCGTAACCTTAAAGTGGATCAACATTTACAATAACCCTGACTGAACTGTATCGTTTGTTCGAATGAATAATGGCTGTTTGTTGCATGATCATGTGTTTACAGTGACCAATACGTTGCCTGTCTTTGGGCAACTTAATCAATAGTTCCCAAAGGTATTGGTTTCTGATTCTATCGATCACAGGTTGGGCAGGTCCACTGATTTCCTTAGCAAAATGTGGAGAAAGCCCGCCCATCATAATATGTGCCGCTTCTTCAGCAATATGCTTTTCCTTATGCCTGAATACCAGTTGAATGATTCTTGTAAAAGGAGGGTAGCCAAATTCTTTTCTGTTTGCCATTTCATACCGGTACAATGCATCATACGCATGATTTTGTACGAAGGATAGTACAGGATGCAGGGTATTGCTTACCTGTATCAGCACTTTTCCCAGATCGTCTTTTCTTCCGGCCCTGCCACTCACCTGTTCCATGAGCTGAAATGCTTTCTCATTTACACGGAAATCTGTAAACCCCAATATACCATCGGCATCAATAATACCTACGAGGTTTACATGCTCAAAATCGAGTCCTTTTACCACCATTTGTGTACCTACCAGTATATCCAGTCTTTTTTGTTCAAATAATTTGATCAGTGCGTCATGGTCATTTTTACCCTTCACGCTATCATAATCCATTCGGGCAATCCTGGCATCGGGGAAATATTCATTCAGGATTTCTTCGATCTGTTCTGTTCCGAAATTCTTCTGGGTAAAATCATGACTGCCACAGGCGGCACAGGTATTGATTACAGGGTATTGGGTGCCACAGTAATGACAGGTGAGTTTATTTTTGAATTTATGGTAAGTGAGTGTAACGTCGCAGTTCTGGCACTCAGGAATCCAGCCACAGGTATTGCATACCTGGTAAGGTGCATAACCTCTTCTGTTCTGAAATAGAATAACCTGCTTTTGTTGTTCCAGTGATTGTTTGATGGCTTCCAGTAAAGGTTCTGTAAAAGCAATTTTTCCTTTTTGCTGGTATTTTTTTACGTCAACCAGTTCAATGGAAGGTAATTGCGCATTACCGTATCGTTCTGTTAAACGAACCAATCCATATTTTTCCTGCTCACAGTTAAAATAACTTTCTATTGAGGGTGTAGCACTGCCCAGTAAAACTTTAGCCTGAAAGAGACCGGCATAATAAACAGCCGCATCTCTTGCATGATAGCGGGGGGCGGGGTCCTGTTGTTTGTAAGAATTGTCGTGTTCTTCATCGGCTATAATCAGCGAGAGGTTTTTAAAAGGCAGGAATAAAGCCGACCTCGCACCCAATACAATTTTTATTTCTCCTGTCTTTACCTTGTTCCATATTTCCACCCTCTCATTGGCATTGAATTTGGAATGATAAATGGCAATATGCCCGCCGAAATATTCCTGCAACCTGCGAATGATCTGTGCGGTAAGCGCAATTTCAGGTAACATGTATAATACCTGTTGGCCTTTGTTTAACTGCTCTTGAATGAGCTGGGTATAAATCTGTGTTTTACCACTGGCCGTTACACCGTGTAAGAGGCAAACCTGCCGGTTTTGAAAAACAGTTTGAACAGCTTGTAAAGCAGTTTCCTGGGCAGGCGAGAGGGTAAAACTGAGGTTACTGCTTTTTTGTCCGAGTTGAATACGATCGGTACTTCTTTTTTCCGCAATCAGTATATTTTTATCGAGCAGTCCTTTTAGTTGGGCTGCACTGGCATTGGCTTTTTTGAGTAATTCGGGTTGAATAACAGTACCCTCTGTTTTCTGCAGGTGTAAGAATGCCAGCAGGAGTTCCATTTGTTTAGGTGCTTTGCCCCAGTTGTTTAACAGGTCAGCCAACTGATCCTCATTTTTATAGGAGGGATGTAATGTTATATAAGTTTGTTTTTTCTCTGTATATTTTTCTTTCAGTTCTTCCCATACATAACAGACTTCTTTTTCAATCAATTTTTTAACAACGGGGTACACTTGTATCACATCGAGCAGCTCCTGTACTTCGCTGATGCGTAGTTCTTTTTTGAGTTCCAGTGCTTCTGCTACGATGTATTCATTGTCGGATAGGTCGCTGAAATTAACAGACCTTTCTTCGTTCCAGATTAAAATACTTTCGCTCGATAATTTGAGGTTGGCGGGTACTGCAGCCTGCATTACTTCTCCTTCACTACACATATAATAACCAGCCACCCACTCCCATAATTTTAATTGTGCCGGATGCAGAATAGGTTCCTGGTCGAGTACATTGATGATATCTCTGGGATGGAATGCTTCCGGTTTTTCTGCGAAAATTCTTTTGATGATGCCGGCATATTTTTTTCTTCCCCCCAGCATTACTTCTACACGAATACCCGGCTGTACCGCATCGCGAAAAGATTCGGGTATCGCCCATGTATAATTTTTGGGTAAAGCAAGCGGTATAATAATTTCTGCAAACAAATGATTCGGCAATTTGATCAAAAATACGGCTTAGGCCACGGAATAGTTGCGATAGCGTCGCAGACCGGCATCCATTGTGTTATAAACCTGTTGTTTCAATGCCGGAATATCTTTTACGGATAAACCGGTAACAGGTATTTCATCAAGATATACGACCCTGTTCTTGCCGGGTGTTAATGAAAATATGCTTTTATAATGCAAACGATCCAGAGTGTCGATCAGTAAAACAGGTTTAATGGGTGTTTCTGTTTCTATGGCAATACGGAAAGCGCCGTCGAAAAAATCTTTGAGTGGGGCAGGGGTGATATTGAATGTTCCTTCGGGGAAAATAAAAATAGAGATGCCTTGTTTGAGCGCTGCTTTGAGGGCACGAACACTTTTAGACCTGGTTTCTGCATTTTTTCTGTCAACCAGTACAACTGCTGCACGGTATATCCAGCCAAAGACAGGAATCTTTACCATTTCATATTTCCCCAGTATGCGGATGGGCTGGTGGGCAATCAGTACCAGTGGGGGAATATCCATATAAGAAATATGGTTGGCTACAAAAATGTATTGCCTGGTGCTGTCGTGGGGCGACTCGAAAATTTCTTCATGTCTTATGCCAATAAGGCGGTACCAGCAGCTCGCCCAGAACATGCATATTTTATAGATGATATTGCCTCCGGTTATTTTACCAAATGATAAGGCGAGTAGTACAAAGGGAAAGACGATAAGCATGATCAACACAAACAAAAGAAAAGCATAGGCACAATACAGCAGTTGAACAGCTTTCAGCAGAAGATTCATAAACCGAACTTAAAGAAAAAAGCCGATGCATCAGCACCGGCTTTGATTTCCTCATGTAATATCAATCAACCATTAAAACTTATAAACTGCTGCCAGTATAAAAGCTGCTGAGCTTTTGGTACCGGTAGAAGAAGCTCCTTTAAAGAATACAGCCTGCTGAGAGTTGTCGATCCTGAACTCCGGAATGATGGTCAGGTTATCGGCTTTCAGGTTGGCTGATAAAGTAGTGGCAAATATTTTACCGCCCACACCAATGGGCGTAAGTTTACGATCGTCGAAATAATCCTGTCTGAGTGTAAAACCAACAGCAGGAGTAGGATCGTAATTGAGGTAAAGGGCATGACTTTTCCAGCTGGAAGAGCTGCCGCCTGTTTTGTACGATTGTAAACTACCATCATAGTTTATACCCCATTTGTCGGCCAGTGCGCCCATTACCACCAGGTTATATTGTGTGATACCGGAGCCGCCCTGAAAATTGAGGTAAGCTTTTACTTTATCATTATTGCTGGCTGTGCTGAACTGTGCCAGGAAAAATTTGGCAGAAGAAGTAGTGGTAGAATAATCGGTTGGGTTAGAAACGCCTACCATCATGGCACTTTTGCCACCCAGTGAAATATCGGCTTTGATACCGGTATGAAAGAAAGGGCCATAAGAAAATCCGTAAGACATGCTGTAGTTTCTGTTGCCCGGTGCATCTACCAGTTCGTAGCCCACATGGGTGGCCCATTTACCCATGGTGAATTTTACCTTGTCGGATGCTGCATAGGTAAGGTACATCTGTTTTACGGCTGCCAGAGAACCCACATCATTGTAGGAAAATTCCTGTGCCCTGCGGCCAAAACCGATATCGGCAGTGGCCGTTACTTTACCAATGGTGTGGTCAACTTTAAATGAAGCCATACCCAGTTCAAAAGAGTTCTGTGAATTGGTAAAACTGGTGAAATTATTGGTTTTACCAGGTGCATCAGAAAAACCATAACGATAATAAGCATCAACGGATCCTGAAAAGGTAGTGGTTGGTTTTTTGGTGGAATCAGATTGCGCATTCAGCAAAAGAAAGCTGAAAAGCAGGCATGAAAAGGCTGAAATTTTCTTTAACATTGCAGAAGGTTTTATGATTAACAAATAGGTACAGCCGGTAAACCTGGTCAGAGGTTTATCATATGGCTGTACCTTCTTTTTTAATAAGAAGCAAGAAATAAGAGATCAAGATTCAAGATTCAGGGTTCAAGTTTCAGGGTTCAAGAATCAGGGTTCAGGATCGATTTTCTTGAGTCTTGCGTCCTGAAGCCTGTTTCTTAAACAATTAGTCGGCGATGGTGCTTTCTTTTAAAACGCCACTGTTTTCTACCAATAATGTACCCTGAACATATTTTTCATTGTGCTGGGTAGCATCCAGACCGAGCAGCTCATCTTCAGAGCTTACGCGCATGGGCAGGATGAAATTGATGAATTTAAAAATGCCAAAAGAAACCACAAAACTGTAAGCTACCACGATGGCGAGCGCTTTCAACTGCGTAAAGAAGAAAGCAGAGTTACCGTAGAACAAACCATCAGCACCCGCGCTGTTAACGGTTTTGGTAGCAAAAATACCCGTGAGTAACATACCCACCATACCACCGATACCATGACAGGGGAATACATCCAGTGTATCGTCGAGCTTTGATTTTGATTTGTAATACACAGCAATATTGGAAACGATGGCGGCAATTACACCTACGAAAATAGATTGAGGGATGGCTACAAAACCTGCGGCAGGGGTAATGGCTACAAGACCCACTACAGCACCGATACAAAAACCTAATACAGATGGTTTTTTGCCCCTGAGTACATCAAAGAACATCCAGGATAAACCGGCAGCGGCAGCAGCGGTATTGGTAGTGGCAAAAGCAGAAACAGCCAGTGAACCTGCGCCTACAGCCGAGCCGGCATTGAAACCAAACCAGCCAAACCACAGCAAGCCTGTACCAATTAAAACATAAGGGATATTGGCCGGTGGAATTTCTTTTTGCTCCATATGTGTCTGTCTGCGTTTTAAAACCAATGCACCTGCCAATGCAGCACAACCGGCAGAAATGTGAACTACGGTACCGCCGGCAAAATCGAGCGCGCCCATTTTAAACAGGAAACCTTCGGGATGCCAGGTCCAGTGTGCTATTGGAGCGTAAACCAGTAAGCTGAACAGGGCTATAAAAAGAATGTAAGAAGTGAATTTAATACGTTCTGCCACGGCGCCTACAACCAGACCCGGCGTAATGATGGCAAACATGAGCTGAAACAGTGCGAATAAAGTGATAGGGATGGTGGGTGCCAGACTCCATGGAGCGCCGGAATTGATGCCCTTGAAAAACAGATGGGTAGTAGGGTTACCAATAAATCCGCCGATTGATTCTCCAAAACAGAGACTATACCCTACAAAAACCCATAGAATGCTCACTACACCCGTTGCTACCACACTTTTAATCATGGTAGAGATTACGTTTTTGCGATGAACCATACCACCATAAAAGAAAGCCAGTCCCGGTGTCATTAAGAATACCAGGGCGGTGGCCACGAGGATCCAGGTAATATCGGCTGCGCTGTAAGCGCCCGCGTCATCTGCAAAATTGGGGAGGGAAGGAACGAACAGGGCAGCAACGGCAACTGCTAACAAGGCAATAAAAGGAGCCGCCTGCTGGAATGTCAATTTTTTCATGCGAGGGTTTTTGATTAATGTTAAAAAATATTTTAATAAATATTTATAATTCAATAATACTAAAATATTTTATTAAAATCTAAACATTTATTAACATTTTATATTTTGTAATTCATTTTATTTAGTTGAATAAAATGAGGTTTAACTGCACTAATGATATGATTATCAGTACTAAAAAGCCCATCCAAGTAAATGAATGGGCTTTTGAAAATAATAAATTATAAAAAATACTATGTATTTACTAAATAGCTTTGGTCCTTCGATTCCAGAACAGATGACCCCATCAGGTACTGATCTACTTTTCTCGCACATTCCCTGCCTTCACTGATAGCCCAAACCACGAGCGACTGCCCCCTTCTCATATCACCAGCCGTAAATATTTTAGGGATATTGGTCTGAAACTTCTTGTCATCGGCCCTGATATTACCTCTTTCATCCAGTTCTACTCCCAATTCATTGATGAGCCCCTCATGCTGCGGATGCAGAAATCCCATAGCCAGTAAAGCCAGTTCGCAGGAAACCGCTCTTTCAGAACCGGGGATCTCCTCAAAACCTGCCGCTTTCTCAGCAGTAGAGGCTTTCCATTTCAGGTCAACCAACTGTATGCCCTTTAAATACCCTTCCTCATCACCCAGAAATGCTTTGGTAGCCACTGCCCATTGCCTGTCTGCACCTTCTTCATGCGAAGAGGTTGTTTTAAGTGTCATTGGATAAGTAGGCCAGGGCATCTGCATGGTTCTTTGTTCAGGAGGTTTGGGTAATAACTCAAGTTGGGTTACCGAGAAAGCACCCTGTCTGTTCGATGTGCCCACACAATCGCTTCCCGTATCGCCGCCACCAATTACTACTACATTTTTAGCTGTGGCAAAAATATCCTCTCCCGTTACAGGTTCATTCGATACCCGCTGGTTTTGCTGTTTCAAAAAGTCCATCGCAAAATGAACCCCTTTTAGTTCTCTACCCGGTATATTGAGGTTACGTGGGATGGTGGACCCTCCCGCCAGTACTATGGCCTGAAATTCCCTCAGCAGGTCGTTGATACTTATGTTTACGCCCACATGGGCATTGCATTTAAATACTACACCTTCTTTCTCCATCAACTGGACCCTTCTTTCTACCACCCATTTTTCCAGTTTGAAATCAGGAATGCCATATCTTAATAAACCACCCGGCGAAGCATCTCTTTCAAATACTGTTACCTGGTGCCCAGCATAATTTAACTGAGCGGCGGCAGCTAAACCGGCCGGTCCTGAACCCACTACAGCAATCTTTTTGCCCGAACGCAGGTTGGGAACCCTGGGTTGAACAAAGCCCTTGTCAAAAGCAATCTCAATAATGTGTTTTTCAATTTCTTCAATGGTAACGGGCGGCTGGTTGATACCCAATACACAGGCACTTTCACAGGGGGCAGGGCATATTCTTCCGGTAAACTCCGGAAAATTGTTGGTGGCACTTAATAACTCATAGGCTTCCTCCCAGTTCTGACGATAAACCGCATCATTGAATTCGGGAATGATATTGCCCAGTGGACATCCATTATGACAAAATGGAACACCGCAGTTCATGCAGCGTGCCGCCTGCTGGTTGAGGGATTCGTCTGGCAGACGATCCACAAATTCTTTATAATCCTGGAGGCGTTCCTCAGGTTTTCTCTTTCCGGGAAGGCTGCGGGTAAATTCAAGGAATCCGGTTGGTTTGCCCATGATAATTATTTTGTTGTTGCTATCATTTGTTTTAGTCCATAGTTAATGTTCCATGGTCTATGGACTATTGACTATGAACCATTTGCTCCTTCTGCTTTAAAACTTTTTTGTAATCGCTTGGGAATACTTTGATAAAATTCTTTGTCTGGTTTTCAAAATCATCGAGTATGAATTTTGCTACCGTGCTGCCTGTATAAGCATAATGTTTGCTGATCATCTCATGCAGGAAACTGATATCATTTGTTTCCAGCGGATCGAGTTCTACCATTTCTGTGTTACATCTTTCTGCAAACAATCCGCCTCCATTGTATATATAAGCAATACCACCACTCATGCCTGCCGCGAAATTTCTTCCGGTATCACCCAGTATGATGGCCCTGCCACCAGTCATGTATTCGCAGCCATGATCGCCCACACCTTCTACGACTACATTGGCACCTGAGTTTCTTACGGCGAAACGTTCGCCCGCTTTCCCACGAATAAAAGCTTCTCCCGATGTGGCGCCATACAATGCTACATTACCAATGATGATATTTTCTTCCGGCACAAAACTGGCCTGTTTATGTGGATACACTATTAATCTTGCACCACTCAATCCCTTACCGAAATAATCATTGGCATCGCCTTCCAGCTCAAGTGTAATACCCTTTGTGTTGAAGGCACCAAAACTTTGTCCCGCAGTACCTGTAAAATTGAAATGAATCGTATCATCCGGCAGTCCTTCAGCCCGATAACGTTTGGTAATCTCATTCGATAATATAGTGCCAGCAGTACGGTCTGTATTTTTAATAGGCAGGGAAGCACTTACGCGTTCTTTTCTTTCCAGTGCAGGTGCAGCAGCTTTTAATAACTGCCAGTCGAGTACATCATTCAATCCATGATCCTGCTCTTCCTGTTTGTACAATCCTGTGTACAATGATTCGGGTTCTTTGTACAATACAGCAGAGAGATCGAGTTTTTCATATTTCCAGTGTGAAATATTATCCCTCATTTCCAAAGCATCAACCTGACCAATCATTTCATGAATGGTTCTGTAACCGAGTTCTGCCATGATCTCCCTGAGTTCCTGTGTAATGAATTTGAAAAAATTCACCACATGATCAGGATCGCCTGCAAATCTTTTTCTCAGTTCAGGATCCTGTGTGGCTACGCCAACAGGACAAGTGTTCAGGTGGCATTTGCGCATCATGATACATCCTTCCACAATCAGCGCAGCGGTTGCCACACCCCATTCTTCTGCCCCTAATAAAGTTGCAATGGCAATATCGCGACCGGTTTTCATTTGTCCGTCGGCCTGTACCACAATTCTGCTTCTCAGTTTATTTTTAACCAGTGTCTGATGTGTTTCTGCGAGCCCCAGTTCCCAGGGTAAGCCGGCGTGTTTAATAGAACTGATCGGAGAGGCACCGGTGCCGCCATCATGGCCTGAGATCAGTACCACATCGGCTTTCGCTTTTGCCACACCTGCTGCAATAGTACCCACACCTGCTTTTGATACCAGTTTTACATTGATACGTGCAGCACGATTGGCATTCTTTAAATCGAAGATCAGTTGTGCAAGGTCTTCGATGGAATAAATATCATGGTGAGGAGGTGGAGAAATTAAACCAACACCCGGTGTAGCATGTCTTGTTTTACCAATCCACTCATCTACTTTATGTCCGGGTAATTGTCCGCCTTCACCGGGCTTTGCACCCTGTGCCATTTTAATCTGTAATTCATCTGCTTCAGTGAGGTATAAACTGGTAACACCGAATCTTGCCGATGCTACCTGTTTAATAGATGAACGCATAGAATCACCATTGGCGAGAGGGGTATATCTTATTTCATCTTCACCACCTTCACCAGTATTGCTTTTACCACCAAGCCGGTTCATGGCGATGGCCAGCGTGGTATGTGCTTCCCATGAAATAGAACCGAATGACATGGCACCGGTGGCAAACCTTTTATAAATAGCTTCTGCAGGTTCTACCTCATCAATAGAAACAGAAGGCCGGTTTCTTTTGAACTGAAAGAGGCTCCGTAATGTGCAGGCTTTTTCAGACTGGTCGTTGATGAGTTTTGAATATTTTTTGAAAGTACTGTAGTCATTTGTTTTGGTAGCGTGTTGTAACAAATGAATGGTTTGAGGATTGAAGAGATGAAATTCTCCTTTTCTTTTCCACTGGTACACACCACCAACAGGTAAGCGATCAACGGGTATATCTTTTTTACCAAAAGCAAAATAATGTTTGGCTAAAGTTTCTTTTGCAATTTCATCCAGACCCATCCCTTCAATTCTTGAAGTGGCACCGGTGAAATAAAGGTCAACTACTTTTTTATTCAGTCCGATGATCTCAAATATCTGCGCACCCTGGTATGATTGTAAAGTGGAGATACCCATTTTCGAAAACACTTTCAGTAAACCTTCATTCACTGCTTTGATATAATTCTTTTTCAGGTAATCAACATCCAGCTCTGTTTTCAGTTTACCTGTCAGCTTCATATCGCGGATGGATGATAATGCCAGGTATGGATTGATAGCAGTGGCACCAAATGCAATTAAACAGGCAAAATGATGTACTTCCCATACATCACCCGCTTCAATAATAATACCTACCTGTCCGCGATAACCTTTTCTGATGAGGTGATGATGCACTGCAGCAGTGGCCAGCAGGGAAGGCATGGGGGCGTGATCGGAATCAATGGCCCGATCGGTTAAGATAATGACTTCAAAACCATCTTCCACCGCATCTACTGCATAACGGCAAAGTCTGTCGAGACCTGCTTTTAGTGAGCTGGGTTTACCATCAGACCTGAAATAGGTTTGCAGTGTTTTGGCCTGAAAGATACCGGTGTCGATGCTGCGGATTTTTTCCAGCTCATGATTATTGAGTACCGGTTGTTTGAGGGCCACGCTGTGACAGGCCAGTGGATCTTCTACCAGTAAATTTCCATTGCTCCCTGCAAAAGTGGCCAGCGACATCACCATCCGTTCACGAATGGGATCGATGGGAGGGTTGGTTACCTGTGCAAACAACTGTTTGAAATAACTGCTGATATGTTGGGGCTGATCGCTGAGAACGGCAAGTGGTGTATCGGTACCCATGGAACCAATCGGTTCTTTTCCGTCCAAAGCCATCGGGGCAATGATGGTATCTAAATCTTCTGTTGAATAACCAAATGCTTTCTGATATTTGAATACCTGATCGTGTTCGAGGTGTGTGAACATGACACGGGGTTCGGGTAATTCTTCGAGTCTGATCTTGTATTTATTGAGCCATTCGGCATAAGGTTTTTGTGAGCAAATCTGTTGTTTCAGTTCTTCATCGCTGATGATACGTCCCTGTTCCATATCTACCACAAACATTTTACCCGGCTGCAGTCTTCCTTTTTCTTTGATGATGGCCGGATCAATTGGTAACACACCTGTTTCTGATGCCATAATAACACGGTCATCATCAGTAACGCAATAGCGCGACGGGCGTAACCCATTTCTGTCGAGGGTGGCACCAATTATTTTTCCATCTGTAAATGAAATAGAAGCCGGGCCATCCCAGGGTTCCATCATACAGGCATGGTATTCATAGAATGCTTTTTTAACGGCGTCCATATCTTCATTGCCATCCCATGCTTCAGGTATCAGCATCATCATTACATGTGGTAATGAGCGGCCGGTAAGGGTAAGCAGTTCGATCATGTTATCCAGACAGGCAGAGTCTGACTGACCGTTGGTAACAATGGGTAATAACATTTCCATTTCTTCCTTGCTGAAGAAGGGAGAAGTAAATCCTTTTTCACTGGTGCGTAACCAGTTGAGGTTACCTTGTAAAGTATTGATCTCGCCATTGTGTGCGATATAGCGAAAAGGTTGCGCCAGTTTCCAGGAGGGGAAAGTGTTGGTGGCGAAACGGGAATGAACAAGACCGAATGCAGATACCACTCTTTTATCGCTCAGATCGAGGAAATATCCTCTTACCTGTGTACTTGTAAGTTGACCCTTGTAGACGATGGTTTTATAAGAAAGAGAAGCAAGGTAAAAACCAATCTCATCTTTCTTTACGGTATTATTAATTGTATGTGATGCATAATTGCGCAACACAAATAATTTTCTTTCAAATTCATCGGGCTGTGTAATATGATCGGGGCAGGCAATAAAAACCTGTTCCATAACAGGCTCAACAGAGAGTGCTGTTTTGCCGATATCATGTGTGTTAACGGGAACTTTTCTATAACACAGAATTTCAAGACCCAGTTTTTCTGCGGAGCGATTGAAAATATCGCGGCACTCTTCGCGCAGTCTTAATTCCTTGGGAAAGAAAATAACGCCCACTCCATATTTTCCGAAAGAGGGGAGGTGAACACCTTGTTTAATACATTCATCAAAAAAGAATTCATGCGGAACCTGGATCATGATACCGGCACCGTCGCCCGTATTGCTTTCGCAGCCACAGGCGCCACGGTGTTCCATGTTTTCCAGCACGGTTAATGCATCTGTAATGTGCTGGTGCGATTTACTACCCTTGATATTTGCTACGAACCCAATGCCACATGCATCATGTTCAAAGCTCGGGTCATACAAACCCTGGCTGTTTTTTGAAACAAGCATTTGCAACCGAATTAAAGTTCAGGAAATAGAATGGCAGGCAATCGGTACTAAATTAATCAAAAAAATGAAGATTTTAAAATAAGTTATTCAATCAATGTGAATATTGATTGATAATTATTCAATTTTAATCACTAATTATCGAATATTGTTCAAATCTAAAACTAACGTTTGTTTCTTTTTACATTTTCGTCATTATTGATCAGTAACAACAAGTGTCCGGAACAAAATCAAATAAGATATGATAATGTATCCTTCGTTTTAAGTCGAGTTTGCAACGAAGGATATGCTGTAAGCAGGTGAGTTCGTAACCTTTGAATAACCGGAATCAGCGAAATGCAAAGTGAGAGCATGTAATAGGAAAAAAGAAGAAAAAGGAATACCTGACTTTAAAATTGTACATTCCTCTGTTTCTCTGTTCTTCTGTTTCTATCTAGCCTTGGTAAATATAATAATGATCAGGAAAGTCGAATGAAAGACTGGTGTTTTTTGAAAAGATACCATACACAGTACTTCCAGTGCCCGTCATAGCAGCATATAATGCCCCCTGTTGGTATAATTGTTCTTTGATGGCTTGAATGTCTGGAAAAGCCTGCATAACAGGCTTTTCAAAATCATTGGTTAATACACCGGGCCATGTTTCAACAGGTTGCTGAATAATGTTTTTGCAATGTTGTAAAGGTGTATCAGGATGTATTTGAGAGAAGGCCCAACCAGTGGGTACATGAATACCCGGATTGATCAATACAAACCGGTAAGTTGAAAGGTCGACGGTTATATTTTCCAGTTGTTCGCCTCTTCCGGTTGCATAACAGGCTTTGTTGATGATAAAGAAAGGGCAATCGCTTCCCAATGTCAATGCATAACTGATGAGTGCTGTTTCACTCAAACCCAGACCAAATTGCTGGTTCAGCATTCTGAGTGTAAAAGCACCATCAGCACTACCACCTCCGAGACCGGCACCCATGGGAATTACTTTATGTAAGTGCATCTGTAAAGCAGGTAGTTCAGGAAAATCTTTTTTGAGTAAGTGGTAGGCTTTGCTACAAAGATTATGACCGGTATCACCGGCAATTTCAAGTCCGCTATATGTAAAACTCAATGCACCATCGCCTGTATTACCATGTACGGTTTCCAAAGCATCACGCAATCCCAAAACCGGATAGAAAACCGTTTCCAGGTCATGATACCCATCTGCTCTTTTCCGAATGATATTCAAACCCAGGTTAATCTTAGCGTTTGGAAAGGAAATCATGGGGATGATAATAATGAATAATGAATGATGAATGATGAATGATGAGTGAGGAAGGGAGAAATAAGTAAAAAGTAAAAATTAAAAATTCAAAAAAGAACAGAGATATACAATAAAGCAAATTGCAAAAAAGTTTTTTTTACATCCGACATCCGACATCCGACATCCGACATCTTGCTACTTTCTCTTATTCATTTCATCCCTAATCGCAATGGCTCTTATATAATCTTCGTGTTCCAGTACATCATTGAGGAGTGTTTGCAGTTCTTCGAGGCTCATACTGCTGAGGTCTTCACGGCCGCCGCCGGTATTGTCTTCTGCGCCAACGGCTTCTGCTTTCTGTTTTTTACCACCATCTTCCATCAGTATACCTGCATTTTCGAGTATATGTTCATAGGTATAGATGGGGCAGCCAAACCGCACTGCCAATGCAAGTGCATCGCTGGTACGGCTGTCGATTTCTACGGTATCATGTTCTGTAAAACAAACCAGTTTTGAATAAAATATACCTTCCTGCAGATCGCTGATGATGATTTCCTGTAATTCTACATTAAAGGCATTCATGAAATTTTTCATCAGGTCGTGTGTAAGGGGGCGGCTGGGTTGCATATGTTCCAATGCCACGGCGATAGCCTGCGCCTCAAAACCACCAATAACGATGGGAAGTCTTCTTAAACCATTGGTTTCTCCCAGCACAACGGCATAGGAATGTGTTTGGGTAATGCTGTGCGACAGGGCCACTATTTCCAATTCTATCTTTTTCATAGACCACACGAAAATAAATCAATTTACTATAAGAATGACAGGTTACAGAATTGCCGTCGTTATAGCATATAAGAATACACTTAGAATGGCTTGTCTGACCGGAGTTTTTTATCGAAGAGAAAAGTGCCAAAGGGCAGAAATGCAGCCAGGAATGCCCAGACCAGCATTTTAAAGGGCCAGCTTTTTTCTTCTCTTACCATATAGGCCAGCCAGCAATAGGCAATAAACAGAATACCATGTACCCATCCGGTAAACTTTACCGCTTCTGGTAAGTCTGCAAAATATTTGAGGGGCATGGCTATTCCTAACAGCAGCAGGAGGGAGATCCCTTCTGCGATACCAATTTTTCTGAAGAGTGGGAGTGATGATGACATTATGCAAAGAAACAACAAAGATGGTATGCATGGATCGGTTACAGAATCAGTAATTTGCAAATCAAAAATATTGATATGCCCTTAGTTGATCTTACCAGCATTGCCCCCAAAGAAATTGTACCCGGTTACAGCGCCCGCTTTATTCATACAGAACATATGACTTTTTCTTACCTCGATGTAAAAGCCGGATCGGCACTTAAAGAACATTCGCATCCGCACGAGCAGGTAGCGCATGTGCTGGAAGGAACATTCCAGCTTACACTGGCAGGTGAACCCATTCAGTTTGGTCCGGGTGAAGTAATCGTTATTCCTTCCAATGTTCCGCATTCCGGATTGGCGATCAGCGATTGTAAATTATTGGATGTGTTTTCTCCGGTTAGAGAAGATTACCGGGCATTATAAAAACAGCAATCATGAATCTTGATCTTACAGGAAAAACAGCTTTGGTTTGCGGAGCTTCACAGGGACTTGGTGCCGCAGTAGCGCATGAACTGGCTTTATTGGGTGCCCATGTTTATTTACTTGCCAGGAATGAAGAGAACCTGAAAGCCGTTCTTCATTCACTCGATACGGCATTGCTGCAACAGCATGGTTATTTTGTGGCAGATACCAGTCAGCCATCTTCCATTGCATCATTGATCAGTGAATTTCTTGCAAAGGGACATACCATTGATATATTGGTGAACAATAGTGGCGGCCCTGCCTCGGGTCCTTTATTAAATACGGCTGCTGAGGATATTGAAAAAAGTTTTCGGTCGCACCTGGTTACCGCACATACACTCGCTCAACTGGTAGTGCCAGGTATGCAGACAAAAGGCTTTGGAAGAATTATCAATATTGTGTCTACTTCTGTTAAGCAACCGATTAACGGACTTGGCATTTCCAATACGGTACGTGCTGCTGTGGCCAACTGGGCCAAAACACTGGCCAATGAAACAGGTAAATATGGTATTACGGTAAACAATGTATTACCTGGTTATACAAAAACAGACCGCCTCAATTATTTGTTTGGCAAACAGGCAGCAGATGGAGATAGTTCTGTTGATGCAATTGTAGATAAAACCATTGCAATGATTCCTGCGGGCAGGTTAGGGGAGCCTGAAGAGTTTGCAGCGGCTGTGGCTTTTCTTTGTTCGCCGGCAGCAGCGTACATCAATGGAATTAATTTACCGGTAGATGGAGGCAGAACAGGAACTTTATAGTTTTAGTTGACTGTCGATCCAATAAAGCCATGTTAATCAGAGTATCAACATGGCTTTATACAATGCTCAAGAAAAAATATCAGAAAAACGATTTAGCAAATCACTGTAACATGTAAATAAGTTGCAGGAATAGTAGTGGTATCAGCAGATACTGCTTTATTCTGGCTATTGAATAATGCAATCAATTCTTGTTCCAGTGCTTCTGTCTTTCCGTTTTTTTCAGCAGCATCAAAAGCATTCATGGTAGGTCCGTAGAAATGTTTAAAGATGCTTACAAATTCTTCCGGTGAGCAGGATGCCCGGAAAGTGAAAGTATCTTTTGTACAGGTTATATTTTCCTTTGGAATTCCTGCCTGACCAAAGCGTTCGATTATATGATCTTCCAGACCCCATGTCATTGGACTGATAAAACCTTCTGGGGGTGGTGGGGTATAGGCAGAACTGATTTTTAGTATTTGTGCAACAACAGTGGGGTCACCGGGTATCCAGTTACCCATTACAATTTTTCCGCCGGGTTTGGTAACACGAACCATTTCTTTGGCTACTTCAAAAGGTTTGGGGGCGAACATGGCACCGAAAATACTCACCACCATATCAAAAGAATGATTGGAAAGTTCACTGAGGTTACAGGCATCTCCTTCCTGAAAAATACAATTGGAAAGACCCATGGCTGTTGCCCTGGCATTTCCTGCTTCAACGAGGTTTTTGGCTATATCTACGCCCATTACATCGGCGCCCAATCGGGCTTCGGGAATTGCAGTGGTACCATCACCACAACCAAGATCGAGAATTTTCATTTTGTTGGTGATGCCAAGTTTCGACACCAGTTCTTCTCCGCTTTCTCGCATGGTTTCGGCAATACGTGTAAAATCACCTTTTTCCCATAATGCTTTGTTTGGATTCATAGTTTGGATTTTAGTTAAAAAAGAATAGGCCTGAGCTTTTAAAAACAAGACTCGCAGGCAACACTAAATATACAAAATATTAAGCGGCATAATAATCTCTGTTACATTTTAACCACCCAGGTATATCAGGAAATAAAAAGACCGGCTTATGCCGGTCTTTTTATTTCCTTAATGTTAGTTAAGCATTATTTCGCTTTCATCTTTTTAATCTCTTCTGTCAGCTTCGGCACTACTTCAAAAGCATCGCCTACTATGCCATAATCTGCGGCTTTAAAGAAAGGTGCTTCGGGGTCTTTATTAATCACCACAATTACTTTACTGCGGTTTACGCCAGCGAGGTGTTGAATGGCACCGGAGATACCAATGGCGATATAAAGATTCGGTGCCACCTGTACACCTGTTTGTCCAACATGTTCATGGTGAGGTCTCCAGTGTGCATCACCCACCGGGCGGCTACAGGCAGTGGCGGCTCCCAGTTCTTTGGCCAGGTTGAGCAGGATGCCCCAGTTCTCGGGCCCTTTTAATCCACGACCACCGCTAACAACTATCTCAGCTTCTGTTAATGGTATTTCACCACTTACTTTATTAACGGCTGTTACTTTTACTTTCGATGCGTCTACTGCAACAGAAAGTTGATTTACTTCAGCACTTCCCTCACCCGCAATCGTAGTATAACTATTTGGGTTCAGTGAAATTATTTTGATGGCAGATGTAATACTTACATTGGCAAATGCCTTACCGGAGAAAACAGTTTTCTTCACCACAAAACCATTTGTGGTATCGGGCAGGGCACAGGCGCCTGCAACCAAACCAGCTTTGAGTCTAACCGCTACACGTGCAGCTACTGCTTTACCGGTATGGTTGTGAGAAAATACGAGCACATTGGCACCACTTGCTGTTACTGCTTCTGCAATTACTTTGGCGTATACCTGAGCATCGAGGTGGTTGAGCGTATCGTTGTTAACCTGGTGTACTTTTTTCACACCATATTTTCCCAGCGCGGTCAGGTCGTCACTAACACTGCCCAATACCAATGCTTCTGCAACAGTACCCAATTGTTCAGCTAATTTGGCACCATAGGTCAGTACTTCATACGATGCCTTTTTGATATGGCCTTCTGATTGATCTACAAATATTAAAACAGACATTTTTTTCTTTTTTAGGATGGTTCAATGCAATACTTATCAGATTGCTTTTGCTTCTTCGTGTAATAATCTTACCAGTTCGCCCACATTATCCGGGCTCACTAATTTTACGCCTGCTTTGGCCGGTGGCAATTCAAAACTTACTACAGTTGTGAGTGCATCTACAGCAACGGGTTCCACCACTTTCAATGGTTTGGTACGGGCAGCCATAATACCTCTCATATTGGGGATACGTTGTTCGGCTACTCCTTTCTGACAGCTCACCACGGCAGGTAAAGCCAGTTCTGCTACTTCTTCACCACCTTCAATTTCGCGTGAAACAGTGGCGGTATTACCATTCAATTCAAATTTGGTGGCGAGAGAGATATAGGGTGCATCAATCAGTTCTGCCACCATACCGCCAATAGAGGAGCCATTATAATCGATGGTTTCTTTACCGGTGAAAACAAGGTCGTACCCATCTTTTGCAATCGCTGCAATTTGTGAAGCAATAAAATAAGGATCGCTGCCATCGGTATTGATACGAATGGCTTCATCGCCACCCAATGCCAATGCCTTGCGGATAATCGGCTCTACATCTGCACCACCTACCGTAACCAGGTGAACAACGGTTGCAGGATCTTTTTCTTTCAACTCAATGGCCCTTACCAGCGAATACCATTCATCGTAGGGATTAATGATCCACTGCACACCACTCTCATCAAATTTGCTGTTACCATCCGTAAAAGCAATTTTGGAAGTGGTATCAGGTGTCTTACTTACACAAACCAGAATTTTCATATGTCTTTATTAGGTTTTGATGCAATGATTAGTTGTTTATGCAACTATTTAACAAATATAGGAAGCTTTTGTTTCCGGCAAAGGTTCGGATATTTTTTTTAACAGCAGAATTTTTTAAGAAGCTAAGGGCTAAAGGCTATTAGCTATTAGCCTTTAGCCCTTAGCTAGATACTATTTGCTATAAGCATAAGGCATAAGCTGTTATCTTTACCCTATGGAAAGAATTGCGCGAATACTGGCATTTCTGGAGCAGAATCCGAAAGATAATTTCCTGCGTCATGCGCTGGCACTGGAATATATTAAAGCAGGAAAACTGGGCGAAGCGAGGCAATTATTTGAAGCGGTACTAACCGATTCACCTGATTATGTAGGTTCTTATTACCACCTGGCCAAACTCCTGGAACAATTGCAGGAAACCGATATGGCCATTCAATGGTATGAAAAAGGCATGGAAGCCGCAAAAACAGCGGGAGACAACCATGCGTTGAATGAGTTAAGGGCAGCGTATGATGATTTGATTTATTGATGTCAGAAGTCAGATGGCAGATATCAGGCGGAGTAATTTACATCCGATATCTGACATCTGACATCCGCCATTTTCCTAACTGCCTCTCGATCCACCCGTTTTAATGGGTTTTTTAGTAACGCCTACGGCTTTGGCACCGGGTTTGGCGATGAATTTTGAGGTCTGACCAGCGTTTTTTGGACCTCCCGGGCCCGACTTACCGGCTTTCTTGTTATTCACAGGTAATCCCATATGATTCGTTTTCTCAAATATAGTGAAAAGTCAAAAGGCAAAAATCAAAAGTCAAAAGTGAAATACAGTCCGCTGCCGGGATAGGCATTGGTACAGGGTTATTTTTTTCTGATTTGATGAGCTTTGATTTTATAGCGTTACTTATATCAAAAAATCAAAGATCATCAAATCAAAAATCCCAGAAGGTCTTTGTATAAAACAGATGTTATATCGCTTTTATTTTTGTCCTGCCTTTATGGGCTGACCGGCTATTTTGTTGTAAGCGGCATCATGTACAATGATACGTGTGGGAAGTATATGGCTGAATGATATTTGTATCCAACCCTGGTAAGCTTTACCGTCTTTGATGAGTTGCACAGCCAGGTATTTATTGTATTGGTTCATCCACTCACCCTGCCAGTAGCTGTTGGCAATATCCAGTGTAAGTACACGGGTTACCAGGGCGGCAGCGAGTAGAGGATCCCAACGATAGGGTAGCTCATCCTCGTTTTTAATTAATACACCTTCTTCTTTGCGTGCGGGGGTGTCGTTATCCAGCATCAGTATCCTGTGCTGCCCACTGCTGGTTACCCTGAATTCGAGCAGGTCATTTTCACCTGTATCGCCTTCTCTTAATTCTTTGGTAACGGTAAAATCTGCAGTACCGTCTTTGTCCAGATCGATGACCAATACATTATTGGCTGTAACAACGGTATTGTTCAGGTTCAGGTATTCAACAGATGTCTGTGGTACGGGTGTTTCTTTCTTACTGCAACTCATCATCAGCAGGGTTGCACATGAAATCAGTAGTAATTGTTTGCTCATGGTTGATTTTTTTTGAATGATCAAAGCAAGTCTGCTTTCGTTGCAGTGAAAATGTAAACTGTGTTTAGTGGTGAATGGGTAATGGTGAATGGTGAATAAGGAGGATTAGTTGAAATGCTTGCTGATAAAGGGTTTCAGCAGAATCACATATTTATGCGATTGGTTGTTATACTATTTTTCTATGAAGGTGATGGTTTGGGGGTCATTAAAATTTATACAACAGAAAAGCATGTAAATTAATGACTGTTCAATGTGATAAACAGATCAGCGGTTACTGTTTAAATTAGTCCTTTGTTACAGCAGGTTCAGGATAAAATTGTACTTTGACGCCGTAAAACGAATTGCTATGTCTGTTACAAAAGCGTATGATTTTGCCAAATACAAAACACCTACCGGAACGGTACTCAATTGTAAAGGATGGATCCAGGAAGCGGCACTGCGTATGTTATTAAATAACCTCGACCCCGCAGTGGCAGAAAGACCCGAAGACCTGATTGTATATGGCGGAAGAGGAAAAGCCGCCCGTAATATTGAATGTCTTGATCTGATCATTCAGTCACTGAAAAAACTGGAGAACGACGAAACGCTGTTAATACAAAGCGGTAAGCCAGTAGGTATTTTAAAAACACATGTGGATGCGCCCAGGGTTTTATTATCCAATTCGCAACTGGTACCCAACTGGGCCAACTGGAAACATTTTACAGAGCTGGAACAGAAGGGTTTGATGATGTATGGACAAATGACGGCAGGTTCCTGGATCTATATAGGATCGCAGGGTATTGTTCAGGGCACTTATGAAACTTTTGCTGCCGTAGCTGATAAACATTTTGGCGGTTCTTTAAAAGGTACCATGAGTGTTACTGCAGGATTGGGTGGCATGGGTGGTGCTCAGCCCCTGGCTGTTACCATGTGCGATGGTGTGGCACTTTGTGCGGAAGTAGAAGAATGGCGTATTGATAAAAGATTGGAGACAAAATACCTCGACCTGAAATTCACCACTATCGATGAAGCCATCGACAGAGCAGTAGAAGCAAAAACAAATGGAGAGCGATTGAGCATTGGGGTATTATGTAATGCAGTACAGTTATTGGAAAGACTGATCGAGAGAAAAATACAGGTTGATGTATTAACCGATCAGACTTCGGCGCATGATCCATTAATTGGTTATATACCTCATACACTCGATAATAACGCAGCCAATGTGTTGAGAGAAAAAGATCCGGATGCTTATATCGCACTGGCATACGACAGTATGAAACTGCATGTGGAACTGATGATTGCGTTACAGAAAACAGGAGCCATCACTTTCGATTATGGCAATAATCTCCGTGCCCGTGCACAGGAACATGGGTTAAAGAACGCATTCGATTTCCCCGGTTTCGTACCTGCTTATATCCGTCCTTTATTCTGCGAAGGGAAGGGACCATTCAGGTGGGCTGCACTCAGTGGCGATCCGGCAGATATAGCTGTTACCGACGAACTGATCATGCAACTTTTCCCGGAAAATAAATCGATGCTGCGCTGGATGAAAATGGCCAAAGAAAGAATTGTTTTTCAGGGGCTGCCCGCGCGTATTTGCTGGCTCGGACAAGGGGAGCGTGAAAAAGCAGGACTGGCATTTAATGAACTGGTGCGAACCGGAAAAGTAAAGGCGCCGATTGTAATTGGTCGCGATCACCTGGATACAGGATCAGTAGCATCACCCAACCGCGAAACAGAAGCCATGCTCGATGGCAGTGATGCAGTTGCCGACTGGCCCATATTGAATGCACTCGTGAACACAGCAGGCGGAGCCAGTTGGGTGAGTCTGCATCATGGTGGAGGAGTAGGCATGGGTTACAGCATTCATGCCGGAATGGTTATTGTTGCTGACGGAACCGATGCTGCAGCAAAACGATTATCTCGTGTATTAAGGAACGATCCGGGTATGGGTGTGATAAGACATGCAGATGCGGGATATGAAATAGCAAAACAAACTTTAGAAAAAAATCATTTGGGGCTGTAAGTAAATGGAACGCTGATTAATCAAGACGCTTCATTATCATATCATCTATCTTCTTAAAAAGATGGTAAGGTTTATAGGTGCGCCATTCCGGAAGATCAATTAATTCAATATAGTAATTGAGTTTTTTCTTTTTGAAATCGTACTGTGCGGCATCGCTCATGTTCAGTGCTACTGCCCATCCATTTTCATCACTGAGTTCTTCATACCATTCCTGGTAATACTCTTTATCGCTGCTGTGAAAATTCATCACGTTTTCTGCGATGAGGATATATTTTGTAATGCCCTGTTTGTAAAAAAGGTCCATCACTTCCCGTTTGAGTTCCATGATATCGTTTTCAATGGCATCGTTCCATTCACCTATCATTTCTATCACTGCAAAATTCAGTTCATAGTCTGCATAAATAACTTTCAGGTAAAGCGTGCGGCTGCCAAAATCATCCCATTGTGGATGTATGTAATAGTTATAAACCGTTTGTGAAAATTCAAATTCACTATAAGTACGGCCGAAAAAAGGTGAACGCTGGTCTTCTTCCGAAACATATATATGCCGCCAGTTATAAAATGGTTCGATGTCGTGCATAAGAAATGAGAAATAAGGAATAAGAAATAAGGAACAGAGGAAGGCAGGAGATACCGTGAAAGCATTAGTAGTAAAAAATACTTCCTGATTTCTTATTCCTTATTTCTCTGTTTCTCTGTTTTCTCAGCCTGCGGCTTCTACTGCTTTTTTTACGCTGCCATGTTTCAGCAACAGGTCTTTGGCTACTTCGTATTCTGTGATTTTGAGTTTGTCCATCACCATTTTCACACCTCTGTCAACAAGTTTTACATTGCTCAGTTGCATGTTTACCATCTTATTGTCTTCTACACGTCCCAACTGAATCATCACAGAAGTAGAAACCATGTTTAATACCAGTTTCTGAGCCGTACCACTTTTCATACGGGTGCTGCCTGTTACAAACTCAGGACCCACTACTACTTCCACCGGAAAATCGGCTTCTCTTGAAACGGGAGTATTGGGGTTACAACTGATACTGCCTGTAATAATGCCATGTTTACGGCATTCTTTGAGTGCGCTGATTACATAGGGTGTGGTGCCGCTGGCCGCAAGACCTACCACAACATCTTTATCACTTACAAAATGTCTTTGTAAATCGGCCCAGCCCTGTTCAGTACTGTCTTCGGCAAATTCAACAGCCTGAGTAATGGCTTTATCGCCACCGGCTATTAAACCGATTACCAATCCATAAGGCACACCAAAACTTGGCGGACATTCACTGGCATCTACTATACCCAGTCGGCCGCTGGTACCCGCGCCTATATAAAACAAACGGCCACCAGCCAGCATTTTATCGGCGATGGCAGCTACCAGTTTTTCGATCTGTGGAATGGCTTTTTCCACAGCATTGGGCACCATTTTATCTTCATTGTTGATATTGATCAGCAGATCCTGTATCGACATTTTCTCCAGGTGTCTGTAAGTAGAAGGTTGTTCCGTTACTTTAATAAACTCAGCCATAATGCTTTTTTAGCGGTGATATTCAATAAGTCCCTGCATGGGTGCTTTCAGTACCCGACCCAGTTCCAGTTCATAAGTATTACAAAGGTCCTTTAATACATCTTTGAAACCAAATGCGATGCTGCCCACAAAGTGAATGGGGTGGGTCCAGCTTTCACGGTATTTGTACAGATGGGTAAAAAAGAAATCGTTTAATCCGTCTTCAATAATGTTCTCAATCATATAATGCCCCCGGTTCTCTGCCAGAAAAATGGCAAAAGAGGCCAGGTATCGGTTGGCCAATGGTTTTTTATATACATTCTCCAGTATTTCCATAGTGGTTACCTGGAATTTTTTTTCGAAACTGGCCCTCAGTTCTTCATCATAGGTATTATAGAGATAGTATTGAATGACTTTTTTGCCGAGATAGGCACCACTACCTTCATCGCCCAGTACATAACCCAATCCCGGACTGTTTTTCACCATTTTTTTCCCGTTATAAAAACAGGAATTGGCACCGGTACCCAATATGCAGGCAACACCTTTGTTCTTGCCACAGAGGGCACGGGCGGCAGCCAGTAAATCGTTCTGTACCTCAGTTTTGGCAGTGGGAAATAATTTTTTGAGTACCGATTTTACGATGGTAACATTTTTCGGATTGGCCAAACCGGTTCCATAAAAAAAAACCTCTTTTACCTGAAATTTTTTGAGTTTGGGAATCAGTTCTTTTTCCAGGAGTTCGGTGATCTGCGGGCCGGTAAGAAAATAGGGACTGATGCCCTGGGTGATAATGGTTTTGGCTTTTTTGCCATTGTCGAGTACACACCATTCACATTTGGTGGCACCACTATCAGCGATTAATCTTACAGGCATAGAATCATTTTAAAGCCGGAAAATACGAGAAGCCACGAAGTACGAAAATTTTAATGAGAAATCGGCCCCTTTTATCGAATCATTCCATTACTAATGACTGTTAGCCATTCATCCTCAACAAAAAAAGAACTTCATTACGAAATACAGATATTTGCAACATGGGAAATAACAAGTTAAAGGTATGGTTACCTATTCTTTTTGCTTTAGTGATGGTATTGGGTATGATGATTGGCTACCAGTTAAGGGATAAAACACAGGGTGGTCGTTTTCTCAGCCTGAATAAAAAGAGTTCCTTACAGGAACTGGTTGAACTCATCAGAACCAAATATGTTGATCCTGTAAAAACGGATAGTATTACGCAGGCAACGGCAGATGAATTATTGTCGAAGCTCGATCCCCATTCCGTTTATATTCCTGCAAAAGACCTGATGGAAGTGAATGAAGAACTGATGGGTAATTTCCAGGGTATTGGTGTGGAGTTTCAATTATTCAGTGATACCGTGCATGTGGTTACGGTGATGAAAGGCGGACCTTCTGAAAAAGCAGGTGTACAGGTGGGCGACAGGTTTATAAAAGTAGATGATAGTATTGCGATAGCAGGGGTGAAAATAAAACCCGATAAAGTAAGATCGGTATTACGTGGCCCGGCCGATTCGAAAGTACAGGTAACGGTTTTAAGGGGATCTGCTGAGAAGAAAATAACCATTCAGCGTGGCACCATCCCTGTTCCTACGGTAGACGTTTCTTACATGATTGAGCCAGGTACCGGCTTCATCCGCATCAATCGTTTTGGTGAGCCTACATATGAAGAGTTTATGCAGCAACTCGAAAAATTGCAGGCACAGGGTATGAAGCAACTGATTCTTGACCTGAGAGGGAATGGGGGAGGTTTATTAAAAGAAGCCACAGATATAGCCGATGAATTCCTGGACGGCGATAAATTGATTGTTTATACTGAAGGAGAACATGTTCCTAAAATGGAATATCGTTGTAAACGTGATGGCTTATTTGAAAAAGGAAAATTAGTGGTACTGGTGGATGAAACTTCTGCTTCTGCAAGTGAGGTATTGAGTGGGGCTTTACAGGATTGGGACAGGGCCACCATCATCGGCCGTCGATCTTTTGGTAAAGGGTTGGTACAACAACAGTTTCAGTTGTCTGATGGCAGTGCGGTTCGTTTAACCATTGCCCGTTATTTTACGCCGTTGGGTCGTAATATTCAGAAGCCCTATAACAATGGCAAATCCAAATATGAAGAGGAACTGGTGAGCCGCTGGCATAATGGCGAACTGGTAAAAGCCGATACGGTAAAACCGGCAGGTAAATCGTACAAAACACCTGGTGGAAGAATGGTGTATGGAGGTGGTGGTATTACGCCCGATGTTTTTGTGGCTTACGACACTACCAAACTCGACTCTGCATTAACAGCGATGTATTACAAGAATACGATGAACAATTTTGTATATCGATTATACCTCCGGCAGCAACAGCAATTTAATGCCCTTAAAACACCGGATGTTCTGTACAAGGAATTTATTCCTGCTGAAGCTGAGTGGCAGCAACTGGTTGCTTTTGCTGCCAAAGACAGTATCCGTTTAGCCGGAGCGTCGGCTAAAGACAGGAATTATTTATTGCAGCATGTACAACTAATGATGGCCCGTCAAATCTGGCGCACACAGGGTTATTATGAAGTGCAGAATAAAACCGATAAAACGGTATTGAGGGCATTGGAGATGCTGAAATAATTTTCCTTTTCAGCAACAACCCCGAGTTACAGCAAATTAATTTACTAAAAGAACTGATCATGAAGTGGAAGCATGGTTTTGTATGGATGTTTTTATTGTTGAGCAGCGTAAGTGTATGGGCACAACCCAAGAACACATCGCATGCATCGCAGGTATGGCTGGCTTATTTTAACCAGACCAGGCTGAGTAATAAATGGGGATTGTGGGGCGATTTCCAGATTCGTACCAGGGAAGACCTGGTGAGCGATTTTTCAACCGGTATTGCGAGGGTGGGGCTTACTTATTTGGTGGATGATAATGTAAGGCTGACCCTGGGTTATGGGTTCATCAATAATTTCCCGGCCAATGATAATATTACCGTATCGCAGCCTGAACACAGACCCTGGCAGCAGGTGCAGTGGTTTACCAGGAATAAAAGAACCAGACTGATGCAGTATATACGTCTGGAAGAAAGATACCGGAAACGTTACCTGAGTAATACGGAGCTGGCCGACAGCTATTCTTTCAATTTCAGGATGCGGTATAATATTTTCTACCAGGTGCCACTTCATCCGGAGGGCATTGTACCCGGAAAATTATCGGCCATCATCAACGATGAACTGCATATCAATTTCGGTAAACAAATCGTTAACAATTATTTCGACCAGAACCGTTTGTTTCTGGGCTTGAATTATGCTTTTGATGCCAGTAATAACCTTCAGTTTGGCTACCTGAATACCTTTATTCAAACGGCAGCCGGTAACCAGTACCGGAATATCAATGCGCTGAGGGTGGCTTACCTGCAAAACCTCGATTTGCGGAAAGGGCGGTAATCTGCCAAAGAGGGCTAAAACATCCAGTCAGCTTGATTTTCCGTATTTTCGGGTATTGAATTTGCTGAATTCCAATACCCGAAAAAAAAATGACCCCACAGTAAAGGTCATTGGTCAAAAAAGCTTTTTGAGAAAAGCCTTGGGGATTTGTATTCTCTTTTTGCTGGTTTTATTTTCAGTGGAGGTAAAAGGGCAATGCGGAACAGGTACTTCTGCGATCTACACCATTGATTTTTCTGCTGCCAAAGACACAACATGGACGCTTAATGCTTCAAGAAACGGAACTGCCTGTGTAGGAACATCAGGTGAAGACGACAGGTGTATTCGTTTTAATGTATCACTCAATCCAGGTTCTGACTTGCTGAATTTTGATGCCGATCAGTTAACAGGGGCGAGTTTTTATTCCATTAACTGTGGCCCATTGATTCCGATTGGAACACCGGCATGTATTACGGGCTTAACCAGTGTATGTATTTCGTTTTGTAAGCCGGGTGGTAATAAAGTAAATTATACAGTTACTGCATCCAGTATTATTAAAGGTTCGGCTGATCTTGTACTAAGACAAAATTGTTCCGGTACGATGAGTGTTACCGGTGTTACTGCTTCAACAGTAAACTGGCGGTCAGTTTTTCCGGGAGCTTCCAATGCGTACAATAGTTATTTGAGTGCCACTTCAAATGTTACAACAGTAACTGTTACGCCATTAACAGGAGCGCCTTCATTTATTGATTATGAAGTAAGTGGAACAGGTGCCTGTACAGGATTAAGAAGAGATACTATTCGTGTATATACTGTTTCACCCATGACTGTTGCCATCAACCCTGCCACACCAGCATTGTGTAATGGTGCAAGTGTAACACTCAATGCAACAGTGAGTGGTGGTAATCCACCTTATTTATATACCTGGAACACGGGATCAACTGCTACAGGAATCACTGTATCTACTGTTGGTAATTATTCAGTCAGTGTTGCTGATAATACAGTAGGTTGTCCGAATGAAGTAGGTAATGCTACTGTTATTGCTGCAGCCACCCCAGCGGTGCCAACGGTTCCGGCCGTTAGTGTTTGTTCGGGTTCGCCGGCAACTTTGACAGTATCTTCTCCACCTCCATCAAGCGTACATGAATGGTTTACAGTGGCTTCAGGAGGAACAGCGATTGCAACAGGCAATAGTTATACAACTGGTACACTAACAGCGAATACTACTTATTATGTTCAGACAACGGTAAATGGTTGCACCAGTACGCGAACAGCCGTAACAGTTACTGTAAATGCCATACCTACAGCACCTACTGCGTCGGGTACAACTATCTGTGCCGGACAAACAGCATCCTTATTGGCAACCGGTGCAGGTGGCAGCAGTTTTCAGTGGTTTGATGTGGCTTCGGGAGGTACTCCACTTGTATCAACCGCCGCTTATACCACAGCAGCGCTTACCACAAGTACCACTTATTATGTACAGGCGTTGAATAGCGGATGTGTGGGCCCCAGAACAGCCGTAACTGTTACAGTAAATCCAATACCTGCCAATCCTACTATTGCAGGGGCCGCTATTTGTAGTGGCAACAGTACTACGCTAACTGCAACCGCACCAGGTGGAACTTATGTGTGGTGGGATGCTCCAACATTGGGTACAAGTATTAATACAGGTATTGCTTATAATACCGGAACATTAACCACTACTACTACTTATTATGTAGAAACAACAGTGAATGGTTGTGCGAGTGCAGGAAGAACTCCGGTAACCGTTACGGTGAATCCAACACCTGCAGCGCCTGTTGTAAATGGGGCAAGTATTTGTGGTGGTAATACAGCTTCATTGTCGGTCACTTCAACCGGAGATACTTACAGATGGTACAATGCAGCCAGTGGGGGTGATCTTTTGACAACTGGTACCAATTACACTACTCCAGCGCTAAATGCAACTACCAGCTACTATATTTCGGCAACATCGGCTGCAGGTTGCACAGGTACAAGAACCACAGCCACTGTGAATGTTACACCCATTCAAAATCCTGCATTTGTATATTCTGCGGGAACTTATTGCACTACGGGTGGTGTAAACCCTACGCCAACAATACCGGGCGGTAATACCGGAACATTTAATTCATCGCCGGCAGGTCTTGTTTTTATTGATGCATCAACGGGGCAGATAAATGCGGCAACCAGTACCCCTGGTTTATATACAATTACATTTACTACTGGCGGTTCCTGTATTTATTCAAGTAGCGTAAACATCCGCATTATTGCCGGAAATGCCGATGCTTCGTTTTCTTACAATGGTCCCTTCTGTGTGCAGCAATCAAATCCATTCCCCGTATTCACTTCTTCATCAAGTGGTGGAGTCTTTACTTCCACAGCAGGCTTGTCTTTCAAGAATGAAAATTCAGGAGAAATAGATTTAGCAACCAGTTTGCCGGGTACATATACAATTACAAATACCATTACAGGCTCTGCTGGGTGTGCAGGTGATATTAGAACTTCAGATGTGATCATCAGACAAAACACAACTGCTAATGCCGGAACAAATCTTATTACCTGCGATGGTCAACCGGTAACGCTCAACGGATCAGTTGGTGGATCTGCTACAAATGGTTCCTGGTCTATTGTAAGTGGTGCCGGTACCGGAACATTTGGGGATGCTACACAATTATCTACCAGTTTCACCCCAACAGCAGGACAAAGTACAGTAAGCTTACAATTAACTTCTAATAATCCTGTGGCACCTTGCGGTGTAGCAACTGATATTATGGTGATTGATATCAGATCTGCACCCGTTGCACCAACTGTAAATGCAGTAACAATATGTTCGGGTAATACTGCTACGCTGATTGCATCTGCACCCGGAGGAACTTATAATTGGTATGCATCATCATCTGGAGGAATTTCTTTACAAACAGGACCCACTTATACTACTAATACATTAACCTCATCGACTACTTATTATGTAGCGGCAACATCAGCAGATAACTGTGTTGGCCCCCGGGCTGCGGTATTGACAACCGTAAATCCATTGCCTGCTGTTAACAGCGCTTCAACAGGAATGGTATGCTCTGGTGTTGCACAAAATTATACATTCAGTTCCTCCATCACCGGCAGTAGTTTTACATGGAGCAGGGCTGCAGTAGCAAATATTACCAATTCTGTTGTATCCGGTCAGGCAGGAACATCGATTACAGAAACCCTACAGAGTATTGTTACCAGTTCTGTAGATGTGGTTTATCAGATTATACCCACAGCCAATGGTTGTGCGGGTGCCCCTTTTAATTATACCGTTACAGTAAAACCCATTCCTGCTACACCCACTGCATCAACAACCGGTCCGGTATGCGAAGGCGGAACTATTCAGCTATCAACTCCATTGGTATCGGGAGCATCTTATAACTGGTCGGGGCCGTCAACATTTAGTTCCTCTTTGCGCGAACCGCAGATACCGAATGCAGCAAATGGCAATGGGGGCACTTATTCAGTAAGCATAACAGTAGATGCGTGTGTGAGTGCAACAGGCTCTGTAATACAAACTATTAAATCTACACCTGCGGCACCGGTTGTATCGAATTCTTCTCCTGTTTGTGTGGGAGAAAATATCCAGTTAAACACCCCCATTGTTTTAGGCGCCAGCTATCAATGGACGGGCCCCAATGGTTTTACCAATACAGCACAAGAACCCTTAATCAATAATGCCGGTTTTGCAAATGCCGGTAATTATTCGCTGGCCATCACCGTTGATGGTTGTACCGGACCTTCTGCCAGTACTGCTGTTGTGGTGAATCCTTTACCGCAGGCAGTTGCCATCAGCAGTACAGGACCTGTTTGTATATCGGATCAGTTAAGGGTTACTGCAGATGCGCTTCCTTCAGCTACTTATTATTGGACAGGTCCGGGTGGATTTGTATCTACGGATCGGGAGTTTATCATTCCATCCATGACCAATACAACAACAGGAACCTATCAGGTTGTTGTGTCGGTGGCAGGATGCCCGAGTCTGGCAAATTCTGTTGACGCCACATTAAAACCCACACCGAGTGCACCCAATATTGATCCTGTATCACCTGTTTGTGAAAACGGAACGCTGATACTCAATGCAGCACTCGTAACAGGTGCTTCCTATTCGTGGTCGGGTCCATCAGGTTTTGTGAGTAATACACAAAGTCCGGCCATCACTTCCATTACCACTGCCATGGCAGGAACTTATGCTGTGAACATTGTAGTGGATGGATGCAGAAGTGCCAATAATAATGTGAATGTGGTGGTAAATCCATTGCCTGCAGCACCTGTATTAAGTACAGGAGGGGCCGCCTGTGTAGGGAATAATCTCCAATTGAACGCAGCCACTGTTTCAGGTGCCAGTTACAATTGGTTTGGCCCCTCCGGATTTAGTTCAACCAATCAAAATCCGGTAGTATCAAATGTATCTTTGGCAAATGGAGGTATATATACAGCAAGTGTCAGTGTAAACGGTTGTGCGGGCCCTACGGCAACGGTTACGGCAGTGGTGAATCCATTACCCGGACCTGTTGCTATCAATAGCAGCGGTCCTGTTTGCGTGGCAGAACCCTTAAGTGTTAGTGCAGCGCAGGTTGCTTCAGCTTCTTACGCATGGACGGGTCCAAACGGATTTGTATCAACAAATCGTGAGTTTGTTATTCCATCCATGAGCAGTGTCACAGTAGGAACATATCAGTTGATTGTTTCTGTTGCCGGATGCAGTGGTTCCCCCAATCTGGTTAATGCCACATTAAAACCCACACCCAGTGCTCCGGCTATTGATCCGGTATCGCCGGTTTGTGAAAACGGCACTTTGGTGCTGAATGCTGCATTGGTAACGGGTGCTACTTATTCCTGGTCAGGTCCCTTGGGCTTTACAAGTAATACGCAAAGTCCGGCCATCACATCGGTAACTACTGCTATGACAGGAACCTATGCGGTGAATATTATTGTAGATGGATGCAGAAGTGCCAATAATAATGTGAATGTGCTGGTAAATCCATTACCTGCAGCACCTGTACTGAGTAGCGGGGGAGCTGTATGTGTAGGTAATACTTTGCAACTGAATGCAGCAACAGTTTCTGGTGCAAGTTATAATTGGTCTGGTCCGGCAGGATTTAGTTCAGCCATTCAAAATCCTGTGATACCGAATACCTCATTAACAAATGCCGGAACCTATACTGCTTTTATTCGTGTAAATGGTTGTGCAGGTCCGGTAAGTACGGTTACCGCGATTGTAAATCCTTTACCCGGTCCTGTGAATATTAATACCAGTGGAGCGGTTTGTGAAGGAAGACCCTTACAACTTACTGCCGATAGCGTAACAGCAGGTGTTTATAGCTGGTCTGGACCAAATGGGTTTACCGCAAATACACGTACCGTCGCTTTTGCATCGATGAACAATCTAACAGCAGGTGTTTACCAGGTTGCAGTAGCTGTGGCAGGATGTCCGGGTACGGCAAATACCATTAATACGGTGCTGAAGCCAACACCTGCTGCACCTGTGATTAATACAACTGCTCCTGTTTGTGAAAATGCACCTTTATTACTTCGTTTAAACACTGTAACAGGTGCTATCTATAATTGGTCGGGGCCATTAGGATTTACCAGTAATGCACAAAATCCGTTGATTGATTCAGTACGGCTCAACCGTTCAGGAATTTATACGGCAAATATTATTGTAGACGGTTGTATCAGTAATAACAGTTCAGTCAATATATCTGTGGTACCAGAACCGGCAGCACCCACAGTAGGTAGTAATAGTCCGGTTTGTGTAAGTGATCAGTTGCGGTTTACATCGAATACGATTACAGGAGCTTCTTATAGATGGACTGGAATGAATGGATTTAGTTCTTCGCTTCAGGGGCCAGTCATCAATGCTGCGAACCTGAGTGATACAGGAAGATATGGTCTTGCTGTTACTGTGAATGGTTGTGTAAGTGATACGTCTTATGTGCAGGTTGCGGTAGACAGACCGGCAACGGTTAATGCAGGAAATAACCAGGTTGTTTGCGCCAATAATGCATTGGTGAACCTGGCAGGTATTGTCAATGGAGGTACATCAACAGGTGTATGGTCGACCGGTGGCACCGGACGTTTTGGAACAAGAACGGTGAGTCTGAACAATACATATCTGCCCAGCAGTCTGGATACGGCGACGGGTTCGGTTCAGCTTACACTTACATCCACCAATAATGGGGCATGCAGGGCTGTTGTTTCTTCATTGCTTGTTCAGATTACAGATGCGCCTTTTGTGGATGTAGGTAATAACCCTGTCATTTGTGCCAATGATTCTTTACTGACGGTAAATGCACAGTTCAGGAATGCAAATGGTATTCAATGGTCCACAACAGGAACAGGTGCGTTTCAGAGCATTAATGGAGCCAATACCAGTTACCAGCTTTCAGCGAGGGATCAATCATCCAACAGTTTTAGGATCAGCGCTACTACAACGGGTAATGGTTCATGTCTTGCAGTAACAGATGAAATGGTGGTGAACCTGGCGCTGGTTCCGGTTGTGAATGCCGGTAAAGATGTACTGGTATTTGAAAATACCCCCTATACACTTAACCCACTGATTACCGGAGCCATTCAATCATTTCAGTGGACACCTGCCAATTTCCTGAATAATGCTTTACTGCGTAATCCTGTATTTCGTGGTAATGCAGACCAGTTACTTACATTAACAGTAGTGAGTACCAACGGCTGTGTGTCGACCGATGAAATCTTTATCACTGTTTTAAAACCCTTTCCCATCCCCAATGTTTTTTCGCCAAATGGAGATGGTATACATGATACATGGGTAATACCCGAACTGGATAAATATCCAGATGCAGAAGTAAGTGTGTTCGACCGTACAGGCCGGCGTGTATTTTTCACCAATGGATATAAAACACCATGGGATGGAAGATATGAAGGCAAGCCATTGCCATTGGCCACTTATTATTATATCATTATCCCTAAATTAATACAAGGTGTATTCTCTGGCCCTGTTACTATTTTAAAATAAGCAGCGAGTAAACAATATCGAATATCCAACTTCGAAATTCGAAATTCATTATTCAACATTCAATATTCCTCTGTTCTCTATTACCTTATCATCACCAGGGTTCCTGCTTTTTGTTTTTCCTGACCTGCCGGTGTTTTGTAAGTGATCTTGTATACATAGGTTCCTGCGGGCTGTGGCTGACCCGCCAAAGTGCCATCCCATCCCTTGGAAGAAACAGTTGTTTCAAAAACAAGCATACCCCAACGGTTCCATACCTGCATTCGGTACCCCGGTAATGTTACGGGAACGAGTGGTTTGAAGACATCATTTTTACCGTCGGCATTGGGTGTAAAAGCATTGGGTACCATAATCTCTACACAGAATGTTGTTGAAATAGTAATCAGGTCAGTTCCATAACAACCATTTCTATCGCGAACTTCTAAACTATAAGTGCCTGGTTGAGAAAGACTATGTGGATTTTGTGTACTGCCATCGCTCCAGTTATAACTCATATAATTGGGCAGGTCAATAATGAGTACGCCGGTGCTGCAGATAACGGTATCATTGGGCAGAAACTGATAAGGAGTGTCTATCAGAAACAGATCGGTAACCACTACCGAATCGCAACCCAGGTAAGTTTTTAATGAGTCGGTATACAATCCTCTTGTACTACGCCATGCACCACCGAGCAAAACAGAATCGCCCCGACAGATAGCAAGATTCCTGTTTAAAAATTTCACCGGGTTAACAGTGAGGTTCAGTATGCGTACACTGTCGCAACTGCTCGCACCAGTAAAAATATCTGTGTAGGTACCCGTACTGGTATACCCCATATAATTTTCATTGCCGCAGATGGTAATATTTACTGTAGTAGCCGGAGGCTGATAATTATAGGTTGAAATATTATTGGAAGAATCTTTTTCTGAAAATGATCTGTTGGAAGGGATGATCCTGATATTGTTTCCATTATCGTTGACAGACGCATAAATAATACCCGTACCAATATGTTTGATAGACCGGGTGAATGTTTGCGATAATGCAAATACAGTATCAGCAAGAATAAATGATGGCCCGAGTATAACTGCTGTATCCGTTCTGGGATCGCCTTTGTAGAACGTCAGTGTAAGATTTTTGGGCAACACACCTTTTGCATAACTATTGCTGATGGTAAAGTTGATTGATAGACTATCTTTCGACAAACAGTTTGCATTATTAATAATGACAGTATAATCATTTACCGGTGGTACTTTAATGCTCACAAATGTGGTGTCGAAACACTGGTACTGACTTCTTACGGCTAATCTTTTTGTTCGGGTAGAATCTGCATAAAAAAGAGGAGAGGGGCAGGTGGTGCAACTCAATTGCTTTGCATCGCTCCAGGTATAGGTGGATGTAAAACTGGGGTCGGGGAAAGTGCCGCCATTGATGGTTAATGTGTCGCCGGGTTCCAGTGTGGTATCGGCAGGAGATACCACAGCCCTGAAACGAATATTATTTACACGCAACACATTGTTGGTATAACTTAATTCTTTTAAAATAGTATTGGGTAAACTGATGGGCAATGTGGTTCCTGAATCGCCCACTACTGCATATAGACTATCAATCTGGCGATAACCGATATCGATAATATGTGTGTAATACACGCCACAGCAACGTCCTCTGATGCCATCAGGGATAATGAAAGTGGTATCAATTTTTTTGGCACCGGGCAGTGTAGGGTTTCTGTCGTAAAAACTTACAGGTGTTTTGGGAGGAATGGGTTTATAGCCACTGTTACAAATAATGAGTTCCAGCCGCACTTTGGTTTCCTGAAAACAATTGGCCCTGGCCACAAAGAGGTAGGCTTCTGATGTAGGATCAAAAACTGTTACACTAAGTACATTGGTAGTGTCGGAACAACTGCCATTGGTGGCAATCAGTCTGGTATAATGTTGCACCGATTCCTGGAATACATAATGAAGGTTGGTGTTGGTGGATACTTCCTGTTCTGCGGGGTTATTATCATTTCTCATAAGCCACCTGTAACTGGTAGCATTCAAAGACTGGTTGGTATACAAAACGCTGTCGAGTAATACATTGGCTTTTGAGGCAACTGTTTTTTTATCGGTATAGAAACGGGCAATCACACCACAGCCAATGATTACTTCATCGCGGTAAGAAGCAAAACAGGTACCTCCTGCAGAGGCGCGCAGTGTAACAACAAATTTCCCCTGTGAGGTAAACGTATAACTAAGATCGGTGCTGGTACCTACGAGAGAATCATTTACATACCACTGATAGGTATTGGTGCCTGAAGAAGTATTGGTAAAACTAACCAGATCGCCTGTTTTAGGCACGGAAATATTCCGGGTAAAACCGGCGAGAATATTGTCTGCACAGGGTTTACTGCATTTGTTTTCCAGTAAACCTGTTCTTTGTGTATTGATGGCCGCACGCATACGCAGTGCCTGACCGAGTGTAAACTGGTTGGCACAACTGCCATTTCCATAATCCATAAAGTTCAGTGAAAAATCAGCCGTATCTCTTGGGAAGAAACCATTGGAATAACTGGAAAGTGTATCTGTACTGCAGGAGTTCATGCCCATAGGATTGATACAGGCCTGCGTATAGTTGGGAAAGCCATCTGGAGGGGTATCGCAAACCCTGTCGCCATCGGTTTCGCAATTATTATTGGTGCAATAACCTTCGAATGTGTGGTATAGACCCAGGTAATGTCCCATTTCATGTGCAAACAGAGAACCAAATCCACTGATTACGATGCCATCTGATGACCCGCCACCGGGAGGCAAAGTGGCATAACCACCGGCGTTTAAACGGGTCCAGGTGTCGCAGGAAAAATCGGCGCTGATTTCTCCCACAATATTATTCACCAGCCATACATTGATATAACGTTTGGGATCCCACTGGGCCAGTCTTTTCAAACGATCATCCTCTGTATACATATTCAGGTTGTCGCCATAGGTAGAAGTTACCCGGTTAATGCCATTGGTAATACCGCCATCCGGTGCTTTCTGTGCCAGACAGAATCGGATTTTGGTGTCAATGCCTGTACTGCCGGCATAAGCACCTGTTTTACCAAAAGCATTATTCAGGTCATTGATGGCATTCAGGATGGTAGTATTGGTAATGCTGTTGGGGTTTTGGTTGATGATATGAAAAACAACAGGAAGGATAATGATGGTATCAACCGTATTCGATTTCTTGATCTGTATATCATAATTCATCTTCATTTCCTGTACCCGGAAAGTACTGGAAGAACGTTGTACAGACATCAGTTGGTCGAAGCTGCAAAGAATAGGAGAGGGTGGATTATTCGGGTTAAAAGGCTGATTGGGTTTAACAGGAATGGTTTGTTGTGCAACAGTATAAATGGAACAACAGGATAAAACGAGTAAAAAGAGGATATGGATGAAATAGCGATGGTTCATTAAAATGCAGTTACTCAGATATGATTTAAATCTAAGATACGGGATGATGGGAAAATGCGGCCTCTGTATTAAAGGTTATCATATGATTATTTCCTGATGGTATAAGAATCGTATAGTTTGTATATTGAATTAGCTTAACCCGAAAAAAGCTGCTTTTGAAAAACAGATTGTTCAATTTTTATTCGAGTGAAATCACCCACAGGCAAATAAAGTTTGGGATCATCTTATATGTTATTTGTATGACTATCATCGCTTTTGTTGCAAAAGGAACCGGCGATGAAGGAGACAGCATCCAGCATTATTTATTTGCGAAACAGGCATGGCAATACAAACAGCATTTTTTTGATCATTGGGCTAAGCCTGTTTATGTGCTCATCAGTTTTCCCTTTGCACAATTTGGATTAACAGGGGTGAAGATCATGAATGTATTATTAAATGCAATCAGCATCTGGTATACCTATAAGATCACAGAAAACCTGCAAATAAAGCGTCCATGGATACCTGCTCTTATCCTTGTATCAATACCCATGTTTAATCACCTTAGTCTGAGCGGTCTTACAGAACCCATGGGAGCCTGCTTGCTGATATCCGGACTTTACCTGATGCTGAAAGAAAAATGGATCAGTTCAACCATTCTTTTATCTTTTCTTCCCTTTGTCAGATCAGAAGGTCTGCTCATGTTGGGTACGGTATTTTTATACCTGCTCATCAGATCGAAATACAAATACCTGCCATTGTTGTTAACGGGTCATATTGTGTATGGTATACTGGGATCTTTTTATAACGACAGTGTTTTCTGGGTATTTAATAAACTGAGCTATGCTACCTGGTCGAGTGCATATGGAAGTGGTGAATGGTTACATTTTGTGAGGAACCTTCCAGAAATTACAGGTACCTGTCTTACCCTTTTTTTAACCCTGGGTATTTTATATGGGTTTGTTTTGCTCATCCGTTATTTCCGTAAACAAACTGAAAAAACAGAAGAACCGGAACTTTTTCTGCTATATGGCAGTTGTATAGTATTCTTTCTTGCACATAGTGCATTTTGGGCATTAGGCATATTTAACAGCGGTGGCATTTTGCGGGTAATGATTACCATTATGCCATTGATGGCAATCATTGCTTACCGGGGTATTTTATTTGGAGTAGATTTTATGGGGAACGAAAAGATAAAACGGGTTACAGTTACTGTACTCACTATATTCATCTTTCTATACCCATTCAGCGGACATATTTTCGCCTATCGCTGGCAACGCGATTTTCAGCTAAAAGCAGATCAGTATGCACAACAGGAATTGGGGCAGTGGCTCCAGAAAACATATCCTGACTATCATCAGTACACTTTCTATTATGAAGCCGTTTATATAAGTGAAGTGCTTGATATAGACTGGTTCAATAAAGACAAAAGAAAAAGATTACTGGATGCTTTTGTAAAAAATGAATTCAGACCGGGTGATTTTATTATCTGGGACGATTGGTTTGCGGTTGTTGAGGGACATATCCCGTTAAAGGACCTTGAAGCTGACACCCGAGTGCAAAAACTCGCTGAATTTAAAAAGATGAATTATTGGGGAGGAATACGGAATACGGTTGTATTCAGGTGGAAATAAGTAGTTTGATACACGTATAATGGATTGAATGTGAGTAAATCGTATAAAAAAGAAGCATAAAAATTTGGCTGGTTTTTTATTTCACCTATTTTTGCACTCCCAAAACGAGATATAGCAATATAAATCGTTGAATTAAAGGGAGGATTCCGTAGCTCAGTTGGTAGAGCAATACACTTTTAATGTATGGGTCCTGGGTTCGAGTCCCAGCGGGATCACTTTAGCACCTCTGAAACCCGCGCTGGTCGCGGGTTTTGCTTTTTTTGTGTTGCATTCGTGTTGCATTTCATCCATTTTTCCCCCTTTTTATTTATTCTTTTTTTTTATTTTACATTTGAATATTTTTTTGGTCTTAATTTAACCCCATTTGACAATACCGATGAAGAACTGGCTTTGGCAAAGTATCAAATACGACCTCAAACCCACCCCTGAGAACTTTATCAAATTCAAATGGTATCATTTCGTCTTTTGCAGGAACGAGGACAGGACAATTTCCCCAGGCTTATATTTAAACAGCCTTCTGGATGAAATAAAAAATGAATTGGCCAAACACAAATCGGTCAATAAAAAATCCCTAACCCTTTCGGTCATACAAAATATCCTGCAAAACCCTGGTACCAAAAAAGAAATGACCATCTTGTTTGAAGCGGCTCAGGTTTCAGATGAAGCCATAAAAGTTTTTTTGAATACTATGATCTCAGATCAAACCCATACAATAGGCAAAAAAGAAGCCACCCCGGATGCTGGTGAAAACAAAGTTGAATCTTTTCATACCCGGACCTATATTATCGCCACACATCTATATTTTGAAATCAATAATGATGAGAGTCAGTATTATACCCTCATGCAGGATACACAAGCATTTAAAAAATTTCTGGAGCAAACATTCCAGGCAACCAACCTGTCCAGCCGTCTTTCCAAGCTGAAAAATTTTTCGTACAAACATGTTTTAAAAGGGAAAAATAATGATGGAGAGAAAGGACAATTAAAACCTCAATTCAAGCAAATCATTTCACATCCTGAGATATTCGGAGCCGATGTTTCCAAACGTGCAGATGAAATATTAAAATCCGATTTTCCTGAATCCTAATCCAAAACCGGGTTTTATTAAAAACATTTTTTTATGAAATTCACACCGGGCCAACCAGTAATTGTACTTGATACAGAATATAAACCTGCGGGGACTGCCATTATAAAAATATTCAATCTGAATACCGGTCAGTATACAGTTAATTTCAAATATGCCAATAGCGAAGAACCAGAAGAAATTAATATCCCGGAAGAAAGGCTGATTTTAAAACAATAACCGAACATACTTCCCTTTTATCGCTGAATGATTTTTAAATACCCTTCTTTATGCGTCAGGAAAGCATTACATTTTGTAAGGTATTCTTCCATTCTATCCAGGCTTTCATCATAAATATTACTACTGAACTCCCAGGCTTTTAAAAGCATCCGGGTGTAGGCATCACCATCCCTTTGTTTGGTCAGTTTCTTTAGAGTTCCCATGTAATCTTCCCTGTACACGGTTGGTATAATGATCTTCGATAACCCCTTTGCACCTAATTCTGCATTCATCATTATACGCGCGATTCTTCCATTACCGTCTATGAAAGGGTGAACTTCACTGATCATAAACATTATATAAGCTGCTTTTGAAAAGGGATGTTGCAATAGGCTGTACCATTCATATCCTTTTTTCAAAGTTCCCGGTACGAGTTGCCAGTCCACAAATTCAGTCGTACCTGCCTTGTTGTTCCTGTCCTTAAATTCGCCAGGCATCTTTGATTTCCAGGCGCTGAGTAATACAGCGTGTCGTTCCTTAATCAATCGTAAAAAATCTTCTGCGTTCTGGGGTTGCAAAGACATTTCATTCCTGTTAGACACAATCTGGTAAGTTCCCAATACATCATGTGAATCTTCATCTCTTGCAGGCAGCGGCGTTGAAGTAGTGATGATTTGTCTGGCTTCGTCTACTGTAAATTCGGTTCCTTCGATATAATTAGAGAAATAACTTTCAAAAAATGCAAAATTCTGATAGGATTGAATGTTACTGTTTCTGTCTGGATAATCCGGGTAATCCTTACTCACCAGTTGTTCGAAAAGTGATTCAAAAAGCTGCATCCTGTCCGGGTCCACAGGCTCTCCCAGCACCCTTGCTTTTGCTACGGTGCTTTTGAGATTTTTGGATAGACCGGTTCCCAGCATATCAGTAACCAATTGATTCAAAGCTGCCCACTCTTTTTCCATACCCAAAACCGGGGCAATCTCCCTGGCTCGATCCCGCACCTGGTTCAAAGAATCTTCTCCTTTTACGCGCAGGAAAGATTCCATCTTTTCTTCCAGTTGTTCACGGCTTAGCGTTTTTGATTCCTCCCCGCTTGCGCGGCTACTTTGTAAATTTTCAAGGTAAGCCCGCGAAAGTCCCGATGTTCGCAGGTTGCCAAAAAACAAGGTATCATCCGGTGCAAGTGCCTCATGGCCTTGTAAGAAATGAAGGGTCAGTCCGGGCAATACGGTGTTCTTTGTATAGCTGTGTGTCAGGTAAATATGCCCGCCTTTTGTCGGCACCCGTTCTAATGCACTGCGGTGGCTTAAGAAGGCTTCGGGGTATAATTCAGACAGTATTCGATACCAGTTACGCCGCACAATTTTTTCCGGAGCTTCCGTCATATTGGATGTGTATAAACGGGGCGCAATCTTTTTAATCAGGCCCTCTTTCTCCAGCTTACTGATCTGTTTAGATCTTTCTTTTGTTCCTATAATGATTTCTTGTAACCTCATGGTTGCTATTTTTTTCGATTAAAACAGGGTTTTTTACTATTATGGATATATTTTTCTATTGAATAGTTTATTCTTGGAATAATTTTCTACTAAATTACGATTAAATTTGAATAATAGGCCTGTTTTAGATATATTTTTCCATTAAAGCGGTCATTTCGGAAATATTTTCCTATTAATAAGCCTGATTTAGTGTCCAGACCCATTCCCAAAACACTTTAAAAGGCATACCCACTACCTTTTTAAGGTATTACTTCCCTTTATCCCATCTCCCTTCAATTCGAGATTGCATCAAAATTGAAAGGTTATGTCTAACACTATTTTATTCAGTGATACCCCTGAGCACTTCTACGAACAACTCAGGGAGTTTATCCGGCAGTCCATTCAGCAGGAACTGTCCTCTGTTACCAGACAGGAAGAGGAGATTGTCTACATCAAAAAACCGGAAGTGTGCAGGATGCTAAGGGTTTCCAAACCTACTATTGATAGCCATGTTGAACGGGGTTATTACCGCAAATACCATATCGGTTCAAGGGTCTTTTACAATAAAACCGAGATCCTGGCTTACCTGGGCAGAACAAACCAAATGCAGTCCATGAGGGCAACTCCCAAAGAAGAGTGATTGTAAAAAATCAATTTTTTCTTCTTAACCGCCCCAACTGGCTATGACAAAAAAACATCAAAAAATTATTCGCTTAACATTTTAAAACAAAAATTATGACAGACTTTAAAAGAAGAACCCTGCACTTAAACTCAGGCAAACAAATCAAATTGTTCGGCAACAGCATCGCAATCGGGAAAAGTTTGGAAGTGGGCGAAGGCTATGCACCTAATTTATTTTCTTTTTTTGAACCGCAACCGGAAGACAAATCCGCTCCTGCTGTTTTGAATCCGCACAAATTAACCCCAGAAGAATTACATGAAATAGCGGACTACAATATCCGTTTGTGGATGGATTTAAAAGACAATATCCGTAAACATGGTACGGGTAGTCCAAAGATTTTTAACAGTGAAGCTTTGCGATAGTTTAAGAAAATAAAATCCATCACTGACAAATTTTCCGGTACTAAACTTCTTTTTTTTTCGAAGCCAAGTGAATAAACGTTGGTCTACTTCAGATCAGTATCCTGCCAGCGATGAATAGTATTTAATCAGCTATTTGTGTGTTAAAAAAATAGTCGCCTAAAACCGGATGCATGAAGAGTATAAAGATTTCAATAAGTGGCATTACGTAAGAAGAATCATTTTTCTTTTCAACAGCAATAACAGGATTTGCAAAATGGAAAACTATCTGTAAGCCCCTAATATTTTTTTCTTTTTTTGGGAGCGAGCTATGTTTCGGGAACCCCGAAACGCTCGCTCCACTCATGCTATCGCATTCGTGGAGAGGGTTCGCCACTGGCGAACCCTAAGACACTATTAAAAACTATGGAGACAACAGTAAAACATAGAAACAAAGGGGGCAGGCCGTCTAAAGAGATCAAAAGAAATAAAACGGTCACAGTGCATTGCAGTGCTTTTGAACAAAGGCTGCTGAAAACAAAGGGTAAAGAAGCCGGTATGACTGTCTCAGAATATTTGCGTGAGATTGGGTTGTCCGGAAAAATTGACAGGCCAAAAAGGGAGTTCCCGAAAGAGGCTTTAACGATGAATGGAACACTCAATCATATTGCTGCGAACTTAAACCAGTTGGCAAAAAAAAGAAATAGCGGAGAAGAATTTGATGCATACCTGTCCGTCAAAGAACTGGAGTTATGTGACCAATTGAAGGAACTGACCATCACTATAAAAACCCATTTTGTATGATCGGGAAAATATCTATCGGAAAATCTTTTGGGGGTTGCCTGCGTTATTGCCTGGAAGATAAGCAGGAATTAAGTCATGAGCAGAAGCTGGCCCTTGAGTTACAGGATGGCCTGCAACATGAGAACCGGGCAGAGGTATTGGAGTATAATATGTGCTTCGGTAATAAAAAAGAACTGGTCAGCCAGTTTAATGATGTAAGAACTTTACGCCCCAATTTATCAAAGCCAGTGATGCATATTTCATTAAGCCTCGACCCGGAGGATCTTTTTACAAAGGAGGAGCTCAGGCAGATCGGACAGGATTTTGCTAAAGAGTTCGGTTTTGAAAATAACCAATACATAGTCATCTATCACAAGGATACGGAGCATCCCCACCTGCATATTGTAGTCAACCGGATAGGCTTCGATGGGAAGGCTATTACTGATTCCAACAGCTACCGAAAAGTTGCTGCGATCTGTCGTAAACTGGAATTGAAGTATGAATTCAAACAGGTTTTAAGCCCGCACAGATTCCTAAGCCATGAGCAAAGACTGGAACACACCCTCGAACAACGTATAGATCATCGCAAAGAAAAACTGAAAGAAAATATACGGGATTGCCTGCTAAATGCTACCAGCTTATCTGACTTTATTCGCCAAATGGATAAACGTAATGTAGAAGTAATAAAGAGCCGGGGCATCAGTTTTATCGATGACAAAAAAATGCACATAAAGGGCAGTGACCTGGGGTATTCTTTGCGCACCATTGAAAAAATACTTTCTTATTCCCTTGAAAGGCGGCAGCAGTTGCACCAAAAACTGGAACAGACAAGTAAAAAGGTGATCGTCACCAAAGTCCGGCAGCAATCAAAATCTACATCACCCACTATGTCAAAAAACAGGCAACAGGAAAGGACAATAGATTACAGTAAAGCCATAGAAATACTATTAAGAACCGAGCGAGATAATAGCCAGACACCACATGAATTATTACAGAAAAAAAGAAAACGTAAATACCTGTCACAACATTTATAAACCGAATACCACATAAAAAAATAAAACATGGAAGAGAAAACCATTGAAAAAGCGCTGAACCGGATCTCAGAAGAACGCCTTGAAGACAGTAAGGATTTAAGAAATGTAAAAGCAGATCAGGAAAAGCAACAGCAATCGATCCAGGAAACAAAGGAACAGGTCAGCAGTTTACATCAAAAAATGGAAACATTTAAAAAGGAACAGCAAATACTAATGCAGCGTATCGCCGTGCCAATCGAACAACTCGAAGATTTTGGTGCAAAGATCGATTCTCATGGTGAGCTCTTGAAAAAACCGCTTATTCAAAAAGTAGTTCATGAGCATCATGTGCCAAAATTACTTTATGCTACTGTAGCGCTTTTTTGTGTTTGTGTAAGTTTTGGTGTTGGCTGGTTCCAAACCGGGCAACACTTAAACCAGTATCGTAACAATGATACTAAATGGAGAAAGTTACTGCTGGGTGCCAAGCCAATCCTCACGGAAATCATGCAGGATGTATCTGCAAACGTTGAGCAGAACCCGGATAATGTAAGAGATTCCGTAGAAAAAGAGGAAACCCATAACGCCCAAGTTTGGAACTTGAAGCAGAAAATGAAAGCAGACAGTGCCGCGATGCGTGCATTAAATACAGACAAGCCAGCCGGTGACAATAGTAGCTATATACATAAAAAGTAAAACCAACTATCCCGTAAAGCCTGTCAGTTATATCCTGCCTGCCGCGCCCGGCATCACCTGCAAAAAACCAAGCCCAAAACGGCTTGGCTTTTTCGTTTGACCGCAACAGTGGCCTGCAACATCTGATTTTCAATTGACAGCAGGACAGCCACTGTTGCGGTCAAACGAAAGGTGTTTTTATTTTCTCTCTGTTCTAATGTTAGGTATCGTTTCTTTGTGTTTAGATGACTCGTTTGTGATGCCTGTCATTTTCTTTCTTTATGCGGATGGCCGTGGAAGAAAATGATTAATTTTCTGGTTTACCCATCATCTTTTATTTGAATAATTGTTTTACCGGATTCTGCAAGAATATCCTGAATAGTCCGCACTCTTTCCGTGAGTTTGAGTAGGTCAACTGGCTTTATTAGTTTAAAAAAATCAGTCACGCTTAATGAAACTGTGATTTTACTGTTAATAGAATCAAACACTTTTTCATAACTGTCCTGCGTTAATTCGTTGTAAGACTTCTATAAAGAGTTATATATGCATTTACAATATTTACTCACCCTCAAGGATACAATATAACCAGGTCTTTATTTCAAAGGAATTCATGGAAGACAATATATCTTGTCAGGCTGATATCTCCATAAAGTTGAATGTATAATTAATCACAATCACTCTACGAATTTAATCCATCAGATAACTAGGCGGCAGGGCTTTGGGCTTCGAATGAAAATCAAAAACAAATATTGCACAAAGTTACGGCCAGCAAAAAAAAACAAATAAACCGGGCTATACAAGTCGGCTCAACTGTATCATTGGAAGCACAGGCCAATTTTAGATATTCCGACCAATTCAAGGAAATGAAGCTTATAGCCAAGGTTTTTGGATTATTTCGAACATGCATTGAGGTTGGAGGTGGCTATAAGGATACCTCATTCAATTGTTAATGAAAATATTTGTTTAAAAATTGTTCTCAAAGTTTTACGGTCAATATTATAGGTCGAACATTTCATAGAGTTATAAAAACTGTTGGCTATTATTTTTTAAGGTTTTTCTCTACTGCGAATCGGGAGTCGTACGGGTTTACTAATAGATCCAAAAACAAGAAACCAGCGACTGGCGCGGGTTTGATGCCTATTGCTTTTTTATATTAATTCAATAATTTCTTTACGAACAATTTCTATTGCCACAGGAACATTATAGCGAATGCCTTCCCTGATCAAAAAATCCATATCACCTGTAAATTGTGCCGATTGCATTTTAGCATCGAGGTTTAGTTCAAATTCTCTTCGGCTTACAGTGTGGTTCTCTTCTTTCATATACTTTCTCCAACTTTCTACAATCTTTTGTGGCTGGCAATCAAGTTTTGTAACAGCGTACCAAAGATCAAATAAATCCCTTCCTTTTTTCCGTTGATATAAAGCCCTGAGTTTTGTACTCAATAGTTCCTCCAATGTGAAAGTTGTTATTGTTCCTTCACTGTTATGCCAGGAAGAAGCCAATTGAAAAGGTATTTGCTGATACCCAAACACCGTAAAATGTTCCCTTGTATTGACTTCGATTTTCAGTTTCATCTTTTGACCACCTTCGCTTTCAAAGCGGTAAACCATTGTGTTATTATGTTCTTTTTGCTTACGTGCCGGTGTACCTAAAAAGGATAAGCATTCCCTAAGTTGATCCATAACAGGGCCAAAGGGTTCTGCTTTGATCTGTACCAGATCAATATCTTCAGAATATCGAGCCGCAGGCTGGAAATACAATTTATGCAAAGCCGTTCCCCCTCTGAATGCCAGTTTCTCTTTCAATTCTGTATCCGAAAAGATAGCATTGAGTGCCCTGCTAATAATTAAGTCCTGCTCCACCTGGTAATCATCCCGCCACGGTGCATCTTGCCTCCATTCATCTATGTATGCCTTGGGTATCATATATCGGATTCTATTTCTGTATTGACAATGACACGCCAATCATTGCCTGTAATTTTTGATTTGTGATTTTTATCTCCCGCTTCCAGTAATGCTGCATGATATTTTTGTTGCCGAAGCCATTCTTTTAAAGGCAATACCTTTTCCTCATAGCCCAAAAGCTCCAATAAGTATCCTAATCGTTGCACAGCCATCATACTGAAATAACGCCCGGCTACTTCTACTAATTTAGTTGCATCTATTTCTTCTGAAAGTTCCTGCAATACAGTTGCAACCTGGTTGATGCCTCCAGCGTGCCTGCTATAATAGCACAAATCAAGTGCAGTTAACTCAGGAGACGAAACCATCACATAGCCTGCATTTGTTTTCTGTTGTACTATATCCTTTTCCTGCCAGCTTTTCTTATAAATAAATTCAATGCTTGCATAGGGCTTACGAATAGCAGGTAATACCGGAGGGGGAACTATCACGGCATATTTCTGCGGTTGCTGATGAGCAGCCCCATACCATGCTGCTGCATTTAAAAGACCAATATAATAAGGTCGTTTTAATACCTGCATCATTCCATCAATATAATAAGTTACAGGCGGCGCTCCTGTGATGCGATATTCAGGTGGAACAATGGCATAAAACCCTTTTCGGATCAGGGCCACCTTTTGTTTTTTGAGTAGGGGCTGTAATTGCTTCTGGATAGCACTTTGTTCAATCTGTAGCTGCCTTTTTACTTCTTCCAGGGTGAAATAGAATTTCCCCCTGCCTTGTATATCATCCAGGCATTGCTCTAATTGTCTATATGGTTGGATATTCCCCATTTTAGGTAAAAATACAATATTTATACCCTAAATGGGTATTTTTCTTGTATAAATACCTAATATTATATATTTTGAACATCCTTCTACTTTCTGGGATACCAGTTTACTGCTAAAATTCACTATTCTTGGAAAGAAATTTCAGAGCGACATACTTTGGCGTATCATCTGCTTCAAAAAAGAAACTGTCAACAGTGAGCCGTATATCGTATTTACCCCGGAGAAAATATTTATGGTCTAAGTAATTACTTTGGGTGCGGTAATACCGGTAAAAATCAAGGTTGCTGTCAAAATAATGTTTCAGCTTATCCAATTCATTCAACAAATACTTTCTCCTAATTTTATCACTTCCATTGGGTTTACGGGATTCTATTTTGTACACTTTTAAATGATAAATAAGAGGAGCTAAAAATTTGGGCTTGGTTTTCTTAAAAAAAATTATTTCTTCTCCCTGTGACCTAAACTTGTGTTTTAGCATTGTAGCCTTTAACTTATCAAGTGCTTTTCTACTCACATCAATAGAAAGCTCTGCACATTTGATTGTATCATCTTGTTCAAGGTCAATAAACTTGAGTTGGTCTTCAAGATTAGATAGTATTTTGGAGATAGTTTCATTCATCAAACTTTTAATCAAAAGAGTCTTTTTGCTTCTTTGATTTTTGCTTCTATTATTAGCAGAGTATCTTTATTGGTATCCGCATTTTTAAAATAATCAGAACCTAAACCAACAACTTCAGTACCAGCCTTAAACCAACCATTTATATTTTTATTATTTACCCCACCTGTAATCATCACAGAAACTCCTGGTAATACGGCCTTCACTGCTTTTATGAATGCCGGGCCAGTCACTTCACCCGGAAATATTTTAATAATTTTGCAACCGGCTACAGTGGCATCATAAATTTCTTTCACGGTCATACATCCTGGTAGGTAGGGTATATTATTTTGTTTACATTCCTCCATCACCTCTTTAATGAAACATGGTGATACAATAAATGAAGTTCCTGCCTCTATAAACTTCCCGGCAGTTTGTTTATCTAAAATAGTTCCTGCACCTAAAACCATATCGGGGCAATACTGCTGGCGAAATTGATTCAATGCGATAAAATTATCGAAAGCATTTTGTCCTCTGTTAGTAAACTCAAACACCCTAATGCTATTCTTATAGCAAGTGTTCATTACATCTAAACACCATTCTCTATTATCGTGATAAAAAACCGGAACTAATTTATGCCGGATAATATGATTGATTGTATCTGTCATTTTTACCGATTAATTTTACCCGAAGTATTGCCCTGCATTAAAGACAATATTTCATCTTCTGTAACAAAATTTGTATCCCCGGGAATGGAGGATTTTAATGCAGCGGCGGCTACAGCAAAATCAATTGACTTTTGGGGATTGTCTTTAAATTTATTTAGGCCGTAAATAATCCCTACCATTAATGCATCACCTCCCCCAAGTCTGTCCACCATGCCCTGCATATTAAACACAGTTGATTCAATTAGTTTATCACTATTCAAATTAAAAGCGCCGATGCTATTATTAGTAACAGAGTGTGTATCCCTGAATGAAAAAATAATATGCTGCAGATTTGGAAACATTTTCTTTAATTGCTGCATGCAGTCTTTGTAGGAATCTTTCTTGTCTTGTTCCGCACTTTCAATTTCGAAATAGGTTTTTACGGTATTCATATCACCCAAAACAACGTTACAGTATTTCATTATTTCAGGCATAACTTCTTTAGGATGTTTCCCGTATTGCCATAACTTACTACGGTAGTTTAAATCAATACTTACTGTGAGGCCAAGTTCGCTGGCCATTTTTACCGCTGTTAATGTTTCATCTGCTGCTGCCTGTGATACTGCAGGAGTGATACCTGTGCAATGAAACCATCCGGCATCTTTTAAAATGTTTTTCCAATCTAACAAGCCCGGTTCTATTTCGGCAATTGAGGAATGTTCCCTGTCATAAATTACTTTGCTTCCCCGCATTACGGCTCCCTGCTCCAGATAATAAGTACCCAGCCTCTTGCCTCCATAACAAATATTATTTCCCTCAACCCCATATCGTTTTAATTGTTGAACAGCAGCAATACTCAAATCATTATCCGGTAAACGGGTAACAAAAGAAACAGGCAGCCCCAATAAGGCAAGTGATATGGCTGTGTTATATTCAGCCCCGGCATAATAAATATTAAATGCAGTTGCCTGTCCAAATCTTGTATAATCGGGTGGAGAGAGACGAAGTAGCACTTCTCCAAAAACTACAATTTTTTTCATCTTTCTTTTATATTATATTCAACCAGCCAAAGATTGTTTTGCAGAATCTTTAAAATATACAACTGTAAGGCAAAACCTATTCAATATGCATAAAAAAGTTATCGGGATAAACTTAATCATGCATTCTTTTTAGCAAAATATTTTAATGAGAGCCATGATAGCGGCACCAGTAACGCTGCCAGTATAAAGAAAGAAACATAGCTTGTTTTAGTAAGTACCGGTACCATCCATGTAGTTATTAATACTCCCAGCACTGCTGCTGTACCACCCATGCCTGCTACTGTACCCACATTTTTTCCATTAAAAAAATCAGATGGTAAAGTTTGTATATTACCAATTAAAAACTGGAAACCGAAAAGGGTAATACTTATTAATCCAATAGTTACTGCGGGCTGCTCTTTTAATTGATCGAGCATAAAAACAATTGTTACTAAAGAAACCAGCATGATAATACATCCGATTGTTACGGCTTTTCTTCTTGCCACTACCGCATTTACGCCTTTTCGTATTTGTTTTGATGAATAGTAACCGCCAATTAAACTGCCCATTGCTGCCAATAAATAGGGGAACCATGCAAAAGCGCCAATTTGTTTGATATCAAATGCAAATTGTTCTTTTAAAAAAGTAGGCAGCCATGTTACAAACAACCACCATACAGGGTCAATAAAAAAACGGGAAGCAATAATGCTCCAGGTAGTTTTAAAATTAAGTAACTCTTTCCATGTATATACTTTTGTTTCAGGTACCGTATTTACTTTATCTGTATGGCAATCTAAAATATGGTCTTGTTCCTTTTTGGTTATCCAAGGATGTTTATCAGGTGTTGCCTTATTAATGATGAGCCAGGGAATAATCCATAAAAAGCCTAAGACTGCAATCCCTGCAAACGTACCCTGCCATCCTATTGCAAGATATAAAGCTGCAATAACAGGAGCACTTACTACAGAACCGAGCGATGCACCTGCTCCAAATATGCCTTGAGCAATTGCCCTTTCTTTTGCAGGAAACCATTCCGCATTGCTTTTAGTGGCTCCGGGCCAGTTACCTGCTTCGCTGATACCGAGAAAGAAACGAAATACACTAAATGAAGAAAGGCCTTTTGCTAATGCATGCAAGGCAATAGATACGCTCCATACTGCAATAGAAATAACCATTCCCAAACGGGTGCCGATAGCATCCATCATTTTACCTGTAACTGTTTGCCCAATAGCATAAGCAATCATAAAAAAAGTAGTGATTAAGGCCAATGCGTTTTTATTATCCGTATCAGCAATACCAAAATCTTTATAAATATAAGGCCACATGATATTGATGGCGCTACGGTCAATATAATTAATAACTGTAGCCAATCCTATTAATGTGATAATCCACCAGCGAAGACCATTTATTTTCATTTTTTATAGTTTATTTTAAAAAATCATCCTGTAGAAACAGGACGATTTAGATTGCTTGCTATATGTATTTCCTTCAATCTTTAATACTCATTTCACAATTTCTGTTTCAATTTGTGGTGTTATCTGACCGAATTGCAGAAAGTTTATTGTTTTTTTTCTTTTAATAATCCGCCATTTGTATTATTTCCACTCAGTATAAAATCTTCCCTCATCGGGCTGAACACATCAATTAATACACCATCTTCCATACATACACAGCCATGGTCAATATTAGGTGGAATATAAAATGCATCCCCCGCTTTTAATAATTGCTTACGGCTATCTATCTGTACTTCAAAGCTGCCGCTTTCTACATTTGTTATCTGGCTATGGTAATGCTGATGAATATTTCCAATACTTCCTTTTTTAAACTCCACTCGTACCACCATCAGCTTATCATCGTAAGCCAGAATTTTTCTCCTTACGCCTTGTCCAACTTCTTCCCATTGGACATTGTTATTCTCTATAAAAACATTTTCATTATACATAAAATTATTTTTTAATCATTAGATAAATTATTGCCAGCTAAATATTGGTCTTAAGCATTATTTTTTACAGTTTTATTAGTTTTTGGACAGGCCAAGGCTCTTCAGAAAATCCGCAATCGCTTTTTTAATTTGTGAATTATTTTCCTTGTCAAATTTTCCATGCAGACCTCCCTTTATGGTAATGAATTCTGTCTTTACACCAACTTCCAGAAATTTTTTATGGAGATCAACAGACTGTTGATAAGGCACAATGGGGTCAGCATCTCCATGAATAATGAATACCGGAGGGCTTGTTTTCTTAACATAAAAAATAGGCGACATGGACTCAATAAATTTTCTGTCGTTACTGTGCGATCCCATCCAAGCAATAACAGACTTATTCTTATCTATGCCGGATACAGTTAAATCAGTTGGTCCAAACTTATCTATTATGGCAGCTATTGTATAACAATTAACATCTTTATAGTCGCCGTCGAACTTATTATCATTTTGAAGTAAGCCTGCCATCAACGCTAAATGCCCTCCGGCACTACTACCCATAACTATTATTTTATTTGGATCAATATTAAGTTCTTTGGCATGTTTTACGATGTACAAAATTGAGGCACGAACATCTTCAACTGCGGCTGGTGCGGTTGCTTGTGGGGTTAAGCGGTATTCAACGTTAACAACAGCAAGCCCTATATTAAAATAACTTCCAAATCCTGACTGACCTTCTTTGGTGCCATGATTCCATCCTCCACCGTGGATATTGAATACGACCGGTGTGGGTTTAATTGCTTTGGGGTTGAAATAAATATCATGCTTTACCTGCCAGTCTTTTCCTCTATTATAAACAACATCAATTTGAGCTTCATAGCCTTCAGGATATTCAACAGGTTTATAGATCGTAGTATCTGCTGTTTGTGCAGTGGTAAATGTTTGGAAAGAAATAAAAAAAAGTGTAGCTAGAAGTACTTTTTTCATATATAATCATTTTATAATTAATAACCTGGGTTTTGAGGAATAACGAGCTGTGAATTGGTATCAATTTCCCGCTGCGGTATGGGAAGCAATAGTTTTCCAGATAATCAATAAATTTATTCTTTTCATAATTAACTTTTTTCTTCGCATCATCCGGTCAAGCAGAGACAGCCAACCCTGGTTACTTATTTGTTGATGACATTCTCTTTTAAAAATTCTGTGATGGCATTTTTGATCTCGTCCTGTTTTTCTTTTGAGTAACCACCATGCCCTCCTCCGGGTATGGTAATAAAGACATGCTTCACACCGGCTTTCGTCAGTTTTGCATCCAGGTCAACCGATTGCTGATAAGGAACCCTCCCATCTGCATCGCCATGTGACAAAAAAATTGGTGGGTTATCCTTACTAACATAAGTAACAGGTGAAAGTTTTTGTGCAAAGTTTTCATCATCTTTTCTGCCTCCGAACCATTCATATACAGCCCCGTCTTTTAACACCTGTAACTGCCCGTCCGCTCTAGTACTGTACAAAACAGATGGTGTTGACTGTGCAATGATAGCTGCGATCTTGTACGTCTTTGAGGAAACAGGACAATCCTTATCAAATGGGTTATTTATATTCGCTGTTAAACCGGCCATTAATGCCAGGTGAGCGCCGGCCGAACTGCCTGCAAAAATAATTTTCGTAACATCAATGTGTAATGAATCAGCATGATTAATTAAATATTGCATTACACAACGAACATCTTCAATAGCGGCAGGTGCAACGCCCTGTGAACTTAAGCGATATTCAACATTAGCTACAGCAAAGCCTAATTTAAAATAAGTATTGAAACCGCCCTGTGCTTCTTTAGCACCTTTTCTCCAGGCACCGCCATGTATGTTTATTACTACCGGCACCGGCTTATCTTTTACCGGCGGTAAATAAATATCTACTCTTCCGATCCAGTCCTTTACTTGTTTGTAAATAACATTCAATTGCTTAGTAAACCCCTGGGGTACCGGAACAGGCTTATATGTACTGTCGACATCTTGTGCCAGCAGTTTAATAGAAGCCAGCAACAATAAACTTATACCTAATAACAATTTCTTCATTTTGCCTTACGTTTAATAACCCGGATTTTGAGGAATAACCAATTGTGTATTGGTGTCAATTTCTCGTTGTGGTATGGGAAGCAACAATTTTTCCACTGTAATATTTGCCTGCAACTGTGCCAGTGTTGGGGTAGGGGGCAGGTATAACCTGTAGTGTGCGTAATATTCGTCGGCATAATGATCTTTGATAGTTTGTTGCGCAGTAATAGTTGTCATAGTTGTATTAAAGCGGACCAAATCAAACCAACGCTGGTTTTCAAACGCAAACTCTATTCTTCTCTCATTTGACAGTGCCTGTTCAAATTTCGCTACTGATGTAATGGTTGCTGCCGTATAATTGGGTAGGCCTGCTCTTGGCCTAACACTGTTGATCAGGGAAATACTGGCAGGTGAATACCCCTGAGCTTCTGCCATCATCAATAATATATCTGCATAGCGAAGTATCGGCCAGTCGCTTTCACCATCATCCACCAAGGTTACAGGAAACAGGTATTTTTTTACATACCACTTGGTAGCTGTCCCCGTACCAAAAGTGCCAATCAATGTAGGCTTTCGCAAATCCCCATTAGTGGCAGTATCCAAATCGGCAGTTGGATAATTCAATCCATCGCCATCGCCATTTATAACAGCAGAACCTGTACCCAACGGAGCAAATGTATTCCCAAAATGGGAACCTAAACCAAGACCGCCAGCCTTATAGCGGACTGCAAAAAGTATTTCGCTATTCATTTCATTAGTAATTGAAAACACATTGGCATAGTTTGTTTGCAAAGAATAACCGCTATTAGTGATTACATCCTGTAATTGTACAATAGCTTCAGGTTTTCTGTTAAGCGTAAGATAAACCTTGCCCAACAATCCTTTTGCTGCCCACAGAGTAGCTCTTCCTTTATCAGCAGCTGCAATCTGGCTAAACTTCAGGGTATTCATAGAAGCAGCAGCTGTAAGCAGATCAGCTTCAATCAATTTATAAATATCCGCTACTGAAGCACGGTTCATCGTTTTAGCTTCATCCGCAGTAATAGGTTTATGCACCAGGAAAACGCCACCGAATAAACGGACAAGATTAAAGTAATGATATGCCCTTATTACCATGGCTTCGCCTGCCAGTTGCTTGCGGTCGGTTTCTGAAATGGGAATAGTGATCGTAGTAAACGTCAATGCTCCTGTTGCGGGATCATACACTACGCCTAATTTTTCTAATACAATATTAGTATTGCGGATATTATTATACGTAGCCAACCAATAGTTATAAATCTGTTGCTGAGAAGTAGCCGGAATAAACATATCCAGATCACTCAGGTCACGGTTAGCAGAAGCAGTACTACCTGTGCCAGCTACCTTGGCATTGTCGCTACGCAGTTCCGTAAACTGCCACTCATTGAATAGTGAAAGCTGCATACCGTTATAACAACCGGTTAAAGCAGATTTTACTTCCGCCAGGTTGGAGTAATATGTTGCCGTATTCAGATTAGACTGTGGATACAAGTCAATCGTTTTTTTGCAGGCGAACAAACCAGCGCAGCAAAACAATAAGATAAAATGTATAAGTTTCATAAATATTTTTTTTGCCGGTTAAAAATTAATGTCGAGTCCGAATAAAATTGTTCTTGGCAATGGAAAACCTCCCCGCTGATAACCATCCACCAATGGAGTGTTATAAGGACCGGAAGTAGACCTTGCTTCTGTATTGATACCCCTGTAATTTTTGGCATTACTGAAAAATAAATTCTGTCCGGAGAAATAAACCCGCATGGAACTGAGGTGAACTAATTTTGCTACTTTCTGCGGTAGTGTATAACCAACTATCACCTCACGCAAACTAAAATAGGAAGCATCTTCTACCACATAATCTGTAAGCATCCAGTTAAACCCAATAGTGGAATAAGGCGTTTTACCATCGCCGGGGAACATAGGACTAAGCCAACGATTTTTATTGTAATTTTTATTGTATCGTTTTGTTTCGTTGTAGTTTGGATCTCCGTTCACCAATTGTCCCCCCTGCACCCCTTGTAATAAGAAGCTAAGATCAAAATTCTTGAAGGTAAAGTTATTGGTGATCCCCCAGGTAAAATCAGGGTAGGGGGAACCTGTAACTACCCTGTCATCAGCATTAATAATATTATCGCCATTTGTATCCACCAGTTTCAAACCACCAGGTACAAACATGTTGCTTAACGGACTGCTAAGTCCTGCAGCCCTTACTCCATCAATCTGGGCTTGCGAAAGCCATACACCGTCTGTTTTATATCCAAAGAACTGAACTAACGGGCCACCCACCTTATTTAAATAAAGTTCGGTTCGTTCTCCCTGGTTTAGCAGAAATGTCTCGGCGCCCAATTCCAACACCTTGTTTTTATTGTGTGCTATATTAGCAGAAGTTGTCCATTTAAAATCTTTCTTTTTGATATTAGTAGTGGTAATCTCAAATTCAATTCCCCGGTTCTGCAAACTGCCAATATTGTTCCAATACTGCGGGACTCCCGTAAAAGCTAATGTAGATTGCCGCTGCAATAGTTTATCTGTTTTAGATTGATAAACATCAATAGAGAATGTTACTGCATTTTTAAACAAGGCCACATCTAATCCACCATTGTATTGGAAAGTTCTTTCCCAGGTAATATCTGGGTTAGCTAAAATATCTCTTGATGGTGTTTGCCCTACAGTACTAACACCAGTGCCTGATCCTAAAGGATAATTAGCAGCATATAAAAGATCAACAAATGCAAAATCAACAATACGATTATTACCAGTAGCTCCATAACTGGCCCTCAGTTTCAGGTTACTCAGCCAGTTGACTTTTTCCATAAATTTTTCCTGCGTAACCACCCATCCAAGTGATACCGACGGAAAATATCCCCATTTGTTTCCTGGTGCAAAATAAGAACTGCCATCTGCCCGATAACTGGCAGAAAGGAGATATTTATTTTTAAAGCTGTAAGAAACACGACCGAGGTAAGAAAGTAAGCCTATTTGATTTCTCAGGTTGAAAGTAGCTGTTTTTGCCTGATCAATCAGCAGGGCCGTATTCAGTGTTGTAATATTATCACTGGGGTAATCCAGCCCTGTCGTTTGTTCATCTGTAATTTTTGTTTTCTGAGCGGTAAAGCCTGCTAATACATTAAAAGTATGATCTTTTATTACTTTATTATAAGTGAATGTATTTTCAGATAAGAGATCCATAAAAAGGCGGTTGGTGTAAACTCCCCTGTTCACATCACCATCCCTGTTAGAATTTCTTTTTGCAAAATCTAATCCTGTAGTATAATTAATATATACACTGGCCAGAGTTTTAAAGTCAAGCCCTGGTAAAATATTAATTGTCATATCGCCGGAAGTTTGCAACCGGTAATCGTTGGAAGTGATTGTTCTTGTTTCCATTACCGACTTGGGTGTATTATTGCCGGTATTAAAAGGATCGAGGGCTGATGTGCTGGTATAGATAGTACCATCAGGCATTGGTCCACTATAAATCCTTCCATTAAAATGTCTTGCCTGCACAAAATCACCAACTTTAATATTGGCCCATAGAGGCACCTGCGTTACAAAAGCAACAGTTGCCGGTGTATGATAAACAGGAAGGAAAGACTGGAAACGAACAAAATCAATATATCCAACAGAAGGTCTTTCTCTTTTTATATAAGAAGGATTAAAATTAAAATTGAATTTTATTTTTTTACTTAACTGAACATCCAGTTTGGTACGAAGGCTGAAACGATCATATTCACTGTGATACATCATGCCCTGGTCTTTCTGATAACCACCGGAAATAAAATATTTTACTTGCCTGTTGCCACCAGCAACACTTAGTTGCAGATTACGAACAGTAGCATTACGAAGTGCCTGATCCTGCCAGTCGGTAGGATAACCAACAATAGAATTCTCTACGATATATGCAGCCCTTTCATTATTTGCAATGATAGCTGTACCAGTTGGCGGAGGAATGCTGGGATCTTTTGCTTTCAACGATGCTTCATAAAATAAGAGGTTAGTATATTCTGTAGTGGTAAGCATCGGATACCTTTCATACGCCGTTTTAGAGCCATTTGAAAATTTAAAAGAATATTTTGGTTTATCTGCTTTACCACTTTTAGTAGTGATAATGATTACTCCGCTGGCACCTCTTGAACCATAGATAGCGGCTGAAGCAGCATCTTTCAATACTTCTACTGATTCCACATCCGCCATATTTACAAAGGCCAATCCATCCGGTACAGGGTGGCCATCCACTACTACCAATGGGTTAGCACCGGCGTTAATAGAACTCAAACCCCTTACTCTTATTTTTGGGTCAGCACCTGCTTCTGAATTGATATTTTGAATTTGCACACCTGCTATTTTTCCCTGTAGCGCCTGGTCAAGTCTTGAAACAGGTGTTTCATCCAGTCTGTCATTTTTAAATTTAGATACAGCCCCGGTGAGATGCGATTTTTTTTGTGTACCGTAGCCAATTACCACTACCTCATCCACCGCTACTACTGCCGGCACTAAAGAAATATCAATAGTAGTCTTATCGCCAATTAAGATAGTTTGAGTGGTAAAACCTACATAGGAAAAAATTAGCGTTGATGTGTTTTTATCCACAGAAATGGAATAGGTGCCATCTGCCTTACTGGATGAGCCACCTTTTTGTTTATCTGCAAGAATATTTACTCCCTGCATAGGTTCATTAGTAGCCTGGTTAAGTACCTTACCGGTAACCACCTTCTTTTGTGCCATCGCTGTACTACCAAACAGCAAAAGCAAGAAAAACAGCAAGCAATTTGATTTTTTCATAACAACAGTTTTAGAGTTTTATAAAATCGTTTTAGTATAAAAGGTAAATCCGCAAACGTCCGGCTTTATCACCGGCAAGAGATGTTACAGCCTCTCTGCATTTTTTACAATTAAAGCGGTCAGCGGCTTCCATAAGTAAAGGGTATCCATCCTCATATTCAAAGTTTTTGATTTGCGGCCCTTCCCAATTTTTTTCCTGTACTAAATAAGGGCGCAGTACATTAAAAGCTTGTTTCAATGATTTTCCTGAAGGGCTGGTATAATTCCAGAATTCAATCCCGGTCTCTTCTGACATTTGAGCAATGGTGAAAAAAGCATTCATTACAAATGCTGTGTAATGCAGCGAAATAGTTCTTTCCATTTCCCTGGGAAATTTTCCTGCATCATCCATTTGCTTATCGAGCCTCTCCCTGGCATTTAATACAATTTTTTTTGCCAGTTCACTATTTTCGGTAAACAAAGCCATAGACAGCCGCTGAGCATCATACCATGCACCATGATTATTATCGGCGTTCATTTCACTTATTCCATTCTTACTGTTTTGCATCCAGTGCAGGAAATCGGCAAACCATTGCTGCATCCCTTTCTGGTCTTTATCACTCCAGTATTTTGAACCCTGCAGCAAGCCAATGGCATCTATCAGTTTTATAAAATGACGTGAATCTATCAGCCCGGCTCCCCTGCCATCATTAATACCTTTGATGGCTTGCGCAAAATTCAGGTTGGGGTTCATCCTTGTTTCTGTATCTAAAAACCAAACCCTGATTAATTTAGCGGCATGCTCTGCGTATACTTTTTCACCGGAGAAATAATAAGCCATTGCCAGAGTGCTTACATCTGCACAAAGTTTTGGCATATATTCCTTGTCTTTATATTCTTTCACCTCCGGATTTGTTTGTCCATCTTTACGCATATAAGGCAATCCATTGGGTTTGGATGGGTCGGGCCAGTGATAAGGCGCCAGGCTCATGTAATCATGTTTATCACCACTGGGTGGTGTATTCTTTTTCTCCATCACACTCACCGGGCCGAACTCCAAGGCCTTGTTTGCATCTTTCAATAATAACTTATATGCCGGCAGAATAAGGGGGTCTTTAGCACTAACCCTGCTTTTATTTTTCTCAAGCATTTGTATGTTCATAGTATAAACTATGGGTCTCATTATTTTATTCTGAGCATTTGCCAGCGTATTAAAAAATATAAACAAACCAGCAATCAACAATATTCTTTTTTTCATATAACTTGATTCTTAATTAAAGACAGGGAAATTCGAATTTATTATAAAAAATATTTTCTGTTTGTTACTGCACAGCGCCTTTACTGTAATCCAAAATTTTTATACCCTCTGTTTTCCCCTTCCATTTGTCTGTTCGGAAAGGATAAGCTGGCATCCCGGTATTGTTTGTGAGATTTATTTCACCAGGATTATCTGCCCAGGCATAACGAACAGCAACAGGCTTCTTAATTCCACCAGCAGAAACAGCAACCGTTTTCTTATCAACTATTTCAGCGTTTGCCCATACAAAATTTTTATCATAACCGGCAATTGCAAAACCTTTTATTTTTTTACCGTTATCTGTTGTTTGCAAGCCAGCACCCGTAACATCAAATTCAATTAAAATTTTATTACCGACTACTTTCAGGCTTTTATAAACTGGTCCTGATGGAACAAAACTTTTAATTCCATACACATTGTATTCTGCTTGTAGTGCAAGTCTTTTGCCTACTTCGTTTTTATATTTTGGGTGGATGTTATCAGCCTCACCTTGCTCTATTGTACAAACCATTGAAGTGTATGGCAGCTTCAATACCTCTGATTGTGATTCCCGGATTTCTGCCCATTCTGCATCAGCAGGATTTGCCAATATTTTCTTATAGTTGGGTAATTGAACATATACAAAGGGAAGTTTTTGATTGTTGAATTTCTTACGCCAGTCTTTAATCATCGTTGCAAATAACTCCCTGTACTGAAAGCCACGCAGGGCATTGCTTTCGCCCTGGTACCATATAACACCTTTAAATATATAATTAGTTGCAGGGGCAATCATGGCATTGTATAAAATGCATGGAACCTGCCTTGTATTTAACTGCCTTGCTAATCCTGTTGGCACTACAGTATCCAAACCTATTTTATAGTTCCATTCGCCAGATAGATAAATTTTATTGTTGGATGTTTGTACAAACAGTTCATCTGCCTTACCCATGAAACCACCATCATCCCGATAGTTGGTAATACGCACTGTAATAAAATTGCTTCCTTCTTTTAATAAAGATTTTGAAATTGGATATTCTCTCTTTTTATTTCTATCATCAAACCGGTGGCCAACTTGCTGCCCATTAATAAAAGTAAAGTCTTCATCAGCCACAGCACCCAATGAAATATTTGCATCATTGACAATATCAGCGGCAGTTAATTGAATTTCTTTTTGAAACCAGATAACCCCATCTTTATTTTTTAATGCAGTAATGTTTTCCCAAGTGGCAGGCATTTTTGCTTTGCTCCAATCTGCATGAAGTTTATTTGCCCAATTGTAACTGGCATTATCGTAACCTGCATCCATTTTATTTACTGTACTAATCCAGGCGTTAAACCTTTCATTATTTTTCTTTATTTCTTTATTCAAATCCCTTTGTTCAATTTTTGCTGCCGCTTTACCAAAAGTAGGTTCACCAGCAAGGCCTTCTTTACTTATCCAGCTTTCAATGGTACTGCCGCCATAAGCACTCCACACTAAACCAATAGGTACATTCAAATCTTCATGCAGTTTCTTTCCAAAAAAATAAGCCACTGCCGAAAATGCAGCAACGGATGCTGGTGTACATTCTTCCCATTTAATTACATCAGCAGCTTCTTGCAAAGGCTTAACACTGTAATCTTTTTTAATAGTAAACAAACGGATATTTTTATAACTGGCTTTTGGCATCTCCTCATTGGCATTGCTGGTGTTCATCATTAAAAAGCCCATATTGCTTTGCCCGCTGCAAAGCCATACTTCACCAATCAAAATATTTTTAAGTACAATTTCATTGTTGCCTTTTAATTTCATTTCATATGGGCCACCTTCTTTCATGGCTGGTAACAACAAACTCCATGTAGTGTCTTTTACCACAGCTTTATATTGTTTGCCCATAAAGCTGATGGTTATTTTTTCAGCTTTACTGCACCAGCCCCAAATTTTTACGGAAACATTTCTTTGCAGTACCATGTTGCTGCTAACTAATGATGGCAGTTTAATCGTTGCACTTGCAGAAAATATGAAAGTGATGAAGAAAAAAGACAAAATATATTTCATTATCGTTCTTTTTTTTCTTTTAATATCCCTGGTTCTGTGTCATTATTTCACTACTCAAGTCTATTTCGTAGTTGCGGTGATTATTTAGGTTCCTTTTTACAGTAACAGTTGCCCCTTGCAACGGTTTGCCATCTTCCGCCGAAACAACGATACCGGTTAAGGTAGTTTGTGCAACTACTGAACCCGCAAAAAAGCAACCGGCTACCAGTATTATACACAAGATTAGAAAAGCAATCTTTCTCATATTCTTAGTTTTTGGGTTTAAAAAAATTATTTAGTTTTATTTAAAAAATAGGGTCCAGCCCATGAAAATATTTTTCCAGAAATCTCCAGTGAATGTTTTATATCAGCATTATCGTTGTTAACAATAAAAATTTTCCATTCGGTTCCGTTAGTGAAAATTATTTTCACCACTGAATACTTGTCATTATCTAATTCTGTAGCAATTTCTTTTATGGATGATTGGGAACCTGATGAAGATTCACTAACCGGGTTAAAATTTCCATGCGGCTCAATAACCGATACAAACAATTGATTCCTGCCTTTTTTACGGATAATGTATCCTGTTTCCCTTCTTAAATTAAAATTGGGATCTGAGGCACCAACCCTTGCTAAGTAAAATGCAGTTTGTTCGTCTGCATTGCTACAGATAGAATAATACGAATTACCGTTTAAAAAAGTTAAGGTTCCTAAAGAGGTGTTTGTTTTACCGGTAGCTTCTTTCCAGATGTGCTGGTAGCCATTTTTGCTGCCAAGCGGTTGTTGAGTTTCTGTAAAAGCATCGTATTTAAAAGAAGTGGCTATTAATTGGCCATTGTACCAGAAAGGCAGGTCGTACTGATGTTCCTCTGCAGAGGCGACTTTAAAAATGTCTATGCAGATTGGCTTGTTTGATTTTTCATCACTCACCATAAATAAAGTACGTTGCAAAACAACACCTTTGTAGGCATTACTGTCTTTTGCAGATACTACCTGTATCTTATCATTCAGGCTGCTGAAATATTTTGAGGAATGATAAGAAGAAGCTATGTTCTCTTTACCATCAAATTGCGATTTTTCATCCACCACCATTGTATTATGTGCGATGGTCTGCATTGCAAAACTTTTATTCTCCGGTAAATACCTGCCGCCATCTTTCTGTTCTACATTTAAAAACCTTGCAGCGCCATAGTCCTGTAAAATTTCATTACCATTATCATAGAGCAGCATGTTCAATTCATCGTAGTGGCCATGTGTTAAACCATGTGAAGCATACTTAACAACCAATGTTGCAAGACTTTTAGTATTGTTGCTTCTTAAAATACTGATACCCCCTTGCTTTCCATCTGCTCCATCTGTATATTCAACAGAGGCGTAAGGGAATTCGGGTAAGCTCCCCTTAAAATTGCTTATCGCATCTGCTACTTTCATTCCACAACTATTGAGCAGTACTTTTTTCTGTTTTGCAGCAATATTCAGTAATGCCTCGTCTTGTCCATATTCTTTAAATGCAATATTGATTGCAAAAACCATTTCGCTGCTGATATAAGTTTTATCTTTAATTGCATCGTTAAGGGAAAAGAATGCTCCATTGGTATTTGTTTGCTGCAAAGCTGCGTACAACGCTTTCTTTAATATTTGATTTCTATGTTCAAATATTTTTAATTGAGGCCGGTTGTTTTGTAATGCCTCAGCAAATAAATAAAATGGCAGTAATGCATACCTTGCATAATAAGGCCCTTCGGTATAATAACCATCTGGAGAAAATAAATTATCTAATTGAGCAATAAAACCACTCTGGCCATCTTTGTTTGTTCCATATAAAGCCTGTTGTACCATTGTGTCATCACCAATTACCAAACCTGTCATTCCAACTGCTGCACAGGCCCACACAGCATGATTATGAATTAAATTGAACCAGTCTTTTAAATCAATGGTTAAGAATTTGCATAGCGGCCGAAAAGCACCATCTTCAATTTTTTTTCTTTGCACTGCATTTGCATAATTATAAATGCAGTCATAAGCCATTGCCGAATAGACTAACCAATTAGCATCGTTCAATGCTTGGTGAAATAACCTGCCCGGTGAACTGCCTTTTGCTTGCGGATGGTTTTTTAATATAGGTATCAGTTCTGCATATTTCAGTAACATTCCAGTAATAAAGTCAGCATATTTTATTTCTCCGGTTATGGTATAAACCAATCCAGCATTATACATAGCTGTGTAATTATTCTTATGCCTGTCGTGTGTATAGCCTCCTGCAGGATCTTTAGGAAAAGGCACATCCATTTTTTCATCAATGGCCTTGTCAGCAATTTTCTTTGCTTCGTCAAAAGATTTTTTTAATAAAAGCGATTGCTTAACATTTTTTTTAATTAGTATCCCATCTGCATTAGTAATCAATAATGATGGGTGCTGATTACCTTGTGCAATTAATTGTGATGGTGAAACCAACATCAGCAGAAATAAAAAAAAGTTAGTAAGCAATCGTTTTAACATAAAATAGTTTATACAAAATAAGTACCGCCGTTTATATCAATTGAAGTTCCTGTTATAAATGAAGAACTATCAGATGCCAAATACAAAACCAAATCAGCTACTTCAGTTGCCTCGCCTTCCCTGCGTAAAGGTGTTGCTGCTGCCACATTTGTTCTTACTTCTGGCTTGGTAAATGTGTTGTGAAATGTAGTATTAATCATACCCGGAGAAACTGCATTTACACGGATGCCTTTAGGACCCAATTCCTTTGCAAGGCCCCTGGTAAATGTTAATACACCGCCTTTTGCAGTAGAATATGCCAGTGCTCCCGGCCCGCCGCCATCCCTTGCAGCCTGTGAAGTAAAGTTTACTATCGAACTTCCCTTAGGCATATATTGCAATACTTCTTTTGTAACGAGGTAAACCGATTTCAAGTTTACATTCATCACCGTATCCCAGAAAGATTCGTCGAGTTCAGGCATCGTTTTTCTTCCCATTAATCCACCAGCAACATTTACCAAAATATTTATTTCGTTACCGAAAGATGCTTTGCATTGTTCTACAACTTTATTAACATCTGCGGCCTTAGTCATATCGCCTTGTGCAAGTATTGCTTTGCCACCTGCATCGGTAACCATTTTCAATGTTTCCTTTGCTAGTTCTTCACCATCAAAATAATTAATACAAACTGCTGCACCTGCTGACGCCAGTTTAAGAGAAGTGTAACGGCCAATATCACGGCCACCACCTGTTACTAATGCTACTTTACCATTTAATGTATTCATGTTTTTTATTTATAGTTTTAATTGCCCGTCCTTAAAAAATATTGCTCCCAAGTCCTTTCCGTCATTGCCATTTTTCTTTAAAGGAGAATTTGCCTTCAATCTAAAATCACCGGTACTGATATTTTCAAACAGTGGATTTAATCGTAACATCACTTTACCAATTATATTACTGTAAAATGATTCTACTTTACCTGCCTCGTAACTGTTGCAGAAGCTGATGCTGTTTTTTGTCCAGCCATAATCTTCATACTTCACTGTTCTGCCACTTCTGCCACTGTTATTAAAAATACAGTTGGTGATAGTTGAATATTGCACACCAATCAATCTTACAACGCTGCATAGCTCCACATTCCCTACCTCATTAAATGTGCAGTGGTTCATTGTAAAGTAAGGGCCGGTAGTGCTTTCATCATTACCACCACGGTAAACATCTATTGCGCCTACTAATATTTTATTGAATACACAGTTATTAAAAATGATATACTCTGCATTGTAAATACCTTTGTCTTCTTTCTCGGCGGCAATACTTATTACTTCACCGCTGATATTATTGAATAAGCAATTAGTGAATTGAATAGTATCTGCAAAACTTCCTTTGTTTACTTTCAAAGCATTCTTACGTCCATCAGTAATGTTTTCAAAATCACAACCATTAACAAAAAGATTATAATGGTCAAGCATTGCAATATTGCTGGTTCTGATAAAACTTTCAGCAACAGCATTGGCTGATAATCCATTGAAACGAAGGTGGGATAAAGAAAGATTACCGCCATTTTCGATACTAAAAAACGAAAAGCCGCCCTGCTCACCGGTAAACTGAACCAATGGCCGGGAGTTTGCAGTTGCGGTACCGGTTATTACAATTTTTTTATTTATTATAATAACCTTTGAAAGCAGGTATACACCTGAACTTAATTGTAATGTATCTCCATCATTTGCCGTTGCCGCTTTTTCGTACAAAGTATTTTCGCCCGGTTCTACCTTTACCAATTTTCCTTTTGAATTAATTTTTACAGAATGTAAATTTTTATACCAGGTTGCTCCTGTATTTTCAAGCGTTGCATATAATTTAAACTTCTGCTGATTAATTTTCCATTGGCCCCTCTCTGCAACCACTTTAATTGGAGACTTGATAAAACCTGTTGGTGGATAGCCGGATATTTTTCCTGATAATTTATTTTCCTGAAATTTAAAACCGCTTATATCATCATTAATTACAAACCTTAAATCAGTTGATTGATTTATGAAAGTATTATTACTGAATACAACATTCTCCGGCACTGCTGTTCTTTCAAAATCCTTTCCAGCGCACAATTCTACATTCCTGCATTCTAGAAATGTATTGTTTTGAATAGTTACATCTTTAACTTTATCATACCTGTTTATTGGGGAGTTGGGAACACCATTAAGGACGGTTAAAGCAGAACGGAACCTTTCACCAGCTAACTGGTAGAAGAAATTATTTTTTATTGTATGACCTGCATTGATAATTCTTACTCCACCGGTATGTATTTTATTATTCCCAATAAAATAATTTTCCTCTACGGTATTCCTGTTACCGTGCCTTAGTACCAATCCGCCTTCACATTCAAAAAAAGTATTACGCCGTAAAATATTATCACAGCTTTTTACTGATATAATTTCGACTTCGCCATTACAGCGGTCAAAATAATTTTCCTCAATAATAGTTTGTGAACTGGTTCTTGAAAAAGTAGAATTACCAATGCGGATAATTTCAGCGCCGTTTGAACCGCCCTTATCTCTTGGACCAAAATAATTATGGTCAATACTGTGATGATTATTTTGGTTGAGCGTATTGTTTAATTCAACAGTTAATGTAGTACCCAGGTTTTTTTTATTGATGATGGTATTATGGTCAAACCTGTTATTTCGTCCATATAAGATTATCCAGTTTGATTCTGAAAGCCTGTCGGCGGGGTTACAGTTATCAATTACTGAATTAGTAACCCTGCAATTATTTGCCAGGTTATTTTTATCAGTCCTGAATTGTATGATAGCATTCCTGTTATTTATGTCTTTGAATACGAAGCCATCGACAATTATAAACGATCCTGAAATTTTTAACATGGATGTTCCTGAAAAAATAACTTGCCCGGTTGTTTGTGGCAGAACCCGGATTGGTAAAGCTTCCGTGCCGGAAAATTTCAACTCAATTTGAGCATCAGTCCATACTCTATTTGCAAAGAGGATACTGTCGCCGGGCTTTACTTCTTTTTGAATGCTGTATAAATCCTGCGGAGAGTTTACAAGAAAGGACTTTGCTAATACATTATTTGTATATAATATAAAAGATAGTATTAAAAGTATAATTGAACTTTTTCTCAAAGCATGCATCGTTAGAGATTTGAAATTGATTTATTTTTTTAAACCCCGAATAAACTAAGTGTCTGATTTTTTTCTAATAATTATTTATATTTCTTTGATAACATTTAAGCTTATTTAATAATTAGTAGATATTATTCAAATATATTAACTGAAAACCTTTCCGGTAACGCTCCCGGTAATTTTTCGGTATTTCTTTATAATCTGTTACTTTTATACAATGGAACGATTGCTAACGATAAAAGATATTGCTATTGAACTAGGCATTTCAATATCTACTGTATCAAGAGCTTTAAGAGGACAACCTGATGTAAATGCTGAAACCCGTAAAGCAGTTGTTGATTTGGCGGAAAAATTGGATTATCAGCCTAACAAAGCGGCGCTTAGTCTGTTGAATAAACATACCAATACGATAGGGGTTTTGGTTCCTAATCTTGATTATTTTTTTGCTACTGCTATCAAAGGTATTGACGAAGCGGCATTAGAAGCCGGATATACCGTCATGGTTTGCCAGTCAAACGAGTCGTATGGAAAAGAATTAATCAACACTAAGAGGCTGCTGGAAAGCCGGGTTGATGGTTTTATTATTTCGGTCAGCAGTGATACCAAAATAGTTGACCATTTTAAAAAGATACAGGATAAAGGCATTCCAATGGTATTTTTTGACCGTGATGTTAATGAATTACAAGCTCCAAAAATATTATTGAACAACTTTGAAGGGGGCTATATAGCAACGAAACATCTTATAAACAAAGGATATTCAAAGATTGCATTCCTGGGTGGGCCAGAAAGAATGTCCATAAGTAACCAGCGTTTTGAAGGTTATAAATCAGCCCTGAAAGAAGCTGGAATAAAATTTAATGTAAAATTTGTGGAGCATGGAGATTTTAACCAGGAGTATGCGTATGTAAATACAAATGAATTATTAAGGGCAAAACAAAAACCCGATGCCATTTTTGCTATGAGCGACAGGTTGGCTATTGGCGCCATGCAATCAATAAAAAAACATGGGCTAAGAATTCCTGATGATATTGGTTTAATTGGTTTCAATAATGAACCCATCACCAATTTACTTTCTCCATCAATAAGTACTATAGACCAGCCGGCATTTGAGATGGGAAAGACTGCTGCCAGGTTATTTATTGAAATGATGAATAACGACAGCACTGCTTCATCTGATAACATTGTATTAAAGCCGAAATTGATTGTAAGGGAGTCAACGATGCGGAAATAATTTCATAATTATAGTTAATACTTGTAACAGGATTCTCTATCCAATTTTACTTTCTAAAGACTTGGTTTGAAATTTTTCTCTCAAAACCTTCATGTCATCACTCACTTTTCTATCCAATATTTTAGCATAATGCTGAGTGGTCTTAATGCTTCTATGGCCAAGCATTTTGCTTACACTTTCTATTGATACACCATTTGTAAGCGTTACAGTTGTTGCAAATGTATGCCGTGCAATATGAAAAGTAAGCTCTTTAGTGATGCCACATACATCTGCAATTTCTTTTAGATAGCTATTCATTTTTTGATTGCTTAATACAGGCAGCAAACTTTTTTCATTAATACACTGCGGATGATTTTTGTATTTATTCAAAACTTGCTCTGCCATCGGCAGTAAAGGAATATTACTTTGCGTATCTGTTTTTTGCCTACTGGTAAAAATCCATTTTTCGCCATCAATGCCCAGGCTAATATTATTTCGGGTTAGTTGTTTTACATCTATGTAGGCTAATCCTGTATAGCAACTGAACAAGAAAATATCCCTCACCTGGTTAAGTCTTTCAATGCTAAATTCTTTTGCGCCGATGGCATCAATTTCATCCTGAGAAAGAAATGCTCTTACTACCTCTCTGAATTTTGATTTATAATTTACAAACGGGTCTTTATCTAACCAGTTGTTTGAAATACAAATGCGGATGATTTTGCCGAAATTCTTTACATACTTAACGGCAGAATTGTTATTGCATTTGCGGACACTGCGTAAGTAAAACTCAAATTCAGTTATAAAAGCATGGTCTACTTTTCTAATGTCAATATCAGAGATGCCAAATTTCCATTGCAGAAAATCAGTGGTATGTTTTAGTGCTGTGGTATATCGGCACAAGGTGCCTTTTGAAAACTCTTCACCTAACAGAGCTTTGATTCTATTGTTATGGTCTTGAAAAATTGGTACCAGCATCCGGGGCTTTTCAGCTTTGCCAGTGAACTTATTTTTGATGGCTTCAGCAGTTACAATTTCTTCTGTATCCATCAGTCGCCGGTGAGCTTCATATACTTTTCCCTGGAGAGTGTCTAAATAACTATTCAAAGCTTTTACATCTTCTTTAGTACCGCTTGCTCTGCCGGCACTGGCATTCCATTTTTCCGGAAGCCATTCCCGGCCAGTGGAAACTTCAGCTCTCTGACCATGGGTTGTTATTCTTAGGTAAATAGGAATCATGCCTGAAGTGTAGGCTTTAGGCTTCTTTAAATAGAAAAGTAAACTGATACTGTTTTGCATGGTGTGGTGACCTTTAAAAAGTTGACAAAATTAGACTTGCCACCATCAGCAAACAAGATGTTCAAATTATGAACACCTTACCAGTAAAGCATTTGAGTAAAAGCTGGTGAGTAAATTTTTGAAAAAAGTTTACTCACCGAATAACTCACCAGAGTTTTGATTTCTAGTGAATATTTTGGCATAGTGCCAAAACTAAAAAGCCTGCAAAATCAACGATTTGCAGGCTTTTGGTGAGAATTGATATTCTAAAAGCGGACCGGACGGGTACCACCTAAAAAAATTGCAAGTGGCTCTGGTGTCTATTTGCACATGGTCTTTCACCCGGTTTTGCAATGGTACCGGTGCCAGCGGCATGATGATTTTATTACCTGGTACCCCAAAAAAAAAACGAGCTCATTCCAAAATGAACCTGCGGATTTCAATCCGTAGTGTTAAGTTGTGTGTTTTCGGCTGGAAACACCAAAAACTCTACTTTCCAGATTTTTATTTCACCAGCACCTTCTCTTTTGTCTCCGTAACAGTAAAATAATCGTACAGTTTAAATGCCTTCTCCCGCTTGGTAACTTTAATGTAACTAAAAAGTGTTTTTAATGAACTGTGCCCTGTATTGGTCATGATAATGTCGGGTTCAATTCCTCGTAGATACATATTGGTAGCAAATGATCTGCGGCAAACATGCGATGAAAGCAATTGATACTTTTTATATACATCTTCTTTTACTTCGTTGCCCTTTTTATGAGTGAGTGATACCAATTCATCAAGTTCAACCTTCTCTCCTATTTTCTTCAGTTTCTCATTAAATTCATTCATCGGAATTTTTGGTAAAGCATACCCATATTTTTCCGCAACGATTTTAGCGAGATATATCAAGGCAATATCTACCTTCTCATGCACTTTCCTTTGTGTTTTCTGAATAGCTGTTTGGATATCACCACCTACGACAACCTTTTTAAAATGATAAGGCTTTAGGGAATAAATATCGGAATACCGCAGGCCAGTATAACAACCAAATACCAATAAATCTCTTGATTCAATCAAATCAGGGTTCTCTGATAAATCAAAATTCCAGATATGCAAAATCTCTGCTTCCGTTAAATACACATGATCTACCATTTCATTCTTTTTCTTGAAATCAGAAAGATCGATAACAGGAAGGTTATCCTTTTGTCTCCTGTCATTATAAAAAACTTTCAGGTTTTTGATCTGCTTACCGATAGTGTTCATCTTAAGACCTATCTGTTTATCCGGTTTCTCAACAACATAAGTAAGATAGTATACGAACTTTTCATAGAATTCGATGTCAAGACTTACAAAACTGATGGGGCGTTTCCAGTATTTTTCAAAATTAACCAGGTGTTTGCGCAAGGATCTATAATCCCTCACAACGTGTTCACACACACTCCCATTTGATTCCCTATCATTAATGAATCTATCCAAGGATTGAAAAAAAGCTGTTTGCTTATTGTTTTCAACAAATAGACCTTTAATATCCTGTAAACGGTCAACCAGGTATTCAGGTGTTGGGTCAATCCGGTTATTTCGTGCATATTGAAGGATATTGGAAATTTTATTTTCAATATCTTCTATGTCCTGCGAAACTTTTTCAAAATCCGGGCAGGAACGTTTGATGGTATGTTTTTTAAAATCCCAATACAAATCGGGATCTATCCTATGCCCGGTATTAATAAAAGTTCTTTTTGTCCGGTTGTAATCATACCGAATATACACAGGTGTCAACTCTGATTTCTGCTTAAAATAATCGGGTTTGATGTAACGCTGAAATTGTCGCCTCATAAAATTCGTGTTGCATTTGTGTTGCATTTTACGACTTTTTTAGAGAATGAGATAACAAGCGAGAGAAAAATATTTTTATAAATAATTGACTACCAATTGTAAGTATATAATGAAATAAAATAGAGTAAATTGAGATAAGATATTTAGAGTCCCAGCGGGATCACAGAAAGAAAGGTTACTATTTAAACATAGTAACCTTTTTTTATGCCATTTTTTTCTTGCGGGCCTCATTACTGTATTTTTGTTTCTTAATCAACAGTATATGTCGCAATTCCTCAACAAAGTGGTAGTCGTAACCGGTGGTTCAGAAGGTATAGGTAAAGCATTGGTAGAAGCTTTTCTGCAGCAGGGTGCCAAAGTAGCCACCTGTGGAAGGAATTATGATAAACTATACCAGTTACAGTCAACACATACAGGTCAGCCCCTGCTTATTCATACTGCCGATGTAAGCAAGGAACAGGATTGCAGACAGTTTATAGACCAGGTCATCCAATCATTTGGTACCATCGATATTCTGATCAACAATGCCGGTGTATCTATGAGGGCATTGGTGCAGGACCTCGAACTGGATACCATCCGCAAAGTGATGGACATTAATTTCTGGGGTACGGTTTGCTGTACCAAATTTGCGCTCTCGCATATCATAAAAAACAAAGGCACTATCGTAGGGGTATCGTCCATAGCAGGTTATAGGGGCTTGCCGGGAAGAAGTGGTTATTCAGCTTCCAAATTTGCCGTTCATGGCTGGCTTGAAGCTTTGCGTACCGAATTACTCGAATCGGGTGTGAATGTAATGTGGGTTTGCCCTGGTTTTACCAGTTCCAATATCCGTAATGCGGCATTGAACAAAAAAGGCCAATCGCATGGGGAATCGCCCATGGATGAGGGTAAAATGATGAGTGCGGAGGAATGTGCTCAGCATATCATAAAAGCCATTGTAAAAAGAAAGCGCACCATTGTGCTCACATTCACCGGCAAAGAAACTGTTTTACTAAACAGGTTTTTTCCTTCACTGGCCGATAAACTCGTACGCAAGTTTTTCTTCAAAAACGGGGAGCTGGTGAAATAAGAACGCCATCCTTACGTTAAATAGGCGGCATGCCCATTGTAACGTTGACAACTGATATAGGCCAGCGCGATTTTCTTGTTGGCGCTATCAAGGGACAGTTCCTGCAACTGGACCCAACCGTTAATATATGCGATATCACTCATTACCTGTCGCAGACCAATTTCCCGCAGGCATCTTATATCTGTGCCAATGCCTTTAAGCATTATCCATCCGGTACTTTTCATGTGGTGATTGCCAATCTCTATGAATCGCCCATAAAATACCTGCTCATGGCAAAGTACCAGCAGCAATATATTATTTGTGCCGATAATGGACTGCTCACGATGATTACGGGAGAGAAGCCAAAAGAAATTGCAGCGATTGCTTTAAATAACACGCATAACCTCCTGCAAATCACGTCGGCAATTGCAGTGGCGGTGAATACGGTATCGAAAACCGGACAGTTAAGCAGTTTGGGGCAAGCTATTGAAACGATCGACGAAAAATATCCGCTCAGACCCACTGTAGGTCCCGACTGGATAGAAGGTCAGATCTTGTTTATTGATCAGTTTGAAAATGTGGTTATTAATATAACGGAAGCAGAATTCAATGAACACCGAAGGGGCAGGGGGTTCAAAATTGTGTTCAAACGCAATGAAGTCATAGAAAGTATCAGTAATAGCTATGCATCGGTTCCGGAAACTGAGAAACTGGCCTGGTTTAATTCGGCCGGCTACCTCGAAATTGCCCTCAGAAATGGTAATATGGCAGGTCTTTTTGGTTTGCAGGGCTATAATGAGGAACTCCAGAAAGCCCCTTCTGTTGATACCAGTTGGTTTTACCAGACGGTTCGGGTATTTTTTGAGGGATGAGGATCTGGCTATTAGCTATTAGCTTTTAGCCAATTAAATTCCATCCGTAAATTTTCACTTTAATTGAAAAAAGCTAATAGCTAAGTGCTAAAAGCGAACAGTTTTCCTCCAGCCCTTAGCTATCAGGTGTTAGGTGAGATTCCTTACTCACTACTGACTACTCACTCCTCCCTCTCCTCATTCACAATTGACCATTCACCATTCACATTTTTCAGTATTTTCGCATCCGCAACGGCGAAAGCCGGTATTCATCTAATCATCAATATATTTTATGGCATACGACTTAATCGTAATTGGCAGTGGCCCGGGAGGTTATCCGGCGGCTATTCGTGCTTCACAGCTTGGTTTTAAAGTGGCTATCATTGAAAAAGAAAGTCTGGGTGGTGTTTGTCTGAACTGGGGTTGTATTCCCACAAAGGCACTGTTAAAAAGCGCACAGGTATATGAGTATGTAAAACACAGTGCCAAATACGGTATCAATGCCAGTGGTACGCATGATTTTGGTGGTGTCATCAAGTTCAGTCGTGGTGCTGCTGAAAAAATGAACAAGGGTGTTCAGTTCCTCATGAAAAAGAATAAGATTGATGTGGTCATGGGGTATGGAAAAGTGCAGTCAAAAGGAAAAGTAGAAGTAACTGCAGCCGATGGAAGCAAGCAGGTGCTGGAAGCAAAATATATTGTTATTGCCACTGGTGGTCGCAGCCGCGAATTACCCAACCTGAAACAGGATGGTAAAAAAGTAATCGGCTACCGTGAAGCCATGGTGTTGCCAGAGCAACCCAAAAGCATGATCATCGTGGGAAGCGGTGCCATCGGGGTTGAGTTTGCTTATGTGTACAACAGCATGGGTACCAAAGTAACTATCGTAGAATTTATGCCACGTATTGTTCCTGTGGAAGATGAAGACATATCAAAAGAACTGGAAAAGAACTATAAAAAGCAGGGCATTGAAATTATGACCAATGCTTCTGTTGAATCACTCGATACAAGTGGTACCGGTGTAAAGGCACAGGTAAAAAAACAAGATGGGTCAATTGTAACACTTGAAGCTGAAGTGGTATTGAGTGCTGTTGGTGTAGTAGCCAATATTGAAAATATAGGACTCGAAGAAAATGGTATTAAAACAGAGAAGGGTAGAATTGTAGTAGATAAATACCAGCAGACTTCTGTACCCGGTATTTATGCAATTGGCGACTGTTCACCCGGACAGGCACTTGCTCACGTAGCTTCAAAAGAAGGTATCAATGCGGCAGAACACATGGCCTACCTGGAGAAGAAACATCATCACCTGCCAGAAGCCATTGATTACAATAATATTCCCGGTTGTACCTATTGCACACCTGAAATTTCAAGTGTGGGTTATACAGAGAAAGCAGCGAAGGAAGCGGGTTATGAAATTAAAGTAGGCAAGCTGCCATTTGTGGCCAGTGGTAAAGCCACTGCTGTAGGTGCAACGGAAGGTTTTGTAAAAGTAATCTACGATGCGAAATATGGGGAGTTCTTAGGCTGTCATATGATCGGTTACAATGTAACTGAAATGATAGCCGAAGCAGTGGTTGCCCGCAAACTGGAAACCACGGCACACGAAATCCTTAATGCTGTACATCCTCACCCAACCATGAGTGAAGCGCTGAAAGAAGCCACTGCGGCGGCTTATGGCGAAGCGATAGATATCTAGAAATGTCGGATGTCTGATGGCAGATGTCTGATTTGAATGAATACGTATAAAAGATGCCGGACTTTGTTCCGGCATCTTTTATTGCTGAATGTCTCTGCGATGCATTTACTCGAATGATTTTATCCAGAGGAGTTGATTAGTTATCGGGCTTTCTGGCAAATCCGATCATATCTACATCCACCAGTTCGAGTGATTTTACCATGTCTTTTACGGTGTCTTTGTATTTCTTGAAATGGGGAGTAAGTATATGTTTATTATAAGCAGCAGTGTCGGCATATATTTCAAGTATGGTGATGCTTGACGGATCTTTTTTATCGGCAACAGCATAATAAGTTAATACGCCGGGTTCAAGTGCCACAGCTGTTTTCATTTGTGTCAATAAAGCTTTATTGTATTCAGTTAACTGTGCAGGATCAACTTTTATCTTAGCCAGTCTTACCATCTGTTCATTTTTTTGTGCGAATAAATTAGTGCAGGAGCATAACACAAAAGTTGCTGATAATAAAAACCGTAAAATTGGTTTTATCATTCGTATCTGATGGGGCGGAAGATTCTGTTCGATGGTTGCATAACGCAGGATGATATCTTGCATCACATTTTTTTTGATGTACGCGAATTTACAGAAAAGGACAGCAATTGCAGATCAGCCCGGATAAGATCAGTAATTAAGGTAAGAAAAACCGTAAAACGGGTAACTGATGACTTATAGTATGGAAGATATTTGTATGGCTGGCCACTTTACTGGTAAAAGATCCAATCAGGAAAGATGTAATATCCATTTGTCACAATTCGTAGGTTGATTCGTGAAAAAATCGGAACTTACTGTCCCGGTTATAGTTTTCTAAATAAATCAATCCGGAGCTAATAAACCTAATCAATATGGCAATCATTAAACTACATGTAAACGGAAAAGAAAAAGAAGTGGATGTGGATCCCCTTACCCCGGTTTTATGGGTGCTGCGAGATCACCTCGATTTACCCGGCACTAAATTTGGATGTGGCGTTGCTGCCTGTGGGGCCTGCACCATTCATATAGATGGTTTGCCGGTAAGATCATGCCAGTTGCCGGTAGCAGGTGTTGGTACAAAAAAAATTACCACCATTGAAGGACTTTCAGATAATAATACACATCCTGTTCAGGCGGCATGGATTGAAGAGCAGGTGCCACAATGTGGTTATTGTCAGTCCGGGCAAATCATGGCAGCCGTAGCATTGTTACAAAAGAAAAAGTCACCTACTGATGCAGATATTGACACCGCAATGCAAGGACATATTTGCAGATGTGGAACCTATCCAAGAATACGGGAGGCAATAAAAAAAGCATCCCAAAAGATGTCGGCTAAAAGCTAATGTTAAACATTTTCCAACCACAACAATGATCCATCATGGAACCAAAAGATATATCAAGAAGAAAATTCATCAGAGCTACCGGACTATCAGCCACTGCGCTTACGTTAGGTTTTTACTTTTCCGGTGAATCAAAAGCATCCACAATTATCAAAGGGGAAGATGCAGAGAACTATGGGGTATCTCTCAATTCATGGATACATATTGATACCAATGGTAAAGTAACCATTGTATGCCATCGTGCTGAAATGGGTCAGGGAGCTTATCAGGCAATACCGCAAATGATTGCAGAAGAATTAGAAGTGAATCTTAACGAAGTCAATATCATTTTCGGTAAAGGAGATACGGTCAAGTATGGCAATCAGATTACAGGTGGTAGCTCAACTGTTCGGGGTACTTACAAAAACTTATTGAAGTTAAGTGCAAGTGCACGTGAAATGCTGGTTGCCGCTGCTGCTGCCAAGTGGAGTGTGCAGGCTGCAGAATGTTTTGCGGAATCCGGACATGTAACGCATCGCCCTTCAGGTAAGAAAATGCATTATGGAGAATTGGTGGTAGATGCTTCAAAGTTGGAAGCACCTAAAAATGTGCAACTCAAAAAAGTAGAGGATTATAAACTCATCCGTAAGCCACTTCCCCGTCAGGATACACCTTTGAAAACCAATGGAACAGCAGTTTTTGGTATAGATAAAAAGTTACCAGGAATGCTTTATGCTGTGGTAGAACGCAATCCACGTTTAAGAGGCAAAGTGAAATCATATGATGATAGTGCAACGCTTAAAATACCCGGGGTAAAGAAAGTGTTTAAAGTTACCATGAAAGTATTCGATACCGATCGGGAAGGAGTGGTAGTGTTAGCAGATTCAACCTGGGCAGCTATGCAGGGTAGAAAAGCGTTGAAAGTGGTGTGGGATGATGCGGGTTTTGAATATGTGAATACAGAAGAGATATATAAGAAAATGAAAGCCGACTTGCAATCTAAGGATGGCTTGTCTGCCAAAAAACAAGGTGATCCGGATCCGGTATTGGCACAGCAGAAAAATAAACTGGATGTTATCTATGAAACACCTTATCAGGCCCATGCTTGTATGGAGCCATTGAATTGTGTGGCACATCACAAAGGAGATTCCATTGAAATATGGGGACCTATTCAGGCACCTGATTGGGTACAGGGAGATATCAGTCAGAAAATGGGCATCAAAAAAGAAAATGTGCACGTAAATATGACTTTTCTTGGAGGAGGTTTTGGAAGAAAAGCATTTCTTGATTACACACATGAAGCCTGCTTGATCTCGAAAGAAGCAGGTGCACCAGTACAGGTTATCTGGACACGTGAAGATGATATGACGCAGGGACCGTTCCGTCCGGGTGTTAGTTACAGAGCTGAAGGAGCTGTGAATAACGGAGAGATCAGTGCCGTTAAATTCAGGTTATGCGGACAGAATATTGGGCATTGGATGGGCAGTAAAAAAGATGTTCCCAATGATAGCGTATTGGAAGGCTTCCAGCCACATTATTTCGATAACATTAAAAATATCAGTTTCTCCGACATTCCATTTGAAACGCCGATTCCTATCATGTGGTGGCGTTCGGTATATGCATCTACCAATGGGTTTGCATATGAGAGTTTTATGGATGAGCTTGCCATTGCAGCAGGTAAAGATCCATTGGCTTTCAGAAAACAATACCTGAAGAACGAACGTTGTCAGAAATTATTAGAAAAGGTAGAGCAGGTTTCCGGATGGAAATCCCGAAAGCCTAAACAAGGATATGGTGTTGCAATCACTGAGTGTTTCAATAGCAGCGTTGCACAGGTAGTGAAAGTATCTAAAGATGCTACGGGAAAAATCAAGATTGATAAAGTATGGGCTGTGATAGATTGTGGCTGGTACGTAAATTCTGATACTGTTCGTGCTCAGGTTGAAGGTTCTATTGTTATGGCTTTAGGGGCTGCAACCAATCATGAAATTCATTTCAAAGACGGGTTGGCTGTGGAGAAAAATTTCACCACTTACCGCATGCCGAGAATCAATGAAATTCCACCGATCGAAGTATTCATTATGGACAATAATGAAGATGCAGGAGGTGTGGGAGAGCCCGGGTTGCCGCCATTTACACCAGCCCTGACCAACGCTATTTTTGATTTAACAGGTAAGCGAATCAGGAAATTACCATTTGACCTGGCGAAGGTTTGATCTGTTTATTTTTGATAATTTACAAGTATGATAAAAAAGGTATTGACAGTAACAGTAATCGTTTCAATCGTAATGATCAGTAGCGGTTTTATACAAAGTGATGTACAAAAAAGTATTGTAAGAGGAAAAGAAGTGTATGGTCTTTATTGTCAGAACTGCCATATGGAAGATGGTAAGGGAATGCCGGAAGTAAACCCTCCTTTGGTAAAAGCTGATTATATGAAAAGACCTGCTAAAGATCTAATCAGCGTAATATTAAAAGGTTCAACAGCCAGTATAACCGTAAATGGAAAAAAATACCTGGGTGCTATGCCTGCACAGGAATACCTGAATGATGAACAGATTGCGGATGTATTGAATTATATCAAGAATAATTGGGGGAATAAAATTCCGGGTACCATTACACCTGCCATGGTGAAAGCACAGCGTAAATAAGCAGCAATAGGTATAAGAAACTGTCATGCATGAAATAGTTGCTATTATAAAAGCTTATCAGGAGGCCTCGGCAGATGGTAAAAAATCGGCACTGGCAACAGTGGTGCATGTTGAAGGGTCTTCTTACAGAAGACCCGGTGCCAGAATGCTGATTACCGAAGATGCCGAACTCACAGGATCCATCAGCGGAGGGTGTTTGGAAGGAGATGCTTTTCGCAAAGCCTTGCATGTAATTCTCTCCGATAAACCCATGTTGGTTACGTATGATACGGCCGATGATGATGATGCCAGATTTGGTATGGGCCTTGGTTGTCAGGGCGTGATACAGGTATTAATAGAACCCTTGCAGGGAGAAAGGGGAACTGCTATAATTGATTTATTGATCAGGGCTACAGCTTCCAGACAGCAATCGGTGCTGCTTACTTTATTTTCCATTGAGGATAAAAGATTACCGCAACATGGTTCCTGCTTTCTTATAACAGAGCAGGGAGATGAGTTTGGCGAAATACCTCTACAGCATACAGTAATGGTGCGAAAGGAGATTCAACTGGTAATGGAACAACAAAAGTCTTCATTCAGTAAATATGAAAACAATGCAACCGAAATCGTTGTATTTGCTGAATTTATTCAACCACCCGTATCGCTTGTTATTATTGGAGCCGGCAATGATGTAGTACCCCTTGTGAAGATGGCTGATATATTGGGATGGCAATCTACTGTAATTGATGGCAGACCCATGTATGCCAGTAAAGAAAGATTTCCCATGCCCTCCTGTCAGGTTTTACATGCAAAAGCAGATCATATTTTGACACATGTAAAGATTGACAGCCGCACAGTCTTTGTATTGATGTCGCATAACTACAATTACGATCTCGCCATACTCAAAGCTTTGTTAGATAAAGAAGTATTTTATATCGGAATATTGGGTCCACATAAAAAAATGAAAATGATGATGGATGAACTGACGGCAGAAGGTATAGTATTGTCTCAAAAACAACTGAATGCCATTTATGGGCCGGTTGGACTGAATATTGGAGCAGAAACAGCAGAAGAAATTGCGGTATCCATTATAGCTGAAATCCAGGCAAAATTGACTGCTGCGAATGCAGTTCCGCTACGAGATAAACAGGATGCCATACACCAGCGTACAGATCTTGTTATTAAAGCCGTATCATCCACTTCATCTGTCTCTGACATAATATGAAACCTGCCCAAACTGCTGTATTAATATTGGCTGCCGGAGCTTCCCGAAGACTGGGTAGACCCAAACAGCAGCTTTTATTTAATAAGGACACTTTATTAAACCGTATTATCAGCACAGCAACCAACCTGCAGGCAGGACCTGTTTTGCTGGTTTTGGGTGAGGATAGCGCGTTAATGGCACCCGAAAATATAATAACGGTGATTAATCACCAGTGGCAGGAAGGAATGGCAACATCCATACGCTGCGGTATTGAAAAATTGCAAATTGCATTTCCTGCTATAGATACAGTCATCATAACAGTCTGCGATCAGCCTTATGTTTCGGTTGAACTGTTCAGGGAGATGATTCAAACATATGAACAGGCAAACCACCCGATTATTGCCTGTACTTATGCAGATACGGTTGGGACTCCGGTATTATTTCATCGCAGTATATTTCCGGAATTACTGGAACTGAATGGCGACAAAGGCGCAAGACTTCTGTTAAATAAAGACAGGCATCGGGTTGGATTGGTTAACTTTCCACTTGGGAATATTGATATTGATACAGAAGAGGATTATGAGCGATTGATTAAACAATAAAACATGATTGTAGATACACATCATAGGGTACATAATTATTTACGGATATCGCTGACCGATAACTGTAATCTTCGTTGTTTTTATTGTATGCCGGAAGATGATTACGATTTTGCTTCGGCACAACAACTGATGCAGGCAGATGAAATTGAAGCACTGGCAAAATTGTTTGTGAGCCAGGGGGTGACTAAAATAAGGCTCACTGGCGGTGAACCCCTGGTGAGAAAAGATGCAAAAGCAATCATCAGGCAACTGGCACAATTGCCGGTAACCTTAACACTTACCACCAACGGTACCAGGCTGCATGATTTTGTAGATGTGTTGAAAGAGAGTAATGTACGATCTGTAAATATCAGTCTCGATACTTTACAAGCCGACAAATTCCAGTTGCTCACCAAAAGGGATCAGTTCGGTATTGTGCAGCAAAATATTGGGTTGATGATTGAAAAGGGCTTTCATGTAAAGGTGAATATGGTTGTGATGCGTGGTGTAAATGATTCGGAAATCAATGATTTTATTGCATGGACAAAAGATACACCTGTTCATGTTCGGTTTATTGAATTCATGCCTTTTAGCGGTAACCGCTGGACAAGCAATAAAGTATTTACGCTGGAAGATATTTTAGCAACTGTTTCAGAGAAATATGAATTCATACCGCTGCAGGCGGAAAAAAATGATACGGCTAAGAAATTTATGGTACCGGAACATAAAGGAACATTTGCTGTAATCAGTACCATGAGTGCTCATTTCTGTGGCGATTGTAACCGCATCCGTTTAACGGCTGATGGCAAAATGAAAAATTGTCTGTTTTCAAAAGATGAAGTTGATCTGTTAACACCTTTGCGAAATGGAGAAGAAGTATTGCCTTTGATACATCAGTCTATTTCAACCAAAGCGGCACAACTGGGAGGGCAGTTTACACAAGACTATGAACTGTTGCAGGCAGATATTATTCAAAACAGGTCAATGATTACTATTGGCGGATAAGTAGATGCTTTAATAAAATATTTGACACAGATGATCAGTGTATCAGAAGCCAGAGAAATTATTCAGCAATATGGTGCAGCATTACAGCCCTTATCTATGAAATTACAGGATGCTGTTGGCTGCAGACTGGCTGTTGATATATTTTCTCCACTTGATATACCTGCCTATCCGCAATCATCGATGGATGGGTATGCTTTTTCTTTTGCAGACTGGCAAAATAATACCGGGTTACAAATTAAGGGAGAGATGGCAGCAGGAAGTAGTGATCAGTTTAAAATTGATCCAGACGCGGCCATCCGCATTTTTACAGGGGCTGCAGTACCACCTGGTGCCGATACAGTGGTGATGCAGGAAAAAATAACCGTTATAAATGGAGTATTACAGATACAGGACGAACAGTTAAAAAAAGGCGCCAATGTTCGTTTGAAAGGCTCAGAAATTAAAGCTGGTGAACTGGCTTTGTCGGCTGGAATGACTGTAACACCGGCCGCTATTGGTTTCCTGGCTGCAATGGGTATTACAGAATTGCTGGTTTTCCCACCGCCTGTCATTACAATTATCATAACTGGCAATGAATTGCAAACGCCCGGTCATGAATTGTCATACGGGCAGGTATACGATTCCAATTCTTTTGCATTAACAGCAGCTTTACAGCAATGTGGTGTAAAGCAGGTACAACTCGTTCAGGTGTCTGATGAGTTAGAGAAGTTGACTCATCAATTGAAACAGGCATTGGAACAGAGTGATATTGTTTTATTAACCGGAGGTGTAAGTGTGGGTGATTATGATTTTGTTGTAGCAGCAGCACAGCGTTGTGGTATCAGTACGCGTTTTCATAAACTGAAACAGCGACCCGGCAAACCGCTTTTCTTTGGTACAAAAGAATCAAAACTGATTTTCGGATTACCCGGTAATCCGTCTTCAGTGCTTACCTGTTTTTATATGTATGTGTTACCAGTTGTAAACAAAATGATAAATGGAAAGAATGGGTTGTTGATAAAACAGGTTCCACTTTCCAGTGCTTATCAGAAAACAGCCGGGCTCACACATTTTTTAAAAGGGTATTTTGATGGCCATACAGTAAACCCCCTGGGCGCGCAGGAATCATACAGGATGCGTTCATTTGCCGGAGCGAATTGTCTGATTGAACTCGATGAGGCAATCACAGATTGTGATCAGGGAACAATAGTCGCTGTTCACCTCTTACCCGAATAATAATATGTAATGGATAGTATATTTCTGTTTTATATTTTATTGCTTCTTGTAGCATTCCTTTATGCATCGGTAGGGCATGGTGGTGCCAGCGGTTACCTGGCATTAATGGCCTTGTTTAGTGTGGCACCGGAAGTAATGAAACCAACTGCTTTATTGCTGAACCTGTTTGTATCACTTACTGCTTTTCTGCAATTCTACCGGGGGAAACATTTTGTATGGAAAGTATTTTTTCCATTGGCACTGGCATCGGTACCGATGGCTTTTATAGGAGGGTTGATTATAATTGACGCAACGATCTATAAAAAAATACTCGGATTACTGCTGGTATTCTCTGTGATTCGTTTACTGATGCCGGCAAAAAATACCTCATCCGAACTGAAACCTGCTCATTTCTCCGGAGCATTGATAATGGGTGGGGGAATAGGGTTATTATCAGGAATGATTGGAATTGGAGGAGGTATTATACTTTCACCTTTATTGATTTTTTTTAACTGGACAGATCAGAAGCAGACTGCAGCCATCAGTGCATTATTCATTTTTGTAAATTCAGCAGCTGGTTTATTGGGACAATTAACGAATGGTATTCAGTTTAGCACAGATATGTATTGGTACGTGGTGATTGCTTTTGCAGGTGGGCTGGGAGGTGCTTATTTCGGGTCAATGAAATTCAGGCAGCTGGTTATGAAAAAAATACTGGCGCTGGTATTGGTTGTGGCAGCGTATAAATTATTGTTTACAGGAGCCTAACAAGCAGTAAGTTTAGTATAGAATTTGATAACATGAAAACAAGAGTTCTCTTATTTGGACAATTAGCAGAAATAACCGGCTCCAAAGAATTGGAAATGGAAGGTTGTGCGGATACCGCTGCTTTATTGTCAATACTACATGAGCAGTTCCCTGTGCTGGCTCAATCTAAATATGTAGTGGCGGTTAACCAGGAGATGATTTCCGGAAATAAAAACTTACCTGAAAATAGTATTGTGGCCTTGCTGCCACCATTTTCTGGAGGATAATATGCAGAAAGAAATTTCATACGAACGATACCAGCGACAGATGATATTACCCGGCTTTGGGGAGCATGCCCAAGGGCAGTTGGCTGATGCAAGTGTATTGGTCATTGGTGCTGGTGGGTTGGGATGTCCGGTTTTACAATATCTGGTTGCTGCAGGTGTGGGTAGAATTGGTATTGCAGATGGCGATTCGGTATCGCTTAGTAATCTTCACAGACAGGTGTTGTTTCATACATCTGATATTGGAAAGAACAAAGCGGAAACAGCAGCTGATCGTCTGCGTAGATTAAATCCTGAGATAGTTATCCAACCTATTGCTGAAAATGTAAGCAGCAGAAATTTGCTGGAAATTATATCTGCATTTGATATCGTGGTTGATGGTACTGATAATTTCGCCACGAGGTACATGATTAATGATGCCTGTGTATTGATGAATAAGGTATTGGTATATGCTGCCGTTTCAAGGTTTGAAGGACAGGTAGCCATTTTTAATTATCCAACGGCACAGGCAGGAAGATCCTCAAATTACCGTGATCTTTTTCCGGAACCCCCTGGAGAAAATGAAATACTCAATTGTGCCGACGCAGGTGTAATAGGTGTATTGCCTGGTATCATAGGTTCCATGCAGGCAAACGAAGTAATTAAGGTAATTACCGGTATGGGAGAGCTACTTGTGAATCAACTGCTCACTTTCAATGCCATGACTAACCAGCTGTACACTGTAAAAATTACAGCTAAGCAAGAGACAGCACAGCTAATACCCCAAACCGCAGCAGCATTCGAAAAAACAGATTATGCATGGCTTTGTGCTTCTCCCTCGACAGTAAATGAAATTGATGCCAGAACCTTCAATAACTTAGTTCAAAAAGGAAATATTGATATAGTAGATGTACGGGAATTACATGAAATGCCTGCAGTGGATGAATTTCAACATTACCGTATTCCATTGGCAGAGCTTAAAACAGCATACCTGCAACTAAAAAATGATACAGTTGTTGTATTTTGTCAGTCGGGAAAAAGAAGTCTGCTGGCCATGAAATTCTTGTCGGAGCAATTGGGTACCACCAAACGTATCCATAGTTTACAAGGAGGTATTATTGCCTGGAAAACATTTTGTCAAACGAAATGATATGAAAGAAGTAAAACTTAAAAATATATTTGTACAGGGGGCAATAGCAGCTTCATTTATTGCAGACAGTATTCAAAAACACAGTTCCAAAACAGGAATAGGAGGGCATAGCATTTTCCTTGGTCAGGTTCGGGCCGATGAAATCAAAGGTAAAAAAGTTACTGCTATCGAGTATACATCGTATGAAGAAATGGCTTTACCAAAAATGCATGAGATCAGGGAAGCGATTTTTGAGAAGTATGAATTAACCTGTATGCATGTATATCACAGTCTGGGTAAAGTGCAGGCAGGAGAAATCTGTTTGTTTGTATTTACATCGGCCCCTCATCGTAAAGCCGCTATTGAAGCCTGTGCTGAACTGGTGGAAAGAATAAAAGCTGAACTGCCGGTTTGGGGAGCAGAACTGTTTGAAGACAATACACATCAGTGGAAACTGAATCAATAATTATGGTTGATATAACATCAAAGTCAAATACACTCAGGCAGGCAATAGCCACTGCAACACTTACTGTGTCAAAACAGGAGACAATAGATGCTGTACGGAACAAACAGGTGCCCAAGGGCGATGTATTTGAGTTTTCCCGTGCTGCCGGTTTACTGGCTATTAAAAAAACCAGTGACCTGATTCCCGATTGTCATCCTTTGCCTATTGAATTTGCTTCCATCAAACATGAAATAAACGGGCTCACGATACTTATTACCGTTGAAGTACATACTATTTATAAAACCGGAGTTGAAGTGGAAGCCATGCACGGTGCCTCTGTTACCGCATTAACCATGTATGATATGTTGAAGCCATTGGATAAAAACGTTGAAATATCCAATATCAGGCTGGAGCAAAAGAAAGGAGGTAAGTCTGAGCATTTGCCTGTTGATGCGGGCACATTAACCTGTGCTGTAATTGTTTGTTCCGATACAGTCTCGACCGGAGAGAAAGAAGATGTTTCCGGCAAAACCATTGTGCAAAAAATGGAGCAACTGGGTGTGAAAGTTTCAGCATACAAGATCATTCCAGACGATATACAACATATACAGGATCAGGTAAAGTCATATGCAGAACAAGGTTATAACCTCGTATTGTTTACTGGCGGAACCGGCTTGTCGCCCAGAGATGTAACACCCGATGCCATTGAACCTTTATTAGACAGAATTGTTCCGGGTATTATGGAAGCGGCAAGAAATTACGGACAACAGCGAACACCCTATGCTATGTTATCGAGAGGTGTTGCTGGTTATGTAAAAGATACGCTTGTCATTACCTTGCCCGGATCAGTAAAAGGAGTGAAGGAAACAATGGATGCTATATTTCCATACGTGCTTCATCTCTTTAAAGTGGTCAAAGGAGAGCGGCATGAATAGTCGCTTACCGGAAGGGTAAAACCAGGATAGTGAGGATGAGTTGTTTACAGGAGCCATTGACCGATTTTTGTTCAATTGGCTTTTCTTTTTCTGAGATAATACTTAGTTTACGAATACTATAAATCCATCTCCCATATGCCAAAGTATAATTTTACAGTAAATAACAGGCAAGTATCTGTGGAAGCAGATGCCGACACGCCACTTCTCTGGGTGTTACGCGATCAGTTAAACCTGGTAGGAACCAAGTATGGTTGCGGCGTGGCACAATGTGGAGCCTGTACTATTCATTACAACGGAAGCCCGGTTCGTTCATGCCAGTTGCCTGTATCGGCAGTTGGAACAGGTAAAGTGGTAACCATTGAAGGATTGAGTGAAAAGGGAGATCACCCTGTACAACAGGCATGGGTAGAAATGGATGTGGCTCAGTGCGGTTATTGCCAGTCGGGCCAGATCATGGCTGCAGTGGCTTTACTGAAAAAGAATCCAAAGCCCAGCGACGAAGAAATTGATTCAACCATTACCAATATCTGCCGTTGCGGTACCAATGTACGCATCCGTAAAGCCATTCACCTGGCTGCATCAAAAGGAGGTAAGTTATGAGTACATCATCTGTATCAAGAAGAAATTTTCTGAGAGTCAGCATGATCGCCGGTGGCGGTATGCTGGTTGGTTTTTCAACATTGGGTAAAGATGAAAAGGCAACAATGGATGAAACGCCATTCTCACCCAATGTATATATAAAAATTGCGCCTGATGGTAAAATCACGCTGGTATCGCCCAATCCGGAGATTGGTCAGGGCGTAAAAACATCACTGGTGATGCTGATTGCCGAAGAGATGAATGTAGACTGGCAAAAAATACAGGTGGAAATAGCACCACTTGATGCAAAATATGGTAGCCAGACAACAGGTGGTAGCGGAGCAGTAAGAAGCCGTTATACACCACTCAGACAAGCAGGTGCTACTGCGAGGGTATTGTTGATAGCTGCTGCTGCAGATACCTGGGGTGTTGCTGCGGCTGATTGTTATGCGGAGAATGGTTTTGTAGTGAGTAAAATAGCGGGCAAAAAACTTTCTTTTGGTGAGCTGGCAACCAAAGCGGCTTCCATGCCGGTGCCGGCCAATGTTCCATTAAAAGATCCGAAAGAGTTCAAGATCATCGGCACGCGTGTAAAAGATGTGGATGCACAAGCCATCGTTACAGGAAAACCTTTATTTGGAATTGATACAAGACGAGAGGGAATGTTATTTGCTGTTGTGGCAAGACCACCGGCACACGGAAAAAAACTGCAGTCATTTGATGACAGTGCAGCATTAAAAATAACAGGGGTGAAAAAAGTAGTACAGGTAAAGAGTAGTGTAGCTGTACTGGCAACTTCTACCTGGGCCGCCATCAAAGGAAGAGCCGCATTAAAAATAAATTGGGAAGATGCTGCTAAACTGGAAAGTACTACCGATCATGATAAAGCATTCAGGGAATTATTGAGTAAACCTGCTGCTACCCCTAACCGCAATGACGGAGATGTGGATACAGCCATGGCATCTGCCTCAAAAGTACTGGATGTGTATTATGAAGTACCTGTATTATCGCATGCGCAGATGGAACCATTGAATTTCTATGCAGATGTACGTGATGGTAAAGCAGAACTATACGGACCCACGCAAGTGCCACAAAATTTAGTTGCTACAGTTGCCAGAGAACTGAATATACCTCCGGCCAATATTACATTAGGCTTGCCCAGACAGGGTGGTGGATTTGGCAGAAAGCTACGTCCTGATAACGGCGTAGAAGCAGCATTGATTTCTCAGGCAGCACAATGTCCTGTTCAGGTGCAGTGGACGCGTGAAGATGATATGCAGAACGATTTCTATCGCGCCAGCGGAATGTTCCGCTTTAAAGCTGCAGTTAAAGATGGTAACCTGGAAGCATGGCAACAATCATTTGCCTGTTTGGGTAATGGAAGAAGCCCCGACACTTATCCGGCAGGCGCATTGAAAAACCTACGGATTGAAAGTTATAGTTTACCTACTAATATTCCCACAGGACCGTGGCGTGCACCAACACATAATGTGCAGGCTTTTGCCAATGAATGTTTTATGGATGAAGTAGCCACAGAGCTGAAAAAAGATCCGGTGGCATTTCGTCTTGAATTGCTGAAAAAGGCAAAGGAACAACCAGTAGGCCGACTGGCTTATGATCCGGATAAGTTTATCAGTGTCATAGAGTTGGTTGCCAAAATGTGTAACTGGGGGAAAACACCCGCAAATACCTACCGTGGATTTTCAACCTGGTTCTCTTTCAATAGTTATGTGGCACAGGTCGTAGAAATTCAAATGGAGAAAGGAAAACCCAAAATAACAAAAGTTTACTGTGCAGTTCATTGCGGCAGGGTAGTGAACCTGAGTGGCGCCGAAAACCAGGTGCAGGGCGCCGTGGTTGATGGATTGGGACATGCCATGTATACTAAACTCACATTCCAGAATGGAGCGGCAGTTCAAACCAATTTCGGTCCCTATAATTTTGTAAGAATGCGCAACACACCATTAGATGTAGTAGTAGGATTTGTGCCTTCTGAAGAAAACCCTACCGGATTGGGAGAACCAGGACTGCCACCAATTGCACCCGCATTGGCGAATGCCCTGTTCGCTGCAACTGGCAAACGTTTCAGAAGAATGCCTTTTACAGATGATATACAGTTTGCATAAAAAAGAATTGCCACTGAAAGCACAGAAATACACTGAATAATTCTGTGTTCTTCTGTGCGCTCAGTGGCAATAAAACTACTATCGAAAATCATATCCGACATCAGACATTTTCTTATTTCGCTCCAAACACCTTCTTCAAAATATCACTGGTTCTCGCCAGCGGATTTTTCCTGATTTCTTTTTCTTCCACTGCTACCTGATAAAAAATACCACTCATAGCACGTTCTGTTACATATGCCGATAAATCAGGATTGAGTTTCTGACGAACCAATGGTAATTTATTATAACTGGTGACCAAACTGTTCCAGTGTTTCGTGGCATCTACTTTTTGCAAAGAAGTTTCAATCACCGGCCTGAATGCTTCGGTAAGCGGATTGGTTGTTTTAGATTTCAGGTAAGCAGTAGCTGCAGTATCTGATCCTTTCAATATACCCACTGCATCCTGAAAACTCATTTGCTTGATGGCATCTGCAAAAATGGGAGCGGCGCTTTTGCAGGCATCTTCAGCAGCACGGTTCATGCTCAGGATGGCTTCATCAACCTGTTTACCAAGTCCAACACTTCTCAGTGTTTTTTCTACTTTTTGAGCTTCAGGGGGTAGTAATATTTTCAAAGCTGCGTTGGCAAAAAAACCATCCGTCTGTGCCAATAAGTTCGACCCTTTTAATGAACCCTGCACCAGGGCTTCTTTTAAACCCGCCACAATATCATCATTAGCCAAACCGGTCTGGTTACCTGATACCGCATTTTTGGCTTTATTCAGTAACCCACCCAATTTCTGGGCATCTGTGTTTAGCTGCAGGATAATTAAAACAAGTAGTGTAAGGATTCTTTTCATGCTTCTTTTTTATAACTTGTTCAAAAATGATACCAAATCGGTCGTTTCAAAAATAAACCCTCTGATCAGAACAAGATGTGAAGAATACCTTATAAATCACCTGGATAAGTGATAAAATGGACGGACGGTTGAAAGGAAGTTCATTTAGCGCTTATCTTGGTACATAAAATATTTCGCATGAAACAACTGTTTAGCCTTGTATTTCTTTCTTTTCTGGTGCTGACCGCTATTAATGGAGATGCACAGACCAGTACATTTATATTGATGCGCCATGCAGAAAAAGATACGAGCGCACAGGGATCAACCATGATGCAGGCCGATCCGAAATTAAGTCCGGAAGGTGAAGCACGGGCCGCACGCATTCCTGAAGTATTAAAAACATTTGCTCCGGATGCTATTTATTCCACCAATTTTATCCGAACCAAATCAACCGTAACGCCACTTTCAAAAAAGACAGGTAAGGAAATACAGGTGTATGATCACCGTAACCTGAAAGGATTTGCCGAAGAACTCCTCAAAATGGAGGGTAAGACAGTAGTGGTAGCGGGTCATTCCAATTCAACACCCATGTTGGTGAATATGCTGATCAAGGAGAATAAATTCCCAAACCTCGATGAATCGGTTTACGATACCTATTGGGTAGTAACCGTTAAAGATGGTAAGGCTGAAGCTAAGCAAATGAAGTATTAGGCCTTGTCTTTCCCTTACAAATCATAACTTTGCGGGCTGAAAAGTCCGAAAGTCAGGAAGACCGAAAGTCAGGGAGTCCGAAAGTCCGAGGAAACTGTCAGTAGTTTTCAGTTCTTCCGGACTCCCTGACTTGCGGCCTTTCGGTCTTCCCGACTTTCGGACCTATCATTATGAAGTACGAAAAAGAGATCAACCGCCGCAAAACATTTGCCATTATTTCCCACCCCGATGCGGGTAAAACTACATTGACAGAAAAACTGTTACTGTTTGGTGGTGCCATTCAAACAGCAGGTGCCGTTAAAAGTAACAAGATCAAGAAGCATGCGACTTCCGATTTTATGGAAATCGAAAGACAAAGAGGTATCTCGGTAGCCACTTCGGTTATGTCTTTTGAGTACAGCAATACATTGATAAATCTCTTGGATACACCGGGTCACAAAGATTTCGCAGAAGATACTTACCGAACCCTTACTGCTGTAGACAGTGTAATACTGGTAGTAGACAGTGTGAATGGGGTTGAAGACCAGACCCGGAGACTGATGGAAGTATGTCGCATGCGCGATACACCGGTAATCGTATTCATCAATAAAATGGATCGTGACGGAAAGAATCGTTTTGATTTGTTGGAAGAGATTGAAAAAGAACTGCATATTTCACTTCACCCCATGACCTGGCCCATTAATAGTGGAAAGGAATTTAAAGGAGTTTATAACCTGCACGATAAGAGTCTGCGTTTGTTTACGGCCAGTACCAAGGCCGATGATGATGATACCATTGCCATTGATGATCTTTCTTCTGCTTTACTGGATGAAAAAGTAGGAGAAAAAGATGCAGCACAGTTACGTGAAGATGTAGAACTGATAGATGGAGTATATGGTGAGTTGAAAGTGGATGATTATCTCACTGCTAAAATAGCTCCAGTATTTTTTGGTAGTGCCGTGAATAATTTCGGTGTGAAAGAAATGCTCGATGCGTTTATTCGTATTGCACCAGTGCCCAGAAGCAGAAATACATCAGCCAGAACGGTAGAAGTAGGAGAAGAAAAATTCAGTGGCTTTATTTTTAAGATACATGCCAATCTCGATCCCAAACACCGCGACCGTATTGCTTTTATGCGTGTTTGCAGCGGCAGGTTTGAAAGGAACAAGTATTACCATCATGTAAGACTTGATAAGGATATGCGTTTCAGTAATCCATACAGTTTTATGGCCAGGAGCAAGGATGTAATAGAAGATGCTTATGCAGGTGATGTGGTGGGTTTATTTGATACCGGTAATTTTAAAATAGGGGATACGCTTACAGAAGGAGAGGATTTTTATTTTACAGGGATTCCTACTTTTTCACCTGAAATATTTAAAGAACTGGTGAATAAGGACCCGATGAAAACCAAACAACTTGAAAAAGGCATCAGTCAATTGACAGATGAAGGTGTGGCGCAATTGTTTACACAGTTTGGAGGCAATAAAAAAATCATTGGCTGTGTGGGTGAACTGCAGTTTGAAGTCATTCAGTACAGGTTATTGCAGGAGTATGGTGCCGCCTGCGAATTCAGGACACTGCCTTTTTATAAAGCCTGCTGGCTTACCAGTACTGACCAGAAAAAACTCGATGATTTTCTTCGGTTTAAACAACAGAATTCGGCAGAAGATAAAGACGGGCATCCCGTATATCTTGCACAAAGTGAATGGTTCCTGAATACGGAGATCACTAATAATCCGGATATCAAGTTCCATTTCTCCAGCGAAATACATAAATAAATCTCTGCGAATCTTCTCGATAGGAATCCTGAGGACTGTGTTCTCCTTTCTCTGCGGTGAATGTACCAGAATGCTCACCGCCGAGAAAGGAGATAGCGCAGATAAACCGCAGGGGTTAATTAGCAATGGGCAATTGAATCGTAAATACGGCACCCTGGTTTTTACCTTCACTGAAAGCAGCAATCATGCCACCGTGGTTTTGAATAACTTTACGGGTAAGGTAGAGCCCCACACCTGATGATACTTCGCCATCGGTACCCATTTTTCCTTCAGAAGTAAATTTTTGGAAAAGTAATGCTGCTTTTCCTGTGTCAAACCCAATTCCTTTATCGGCAACCAGTAAATGAATATGACCACTGAATACATGAATTTTCACAATCACTTCGCCACCCCGATGTGAAAACTTGATGGCATTGCCTATAATATTGGAAATAGCCTGCGATAATAAACGGCTGTTACATTTTACCTGAATAGCAGGGACCGGGTGAACAGAGAGCTGAATCTGTTTTCTTACAGCAGACAACTGCTGCATATCAATTGACAGTGATAAGATATCAGCAATATTTCTGGCTTCAAAAACATGGGATATTTCATCTTCTTTTCCTGTTTCTAGTATTTGAATGATGTCCTTAATAAATATCAATTGTTCTTCTGCCATTTTTTGAATGATGGCACCATATTTTGCAGAAAGTTCCTCGCTTTTTTCTGATTGTAATAATTCTCCCAAACCAATTAACTGGGTAAAAGGGGTTCGGAGATCGTGTGATAATAAGGTCAGTATATCTTTTCGTTCTTTTAACAAGGCATCCATGGAATCGATAGCAATCTGCACCTGTTGCAATAATTGTCCGGCTTCATCGGTATAATGAACCGGTAAACTCGGAATGACCTTCTTTCGGGTATAATCCTGTAATGCATTTTTAGCCTGAAGTATTGGCCATAAAAGGCTTTTTAGTAATAAGAGGGTTAAACCAGTTGCAATGAGTGTAGCAGCTAAGGCTACCAATATTACATTCCAGCCTTTTAGTGGTATCCAGTCAAACACCACAGCCATAATAAGCACAATGAGAGGTATATGCACACCAATAAAAGCAATAAATAAGAACTTCAACGTGTAATTTGAAGACAAAAAACCAGGTCGGGAGAAAAAATGGTAAACATTTTTCATAAAATAGTAGCTAACGATTGCATTACAAAAATGCTTTCTTTGTACCGTATCGGGTCATAAAAAATTAAAAAAAGATTAAACAGTGGATTTATTCGTAACTAATAATCTGATTATCAGGCAATTTGATCGATCTGATGCGGAGGCATTTTATCAATTAAATAGCCACCCTGAAGTAATGCGTTATATCCGACCGGTAAAAAGCAGAGAGGAATGTGATGCTTTTTTACTTGAAAATATTCAGTTATACCAAACTGGGTCTGCTATTGGCAGGTATTATGTTGGTGAAAAAGGATCACAGACTTTTGCCGGTACCTTTTCGGTGCTGATGATGCCCGACCGTGAAGCTTTGCATATTGGTTATGCCCTGATGCCCTGGGCACAGGGAAGAGGATGGGCAAAGGAATTATTGTTTGCAGGGCTTCAATGGCTGGTAACTCAGAGTGAGAGACCTGAAATTTTTGCCATTACCGAACCTGCCAACCTGCCATCGGTGGCATTGTTGCAAAAAGCTGATTTTCAACGGCAAGCCGATATGATGGATCATGGCAAAAACCTGAATGTATTTATGATTCAACGTTCCTTTCTGCTGCAGCAACAGGTGTCTGCCACCTAATTACTACCTTTGCCGCCACGTATGAAATCGAAAACACTAAAGAAAGATAAGGTTAATATCATCACCCTCGGTTGCAGCAAGAACCTGGTAGACAGTGAAGTGCTGAGTGGGCAACTGAGCGCCAATGCCATTGATGTAGTGCATGAGAATAAAAAATTTGATCACAATATAGTGGTAGTGAATACCTGCGGTTTTATTGACAAGGCCAAAGAAGAAAGTATCAATACCATTCTCGACCAGGTAGAACTGAAAAGAAGAGGAAAACTGGATAAAGTGTATGTAACGGGTTGCTTAAGTGAACGCTACCGTGGCGATCTTGAAGCCGAAATGCCTGAAGTAGATGCCTGGTTTGGCACGATGGAATTACCCCTGATCCTTAAAAAATTTGAAGCAGATTATAAAGCGGAACTCGTAGGTGAAAGATTACTCAGTACCCCGCAGCATTATGCTTATATGAAAATAAGCGAAGGTTGCAACCGTACCTGTTCTTTCTGTGCAATTCCTTTGATGCGCGGACAGCATATCAGCAAATCCATTGAAGAACTGGTGGCTGAAGCGGAAGGCCTGGTAAAAAAGGGAGTAAAAGAGATCATGCTGATTGCACAGGAGCTCACTTATTACGGACTGGATATTTATAAAAAACGTGAGCTCCCCAGACTATTGAATGCACTTGCAGATGTAAAAGGTATTGAATGGATACGTTTACATTATGCTTACCCCAGTAAGTTTCCGCTTGAGATGCTGGATGTGATGCGCGAAAGGGATAATATCTGCAAATACCTCGATATGCCACTGCAGCATGCCAGCAACAATATGCTGAAAGCCATGCGAAGAAATATTACCAGAGAAGAAATGGGTGAACTGATTCAACAGATCAGGGAAAAAGTACCTGGTATCTGTTTGCGTACCACTTTAATTGCAGGCTTTCCGGGAGAAACAGAAGAAGATGTAGAAGAGTTGAAAGATTTTTTACGTGAACACCGTTTCGACCGTGTAGGTATTTTCAGCTACAGCCATGAAGAAAATACCGGTGCTTACGACCTGGAAGATAATATTTCAGCCGAGCTGAAAGCAGAAAGAGCACAGGAAATTATGGAAGTGCAACAGGAAATCAGTTATGAAAAGAACCAGGAAAAAATAGGCAGAATTTTTAAAGTGTTAATCGATAAAAAAGAAGCGGGCCGCTACCTGGGAAGAACAGAATTTGACAGTGTAGAAGTAGATAATGAAGTGGTAGTACATTCGACAAAAAAATTAATACCCGGCGATTTTGTACAGGTAAAAATTACAAAAGCATACGATTACGATCTGGAAGGAGAAGTGGTGTAGTAAACAGAGGAACAGAGAAATAAAGAATAAGGAATGTGAAAGTTGGATTCTTTCTTACTTCTTCTGTTTCTTATTCCTTATTTCTCTGTTTGTACAGCTCTCGGGTTTTCTATCCATGAAAAATAAAAGGCAACAAAAAGGGAAAGCACCAGATAGGTTGTCATTGCGTAAAAAGCTCCGTTGAAAAGATTGCTCATGCCAAACCAGTCCCCGGTACGTATTAATACTGTAATGCCAAAAACGAATTTGAATATTTCCCAAATCCAGGCATATTTATTTCTGTCCATCAGTTCAGTAAAAGCATAGACCTGCAAAAAAATAAACCCGCCGTAGATAAATATATCCGGACTGCCAATGGCAGCAATATTGCCAAAGCAATAACTGATAAGCAAAAGTGTGGAAACCATTTGTATCCAGGCCCAGGTGAGTAATGTTTTGGTATTTCCCGATTCGTATTTCTGGAAGTGATACACATCTTCAATTTTGTATACCGGGTATTTTTCAGCCACGTCTGCCGGTCTCCAGCCGGTAGGCATGAGCCAGATTCGGAACTTATCTTTCCAGCTTTGCGCATGCCATGCATCTTTAATCAGTAACCATAAATGCATAAAATTAATTTTGATGGGATTCCAGGTATGTACAGGTCTTGTGATGCCATACACAGCCGGTACAGTTGGTAATTCTTCCTGATAGGTTCCAAACATTTTATCCCAGAAAATAAAAATTTGCCCATAGTTTTTATCCATATACTCCTTGTTAATGGCATGGTGCACACGATGATGGGAGGGCGTTACAATAATTTTTTCCAGGAAACCCATTTTATCAATATGCTGTGTATGATACCAGAACTGTGCAAACAGATGCAAAGGCGCTACAATGGCTACCACCTGTCCGGGCACACCTAACAGGGCGGCTGGTAATAAAAAGATGGTGAAAATTTTTACAATCGAAGAGATACTTTGGCGAAGTGCACAGGCCAGGTTAAAATCTTCACTGCTATGGTGAATGATATGGTTGTTCCAGAAAAAATTGTATTCATGCGCAATCCGGTGTATCCAGTAACCGGCAAAATCAAGCGCTATAAACGCAATAAAATAAGTGAGTGCTCCGGAAGGTACCTGGGTAATGGCCAACTTTTCTACCATCCATTCATAACTGATGACAGCAATGCCAAGACCGAGGACATCTTTGGTAACATTGGTAACGCCGGAACTAAGACTGGAAATCATATCCAGTGTACGAACGGTCTCTTTTCCCCTATACCAGCCATACCATTTTTCAAAAAGTACCAGTAATAAGAATACAGGCATGGCTATCAGGATAATCTTTCCGTAGGTTTCCATATGGCAATCGTAATAGCAATAAATTTAGGAATATTCCGGGAATCGTCAATGGTCAATGGTGAATACAGGAGCATACTGGTATGGTTGGCGACCAGCAGTAAACAATTATTCACCATTGGTCATTCACTATTCACGCTCCCTGTTAAAAATTACCAGCGGCACCATGTATTTGCAGTAAATTGTATTTTTACGCCTCATATGAAGCATCACTGTACCCGTTTATCTTACGAAAGCACCGGATATTTTTCATCGATTGTGGCCGATTATTTAGCGCAGACATCAACACTTCGTCCATTTTATGCGCACATGCCCAACCTGGAGGGTATACAGGATGCTATCAAAGCCCGTCAACAATTTGCAACACCCCGTAATGTGCTGGTTAGTAGTTTACAGCAGCAATACAATACAATCAGTACAGACAGGGCTGTAACTGCCAATATTGAAGCACTGGGAGATGAAAAAAGCTTCACTGTTGTAACCGCACATCAACCCAATATTTTTACCGGACCACTTTATTTTATCTATAAAATTTTACACGCCATTCAACTGGCTGAATATTTATCTGAACAACTACCTGCCTATCGTTTTGTACCAGTTTATTATATGGGTAGTGAGGATGCTGACCTGGATGAACTTGGGCAGGTTACTGTTGATGGTAATGCCTTACACTGGGCTACCAAACAAACAGGTGCTGTTGGCCGGATGACGGTAGATAAAGAACTGATTAAATTATTAGACAGTATTGAGGGACAAACTGGCGTGTTGCCTTTCGGAAAAGAATTGTCTGATTTATTCAGACAGGCATATACTCCTGGCAGAACCATACAGGAAGCTACATTGGATCTGGTAAATGCACTCTTTGGAAGGTTTGGATTGGTAGTGCTGATACCCGATCAGCATGCGGTGAAAGCGGCATTCAGTTCCATCGTACAAAAAGAATTGCTGGAAGGGTTCTCACATCAGATCGTAAGTGGTACCATTAGTGAACTGGGAAAAAATTATAAGGTGCAGGCTGGCGGAAGAGAAATCAACCTGTTTTACCTGATCAATGACCGGAGAGAAAGAATTGAAAAAGAAGGAGATGATTATCTGGTAAACTCCTTAAATCTGCGTTTTACAAAGGAACAGATATTAGAAGAACTGAAAACATATCCTGAACGTTTTAGTCCGAATGTAATATTGCGTGGTGCTTTCCAGGAAACAGTTTTACCAAATATTGCCTTTATCGGTGGTGGTGGAGAACTGGCCTACTGGCTGGAATTAAAAAATGTATTTGAGGCCATAGGAGTACCATATCCTGTACTGTTATTGCGTAACTCGTTCCTGGTTATGACAGCAGATCAGGAAAAGCGTATGCAACAACTGGACTTGAATCATCAAACACTCTTTCACAAGGCAAACCTGTTACTGGAACAACTGGTGAAAAAAAGAACCAGCAGGGAGCTTGCATTAAATAATGAAACTGAACAGCTCAAGGTATTGTATGAGCAAATAAAACAGCAGGCAGGTGCAGTGGATGGAACACTGAAAGCACATGTAGAATCATTATTTGTAAAATCATCCAAACGACTGGCAGAACTGGAAAAGAAAATGTTGAGGGCTGAGAAAAGAAAGTATGAAGCAGAAGAACGACAGATTCAGTCTCTGAAAAAACAGTTATTCCCCAATGATAGTTTACAGGAGCGTGTAGATAATCTATCGGGATGGTATGCCCGTTATGGGAAAGATTGGATAGATATGGTGGCTAATAACTCTTTAAGCCTTGAATCAGGGTTTACGATACTGGTAATTGACTAGAATATATACTACTCGTCAAAACCATTTGGCCATTCTTGTTTAAGACCTTCTATTTTGATACTTACTTCATCCTGTAGCTGCTTTTTATAAGCAGCTAATTTTTCTCCTGTAATTGTATCAGTAGAGCCAATGATCTGCGCAGCAAGGATGCCGGCATTTTTAGCCGCATTCAAAGCCACTGTTGCTACCGGAACACCATTGGGCATTTGCAGAATAGACAATACAGAATCCCATCCGTCGATGGAATTGGATGATTTGATGGGTACGCCAATTACGGGTAATGTAGTAATTGCAGCCACCATACCGGGTAAATGTGCAGCGCCACCGGCACCGGCAATGATCACCTGAAGCCCCCTGGATTTTGCTTTCTCGGCATACGCAACCATACGCTGTGGTGTTCTGTGTGCAGATACTACCGTTAATTCAAAAGCAATACCAAACTGTTTGAGCATATCTGCTGCAGCCTGCATAATACTCAGGTCGCTATCGCTACCCATGATGATACCAACGAGGGGAGAAGGATTAGTCATATGACAAAGATAGCAAATCGAATTTATCTATATTTTTCCGGCTCCGGACTTAAGTCCGGAGCCGGAAAAATATAGATGGTTTTTAGTTGATGTCTTTACCTTCTTTCAACAATGTCAATGCACGTTCAACAAAGGTTTTATTGGCACCGGGAGGGGCAAGGGGAAGGGCTTTTTCTGCCATTTCCAATGCTTTTTTATAATCACCCACTGCCGAATAAGCCCTTGCCATTCCGAGGAGTGGTGTAAACTGCCCAGGATTTTTTTGCAGATTTAATTTGAATATCTCTAATGCTTCCGTGTTTTTCTTCTGCTGTAATAATTGGCGTGCATATTGGTGAATCTGGTTCATATTACCCATATTCAAGGCATCTTTCATGCCTGTTGCAGCTTCTGCTGATCGCCCAAGTTTTTCAAGAATCCTCGCGCGTGTTGAAAGTGTAGCAAAATTACGGTCACCCAATGTGGTATTTACAGCTGTATCGGCCCACTGTAACGCTTCTTCCAGATTTACATTTTTATCAAGACACCATTGTGCGGCCTGCTGCCAGGGAGCCCAGTAAAAACCTTTATCTGTTCTGAGTTCTTGCCGGTATATACCAAGTTGTTGTTGAACCAGATCGGTCTCAACCCTGAATGGGATGGCCAACTTCTCCCACATTAAGCTGATGGTAGCAGCAGATTCTGTTTGATTTGAGAAATCATAACGCAGCCACTCTGTAGATTGTGCAGTGGCCACTGGCTTCACCGTAACCCGAAGTGCATCTTTCTTTGGATCATAATAATAACTACCCCATGACTGATGGTCATAAGAGAAAATTAAAGTTGATTGTTCGGCACCATAAGCAATGTAGAAACCATATTTACCGGCTTTTAGGGGCTTCCCTTCGATGGTTACATCTTTATCAAATTCAATAACAGTGGTTTCATTTGCGCCAGCACGCCAGGGCGCAGCGGCGGTATTGCCAAAACCCTGATCAAAAAAACCAGGCTGTACCAGTTGTCCCCATATCTTTCCTTCCCTGCCCTTTACAGCCGGGCGATCGTAATGAATGGTGACAGTGGTTAAACCTATCTGTTCACCCGTCATGGCTTTTTTATTGCCCCCGCTTGGTGGTGTAGTGAGTATTCTTTGTGCCTGAACAAAACCTATGTTGAGCAGGCAACAGACAAACAATAATTTCTTCATGTTGTATCGTTTTATAGCGGCAATCTACACAGAACATCCTGTTCATCATATTTAAAATGACGAATGAATATTTTAGTGGATAACAGGTACTAAGCAGGTCGGCTATTTACATATAAACATGTATAGTCTTTAATAACACATACAGATAATTTTAGCCGCTGGGAAAAAGGGTTAGGGCATGGTTTTGATATAATAAGCACCAACAGACCTGAGCACAACGGGAGCTTTTGTTTCATGAATAGTTATTCGTATCCGGTCTGTTTTAATAGTACTGAAACTGGCTATTTTTTTTCTCCCGATGGTAGTTCCACTGAATATTTTTTCGAAACGGTCTTTGTGCCAGTATTCAATGCTGAATGAAATCACCCTTTGTCCATAGTCAATCATTTCTTCGAGGCTCACTGCATTCAATGTTTGCTCACCTGGAATGGTAAAAGTTAACTGAACTTCATTCCCCGATTTTGCAGCCCAATAACTGCTGATATTTTTATCGGTCAGGTTTAATAAATTCTTTTTTTGTGGGTCATTCGTTGTAATGACAGCATTTACAAACAGGTCTGTACGAAAAGCTTCCGCTCTCATTCTGGCAAACCCCATCAGTGCAGCAGAATCGTTCGGGTGAAACAATCCTCTTCTGTCGGGAGGTACATTCAATAATAAATTTCCCCCATTACCAACAGAACGTAAATAAATATTAAATAAGGTTTCCGGTGTTTTTACTTTATCATCTTCTTCTTTATGATAAAACCATCCCGGTCTGATAGATACATCCGCTTCAGCAGGTATCCAGTGTTTACCATTAAAATTTCCCTGATTCAAAGTGTCAACATGTGGCGCACCAAGTCCACGTGCAAAACCAGCCGTATCAAGCAGGTTCCAATTGGTGTTGCCAATAAATCCTTTTTCATTGCCACACCAACGGATACTCGGACCAATATCGCTGAAGATGATCATATTGGGTTGTAATTTGAAAACTGCATTTTCAAATCGCCTGAAGTCATATACCTGTTTCTTCCCGTTGGGACCTTCTCCATTGGCGCCATCCCACCAGAACTCAAAAAAAGGGCCGTATTGCTGAATGAGTTCTTTCATGGTAGCGATGTAGATATCGTTGTATTCGGGTGTGCCATATTTGGGATGATTTCTATCCCACGGAGATAAATACACACCCATTTCAATCCCTTCTTTTTTACAGGCTTCTGATAAAGCTTTCACCACATTACCTTTGCCATTCATCCATTTACTTTCTCTCACTGTATGTGTACTGTATTTACTGGGCCATAGGGAGAATCCGTCGTGATGTTTTGTAGTAAGAATAATGCCTTTGGCACCAGCCTGTTTGGCGACACGCGCCCATTGCCCACAATCGAGTTGTGTTGGATTGAAAATATCGGGTCGTTCATCGCCTTCACCCCACTCCTTATCTGTAAAAGTGTTCGGGCCGAAATGAATAAAGAGATAAAACTCCTTTTCATGCCATACCAGTTGTTGTTTGGTGGGAACAGGATAAACAGGTTGTATCTTCTGTGATTTGGATTGAAGGGATAGGAGAAGAGACAGAACAATGATAATTTTTTTCACAAGCGTGCATTTGAGTAAACAAGTATATAATGCAGGTATTAATTCCTTGCCCCGGATTGAAATCCGGGGCAAGGAATTATGATAGCTGACGTTTATACATTTGAACTGCATTCTCATACCCGAGATAAATGGCATCGCATACCAGGGCATGACCAATGCTTACTTCATCCAGATAGTGGATATGTTGTTTTAAATATTTGAGATTGGTAAGATCAAGATCGTGTCCGGCATTAATACCCAAACCAAGCTCTTTTGCTTTAGCTGCGGCCTTTACATATGGTGTAACCGCTTCTGCAGCTTTACCTTCTGCAAATAACTTAGCGTATCCTTCAGTATATAATTCAATACGGTCGGTACCGGTTAATGCAGCGCCTTCAACTATTTCAATCACCGGATCAACAAAAATGGATACACGGATACCTGCGGTTTTAAAAATTCCGATAATATTAACCAGGTAATTTTTATGTTCGATGGTATTCCATCCATGATCACTGGTAAGCTGCCCCAGTGCATCCGGAACCAATGTTACCTGATGGGGTTTGGTTTCCAATACAAGATCAACAAATTTCTGTTCGGTTGGGTTGCCTTCAATATTAAATTCAGTTGTGATGATTTTTCTGATGGCACGTGTGTCAGCATAACGTATATGTCTTTCATCCGGACGTGGGTGAACCGTTACGCCATCGGCGCCAAATTTTTCTGCATCAACTGCAGCTTTCAACACATTCGGATTATCGCTACCCCGGCTGTTTCTGAGCGTGGCAAACTTGTTGATGTTCACACTGAGTTTTGTCATGCGGTAAAGTTAATCAGAAGTCGGGATTTTATGCGTATTGCCCGACTTCCGATTGAATTACTTATCCGAAATACTGCATGATCATACTGGCAATGATCAATCCAAGGATATGATAGCAGCAGTCAATAAAATACAATGCAGCCGGTTTTTTATTATACAGGTATCCGATGCTGATGGCCGGAGTACTGAAGCAGACAGAAATCAGTATGGCAAGATGAAAGGCATCGGCATAGTTATTCATGGGTACCAGTTGTCTGAAAATAGTTAAACCAATACAGCTTAGTGCCATGAACAGGAAGCTGCTGATCATTGTAAGAGCCACTCCTTTTTTCATATCCGGATCATTTGGATTGATGCCCGATAATCGCACCCAGGCCTTGGAGAATACACCTCCGTACCAGATGGCACCAAGTAAAAAATAGGCGATTGAACCAATGATGAGTGATAACCAGTTAACATGGTCGGTGAAATGATGAAGCATGGCAGGTTGTTTTGGGTTTAGGAATATAACAAGATCGTAAATAAAAATCAAAGCATCAACAGGATGAAGGCAATAGCGTAATTTGCATAGGTATAAGGATTTTCAACAATTTTTACTGACTAGTGTTTTGTATTTATGGCATACTCATCTCTTGAATCCTGTTTAATTGACCTGGAGCGGAATGGTCAGTTGGTACGTGTAAAAGAAGAAGTGGACCCCTATCTTGAAATGGCCGCTATTCATTTACGTGTGTATGAAATAGGAGGTCCTGCTTTGTTGTTTGAGAACGTAAAAGGCTCTCGTTTCAGAGCGGCATCTAATATTTTCGGAACACTCGATCGCAGTCGTTTTATATTCAGGAATACATTGGCCTCAGTTCAGAAACTCATTGAACTGAAAGGTGATCCCATCAAAGCCATAAAACACCCTTTGCAAAATTTCGGCGCCGGGTGGGCTGCATTAAAAGCATTACCACTAAGAAATCCTTTTACTAAACCGGTTTTATATGAAGAAATTCAGATCAGTGATCTTCCACTGATTCACCACTGGCCCAATGATGGAGGTGCTTTTGTTACTTTGCCACAGGTATATACGGAAGATATTGATCAGCCCGGCATCATGAAAGCAAACCTGGGTATGTACCGTATTCAGCTAAACGGAAATGAATACGAGACCAACCGCGAAATTGGCCTGCATTACCAGCTGCATCGGGGTATTGGCGTACACCAGACCAAAGCCAATCGCAAAGGGCTTCCATTAAAAGTCAGTTGTTTTGTGGGTGGGCCGCCATCGCATACTGTATCTGCAGTGATGCCTCTGCCGGAAGGAATCAGTGAAATGACATTCGCAGGCGTTTTGGGTGGCAGAAGATTCAGGTATACTTATGCAGATGGATTTTGTATCAGTACTGATGCTGATTTTGTAATTACCGGTGAAGTTTATCCGGGAGAAAATAAGCCAGAGGGACCCTTCGGAGATCACCTGGGATATTATAGCCTAAAACATTCGTTTCCCTTGATGCGTGTGCATAAAGTATATGCGCGGAAAAATGCTATCTGGCCATTTACGGTAGTCGGAAGACCCCCACAGGAAGATACCAGTTTCGGACAATTGATACATGAAATTACAGGCGATGCCATTCCGCAGGAAATACCCGGAGTGAAAGAAGTACATGCAGTAGATGCGGCAGGTGTTCATCCTTTGCTCTTAGCTATCGGCAGTGAACGTTATACGCCCTATTTACCAACAAAACAACCAGCAGAATTACTCACTATTGCCAGTCATATTTTGGGAACGGGCCAACTCAGCCTCGCCAAATTTTTATTTATTACGGCAGATGACACACAAAAGCTGAGTACACATCGTGTGAAAGACTTTTTTACCTATTTGTTTGAAAGAGTAGACCTCAGCCGGGATATACATTTTCATACCAATACAACCATCGATACATTGGATTATTCCGGTACCGGATTGAATACAGGCAGTAAAGTAGTAGTGGCCGCCTATGGCGATAACAAAAGAGTACTTGCTACAGAAATACCTGCGTCGTTTTCAGAAAAGAACTCATTCGGACCCGCACAGATGGTCATGCCCGGGGTCATTTGTCTGCAAATAAGTACCTATTCTGATGCAGTTGCTGCGGCAAATGAAATGAGTGTGCTTGATGAAACCTTCAAGCCGATATTAAATGATTTAAAGGGTATTGTACAAATAATAGTTTGTGATGATGCTGCTTTTACAGCGGCGAGTTTAAATAATTATTTATGGGTTACTTATACCCGTTGTAATCCTTCTCATGATATACATGGAGTGGCTGCATTTACTGAGCACAAACATTGGGGCTGCAAGGGACCGATGATTATTGATGCACGTATTAAACCACATCACGCACCACCGGTACTCAAAGATCCGGCTATAGAAAAAAGAGTAGACAGATTATTCCAGAAAGGAGGAAGTTTATCATCTATTGTCGGTCATTAATAGTTCTGAATCGGTAAAAAGCGGTTATTGCCTTTTAGGTTTTTGTAAGTAAATGATTCCTCTTGCGTCATTATAAAAAAAGCAAAGATGAAATACCTTTTAACTGCAGTAGTTGTTTTATTTTCTCTCGGGTTAAAAGCCCAGACCTCCGAGCCAGCCGGATTAAAAGTGGGTGATACAGCGCCGATGTTCAACGGCATTGATATGAATGGGAAAACCTTTTCGCTTGAGTCGGCCCTGAAAAAGGGAGATGTAGTGCTGATGTTTTATCGTGGACAGTGGTGCCCATATTGTAATAAACAAATGAGCCAAATGAACGACTCTCTTTCAATGATTACCGGAAAGGGAGCTACAGTAGTAGCCATATCACCTGAAATACAGGAAAATGTGGTGAAAACAGTTGAAAAAACAAAAGCGTCTTTTCCTGTTATCAGCGATGTGCAGATGAAGATCATGAAAGATTATCAGGTAAATTTTGCTGTTCCGCAGGCTACAATCGACCGCTATAAAAATTTCGGCATCGATTTTAATGTGGTTAATGGGGGAAATGGTGCCAATCTGCCAGTACCAGCTACCTATGTTATTGGAAAAAATGGGAAGATTAAATATGTATTCTTTAATCCCGATTACAGAAAAAGAGCTTCTGTAAAAGAAATCGCTTCCTATCTATAAGGCCAATCTTTAGCAGTAGCTGAAATTTATTAAATGACTCCTCCCGTTCTCTTATTCTCCCTGCAAATACAGAAAGGTTTTAACAGGGAGAATAAGAGAACGGGAGGAGTTCTTCAATCATTAAATGTCTACAGCTACTTTTAAGACAATTTTTTTAACTTGTCCGGTATCTCCATGCTGAATACATGGCATATGCAGGTCATCAGGAAAGAAAATAGTAAACATGCCTTCAGTTACTACTGAAAAGAAATCGGGAGACTCATCAAACAACATATAGTCATCTTCCGGATTATAAAGACGAGATGGAGTTTGCGTTTGTAATAATGCATGCCCCATTTTTTCTTTACCTTTTACTACATACTGTACATCAATGAACTTCTTGTGTGATTCAAGTTTCTCCAGCGCCGGATCTTTTGTTTCATATTCCTGAACAATGGCAAAGACTTTGTCTTCAATGATCGTGTGTTTGCCATTTTCCAAAGACAGTAAATCGTGTTCCTGTAAAAAGCGCAATGCTTTTTCGATACCATTACCTAGACCGTAATATTTACCTGCATTATGTAAATGATCTATAACCATACTTGTATCTTGTTTACTTGATGAATTGTAATTTAATTATTTATTTCAACCCAGGTATGATCGGCTAATAAACGCACAGATGAAACAAATTGTCTGAATGGCCCGGATCCTCCCCATTCCTGAGGCGATACGAGTGAAAGTATATGTTGACCATCCTTTTTTTCATACAGATGATAGATATGTCCTATCTGAGGTTTGAAATTCAGTTTGGCCTCATAAATCATCATACTCAGTTCCTTTCTTTTCCTGATCTCCTGTGCCTGTCTGGCCAGTAATTCAATCTGCTGTCTGATCTGATCGAGTTGCATATTGGTCTGGTCTTCCATTGCCGAAAGGGCTTTGTGTTTAATTACACCTTCTTTTGTGGGACGTATAGCCACACCAGCAACAGAAGAAGCATAAGGTAGTACACTGAGCTGCTTATGGTATATCTCAATATTAACAAAAGCTTTTCCGGAAGCATCAGTGCCCTGCTGTGTAAGTTTGAGATATCCGTTGGGCATGATTTCATGTTTCACTTCCAGAACGGTTTGCTCATTGCTGAGAAAACGAAACAGGAGGGTAGAGGAATTGATGATGGTAGCTTCAGCCTTGTCGGCAAGGTCTGTATTATCAAATGCCCTTAATGCTCCATCAGGAATAATATTGTATTGGGTATAATAGGCTTCATTATCCATCGATACCCAGTTGATACTAATGCCCAAAGCATGTCCATTCTCGATAGATTCAATTTTATAGTTGCCGCTTTTAGGAGGGATACCCGATTGAAAATCGCATTTCTCGGGAAACAATTGCCAGCTGGCCAGAAAATTATATGCTTGTACCATTTATTATAAATACAGATAGCTTATGCAAAGGTTCTGCATTTTAGGTGAATAGGAATAAAAAAGCCACAGATTCGCGTAATAAGCTGCGGATCTGTGGCCATAAATATCGGGATAGATTATTTCACTGTAAAATCAACCTTTAGTGTACCCCATGTGAGTGTAACCACGCCGGCTTTGCTGATGCTATAATTCAGTTTTTCTACTGAAGTATCTGACTTGCCGGGTTTTACATTTACACGTAAAGCGTCATCGGCCTGCTTGTAAGAGTAAGCCCCCCATTGTTTTGAAGTTTTGTTGAAAATGAGGGTATAATCACTGCCATTGTCTAAAGTAAAGAATGCGTATTTGCCGGCAGGTAATGTTTTGCCTTCTATGGTAACATCTTTACTTACTTCGAATACTGTGGCATCATTGGCACCGGCGCGCCATACTTCTCCTTTTTTGGGTTCTACATCTTTACCAATGGTACGTCCTTTCAACGAAGGCGAACTGTAATCGATCGTGATGGTAGCACCGCTGGCAATAGTTTCTGTTGCTTTGGCAGGTGGACTAGGTCTTTTTGAAGGATCTCCGCCGCCCTGAGCGCAGGCTGTAATGGTAGTGAACATCAATCCCATCAGGATCGAAAAAGAGAATAATTTCTTCATGATATACTTGTTTATGTTTATAAACGAAAATTACTGTAAAAGGTTGAAGCCCCGTATAGGTTTATGATAATTGGTCTGTTAAAAATCAGTTTACCTGTATAAAATCGGGTTTACGTAATAACTGGCTGTTGTATTTGAATCGAAGACCTGTATTAAAAGTGAGGTTCCAGGGTGTCATTCTTCCCGTAGTTCTTGGGTAATAATAGAGTTTCAACTCCATTGTTCCAAAAACCAGGTTCTCATTTCGGGTACGAACACCACTGCCAAAAGAAGTGTAAATATCTCCTTTGTCAAAACCCTGACCGATGGTTTTCAGGTAAGTAATATTGGTAAATACAAAAGGGGCAAAACTAAACCCATAGGTTTTAGTGGTATTGTAAAAAACAGATTCACAGTTGGCACTTATGCGTGTGGATGCGCGAACTGAATTGGTGTTTAATTCCGGTATACCAAAAATGCTGGTAAGTCTTAAGGGTTCATTCAATACTGTTCTTACCTGTTGTGTAATACTTCCACTTAAAAAATGACGCGTGAACCAGTGGCTGCCACTGATTTTTCTGAGTCTGGTAAAATATTCAATACTGGTTAAACCGCTAATGTCTTCAAACTGGTTTTTATTGAAGTAAGTCCCAAATCGGATGATATAATTGACATAGTTTTTACTATCAGAAAAATAATCGCGCTGGTAATCGAATCCAATATAGGGACGCTCCACATTATTTCTGCGAACCCATCCGCCTATAACCGATAAGCTAAAACCTTCAGGAACGTCTTCATTTCTTCCAAAACCGTACAGAAAATTGGTGCGGTAATAATCCTGTTCAAAAATGGTGAAACTACCGAGTACGGCTTCTACATTGGAATAATAATAATTGTAAGTTGTTTTAAACTGCTCGGGTATATCATTGAATAATCTTTGTACCCCTCTGATGCCGGCAAATCTCTTTAACCTGGAGGAGAGATTCTGTTTCAGTTTTGTTCTTGCGCCAATATTTAAAGCCAGCCAGCCATCTAATAAACGATAATTGTATTTGAATCCTGTTTTATAAAGAGAGTCTGTAAGATAGCTGTTACTGGTCAGGTGTTTACCTACTTCAAAGCCACCTGTCCACTGATGATAAGGGCTAACCAGTGGTAATTCGCCACGTAAGTACAATGCTTTTTCTTCTCTTCTTCCACTGTTGAATGCGGGTGCCTGGGTTTGAAAACCAAAAGAAAGATTAAGAAAACTGCCGCCCACATTTCTTTTGGTGTATTCAATACCGGAACCAAAATCGGGTTTACGGTCCATATCATATAAGCCCCTGAACTGTATTCGGTCGCCGGAACCAAAAAGGTTATCGTTATTGAGTTCGAGACTCATACTGGTAGCCGAGCCAATTTCTGCGCTGCCACCGATTGGAAAGAGGTCTTTCCAACGGATGATCACATCCACGGCATCGGGATCGTCTTTCACATCTGCAACAACAATTTTGGCATCCTGTAAATAAGACAGTTCGCGCAGGAATCTTTCATTATCAGCCATAAGGTAGGGGTAAAGGGTGTCGCCGGTGACAAAGAAAAGATTGCGTAAAATGGTCTTATTGGTAGTACCTGTATAAAGTGCATCGCTGATATCATTCATCAACCGTCTCCCAGAACGGCTTGTATCGTTTACGGAATTATCAAAAGACAATTTATCAACCCTGATCTGGCGGATAATTTTGCCTTTAAAAGGCTGGAATGCTGCTTCATTTTTTACAGCACCCTTGTTTTCTGTAATAATATCTTCCTGTCCGCGTATGGACACAGCACGACCCAATTTTCCGAGTAACCCTTTTTTATGTGCGAGAAAGAAAACGGTGTCTTCCTGTAACCTGTTTTGCGACAAAGCGGGATAGAAGCAGGTGTAGCAGAAGGCAAAAAACAGCAAACGATATAAAATAGTGCGCACAAGCATTCCTGAACGGGACCCCGGTTTTCAGTTGGTAATAATCACCGGTAAGTTAAGGAATCGGTAGTAGTTAAACGCTAAATGTTAAAAGCTTATAACGATAATAAAAAACCCGGCTTACAGGCCGGGTCATATCGAATCAATGCTAAGGGCTGTTTTATTTAACTTCTTTAGAGAAAACGCTCACCTGTCCGAAAGCTGAAATCTCTAATACAATCTTCATATCAGCGTTATCCATCGATACAAAATAGCTGGTTTCGCCTTCTGCATTTTCAAACTGGATCACATCTTCAAGCTGAAACTCAGGATAAGTGTATTTAGTAGTGATCGTCTGCAGGGCAGATTTTGGTAATTTGTCGAAAGCAAAAGCTTTAGCCGAACCAATCAGTTCACCCTGGTGGGTATAAAACACTTCTTTTTTAATACCATTCTCCAGAAAACTTACTTTTTCGAATTTGGCATCAGCGCTCCAGTTTACTTCTTTGGCTGTGGTAAATGTTGAGCTGAAATGGCTGGCACCATTATAACTTGTTTTTTTGTTGGTATCAGCAAAAGCGCTGGTTCCAAGGGCGATCACCGCTAAGGTGAGGATGATTAATTTTTTCATTTTCTTTTTATTAATGTGTTTATAATTAGTTTGTCGTTTTTCTTTTGATTGAATTGACAAGTCAAAAGTAGAACCGAGTGATATATAGACGAAGGGAATTGTGATTAGTTACAAGCGTAGGATGAGTGATATTATGAGTGGTGTTAATGCCAATGTTAAGCATTGTTAATATAGCACTATAACCCTTTGCAGTAAAGGTTTTCAGGGGAATTCTTAAAGAAATATTAAAGGCCGTCTCACTGTGATGAGTAGCAGAAACCAAATGTACGGTTTAGGATGAACGGCAGGGAAGTCGGCGAAAGAAGCTGCGAGTTTTAAGTTTCAAGCGGCAAGCTACAGGCTACAAGTATGATTTTGGATATTAAAAGGGATAATCGCTTTTGCGTGATTATCCCTTTTAATCGTTGTATCAATATCATATTACCCAATAACCTACTGCTTGCAGCTTGTAGATTGCAGCTTCTTTCCTTACCTCCTCGGTGCTCTCTTCTTAAGCTCCTCCACCGAAATATTAATCTGCCGGCCAACCTGTTTCCCGTTTTTGTAGCAGACAAACTTAACATTGGCTACGTCTTTGGGTAGGGTATAGGGGGCCTGGTATTGGCGGTATGTATGGTCTGGGTTGCTTTCGTCTATTGAAAAATGAACCGCCATATCGGGTATTTCTTTGTCAACCACGAGTATAAGATTGCCTTTTCCATCATTCTGAGCCGAAATAATGGGGTCGTACATGGCAGTACTATACCTGATTTTGGCAAAATTCATCCTTTCAAAATGTTGTTCCACCCGGTTAATAAAATCAGGCCAGTTTTTACGCTCTTTGGGCGACCATACCGATTCTGCAATGGCCAATGCCCTGGGCCATAGCATATATTGTACAGCACTGAAGTTTTGAATCTGCTCGGTCCAGAGATTGCCTTGACCGCCAAGAATGAATTTCGGATCAATACTATCGGGTAATGGGTCAAACTGGTAGGCTTTCTGAAGTCGTAATCCTGCGTACACCGGCGGCTCCATGGTTTTCTCACCCTGATAATAGTCTAAATAGGCAAAATCGGTGGGCGACATTACCACGGTATGGTTGGCTTTGGCTGCTGCAATACCACCTTTCATACCCCTCCAGCTCATGACTGAGGCGCCAGGAGCTAATCCACCTTCCAAGATTTCATCCCAACCCATCATCTTTTTACCTTTTGAACTGATGATTTTCTCTACCCGCTTTACAAAATAGCTTTGAACCGCGTCCATATCTTTCAGTTTCTCTCTTTGCATCAATGCTTTGATCTCATCACTTTTTTCCCAGAAGTTTTTAGCCGTTTCATCACCCCCCATATGAATGTATTCAAAGGGGAAGAGTTGCGCCACTTCGGTAAATATTTTGTCTAAATGCTGGTATACTTTTTCATTAGCGGGAGAGAGGTTATTGTCTTTCAAAGCATAGAAATGAGCACCTGCCGGCCATTCCATGAATTTTTCACCCGCATTCACCCAATATTTAGTGCCGGGTGTGGCCGATAGGTCCGGAAAAGAAGCCAGCATGGCCATACTATGACCGGGAATATCTATCTCAGGTAAAATATTTACAAAACGGTCTTTGGCATACTGTACCAGTTCGCGGATATCATCATGCGTATAAAAACCGCCATAGGTTTTGGGTTCATCGGGCGAGGGATCAGGTGTGTTGGCCCATTTACCTTCACGCAGCGGTCTCCAGGCACCAATATCGGTAAGCTGGGGTAATGATTTGATCTGTATCCTCCAACCCTGGTCATCTGTTAAGTGAAGATGCAGCAGGTTGAATTTATAACGCACCATTTCATCAATAAACTGTTTTACTTCCTGTTTGGTGAAGAAATGACGGCTTACATCAAACATCAGTCCGCGCCAGCCAAAACGGGGTTTATCAGTGATGGTAACTACAGGGATGCTCCATACGTTTTTCGCTCTTAACCCGTTGTTACCTTCCGCTTTTTTTGGTAATAACTGAAATATGGTTTGCATACCATAAAATAAACCGGCTGGCTGATTAGCATGTAGTGTAATCTTTGTTGGCAGAACAGTTAAACGATACCCTTCTGATCCTAATTCATTATCTGATTTATCAAGCAGATGAAATTCGATATCAGTATTGGTTTTTTCTGTTTTTAAAACGGTACCTGTTGCATTTGAGAAACGCACGGTAAACTGTTGGGCAATATTATCTGTACCTGCTCCATGTATGGAAAAACTCATGGTTTGCTTTGAACCAAACACACCATCTCCTTTTATAAGAGATAAAGGTTGTGGTATAATATGAATTGGATCTGTCTGTTGAGCCGAAACAGCAAACACGAATAATGATAACGAAAGAAAGCCGAGCAACTTTTTCATATACAAGCAATTTGAAACTGAAAAATAAGATAAATCAGTAAGCGGCGTTCATAAAAAGAGCAGGCATTATTGTGTAGTCTGAAAGTCCGAAAGACCGGAAGATGATTACTTTCAATAAAACCTCTTTCGGACTTTCGGACTTTCCGACTTCCGGACTTCTCTCTATAAAAAAGCCCGGTACATACATACCGGGCTCGCATAAAAATCACACAAAATATTAATAACGATAGTGGTCTGCTTTGAAAGGACCCACTTTAGAGATACCGAGGTAATCGGCTTGCTCATCAGTCAGTTCATCCAGTTCAGCACCCACTTTTGCCAGGTGTAAACGGGCTACTTTCTCATCAAGGTGTTTAGGTAACACATACACTTTGTTCTCGTAGTTCTTGAAATTGGTCCAGAGTTCAATCTGAGCCAAAGTCTGGTTAGAGAAAGAGTTACTCATTACAAATGATGGGTGACCGGTTGCACAACCCAGGTTAACCAGGCGGCCTTCAGCCAGGATGATTACATCTTTACCATCAATATTGTACAGATCAACCTGTGGTTTGATGGTGTCTTTGGTATGACCATAGTTATTGTTCAACCAGGCGATATCAATTTCAATATCAAAGTGACCGATATTACAAACGATCGCTTTGTCTTTCATCAGACGGAAATGTTTTTCAGTCAGCAGGTCGCGACAACCTGAAGCAGTTACAACGATATCGGCTTCTTTAACAGCATCAATCATTTTCTTTACTTCAAAACCATCCATTGCTGCCTGTAAAGCACAGATTGGATCAATTTCAGTAACAATTACACGACAGCCTGCACCGCGTAAAGAGAGGGCAGAACCTTTACCCACATCACCATAACCACCTACAACAGCTACTTTACCAGCCATCATTACATCAGTAGCACGACGGATCGCATCTACCAGTGATTCCTGGCAACCGTATTTATTATCGAATTTAGATTTGGTAACAGAGTCGTTTACGTTGATCGCTGGAATTGGTAAAGTACCTTTTGCCATACGCTCATACAAACGGTGAACACCAGTAGTGGTTTCTTCAGACAAACCTTTGATATGCTGAACCAGCTCAGGGTATTTGTCGAATACAATATTGGTAAGGTCGCCACCATCATCCAGGATCATGTTCAATGGACGATCGGCACCACCAAAGAATAAAGTCTGTTCAATACACCAGTCAGCTTCTTCCAGTGTCTGGCCTTTCCATGCAAAAACACCGATACCTGCAGCAGCGATAGCCGCAGCAGCCTGATCCTGTGTAGAGAAAATATTACATGAGCTCCATTTCACTTCGGCACCCAGGGCAACCAGTGTTTCAATTAACACAGCGGTCTGGATGGTCATGTGTAAACAGCCGGCAATACGCGCACCTTTCAGGGGCTGAGAAGCACCATATTCGGCACGGAGCGACATCAGACCGGGCATTTCTGCTTCGGCCAGACGAATTTCTTTACGGCCCCAGTCAGCCAGACTGATATCGGCCACTTTATACTTCAAACTGAAGTCAATGGAAGAGGTTAAATTTGACATTTTAGTGTTTTTGTGAAGTGCAAATCTATATTTACAGACGAATATTCTGAAATAATTAATTATTTTGGAATGAAATAGTATATATTTTATATTTTGTAGAATAAATAAGCTAAAAATAATGGCAAAAACACGTTCAGCAGCCGAATCCACTACCATCAGTTTACAACTGGATGAAAAGGATCTCGCCATACTTCGGGTATTACAACAAAATGCCCGTGCAACGGTAAAAGAAATAGCCGATAAAGTATTACTGAGTACCACCCCTGTACACGAACGTATTAAACGTATGGAAGAACAGGGCGTAATACGTCAGTATGCTACTTTGTTAGATCATTCCAAAGTGAAAAAGGGGCTGATGGTAATCTGTTATGTATCACTCAAACAACATAACCGGAATGCGGGAGAGCGGTTTATCAAAAGCATTCTGGAGATGCATGAAGTTATTGAGTGTTATAATATTTCCGGTGAATTTGATTTCATGCTGAAAGTAGTAGCAGAAAACATGGATGATTACTACAATTTTCATGTCAACAAACTCAGTCAGGCAGAAAACCTTGGTCATGTACAAAGCGTATTTGTAATGGGGGTGATTAAGCAGACGCATGTGTTGGTGCATTAGGAGCTGCGAGCTACTAGCTTCTAGCTGCTAGCTTTTTTTTTGATTTGCGTTAAAAGAAAAACACCTGAAACTTGTAGCTTGTAGCTTGCGGTTTGAAGCTCACAGCTTATACATCACCACTGATTTAATCATCCCAAGGAAAAACTCCTTATACAACAATCCTCCGGGGAACATTTTTTTTAATTCGTTAATGGTCATCAATCTTACTTCGTCTACCTGCCTTGCTGCAAGTAGTGGATCGTTGATGCGAGGTATATGTCCTAATGAAAATTTGCGTGTAAGTATTATTCGCGCAGTACGTGGAAGGAACTGAAAAAAAGGAAAAACCCAATGTGGTTCGATGGGGAAGTAGCGATAGGGTGTTTGTACAAAATAAGATTTACCAACCCTTCTTATTTCGTCTGCCATTTTCTCTTGCGCCTCCAGTGTAAACAAATGTTCGATAACAGAATTGGAATAAACCAGGTCAACCGACTGATCTGCAAAACCAACAAGCTGGGTAGCATCGCCTGTAATGCTGGTAAACCTTTGTGTATTTGAAACCGGTTGTGTGTGTAGATTTAATAAAGTGATATGAACCTGCGGATCATTGAACCCCATCATATTCCAGTAAGCTTCTGTTCCACCGATGTCGAGAATATGGAGCGGACGCGGAAGCTGACTGATCAGGCTTAGAAAAAATTGAAATCTTTTTCGTCTGAACTGTGTAGATAATGAGTGTTGATGGGTGTTATCTGCAATCTTCATGAATTCTGTTTATTTATCAGACACAGAAGCGGAAAGATAAATCAGTTTGTAAAACGATGCACAATAACAGGCTAAATAGTTTTATAGCAGATTTTTGTTAGCTGCGAGCTATGAGTGTTCAAGCTTTCTAAATGGAAGATGGGCTATTTTTATGACTCATGGCTCAGAGCTCATAGCTCGCAGCTTTCTAATTCCACAAAGTACCATCCAATCCCAGCACCATTCCCATCCAGAGTGCAATAATATGACCGAGTATGCCCAGCACTGTGATGAAGGTTTTATTCCAGCCTTTTTCGAAACGGTATTTGTCAAGGAAATGAAAACACAGACCGGCACCTGCAACAGCCACCGGTACTACAAGAAGGGGTCTGATCATCCAGTATTCAGGCCAGGATGGATCCGGATTCTTAACATTCAAGAGAAAAAAACTGATCAGCGCCAGTCCAATGCCTGCGCCCAATAGCATTCTTTTTAGCAATGAGCCCGGATATACGTTGCGGGTAATTTCAGGTTGACTAAACATACAATTATTTTTTGTTTTAAAAGTACTTTGAAATACAAAGTAACAGTACAATTTTCATTTCTACAAACTTTTTTTAGTTTTCAGTGAAAATTTAATGAGTAATGTCTGGTAGCACTGAAGTGTAACAAATGAAATGGGAGTGTAAAACGGGTAATCAGGATATCCAGCCCTGTTTTATCGCCAGTGCAATCAGTTCGGCACTGCTTTGTGCATCGTACTTGTTCATCAGGTTTTTGCGATGTGTATTTACCGTATGAATACTGAGAAAGAGTAGTTCAGCTATTTCACCAGAACTTTTCCCGGAAGCAACCAGTTCCAGAATTTCTAGTTCTCTTTTACCGGGCGGAACCAGTTTTACCCTTTGCGGATGTTTTATATAAAACCTTTCAAATGCCAGTTTAACTGCTACTGTTAACTGGGCTGGTACAAATGGCTTTAAGAGGTAGGCTTCAAAATCGGTGGTGGCAGCTTCATTCAATGTAACTTCATCTGCATAGGCGGTGAGATAAAGAAAGGGTACAGGTTCGAGTGCGGTAATGGCTTTAGCCGTTTCAATACCATTCAGTTTACCCTTGATATGAATATCGCAGATAATGAGATGTGGTTTGGTTTCCCTGAAAAGAGTGAGTGCAGTTGTTGACCTGTCTGCTATACCTGCAATACTGTAACCTTGAGCCTCGAGTACAGCAGCTATATTTTCTGCAACAATCAGTTCATCTTCTATAATCAGAATTCTTTTTTCAGTCATAGGATAAGACTACTGAGCGTAATTGAAAGATATATTAAACACAGATCCTTTGGTATTGGATATATCCATGGTGGCGCCCATTTGTTGAACAAAGGTACGGATCAGTTTTAAACCAAAGGAAGAGGGAGAAACGGCAGATAGGTTAATGCCTTTACCATTATCACTTACTTTCAATGAAACTGTCTGGTCAGTCATGTCTTCTGTCAACTCGATGGTTAACTCAGGTTTTTCCACTTGTTGAAAAGCATGTTTAAACGCATTGGTGATCAGTTCATTGATAATGAGAGCAAGGGGTGTGGCCAGATCCACGTCCATATTTTTTGAACTAAGCTGAATACGGGTACGAACAATGGATTGATCATACCCAAAACTATGTGCCAGCATATTGCTTAGAGAAGTAATATATTCTTCAATATTGATGGCGCGCAGGTTGTCATCGAGGTACATTTTCTGGTGTAACAGGCTCATGGCTTCCACCCTGGCTTTGCCTTCTTCAATAGCTGAACGGGCATTTACATCGGTTAGTTTAAGTGATTGTAAATTGAGTACACTTCCTATTACCTGCAGGTTGTTTTTTACACGATGGTGGAGTTCCCGCATCAATGTTTCAATACGCTCATTTTTTTGTGCTAACTGAAGGGCAACTTTCTTTTTTTCTCTGTAATTTCTATACACCACAGCCGCTACAATAACCAGTAAGCCAATCACTGCAACGGAACCCCATAACCGCAGTCTGGTATCTTTTAGCTGTAGATTTTTTAGTTGCTGCTCCCTTGCAGCCAACGCCAATGCATCTTCTCTTTTACTTATTTCATAATCGGATTGTATACGATTTATTTTTAATTCTGTTTCTGCAGTCACGGCTTCTCCGCCCATGGCCAGGTATTCATTTCTGAACCGGCGGGCATTATCCATTTCACCTGTTTCCTCATATACTTTGCTCAGCAGATAATCGGTATAACGTTTTGATCCTTTATCAATGCCCCTCGATTGTAATGAATAACTTTTCAGGAGATAATCTTCTGCTTTTTTAAATTGTTTTGTTTTCAGGTTAGCAGACGCAAGTGCATTATACACCCTGGTCATTTCCGGGGCCTGTTTTCTTTGTATATATGTTGTCAATGCCAACTCATAATAATCTATTGCACTTGGATATTCTTCTTTTGCACTGGCGATATCACCCAGGTCGATATAAGTAGCAGCAATCGCCGCCGAATCTTTTTGTGTGACGGCGATGTTCAGTCTGAGAGAACTATATAGCTTAGCTGAATCGTATTCTTTCATTCTGGTAAACGATCGGGATATATTACCCAGTACCGACATTTTAATAACAGACTGTGTAATATATTGCTGTAAGGAATAAGCTTTTTTATAATAGTAAAGACTTTCTCCGGTGTTATTAAGCGTTGTATAAATATTGCCGGCAGCCAGGTATAAACTGGCAAGTGCAATTTTATCCTGCGATTTTTCTGCCATTTTAATGGCCCTCAGAATCAGGTCGAGTGAAGTTACTTTATCGCCATTCAGCCGGGCTGATGTAGCCATAGATGCGAGTGCCCTTTGTTTACTGACTTCATCATTTATTTGTTCTGCCAGGTTGTATCCCGTTTCATAATCAGCAGAAGCGCGGTCAGCATCTTTCATCTGCATATAAATATTACCCCTCGTTAAATAAAGTCCGATCATGAGGCGACTGTCAAGATCAGCTTTTTTACCTGCATCAACCGCTTCATTGGCCACTGAGAGTGCTTTCTGATAATTCAGTAACCGCATATAATTAGGGATCATGTTCAATGACGCAGTGGCAATACCCCTGAGATAATTATTTTTTTTAGAGAGTGAATAACTCACCGAATCAAGCTCATAAGCCAGAGTGAAATTATTTTTCCTGCGATACATATTCGACAGTGCGATCATGGCATCAGCCTGTCCGTTTTCATTATTTTCCTGCCGGTAAATGGTTAAAGCTTCCTGTGTAAAAGTCATGGACTGGTCTGGCAGTTTCGGGAACTCTATCCTGGCCAATTGTAAGAGGAGGGATGCACGCTCTTCACCCTTTGCTTTTTTCAGTTGTTCATACAATGCGACAGTGTTCTCGGGTCGCTGAACCTGAGCATAGGATTTTAAGATGATGATGGATAGAAAAAGCAACAATAAATTCCTCATGCAAAACATCTTCGGTAATAGGATGTAATATAAGACAGTCTCAATATTTACGAGCAGTTGTTTAACCTGATTTTTACATATAAATAATCAATATTACATATGCTGAGGCTGCTTGTTAGAAAGTGCTACAATGAAAGGAAAATGGGAAGTATAAAATAGTTAAACAATGAGTCCCATAATATAATCATCCATGAAAAAGCCGTTTCCAATATCGAGTTTATATTCCTGTTCAATGGTAAATCCCATTTTATGGTAAAAATCTTTGGCTTTGTTTTCTTTATTTACCTGTAAGAATAAACGGGTTTGCTGTTTCGACCGGGTATAGTCAATCACTTCCTGCAATAAGGCTTTACCTGCACCGGTTTTCTGAATATCGGGAAGAATATAGAGTTTGTTAAGTTTACAGCCCTCATCAGCTTCAAGCGATACAGAGGCAAAACCAATGGGTGTATTCTGGTATTCGGCTATATAAAACTGGTGACCTTTCAGCATTTGTTCCATCAGCGCCACATCTGAATAAATCAGGTCAAGCATATAACGTATCTGCTCCTCTGATATAATTTCACCATACGCAACCGGCCAGGTTATTTCTGCTATCTGCCGAATGATGGCCCTGTCATTTTCATTGGCTATACGGATATGCACTGAAGGGTTCATGTATGGTGGTTAATTGATCGAATATGATAACGCTGGGTTGGGGATGCTATATATTTTTTAAACTCTCTTCAATGTTTTTAATTCTTGCCTCTGCATCAGCCATTTTTTTACGCTCAAGTTCCACTACTTCTGCTTTTGCATTTTGTACAAAACGTTCATTGCTGAGTTTTTTCAAAACACTGTCACGGAAATTTTTCTGGTACTCCAGGTCTTTCAGTAGCTCGGCTTTAAGTGATGTTGTATCAAGCTGTTTCTCTGTTTCAATAAAGAACTTGTCTTTTTCTACAGCCACTACTATCATATTGTTGGTGCTGGCAGATTCGAAATCTATTTTTTCTGCGTTCACCTGTTTCGAAAGTATTCCTGTGATATTTTGATAAGGGGTCTGATCAACTGTTTCAATATGAAGTTTTATCGGGTCTTTTGGTTTGATCTGGTTTTTATTTCTGGCATCACGTAATGCAGAAATTACCTGTTTTAATAATTCACCTGCCCGGAGGATATCATGATTGCTTTTTCCGGTAATGGTTTGTTGTTTTATACAAAGGTCTTCTTCCTGTTGTCTTAATAACTGGTAAATCTCTTCGGTAATAAATGGCATGAAAGGATGTAATAACTGCATCATCTCTTCAAAATAACCAATGGTTTTGTTATATACGGCTGCATCAACCGGCTGCTCAAAACCTGGCTTGGCCCATTCGAGGTACCAGCTGCAGAAATCATCCCATACCAGTGAATACAGGGTTTTCAATGCCTCGCTGAGTCTGAACTGCTGCATCAATGTTTCTACTTCCTGTTTAACCTGACTGAGACGCGATTCGAACCAGTCGGTGGCGAAGGAGGAAGGCTGTGAGCCTTGGGCTGTGAGTGATGAGCTTTCTATGCGCGATTCCCAGCTTTTGATGAGTTTGAGCGCATTCCAGAGTTTATTGTTGAAATTTCTTCCCTGTTCCAGTGCAGATTCATCAAATAAAATATCATTTCCGGCAGGTGAAGATATCATGATGCCAAAACGTACTGCATCGGCGCCATACTGATCAATCAGTGCCAGCAGATCAGGAGAGTTGCCGAGGCTTTTACTCATTTTTCTTCCCTGCTTATCCCTTACAATACCTGTGAAATAAACATGTTTGAAAGGAATCTCTTTCATATATGCTTCTCCCGCCATGATCATACGCGCTACCCAGAAGAATATAATTTCAGGAGCGGTTACCAGTGTATTGGTAGGATAATAATATTTCACTTCTGCATTTCCCGGATCAGAAAATCCCTTGAATACTTCAAAAGGCCAGAGCCAACTGGAGAACCAGGTATCAAGACAGTCATCGTCCTGACGTAGATCGGCAATAGTGAGCCCTGAGCTTTGAGCCTTGAGCTTTGAGTAGGCTTCTTCTTTTGTAGCAGCAACTGCGTATTGTCCATCTGGTGTATACCATGCTGGAATTCGATGGCCCCACCAGAGCTGGCGGCTGATGCACCAGTCTTTAATATTCTCCATCCAGTGACGGTAGAGATTTTTAAATTTAGCCGGATGGAATTGTATTTCTTCCTCCATCACGGCTTTTAAGGCTGGTGCTGCCAGTTCTTTCATGCTTACCCACCATTGCAAACTCAAACGGGGCTCAACAACAGCATCTGTTCTTTCACTAAAACCTACCTGATTGGTATAGTCTTCAATCTTTACAATATGTCCTTTGCCTTCCAGTTCAGGTACTATTTTTTTACGCACTTCAAAACGATCTTCACCAAGGTATAACTGTGCGGCTTCGCTCATGGTGCCGTCATCGTTCATGGTGTCGATTACTTCGAGGTTGTATTTCTGTCCCAACTGGTAATCATTCATATCATGTGCCGGTGTTACTTTCAGTGCACCGGTACCAAAGTCGGTAGTTACATATTCGTCGGCAATAATGGGTATACGACGCCCGATCAACGGAACAATGGCATATTTACCATGCAGGTGTTGGTAACGTTCATCATCAGGATTTACGCAAATGGCAGTGTCTCCCAAAATGGTTTCCGGACGAACAGTTGCGATAGTGATATGCTCATCGCTTTCCGCAATCTGGTACCGAACATAATAGAGTTTGCTTTTTACTTCCTTGTAAATTACTTCTTCATCACTCAAAGCCGTTTTGGCTTTTACATCCCAGTTGATCATACGTTTACCACGGTAGATCAATCCTTTTTTATGGAGGTCAACAAATACATCAATTACTGATTTGTAATAAGCATCATCCATGGTAAAAGAAGTGCGATCCCAGTCGAGGCTGCAACCCATTTTCTTTAACTGCTGTAAAATGATTCCACCATATTTTTCCTTCCATTCCCAGGCATACTGGAGAAACTCTTCACGACCGATTGACGATTTTGCAATGCCTCTCTCACGCAGCATAGCCACTACTTTGGCTTCTGTGGCAATGGAAGCATGATCGGTGCCTGGTACCCAACAGGCATTTTTGCCTTGCATACGGGCTCGACGAACAAGAATATCCTGGATGGTATTGTTCAGGCAATGACCCATGTGTAATACACCTGTAACATTGGGAGGAGGTATTACCACAGTAAACGACTCACGATGGTCGGGCTTGCTGTTGAAATAACCTTTATCCAACCAATGCTGATACCATTTGGCTTCAATATCTCCGGGTAAGTAGTTCTTGCTCAATTCCATTCCTGATCCTGTTTTTACGGGTGGCAAACTTACGAAAAACCGGGGGCAGAGAGAAGGGTAAACTAAAATGGATGAGGTGGTGCTATTACAATTGTAGTATTTAGCCACAGATTCACAGATTTCAGGCCATTAATCTGTGTGTCTGTGGCTAAAATCCTCCATCAGAAGACATAAAAAAACCACGCAGGCGTGGTTCTTGGTATATGGGTAGGGATCTGTTACTTACCAAACATGAACAGCTTCATTCCATTCCAGTAAAGAAATGGCAGCAGGAGTCTGGTAGCGGGTTTGCTTTTCTTCATTCGATTCGGCAGTTATACCTGCAGCCAAAGCCTCTTTTTTCTTGATGCTCATAGATGTGCAGCAACTGGCCAATTTCTTGCCTGTATTCTTACAAAAACTACGGATCTGATTGCCACTACAGGCGGTAAAAGCGATCAGCAGGCAGATCAGTATAATATTCTTCATGTCAGTTGTTTTCTGGTGCAAAGCTAATCCTGTATTTTATAATAACAGGTTAATCATTGTTAATTATACCTAACGTTTATTAAGACTTTAGGTTACAGTTTTTGGGCAACTTTTTTTAATAAGTCTGAACCAGGCTCAAATTATTACAGTCCCGGTGATTTTTATATCGGGACTGTAATAGTGAGTGATGAAGTAGGGACAAAGGTTTATCAAGTATGACCAGCCCAATGCCTTATTCCCATAGATTGGTTACCCTGTGGCAATAAATAACCTTAGGGTAACATGGGTTACCGCAGCATTTTAAGTGTATAATACCAGCGAAGATTATTATGACCGACCCTTCCATTCAAGATAGGAAATCACCACTACTACAATGAGGATCAGTGCTACAATAGTGGCATTACGGGCATTCTCACTCAGGTGAAAATGAGATTTTGTGTTAGACATGGCAAGCAGATTTGGTACGTAAAAAGGTTTTACGGTCTTTCAGAGGATATAAAAACATCTTTGAGAGACAACCAGGCTTACAGTCAATTCCGGGGCTAAAGGGGGATTAAAAATTCTTTGTTTGTAAGATATGTGATTATTCCCGAATTTACAAGCCTGATTTATGCAGTTTGCGATCGTTGATATAGAAACAACCGGCGGCTTCCCTGAGCAACATGGAATGACTGAAATAGCTATTGTATTACACAATGGAACCGAAGTGGAGGGGCGTTACGAAACCCTGATTAACCCTCATCAGCCCATTCCACCCTATATCGCCAATATGACGGGTATTTCGGATAAAATGGTTTCAGAAGCGCCTTCTTTCGAAGAAGTGGCACCCCATATTTTTAACCTGCTTAAGGACCGGATTTTTGTGGCGCATAATGTGAATTTCGATTATTCTTTCGTGAAGTGTCATTTGCAACAGGCAGGTTTTCAATTAAATGTATCAAAGCTCTGCACCATCCGGCTGGCCCGCAAAGTGTTCCCAGGGTTCAGGAAATATGGACTTGGACATTTATGCCGCGAATTGGATATACAGATCACCAACCGGCATCGTGCGGGTGGTGATGCTATTGCCACAGCACAAATACTGGATCTGGTTTTACAGAACAATGGCATGCGACTCATTAAAGAGTTGCTCAAAAGAGATAACCATAACCAGACCCTTCCGGCACATTTGCCGGAGCACCAGGTCAAAAACCTGCCGCAGCTTCCGGGCGTATATTATTTCCACGACCAGAAAGACAAAGTGATTTATGTGGGTAAGGCCAAAAACCTCAAGAAAAGGGTACTGAGCCATTTTACAGGTCTTGATACCAGTAAAAAGCGACAGGAGCTGTTAAGAACCGTACACCGGATTTCTCATGTGGAATGTCCCACTGAATTTATCGCTTCTCTTTTTGAAAGTGTTGAAATAAAGAGGCTATGGCCGGCTCATAACAAGAGTCAGAAAAGATTTGAGCAGGTATGGGGTATTTATATGTTTGAAGACAGTAGGGGTTACCTGCGGCTGGCCATCGATAAAAAAAGAAAATACCTGCAGCCTTTATTGTCATTTGCTCTCCTGGCTGATGCCCATCGTATGTTATGGAAAATGGTAAAAACCTTTGAGTTGAATCCTGCGCTTTGCTTCCTTGACATGACAGAACAAAAAGAATGGCCTGAAGTAGACCTGTATAATGAAAAAATAAAAGAAGCCATTCAATGGACGATTGATCAGAAAGAAACCTTTATTATCCGTGATAAAGGAGCCTGTGTGCTGGTAGAAAACGGGGTGTTTTATGGTATGGGTACCCCTGATCAAAATATTCAGATTGAAGCGCTGGATATTCTGAAAGAACACCTGACTACTTATCCTGAGAATGAAGCGATACGATCCATGATCCGTAGTTTTACAGAACGGTATCCCGCAAAAGTTATTCGAATCGCATAGGAGTTGGGTAGTCCGAAAGACCGGAAGTCGGAAAGTCCGGAAGTCCGACGATGACATCTGTAATAAATTTTTCTTTCGGTCTTCCGGACTTT
>NZ_JAHVAA010000006.1 GCF_019264485.1 Sediminibacterium sp.
AAGTGACCTTTTTCAACTTCATCAACCACCTGAAGTTTGAAGGAAAGACTGTAATCCTTTTGAGTCCGCTTCAAATAGTCCTTTTTGCCTGTGTTTTCCATATAAGTCGATTTTTGTGTCAACCTATATTCGGACGGGGCAATAATATAAAGTAATAAAGGAAAGCCTGAATAAGGCTTTTTTTATTAAGGTTTTGCATAAGGTAGATTAATAATGTGTTTCGTTTCGTAATAGCTGCTTAAACCAAGAGACGTAACAGTCCCATATTTTTCTAGCGGAAGAATGCCGTCTTTTTCTCTTAGGTCTTTTGCGAGATACACAGATTCAATATAGCCAATAACCAACCAGGTCTCGTTGGCTGGTATAGGAATAATATTAGCTAGTTTTACGCTATACTGGATGCGGCTTTCAGTCACAAAAGGGGCATTACAATCGTTGCGCCAAAGCATAGTTAGCCCAACAGCATCAAATTCGTTCACAGAACTGTCATACCTGGCACTCGTTTGATGAGCTTGCTGAATCATTTCCGAGTGAATATGATTAATGGTATAAACAGCAGTATCCTCAATATTGCGTATGGTGTCTGGTGCTGCAGCTTTGGGTCTATTGATAAAACCTACCAATGCTGGATCGGCCCCCAAGTGTACGATATTGCTGAACACAGCAAGATTGGGAACCCCTTCTTTGCTTTTCGTACCAATCAGACTAACGCTTTTAAAACCACTTAAGCAATTTATAAAATTGGCACGGTAAAATCTTTCCCACGAATGAATTTCTTCCAAAGAAATAGTAATCATCTATGATGGTCTTTTTTACGGACTTGTGTGTACATGGTACTCATTACTTCTAAATGCGGAGCAGTGAGTATGGCAATTCCTACAAAAAAAATAAATAATAGTAAGTACTTGTTACCAGTATAGTTGGCCACTAATGCCAAAAGAGTAATACCTGTAAAGGCAATCACCGAATAAGGAATACATTTTTTTAAAACATCAGTTATAAGCAGGGTATTGTTACCTGATCCGCTAAGATGCCGACGTATATTCTCCAGTGAATGGAGTGAATGCCAGCAGCCAAAATAAAAAGCAAATGCCATAGGAAAAGGTAAAAAAATCATAGCCACTATAAGCGAACCGATTTGTGCGAATTGGGAAAAATACCATTTCAACGATTGAGGCTGTTTTATTTGAAGCCAAGCCAAACTCAAAAGCATGAAAACCACAGTAACTGACAGTAATATCAGGATACTGGTTTGTTGAAAAAGCGTAAACAGTATTGAATCAGTTGATGGTTCAAGAAAAAGGAGAATGGGCAATACTTCTTCACGGTGAGAAAAAACAAGGACAAATACAATCATTAATCCGTAAGCTATCTGAAAAATACGTTCAGACATATTAGAAGAAGATAAAGGAATATTAATATCTGTTTCTCCGAAATGAAATGCAGACATAACAATGAATAGAATCATAGCGATAGAAGGAAAAAGATACCAGCAAGCGCCATAGATCACCATCCTTGAAAGATATGTGAGATAAAATCGTAGACTTGAAAAATATTTATTTTGAGCAATACTATTTTGTTGGGCCACCAAATGATCAAGTGCCCCATGCGGAATACCAGCTACCAATATTGTAATTACAAAAAATATCCATTGAGCATTTTGGGGTATGGAGAATATAAAATGATGTAAAAAAAGTAATAAAAATCCCGCACTTAGTATTATCCGGCTTAAGTATGCATTGCTGGTATAGTTATGGATGCTGGCTGTTTCCATAGTTCTGGTATGGTTTGTATGAATGATTTTTTAGGAAGTTTTGAAAACAGCATAACTTCCTCCCCTAGATGGGTATCTTCATCTAGAAACTGAAGTATTCTTTGATAAGATATACTGTTAAATAAAGTCTGAAGAATATTACGGGCTTCCTTAGGTTTTTTTTCAAGTAGCTTAAGCAAGAGCCTATCGTAGAAATGAAAACGTGTTTTTTGAAATCCTTTGATTTTATTTTCTGAAAGCACCTGTTTAGCAAGGTATACACTATCGAGCAATATTCTGTTGAAAGCATAACCGGTGGTGGGTTTTATCATACCTGCAGCAGTACCAATTGCTACGCCACCTTCTTCTGTAAACCTGCTGAAACAAAAGTCAGTCATCGGAATCACGGCACTTTCATTTTTTAAGATAGAGTAAGATGTTTTGAAACGGATATTAATATAATCAGCAAGCGACACCTCAAAATGTTGGTTGTCGTAGTGCTTATCTGTGAAACTTGTAAATTCTACCAGTGCTGTATCGGTTGAAAAGGGTAACAGATAAATAAAACTCATCCCTTGCTGCTGATTTACACAAAAATCCATGAGCGTAGCAGAGTTTTCATTGAAAACAGGTTGTGCCGTTTTAATTACCCATCCATAAAATTGTTGCTGTAGGTAAATCGAAGCCTGTTTGGAAACGGCTTTTTGATTCCACGAACTGGAAAAAAAATGATTTGTTTGATAAATAGCTTTATCTGTAGTAATACAGAAGCCATTCTCTGTTTTCAAAGCACCTATCGTTAATTCGTTTCTGTAATGCACATGTGGATGTTGGTTGATAAGCCTAAAATGGAAGTCAAAAAAATCGGAACTGTTTATGTATCCATATTTATAAGGATTGATGAAATTAGTTTGTTGATGAGAGTCTGTACCGATAGTTAAATAATCCCATTGCTTTCTGATCAGGTGCTGATATGGATGTTCACCTTCTGTGAACCAGAAGCACCATGATTTTAATTGTTGAGCCGATTTTCCATCGTCCAGTAAAAGAATACGCTGATTTTTGTACAAGGGATCTTGAATAAATGCCCTCATCAACTGCATACCGGCACATCCGGCACCAGTAATAATAATATCATAATCGTTTACTCGCATAGTATAAACGGGCTGCAACCGTTTGGAAGCAACCCGTTTTTAATTTTTATCGGATATGCTTATTCTTCAGTTCTGCTGAGTGCATAAATCACCAGACCAAAACCAATTTTATTGATAGCATCACCGATGTTATAAATAATATCCATAGAGGCTTGTGCTGCTTTTGGATCAGCCACTAATTGCATACCAAATAAACCACCGTTTGTTCCAAGTATATAACCCAAAGGGTAAATTGCCCAACCTACAAGAACAAACCAGGCAAGGGTTTTATTGGCTTTTGCAACAGCTTTACCTGCATTTCCGGCTAGTTTGGCTACATCGCCAACCCAAACGAGATAAACAATATAAAAATAAGCAGCACCACTGATAGCACCCCATACCCAACTTTGTGTTTCAGTACCATATATGGCCTCTCCGATATAACCTGTAACCAGCATGATGATAGATGCGAAAATGAGTTTCCAGAGTAAGCCCTGGGTGGCTCCCACCTTTTTTGTAATGAGATAAAACTCAACACACATCAACGGAACCGTTAGTATCCAGTCTACATACCGGAAGAAAGTAGGCGACTGTCCAGTTTCGAGATTGTAGCCGCGCATATAGTAATAATGCACAGCAGCAATAAAAGTAATTAAACCCGATACCAACAGAGAGGTTCTCCATTTTTTGTCGGTATTGTTCAATTCAAAAAAGAAAAAAACAGATGCCGCCATCATGGCCATTGTGCCAATAAAAAACGTGAATGCAACATAGTTATCATTGGCGATAACTGATGCATTGAGCAAGTTTTGTAGCATAGTAATTGGTTTGGTTAAAAAAAGTTATTTAGCCGTTATACGGCTAAGATTAAACAAACGTTTTTTCAAAATGGTTTGAATCCTTTGTTCACAAGGGTTTGCTGAGAACTGTAAAAAAACTAATCTTGTGGACACATTCGTCGAATTTTTACATATTTACTTCAACAAACAGACGTAAGGCTCTTTTGCATATTTTTTTGCCGCCGATAAAAATTTTTTTTGCTTGTAGTTTTTATAAATCGTTCCGGATCTCTAAACTGCACTGAAAGAACAGTGTTTTATAATAACAGATAAAGACGTAACAGCTGAAAACTTTATATTATTACTCGTTCTGCTGCTTATCAGCTGTGCTTTTTTCCGTTGCCTATGCTGCTTTGAGTAAGGATGATCAGAAAATATACGTGGTGCCCTCTCAAGGACTTGTTATGATAAGACTAGGAGAATCTGTCGGACAAACACAACTGGCTTTGTCTAGTTTTGATAATGAGTTATGGGGTAAGTTGGAAACAGAAGCTATATTTTAATGTGCAAGGCGCCGCGTAAAATCGGGCTGTAAAATGGGTTTTTTAGGTGAAGAGGCTGTTTTTATTTTACGTGTAGTATATTTTGATGCTTCTATTGAAAAAAAAGCTGGCCCGGTAGATTTATTCTGAAATGTTTCATGTGAAACCAAACGTTTATCATCAACAAAAATATCCATTCGTACCATATAGGGGATATTTGCGGGAGGCGTATCAATTACCACTTCAAAATCGGGCAACAACTGCCTATGTATATATAAGTACTCAATCTTACAATGCGTACCTTGTAATATCATAAGGTTGCTGTAAGTAATCGTATCATGAAAAATTCTTGCTTTGAAATATACCGGAATAGAGAAATGTACTTCATACCTTATTTCATGCGATATCTCTGATGCGTTTTCATAGTAGTTAGATTTAAAAAGTTTTGTATACAAAGAGTGCAGCAAAAGTTTGTTTAGCATTTATTTCGATTTTATAAAAACGATGATTTTATAATACCAGAAAAGAATTAAGCATATTTCTCTATACCTATTTATAGGTAAAAATTCATCACCAAGAATTCATCTGTGTAAAACTCCTCAGATACGTGGCAACGTGATTAGATTATAAAAGCATTCATTGTAAATATTTCGGCAATATTTTTTTATTCCTATGCCAGTGATTACACTTTTTCATCAGCAAACTGAAAAAAGTCATTAAAAAATGCTTAATTGTATAGCGCCTTTTGCAGTGATATTTCTATTCTTATGTCATAAGAATATCATTATTTCCTATAATCCGGCTTTGCAAACGTTTGTTAGAGAAGAGTAATGTTACTCCCTATTTTAAGGGGTTTTTATATAGGTAATTCAACGCATCTTTGTAAAGATTGTGATTTAATCAGCTTGCTTAATTTTTAAAACTCAGCATTTCACTAAGAAATGTAATCTTTACATGATCAGAATCGGAATAATAGAAGACGACCATAATCTTAGGAATAGCATCGAAGCTTTTATTAGTATTGATGATGACCTGATTCTTGCCTTTTCATGTAACAGTTTTGAAAAATGGAATGAAGAAGAAGCTCTTCATATAAGTGAGCCTGATATTCTTTTAGTTGATCTTGGTTTGCCTGGTTTATCGGGCATAGATGTAATAACTCTCTTTAAAAAGAAATATACGGAAGCAAGGTTGATTGTGATCACGGGCGACGGATCACCGGATACTATCTGGACAGCTATAGCGAATGGCGCAGATGGTTATATTTCAAAACCTTTTTCCCTAAAGGAATTGAAAGACCAAATCAATACTGTTCGGTCAGGTGGAGCTGCTCTTTCACCACAGGTTGCGAATACCGTGTTAAAGCAAATCAGAAACCGAACAGAAATTTCGAATGAACAGTTGAAGATGCTTACAAAAAGGGAAAAAGAAGTAGTAGAAGAGCTGGTAAAAGGATTTAGCTACAAAGAAATATCACATAGCCTCAATATATCACCCTCTACTGTAAATGATCATCTGAAAAATATTTATCACAAAATGGGTGTAAAATCCAAATCAGAACTGATTGCGAAAATTTTAACCAACTAATACACATCCCCCTTTACATGGAACCCCTACAACTTGCCGATTGTCTGTTACTCATAACAGACGATGATATGATTAATCGTGTAGTACTAAAGCATATGCTTAAGGACTGCGGAATGCAAATGGAAGAAGCTACAGATGGTTCGGAGTGTCTTGAACTTATTCAAAAATCAAAAGCGAAACGTATTGTATTGCTGCTCGACCTTAATATGCCAATTATGGATGGATATGAGGTAATAGAGCATATGAAAAATGACCCGGCGAAATTCGATCATGTAAGGACACTGGTTATCAGTGCGAGCCTCCAGAGCCAGTTTGCTAAATCGGGTTTGAGTGAATACATAATGGATTATATAGAGAAACCGGTCGATAAAGAACGCTTACTTAGTAAAGTAATCGAATGCACTATCTGACCAGCGATATCAGTTCAGATTTAAAACTTATTCTCGAGAATATTTCAAACGCTATTTTATTTGAATCGGGAAACAGGGAAATTATCTATGTTAATAAAAGGTTCTGTGAACTTTTTAAGATTCCTGTTGATCCTGAACACCTCATTGGCGTAAGTTGTGCCAATGCTGCGAATGATGCAAAAGAGTTTTTTAAAAATCCAGATGCCTTTCTGCGTCTCATTTATCAGATTCTTGATAATGGCACCGCTGTAAGTAACCAAGAGTTAATTATGAGCGATGGTGCTTCTGTTTTTCTGGATTATATACCGCTGGAAAGAAGGAATAATGAAAAACCGGCTCATCTGTGGATATATAAAAACATCAAAGAAATCAATCATTTTATTCAGACTGTAAATCAACAGCGCTTTTTTTATGAAAGCCTGCTGAATAATATTCCTGCTGATATTGCCATTTTTGACAATAATCATAACTATCTCTTTGTAAATAAGACGGCAATTAATAACGATGAAAAAAGATCGTGGATCATAGGTAAGAATGATTTTGAATATTGTGAAAAATTTGATAAGCCTACAGAGGGAGCCCAGATAAGAAAAAAAGCTTTCGAAGAAGCGGTAAAAACAAGACAAACGGTAGAGTTCGAAGAAGTAAACTATGATATAAATAATGATCCTGTTTATAACCTCAGACGTTTTTTTCCGGTTATACAACATGATGGTGCATTTAAATACATAATCGGATATGGTATTAACATTACCTCTATTAAGGTACATGAACAATACACTCTTGCGAGGGAAAGAGAGTTTAAAAACCTCATCGACTCCATGGATCAGATGGTGGTTACGGTAGATGACGGACAGTTAATTCAATACTGTAATCCCAAATGGACGAAGATTACCGGAAAAAAGCAAACAGAATGTGAAGGAAAAAAATTAGATATTTTTATTAAATCCGGAAAAGCGACTTTCAAAAAAATACTAACCTCTTTTATTGCCGAGGGTACCTATACCAAAAAAAAAGATCAGGCTATTATTATTGACCAGAAAGGTGAAAAAAGAGTTGTCAAATATTATATATCACATTTTGTGGATCACACTACCCGTGCAAACAGGTATGCTGTTTTTATGACAGATATAACCGATCAGGTAAACGCAGAAGCGGAATTCAAAAAAATAGCCAAACAGGAAAGAAGATTAAATGAATTGAAGTCGAACTTCATGAATATGGTTTCTCATGAATTAAGAACGCCCTTATCCGTCATCTTATCTTCAACTGAGTTAATTGAATTAAACCTGGATAAGTTGAACAGTCAACAGTCGAATTCCTTGTCGGTTTATACAGACAGGATTATTGGTCAGGTTGATAGGATGACACAACTTATGAACGATTTTCTTTTCATCAGTAAGGTAGAAGCAGGTAAGATTGGTGTTAAACCGGAACCTATACAACTCGTGAAATTTCTTGAGCAGATTACTGATGAACTGTATAATCCATGGAAAGATAACAGATCTCTTATCCTAACTGTTAAAGGTGAGCCTTATGATATAATGGCCGATGAAATGATGCTAAGGCATATTGTTGTGAACATTATAAATAATGGCTTTAAATATTCAATGGGAAAACCGGCGCCACAGGTAAGGTTAATTTTCGGGACCGAATTTTTTCAGTTACTCGTAATTGACGAGGGAATCGGAATTCACGATGAAGACAAGAAGAGTCTCTTCTCGCCTTTTGTGCGCGGATCAAATGTTGGTGAAGTAGAAGGAACAGGTCTGGGCCTACTGGTAGTAAAATATTTTGTAGAACTGCATAAAGGATTAGTAACGCTCAAAAGCCTTCCTCAAAAGGGAACAGCTGTTTTGGTAACTCTTCCTGCAAAACGATACGTATGAATAAAATATTAGTTGTCGAGGATGAAAAAAATATCAGGTTTTCAATACAGGAAATCCTGCTGATCAGCGGCTATGAGGTAGAACTCGCTGAAAATGGCCAGGTTGCATTGCAAAAACTCCATGAAAAAAAGTTTGACCTGATTCTTTGTGACGTAATGATGCCGGAGATGGATGGATTCGAATTGCTTACAATCATGAAGAGAAAAGAATCATTCAATACCCCGTTTATTTTTCTTACAGCCAAGGCACAGTATGAAGATCTGAGAGCGGGCATGAATCTGGGTGCCGACGATTACATTTTTAAACCATTTAAAAGCAAGGATCTAATAGTTGCTATCGAAAGTCGAATCTCTAAAAAAGACAGGCTCATAGGAGCTCTTGTAAATAAGTCGCAGGAATTGGAAAAAACCATTCAACTGATGGTCGGGCATGAATTTAATACACCGATGAATGGTATTCTATCCTTCTCTAAAATGATTAGAGAGAATGCGGAAAAATGGAACGATGCCGAATTAATTAATTTTTGTGACTATCTCGATAAAAGCTCTAAAAGACTGCAGGGCACTTTTCAAAAAGTAAAAATGCTGCTTGAACTGCAAAATGGAAATCCTTCCCTAAAACAGGCGGAGCCAAAATACTTTGAAACACGAGATGTCATAACCTTACTTTCCAAAAAAATAGCAGATGAAGCCCAACGCACTACAGATCTGCAATTAGAAAACATTCAGAATGTATCTGCAACAATAGACGAGGAATTGTTTACGGTACTGGTAAAAGAAATTGTTGAAAATGCGTTCAAGTTTACAGATCCAGGCGAGCAGGTGATAATAAATAGCTTCTGTAAAGAAAACATTTATTCACTCATCGTTGCTGATACGGGTAAGAAGATATCTGCTGAGGACCTGCGCAAATATGAATCCTTTAATCAGTTCAATAGAAACAAATATGAACAGCAGGGATTAGGTGTAGGATTGGCCATTGTAAAGGCGATAGTTGATCTCTATCTCTATAAAGGTGAATTGATTTTTACAGATAAAGAACCCACTGGAATTAGTGTAACAATAAAACTTACATTATAATGGAAGCAACAAAAAAAATAGTTTCTCAGATTTTAATAGTAGAGGATAATAGCGCATTAAGAAATACACTTTTTGAAGCTTTATCAATTAACCATCAGGTAAAAGCTGTAGAGAACGGTATTCTGGCTCTTGACTTTTTAAAGAATACGATTCCTGATCTGATCTTATTGGATATTATGCTTCCTTTTCCAATAGATGGTTTCTCTATTCTACGTATTCTTAAGAATGACACCCGTTTATCAACGATACCAGTAATACTTATGTCGGCACTCAGCTCAGATGAAAAAATTACTATGGGATTGGAGATGGGAGCCAATGATTACATTGTTAAGCCCTTCCGGATACAGGAAATTTCATTGAAAATCCGCAACCTGGTGAGTATTAAAAATTCCATTGTAAACAAAATGGAAAAAGAAATGGTTTTGAAAATGCCATTACTGCACCAGGAGGGATTTGAAAATATATTCAAGCAACGCTTTGAGTCGATTGTTGAAAAAATAAGTGAAGAGTCTTCTATAACGATACACGACATTGCAAACGAGATGTCGATGAGTATATCAACACTAGAAAGATGGGTGAAAAAAATGTATAATGTAACACCCAAAAAATACATTCTTAATCATAAACTGTTTAAAGCTGAAATTATGTTACGACAGCAGATGGGCACAGTAAAAGATATTGCTTACCTCTTGGGTTTTAACTCCGTACCTTATTTTTGTCTGTGTTTCAGGAATTTTTATGGTAAGAGCCCCAAAGCCTATACCCAGAATAAGATGAATAATACAGATATAGCTTTAACACATGCTAGCTAATGAATTTATTATAGAAATCGCATAAATACTATAACAATTGCTATTTACAGCTCGTTATTTTTGTATCGTTACAGTTTTGTAAATATCCTAAGGAAAACTTTAAGTTTGGTGACAAGCGAATTTATTTTTGCTTACCCCCTGAAAGGAATGACTCAATGAGTTGTTCCTTTTTTTATTTTTCTGATGGGAAAGAGAGCACAAAGAGGGTACCTATATTTTCAAGACTTTCAAAAGAAATTTTTCCATTGTGTATGGATACAAATTTTTCAACAAGTGCAAGACCCACGCCACTTCCTACTATATCTCTTGTATTTCTGGCACGAAAGAAGATATTGAAAACCTTGTCCTTATCCCCTGCTGGTATTCCAATTCCGTGGTCTTTAATATGAATCTGTAATTCCTTTTCATTAAAAATGAGGGTGAGGCTTGGCTCCTTTTTTCCTTCTGAATATTTAAAGGCATTGGATATGAGATTGTCAAGAATATGCCTCATTTGAGTATCGTCAGCCAAAACAGGCTCTGGTTTGCCAACGATCTCTATTTTCATTTCTCTTCCATCCTTTTGTTTAGCATTCTGCCGCTCAATACAATCGGTGGTAAAAGTTACCATATCAAGCCACTCTTTGTTGGAAAAATAATCCCTGCTTTCAATTTTATCAAGGTTAAGAATATCATCGATCAGTTCAGACATCCTGTCGACTTCCTGATCGATGGTCCGGATAAAACCAATGATTTTTTCTTTATCAGGGAGATGAACTCTTTCTAAAAGCATTCCTGCAATTTCTGCACTTGATTTAATGGAAGTCATGGGTGTGCGAAATTCGTGTGAAGCCATACTCACGAACTTAGACTTCAGCTCATTTAGCTCTTTTTCTTTTTGATAAGACTGCAGGAGTTTCTGTTCTGCTTCCATTCTTTCGTCTACTATTCTGGAAGAAGCAATGATGATCGTTTTATGATAGAACTCATCAAACAATAGCTTAGTGTGGGTTTCAAGCCATCTATAGTTTCCATTAATATGCTGAAAACGAAATAAAAGATAATTATTATGAGGCGTTTCATCAAGAAGATGAAACCTTGAAACAACAAGACCCCGCTCATCGGGATGAATAAAATCGAAAGGCTTTCGCCCAATGAGCTCTTCATGTGTATAACCTAAATGTTGTTGAAGTGCGGCACCGGCATAGATAATAGTACCATCTGTTTCAAGCAGTAAAAGGATATCTTCTATATTGGTGGAAACCAATTCATATAAATGCTGGTTTCTTTTTATTTCGGTGAGGTCTGTAATAATACCAGATGTACCTATGATCTCTCTGTCTTCATTGTTTAAAACAGTTACGGAAACCTTTATCCATTTTATATCTCCATTTTTAGCAACAATACGAACTTCATGGGCACTCGATTCTAACTCACTTTTCATAAAGGCAGTAAACAATATATGTGCTTCAGCTATATATATATCCTGTATAAATGTAACAAAACTTTTGCCGATAGATTCAGCAACCGTATATCCTGTTATTTTTTCCCAGGCCTTATTAAGGTAAATCAAATGCCCTTCAGTATCGGTGCGGAAAACGATATCACTTACGTTATCAATAATTCTCTTGAATTCTTGGTGTGAGTCTTTCAGCTTTTTTCTTGACTCAATGGTTTCTGTGGTATCAATGGAATACACGGAGATACCACCAATTTTGCCAGCATCAGAATACAAAGGCGTTGCCTGAACCAATATTTGCCTGTTATTAATTGAAACAAGTCTTTCAGCCTTCATACCCTTAAAAGCAAGCTCATAGGCTTCTGTTAATGTGTTTGAAGTTCCGGGTGTGTTTTCATTGTACTCGGGTTTTTCACCAATTACAGGAGCTTTGCCCAGCGTTTTTAGATATTCTTCATAAAAAGAATGATTAAAACCAATAAAACAACCATTAGTATCAAGGGCGAAGATGCGATCCTCATTAGAGTCTATAATGCCTTCCAGCAATTTATTATGGAGCAATGCCTGAGATAAGGCGGCTTCCGGACTGGGCGTATCCGATATATGTGTTCTTAGCTTTGACAAAATGGTTTTCCTGACAAATTTGGATCTGAAATCTGCAATAGCAGTTCAGACACTAAAAGTAGCGTATAAAAGGAAAAACGGATATAAGAAATTAGTTAATGATCAAAAAGCTACAAATCAATGGAAAAAGTATACCATGCATTTTTAAAGGCCACATCGGTATTGATATCAAAAATTTTTTCTACAGGTGCGTTCTCCAGTACCTGAATACTCATTCTCAGCTGTTCATTGCTTTTTTTTAGTGGATTATTTATGTAGGCTTTTAGCACTATGTTTTTTGCAGAAGGAAATAAGGTAGTCTCCAGCAAAAAATGATCTCCGTAAAACTCTCTTATAATCGATCGCTGGTCTCCATCATAATACCATACCTGAAAAAAAGTGGCAAAGCTGATATTGACTTCATAATAAACAGGTTTTTTTTTCGGTAAGTTGAGAATATTGGTTTTTGTTCTCTTTCTAACCATTTTTTTTACTTCTTTAAACATTGGGTATTGGTTTATTTGGCATAGGGCAGCGTGAGGCTAACTTTTGTTCCTCTTCCTAATTTGCTATACAGGTTGATGGTACCGTTGTGTAATTCAAGAAACTGTTTTGCTACAACAAGTCCAAGACCGGAACCCTGATAAGTAAGTGTATTGGTTGCCCTGTAAAAGGAGTTAAATACTTTTTCAATTTCGTTTGGCGGTATACCAATACCACTATCGGATATAATAATTTCTACTTCCTCTTCATGATATTGTAAATCTAGTTCAGGGTCGGCGCAACCCTCAGAATATTTAAACGCGTTTGAAATAATATTGGTTAAAACATGGGTAATAAGCATTTCATCAATCATTAGATCAGCAGCTTTACCAGACACTTTAACATGTATTCTGCGGTTGTCCGGCTGATTAGAAAAATAAGTATCTACTACCTGAAATACAAAAGGAGTTAGATCTGTTTTCTTAAGATTAAAATGAAGCTGTTTTGCATCATAACGACCCATTAAGAGAATATTATTCATTAGCTCTGTCATTCTGTCGATCTCACTCCTGATAATTTCAGCTGAAGAATTGATCCTTGTTGAAAATACCGGATCAGATTTTTGCGCAAACAGTTCTATTAACTCAATATTGGAGAAGATTACAGTGAGGGGTGTTCTGAACTGATGTGATGTAAGCGATACAAAATGCTCTTTCATATCTGCCAGTTCTTTTTCTTTTTGGGCACTTATTTTTTTCTCATGTATGTCAATAATGCTTCCTGCAATAAAATTACTTTTATCTTCCGGAGTACCATATTTTCTGAGTATTACCTGTACCCATCTTACTTTAATATCTTTTCTTACCAACCTAACATCCAGAGAAATATTCTCTTCTTTATCGGCTTTTATTTTCTCCAGTGCCTCTATAATTTGCTGTCTTTCTTCATGTAAAAAGTATCCATCAAAGTTTTTCAACATAGCGTCTTCAATACTATATTGCGAAAGTGTTGCCCAATACTCATTGAGAAAAGTGATACTGTTATCCATATTTAAACGGAATACGGTTTCACCCAGACCATTGATCAGGTAGTTAAATTCATTTCTTTGCTTCCGCAATTGCTCCTGTTGCTCTTTAATAGCAGACATATCAAGATGTGATCCTACCATATACACAGGTATTCCATCTTCATTTCTCTTAACAATACCGGAACTTTGTATCCATACATAGTGACCGGCTTTGTGTTGCAGTCTGAACTGAACAGCATAATGGCTCCGGTAACCTTTTAAATACATATCAAGTTCATTAAGAACACGATCTATATCATCAGGATGAAGTAGTTTTTTCCAGCTTTCAAAACTATGTTCAAAATCATTTAGCTGGTAGCCAAGAATTTTCATGTATATCTCAGAAAACCTAAGTTTGTTTTTATCTATTTCCCATTCCCAAAGGCCCTGCTGTGAAGCCTGAACAGACATATTATAACGCTCAATGGTATGCAGGTGATTCTTCTCCACGCTGTCTCGGCTTAGTCTTAGACCAATATTACGGGCAACAGAGAATAATACATCTACCTCTTCTTTAGACCATTCGGTAAGCGTGCTGCAATTATCATATCCCATCCATCCCCAAAACTCATTCTGACTAAAAATGGGAACGAATAAATAAGAAATAATACCCTGCGATTCCATGATCTCCCGGAAGAATTCATTGCTGGCATCTTTTACCATACCGTACAATGGTTGGTTCTGCATTAACTGATCATATAAACCAGGAAATACATCATAACTATGTCCGTTTAGATCAGGATTTCCTAACTGTACTTCAATCCCTTCCTTACACCATTCATGTATATAGTAAAGACGCAGTATACCGTCATTATCAAGTTCATTTCTGAAGATATAACACCTATCTACTTTTGTAGCCAATCCCAACGCTTCCACAACCTGGTTAAGGGCTGTAGTAAGATCACCGGTTTCCAATAAATAACTGTTAGCATTAGAGATGCCTTTTAATAGATTTTTCATGTATGATGCTTGTAAAGCGAAAGTATCATTTGCATATAAAGACTCATATATAAAAATCGGCGCATTGCGAGTTCTGGATATAAATGAGTTAAAAAAGGATAAATTTTTTTGATGAGAAGCTATATCTTTTTTTATGTAAGCCTACGGTGGTCTTATGATCTGTGTTTTACCCAAACCAGGTCGCCCTTCTGCATACCGGCGATGGCTGTATGAATAACCAATGATTGTTCTCCATTACTTACTGTTACCGACCAGTAAGCACCACAAAACAATACCTGGGTTACCACGCAGTCTACTGCTTTTTCATGTGAGTCAGTGAGTAATAATTGTTCGGGTCTGATAAATAAAACAGGCTGCTGATCATTCAATCCCCATTTTATTTTGAAAGGATGATAGATGCCTTTTAAAAGACTGTATGAACCAAATAAACCCGCTACATATTCATCGGCGGGCTGCTGGTAAATATGTTGAGGGTTAGCATGTTGAATGATAAGCCCATTTCTCAATACCATAATTTCATCGGCCCAGCTCAATGTATCAACCGGATCATGCGATACCATGATGCAGGTAATCTTAAGCTGATTACTGATGGCATGTAATACGGCATTGATATTTTTTTTCTGGGGAAGATCAAGATTCGAGAAAGGTTCATCGAGTAATAAAAGTTCAGGTACACCTACCAGCAATTTGGCCAATGCAATTCTTTGTCGTTCACCTCCTGAGAGCTCATCATTTTTTCTGTTCATCAGGTGTTCAACCTTACAAACATGGTATAACTGTGCAGCCGATTCGGGCGACAGCAGGTTTTTATAATTTAAGAGCTCATGAACTTTGTAATTATTACGCAGTTCAAAATCCTGCGAGAGATAAGCAATTCCTGGGTGACCCGGTAATAAAGTAACGGGCGGACTCCACACCCTTTTGTTGTTAAAAAAGATACTGCCCGAATCGGGTGCAATATGTCCGGCAATCATGCGAAGCAATGTACTCTTACCCGATCCTGTCTCACCCACAATCGCCAGTTTTTTCCGCGACGATAATTGAAAACTGGTGGGATGTACAATAAGGTTGCCGGCTGCTGATTTACTCACCGCATCTACCTTCAATAAATTTTCTGTATGTTTATTCATGCTCGCTTGCTCCATGACCGCCGTGAAAGTAAATAAAAATCAGTGATGCGGACCCCTGTGTCTTGTTTCTTGTCTCTTGCTTCTTATTTTAAGCATGTGTTGCCCGCTGTAAACGATCGTTGATGGATCTTCCCAAACCCTTATCCGGAAAACGTTCTGTAATAATGATATCGAGTTGTTGCTGATCGAGCCGGTGCATGGCTGCGTATAAATTGGATGCTGCTTCCTCAAGTGAACCGGATGCTGATAAAATTTCCTGGGTAACAATATGATCTGCTTTGCTGGAATGACTGAACAACATCAGGCCAATTTTTTTGCCCACATGTTCGCTTACCGTTTTATCAATATCGTTACTCAGTATGGTGCTGGTGGAAGGTGCATAATGTCTTAACAGCATACCCGGCGCATCCGGTGTTTCTTCGTCGCGTATGTATTCCTGAACGGGACCGGTAATTTCTTCAATGTCTTCGATGGCCAGAGAACCATAGCGATATACAATAGCACCATCTTCATTAAAACCAATGATGGTAGATTCAATACCACTGCTGCAGGGGCCGCCATCGAGTATATAAGGAAATGCATCTTTAAAATAATTGGCCACATGTTCAGCGGTGGTTGGACTGATACTACCAAATGGATTGGCACTTGGTGCTGCCAAAGGAAAAGAAAGCTGCTCTAACAAAGACAAAGTAAGCGCGTGATTGGGTACACGAACCGCAACCGTTGGCTTACCCGCAGTGATGAGATCAGGAACCGTATCTTTTTTGGGTAACAATAATGTAAGAGGTCCCGGCCAGAACTTGTCGGCCAGTGCTTTTGCCATTGCCGGTATTTCTTTTGCCACATCACGCAGCGCATCTGCATTCGGCAGGTGCACGATCAGCGGATTGAACAAGGGTCTTTGTTTGATCCTGAAAATACTCCGAATAGCTTTCTCACTATAAATATTACCCGCCAGTCCATACACGGTTTCGGTAGGAATAGCGGCCACTTCTTCCTTAGAAAGACTATCGGCTACCAGCTTAATATCAGTGGTAATAAGGGACATTTTTAGCTACAAGCTTCAAGCCGCAAGCTACAAGTAATTTTATTAAGGTTCAAGGAATAAGCTGCAAGCTGCAAGCGTCAAGCTTCAAGAGATTCTGATATAATTATCTTACACCCAAACAACTTGTAGCTTGTAGCTTGCGGCTTGAAGCCTAACTCACATGGTACTATAAACTAAGAACACTATTACTGCTTCCAAAACTATTCTCCACTTCACCATCTGCTTCGGGTTCGTTGAGCCATTCAGACTGGTTGAGGAGATAACGGAATTCGTGTTGTGATGATTTGGGTAATTGTAATTCAGCGGTAAAGCTGCCGTCTTTTTTCTTTTTCATCGGAACAGGGTTATGCCAATCACCATTTAGTCCCAGGATGGAAGCGCTTTCAGTATCCTGTATATCCAGGTTAAATTTTACTTTACAGTAGTCTTTGGTTTTGTAGATGGTTTTCTGAATCATGGTTGGTTGTTTGCTTGCCCTTAATACCAGATGCTGGCAATGGTAACCCAACAGACCCTATTATATTATTAACAGTTGGAAATAGCTGGCGAGGACACTTGGGAAAAAATCAAGTATAAATAGCATAAATGCCAATAGCAAAACATCACCATGCTTTATAGGCAATAACCAGTGCCAGCGAGACCAGTGTGATAATTACGTGTACCACCAGCCATATTTTCTGATATAATGGCCTTTTCCCAAAAGGTATTTTTGCATCAAAAGGATCAAAAATGGGGGCAAGACCAAAAAATAAAAGCGCATTTCCGTAGTCTTTTCTGATGAGAAAGTAGATGCCAGCTAACAGAAAAACACCATAAGCGACTCTTTGAAACCTGATGTTTTGTGCATTTGTTTTTGCAGAAGTTTCCATCATTTCTTTTTTTAGTTAGTGGCCCTTCCTTGAAAAAAATTACGAGCTTATATTTTTTCTTTAAGGTCGTCGATATTTCTTTTTAATGTCTCCAGGTGTCTGCCAAAAGCCCGATGGCTCATGTATTTGGCAAGATAATAAGCGCATGGAACAAGAACGGCGGTCACGATAAATAGTGCTACCCACATTACCGGCTTTGCCATAATCTCATCTACAGATTTACCTGCACCAATTGCACCACCTAACATAAAGCCTCCCGCAGCACTGACGGGATAGATAAGGATACCTGTTTTTTGCTGCATTTTTATCCAATTGCTGATATTGGTATAATGTCTTTCCATTTCTTCCAGCAAAGGACTCCCGGGAGAGCTGGTTTGAATGTTTCTGTATTCTTTTAATGTTACGTAAGCAGCCCAACCGGTAAACAGGAACAGAAAACCAATAATGAGCCTTGTTTGCCAGAAAGGAAAATAAATAATAATCAATAGGTAACCGATGGCAATGAGCATGGCCCAGATACTATTGATCAGCATATTTTTTTTGATGCTAGCCAGAGGATTTTTTGATTGCAGACGCTCAATCACCAATGGTTTAAGCAATGCAGCCAGCGCTTCATCAGACTGCTCATCTATATCTTTCCAGGTTTTTTCTATGCTCATCTGTTATTGCTTTAAAAGATTCGCTAATTGTTGTTTGCAGCGATGCAGTTTTACTGCCACATGATTAATAGTAATACCCAGCACATCTGCCATCTCGGCGTTCTCATATCCGTCGAGGTGCATGGAAACAATGGCACGATCGGTTTCAGAAAGAGAGCGGATAGCGCGCCGCAACCTTTCTATTTCCTCTTTTTTATGGTTGGTCGTATCAGTCACCAGGTGCTCAACCGGTTCAAGCGATTCGATATAATCAATACGGTTTACTTTTCTTTTCTGGGTAAGAATGGTGTTCAGACATATCCGGTATAGCCAGGTGCTGAACTTGGCTTCTCCCCGGAATGAGGGCCAGGCTTTCCACGACTGTAATAGTACTTCCTGGTAAAGGTCTTTACGCTCTTCTGCATCATTGGCATAGAGTCCAACGAGCTTATAAATAATGCCTTGGCTGTTTTTAACCGCTTCCAGAAATGCTGCTTCGCTCAAATGATGATGGTTTCCTGAAGGTTAGTTGCAATAGTAGGGAGGAAATTACAGAAAGGGGAGAAAAGCTACAAGTTGCAAGCCACAAGCTACAAGTGGGTAAAACAGAAGGCCGGATATTCCCCCTAACATCGAATACGTAATATTTATAACCATTGCCTTGCAGCTTGTGGCTTGAAGCTTGCCGCTATCCTACTCCCCCTTATACAACCCTTTCTCACAGGCATAAGCCACCAGGCCGGCGATGCTTTTTACGCGCATTTTTTGCATGATACGGGTACGATGACCCTCAACCGTGCGCTGGCTGATGTATAAACTTCGGGCCACATCTTTACTGGTGCCGCCTTCACAGATGAGTTGTATGATGTCTTTCTCTCTTTCTGTAAATACCACAAGGTGGTTGCGGTAACCGGTATGGTATTTTTCAATCAGATCGGTTACCTGTCTGCTGCTTTCCTGGCAGAAGTAGGGCCGGTTTTCATACACCGCTTCAATGGCTTCGAGGATTTCTTTTTTTCCAACACCTTTGGTGAGATAGCCGATGGCACCAGCTTCGAGCATCTCCATGATATGGGTTTCGTGACTGAAAACCGAAAGGGCAATGATGCGTCTGGTTAACTGGCGCTTGCAAAGTTCTTTAACAGCCATCACCCCATCCATCACCGGCATGGATACATCTACCAGTATTACATCGGGTCTTAACTGATGTGCCAGGGTAAGTAGCTCAACCCCGTTGGAGGCTTCTCCGATAATCTGAAGGAAACGTACATCTTCCAGAATTTTTTTTAAACCCTTCCGGAAAATCACATGATCATCGGCAATCATGAGTTTAATTTTTTTGTATTCCATACAGGCTTTATTCATACCTGTGTGAAATAAGTAAAGCGCATCGTTTCTGCTAATGTGGAAAATACTCTATTTGAGGTGGTAAATACTCTTTTTTAGCAGGCGCATCAGATTTTCCAGCTTATTTAAGCGACCGGAAAAGTGCAGCCTGTTCTTCGGCAGACAGTTCAAGCCCCTTGAAAATGGCTACCATGGTAGTAAGGGCAATATCTACTTTTCCCTTCTCAATACGTTGTAAATGACTGTATTCCATATCGCAGTCAATCGCAAGCTGATGAATACTCAGCCCCCTTTCTTTCCTGACTTTCGTCAGATACCTGCCAAAACTTGCTTTTACGGAATCCTTGTCCATGCGGGAACAAGGTCATGTGAAACAGGAAAACGATTGGCGTATGATCATATGCCAGTTGATTTTCTTCCTAATTTTAGTCTTGAATCATTTATATGTATAAACCCTTATCATCTTCCGGTATTGAACTGATCACCGTATCGCAGAAAGTACGGCACAAAATTCTGTATGCCCTGGCCCGGTCAGTAGCAATGGAACAACTGGCAAAGCGTAAAACCCGGCAAGACGCAGAACAGAAAAAGAAAGCCGTTAAAAAAACAGTCATCGGGTCATAAATCGGCCCCAACTTATTCACGACCGCATCTCATACACGCTCAACTGATTAACTTGCGCCCATGCAAGAGTACCTGAATGGATTGAATGAACCCCAGCGCGAAGCAGTAACGCATATCAAGGGACCATTGATGATAGTGGCCGGCGCTGGCAGTGGCAAAACAAAAGTATTAACCACCCGCATTGCACACCTGATGAATAATGGGGTGGATGCTTTTAATATACTTGCCCTCACTTTTACCAATAAGGCCGCCGCTGAAATGAAAGAACGTATTGAGCGGATACTCGGTAACGCAGAAGCACGTAATTTATACATCGGCACATTCCACAGTGTATTTGCCCGCATACTCAGGGCCGAAGCACACCGTATTGGTTATCCCAACAGCTTTACCATTTATGATACCGACGACAGCCGTTCGGTTATTAAAACCGTGGTGAACGAACTGAACCTCGACGATAAACACTATAAACCCAATGTAGTAGGCAACCGTATTTCATCAGCCAAAAATGCATTGGTGGGTCCGGCAGAATATGCTACTGACTATTATATACAGCAGGAAGATATGCGGGCCAATCGTCCGGCCATTGCACAGATCTATGCAGCTTATGCCAACCGTTGTTTTAAAAACGGTGCCATGGATTTTGATGACCTGCTGCTGAAAATGTATGAGCTGCTCAAAAATTTTCCTGAAGTATTACACAAGTACCAGCATAAGTTTAAATACATTCTGATTGATGAGTACCAGGATACCAACCCTGTTCAGTACCAGATTACCAAACTGCTGGCAGCAGTACATGAAAATATTTGTGTGGTGGGCGATGATGCACAGAGTATTTACAGCTTCCGTGGTGCCACCATTGAAAACATTTTACAGTTCCAGAAAGATTATGATGATGTAAAAGTGGTGAAACTGGAACAAAATTACCGCAGCAGCCAGAACATTATTCATGTGGCCAATGAAGTGATTAAAAACAACAAAGGACAAATTCCTAAAAACCTTTGGACCGAAAACAAGGAAGGTGATAAGATTGTACTGGTTCGTACCATGACCGATAATGATGAAGGACGTTTTGTGGCCGACTGTATACAGGAACAAAAACTACGCTACCATTTTTACAATAAAAATTTTGCCATTCTCTACCGCACCAATGCGCAGAGCCGTTCATTTGAAGAAAGCCTGCGCAGAATGGGGATTGCTTACCGCATTTATGGTGGTGTGAGTTTCTACCAGCGTAAAGAAGTAAAAGATTTTCTGGCTTACCTGCGTGTGATTGCCAATACCAGGGATGAAGAAGCACTAAAGCGAATCATTAATTACCCTGTTCGCGGTATTGGTAAAACCACCATTGAAAAATGTGTGATTGCTGCCAATGAACAGAATATTTCGATGTATGAAGTAGTGTCGCGGGCTGCAGAATTTGGTTTCAAAGCGGGTACACTGGAAGCCCTGCAGAACTTTCATACCATGATCCGCTATTTCCAGAGTATGCTCACCAGCACCAATGCATACGATGTGGCGGTACAGGTAGGAAAACATACCAACCTGGTAAAAGAACTCTTTAACGATAAAACAACAGAAGGCCTCGCCCGTTACGAAAACATACAGGAATTGCTGAACTCCATCAAAGAGTGGACCGAAAGCCCCAGCAATGAAGATGGGGAACTGGGCGATAAATCGCTGGGCTCTTACCTGCAACAGATTACTTTATTGACCGATGCAGATGACGACAAAGGCGAACAGGATGCAGTGAAAATGATGACGATACACGCTGCCAAAGGACTTGAGTTTGAATGTGTGTTTGTGGGCGGAGTGGAAGAAACATTGTTCCCGAGTGGAATGTCGATCAACACCCGCGAAGAACTGGAAGAAGAGCGTCGTTTGTTTTATGTAGCAGTAACCAGGGCCAAACAGAAATTATGGCTCACTTATGCCAATGCACGTTACCGTTTTGGTCAACTCGTACAAAATGAACCCAGTCGGTTTATAGAAGAAATGCCCGAACAGTATATCGATAAAACCTATGCCGGTGGTGGTGCCCGCAACAATGCAGGCAGCGATATGGGCAGTGCGTTTGAGCGTATGCAGCGAGGTGTTGGATATGGTGGAGGCAGTGCTGCTGCTGCTGAAAGAAAATATGGCCCGCCACCCAGCCGCAAACCATCAGCCAAACCCGAATACCTGCCGGTACAACCAGTGGCACCCAAAGTGGTAGCACATGTACCATCGGCCGATTTTGTAGCGAGTGATACTTCGCAGTTACAGGCCGGACAAAAAGTAGAACACCAGAAATTTGGTTTCGGAACCGTATCGGGTGTTGAAGGTTCAGCCCATAATCCGGTGGCCACCATTCAGTTTGAAAAGAATGGCGAGAAAAAAATTATGCTCAACTACGCGAAACTGCGGATTGTAGAGGAGTGAACAGAGAAATAAGGAATATGAAATAAGGAACATGAAAATGTTTTATACATTGTACTATTTACTTTCTTATTTCATATTCCTTATTCCTTATTTCTCTGTTTCTAAACATTTGTTATCGTTTTCGCATATATGCCCTAATAGCTTTGTCTGAAACAAAGCAATATGAAATACTGTATAGCGTGGCTGATTTTTTTTTATCATATGGTGCCGGTACAGGCGCAATCAGATACGATCAAATGGCCGGAGAAATACCATCCATCCAAAAGCCGGTTTTATGTACACAATCAGATAGAGATCAATGCAAAACCGGAGATCGTCTGGAAAATACTGATCGATGCCCTTCAGTGGGAAAGTTGGTATAAAGGCGCAAAAAATATACGCTTTGCCGATACCACACAGAAGCAACTGGAATCTACTACCATCATGAGCTGGCAAACCATGGGGTTAAAATTTCGTTCCACTATAAAAGAATATGAACCCAACCGGCTCCTGGCCTGGGAATCGGTTAAGAAAAGCATACAAGGCTATCATGTATGGTTAATTATTCCTACTGAAAACGGATGCAGGGTTATTACCGATGAATCGCAGAATGGCTGGCTCACGTTTATGGAAAAAACATTTCAAAGAAACAAACTAAAAAAACTGCACGATGTTTGGCTCAATGAACTGAAACAAAAAGCAGAACAAAAACCTGTTTTATGATGGCATTTATACAGGAACTGAAAATTCGCAATGAGGCCCTCTACTATTTTGGTCTGCTGAATTTTGTTGCAGCCATCCTCATGATACTGCTCGCACAATTCACATCAGTAAAAGTATATAATGTAAATGCATGGTACAAACCCATCAAATTCGCGCTCTCAATAGGTATGTATGCATGGACGATGGCCTGGTACATCTATTATCTTCCTTCCTTTAATACAGGATTGTTCAACATAGCTATTATTGTATTATTAGGCTTTGAATTGGTATACATTGTTTTACAAGCCGCACGCGGACAGCTTTCACATTACAATATATCAACACCATTCTATGCTTCTTTATATGTATTGATGGCATTGGCCGCATCATTGGTTACTATATACACATTATATGTAGGTATTCTTTTCTTCAAAACGCCTTTTCCCGAATTACCTGTTTATTATCTCTGGTTAATCCGCTTGGGGATCATCATATTTGTGGTGTTCTCATTCGAAGGGTTTGTAATGGGCTCGCGTATGACACATACCATTGGCGGCCCCGACGGAGAAGCAGGCCTGCCCTTTCTTAACTGGAGCTATCGCTACGGCGACCCAAGAGTGGCCCATTTTATTGGAATGCATGCCCTGCAGGTTTTGCCGCTGCTGTCTTTCTACCTGCTCAGAAATACCAGAGCCGTATTCATAGTCTCCATAGTATATGCACTATTGGCAACTTTTACACTCATACAAGCCCTGAACGGAGAGCCGGTGAAAAAGGAGGAGAAAAGGGGGAATGTTGAATAATGAATATCGAATGTCGAAATGGTATTCTGCTTTACTTCAATATTGGATATTCAGTATTCAATATTCTGCGGTTTCTCTAACTTCACGCCATGACCGGTGCCAAATACCTCAAATACCTGAACCCGCTAACGCTTTTCGATACCAAACGTACACGCGATATCTTTCATGTGAATCCTACGGTGATTCCGGAAAGGGTGGAAGCCAGTGAGATAAAATTGAAAGTGTATGACTATTCTGCCACTGAATTTTCAGAAACACAACTGAGTGATATAAAAGACTGTTTTACCTATCGCGATAACAACCATATTTCCTGGATCAATGTAGACGGTATACGCAAAGCCGATGTGGAAGCGATATGTAACCATTTTGGTATTCACGCCCTTATCGTGGAAGATATTATGAGTGTGAGTCAGCGACCCAAGATGGATGAGATGGACAATGTATTGTTCTGTTTACTCAACATGCTTTATTTCAATGAACAAACAGGCGCGGTTGAAACAGAACAGATCAGCATTATACTGGGTAAAGGATTTGTATTGTCATTCCAGGAAGATGCCGGCCGCGATGTATTTAACCCTATTCGCGATAAACTTAAACTCAACGGTAGTAAACTAAGAGCCAGTGCTGCCGATTATCTCTGTTATGCCATGCTCGATATGATAGTTGACAACTATTATATTGTTATGGAAAAACTGGGCGACCGGATTGAACAACTCGAAGAAAGAATCATCCGCGGCAGTAATACCCGCACACTGGCTGTCATCAACAGCCTTCGCAAAGAGTTGATTGTATTAAAGAGAAATGTGAACCCGGTACGGGAACTCATCAATGGTTTTATACGCAGCGAAAGTGAACTGCTCGAAGAAAGAACCACCAAATATTTTAAAGACGTATACGATCATATTCTTCAGGCCAACGACCATGTAGAGAACTATCGTGATATGATGATGAACTTACAGGATCTCTACCTGAGTAATGTAAACCTCAAGACCAATGAGGTAATGAAGGTAATGGCCATTGTAACCTGCTTACTCGCACCGGCCACCGTAATCGGCGGTATCTTCGGCATGAACTTCGACCGCATTCCCTACCTCCACCACCAATATGGTTTCTTCATCGCCGTAGGCCTTATGCTGGTAGTACCGGTATGGATGCTGGTGATGTTTAAAAGAAGAGGGTGGTTTTAGAAAACAGAGAAATAAGAAATACTTTGCAGTTATCTGAATCATTAAGCTGAATGAAAGTTAAAATAATTCTCCTTTTTTGTATCGTCATTTTTCAGGCATATAGTGTTTCTGCACAGTCGGTAACTGTTACGGTTTCGGGTCTTATTAAATCGGGGGATAACAAAAAACCACTTGCCTTTGTAAATATTATCGTAAAGCGTGAGCGCGATAGTGTTTTTGTAACCGGTACGGTAAGTAACGAAGAAGGCCGCTTTTCAATGGCCAATATAAAACCGGGCAACTACCTCATAGAATATGCTTATAGTGGTTTTGAACAGCAAAAAAAAACCGTACTCATCGGCAGCCTCAGTCCTTTTCTCGACCTCGGCACCATTGAATTACAACCTGGCATAAACCAATTAAAGGAAGTAGTGGTAAACAGCACAAAGCCGGATGAAATGGCTGCCACCATGGATAAAAAAACCTATTCGGTAGCTGCAAATATTGCACAGTCGGGCGGTTCGGTTTTACAGGTATTGAAGAACCTGCCGGGTATAACCACGAGTCAGGATGGAAAAGTAGAATTAAGGGGCAGCGATAAAGTGGCCATATTGATAGATGGAAAACAAACAGCACTCACAGGTTTTGGTAACCAGAACGGCCTCGATAATTTACCGGCTTCCGCCATCGAAAGAATAGAAATTATCAATAACCCCTCAGCCAAATACGACGCTAATGGCAATGCAGGTATTATTAATATCATTTACAAGAAAAATAAACAGGAGGGCTTTAATGGAAAATTCGGTCTTACAACAGGTTTGGGCGCACTCTGGATTAAAAAGGAAAATCTTCCCGCTATTCGCCCGCAGTATCAGTCAACCCCCAAAATAAATCCATCACTCTCTTTGAATTACCGAAAAAATAAAGTGAATGCATTTCTGCAATCGGACTGGCTTTATACCGAAACACTGAATAAAAATGAATTTGTAAGCAGGACTTATTCAGATGGAACGGTAATAGAACAACAAACAAAGCGAAACAGGAATACACATTTTTTGACGACAAAAGCAGGGTTCGACTGGAACCTGAACAATAGAGATGTACTAACGGTATCTGGTCTTTATGGCATTGAGAAAATCATTGACCGGGGCGATGAACCATTTTATAATAAAGAACTCACCAACCGTAAAAGACTCTGGCGTTTTCTGGAAGACGAATTAAAAACAACCGTAGTAGCATCGGCTCTCTATCAGCATAAGTTTGAACAGCCCGGACACCTACTGAATATGGGCTTTAATTATACGTTTCACAGGGAAGATGAGAAATATAATTTTGAAAATATACTACCATCTTTTACAGGACTCGATTCATTTAAACTACTCTCAGATGAACATGTGGCCGATTTTAATATAGACTATACGCGGCCACTGAAAAACGGAAGAATAGAAGGAGGCATAAAATTTCGCTATAGAAATATTCCTACCAACATGCAGTTTAAACCCGGACAAAATTCACCGCTGGATGTAAATGCCGGTGGTGAAGCAACGTATACAGAAATTATACCGGCCATATATGGTAATTATGTTTTTGAAAGCAATAAAGTAGAAGCAGAATTGGGCTTACGGATGGAGTATGTTGACCTTGATTATAAAGTAAACCCCAATCATAATACTTATAAAAGCGACGGCTATCAATATACACAACCCTTTCCCAACCTGCGGCTGGCGTATAAGATAGATGAATACAATAAAATTTCGCTCTTCTATAATAAGCGTGTAGACCGCCCCAATGAAGTAGATATACGCATCTTCCCCAAATACGATGATGCAGAAATTATAAAAGTAGGTAACCCCGGTCTTCGACCGCAGTTTACCAATAGTTATGAGCTGGGATATAAAACCAATTTCAGCAAGGGTTATTTTTATTCAGCGCTGTATCACCGCAATACCAACAGTTATATAACGCGTATTGCCATACAGGTACCGCCCAGCACACTCATCTATAATGTATTTCAAAATGCGGGCAGGAGCAGCCATACAGGTCTGGAACTGGTTTTTCAACAAACGGTATCACCCGTTTTTTCTTTTAATGCCAATGCCAATATGTACAGAACAGTGGTAGATGCATTTACCGTACTGAGCAAATATCCTGTTCCAACCCCTTTTTCGGCCAATCAGCAAACGCAGACATCGGGTAATATTAAGTGGAATGCTATCTTTAAACTGCGTAATCAAACCGAACTGCAGCTTACTACTATATACCTGGCACCAGATATTATTCCACAGGGGAAAATAGGGGCCCGGTTTTCGGTAGATATGGGTGTAAAAAAACAGTTGAAGGATGGGAAAGGCGAATTATTTTTCAATGCCACCGATCTTTTCAATACACTTCGCATTGAAAGAACCATCAACGGAAACGGCTTCACCCTTAACAGTACCGACTACTATGAAACACAGGTTTTCAGACTGGGGTATAGCAGGAAGCTGTAAAACAGAGAAATAAGAAAGTAAAGCACCATTCACTTTCTTATTTCTCTGTTCCCAATGGTTTCTTATAAAAATAGAACATGAAAAAACATTGCCTGCTGCTGGGCTTAGCAGTAATAAACATAGTACAGTTAAGTGCGCAATCGAATGATTCGGAAGACCGGGTTAGGGTTAGCGGATACCTGGAAACATATTATGCCACTGATTTTGCTAAATCGAAAACACATAACGGGCCTTCTTTTATGTACTCCTATAACCGGCTCAATGAGTTTACGCCCAACCTGGCCCTGCTGAAAATAGCGTACGGGGAAAAAAGCATCAGGGCCAATATGGCAATTGCGGCGGGTACGTATATGAACAGTAACCTGTCTGCAGAACCCGGTGTATTAAAAAATATATTTGAAGCCAATGCAGGTGTTAAATTATCGGCGGGAAAAAATATCTGGTTAGACGCGGGTATTTTCTCTTCACATATTGGTTTTGAAAGCGCCATCGGTAAAGATTGCTGGAACCTCACCAGGAGCATGCTGGCAGATAATTCGCCCTATTACGAATCGGGTATAAAATTATCCTACACCACTGCCAATGAGCAATGGTTCATGAGTGTTTTATTACTGAATGGCTGGCAAAGAATACAAAGGGTTGCAGGCAATAATACCATTGGCATCGGTCATCAACTAACCTATAAACCCGATAGCACCATTACCCTTAACAGCAGCTCTTTTATTGGTAACGATAAACCTGATAGTATAAAACAGATGCGCTACTTCCATAATTTTTATGGGATATTCAAACTGAGCAATCGCTTTGCCATTACTACCGGTTTTGATGTGGGCGCCGAACAAAAAACAAAAGGCAGTCGGACATATAATTACTGGTATTCACCGGTACTCATTGGTCAATGGAAACTGAACAGCAAAGCAAGTGTTGCCGGCAGGCTTGAATATTACAGTGATGCAAACGGCGTTATTATTCCATCAACAACACTAACTGGTTTTAAAACCTGGGGCTATTCCATGAACTACGATCTGGCCCTGCACCCGAAAGCCCTGTGGCGAATAGAAGCCAGATATTTTTCATCAAAAGACAGGGCTGTAAACAAGAGCCTGCTGATTACAACATCCCTCGCGGTGAGCTTTTAAAATAAGAAATAAGAAAGTGAATGGTGCTTCACTTTCTTATTCCTTAATTCTTATTTCTCTGTTTCCTACACTTTCACCAGTTTCCACTTTCCTCTTTTAAACAGTATTACACTGGTAATACTTACACAGGTTTCGGTGATGACGATGGCGATGAAAACGCCGGTGGTACCGAAATCGAGTACCTGCGAGAGGAGCAGTGCGAATGGTATCTGGAAAATCCAGAACCAGAACAGGTGGATCCAGGTGGGGGTTCTGCTGTCGCCGGCACCATTAAAAGCGTTGATCATTACCATGCCTACACCGTAGAAAATATAACCCAAACTCACAATACGCAGTGCCGAAACGGCTGTTTCGCTGATATTGGGGTCTTGTGTAATAAGCCCTACAAAAAATTCGGCACCTGTTACAAAAAGCACGGAAACAAAAGCCATAAAAATGGCATTGTACCGGGCTGTTTTCCAGACCGACTGCTCCGCCCGTTCCGGTTGCTGTGCACCCAGGTTTTGTCCAACCAAAGTGGCCGCAGCATTACTCAAACCCCAGGCGGGCATGAGGAAGAAAATGAGTAAACGTATGGCGATGGTATAACCTGCAACGGCATCGCTGCCAAAACCGGTCATGATACGGGCCATCACGATCCAGCTGGCCGATGCAATGATAAACTGCAATGTTCCGGTAGATGCAATATTGGCAATGGATTTAAGTATGGCCGCATCGGGTACAAAATGTTTTTTGAGGATGCGTATAATACTTTTTCCCCTGAACAGGTGGTAGAGCTGGTACAATACACCAATACCACGACCGGTGGTGGTGGCAATGGCCGCACCTGTTAACCCAAACTGGTTAATGAGAATGGGACAGAGAATGATATTGCAGATATTGGCCAGCCATAAACTTTTCATGGCCATGGCTGCATCGCCCGCACCGCGAAAGATACCGTTGATGAGAAAAAGCAACATGATTACGAGGTTACCGATAAGCATAATGCGGGTATAGTTGGTACCCATGGCTATTACGCCCTCGCCTGCACCCATGAGCTGGAGCACATCGCCGGCAAAGAAAATACCGATGATGCTGATGAGTATGGAAACACCAAAACCGAGTAAGAGGGCCTGAGCGCCGGCATGTGCGGCTCCGTCGTGGTTTTTTTCACCCACCCTTCTGGCCACCATGGCAGTAGCCGCCATGCTGATACCGATGGCGATGGAATAGATAAGGGTAAGAAAAGATTCGGTCAGCCCAACTGTGGCGGCCGCATCGGCGCCAAGTTTGCTCACAAAGAAAATATCTACCACGGCAAAAACCGATTCCATACACATTTCGAGTATCATGGGAATGGCCAGCATGAAAACGGCTTTGCGTATACTGCCCTGTGTAAAGTCCTGGTGTTCGCTGTTGAGTGCTTCGCGGAAATAACTGAAAAAGCCCTTTTTGGGCGTATGGGTTGGTTGAATATTCGTCATTGTTGAACTTAATTAAATAGAAATATAGGCGCCGGGGCGCAGTTAATAAGGGTTGCGGAGAAAATTGGGTAGCAGAACGATGTTTGCGTACCCTGCTTAGAAGTTCATAAAACCGGTATTGGTGTATATATCCTGCAGCAGTTATTGACAGCAGGCAGGTAAAAATAAATATTTTACCCGCATACCAGCCGGAAAAAAATGGATGAGTGGCGAAAACATACACCTGTCATTGGCGGTACTGCCACTTGCTGATTGAACCGATTGTATCCCGAAAACCATTTCAGCAGCCTGCATGCGCTGGGTTTATACAATGGTTATCAACTAATTATAATATTGGGATACAGGGCTTTCCGGTAGGTGGTTCTGGTTTTAGCTCATAATCAACCCAAGGCAGGAGCGATGTTTATGTATAGCTGTCGCATTCTTAATAAAATATGCGACAGCAATGCGACAGTAATGCCACAACTATGCGACAGCTATGCGATAAACTACTCGCCAGCCATGAAAAATAAGCCCATTACAGGCCTAACTGGTACTAACCAAAACAGTGTAATACCCGGGCGGCTAAGAATTTTTTATCGCAAGCGGGTTAATGAGTATATTGAACCTGCTTAATAATTGACCCGATATTTGGTTCACCTAAACCAAACCCTGAACAAATGCCCTGACGAATATTGTCGGGGCTTTGTGTTTTCAAAAAAATGCAGCACCGGTATACCAAAAGCGGTCTTTTAACGTATATATAATCTGTAAGGGTTCAACAGGTAAATAGTTGAATATCATAATTATATATCTTTAAACCAAAGTTCAATATCCCCCCAGATGAGCTGCTTGTGGAAGACCATATCCAATATTAGCATGCCTGTGCGTTATGTGCGGGGGGGAAATTCATTTTATAAACGACTTTCTCTTTTTTTATTGCTGCTGGTTTTTATTCCGGTGGTTTCGTTTGCTCAGTTTACAACCGGAGGCACCATCACAGGAACAAAATGTCAAGTTTGGGACGCAGCACATGTATTTACGGAGACTGTTCCAGTTTCTGTTGAAAATGGATTTGAGGAATATCAATGGCAAAGATCTCAAGACCCTACATTTTCAAGTGGCATAGTAAATCTCTCGACATCAAAGCCTTTATTAGATAATTCTGATATCACTGGTACGTGGTACTATAGGCGACAAGTTACAAGAGCAGATAACCCAGGTGTTACTTTATATAGTAATACTATAATGGTTGTAATGATGCCCAGTGTAAGTATTGCTGGCACATTAACTGTTTGTCAAAATGCAACCAACCCTACATTAACGATTACGGCGGTGGGAGGTATTGCACCTTATACCATTACTTATAACCTGAATGGTGTGGCGCAAACAGCAATTGCTACTACAACGGGTGCTGGTACTATGACGGGTACGGTAACTATTTCAGCGCCCACAAATGTGGCGGGCACATTTACTTATAGCCTCACTTCAGTTGTAGATGCAAATTCGTTATCGGAAACCTGTACTAACTCAAGTGTTAGCAGCAGTGCTACAATCACTGTAACAGCTTTGCCTACCGCAACTATTACAGCAAATACATTAACGGCTTGTGTAAACAGCACAGCTCCAGTTGTTACATTAACAGGTTTGGGAGGCACGGCCCCCTTTACATTTACTTATCGGGAAATTACTAATGGAACACCCGGTTCTAATCAAACTATCGTATCAAATTTAGCGGGAGTTGCTAGTTTTTCTGCAACAGTGTCATCAGCCGCGACACGTAATTATGAATTAGTATCTGTGCAGGAAAGTAGTGCTACAGCTTGTATAAATGCGCAGAATTCATCAGTCACAATTGTTACAAATTCAAATCCAGATGCAACCGGTGTTAACCCGTTTCTGCCTGCAGTCTGTTTGGGGACACCTAATTTTAGTGTTACATTTTCCGGTGTCAGTGGGGGTCCGGACCAGTACCGGATTATATGGGATGGTACTGCAACAGCGGCCGGTTTTACCAACGATGGCTTCCAGACATATAATACAGGAACGAATACAATAACCGTAACTGTACCTGGAACCGCATTAGCAAACACCACTTACAATGGAACACTTAGACTCCAAAATTCATCTACAGGGTGTTTTTTGGAAAATTCGAGTTCCGTAACAATAAACCCATTGCCAACAGCAACGATTACGAGATCGGCCGCAGCTGTATGTGTTAATGGAACAATTCCCACTGTTACGATAACCGCAGCAGGAGCCACAGCACCTTATTCTGTTACGTACCGATTATTAACGAATGGAGTAGCGGGATCGAATCAGGTGATTGCAACAAATGGAGCAGGCGTAGCTACCATCAATGTACCGGTAACTACAGCAGCCGAACTGACATATGAGTTGGTATCGGTGCAGGAAAGTAGTGCAACTGCATGTGTAAATGCGCAGACATCATCAACGACAGTAACAGTCAATCCATTACCGACAGCAACGATTGGAAGTTCAGCTGCAGCAGTATGTGTAAATGGTACAGCCCCCACAGTAACGTTAACGGGCATAGGAGGCACAGCACCATACACATTTATTTACACATTGAATAGTGGATCGAATCAAACGATTACTTCGACGGGCAATACAGCAATCATAACTGTACCTGTAACAACAGCAGGAACCTTTACATATCAGTTGGTATCGGTACAGGAGAGTAGTGCAACCGCATGTGTAAATGCACAAACATCATCAACGACAGTAACAGTTAATCAATTGCCAACCGCAACTACCACAGCAACCGGTCCTACTACATTCTGCGCTGGCAGTTCTGTAACACTAAATGCGAATACGGGAACAGGATTAAGTTATCTGTGGAGTAATGGATCAATAAATCCGTCTGTTACAAATATTGTTTCATCGGGAACCTATACAGTAACTGTAACGAATACAAATAACTGTTCAGTTACATCGGCTCCAACTATTGTTACAGTGAATGCGTTACCTACGGCAGCGATCACAGCAAGTGGACCCACTACATTCTGCGCTGGCAGTTCTGTAACACTGAATGCGAATACTGGAACAGGATTAAGTTATCTGTGGAGCAATGGATCAACAAATCTGTCTATTACCAATATTGCTTCATCGGGAACCTATACAGTAACTGTAACGAATACAAATAACTGTTCAGTTACATCGGCTCCAACTATTGTTACAGTGAATGCGTTACCTACGTCAGCGATCACAGCAAGTGGACTCACTACATTCTGCGCTGGCAGTTCTGTAACACTAAATGCGAATACGGGAACAGGATTAAGTTATTTATGGAGTAATGGATCAACAAGTCCGTCTGTTACTAATATTGCTTCATCGGGAACCTATACAGTAACTGTAACGAATACAAATAATTGTTCAGTTACATCGACTCCAACGATTATAACAGTAAACGCCTTGCCCACCGCCACAATCACCCCAAGCGGACCAACAACATTCTGCGTAGGTGGCAGCGTAAATCTTACATCGAGTACAGGTACCAGCTATTTATGGAGCAATGCATCAACCAATGCTTCCATTACCAATATCACCACATCAGGTACTTACTCAGTAACGGTAAGAGATGCCAATGGATGCCAAAATACATCAGCCCCTGTAACCATTACGGTAAATGCAAATCCAACCCTCAACATTACCAATCCCGCCGCCATCTGTTCGCCCGGTACGGTCGATCTTACGGCAGCAGCCATCACCACAGGCAGTACAGGCGGATTAAATTATACCTACTGGTCCAATGCCGCTGCTACCACGGCCCTCACCACGCCATTTGCCATCGGTACAGCAGGCACCTATTATATACGGGGTACCAATACAATTACCAATTGTGCTGTTATACAACCGGTAGTAGTGAGCATCAATCCACCTGCTGTACTGCAGATCAATACACCGGCTGCTGTATGTGCCCCACAAACAGTAGACCTTACTGCTGCAGCCATTACCAGCGGCAGTGCCGCCGGACTCAGCTATACTTATTTTACCAATGCCGCAGCTACTACCCAACTCAATAATGCCAATGCAGTAAACACATCGGGTGTTTATTATATTAAGGGTACACCGGTATCTGGCTGCAGTGCGGTGTTGCCGGTTACGGTAACCATCAATCCTTTGCCAACACTGGTGGTAAATAATCCGGCTGCGGTATGTTCACCACAGGTTATTAATTTAACCAGTGCCAATATAACAGCAGGCAGCAGTGCGGGTTTGAGTTTTGCCTATTTCTCCAATGCATCATTAACCACACCTGTTGCCAATGCGCAATCGGTAAACAGTTCCGGTACTTTTTATATCAGGGCCACCGATGCCACCACAGGCTGTGTAAGGGCGTTACCGGTAACCGTACAAATAAATGCGGCACCACAGGGCGTATTGGCCACACCGGCAGGTAATATTATCTGCGAAAACAGTGCGCTTACACTCAACGCATCGGGTGGTAACAGTTACCAGTGGTTATTAAATCAGCAGCCCATAAACGGAGCCACTGCGGCTACTTATAATGCAACCGTGGCGGGTAATTATGCTGTTCGTTTTATTTCGGCCCAGGGTTGCGAAACCGTATCGGCCAATACCATCAGTCTTGAATTATTAAGCACCCCAACGGTACAGTTTACACTTAGCAATGCCTGTGCGGGGGTATCTACTAATTTCAACAATACATCAGTAACCAGTGCCAGCGGTGGCATCAACTGGTTATGGGATTTTGGTGATGGCAGCAGCTCTAACCAGTTTTCTCCCTCACATATTTATAGCAGTGCAGGTACTTACTCGGTTCGTTTAACCGCTACCAGTCCGGTATGCAGCAGCTTTAATGAAACATCGGAAGTAACCTATCGTGTGCAATCGGCATTACCGGCAGTTCGTTATAAAGAGGTGGATGTATTAAAAGATATTCCTGCCACCGTAACGGCCCGTGCCATTGGTACCAGTTTTCTATGGCAGCCGGCAGCGGGGGTAAGTAATATCCAGATTGCTTCGCCCAGTATTCGGGTGAGTACCACCACAGAATATACCGTGGCCATTACCAATGATATTGGTTGCACCACTACCGATACGGTATTGGTGAAAGTAATTCCGGGTGTAGACATTTATGTGCCACAAGGTTTTACACCCAATAACGACGGACAAAACGATCGGCTTTATCCGATACTGGTGGGTATGCGTCAACTGAATTATTTCCGTGTATTCAACCGCTGGGGTCATATGATTTTTACTACCAAAGAAAGCAGCGTACAATCGGGCTGGAATGGTCAGTATCTTGGTGTGGTGCAACCCATCGGCACTTATACCTGGATAGCAGAAGCCATAGACCTGCAGGGAAATGTGGTGAGGAAAACGGGAACGGTGTTGTTGTTGCAGTAGGAGAGAGAGACCATAGCCCATGATAAAGCAGAAATGCTTCTTTCTATGGACTATAGACCATCGACCATGGACTAAAACAAATGAAGCTAAAATCAATCATATTATTCACACTCATCTGCTGCAGTGGTGTACTGCATGCACAGGATCCTTATTTTTCTCAGTATTATAGTTCTCCGCTTACATTCAATCCTGCACTCACGGGTTATTTTAATGGGGCGCACAGATTAGCCATTAATTATCGCAACCAGTGGGCCAATATCAGTTCGCCATACCAGACAGGGGCTATTTCTTTTGATACCCGTATCATGAAAAATAAAATAGGCACCAATAATAAATGGGGGCTGGGTATACAGGCTATGTACGACCAGGCAGGAGCAGGCGTTTACAAGAACAGTTATATAGCGGTATCAACCGGATTCAATAAAGGACTGGATGCTGATGGTAACCAATCGATCGGTATTGGTATACAGGCGGCATATGCACGCCATGTGGTTGACTTCAGTAAAATAAGTTTTGCCAACCAGTTTACCAGCAGTGGTTTCGATTTGTCGGTGCCCAGTGGCGAAACCATCAACAACCGATCTGTGGGTTATACCGATCTGAATATCGGGCTATTGTACAATTATGGTGATGAAGCGGGTAATAATTTTAATGTAGGTGCATCGGTGTATCATCTGCTCCGGCCATCACTGAGTTTTTTCAGTGCACAGAACAGCAGGATTGCGAGGCGTTATGCGGTTCATGCAAGTGGACTTTTACAGGTGAATGATCGAGATCAGTTTTTTTTCAGCAGTAATTTTATGCAGCAGGCCAGTAATAACCAGACAGTTGTAGGCATGGCTTATGGCTGGGGTATTGGCGATATGGATGCACATGTGTATACAGGTGCCTGGTTAAGGGTGAAAGATGCAGTGTATCCGTATATCGGACTGAGAACAAGTAATTACCAGATAGGCATCAGTTACGATATCACCCATTCCGATCTCAAAAAAGCCAATGGCTTTACCGGTAGCAGTGAATTGTCTTTTATTTATTTCTTCAACCAGAAAGACAGGCGGAATAGTATTCCTTGTTTTTTTTAGGGAATAGGGAATCGTCAATGGTGAATGGTCAATCGGGAGTAAGGAGACATAAACATTCACGATTTACCATTGACCATTCACTACTCCCTCCGCAAACAGTTTCCTGTATCACATCAAATTCTACCAACCGCTAACAATAGTTGTATTTTTAAAGTACAAAGGCTGTTTATGCAAAAGGTTAAAACTTGTTATGCTATAGTTCTATTGTTATGTGGGTTTAATGATGTGGTATCTGCGCATACTTCTATGGGTGGCGATACAATTATTAAAAGCCTTGTTACCCTAAAAGAGTATCCGATCACCAATCTTGCAAGTGTTCCGGCTATAAAAAGAGACGACCCGAAAGTCTATTATGGCAAGTGGCAGTGGGTAAATGATAACAGAGATACGTTTACCATTACAATGATGCCCGGAAAAGCAGCAACAACAAAGGATGTTACTGTAATTCAGTCTGATATTGTTTGTTATTATACCATTATCAGACAGGGGCAGTTGGTAGAAAGCACTGTACCGGCTTCTCTGAATAGTGAACGTGCAGTGCGAACAGAATTGTATGGATATGCAATGGAAAACAGGCTGCTTATATCTTTTCCAACAAATATTACCAGCTTAGATGGATCTATATATTGTGAGCTGCAATTAGCAGCAAATAATAAAGAGAGGGGCATCTTAAAAAACGGAGCTTATCTGCCATGCTTAATAAAGGCTTTTAACAGTAAACCAACTGCATCGGGTAATAATACTCCTGCTGATTTACTCTTGCATAAAATTTCCAATACCTACTAAAAATGAGAACAGGTTACACACTTGTTGTGTAACCTGTTGCTCTGCTTCTAACATACTGCTTATAAAAACCCAAACTTGCCAATGTTGATGTTGTTGGTCGGCGACCAACAACGGATGTAGCCCTTTTCAGGGGCCCTGCTTACGGGCAGGGCCGGTATATTGCTATAGATTCCTGGATTAGAGGGCTGTTGCTTTTTTACCACCTGATATCACTGCGATAATCAGTGCTGTGGTAATGAATTTTCCTTTCATGTGCTTTGTTTATTTGTTTGTTTGTTTGATGATGCAAAAATGCATCGGAAAAACAGCCTGTTCAACCGCATATGAATGTGAAAGATGGGGCCTGCATGTTTGTGCAGGAATGCATTTTTAACACAGCATACATTTCATCCTCATTTACCGCCGCTTGTCAGTGAAACCCGTTTGCCATGTTAAAAAAAGCATCACATAAGTATGTGGTTTTACCGGCAGAAATTTTGAGATGGTGGTGGGGAATGGTAATTTTAAGAGTAGTGAGTAGTGAGTAGTCAGTAGTGAGTGTTTGAAACTACTTACTCACTACTCATTACTCACTACTCCCTAACATTATTATGCGATAGGCAACAAAGCCTGCATCTGTTAGCTTTGTACACGCAAAAAGACCTTATGACCAAATTATTGATTTACGAAGACAACCCCCAGTTACGTGAAGGACTTACCATGCTCATTAACGGGTCTGACGGATTTGAAGTATTATCTGCCTTTAAGAACTGTAATAATGTAGAAGATGAAGTGCAGGCTTTTAAACCCGATGTGATACTGATGGATATTGATATGCCCGGCACCAATGGTATTGAGGGTCTTAAAAAAATACGTGAAATAGATACCGATGTAAAAATTCTGATGCTCACTGTATTCGACGACAATAAAAATGTATTCGATGCCATCAGCAACGGCGCCAATGGTTATGTATTGAAAAAAACACCCCCGGCCCGACTGCTCGAATACATTCAGGAAGCGCAAACAGGCGGCGCTCCCATGACTTCCTCCATCGCCACACAGGTATTAAAAATGTTTTCTTCGCTCAATAATGAAAAGGGTGAAGACTATGACCTCTCCGAAAGAGAAAAACAGGTATTGCAATTACTCGTGAACGGGTATAGCTATAAAATGATTGCTTCAGAAATGTTTATTGCCATTGATACCGTTCGTTCCCATATCAAAAAAATCTACGAGAAACTCCACGTAAACAGTAAGAGCGAAGCAGTGGCCAAGGCTTTCAGGAATAAGATTGTTTAGGGAGAGGAAAAGACCGAAAGACCGAAAGTCCGAAAGTCCGGAAGAAACTTGAATGTATAGAAAACCTCCGTGTAACTCCGTGGTTAACCACAGAGTTGCACGGAGGTTTCTTTAGTAAATCAATCATCTTTCCGACTTTCGGACTTCCGGACTTCCGGACTTCCGGTCTTCCGGTCTCTCAGACTCCCGGACTTCACCACTCACCACTCACCATTCACCTCCCACCCCTCCCACCTTCCCTTCATCCCAACCACATTTTTGTGTGATAGTTTGCAGGCTTTTGCGGGTTTATGTTTGTTCCCGGATCAAATCAGCGATCCGATTTTACGAATACCATAATACGAACAACATGACACTAAAAAACAAAACCCTGCAACTGACCATCATTGTATTGTCGATTGTAGCCACTGTTGCAGCCTGCAGCGAAGCCGGAAGCAACCAGAGCGAAACCAAAAAAGAAGACATCACTGAATTCCGTCAGAAAGAAAAAGACGAACTGATTGCCCGCGGAAAATACTTAGTAACCGTTTCCGGATGCAACGATTGTCATTCTCCGAAAATCATGACACCCATGGGCCCTGTTCCTGATACCACCAGACTGATGTCGGGTTATCCTTCAGAAAAAGGAATCCCTTCACTGAGCGAAGCACTGGCCAAAGACCAGAGCTGGGTAAAAATGTCGCACGATATTACCGCTTTTGCAGGTCCATGGGGTATGACATTTGGCGCCAACCTCACACCTGATGAAGCAACGGGTATTGGTAACTGGACAGAAGAAGTGTTTGTAAAAACCATCCGTACAGGTAAGCACCTGGGTCAGGAAGGAGGTCGTCCGGTAATGCCACCCATGCCCTGGTATATGGTGGCTAAAATGACGGATGAGGATTTGAGTTCGGTATACAATTACCTGATGTCATTACCTGCTATCAGCAATCGTGTACCCGCACCCATACCGCCCAATGAAATAAAGGTTGTTAAATAGATAAAAGTTAAATGAAGATGAAAGCAAATTTGCAAAAGATGATGAAAGCAATGGCTGGTTTATTGGCAGTTGTATTACTGGCAGTGGGCTGTACCAAAGAATTTGATCCGGATATACCCGTTGATCCGGGTACGCCGAATAACCAGAAAAAGCTGAGTAAGATCAGTTATGATGATGGAAGTTACCTCGCTGTTTTATACAACGCCGCAGGAAAACCGTCTAAAATAACCACTGTAGAGAAAACCAGCAGTGGCGATGATACCAATGTTTACCTGCTTGCCTATAATGGCGATAAACTGGTAGACATGTCTTTAACCGACGGCACAAAATTCAAGTACACGTATACGGGTGCAGATATTACCAAAGTAGAAGTGGTTACACCCAACAATGTGGTGATTGCTTATTATGAATATACCTATAAAGAAGGTCGTTTATGGCGTACCGATGTGTTCAGCAGTTTTGCAGGCCCCATCAGCACCACGCCGGGTATGCGTTTTGAGGTTGATTATTATACCAATGGAAATATTAAAACCATGAGTACCTGGTACAGAGATTATACCAGTGGGGTACTGGAAAAAACAGATGTGTATGAAATGAGTTCTTACGACGATAAGCGCAATACCAGCTTATTGTTTGAAAACAATCCATACCTGCCTTCACTGATCAGCATACCCAATAACCCGCTTACAGAAAAGCATTACGATAAAACGGGTCAGCAATATGCAACGGTAACACATACTTATACCTATGATGCAGATGGAAATCCGATTAAAAGAAAAACAGTTACCAAAGAAACCGGCCTGCCGGATGAACTGTCTGAAACCACATTTGAGTATTAAGCAATTGTTTTTCAGTACATTATAAACAATATTCCTGTGTAAACTAACCCCGACTCCTGAGTCGGGGTTTTTCATGTGGTTCTTAAACCTGCAAAAACGTGCATTTCACATATTTGTGTGGTTGCAAACCCGCATAAACAGGAATACTTTTGCTGAGTAATTAAAATAAACATGAAAGCAGCATTCCAAAATTTAGTACGCTACTTGCTCTGTATGGCAAGTGTTGTATTGGCTGCCCCCAACCAATCAACCCTGTACCCACAGCCCCGGAATAAAGGCGGTGTAAGTACATTTTCCATTCCCCGTTCGGTGGATCGTCCCGTATTTACCCAGGCAAAACAAGGGGTAAAAAGAGATGCATCTATTCTGGAAGGGTCTACCAGGTTCGAACTCTGGTAAATGTTCGAGGTTTTCGATATCCGAAAAAAGCCCCCCGCCCATATCGTGAAAATCCTGCTATGCACTCGCTTTTGACTATTTTTGTAGGGCGATAAGCAGATGCTTACCGTTGTTAAAAGCAAAGTGTATGATTAAAACAGGCAATCCCGTTATCAGTATTTATACGGAAATGACCCCGAACCCGGAAACTATGAAGTTTGTAGCAAACAAACTGCTGTACCCGGGCAAGAGCATCGATTTTGCTGAAGAAGCACTGGCAGGCCCATCTCCACTGGCGAAGGAATTATTCAGTTTTCCTTTTATCAGGAGTGTGTTTATCGCCAGCAATTTTGTGACCCTTACCAAAACAGCAGATACAGAAGACTGGCAGGATGTAATTCCTACCATTAAAGAATTCCTGAAAGAATATTTAGAGAATGGTGGTGTAGTGGTGAATGAAGAAGAAGTGGCTAAAATAAAACAGGAAGCCAGTAACACTGTAAGCGCTGATGATGATGATATTGTAAAAAGAGTAAAAGAACTGCTGGAAAACTATGTGAAACCCGCCGTTGAAATGGATGGCGGCGCCATTCAGTTCAAAAGTTATAATGAAGGTGTGGTTAACCTGATGTTACAGGGAAGCTGCAGCGGATGTCCCTCTTCCATGATTACCCTGAAAGCAGGTATTGAAGGCATGATGAAACGCATGATACCCGAAGTAAAAGAAGTAGTGGCCGAGGCCGAATAAAATATTGTGTTTGGTTTTTTTAAGCGTTGTATCCAATCAGGTACAACGCTTTTTTATGATCAGTATCCTGCACAAACAGGCAAAGAATGAATGTGTTGGGCTAAAACCAACTGTTTGCGCTACAAAAGCCAACATCTGCTATATTTGTTCACAGAACCCTGCAAAAAATATCACATGGAGAAAGAGGCAATGGTACAGTTGCTGCGTCAGCATTATGCGCAACTGATAGAACTGGTTTCTCAACTTGATGATCGTGCATTGTTACACGCCCCCGCCGGAAAATGGAACGCACTTCAACAGGTAGATCATTTGATTAAAAGCGTTGCACCGGTAAACAGTGCTTTTGCCATACCTTCTTTTATACTGAGCTGGCGATTTGGTGTGGCCAACCGCCCTTCCAGAACCTATGATGCACTGGTTGACCGTTACCATATTAAACTTCAGGCTGGCGGAAGAGCTTCAGCACCCTTTGTTCCACCTCCCGATATTCCGGTTTCAGATAAGGAGAAATTACTCCAGCAGCTCAATACCTTAACCACAAAGCTTACCCGGAGAACACTTAGTTACAATGAATCTGCATTGGATAAATACGTATTACCCCACCCCTTACTGGGTATGATTACCCTTCGGGAAATGATTTATTTTACGGCCTACCATGCTTCTCACCACAAAAAAAGTATTCAGCACGGACTCGTTTTACTGGTTTGAGCAGGTGAATAGTATCTTGTCTATGCCGATATATGTATATTAGTACAGTGATCGGCAGACTTTCAGGTGAATGATGATTACCGGCTTGGAAAAATAACTGTCTGCCCACGGATGAATAATTTTCATCCGAACTACCTGCTCCCTTATTCAATAAAACAACCTGTTCCTGCGTTCTAACTCAGGGAATCTGTTAAAAGAATGGACAATCTTCGCTTATGGTATGCTGTTTGCTAATATTTGGTTGTAATGAAAGTTAAGCTCACGATATTATTGCTGTTATTTGTTTCGTCACTGGCTGCACAGCGTACTATTTTTTATGTGGCAGATACCAAGGCAGACTGCTATGGCGTGAGCAACAGACCCTGTTTACAGGTGAAGGAAAAACCGGACGAACCTTATGCTTTGTTTTATTCGGGTATCGACGGGTTTACTTATGAGGAAGGCTATAACTATAAACTCGAAATCATGCGGGTGAAAAGAGAAAGACCCCCCGCCGATGGTTCTGCCTATACTTATTACCTGATAAAAGTGCTCAGCAAAGAAAGATCGAAGACTTATGTGCAGAAAAGCATTCCCATTCCCGATCAGGTATTATTACCACTTGCCAGAATCAGCAAAAACGGAAAGATGGAACAGGTAAGTGGTAACAGCATTCCCGATATTGTCTTCGACAAAAGAACAGGCAGAATATCTGGCAGAGCCGGTTGTAACCGGTATTTCGGAAGGGTAATATTTGACAATGGTAAATTATCCATATCGGGCGTAGGCTCTACACAAATGGCCTGTATGGATATGCAGATAGAATCGCTTTACCTGAAACATCTTTCTGCTGTAAACCGCTACCAGTTTAACAGCGGTCTCCTGCAATTGTATAAAGACCAGGAACTTCTTTTGCAGTTTAATATCCCCGAAAACTAAAGCACCATAGCAGCTTCATTCATGACGGTTTAGGATTGAATCTGTATTTTGCTGTATCATGATGAGCGTACAGGAAATAATCAACCAGTTTATCAGCGGTATACAACAAACCGGCCCACTAGAATTTATTGCAGTATTAGCAGGCATTGCGAGTGTATGGTTCAGCAGAAAAGAACATATACTGGTGTATCCTGTTGGACTCATCAACACCATTATTTATATCTATCTCAGTATAAAAGGACAATTATTCGGCGAAGCCAGTGTGAATTTTTATTATTCGGTGATGAGTGTATATGGATGGGTGCTCTGGACAAAAAAAGACGCGCATACAAAAACACTGCTACTCCATATCACCAACAGCTCAAAAAAAGAATGGATACAACAGCTGGCTTTTTTTGGTGCTTTCTATCTCTTGCTTTTTGTATTACTTACCTGGTTACAAAAAGGGTTTGCACCCGAAGCCATTCCCTGGGCCGATGCATTTGCGAGTGCCTCAGCTTATACAGGTATGTGGCTGATGGCCAGAAAAAAAACAGAAAGCTGGATCTGGTGGATCGCAACAAATATGGCTTCTATTCCGTTGTATTTTGTAAAAGGATATGTTTTTACCAGCGTGCAGTTTTTCATCTTATTAATCCTCGCAATTGCGGGTTTAATTGAATGGAAAAAACGGGCAGAAAAACAGCAGAATATTGAATAATGAATAATGAATGATGAAGGGGATAGCATAAAATAGGGTATTTCTACGCTATCAATACCTGACAGGTCTTTGGTATTTTGCTTTTCATCAATTTATAAAAGATGGAAAGGAAATTTGATCTTGAACAGCGACTGATAAAATTTAGTGTATCCGCCATCAGGCTGGCTGAGAAGTTGCCAACCTCTTTTGCAGGTAAACATTTATCTGGTCAGTTAATCAGGAGTGCAACGGCTCCGGCTTTAAATTATGGAGAAGCGCAATCTGCCGAATCAAGAAATGATTTTATTCATAAACTTAAAATCGCGCTGAGGGAACTTAGAGAAACTAAAAATAATTTGTTGATTATTCACCAAATGGAATGGTATAAAGACAATGAGTTGAATGCTATAGTCGCTGAAACAATTGAATTGATTTCAATTTTTTCTAAAAGTATTACGACAACTCAAAAAAATAAAACAGCCAAAACTTAATCGTTCGAAATTGTTTATTCAATATTCATGATTCATAAGATCGTAATACTAGGACCAGAGTCGACCGGCAAAAGCACACTGTGTGAATTGCTGGCGCAGCATTACCATACACAGTGGTGCCCCGAATTTGCGCGTGAATATTTAATGACAAATGGTATGGACTATACTTACGACGACCTGCTCACCATTGCAAAAGGGCAACTGGCACTTGAGGCGGAATATGAAGCCATGGTCCATGGTCCATGGTCCATGGTCGAAAAACGGTGGGTGAATACAAAAACACTTCGCTCACAAAAACATGCACCTCTTTTATTTATTGATACCGATATGTATGTGATGAAAGTATGGTGCGAATATGTGTTTCAGAAATGTCATCACTTTATACTGGATGAAATTGTACACCGTAAATACGATCTCTATTTACTTTGTAAACCTGATCTTCCGTGGACAGATGATGTATTAAGAGAGTATCCGGATGAAAAACCAAGACAGGAGCTCTATCAAATTTATCGCGATATCATGATCAACCAGCAAATACCCTGGGTAGAAATTTCAGGCGATTATGAAGAGCGTTTACAACAAGCTATTACAGCAGTTGACAAGCTGATTAGTACTGTATAAACTATTTCGATTTTAATAACTGTTGCAGGTCTTCATCATCTTCAATATTCTGCATTTGTTTTAATATCTGCGGATAACGCCATGCTACACGACGGCTCATGGGTTTGGGTAAAAACTTTTTTGGATTGGGTAAGCTGGCAATGATCATTGCAGCTTCGGCGCGCGATAATTTTGCTGCCGGTTTCCCAAAATATTTTCTGGCTGCCGCTTCCACACCAAATACGCCCGGCCCCATTTCAATTACATTGAGGTATACTTCAAGGATACGTTTTTTGCCCCAGATCCATTCAATCATTTTGGTAAAATAGAGTTCGGGTACTTTTCTGATATATCGGGTAAAACCTCCTGCCTGCCAGAGAAAAACATTCTTGGCAGTCTGTTGTGTAATGGTACTTGCTCCGCCACCCAATGGAATTTTTGTTTTCTTTCCTTTCTTCCTGGGTTTCATACTTCTTTCAATGGCATCCCAGTCGAAACCACCATGATCGGGGAAGGTCTGGTCTTCACTGGCAATGGCCGCCAGTTTTATATTATACGGAAGCTGGTTCCAGGAAATATAATCGCGTTGTAAACCATGCGAAAAACTATCCGATAACTGTGTGATGGTAATAGGTGGCATCACCCAGCGGCAGATAATAATATAAGCCAGCGATGTAAGAAACAAACAAAGAGTGGTGCGCCAGATAAAACGCCAGGTTCTTTTTGCGAGGGATCTTTTTTGTGTCATGAAAGAACAAGATACTATTTAACCCTTTTGACCGGAAATGATCTGCATGGAATATTTCTTTCCCATACGTATATAGGATTTGTATTTAAGCGACTGCAAATGTCCGATTAAAAAAACACCCGCCGCAATACCAATATTCCGGAGGTTATGCGAGGCGAAAACAGCTTCCCCGTTTTCGAGACTGTTGAACAGGTTCAGGAAAATATAACCGGCACTACCAATTTTTAATAAAGATCCATTGGTAAACAGGCCACTTTTATAACGGTTACCGGGCATGCCAATGATTTCCGATACATGAATACCCATTATACCAAACCAGGAAGTATCGGTTATGGCAAAACCAAACTGGTTGGCTACCTGACGGGTTATATAACAGTTTACAAAAACAGAATCACGCTCAATGCGTTTTATTCTTCCCTCCAGCCATTGTGTGGTTACATACTGAAAACGGATATAGTCTTCTTTTACCCAGCTCTGTATATTCTGGTTTTTTTTCTTGAATACCAGTACGCCAGATTGTGCCCATGTGTTGCAATGGAAACAGTAACCAAAAATAAGCAGCAGCAAAACGGGTCTCATGTACCGGAAAGATAAACAGGAAAGGAATGATTTTCTATAAGCCTTTGTTAAACCTATCAGAGCAGTGCCAATACCCCCCAGCAGAGGGCCACGCCAAAACCAATAAGGATGAGCCCGGAAAGTTTGTTGATGAAATGCAGATTCTTTGCCGTGAGACGGGAACGTAATTTTCCTGCCAGTACCACTTTTAAAATATCAGACAGTAATACAAATACCAGACAGGTGGTAAACACAATAAAACGGTATTCTCCCGGATGAGCGGCTGTTTGAGAATCGGCCATGATGAGGGTGGTCCAGGCAAACCAGAAAAGAAATACACCCGGGTTGAGCATATTCATAAAATACCCGGAAAGAAAAATGGCTGCATAATCTCTTTTCCTGAAATTTTTGATGGCGAGTTTATTCTCCTCATCCACATGAACTTTTTTAAAGAAAAGGGTATAAATACCTACGGCCACTAAAAAAATACTACCGGCAACAGCAATCGGTGTTTTATAGGAAAGGGCAGTATTAAAAAGACCGGTAAAGAAATTGCAGACCAGCACCAGTGTAATATCGCTGGCAGATACACCTGCTACAAACAGGTAACCTGCTTTATGCCCGTTATTAATACTTTGCTTGATGATGGCAAAGATGACGGGGCCAACAGAGATACTGAGAATAACACCCAGTATCAGTCCTTTAAGCAGCGGAGCTATCATTCAGCGTTCATTGGGTTATGCACCTAAAATAAGCGGATAATTTTAAAAAACCTTTCTGTTTTGATTAACGGATGAACTTACCGGATGATTCTTGCCGAGATAATGATATCAAGCTCCGGAAAATTTTCGGCTAAATAGGCATTGCCACGTACATAAATAGAATCCTGAAGTGTGGCCGGCTTTCTACCATAATTACTGTAGAGCTGTGTGAATACATCCATGCCTTTAATTATTTTCCCAACAGGGGTATACCCTTTTACACCTTCACGAACAATGGTGTCGAGTGCCGGATTATCTTTCATATTCACAAAGAGCTGTGTGGCTCTGCTATTGGCACGGTCGCGTACAAAAGCTACAATTCCTTTTTTGTGTAACTGTAAAACAGGTTCGTCTTTAAGTCTTTTCTGGTGCCAGAATAAATTGGCTTCAAAATCATCTGAAATACCAAACTGCACCACATAATTGGGTTCTACCCTGAAAAAAGCATTGAGGTCATAATAACCGGTAAGTACCAGTTGGTATAAACGGTCGGCACCCGCGGGCGACCAGCGACGGTATGCTTCCAGTATAAAATTTCCTCTGCTGGTTTTAAATAATACCTGGAAACTTTCGGGTGCTTTTCTTTTTAAGATACCAATATTGGGTGCCTGTGCACCTGCATTGAGTGTGGCAAATAATAAGAGGGAAAAGAAATATTTCATCAGGATACCAGTTCTTTTTTTAAGAATGCCTGCCAGTCTTCAAGCATCTTTCCTTTTAATACGCGGGGAAACTTATGCTGACCACCTACTTTGCCTTTTGATCGCATAAATTCCATGAACTGTTCTTCTGTCAACACATCCAGCAGTACTTCTTTGAGTGCGCTTTTTCTTTCAACAGCATAATCGTCGTTCAGTTCTTTCAGTTTATCATCAATCAGGCGAACCAGTTGGGTTTTGTCTACCTGGTCGTTACAGGCCACAAACCAGTGATGCGCAAAAAAGCTGTTATAAGGTACACCCGCCACGGTAAACTCGGGGATACAGATATTCATCTGCTCACTGGCCAATTGAATGGCTTTGTTCATATTGTCTACACTCAGGTGCTCACCTACCAGGCTCAGGAAATGTTTGGTGCGTCCGGTAATAACAATCTCACATTTTTCTTTGTCAACAAAACGAAGCGTATCGCCAATCATATACCGCCAGGCGCCTGCAGAAGTGCTGATGAGTAGTGCATAATCTTTTCCCTCCTCTACTTCATGAATCATAAGTGCTTCGGGATCATCAATCATATCGCCATTTGCATCAAAATTCTTATCGTCGAAAGGCACGAACTCCATGAAAATATGTTCGCTGGTAACCAGTTTCATGCCATTTGCAAACTGGCGGTCCTGGTAAGCAATAAAACCTTCACTGGCTAAATAGGTTTCAATATAGGTGATGGGTTTGCCCAGTAATTTTTCGAATCCCTTTTTATAAGGTTCAAAACTTACGCCGCCGTGTACAAAAAAGGCAAGATTGGGCCACATTTCATGGATATTATTGAGCTTGTAACGCTCAATCACCATTTCCATACACATCTGAATCCAGGCAGGAACACCTACGAGAAAACCAATATCCCATTCAGGGGCTTTATCTACAATTTCTTCGAGTTTTTTATTCCAGTCTTTCTGTTTGGCTATTTTCTTCCCCGGTTTATAAAAAGGCTGGAACCAGAAGGGGGCTTTTTTCTGGGTAATACCACTCAGATCACCGGCATAATAACCGGGTCCTTCTTTCTGTAAATCGGTACTGCCACCCAGTGTGAGCCATCCTTTACCAATAGAACTGTAAGGAATATTCTCATAGTTACGCAGACTCAGCAGTTGTTTGATCATTACAATCTTATTACCACTTAGCAGGTCGTTGGTAACGGGAATATATTTACTGGCCGCTTCACTGGTACCACTACTCAATGCATAGTACCGGATTTTACCGGGCCAGCAGATATCGGGAATGCCTTCCAGTGTTTTATGCCACCAGTCTTTGTGTATTTTATTATAGTTATAGGTAGGTACCAGTTCCTGGAATTTTTTCCCCGGATGTTTGGAGAGCAGGATCTCATCGAAACGGTATTGCTGACCAAAAGCGGTAAACCTTGCTTTCCGCAGTAATTTTTTTAATACCCTGATCTGTTGCCTGCGCGGATTGTTCTGCGGCAACCTCAATGCTTTAAGAATACGGTTAGGCAATTTTATATCAAGGATAGACATCGTTAGAACTCAGGTTAAATGAATATACGAAACTACAGCAAAAGCTGTAAAACTTATTGTATCAGTTGTTAAATGGCAATGATTCTGACCCTACAAAGACAAACCTGAAAAACAAACCTTTTAACCGTTCCATTATTTGTGTGGCTTCCTGTACAGATAAATCGGGTATACAAATAATGATTTGTTTTACCTGTTGCTGCCTGCATAGTGTGGTGAGGTCTGTAAGAGAGCTGCTTTGCTGATCACCTGTTTCATGAACCGCAATGCTACCTGTAACAATCGCTGTTTGCGCTCTTTTCTCAAGTATGCTGATGGCCTGTCTGTATGCTTTCGTATCACCAACAATAAAAGCAGTGCCGGCCCTGTTTAATAGGGGCATAACAGAAAGAGGCGGAAAAAACAGTTTACGCAATGCGGCTATCCACTGCACCAGAAAAATAAAGGGAACCAGTAAACTTCCTGCTGTATAATGTTTGTTTACAAACAAACGCATGGCTTTATAAAAAATGTGGTTCTGTTTTTGTGTTCTGTTACGCGAACTCTGTCCCTTATAATGAACAATGCAAACATCGCCGAGGTAATAGATGGTATGTCCAAGCTGGTGAATACGTACCGAAAGGTCAACATCTTCGCCGTACATAAAAAAATCAGGATCAAAACCCTGCAACTGATCCAGTACATTTTTTTTCACCATCATAAAAGCACCCGCCAGCACCTGAATGGGGTGTTGCTCATGAGTAGATAAATGTCCGAGCGCATACCTGTTAAACAAACCCGATTGTGGGAATAAAGCCGCTGCACCTGTTAATTTAAAAAAGGTATTGAGTAATGTGGGTTTTGCTCTTTTACTTTCGGGTAAATAATGTCCGAACCCATTGATCATTCTTACACCAACGGCAGCACAGTTATCATGTTGTGCCAAGAAGTGTACACAATGTACCAGAGTGTTCTCCGGAACGAGGGTATCGGGATTGAGGAAAAGAACATAACGGCCTTTTGCATGACTTAACCCGAGGTTATTGGCCCTTGCAAAACCAATATTTTCAGCAGAACGAATAAAACGAATATCAGGAAACAGAGAGCTCAACTGTTCAATACTGTTATCTTCCGAAGCATTATCTACAATAATAATCTCGGCCGACAGCTGCTCTATGGCTTTCTTCACGGTAATAATACACTGTTCAAGAAATACAGGTACCCGATAGTTTACTATGATAACGCTCAGCTCCAGATAATGATTTTCTTCTGCAATAATAAGCAGCTTTCCTCACCCTGCCTCTTGTTCCCCGTTCCCGACCCATGAACCCCTCTTCCCCATCTCTTGTATCTTGCGTCTTGTGCCTTGTATCTTCTCTCTTCTCCATCTCTTGTATCTTGCGTCTTGTGCCTTGCATCTTCTCTCTTCCCCTTGTTCCTTGTCTCTTCCCCTCAGGTTCGTTACTTTTGCCCCATGTTGAAACAAACACTTATTAAAGCAACCGAAGCCGGTGCTGCGGAATTACAGCGGTTTTTTAATGGTCAGTTCAAGATCAGTAATAAAGAAGGGGTCAATAACCTGGTAACAGAAGCCGATCATGCGGCAGAAAAAGCCATTTTTGAAGTGATCAGGCAAGATTATCCCGATCATTATATTTTGAGTGAAGAAACGGGTGAAATTGTGCAGGACTCTGCCTATAAATGGATCATTGATCCGATAGATGGTACGGTGAATTTTGCCAACGGTATTCCTATTTGCTGCGTAAGTATTGGCATTGAACAGGACGGACAAATGATACTGGGTGCCGTGTACAACCCCTTCATCAATGAGTTTTTCTTTGCACAGAAAGGGTTTGGTGCTACGCTGAACGATAAGAAAATTCAGGTGAGCGATAAAACAGAAGTCATCAAAAGCTGTCTGGTAACGGGTTTTCCTTATACCTATCTCGATACAGCAAACGGACCGCTGCAGGTTTTTGAAAAACTCATCAGAAAAGGTGTTCCGGTAAGAAGATTAGGTAGTGCCGCTATTGATCTTTGCTGGGTTGCTGCCGGTCGTTTTGATGGTTTTTATGAGCATAAATTGCAGGCCTGGGACAGTGCAGCAGGATTTTTAATGGTGGAGGAAGCGGGTGGTAAGGTTACAGATTTTAAAGGCGACCATTATTCTCCCTACCAGCCGCATATTATTGCTACCAATGGAAAAATACACGATGAACTGGTGAGAATAGTGAATGGCGCAGCGGTGGAAGGGGTTTAGGGAACAGAGAAACAGAGGAACAGAGAAACAGAGAAACAGAGGAACAGAGAAATAAGGAATGTCCAAAGTATTGGAGAATGTGTATCGGCCTTAGAAAAAAAACGTATAGAAACAGAGAAATATCCAATATCCAATTTCGAAGTTCGACATTGGATATTCCCCGAAGGGAGTCCTTTGGACATTATTTGATATTAATTATATGAGCGAAACAAGAACTGAAATAACAAGCCTGGGTGAGTTTGGTTTAATCGATCATCTTACACGCAATTTCGAAACGCATAATGCCTCTACCATATTGGGTGTGGGTGATGATGCAGCGGTAATAGATCATTTTGGGAAACAAACGGTCATCAGTACCGATCTGTTGCTGGAAGGCATACATTTCGACCTCATGTATACTCCGTTGAAACACCTGGGTTATAAAGCCGTGATGGTAAACCTGAGCGATATCTATGCCATGAATGCCACACCCACACAGATTACTGTGAGTATTGGCATGAGCAACCGCTTCAGCCTCGAAGCCATGAACGAACTGTATGAAGGCATTCATATAGCCTGTGAAAAACACGGGGTTGACCTGATAGGTGGTGATACTTCTACTTCTCAGAAAGGACTGATTATTTCTGTTACAGCCATTGGTGAAGTAACACCCGATCGGTTTATAAAAAGAAGTACGGCATCGAAAGGTGATTTGATTTGTGTGAGTGGCGATCTGGGTGGCGCTTTTCTGGGTCTCACGCTGATGGAAAGAGAAAAGAAAATTTATTTAGAGAACCCACAGGTACAACCCGATCTTGAAAACGAAAGTTATATAGTGGGCAGACTGTTAAAACCGGAAGCCAGAAAAGATATCATTGAGTTTTTTGAAAAAAACAATATCCTGCCCACTGCTATGATGGATGTGAGCGATGGCATCAGCAGTGAAGTGTTACACCTCTGTAAACAGAGCAATCTCGGTTGTCGTATCTACGAAGAAAAATTACCCATAGCCGACGACAGCAGAAAAGCAGCATTTAAGTTTGGTCTCGATCCTACAGTTTGTGCGCTGAATGGCGGAGAAGACTATGAACTGATCTTTACCCTGAAACAGGAGGACCATGATAAGATTACCCTCAATGAAGAAATCAGTGTAATTGGCTATATGACCGAACTGGAAGAAGGTTGTAAACTACTCACCAAGGGAGGTAACAGCTTTAATATTACTGCACAGGGCTGGAATGCTTTTCAGCAATAATACCTATGAAGACAGCCCGCCTCATTGTAACAACCATTGTGCTGATGATGGGTCTGTCTGTGCAAACCCATGCACAACGCATTATACCGCCCTTACCCAAAATGGCACCGGCCCCATTGGTGGAAGATATTGTGCTGTTGAAGAAAATACTGGAAGCCAATCACCCGAGTTTGTACTGGTACACATCCAAAGACAGTATTGATTATTATTTCCAGGAAACAATAGCCGGTATTACCGATTCACTGAATGAACCCGATTACAAGAATCGTTTATCGAAACTGGTGGCACGCATCAGGTGTGGACATACAACAGTGCGTTTCTCAAAAGCCTATGGTAAAGTAGCCTCTATATACCGGTATCCGCAATTTCCATTGGCATTGAAAGTGTGGGATGACAGTTTGGTGGTATTGGGCAGTGCTTACCGTAACGATAGTATTTTTAAAAGAGGAACCATTGTAACAGCCATCAACCAGCAAACACCGGTGCAGTTGCTTGATACCATCTATCAGTATATCAGTACAGATGGTTATGGGGTAAATCATAAGAGCCAGGTCATTAGCGGTAATTTCCCGGGCTGGTATAAAACCATTTTGGGTGATGCAGATTCCATCTATACCATCCGGTACATTGATTCAACCGGTATAGAAAAAGAAACCAGGGTGAAAGCATACAGACCTGTTGTTGACACAAGCAGACAAGGGAGACAAGAAACAAGAGGATCAATGTTAACAAGGAGGGAAATACGACAACTCAACCTGCTGAATAAAAGAAGTATGGTAATTGATACGGCGGCGAGTACGGCATTTATCAGGCTCACTACTTTTACGGGTGGGCGGTTAAAAAGTTTTTTCAGGAGGTCATTTAAAACACTTTCCAGATTAGCCATACAAAATCTGGTGATTGATCTGCGGGAGAATGGTGGTGGTAATGTAAGTAACAGCATCAGGCTCACGCAATACCTGACCGATAAACCTTTTAAGGTTGGTGATACGGTAGCGGCCATCAGCCGGAAATTTGAATATGGTCGTTATATAAAACCCACATTCATTTACTGGATGGCGATGAATTTTGGTGCAAGAAAAGAAAAAGATGGGAAAATTCATTACAGGAGATATGAGCGCCATTATTACTCTCCTTCAACAACCAATCACTTCAACGGTAAAGTATATTTAATACAGGGTGGGTATACATTTTCTGCATCTACTATGTTTATTTCACAGCTACAGGGGCAAGAGAATGTAAAAGTAGTGGGGGAAGAAACAGGCGGTGGTTATTATGGTAATTCTGCCATGCATATTCCTAAAATTACGCTGCCCAATTCGGGTATAGTGGTGAGTCTGCCCATGTATCGTTTGGTAATGAATAAAGACCGTGTTAAAGGTAGAGGCATTATGCCCGATGTAATAATCAAACCCTCATCGCAGGCTATTCGTGAAGGCTATGATATTAAGATAAAGGAAGTGAGGAAGATGATTGGGCAGTAGTGTATAGTCTATAGTCCATGGTCGATAGACCATAGGAGGAAGGTTTTTATCATTGACTATGGACAATTAATCTTATTACCCATATTGTCTCCCACTGTCACCGCTTATTTTTATATTTCCTATGTGTAAGCCGGTGCAGTATCCCCTCGTTTCTCGGAGAAACTATATAGAAGAGTAGCGGTCAGAACAGTCTACCGGCTCCTATTTATAGCTGTTTTTTGTATCTTTGAGAAGTGGCAAAACAAACGAAATATCACTTAGAAATTGAGATTGACAAGTTAACAAACAGCATAGTCAATACTATATCTGGTGATAGTTTTCCCACTGATGTTCATCCTGTATCAAAAACCGATTTGAAAAATACTATCAAGAAAAATGGATGGCTTTTTAATTGGGCAAGTGAATTTAAACTAACAGACAGACAAATTTTCAAGCTTACAATTAGAAACAATCCTGATATTATTCAAGGGCTTTTAAGTATCAGCGATTACAATGATCATTTCTATTTACACCTTATTGAGAGTTCGCCGTTTAACTTAGGTAAGAATAAACTTTATGAAGGTGTTCCAGGTAATTTGTTTGCCTTTGCTTGTAAATCTTCGTGGGATAAAGGTTATCAAGGCTTCGTTTCTTTTACTTCTAAGACAAAATTGATTGAGCATTATGAAAAAACTTTAGGTGCAACACATGTTGGTGGACATAGAATGATGATATTTCCACAGGAAGCATTTAAACTGATTAAAAAATATTTTCCAATTTAAATCACAAAGAAATGGGATATATAAAAGAACCGGCAGGCGTTGATTTTGTTGTAGAGTCAACACCGCTAACGGTGGCTGATAGAGAACGAATTAGTGAAATTATTGCTTACTACAAAGCAACTGGAAAAAAAATGCCAGTACAAAAACCAACAACAAAAACCCTGACGAAAACTACAGGCAGGAAAAAGGTATTGGCGTAACCTAATTTGCAAACGGCTAATCAGCATGAAAAAATTACAATTCAAGGTAAGCATTAATGCACCTGTAAATAAAGTGTATGATTGTATGCTTGGCATGAGCAATAAGTCAACCTATGAACAATGGACTGCTCTATTTAATCCCACATCTACTTATGAGGGTAGCTGGAATAAGGGCAACAAAATGCTTTTTGTTGGAACAGATGAGAAAGGAGAGAAGGGGGGTATGGTTGCTGAAATAGCAGAAAATATATCTGATAAATTTGTTTCCATTCGTCATTATGGTCTTTTAGCAGGTGGTAAAGAAATAACAGAAGGGCCGGAAGTTGAAAAATGGGCAGGTGCATTGGAAAATTATTCCTTTGATGAAAACAATGGCATTACTGTAGTTACTGTTGAACTGGATACAACAGAAGATTTTGTAGACTATATGAACGAACACTATCCCAAGGCGTTGAATAAGTTAAAAGAAGTATGTGAGGGGTAGTTTGTGGTCCATGGTCCATAGACCATAGCAGGAATGTTTTACTATGGACCATCAACCACAACTCACTCAACTCCACCATCGCTACATTATACTCTTTCTCAATCCCCCCGTTCTATTTGATTGATTTTCCAGGGAATCTAAAAAAAATCGTTGACGAATTCGGGGTTTAAGAAATTCGGATTATTGGTATATTTAAATTCGAAAAATACTTTTATGACAAAGAATATATCCATCTTACTCGGCGATTACTTCGACAATTTTATTTCACACCAAATAGCGAGTGGACGATTTTCATCAGCCAGTGAAGTGGTAATAGCCGCACTGCGACTATTTGAACAAAAGGGAAAGTATAAAACTTTATTAGCTCAAGAGCTTACGAAAGGCGAGGAATCAGGATTCATTGGTAAAACAGATCGTAAAAACTTTATCAATAGTCTTCATGACAAATACGTGAATTAGTAAGGTATTGACGAAGCATAACCTTCCTGCTATGGACCATAAACCATGGTCTATCCCTCCCCTCACTCATCCACCACCTTCAACACATCCAAGGTTTCACTTAACCCCACCATCGCCACATTATACCCTTTTTCAATTCTCCCCGTTCTGTGTGATAAACCCATTACCTGTGCCGGATATAAACTGCACATACGCAAGGCTTCATCTAAAGGAATATGTGCTTTTTGTACCAGGTTCTTTACACAGGCGGCCATAGTGAGAGCAGAGCCACTCAGTGTTCCATTCGATTCATATTTATCGCCATTGAGCTGGTGCGGATAGGGCCCGCTTGTGGTGGTGGTAACAGCATCGGTAATGGCGAATAATCTTTCCTTCATTTGTTTCTTGGCAATACGGATCGCTGCAAAATCTACATGATAACCATCGGGTACTATACTGCACATCACCGTTTCATGATCGAAAATGGCACCTACCAATCCGGGTTCACGGTGCTGCAGGGCACTCATGGCATTAAACAAATGTGTAGCTGTTTCAATACCATGGTTAAAAGCTTCAATACCCTGCTGGTAGCTGGCGTTGCTATGTCCGGCAGAGATAACAATACCATATGACCTGATGAGGTTTAATACTTCTACCGGACAAATTTCAGGCGCCAGTGTAATCATGGTAATAATACCTTTTCCGTAGTCCAGTAAAGCTTTTGTTTGTTCGAGATCGGGAATATGAATAAAGGTTTCGAGGTGGGCGCCTCTTTTCAGCGGGTTGATCCAGGGGCCTTCAATATGCAAACCTATACAACCTTTACCGCCACTTTTCTGGTAAGCAGCAACAGCATCGATGGCCTGTTTAAATACATCGTAACTATTGGTGGCCACCGTAGGCTGAAAATAGGCAGCACCGCCTTTCTTACAGTAATCATATAATAATTCCAGTGAAGCGGGTTCGGGATAGGCAGATAGCAAACGGTTGTGTGCACCATAAATCTGAATATCGAGAAATGCCGGAGCAATAATGGAGAACTGAGCCGTATAGGGTTCGTGCATTACAGTAGCGGGAATAATATCTACAATGGCACTACGCTCGGTAATCACTACCTGCTGCTCCAGCCATTTGTTGCCGGTAAATAATCGGTTGGCAAAATAGGTATTGCGTTCGCGCATAAAGTTTTCTTATTATTTTGATCAATCCTGCTTCAATTCATTTTTCGCTCAAGGCACTGGTAAAGAGTAGCGATATAAACATCCTCAAACGCATAGACCTTTTTAGAAAGAAGGCAATAATGTCCAATATCAAATGTCCAACGTCCAACTTCGAAATTCAATATTGGATATTTCTCCCTTCGGTAAACTCAGGGCAGGCTTGTTCTTCTGTTTTCTCCCGCTCTCCTAGTCTTGTGTTATATAAAACCTGTCCGCGTCTTTCCAGAAAGGAAATTTTGTTCTCACATCAGTCACTGTTTCTTTCTGAAGCGTAATGGTGAAAATATCTTCTTCCTGTTCTTTATGATACAATACTTCACCCAACGGATCAACAATCATACTATTGCCGCTGTGGTAAATATTATTTCCATCATTACCCACCCTGTTCACACCCAAAACAAATGCCTGATTCTCGATGGCACGTGCAGTGAGTAAGGTTTTCCAGGCATGGCTCCTGCGTTCGGGCCAGTTGGCCACATAAATGATGGCATCGTATTCGGGTCCATCTGTACTGCTTTGCTGACGTGCCCATACCGGGAAACGCAGGTCGTAACAAATCTGCAGGTTTATCTTCCATCCCTTCACCTGTGCTACTAATCTTTTATTACCTGATGCATAATGCTGATCCTCTCCTGCAAAAGCAAAACGGTGACGCTTGTCGTAATACCCCAGTTCGCCATTGGGTAGTACCCATAATAAGCGGTTATAAAAATGTTCACCTTCTTTTATAATCAGACTACCGGTGAGTATGATCTTCTTTTTGGCGGCAATATTTTTCATCCAATGCACAGAAGCGCCATCCATGGTTTCTGCCAGTTCAGAAGGTCGCATACTGAAACCCGTGCTAAACATTTCGGGTAGTATAACAATTTCTGTTTTTTCAGTGATGTTGTTGATCTTGTCCTCAAACATATTGAGGTTAGCGGTTTTGTCTTCCCAGAAAAGTGCAGACTGAATAATAGAAAAGCTGAGTGACGACATGTTCGCAAGTTAACCTAAAACTAAAACATGCGAACACCCACCTGTAATGATCCATAGCTTTGTGTACGCAACTGGCTTGCGGTTTCGCGGGATTGATGGGTAAATTCGAGTCGGCTGCTAAAACGGTTTTTAGCAAAACAAATACCCCAGCGCTGTTCAATTACCCATTTTTCGGGTTGGGCGAGAACGGCGCCGTTTCCTTTACTGAATAAGCCACCCTGTAAACTGGCATTATAAACCTGCAGAAGAACGGAAGGATAAGCATAAGCAAACAGTTCCATTTTCCTTTTGGGTGCAGCATAACCCGAGCTAACCCTTGTGTTAAAAAGAACAGAGCTCTTATTGTTTTCGTAAGAACCAATACAAAGAATAGCGCCTGCCCTTGCATTGGTAAAATGTGTGCCCAGTGTTGCTTCTGCCAGTGGAACCAGTTTTACCATATCCTGTACATTGAACAGGGTTTGGGTAAAAGAAGCATTGAAGTCAATACCAATGGCATTTCTTACCTGGTATTTCCATCCTTCAAAACGTTTAAAGCCAAGCAGTTTATGGTAACTGTTTTGCAGGGCTTCACCCAGGGAAGCATTACCTACCACACCGAGGCTGCTGCCCCATTGAAAAAGGGCATCATTTTTATAACTGTTCAATTGCGAATAGCGTACAAAGAGATAACCACAATAGGGGCGGTCTATTTCATTTGCTGTTTCTGCTTTTTTGGAAACAGGGGTGAAAATTTTTTGTCCGACTTCAAAAGAACGGATTTTCTTACGCAAGCCGGAAGTATCGGCTATGCGATAGTTCAGGAAAAAACCATTGGTATAATAAGCGTCTTTTATTTGTAAAAGAAAAGCATCATTTTCTGAAGTAAAGGAAAACTCCCGGCGCAGGTATTGGGTTTGTTGTGCAAAACAACAATGCAGCAGCAGGCAGCAGACAGTCGTTAACAAAAACCTCATCAGGGGGTATCTTTCTGTGAACTAAGATAAAATTATTCTTTCACCATAATGAAAAACCTCTGCGTAAACTCCGCGTTCTCTCGTTCTCTGCGGTGAACTTACGCGAATATTCACCGCAGAGAACGAGAGGAAACAGAGTTTACACGGAGGTGCGGATTTGGGCGATGGCTTGCTGTATGAGCGGGGCTTCGTAGCCTTTTTGGAGGAGGTATTGTGTGGTTTTTGCCAGGCGGTTGAGGTGCTGTTCGTTTTTTAATGCCCGCCATTTTGTTTGGGCCAGTTTGAGCAAAACAAGCCTGTAATCATCCTCGTCAATTTCTTTTAAGGCAGATTTAATGTTGGCCGTACTGATTCTTTTTTGCTTTAATTCATAGCTGATTTTTATCCGCCCCCATTTTTTTAAACGGAAATGTCCACCCGCAAACTGCTTTGCAAAACGGGCTTCATTCAGGTAATCTTCCTCAATTAACCGGCTGACCAGTAGATCAACCTCGGTTTTGCGTAGACCAAAGCCAAATAGTTTTTCGCTGACCTCATAATGGTTTCGCTCCTGGTAGGCACAATAATGCCTTATTTTTTGCCAGGCCTGATCGGGGTTAAGCTTGTTGCGAAACATATGACAGACAATAAATTGTGTATTTATTAGTTATATTTGTTTGCATATCCGAATCCGTTTTCATGAGCCCTGTACAACTCAGTATTTGTTTGATTGATGATGATAAAATTTATCAGTTCACAGCAAGAAAAATGCTGGAAGCAACTGGTATGACCAAACAAATCCAGTCTTTTTACGACGGCAGTGAGGCCCTGACTTTTTTCTCTGGCGAAAATAGTAATGATGTGGCGAACCTCCCCGATGTGATTTTCCTCGATATTAATATGCCCGTCATGAATGGTTGGGAGTTTCTGGAAGAGTATGAAAAACTGTGTAACCAGTTTCCCAAAAATATGCTGCTCTATGTGGTCAGTTCATCGGTTGATGATGCCGACATACGCCGCTCCAAGCAATACGGCTCAGTTACAGATTATATTGTAAAGCCTATTACCCGAATGCGTTACCAGGAATTACTGGAAAGCATTGGCTCGGTTTCCTGACCCAATTCACAACTGATTCACATTGTTATTTTTTTCCGGGTCATGAGCGCCAATTTTGGTTACGGAATGTTAACATTTTGCCTTAGGTTTGTTGCAAACCTAAATTCCGCAGAATGAAATTTATTGTTTCTTCCTCTTCTCTCTTAAAACACCTGCAGCAGATCAGCGGTGTAATTAATGCGAACACGGTATTACCGATTCTGGAGGATTTTTTATTTGAAATACAGGACAAAAAACTCAATGTAGTAGCCACAGACCTCGAAACTGTAATGCGTGTACAGATGGATGTGGAAAGCAAGGCAAACGGAAAGGTTTGTATCCCGGCAAAAATCCTGATGGATTCTTTAAAAAATATTGCAGATCAACCACTTACGTTTAATATCGACAAGAATTTTGCCATTGAAATTACCAGCGATAATGGTAAGTACAAGGTCATGGGCGAAAACCCCGATAATTTCCCCAAAGAACCCGCTGCCGATGATACCACTGGTTTTGAAATGACCAGCAGCGGCTTATTAACAGCCATTACCAAAACACTGTTTGCCGTAAGTAATGATGACCTCAGACCGGCTATGACAGGTGTGTTTTTTGAATTATCGAAAGACGGTGTTCAGTTTGTGGCCACCGACGCACATCGTCTGGTGAAATATAAACGCACCGATGCAAAAGCGTCGAAAACAGATTCGTTCATCGTTCCCAAAAAACCATTGAACCTGTTAAAGAATGCTTTGCCCGATAATGATGATGCTATTACCGTAAGTTATAACAGCAATCACCTTTTTGTAAACCACGGATCAACACAAATGATCTGTAGACTGATAGATGCGCGTTTCCCTGATTATAAAGTGGTGATACCTGCAGATAATCCATACAAACTGGTGGTGAACAAAGCCGATTTTCAGAATGCACTGCGTCGCGTAAACGTGTTCAGTAATAAAAGCACCAATCAGGTGGCTTTAAGTATTACGGGTAGCGAATTGCAAATGGCAGCACAGGATATTGATTTCAGTTTTGAAGGAAATGAAAGAATGAATTGCCAGTATGATGGTGAGGATCTCCAGATTGCCTTTAATGCCAAGTTCCTGATTGAAATGCTGAGTGCAGCCGATACAGAGGATATAAAAATGGAACTCTCCACTCCTACCAAAGCGGGATTGATTAAACCAACAGAACAGGCCGAAGGAGAAGACCTGTTGATGCTGGTAATGCCTTTGATGCTGAATAACTAAACTTCTATACCTGCCTATAAAAAGCCCCGATCTGCCTAAGGCGGATTCGGGGTTTTTTGTGGGGGTGGAGACCGGAAGTCCGGAAGTCCGGAAGATGATTGATTTACTAAACCACCCTCCGTGTAACTCCGTGGTTAACCACAGAGGTAAAGGAGTACGGCACAGAGTTGCACGGAGGTCTTAGAAGTATTCAAATCTCCTCCGGACTTTCGGACTTCCGGTCTTTCCGACTCCTGAACTACCCAATTAATTTGTACATTGAATCAATAATTGCCTGTCTGTTATGATCGAAAACATCATTCAATATTTCAGTACCATCCCCAGTTTACACCGGGCTTTAATACTGGCCGGTGGCATTACTTTTTTCTGGATAATAGAAGGTGCCATTCCTTTGTTCGGTTTTAAGTATAACAAATGGAAACATGCATCCATTAATATCTTTTTTACGATTACCACCATCGTCATCAACTTTGCTTTTGCCTTATTGATTGTACAATCGAGCGACTGGGCAGTAGCCAATGGTGTTGGTTTACTGCAATGGGTGAACGTGAGTCAATGGCTCTTCCTGATCCTTGGCCTCCTGTTACTTGATCTCATTGGTGCCTGGTTTATTCATTTTATTGAACACAAGATTAAATGGATGTGGAAATTTCATATGGTGCACCATGCCGATACACATGTTGATACCACCACGGCCAATCGTCATCATCCGGGTGAAAGCGTATTTCGTGCGGTGTTTACGATGATCGGTGTAATCGTATGTGGTGCTCCCATGTGGCTGGTAATGTTGTACCAGAGTATGAGTGCGGTATTGTCGCAATTCAATCATGCCAATATACGTTTGCCTTTGTGGCTTGATAAAGCGATCAGTTGGGTAATTGTTTCACCCGATATGCATAAAGTGCATCATCATTATGTGCGTCCGCAAACCGATTCTAATTATGGGAATATTTTTTCTGTATGGGATCGGCTCTTTGGTACTTTCAATTATACACCAGTAGAACAGTTGCGTTATGGACTCGATGTACTCGATGACAGTACTGATGAAAACTTAGCCTACCAGTTAAAGATACCCTTCGATAGTAAGGTGAAAACAGACTACTGAAACAGATGAACAGCAGAATGTCGAATATCCAACTTCGATATTCGACATTCTGCTGTTCATTATTGACAACATATAACGCATCTTTGCTGAAATTTGTTTCATGAAAACTGCGGCTTTTATTCCTGCCCGTTATGCTGCCACCCGTTTTCCGGCAAAGCTCATGCAAACGCTTGGTTCGAAAACAGTGATCAGGCATACGTATGATAATACACTGGCAACAGAACTGTTCGATGATGTGTATGTGGTAACCGACAGCGATATTATTTTTCAGGAAATTACCACGCATGGTGGTAAAGCTATCATGAGTAAAAAAACACATGAAAGTGGCAGCGACCGTATAGCTGAGGCTGTAGCCGGTATTGAAGTTGATATTGTGGTAAATGTACAGGGCGATGAACCTTTTGTAAAACGCCAGCCACTAGAACAGTTGTTGCAGGTATTTGAAGCTGAGGCCGGACAATCCGTTCAGGTGGCTTCACTGATGCAGGTGCTAAAGGAGAAACAGTTTATTGAAGACCCTAACTATGTGAAAGTGGCGGTTGACAGGAATTACAATGCATTGATGTTTTCGAGGAGTGTATTGCCATATCCGAGAGATAGGGCATTACCCATTACTTACTATGAACATATTGGTGTATACGCTTTTCGTAAGCAGGCCCTGCTCAATTTTACCGACTGGCCCATGACGCCACTGGAAGCAGCCGAAAAAATTGAATGCCTTCGTTACCTCGAATATGGTGTTTCCATAAAAATGGTGGTTACAGACTATATGGGTGTGGAAATTGATACCCCCGAAGACCTTGAAAGGGCCAGCAGGATGCTAAGCTGAAAAAGGCCTTAAATCGATGCAACAGTGAATGGCAAGACCTATCTTTACATACCCCGGTCTTTACCCATAACTGATTGAAGCATGAGTACTCCCCTAAAGAGCAAAGCACCTAAAATGTATGGCAGGGTTCGCTGGTTGTTTTTCTTTTCCCTTCTTACCCTGGTATGTCTGGGAGGGGTTTTATATCAACAGCAAAAAGACCTTTCACAAGCAAGCTACTGGCTCAACCATACTTATTCTATCCTGAAAGAAGTAGCACAGTTGAAATCATCTGTGGCCAGAGCCGAGTCGTCTACCAGAAATTTTATCCTTTCAAAAGATGCTGGATGGAAACAGCAGGTTATACAAATACAGACTGAATCAGGACAATATATTCAGCAACTGGAACAGAGATTTAAAAATGATACGGCGTTTTCACTTGATCAACTTCAGTCTGTAAAAGAACTGATCGCCAATAAAAGCAGTTTTCAGCTAAAGGTACTCGAGGGAAAACCATCAAGCGAAGAAATTCTGGAGAGAATAGAATTCAGGGGAGAGGGTACGCAAATTTCACAAGCTATTTATAGAATACTCGACAGGATGACGGCAACGGGAGAAAAATTGCTGGTTACACGTGCAACAGCGAATGAACGAAGCACTTCAAGTATTGGTTATACATCCATCATTGGCGGGGTCATTGCTTTTATTGTGGTGCTGATCCTCATCATACAATTGAACAGAGATCTTGCCTTGCGAAAAAAAGCGGAAGAAAGTGTTGGTTACAGCGATGAAAAGTACCGGAACATTATTGAAAATGCAAGTGTGGTAATGTACACAACCGATGAAAACGGTACCATTACTTTTGCCAATAGACAGGTAGGTGAATTAACAGGTTACACGGTAGAAGAATTGATTGGGAAAGATTTTTCATTTTTACTGCATCCTTCCTGGTTACAACAGGTATTTAATCATTACAGCAATCAGTTCCAGCAAAGAATACCATCTACCACACTGGAGTTTATAACAAGAACGAAAAGCGGTCAACAAAAATGGGTTGAGCAAACGGCGCAATTGCTGATGAAAGAAGACCGTGTAACAGGTTACCAGTGTATGGTAAAAGATATAACCGAGAAGAAAAAAATTGAACTGGAACTCAAGGAATCAGAACAGGAAAGAAAAGAAAACCAGTCGCGATTGGAAGCCATCCTGGAAAATACCACTTCACTTATTTTTATTAAAAACCTCGACGGGAAATATATTATGATTAACCGGCGCTTCAGGGAAGTAATGGGTGTTACGGATGAAATGGTGATTGATAAAACCGATTATGATTTCAGCGAGAAAGAAACGGCTGATCATTATAAAAGATTAGATGATGAAGTAATCAGCACGCGTAAACCTGTTGAAACAGAGGAGTGGATATTTGGTCCGGAAGGAAGAAAAAATTTACTGGTGATCAAATTCCCGTTAATAGATCACAGAAGAAAAATTTTCGGTATCAGTGGCATAGCAACTGATATTACCGACAGGGTATTGTATCAGCAGAAACTGATTGAAGCAAGGAAAAATGCCGAAGAAGCCAAACAGCTTCAGGAACAGTTCCTGGCGAATATGAGTCATGAAATACGTACACCGATGAACGGTATACAGGGCATGACCAATCTGTTAATGCAGACAGAACTCAACAGCCAGCAAAAAGAATTCACAGGGATGATCAAAAGATCGGTGAATAACCTGCTGGTAATTGTAAATGATATCCTCGATTTTTCGAAGATCAAAGCCGGAAGGTTAACCATCGATAAAACAGCGTTCAGTATAAGAGAAGTGCTCAATAATATAAAGGCGCAGTTTGAGCACGAAGTATCAAGAAAAGAACTGCAGTTGCTCGTAGAACACGATTCAAACCTGCCTGAGACGGTATTAGGCGATCCTTACAGACTTAACCAGGTATTGGTGAACATAGTGGGCAATGCCATTAAATTCACTGTAAGTGGCGAAGTGCGGATAAAAGTGGAACAGCTGAACCAGCAGGGAAATAAGACTGATTTTTTATTTACGATAGCTGATACGGGTATTGGTATTCCGGAAGATAAAACAGCCGTAATTTTCGATGCATTTACACAGGCAGGACCTGATATAGCGCGTAATTATGGTGGCGCAGGTTTGGGTCTGGCTATTTGTAAAGGACTGGTAGAATTACAACAGGGAACTATTGGAGTGTCGAATATACCAGGTGGTGGATCTGTTTTTTCGGTAAGCATACCCTATGAGGTACAGGAAAACACAAATGATACCACCGATGGTTCATTATTACTGAAGGGGAAAAAGTTTTTAGTAGTAGAAGACAATGAAGTAAACCAGAAACTGGTTGCTTATGTATTGAAAAAAGTTGGAGGAGCCGTAGACATAGCTCATAACGGAAGAATGGCGATTGATTTACTCGAAAATAAAACAGCTCATTATGATGTTATCATAATGGATATTCAGATGCCGGTGATGGACGGGTATGAGGCAACAGAATATATCCGTACCGTTTTACAATTGCAAACTCCAATTATTGCGATGACGGCAACAGCTTTAAAAGGCGATCAGGAGAAAGCAGAACTGGTAGGGATGAATGAATTTATGCTGAAGCCATTTGATTTTGATGACCTGTATAAAAGACTGGCCAGATTGCTCTCAACAAAAAAAGAATCACTCACCGTAAATGAAAAAATAATGAATGGTGAAAAACTTTATGACCTCTCCCTGCTGGAAGGATTGGATGACAAAGAATCTTTGTTAGATGTGTTAGATCTTTTCCTGGAGAATACACCCAACCAGATCAGTGAACTGATGCAACTTGGTAAAACAGACCAGTTTGATGATATATACAAACTTGCACATAAGTTAAAAGGGGCATTGGCTATGTTACAGGCTTCGCGTATTTCTGAATTGCTGGGGAAAATTGAAGCAGATGCCCGGGAAAGAAAGGAGACAGATAAAATACTGGAAAAAATAACGGAAGCATCCCGGCTTTTCGATCAAATGCAAAAGCAATTGGTAGCTGAAAAGGAACAGATCATGGGGCAATAAGAGAAAACCCGTACTTTTAAATACAATATCCCTAATAGTCACACTGAATATGAAAATTCTTGTAGCCGAAGATGAACCAATGTTGTTAAAAACGATTGAGCTGAAGCTGAAGAAAGAAGGCTATGAAGTAATTACAACTCATGACGGAAGAGAAGCCATCGCTAAAATTGAGGAACTGTCGCCCGATCTGGTAATATCAGATATCATGATGCCATATGCATCGGGTCTTGAGATAACAGCACTTTTAAAACAAAAGATGGAAAAACAAATTCCTATTATCATTCTTTCGGCCATGGAACAGGAGAAAGTAGTGATGGAAGCTTTTGAACTGGGAGCGGATGATTATATAACAAAACCGTTTAGTCTGAATGAATTATCCATCCGTGTTAAAAGACTGATGGCACGCCTGGGTAAATCCTGATGATCCACAACTTAGTAAGTAAGTTATGCGCCTACCAACACTCTTTACCTGTTTTTGTTTTACCCTGATGATGTTCACTGCTGTAAAAGCAACTTCGCAGGCCGATACTACCAGTTCAGATGGTTTGCTCCTTGCTGCCAAAGCAGCAGCATTTAATGAGGACAACTACCCCAAAGCAAAAACCTATCTGTACAAAGCCATTGCAAAAAGCCCGAACTATGCCGATCTCCGTGTTTTCCTGGGTAGGATTTATACCTGGACCAAAAACTACGACAGTGCCCGCATTTGTTTTGAAGAAGTATTGAGGCAAAGTCCGGGCTATGAAGATGCCTGTATGGCTTATGCCGACATGACTTACTGGAGCGATGATTACAAGCAATCATTAACAGTATCGGAAGAGGGTCTCAAGTATCATCCTAAATCGGAAGGGCTATTATTGAGGAAGGCAAGGGTATTAAATTTCATGCGCAGGTTTCAGGAGGCTGATAAAACCATTGAGGAACTGGTTAAACTCAATAAAAATAATACCGAAGCAAGAGCCTTGGCAAATCGGATCAGGGAGAATGCCACCAAAAATAAAATTGGGGTGAGTTACGATTTTGTAAGTTTTGATAAACAGTTTGCTGACCCCTGGCACCTCGTAAGTGTAGACTATGGACGTACAACAGGTATTGGTTCCATAACCGGCAGGGTTACTTATGCGAATCGGTTCAAGACAGACGGTTATCAGTATGAACTGGAAGCATACCCCCGTATATCCAACACTTTTTACAGTTATGTAGGTGTAGGTTATTCAGATCAGGTAGGCGTATTTCCGCAATGGCGTGGAGGGTTTTCGTTATATGCCAATCTTCCAAAAAGTTATGAAGCTGAATTAGGGATACGTTACCTGAAATTCAGTGGAAATCCTACATGGGTGTATACAGGTTATATTGGCAAGTATTATAAAAGCTGGCTTTTTGGTGCAAGAACCTATATTACTCCCAGCACTTTTACCAGTACCGTATCCTCTTCTTACAATATATCTGCCCGTTATTATTATGCCAGTGCCGATGATATGTTAGGGTTTAATGTGGGTTATGGTATTTCTCCCGACGATAGGTTTAATGCCATACAGATTAATGGGAACACAAAACTCATTTCTTACAAGGCCGGAATCATGTTTAGAAAAAAAGTAGCACGGTTTAATGTATTCACGATTGATGGAAGCTGGTTTAATCAGGAATACCTGCCTAAGACCATCGGTAATCAGTATCAATTCAGTGTTGCATGGCTCAGAAGATTTTAGGACAAAAATCCACCCGCATCAGATTATCCTGGAGAGGCTTTCTGGCACTTGCCCTGTTTTTATTCCCTTTCTGGATGCTGCTGTTATGGCATTTTACACCCAACAGAGAGCTATTGATAGCCATTATTGATAAAACAGTGGTAGCACAACCCGGTCAGGAGCATCTTTCACTGCATTGGGTATTGAACCAGGAAAAATTCAGCAAGAACAAAACGGAACTGTATGATCCTAACCAGGATTATTTTGGTTTTTTCCCGCTGGAAAAAGAGCAATACAAATTAAAAGGACTGGAGCGGTTTAATATAGCTCAACTGAACGACCTGAGTAACCGTGCTGATGCAACTTATATAACAGATGCATATGGTGTTTTCAGGAATGAATGGTTTAAGGTAGGTAATGATCAGGATCGTTCGGGTATTGTGTATGGGGGCATGAGCAGGCAGGATCTTTTTTTGCTGCAGAAAATGAAAGAAAAAAAGAAGCTCATCATTACAGAGTTTAACTCCATCGGCTCTCCAACAGATACTGCTATCCGCCAACAGTTTGAACAGCTTTTCGATATTACATGGTCGGGCTGGATAGGAAGATACTTTGAATCCTTCGATACTACGGTTAACAAAGAATTACCTCCATGGCTTATCCGTAATTATAAACGCACCCATAATGATAAGTGGCCGTTTAAAAACAGCGGTATTGCTCTTATTCATGCAGCAAACGATCAGGTAGTAATTCTTGAAAATAAAACACATCTCGATAATGAGCTGCCCTTTATCTATACAAATACTGAAGGAAAAGACCACTATGGTATGCCCGACAAAATAAAGTATTCATTCTGGTTCGATATTATCAGTGTTAATAATAAAACCAACGATGTGCTTTCAGAATTTGTGATTGATGTAAATGAAGCTGGTGCCCGCGAATTGGCAAAGTTTAATATTCCTGCCCGCTTCCCGGCTATTACATCGCATGTCGACGACGACTACCGGTTTTTTTATTTCTCTGCCGATTTTTGTGATAACCCGGTAACCCTTACTTCTTCTTATTTTAAAGGGGTAGGTTATTTTAAATGGATGATGTATACACGGAGAGATGCCCTTGAACGAAAAAGTTTTTTCTGGAAATTATACCGCCCGCTATTGACAACTATTCTGAATGATTATTACGATTCGCTGCAATAATCATTTATTGCCTGCCATATTTTCTAACTAAGCTGTCTGGCAATAAACGGCCATTCGTTACAAAGTCCTGGTTTTTCTTTTTGAATCGGTTAAAAGCTGATTTGAGTGCAAACTTTTTCTCTGGTATATTTTCTGGTTCAAGGTCCATATTGGGCCTGATTTTAAATACGGCATCCCCATTCAGCATATATTCTCCACGAATAAAATCAATTAATTCGGGTTTGGTTTGTTTAAGCGGTATAGAATGAATGTTTCTGAATTTTTTTGCGGTATCAACCCCTGTTCCAACCCATGCATTGATATCAGGTATATTCAAACCATAACTATATTTCAACCAGGCGCTAAGGGTAGGTGCAATATCGAAGTGACTGGATATGGATGAAAACTTCTCGGTTTTACGAAGTAATGGTGAATAAATAAACAAGGGAACATGGTACCTGTCTATCTTGGTACTCATAGGTATCTCAGGCATACGGTGATCTCCGGTGATCAGGAAAACAGTATTGGCAAAATCGGGTCGCTTGCTGTATGCATTGATAAATTGCTGAATGGCATGATCGGCATATAAAATGCTTGCGTATTGTTTGGTGTAATTCCGGTAACTCTTTTTTTGTGCTTCAGAAAACTTCAACTCACTCATCCTTTTTTCAAAGCGGTCAGTATAAACCGCTTCATTATTGATGAGAAAGGGACTATGGGTAGCAACGGTAAGTATAATCTTTAAAGAAGGAGATAAAGTAGCTGTATCTGTAAGCGCATATTTAAATAATGAAGCATCTTCATATCCCCAGCTAAAGCCGGAAGTAGAAGCCGGAAGCTGCTGATAGCCATTCTGCGGGAAGCTTTTCTCATCATTCACCCGATCAATACCGCTTTTGTTGAGAAAGGCAGACATATTATCAAAAGAGGCATCACCACCATAATAGAAGGAGGTTTTATAACCATTACGTTTTAAAAGACTGATGAGTGATATATGTTCGGGCATTTCATCACCCAGTTCAGTAAATCCATTTGGGCCAAAAGGCAAAGACCCTAATAAAGCTGGTAATACCCCAAATGTTCTACCGCTGGTACTTAAAAAATTCTCCCAGTACAGACTTTTTAAAGATAGTGAATCAAGATAAGGCGTAAAGCTTCCGAGATAAGCATTCTCATTGCTAAAAGCACGCCCAAGACCTTCAACCAGTACGATCACAATATTTGGGGGAACAGAATCTTTTTTATTAAAGAAAGGAGCCAATACATTTTTTGTACTGTCTGACTGGTGTAAGAATGGGTAATTGTTTTTATCGATCAACCTGTTTTCATAAGCGGCATTTGCGAGAAAATCATCTCCGTAAATATCATCTTCTTCAGCCGAAGGGAAGAACTGATCATAGGAAGCTTTGTAAAAAAAATATGACTTATTCAGGGAAAGATTATTACTGTATTCATGACCGGGTAACATGTTTTCTGTAACCTTGGTAAGGTTGCGAATACCACCTGTTACAACGATTAAAATGAAAAACACAACAATTCCATCGTTGGGTAATAAGAGACGTGGCAATTTGATTAATGTAAATACAAATAAGCTGGTAGCTGCAACCAATAATAGAATGGTAATCAGGTTTAATCCGCCTGAAGCACCAACTGTTTGTTCTATATCGGCCCAGGAATAACTCCAGAGATCGGCACCCAGCGGCACCAGCGATGTAACAAAATATTGAGATAAGGCAACCTGTATGAGTGTGAGCAGTGTGCCAAAAATAATAAAACTGACATGCGCTGTTTTCTTGCCAATCAGAAAAAGGGCAGTGAAGGGTAAATAACCCCAGATGGTGATGAGTGTGGCAAAAGCAACATCTTTCGCCAGCCCGTACCAGATAATTTTATCGAGATATTGTGGTTTACCGTGTTCAAAATAATCAATACCCAGTTCTATACCACGTGCTACAAACAGTAATAATAACAACACCAGTATATGACCCATATAATACCGGAACGATTCAAACAATACTTCAGGAACTTTTGAGATAAAGGGTGCAATCTTTCTTTTATAGAATGATTCTTTTGGTAAGTCAGCAGTTTCTTCAACTGTTTCAGGCACTACTATTACGGGCTCGGGAGTAATAATAACGGGTGCTGCTTCAATGAGCACGGGTGTAGTATCAGCAGGTTTTTTTGCAAAACCCTGTCTCGTCATTTCACCCCAGGCTTTTTTCTTTCTGATATAATCAATATACCCTTTGATAGCACTCCATACCACAAAAGGATGAAAATAGAAAGGCTCTGTTAAAGCCGTCAACAGCAGTATAAGAATATCTGTTCGTCGTTTGTACTGGTTATAAGTAATTACTTCCATTAATATGGCAAAGGCAGAATAGAGATAACCAAACGAAACAATAAATAGCAGGTAGGAAAAGAAAAAGCCCCAGTCGAGTAAACCAAATGCCGCAAAAATAAAAAAGCAAACAAAGCCAAAGAATTCAATCACCGGTGCACACATTTCAAAGAAAAACCAATAAGGATAACTCAGCATACCGAGTAGGCCATATTTGGGGTTGAAGAACATTTTCTTGTGAAACTTTAGCGTTTCAATGGTTCCTCTTGTCCAGCGGTTTCTTTGACGGCCCAGAATATTAAATGAATTGGGGGCTTCTGTCCAGCAAAGCGGATCGGGGATATAGGTTACCCGATATTTCTCGTTTCTTTCTTCCATATACCTCCTCATCCTCACTACGAGTTCCATATCTTCTCCAACGGTGTTATGGTCGTACCCTCCCGCTTTAATAGCTATTTCTTTATCAAAAGCGCCAAAAGCACCCGAAATAAGCATTAAACCGTTCAGGCGGCTCCAGGCCATTCTTCCGAGAATAAATGCACGGATATATTCAAGGATCTGCATCCTCGGTAAATAGTCGGTAGCCAGTTTTACTTTTACCAGTTTACCATCTTCAATGATGCAGGAGTTGGCAATACGAACCACACCCCCCGACGCAATTACTTTTTCGTTTGTCTGTTCCAGAAAAGGCTTTACCATTTTCAGTAGTGCATCCTGTTCAAGTATACAGTCTACGTCAATACAGACTAAGTATTTATTGGAGGCGATATTAATACCCACATTCAATGCATCTGCCTTACCACCATTTACTTTATCAACTACAAGCAGCTTATGAAAAATCGGATTGCGGCTTTTATAAACACCACGTACTTCTTTTGTTTTTATTTTATAGTCAACGAAATAGTCGATTTTCTCAAGGTCATATGCTGCAATCATTTTTTGCAGACAGTCGTCCTTACTTCCATCGTTGATAACAATCAGTTCAAGGTTCACATAATAAATAGATAATAATGACCTGATATTTTCTACAATGGTCATACCCTCATTATAAGCAGGCGCAAGAATAGTTACGGTAGGAGCATGTACGGAAGAAGCCAGTATACGATAATCGGTAAAACTGTTTTTGTGAACATATTTTCTGGTTTCGCCAATAGAGAAAATAGCGATGGCGATATAGGATAATAAAAGCAGGGTGGAATAAATAAATATTCCATAAGTAAGTATATCAAATAATATATCGATTACTAAGTTCCAGTTCATTTTACAGATTTAACATGCCTGAGAATTCTTTCAAAGGGTTCGGGCTCAAGCGCTGCTCTTTTTTCGATAACAGACAGTCCGTCTGTACAGTTATTGGCCAGTACAACGGATGCTTTAAGTTTAATGATATTATCAGGTGCATCCAGTAATTTCTCCAAGAAACCCGCCTGTTCATCTGTGGCCAAACTTGTTAAACTGTTTAATATATGTACCTGATTGTCGAAATTCTCTTTTGAAAAATAACCTGTCAATATAAAAGGTGTTTGTTCGTCGGCCAGTACAATCAGTGTTTTGATGGCCCGGGTACGAACAGCCCCCGATGGGTGTACAAGACAACCCATAATGGCATCTTTCACTGCATATTGCTGGTATTCTGCCGCAAGCCTGAGCGCGAATACAATAACGGTATCGTTTTTTGACTGCAGCCACCTGGGTATGCGATCGGAGAGATCTTCTTTCTTTCCAAATAGCCGTAATTGTTCTAATAATTTGATTTGCTGCCAGAGTGTGAGTGGGTAGGAGATCACATCCAGAAACCGCAGACCATTAAAACCGGTCATATAAATAATGGCTATCTGCGCTTCAGAGCGCACAAAATCATTTTTACTGTTGGTTTCACGATAAATTTTGGTGAGCAGGTTTTTCTGATCCATAAGGTATAATTCCTGAATACCTCTGGCCTGCAGGTACCATTTTCGTTTGTTCTGCATTTTCTCCAGCGAATCTTCGCGAAGGCCTAACTTGTTATATAACGCAACAATATTTTCGGCTACAATACCTGAAAAGTTCTTTTTACAATTAGTGAGCTCATCAATAGCAACCTGCCGTGCCTTTGGGTCATCAAGGAGGCGGTAGAATTTTTTTGGGATATCAATGCCATCAACAGATTCTTCCAGAATAATATGACTGATCCATACTTCAATATTGTTCCTGATACGCTGGGTGTAGAAATACATTCTCTTTTTGGCAAGCAACTGGGCATAGATGAGTATTACAATCAATAAAATGCCAATACCCATGATCTGAACACCTATTAAAAGATTTTCAGGGCTCATAAAAGTCAGGAAATCCTTCCCGATAGAGCTATTCAAAAACTGACTGGTGAACATTTGTTGTAAAATGACTGTCATGTAAGTAACCCCAAAACTTTAAAGAGTAAAATACATCAATCCTGTAAAAGGAAAGAAAAAACCCGCAAATATCTACCTACCTGTCTCTTGTCACTTGTTTCTTGTACCCTTACTCCCGGTCTTTCATTTTTCAGAAGTAAATCCTTCTGAGTATGTTTGCAGTATTCATTTATTAAAATACTTGTCATGAGTTTCCGGAATTTTAAGATGGTCGATTATGTGGTATTTGGTCGAGGTGCGTTTAATCAGTTAGATGAGATACTGGCACCCAGAAGAAAAGGAGAGGCGCCGATGGTCTTTCTCGTGGATCATTTTTTTGAAGGAAAGCCTTTGGCAGAAAGGGTTCCGTTGCGTGGTAAGGACCAGTTGATTTTTGCGGACGTAACTTATGAGCCCAAAACAACACAGGTAGATGCACTGGCCAACAGCCTCAAAGAACAATTTGGAACCGTAAGCGGTGTTATTGGTATTGGTGGCGGGTCTGTGATGGACCTGGCCAAAGCCGTGTCGCTGATGATGAATAATCCCGGCTCATCTGCCGATTACCAGGGTTGGGACCTGGTGAAATTTCCCGGTGTATATAAAGCCGGTATCCCTACGCTCAGTGGAACAGGTGCTGAAGTAAGCAGAACAACGGTATTAACCGGACCTACCCGCAAACTGGGCATGAACAGCGATTTTACTCCTTTCGATCAGATTGTACTCGATCCTGAATTAACCAAAGATGCACCGGCGAACCAGCGCTTTTATACGGGCATGGATTGTTATATACATTGTATTGAAAGTCTGGAAGGAACATTCCTGAACGAATTCAGTAAAAGTTATGGGGAGAAAGCACTGCAGCTCTGCCAGAAAGTATTTGTAGACAAGGATCACTGGGATGATGAGTGTGATGATCAGTTAATGATGGCATCTTATGCCGGCGGAATGAGTATTGCTTATTCGCAGGTAGGTGTGGCACATGCGGTGAGTTATGGTTTGAGTTACCTGCTCGGAACCAAACATGGTATTGGTAACTGCATTGTTATGAATCACCTGGAAGAATATTACCCTGCTGGTGTAAAGGAATTCAAGTACATGGTAGAGAAGAATAAAATTGAAATCCCTCAGGGAATCTGTAAAGGACTTACCGATGAACAGTTTGATGCCATGATGAATGTATCACTCGGTATGAAACCATTGTGGGAAAATGCGCTGGGGAAAGACTGGGAAAAAATCATGACAAGAGAAAAACTGCGAAAACTCTACGAAAAATTGTAAACCCGTTTCCGGAAAAATACAAGTCATTTGCATGGATACAAACCTGTATGCCACAAGAGTTATATAGGTTGATCTTAACACATGAAAAGAATAATTGCTTTTATACTATTACTCATTACCCTTACCGCAGTATTTACACCCTGCTGTGGTTACGACGATTGTAATGAAACTGCAGTAGTAATGAATGAGCACCCCGACGAAGAAACTGGTGAAAATTGCTCACCATTTGTGGCCTGTGGTTATTGCCCCGGGTTTACACAATTGAATGCAACAGAAGAAATACCAGTACTCATGCCCCCTGCTATTGCTCATTGTTCAAAAGAAATCGGCTGGCATTCTTCATCTTATTCCGACCGGTTGTTACAACCTCCAAGAGCTGTTTAATTTTTTTGACAGACACTTTATTTGTTATTCATTTTAAAATAATTATGAAACATATACTTTCATTGTGTATGCTGTTATGTGTATTTACAGGTGTTAATGCACAGCATACAATTAAGTTATCGGTTAAAGACAAACATGATAGTGCTGCACTTGCAGGCGCATCTGTTACTATTGTTACGTTGAAGAAAACTGCTGTATCAGACAGTTTGGGGCAGGTTTTATTTACCAATATTCCGCAGGGAAATTATGTGCTAAAGCTCTCGTATGTAGGCATGGAAGAACAGGAAATAAGCATTAGTGTACCACAGAAAGATGAAAATGGAGCAATAGTATTGCTGGAAGAATCGGAAGAACACGAAGAAGAAGTAATTATAACTGCCACAAGAATAAGCAGGAGTATCAGTGATATACCTACAAGGGTAGAAACCATATCAGGAGAAGAGCTTACCGAAAAAGGAAACATGAAACCCGGCGATATACGTATGCTGCTGAATGAGAGTACAGGCATACAAACACAACAAACGTCGGCCACTTCCTATAATTCCAGTATCCGTATACAGGGGTTGGATGGAAGATATACCCAGGTACTCAGAGACGGGTTCCCGCTCTACGCAGGTTTTTCGGGAGGTTTAAGTTTAATGCAGATAGCTCCGCTCGATTTAAAACAGATAGAAGTAATTAAAGGATCAGCATCCACATTATATGGCGCAGGTGCTATTGCAGGATTGGTAAACCTGGTTTCAAAAACACCCGGTGAGGATAGCGAGTTAAGTTTTATGGCCAACGGAACAACAGCCGGTGGACTTGACCTCAGCGGTTTTTATAGTCAGCGTTTTGAGAAAACGGGGATTACTGTTTTTGGTTCACGTAATACGGCAATGCCATATGATCCGGCAAAATCAGGGCTAACGGCTATTCCGAAATTTGAACGATATACCATTAACCCCCGGTTATTTTTTTATGGCGAAAAAACAACGGCGAATATTGGGTTCAGTTATATCAGTGAAGACAGAACCGGTGGTAATATGAATTATATTAAAAACGGAACACCGGGCTATTTTGAACAAAACAATACCGATCGCTTCACCACACAGGCTCAATTAACAAAAAAGCTGAGTGAAAAAGGACAGTTAAATTTTAAAAATAGCTATAGCAGATTCAACCGTTTTATTCAGGTACCCGGCTATGCATTCAAAGGAGTACAGCAGTCTACTTTTTCGGAAGCAACCTATAGTACGAAAACAGAAAAAACAGATTGGGTACTGGGTGCCAACCTGATCACTGATAAATTCACGGAAAACAAACAGACCAGCAATATACTGCGCAATTATGCTTACAATACCATGGGTGTATTTGTACAGCATAGCTGGACGCCCTCTTCCATGTTTGCAATAGAAACAGGCTTACGTGGCGACTATGTAAAACAATATGGGTTTGAATTATTGCCAAGGATATCTGTTATGCTGAAACCTGCTGCTGGTCTTACATTCAGACTGGGTAGCGGGCTGGGTTATAAAACACCAACTGTGTTTAATGAAGAGTCGGAAAAAATTCAGTTTCAGCGAATCCTGCCTATCAATGAGAACAGTACACAAAATGAAAAATCTGTTGGTACCAATTTCGATATTAACTACCGTACACATATCGGGGAGGTAGGAATAGCCATTAACCAGTTGTTTTTTTATACGAGACTAAACAGACCTCTCGTATTAACAACAAACGGTATGGGCGATCAACAGTTTCAGAATGCAACAGGTTATATGGATACAAAAGGTATGGAAACCAACCTGCGGTTTAGTTACCAGGACCTGAAATTATTTATAGGTTATACATATGCTGATGTAAACACCAATTATAATAATAGTAAAAACTGGTTTCCACTTACTGCCAGACACAGACTGAATAATGTACTGATGTATGAAAAAGAAGAAAAACTAAAAATAGGTCTTGAAGCATATTTCTTCAGTCCACAGCAGTTAAATGACGGAACCAAAGGAAAATCATACTGGATATTTGGTCTGATGGCAGAAAGATCATGGGAACGATTTTCTCTTTTTATAAATTTTGAAAACCTTACCGATACAAGGCAGACAAAATTTGGCCCTCTTTATTCCGGCTCCATCAACAACCCGGTATTTAAGGATATATATGCACCGGTAGATGGATTTGTAACCAATGGGGGTGTTAAAATACGACTATAAGAATCGCATATTATTTTTCCTATCTCTGCGAAACCTCTGCTATCTCATGTTCTCTGCGAGACCTATTCCTGCCCTGGATTTAAATCCAGGGCAGGAATAGGTCTCGCAGAGATATGTTGCCTTGGGGCGATTTTTTCATAGTACCTTTACCAGCAACGAACAAATAATAATTTATCTATTTTGAAGTTTACAGATTTAGGACTCGATCAGAGAATACTGGATGGCATTGATGCAATGGGATACGAAACGGCCACACCGGTACAACAGCAGGTGATGGTTCCTATTCTGGAAGGGAAAGACATTATTGCTTCTGCCCAGACCGGAACCGGCAAAACCGCAGCTTTCCTGCTCCCGCTTATACATCGCTTACTTACAGTGCCCCATGCGGCGAACGATATCAATGCCATGATCATTGTACCTACCCGCGAACTGGCTATACAAATTGCAGAAAGTCTGGAAGGCTTGTCGTATTTCACCGATGTAAGTTCTATTGCAGTATATGGAGGAGGTGACGGTAATTCATTCAACAGTGAAAAGAAAGCATTGACAACAGGGGTTGATATTGTGGTTTGTACACCGGGTCGAATGATTGCGCACCTGAATATGGGTTATGTAAAACTCAAAGGGCTGAAATACCTGGTACTGGATGAAGCAGACCGTATGCTCGACATGGGTTTTAATGACGATATCATGCGTATCATATCCTTTCTTCCCAAAGAGCGGCAGAACCTGCTTTTTTCTGCCACCATGCCACAGAAAATGAGGGAACTGGCGAGGAAAATCCTGCACGAACCCATTGAGATTAATATTGCTATTTCAAAACCACCAGAGAAAATTGTTCAGAAAGCATTCATAGTATATGAGGCGCAGAAAGCACCGATTATAAAAGATATGCTGAGCGGAAACAAATACCAGAATGTAATTGTATTCTGTTCCAAAAAACAAAACGTAAAACAACTGACGGCTGAACTGAAAAGAGCAAAACTTTCAGCAGAAGAAATTCATTCCGATCTCGAGCAACAAAAACGCGAACAGGTATTACAGGATTTCAGGAACCATAAACTTAATATACTGGTGGCCACAGATATCCTGAGCAGGGGTATTGATATTGAAGATATAGATCTCGTTATTAATTATGATGTACCCAATGATGGGGAAGATTATGTGCACCGTATCGGTAGAACGGCACGTGCTGCCAGTACAGGAACAGCTTTTACACTGGTTGGCGAAAGAGAACAGAATAAAATGGCCGCTATTGAGTCTTTATTGGGAGCACCTGTTCCCAAAGGAAATGTACCCGAAGAGTTTGGTCCAACACCCGCCTATTCACCCCGGGCCCCACGTTCAGGCTCCGATAACCGCCGGCATGGAGGAAACAGAAGACAAAGTTCTTCAAGACCCAACCGAAAACCATCCTGATAACAGTTTACCCATGAAATACCTTGTTTATATTCTGCCACTGATGGCAGGTTTAACCATAACTACACAGGCAGGTGTAAACAGCCAGTTAAAAGTAGCCGTAAATAACCAGTGGGTAGCTGCATTCATCTCTTTCCTCGTAGGCACTATTGCACTGGCGCTTGTAATCGGGTTTACCAGACAACCGGTACCCGGTATGCAGCAGCTACAGCAGATAGAATGGTATAAGTATACCGGAGGTTTGCTGGGCGCCTTTTTTGTAACCGTAATTATTTACTCGGTGCAACAGATTGGTTCAGCCAATGTATTTGCGCTTGTTATTGCCGGGCAGCTTCTTTTTGCTCTTGTTTTTGATCATTTCGGCTTATTTGGTTTTCGCCAGAGTCCTATTAACTGGCAAAAAATACTGGGTGTGGTTATGTTGATTGGAGGGGCCTGGCTCATTAACAGGAAAGCCTAGTAAATTATTAAAGAATAAGCAATTTTCTATTTCATAACAGCGTTATAGTAGTAAATAACCTGTTATGGCCTCTTTCAGAAGCTTTGTAGGATCGGAACTGATGTCGTTCAGACAGCATATTGCGGCGTTGAGAAATATGCTTCCCCAGAATATAAAGCTGAAACCCACGGAGCGCAGAAGCATGTTTAAGCTGAACGATAAGAAAAAAGAATTTGTGGAGAAGGCAGTGTTGTATATGCGAAAGAACCCGGCTACTGTTCCTTCATATGTTGATGTAAATACCTGTAATAATTATGTGCAGTTATACAAACAATACAATGAACTCATTAGTGAACTGGAAGAAGTAAGAACAAAAATGGAAGATGCCAAACTGGTATTGGGTAATGAAATACTGAAACAGACACGCGCCTATTTTCACAATTCAAAAAATGCGGCATTATCGGGGAGTGAACAGTTTGGTCAGATTTATAAAGAACTAAAACCGCATTATGCTGTAGGTAGAAACAGCCGGAAAAAAGACAAAGAACAGATTGATTAAACCTTGCCTGCTATAAATTAAAGGGCTCCCGATATTTCGGGAGCCCTTTTGCTGTAAATCACTTTTAGTTTTTGTCAGGCAGAAGCTATTAATATAAATAGCTTAATGCAGTTCTGTCGTTGGCATTGAATGGACGGTTTACACCAGAACCAATACAAGCCAGCATCCAGGAGTTGGGGTCTGGTCCGGAAGGTGTACCGGGAATCAGAATAGCACCAACAGTAGAAGCTCCTTCATTTACTGCAGAACCACCGCAACTATATGCACGGTTCATGTAGTCTGTATGACGGAAACCAATGCAATGCCCCAGTTCATGGGCAAAGATGGTAGCAGCATAATTAATAAATGTGCTTGAAGTACCCGAGCCGATAGCCCTGGTATTTACTTTTACTGAATTGAAAGGCTGACCATTTGATGTTGGGAACCCGGCAGAAGCCAGGTAACTTCCGCTGGCGCGGTCGAATGTAATGTTGGCACCAGAACTAACACGCTGTAAAGTAATTTGCAGGTTTTCTGCATTGTAACGACGTACCACTTCATCTAAAACCGGTCCATATACAGCAGCATCAATACGGCTGGTTAATGCAACGGTAATAACACGCGGTAAGCCTGTTACCAGATTGGTAGTTCTGTACTGCTCAACATCACCTACTCTTAAAATGGTGCCATTTAAAGAGCGTTTGAGATCAGATGTTGGAATAAAAATATCTCCTTCAACTATATAGCCTCCTTCTTCAGGAATAATATCGGTTGTGGAGAAACCAAGAGCTTTGATGCTGTTGATGACATCCTGTGAAACTTCTTGTTTGATTTCCTGCTCAGGACCAACAGCTTTTTTACAGGAAACAGCTGCCATCAGCAATACAATGGCAACCAGGGAAAGGCGCATGTTTTTTCTCATGTGTTTTAGTTTGGATTTTTACAAAGGATTTACAGCTTGAATTGGATTTAAGATTGAATTTAAGAAATGTAGGAATCAGTCAAAAGCAAATTTGAGCAACCCTGTTGCAAAACCGCAATGAAACTCAACATTCCTCAAAAACACTCAAAATCCTTTTAATAGATATACGTAAACGGGTAGAAAAATGATTTCCTTATCTTTAATTATTCCGGTTTCCTATGCACAAGAGATTATTGCTGTTCTGTTGGGTATTTGCACTGTTCTATGCAGGGGCACAAGATAAAATTCCACCTCATTTTTCTTATTTTGTTGAAGGTTCTTATACAGATAAGCCTTTGTTCAATCAACAAAAAACAGCTTTTCTCTTTCTTGGTAAAATTCCCGCTTCCATTAAAATAGTACGCAGACTGGCAGACACTATTGCTATTGTGCAGGTACCTGATTATTCCACATTTGATTTTCTTACCACAACAGGACGTTTATTCAATGCCAATAACCGGTGGAAACTTGCAGAAAATTTTATTGTTCCGGTCAGTGAAAAAGAGAAAGAAAAAATACAAAGCTGGATACTCGAACCGGAAAATGCAAAAACTTTTAACCAGTTCTTAGGTATTCACCCTTTTATTCAAATAGAAAAGATTGCAGACAACAATAAAGCTGTTCAGGTAAAAACATCCTGGAAATATATTGAACAATATATACTCAGCAGAAGTGATCTGCTTTTTATTGACCGGGTAAGACAGGCATTTACAGAAAGAGAGTTAACGGGTTTTGATCTCTCTGCCAACAAGGGAAACCTTGCGCATCGTACCTGGCCCAATATCAATGGTAACGGCATTACGATTTCAATTAAAGAAAATAAACCGGATACGGCGGATGTTGATATGGCTGGCCGGTACCTTTCATCCAATCTGTCATCGCCACGTGTTGAAACACATGCTACTACCATGGCCACCATTGCTGCCGGAGCCGGTAATAGTTTTTATACAGGCAAAGGTTTTGCATACGGAGCTTCCATTACTTCATCAGATTTTAGCAACCTGCTTCCCGATGCTTTATCTGAACTAATGCGACTGGGTGTTACGGTTCAAAATCATTCTTATGGAACGGGGATTGAAAATTATTATGGAGCTGATGCGGCAGCATATGATGATCAGATGCATACAGCCAATCTGAATTTACTGCACATATTTTCTGCCGGCAACCTGGGAACACAAACTCCGGTATCAGGAACTTATGCTGGCATTAATGGATTTGCAAATTTGACGGGCAGTTTTAAAATGTCGAAAAACAGTATTGCAGTAGGTGCTGCAGATTCATTTGGTATAGTGCCTTTGCTGAGTTCACGTGGGCCAGCTTATGATGGCCGTCTTAAACCCGAACTGGTGGCTTTGGGTGAAGATGGATCTTCAGGTGCCGCTGCTATTGTTTCGGGTATGGCTGCTTTGCTGCAACAAACCTGGAAACAAAAGTACACTGTGTTACCATTGTCATCAGCAATAAGGGCTGTTTTATTTAACAGCGCCGATGATGTGGGCATTCCACATATTGATTATCGTTCAGGTTATGGTATGGCAAATGCTTACAGGGCTGTGCAAACCATTCAGGATAACAGGGTGGTGCAGGATTATGTGAGAGATCAGCAACAATGGACACATCGCATACAGGTGCCTCCAGGGGCGAAGAACCTGAAGATTACCCTTAACTGGACAGACGCTCCTGCAAAAACAAATTCATACAAAGCAATTGTGAATGATTTAGATCTTGTATTGGAACACTTACCTTCTGCACAACAATGGCAGCCATGGGTATTGAGTTCATTTCCGCATGCCGACTCACTCAACAAACCTGCTGTAAGAAAGAAAGATACATTGAATACCAATGAACAGATAGTAGTTGAACAACCTGCTCCAGGAACCTATGAAGTAAAAGTGAATGCTTTTTCAATACAAACGGGCGGGCAGGATTTTGCCATTGCCTGGCAGTATGATACCACTGCTGATTTTTTATTCAGTTATCCGGTGAAAGGAGATCAGATGGATCCAGACAGAAAAAATACCATCCGCTGGGAAAGCAATATAACAGATACCGCTACGTTGGAATATCGACTCAATAGCGGAAACTGGTCAACAGTGTCAAATGCTGTTGATGTAACTAAAAAATACTTTCAATGGCAACCGCCAGATACACTGGCTACTATTCAGTTTCGTTTGAAAACAACACAAAATGTTTGGGTAAGTGATACGGCTGTTATATCAAGAAACCTGCAAATCTATACAGGGTTTAATTGTGCAGATTCATTTTTACTCTACTGGCAAAAAGCAAGGGTTGACAGTTATCGGGTATATCGGCTGGGTCAAAAATATTTAGAGCCACTGGTTAGTTTGGCCGATACTTCATTGATTCAATTCAAACAAAATAATTCCTTTCGGGTTTTCACAGTGGCTGCTTTATTACCAGGAAATATTGAAGGTAAACGGGCCTATGCATTTGATTATACCAACCAGCAAATCGGGTGTTATCTCAAAGGTTTTATAGCCGACCCGGTTGGTACAAATTCAGCAAGACTCAACCTGCAGCTTGGAACAACCTACCAGGTTTCTAAAATTGTGTTTGAAAAACTTACAAAGAATGGTTATGCTGCTGTTCAGGAAATAACGCCTGTAACTGCAAACCAGTTTACCATTACCACAGCCGCTAATAAAGGATTGAATATATATCGTGCAAGGGTTCAGCTAAACAATGGTGCATCTTATTATACACAACCTGAGCAGGTGATTCATTTTGTTGGACAGCCTTATTATGTATTCCCCAACCCGGTTCAGCCAGGGTCATCTATACAGGTACTTACTGAAGATCCGGATAATAAAATATTCCGGTTGTATGATTTGTTTGGAAGATTGCTGATGAAAGCAGTATTAACAGGAACAAGAAACCAGTTAGCAATGCCTTTGCTTCAAAAAGGAATTTATTTTTATACCATTACTCAAACCAACCAGCGTGAAATAAGTGGTAAGCTCGTAGTAGAATAAAACCCTGCGTAAACTCCTTTATCTCATATTCTCTGCGGTAAAAATTCACCGCAGAGAACGAGAGGAAATAGAGTTTACGCAGGGTTATTGAGAAATCTTGGAAATGTGCTTATCCTTTACCTTTTCCCTTTCCTTTACCGTTGCCATTGCCTTTGCTATGACCCACGGCTCTTCCGGGATGGTTTCTGTAACGATCATCATCGCTGTCTCTGATGACAATCTGTTTAGGACCTTTCCATCCTTTGTATTTTACACGATATACATCGGCTCTTAAATAAGGTCTGGGTTCATTGATCACCACTTTGGGTACCGAATACAAATTAATGTTTCCAAAACGGGTAGGCAGCGAAGCTGCAAATATCCATCTGCCACCATCGAGGTAAATAAAACGGCGTTGCGGCACATTATAATATACATCAACATCGGGGAGGTAATAATAATCTACATAATCATAACCCACCGGACCCCATAAGGGTTGTGAACCGATATTGATATTGGCATTGACACGAATCTGTGCAGTTGATTGCTGAACAAATGCCATACTCAATACAAAGCTGAATAGCGTAACTAATTTTTTCATGTTGCATGGTTTAATAACCATACTAAGGCAAATAGGATGCCAGCTTTAGCACTTAAGTATAACTTGCTTGCTTTCAGTACGTTATAATATAAAACTTATATGAGTTTTGAAAGAGACGATTTGTTAATAAAAGATTTTCCGGTCGCGCCCCACTACCATCCACTCTCCCTTTTTTTGATGATCCTGAACAGTAATGGCTCTTTCATAGAGTGCACAGGTTGGACAGATATGATAAGGTAACCCATACAGCACATCGCCCACTTTATAATGGTGATCTATCGGTGCTTTTAATACCATGTGTTCTTCACTTTGCGAAATGGGAACAAGATCATCTGCATTCAGCAAAACTACCCGCTTATCGATCGGGTTTTCTGCTGCAATGGATTTATGACCAAGATCGGTACAGATAATACCGGGCGCTGGTAAAGAAATAATACGGGTCATTACCAATGCAGCATGCACAAAAGGCTGTTCGGGAAATGAACTTGTATAACCATGATCCCAATACACAAAAGTACCTGGGCTGCAAACGATATTTTCTCTCTTTGCATGAATAGGGAAACTTGGACTTCCACCTGCAATGATGGATAGATGATCGGGATATTTAATCGCTATTCTGTTTTGTAAATGGATAACGCGGGCAAAAGCATCATCGCATTCCTGTTTTCTTTTCTCAGGGTCGGGGTTGCGCAAATGACCATCGTATGCATGTAAACCTGAGAGCCGGAGACCGGGTTCATTCAAACAGAAATCAACAAGATCCATTGCATCTTCAGGAGCTATACCTGTTCGGTTCATACCTACATTCAGATCGATATAAATGTTCAATATGCTATTATGGGTACGTGCATGTTTTGCGATAGCGGTTGCAGCAGCAATATTATCTGTAAGACAGGCATACGCTGTATCGCTGTAATGTTGAACAAGAGAAAAGAAACGATTCAGTTTAGGTCCGAGTGGCTGATAAGCTAATAACACATCCGGAGCTTTACAGATACCTAATAGTTCTGCTTCGGCAATAGTGGCACATTTAAACTGCTGAATACCGGCTTGCATGAGTAGCTGTGCCACTTCTTTTGTCTTATGTGTTTTAATATGCGGTCTTAACCTTTCGGGTCCACCCGTCATGGCAATAGCAGCATCTATATTTTTTTGTACACGATCGGGGTATACCAATAAAGCTGGAGAATCAACCTCATCGGTATTCTTCAATGCAAACCAGGATGTATGATTATTTAACGGCATAATTTTTTATCAGGCATGTAATTCGAAAAGGGCTTCAATTTCAACGGGAATATTTCCAGGTAGTGAACTCATGCCTACAGCACTTCTTACACCAACACCATTATCGGGTCCCCAGATGGCAGCAAACAATTCACTGCATCCATTGATTACATATGGATGGTCTGCAAAACCCTGTACAGCATTTACCATGCCCAATACTTTGATCACCCGTTTAATCTTATCAAGACTACCCAGTTTCTTTTTAATAGTGGCAAGCATGGCAAGTCCAACCTGTCTGGCTGCAAGTTTGGCGGCTTCTTTATCCATATCCAGACCTACAATACCCACTATCCAGCTACCATCGTTCTGTAAAGTGCCATGTCCTGAAAGATAAAGGTATTCGCCATCTATTAAACAGGGTTTATAAACGCCCAATGGCTCAGGTGCAGGAGGAAGTGTTAATTGTAAGGCTTCAAAAGCGGCATCAGGAGAGATAAAAGACATATAGATAATATTTAAAAGAAATTCTGTTGCTCAAATTAAAAGATTCTATAGATATGCGCAACAGAACTGTTATTATCGCCACAGATTCACAGATTTTAAACAACTAATCTGTGAATCTGTGGCGATAAAATACTTGCCCGATTGCAAAGCAACTTTTTATTGTGAATAATTCACACCCAAATGTGGACTAATAACGACGCGGCTTTCGGTGCTATGCAGCAGTATTTTGTACTTTAAAGAGTTAATCCTGAAGCCGCATGATACCATTACCATTGGTGATACCCGAAACACCCAAAATTGCAAAGACAGATTTTGCAAAAGTGTTCAGAAATCCTGCTACGGGTCATCATTCTTTACACGCTGCAGCATTCTTCGATACAGGAGATTTAATCTGTTCTTTTTCGGCACAGGAAACCTACACCACACCCAGTTATCTTACTTTGCAAACAGGATTGCACAAACATATTTCTTTATCACCAGACTGTTTACAATACACCAATCATAGTTGCGACCCAAATGTTTTTTTTGATACGGATAAAATGGAGCTTATTGCACTTCGTTCCATACAGCCTGATGATGAATTAGTATTTTTTTATCCATCTACTGAATGGCAGATGGCTTCACCTTTTTCATGTAATTGTGGTAGTGTAAAATGCCTCGGAACAATAGCAGGTGCAGCAGCTTTGCGACAGGACCAGTTGAATACTTACCGGCTCACTTCTTTTATTCTGTTACAAATTGAAAACCGATAGTTATTATTGCGCATGCAGATCTACGAGTTAAGTAAAGAGCAAACTACTCAAATCCACGTATGGGTACTGGCACCATCGCTGCAAACCAATGATCCGAACCTGGATTATTATTACGACTTCTCACAAAGCATTGCTGAGTACACAAAAATATTTTCAGACTTAGGTATTAACTGGCAATGGCAACCGGTGACTTTACAGGATTATGCTATTGTGATCAGCAGGATTATTGAGGAAAAAGAAAAGGGGATATATACACCCGTTGTATTGAATTTATGCGACGGAGATGAAATCAACGGAACTCCCGGAATTTCTGTGGTGCGTATGCTTGATGCATCGGGATTAATTTATACCGGCGCAGATGCTTTTTTTTATGCAATCACCACATCGAAAATACCCATGAAAAAAGCCTTTGATGCAGCTAATGTATCAACAGCGCCCTGGTTACCCATTCATGTGGCGGCAGATGCAGGAAAAGGATTGTTTGAAAAATTAGGAACACCTGTTATTGTAAAACCATCGGTATCAGGTGGAAGTATGGGTGTAGGTGTACGCAATGTGGTTGATAATATAAATGACCTTGAGACACAGGTGGCAGCCATGTTTAAAGGCTATCGGGGCTGGGATCTTGCTGTAGATGGATTGATAGCAGAGGCATTTATTGAAGGCCCCGAATACACCACCATGATTGTAGGTTCCTGGACAGAGCCGCAATATTGCAAAGTGTATAAGGGAGTAGAAAGGGTGTTTCATGCATCATTACCGGAGAAAGAAAAATTTCTGTCTTTCGACCGCTTATGGGAAATCTATGAAGAAGAAACACCCATGCCGGAAGATGAAAATTTTTATGAATACAGGGAGGCAGACGCATCCATACAAAATGAACTGAAAAAATTAAGTCTCGCAGCTTTTCTGGCGGTAAAAGGAACAGGATATACAAGGGTGGATATCAGACAGGATAAAAAGTCGGGAAAACTATATGTGCTCGAGGTAAATGCACAATGTGGTTTAAGTGAAGATGAAGATTATACTTCTATTGGAGCCATTTTAAAAGTAAACCAGCAAAGTTTTGCTAATCTTATCATGGAAATCATCGGCGAAGCTATTCACCGTTATACAAAACAAACCGAAGAAAGAACAGCAGCATGGCCTGCCAACAGTTCAGCACGTAGATAAAGGACCATGGAAAAACAGCAAACTACTTTCAACGCAAACTGGGCAGCAGGGAAAAAAATTGCCGTATTGCAACCTGATTATTCAACTACTGATGTTGACTATAAAGATTATGATCCGCCACGTAACCTCAGCCATTTATTACCCGGCGCCACAGTGGATCACATTTTTCTGAATAAACTCACTACCTATAAACAATTAAAAACATTACAATACAAAGGCTACGATATTTTTGTAAATCTCTGTGAAGGATACCTTGAATGGGAAGTACCTTCCATAGATGTAATCTATACACTCGAACTGTTAGCACTTCCTTATACCGGTCCAACCACACAACTCTACGATCCTTCCAAAGAAATGATGAAATACCTCGCTTATTGCGAAGGAGTGAATACGCCGGCCTATTTGCTGGCAGATGAAACAACTGATATAAACAGCATAGCCCTGCTTGGGTTTCCTTTATTTGTAAAACCTGCTAAAGCAGGAGACAGTCTGGGTATTGATCAGGCATCACTGGTACACAACAAAGAAGAACTCGGCAAAAAAATTGCATCCTTGGTTCCTGAATACCCGCAGTTGCTGGTGGAACAATATATTGCAGGAAGAGAATTTACCATACTTATTGCAGCCAATGATGATGGACATACCGCAACTACTTTTCAACCTGTTGAATTTATTTTTCCGGAAGGATACACATTCAAGACTTATGAACTGAAAACATCGGCCTTACATCCATCTGCAAATATTCCCTGTACGGATCCTGTCATTAACAAAGAACTGAGAGCAGCAGCACAAAAAATCTTTAAGGGATTTAATGGTGTGGGTTATGCAAGACTCGATTTCAGGATGGATGAAAAAGGTGTATTGTATTTCCTGGAAATTAATTTTACCTGCTCTGTTTTTTATACCAATGGCTATGAAGGATCGGCCGATTATATACTGCAATACGATGGTATTGGGCAGGCCGGTTTTTTGCGGCACATGATCCTAGAAGGAATTGCCAGGCATTTACGCATGCAGAAAAATTACCAGATTAAAGGCAATGCCCTGGCTGGTTATGGCATTTACGCCACAAGAAATATCATGTGTAATGAACTGGTCTTCAAAGGTGAGGAGCGGGCACAACGCATAGTTACCCGCCGTCAGGTAGAACTGCACTGGAACGATGTTGAAAAAGAAATTTTCAGACGATATGCTTATCCCCTGAGTAATGAAGTATTTTTGCTCTGGGACAATGATCCTGCAGCATGGGCTCCCCAAAACCATAGTTGCGAACCCAACACTGCTTATGATGGTTTGAATGTTAAAGCCATCAGACCCATACAAAAAGGCGAAGAACTAACCCTCGATTACGCCAGTTTTCTGGACGAACACATGGAGCCCTTTCAATGCCAATGCGGAAGCACAGGCTGTAGAAAATGGATCACCGGAACACCCGGTAATACCGTTACACTAAGAGAAATGCAACAACGCTCTTAAACTACTGCAGAAGGAAATTGTCCAACTACTAACCCAATCATCACCGGTGTATTATCGGTAACAGGTGCCTGTAACCTGATTGTTCATTATTTGAATGAAAGGAATTGTTATGTTAGAAATGAATGTCTTGAGCAAACTGATTCGTCAGCATAAAATGCGACTGGGTGTTACCTATCTGCTGTTTTCACTTGAAATGACGGGTGCCTTATTGCGCCCCTTTTTTCTGGGTATGGCCATTAACGATCTGATGCAGGGTTCTTATCGCGGACTTATTATACTATCAGCCGTGCATTTTGCCTGGCTGGTAATCGGTACGATCAGGCATCGATATGATACAAGAACTTATTCCACTATTTACACATCGCTGGTTACAAAGTTTTTATCAAAAAGAATCAAGTCGGCTGAAGTATCAAAATTGAGTGCACACTCAACACTGGCAAGGGAGTTTGTTGATTTTCTGGAGTTTGATCTTGTGTATATTATAGAAGCATTCTACAATATAGTAGGGTCAATGATTCTATTGTTCTTTTACCAGTCGTCGGTGGTGTTTTTGTGTCTTGCTATATTATTACCTGTAATGGCCATCAGTTATATCTATGGTAAAAAAATGAAACGACTCACCCGATTAAAAAACGATGAGCTGGAAAAACAGGTAAACATCATCTCATCGGGCGATAATAAAGCCATTCACCGGCATTTTAATAACCTTCGCAAATGGCAGATACGCATCAGCGACCAGGAAGCCTGGAACTTTGGTATCATGGAAATGATGGTAATGGTAGTTATAGCAGTATCCTTACTCATTACCAACCAGGTAACGGGTACAACCGTATTGGCGGGGCATATTATTGGCATTTATAACTATATCCTCAAGTTTGTATCGGGTTTGGATACCATTCCATACACGGTTCAACGTATCACGGCACTGAACGATATTACACAAAGGATACAGTTGCAGATGAATGAGCAAGAGGAAGAAATAAGTCCTTCATCAGTGCCATCTATCAAACCGAGAGAGAGCGCAGCCTGATGGGATAGTATTTTTTGCTACTGAGGGCACAGTCCAAAGGACTCCTATGGAGAAAAGCACTGAAATTTTTCTGTGTATATCAGTGCCTTCAGTGGCAACAATCACTTAATAGCTTAAACAGTCTCACTACTCCACCCGATAAAGGTTTTCTGGTGTGCAGAAATCTTCCTAATTTATCGTCTCATAAAAGGAAGAAACTGTTATGTCATCTAGAAGAAAATTTTTACAAAACACTTCATTGCTTACAGCGGGGGCGATACTCGCATCATCATTCAGAAATGGCTTTATGCCCAGCGACCAGGTACGTATTGGCGCCATCGGCATCAATGGTATGGGATGGTCGAATCTCACCGCTGCCTTAAAAGTACCGGGTGTAGTAGTGGTTGCCATTTGCGATGTAGATCAATCCGTAATTGACAAACGTTTGGCCGATCTGCAGAAAATGGGGATTGATATCAATACGGTTCGTGTTTACCGCGACTACCGCAAACTGCTCGATCAGAAAGATATTGATGCAGTGATTATCGGCACGCCCGATCATTGGCATGCATTGCAGATGATACATGCCTGTGAAGCAGGTAAAGATGTTTATGTAGAAAAACCAGTAGGCAACTCCATCGTAGAATGTAATGCCATGATGGCCGCACAAAAACGCTATGGAAAAATAGTACAGGCCGGACAATGGCAACGCAGCCAGCAACATTTTACCGATGCAGTGAATTTTGTACACAGCGGTCAACTCGGAAATATAAGAACTGTAAAAGTGTGGTGTTACCTCGACTGGAAACAACCGCTTGACCGTAAACCCGATTCAGCAGTACCACCGGGTGTTGATTACCAGCAGTGGTTGGGTCCGGCGCAGAACAGACCCTTCAACAGTAACCGTTTTCATTTTACGTTTCGCTGGTTCTGGGATTATGCCGGTGGCTTAATGACAGACTGGGGTGTACACCTGTTAGATTATGCATTGATGGGTATGAAAGCCGATACGCCAAAATCAATTGCAACACTCGGCGGCAAATTTGCCAAACCCGATTCGGCTGATGAAACACCCGATACACTCATGGCATTGTATGAGTTTGATAAATTTAATATTGTGTGGGATCATGCAGTAGGTATTGGCAATGGAAACTATAACCGCGATCATGGTATTGCATTTATAGGCAATGCAGGAACACTGGTGCTCAACCGTAATGGGTGGGAAGTGATAGAAGAAAAAAAGAATGAACCAAGGGTAGCACTTCCATTTCAGAAATCAACAGATAATGGGTTGAATAAACACTGGGAGAATTTTATTGCAGTGGTACGATCACGTAAAGCAGAGCAGTTGAATTGTTCGATACAAGAAGCTGTAAAAATTGCACGTTTATCTCAAATGGGTAATATTGCATACAGGACCAACAAAAAATTATTCTGGGATAATAAACAGGGACAGTTCACCGATAACAGCATCAACCAGCAATACCTGGCAGCTAAATACCATAATGGTTACAAATTGCCGGTTGTTTAAAACTTAAATTATAACGAATAACTCAGTATAATCTCCCCTTCTCCCTTTCTCTTTGTTAAAGACGTTCAAAGTATTCGTGAGTAGCTGTTTTGGGAGACTTTTTTAACAAAGAGAAAGGGAGAAGGGGAGATAATGCAGGGGGATTCTTAATTATTATTCATCACTAACGAAGCAGAGATCATATGAAAAAACAACACATCTTATTACCACTTGCCATCATGGTTTGTGGAATGGTACAGGCGCAGAACAGAAGAATTAATATGGACAGTTTAGTACAGCTCTCTAAGAAAACAGAAGTATGGGAACCTGTTCCGGCCAAAGTAACACCTGGTAAAACAGCAGCCGATGCGCCATCAGATGCCATTGTATTATTCAACGGAAAAGACATGAATGCTTTTCAGAAAAAAGGCGGAGGTGCACCTGGATGGAAAATAGAGAAAGACGGGTCACTCACTGTTGTAAAAATGTCGGGTGATATAGAAACCAAACAGGGCTTTGGCAGTTGCCAGTTACATATTGAATGGAAATCACCGGCTGTTATTGCAGGTAGTGGACAGTCGAGAGGAAACAGCGGTATATTTTTTATGGGTGAATATGAATTACAGGTATTAGACTCATACGAAAATCCAACCTATGTAAACGGACAGGCAGGCAGCATTTATAAGCAACATATTCCTCTGGTAAATGCCAGCCGCAAACCCGGTGAATGGCAATCGTATGATATCGTTTTTACTGCACCACAGTTTTATGGTGATGGAACCGTACAAACACCCGCACGTATTACCGTGTTTCATAATGGTGTACTGGTACAAAACAATGTAGAGATTAAAGGAGGCACAGAATGGATTGGTGCACCCAGCTATAAGAAACACAAAGACAAGGAACCAATTGTATTACAGGATCATGGAAATGATGGTGGCAACCCGATGAGTTATAGAAATATCTGGGTGAGAGAGCTGTAGAAACAGAGGAATAAGGAACAGAGGAATAAGGAACAGAGAAAGTGAGGAGGAGAATATTTTCTACTTTCTCTGTTCCTTATTTCTAATATATAGAGTGCCTAATAGCTAAAAGCTAAAGGCTAATCCCCAAATCAGGTAAAAATACCTATTGACAATCCCCGCATTCTGCTCTTATCTTGCAGCCGTATCATTATTTAATGGATTCATGAAACAAATAGCAGCACCTGCAGAGATATTACAAACGGTTTTTGGATACAACGATTTCAGGCATAACCAGCAGGAGATTATTGAACATTTACTAAATGATCAGGATGCGGTTGTACTCATGCCCACCGGTGGTGGTAAAAGTTTATGCTACCAGGTACCTGCTTTATGTGTAGATGGAGTAACGGTGGTGGTGAGTCCATTGATCGCCCTCATGAAAGACCAGGTAGATGCACTCCTGCTCAACGGAGTAAAAGCTGCTTTTCTAAACAGTACACAACACCCTTCAGAAAGAGAACAGATATTACAGCAGCTCAGGCGAAACGAATTAAAACTATTGTATGTGGCACCGGAACGTTTGGTGGGTGCTGAAATTAATTTACTTCAATTCTTAAAAACAGAAGCCAAACCAGCACTCTTTGCCATCGATGAAGCACATTGTATCAGTCAGTGGGGACACGATTTCAGACCGGAGTACAGGGTATTAAGCGAACTGAAAACACAGTTCCCCCATATTCCTGTGATTGCATTAACGGCTACTGCAGATGCTCTTACCAAAAAAGACATCATCGACCAGCTTCACCTGAAGCAATACAGGGTTTTTGAAAACAGTTTCAACCGGCCCAATATCACTTACTACGTAAAACCCAAACGTAATTATTATGATGAGCTGACAGATTATCTCGAAGAACATAAAGAAGACAGTGGCATCATTTACTGTTTGAGCAGAAATGCTACAGAACGATTGGCCGAAGACCTGAAAGAAGATGGTTTTAATGCAGCAGCTTATCATGCCGGACTCGATAAAACCACACGTGATGAAAGACAAGATCTTTTTCTGAAAGATGATATACGCATTATTGTGGCCACCATTGCATTTGGTATGGGTATCAATAAAAGCAATGTGCGCTTTGTAATACATGCCGACCTTCCTAAAAATATTGAGGGCTATTACCAGGAAACAGGAAGAGCGGGCAGAGACGGACTACCCAGTGAGGCATTGTTATTTTATGGATCAGGTGATGTAATAAAGCTCAAGAATTTTGCACAGGTAGAAGACAATCCGGAGCAGACAAAAATTCTGCTCGACAAACTGGATAAGATGGTGGCCTTCTGCGAAACCCGGCAGTGCCGCAGAAAATACCTGCTGAATTATTTTGGTGAACAGGCACCAGACTATTGCGGTACCTGCGATACCTGCATTCATAAACCCGAATTATCGGATCAGACCATTGTGGCACAAAAAATTATGAGTGCAGTGGCAAGGGTGAATGAAAAATTCGGACTGGGTTATATTGTAGACCTGTTAAGGGGAAGTGCCAGTGAAAAAATAAAAACAGAACATAAACAGTTATCGGTATATGGTATTGGTAAAGACAAACCTAAAGATGAGTGGATGCACTATACCAAAGAATTATTGGCCAGTGGTTACCTGCAAATGAGCGACGGGCAATACCCCTTACTAAAACTCACCGAAAAAAGTAAAGCAGTATTATTCAAAGGAGAGAAAGTATACCTGCATGCACCTGTACAGATAGTAACCACGATAAAAGAACCGGTAGTATATCAACAGCATGCGTATGAAAAAGAACTCTTTGAAAACCTGAAAAGACTTCGCAATAAAATGGCGCATGAAGAAAATGTGCCGGCATATTTAATATTGAGTGATAGTAGTTTGATGGACCTGGCCACATACCTGCCACTGGCTGCAACCGACCTGAGTAAGATATCGGGTTTTGGTATGTATAAGATTGAAAGATATGGTCAACCCTTTTTAGAAATGGTGCAGGACTATTGTAATGAACAGGGTCTGGATACCCGTATAGAACTCAAACAACCCAAAAGAGAAAGAAGAACAGCAACACCAAGAGAAAGAGAAACCGATACTAAAAAACTCAGCCTCGATTTGTTTAAAAGCGGCATGAGTGTGGAAGCCATTGCAGCACAGCGCGTGTTATCACCTAATACCATTGAGTCGCACCTGGCTTATTATGTATCAAAATCGCAACTGGATATTGCAGCACTCGTGCCTGCCGATAAAAGAGAACTCATCGTGGCAGCCATTCAGCGGTTTGGTAAAAACGGGCTGAAACAACTCAAAGAAAACCTGCCGGAAGAAATCAGTTATGGTGAAATCAGGTTGGTGATTGCTGCAGATGAAACAGTTGCCTGATTTTTTAAATGCAGTACCCATGGCAAATAAAAAAATCTCCATATTGATTGCTGATGATCACCTGATCTATCGGGAAGGGTTAAAGATCATGCTGTCGAGAGATCCGCAGTTTTGGATCAAGGGAGAGGTGAGCAATGGGAAAGATTTGTTACTGCGTGTAAAACAGCTGGCACCCGATATCATCATTACCGATATTAAAATGCCGATGATGGATGGTATAGAAGCAGTGAAAAAATTATGCCGCACTTATCCCGGCATAAGAATCATTGCACTGAGTTCATTCAGTGAAGACTATCTCATCATTGAAATGCTGGAAGCGGGGGCACATGGTTTTTTGGTAAAAGGTATTGGTATGGAAGAATTATCAAGGGCCATCCGAATCGTATACCAGCATAAATCATATTTCTCACAGGAGATCACCGAAAAAATTTCGCGGATCATTGCCGGAAAAAATACCGATCAAAAGAGCCTGCGGCATATTTCACTCACAGAAATGGAAAAACAGATCGTAAAACTGATTTGTAAGGAGTTAACCAGTAAGGAAATAGCCGCCCGTTTGTCTGTAGGTAAAAGAACCATCGAAAGTTACCGTATCCGTATTATGGATAAACTGGGGGCTAAAAGTGTGGCATCCATCATAACATATGCGCTCAGATCGGGTTTAATCAGGGCGGGTGGTTGTTAGCTTTTAGGGGGGTAAATGAGTGCATGCTTACTTGCCAACAACTAAATATCTTTATAAACCTGAACAGCTGATAACTCCTGATTGCTAACTGCTAATAGCTAAAAGCTAATTGCTAACATCCAACAGCAATCCACTACACCAATAAATTCCTGCTATTCGGGGTAAAAAAGCAGGAAATCAACGATTTGACTAATTTTTAACCACTTCCATGCAACCAATTCTGTTATTTTTGCGCCCTATTGCCATATATTGGCGCAACGAAACGAGAACATGAAAAAGATAGTATTACTGCTTTTGGCCTTTACAGGAACCCTGCTGGCTACCGCACAAAAGAATGAGACGAAGAAAAAAACAGACTGGAGCAAGATCGACCTCAGCGACCGTCCTGCAGATCACCTGATGATACAGTATGGTGGCGATAGCTGGACCAACCGTCCCGACAGTGTTCGTACCGGTAATGGCTTCAGCAGGCATTTCAACATCTATTTTATGGTAGATAAGCCATTCAAGACCAATAAAAGAATGAGTATTGGCCTGGGTGCAGGTTTGGGAACGAGTAATATCTTTTTCAATAATACCAAAGTAGATATCAAATCACCCACCACCCGTTTACCATTTACCAATGTAGACAGTGCGAATCATTTTGATAAATTTAAACTTACCAGTATCTATTTTGAAATACCGGTAGAACTGCGTTATTATTCAAACCCGGAAGATCCTTCCAAATCCTGGAAAGCGGCCATCGGCTTTAAGCTGGGTACCCTGCTGAAATCATATACCAAGGGAAAGAACCTGGTAAACAAAAATGGCCAGAGTTTATATGGAACTTCTTATGTAGAAAAAGAAAGCAGCAAGCGATTCATCAACGGAACCATGCTGGCAGCTACTGCAAGAGTAGGTTATGGTATCTTTTCTATTGATGCGGGCTACCAGTTGAATGGTGTGCTGAAAGATGGAACAGGTCCAAGCATGAGAAAGTTTTCAGTAGGTGTAACCATTAGTGGATTATAAAACAGAAGAACAGCAGAATGTCGAATATCCAGTTTCGAAGTTGGACATTAGATATTCAACATTCCTCTGTTCACCAAAACCCCGTCACCCGCTCAATAGGCGGTGACGGGGTTTTTAGTTAAAAAACCAAATGGGTTGACTGGCTCATTCGCTATTCTTTCTAAAAGGGTACAGGGTAATAGTTAGAACAGGTCAGGCAAATCATTTTTAATCAGTCCCTATGGACGGGCCTCATTGGGGTCGGTGTCAAGCGCAGCGAAGACAGATCAGATCGTGCGCAGCAGATCTGATCAGAGGCCAATGCAGCCCGGGAATAGGGACGGGGCCCAACGGCCCATGAGTGAAAATGAATTTTGAATAGTTGGGTATTTGTTTTTAATAGCACAATGCGTTAACGGTTACCTTTGCAAAAAAGAGGAGTAGATTTTGATTGAGAAGCAACATAAAATAAAAGAAGAAGAGAAAGCAGTACTCGTGGGTGTTATTCAGAAAGAACAAACCCAGGAGCAGGTATACGAGTACCTAGATGAACTGGCATTTCTCGCCGAAACAGCAGGTGCACAAACCGTGCGGAAATTCACGCAGAAATTGCCACATCCCGACAGCAGAACATTTGTGGGTAAGGGGAAGCTGGAAGAGATTAAAGAATATGTGTCGGGGAAAAATATTGACCTTGTTATTTTCGATGATGAACTTACCGGTTCACAAATCACCAATATTGAAAAAGAACTGGGTGTAAAAACCATTGACCGAAGCGATCTGATTCTCGACATATTTGCCCGCAGGGCGAGAACGGCACAGGCCAAAGTGCAGGTAGAGCTGGCACAATACCAGTATCTGTTACCAAGATTAAAAGGTATGTGGAAACACCTTGAGCGTCAGGGTGGTGGTATCGGAACCAGAGGTCCGGGTGAAACAGAGATTGAAACGGATCGTCGTATTGTAAAAGACAAGATTTCACTGCTCCGGAAAAGATTGGCAGAAATAGACAAACAATCATTTACACAGCGAAAAGAAAGAGGAGAGCTCATTCGTGTATCGTTGGTAGGTTATACCAATGTGGGGAAGAGTACCCTCATGAATTTATTGAGTAAGAGTGAAGTCTTTGCCGAGAATAAATTATTCGCCACGCTCGATACCACCACCAGAAAACTGGTTTTTGAAAATACACCATTCCTGTTGAGCGATACAGTAGGTTTTATACGCAAGCTGCCGCACCACCTGGTAGAAAGTTTTAAAAGTACGCTGGATGAAGTGCGTGAAGCCGATATTTTGTTGCATGTGGTAGATATATCACATGTACAGTATGAAGACCAGATTGGTGTGGTGAACAAGACATTACAGGAACTGAAAGCCTTTGAAAAACCTATTCTTACCATCTTCAATAAAATGGATCTCTATGAAGAGCGAACATTTGATGAATGGCTGGAAGATGAAGTAAAACAGGAGATATTATTAGAGCTGCGCGAAAAATGGGAAAGGGCTACCGAACATAATTGTGTATTCATATCGGCACTCGAAAGAAAAAACATTGATGCACTGCGCGAACTCATACTAAATAAGGTGAGAGATATGTACCAGGTGCGTTACCCTTACAAAACGGTACAGTACTAACCAAACCCTCTACGGTTATCTCTGTGTTCTCTCGTTCTCTGCGGTGCCCTTCCTTCGTCAGGGTGACGTTTGGAACCCCACCGCAGAGAACGAGAGGACGGGGAGTTTTCGCAGAGGAGGTTTGTTATAATTCTTTCAGCCAGTGAATGCTGTAGGTACGGTTTCCATTGGAAACACCACGTATGTTGAAACCGAGGCTCCACCTGGTTTCCCAGGCTTTACCCATTCTGAGACCTGCTCTGAGAACAGGATCGAAACTATCGAAAGGCACTTTACCTACAGAAGTATATATTTTGGTATAACTGTACTGATATCCGCCACCTACATAAATACCGAGCGATTTTTTAGTATCATCTGAAGCTGAGTGTAAACCAATATTGAGATCGGCAACGATGGGTATTTCAAAAGCGAGGTGCGCCCCTTTTTTACCCCGGATAGTATCTCTTTTGGTACCATCAAAATCAAAAGAACGATAGCGGTTGGTAAAACTTACACCCAGCATCATAGGAGAGCCGATGCTTACAGAACCCCATCTCCATTTAATCAGGTCTTTTCGGATGCTGTACACAATACCAATTTGTTTAACACGCATAGAATATTGTGCATCAATGGCAGAACTATCTGTTCTGTACCTGGCCAAACCGCTGATATCAGCTCTGCTACCCAATAAACCAAAGCCTTGGTCAACACCACGGTTCTGTGAAAAACTACTGATATTGGCGGCTAATAAGAATATGAGTAAACTGAGTAACGATTTCTGCATCTTTATGTTTGGATGTTGGAGGCACAAACCTAAGATATTATAAGAAAAAAATATACTAAAATGTTTAATTCGGATAAGAAATGGTATAAAATCGGCGAGACGGAAGCGGAATTTCAATGGCAGAGCAACAATATGTGTGTGATTGATGTGGCGGGAAAGAAAATGACACTGGCAAAGCACCAGGAAGGCTTATATGCATTTGCGTATAAATGTCCGCATGCCAGTGGTATTATGGCCGATGGTTTTGTGGATGGAATGGGGCAGGTGGTTTGTCCCTTACACCGTTATCGTTTCAACATAAAAAATGGCCGGAATACCAGTGGAGAAGGCTATTACCTGAAAACCTACCCTTTGGAACAGCGGGCAGACGGTATTTACATCTCATTTTGAGCATTTTTTTGGATATAGATTTTGCCAGATTGCATTTTTCCCTATTTTTGCCACCCCGAAAGGGAAACGGTATTCCCAAATAGCTCAGTTGGTTAGAGCATCCCGACCGTAAGTCGGGAGGGTCTCTGGTTCAAGTGGTTTTTTTGGAAACACATACTCCCAAATAGCTCAGTTGGTTAGAGCATCTGACTGTTAATCAGAGGGTCGCTGGTTCAAGTCCAGCTTTGGGAGCGAAATCCTCACAGCAATGTGGGGATTTTCTTTTTTATACATCCCATTAGCTCAGTTGGTTAGAACATCCCGACCGTAAGTCGGGAGGGTTCGCTGGTTCAAGTCCAGCTTTGGGAACACCCCCCACATTGAAACTCTCTATTCAGTAAACCATTGATTAACAGCATCTCGCACCTCCGAAAACAATAATTTCAATTTTCTGTTCTTTTGTTCACCCTGAAACCCTTTGCTGCATTGGGTTTGCTCGCACCAACAACACAGTCACAACACGCTTTCAACACTGTTCAACATAGTTATAGTGTTATGCTCTGTTTTGGTTGAGTACATAGTCTCTTTGAAACAGCAGTAAACCCTGTATGAGGGGTGTTGGGTGAACGATTGGGGTATTACAGAGTAGAAAATAGATTGGTCAGACGATATGGGTAAGTAGGTAGACTGCCAATTGCACTTTCATGTACAGTACGGACCAACAAAACAAAGGGAAAATTTTACTGTACTACTTTCTCCAGCTTCTTCGCCAGGTTTGTATTTCCCCAATTGGCCAGCTCATGCAATAGTGGAATAAGGCTTTTGCCCGATTTAGTGAGACGATATTCAACCCTTGGAGGCAGCTCTCTGAACTCCTCACGTTCTATCAGTGATAACTCTTCCAATTCCTTCAACTCATTCGACAATACTTTATTAGATATACCAGGAATGATCTGGTTGAGTTTGCCAAACCGGATTGATTTGTCGCCAATACAACTCAGGATAATGGGTTTCCATTTACCACCTATGATAGACATGGTTCGGGTAACAGGGCATTGAAAGGGGTTGGTGATGGATCGCATAAAAAACTGGTTACCTGTAAGTTACTACTATTCACTAATTCAGTTACAAAAATACACTATTGTTATTAGCTTTGTAAAAAAACAACCATGAAAAAACTATTTGCATTCCTTACCACTATTTTATTTATCAGCCATATGCAGGCACAAAATTCAAATGAAAACATCATTAAAGAATGGCAGCGGGCTAAAACTTATACCAAAGAGTATTTAGATGCGATGCCCGAAACCGGTTATGCACTAAAGCCCACCAAGGAAATGCGTTCATTCGCTGCCCAGTTTTTACACCTGAGCGATGCCATTTATGGATTTGTAGCATCAGCGACTGATGAAAAACCTCCTTTCGGTTTTGGTGAAATGGAAAAATCGAATGATGAAAATAAAGCCAGTGTAACCAATAAAGTAATGGCTGCCTATGATTTCGCCATTAACGCCATCAAAAAATATCCAACACAAAATTTACCACAAACGGTAAAACTGTTTGGTCGTTTCGATATGAGCAGACAGCTGGCCATTGAAAAATGTTTTGAACACCAGACACACCACAGAGGACAGGCAACCGTTTATTTAAGATTAGCCGGCGCCACACCACCTGCTGAAAAATTATTTTAAATACACGAATCATGAAACTGCTGAAATTTATTATCACTACCTGTTGCGTATTAAGTGTAACAGTTGAAGCCCGTTCCCAGTTAAACGGTAATGCTTCTGCAAAATGGAAGAGACTAAGTTTGGGAAAGCAGGCTTTTGACCTGCACAATGTAACAGGTGAAATAGTAAAATTTCAGGGTAAAGAAGTAATGAAGATAGAAAGGGATTTAAAAGCCATTCCCTTTGACTCAACCAATATTGAAAAAACAGTTGATGAACCTCATTATGCGCGGTTGGTTGATTTAGGTGATTTTGAAAATGGCACCATTGAAGTGAAAATGTATAGTCAACTTCAAAACCCGGCTCCTTACTCTGGTATCGCAGGTTTTATAGGTGTCTATTTCAGGATTAAAGAGGATGATTCCGCTTTTGAAGGTATTTACGTGAGACCCAAAGTGGGTAGAAGTAATAACCAGCTTTTTAGAAACCATGCTGTTCAATACATGTCATATCCACATGCCAAGTTTGATACCCTTCGTAAAATAGCGCCATTCAAATATGAGGGTTCTGCGCCTGTGGCTTTGAATGAATGGATCACTATGCGTATTGAAGTAAATGGTGAAACAGCGGAGATGTTTATCAATGATCTGAAGTACTCCAGTTTTGTTGTTGATAAAATGTTGGGCAAGCATACAACAGGTGGCATCGGACTGTATGTTGATATAGGAACCGTTGGTTATTTCAGAGATTTGAAAGTAATCAGGCGATTATTGAAAGCCAAACCTAAAACAGGAGAAAAAGTAAGCTCTATTTAATATTAGCTGCACTTTATATCAAATAAATAATCAGCGCCCTTTGCATTTGCAAAGGGCGCTGATTATTTATCGATACAGGCTGATTTGATTTTGCAGCGACTTCAAATACATTGATTATATTGAAGACAAATCTGTTTACATGCATAAGATTGCTCTACTGATGTTCATCACGTTTTCATTCACAACAGTTATTGCCCAGCAAAAAACAACAGTACCAATCAAAGGCCTGAAAGCAGAAGTGGAAGTATGGAGAGATGAATGGGGCATGAATCATATCTATGCAAAAAATCAATACGACCTGTTTTTTACACAAGGGTATTGTGCAGCCAAAGACAGGCTCTTTCAGTTTGAAGTATGGCGCCGTCAGGCAACAGGAACAGTTGCAGAAATATTGGGCGCCAGAGAACTGAAAAGAGATATCGGCACCCGGTTATTTATGTTCAGGGGTAATATGGATAAAGAACTGAACTATTATCATCCACAGGGAAAAGAAATCATCAATGCATATGTAAACGGTGTAAACGCCTATATCAAAGAAATTAATCAGACACCGGAAAAACTACCCATTGAATTTAAACTGCTCAATATTCAACCCCAAACCTGGACTCCTGAAGTAGTTATTTCCAGGCACCAGGGTTTATTGGGCAATATTACGCAGGAACTCAATATTGCATTGGCCATTCAGAAAGTAGGAATAGAAAAAGTGAAAGAGATTGTATGGTTTCATCCGAAAGACCCGGATCTGAAAATGGACAGTACCATTCGTGTTGACCTGTTAAGTGCTAAAATACTCGATCTCTACAATGCTTATCGCAAAGATGTAAGCTTCATGAAAGAAGACCTGGCAAATCCGATAATGGATGCAACAGCAATGCTGAGCCAGATGAATATCAAAAGAGAAAAAGAAGCATTTGAACTAAACCCTACTACAGAAGGTAGCAATAACTGGATTGTAAGCGGAAAGAAATCAGCCAGCGGTTATCCTTTGCTGGCCAATGATCCACACCGGAAAATTGCAGCGCCTTCATTAAGGTATATGGTACATTTGGTAGCACCCGGCTGGAATGTGGTAGGTGGCGGTGAACCCGAAATTCCAGGTGTTTCTATCGGGCATAATGAATATGGAGCATGGGGTCTCACCATCTATGAAACCGATGGCGAAGATTTGTATGTGTACGACCTGAACCCTTCGAATTTAAATCAGTACCGACATAAAGGAAAATGGGTGGATATGAAGTTGATAGAAGAAAAGATAGGGGTGAAAAATGCGTCAACGGTTACTGCCCGATTATATTATACCCTGCATGGTCCGGTTACCTATATCGATTCAGTTAATCATAAAGCCTATGCGGTTAAATGTGCATGGATGGAACCAGGAGGTGCACCCTATCTCGCTTCTTTAAGAATTGATCAGGCAAAAGACTGGGCCTCATTCAGGGAAGCCTGTTCTTATAGTCATATACCCGGAGAGAATATGATATGGGCAGATAAAAAAGGAAATATAGGATGGCAGACGGTGGGTATTGTTCCTGTAAGAAAAAATTTCAGTGGTTATGTACCCATACCCGGTGATGGCCGGTATGAGTGGGATGGTTATTTACCTATTAAAGAACGACCACATATACTCAACCCCGCAAAAGGATTTTTTGCAACCGCCAATCAGCATGTAACACCTGCTTCTTATAAAAGATGGGACGCGGTAGGTTATACATGGGCCGATGCCTACAGGGGCGATAGGGTAAACCAGGTACTGAGTCAGGATAAAAAATTTACCATTGAAGAAATGGCACAATTGCAAAATGACTATTTCTCTATTCCTGCAAGCGAACTGGTACCCTTGCTCAAAACGGTACAGCTTACGGATGAAGCATCCATTGCAGCAAAAAAATACTTCGACCAATGGAATTTTGTATTGGGTATGGAAAGTATACCGGCAGGTATCTATGCCCAGTGGGAACGGCAAATATATGTGCAGGCTGGAACCATGTTTATACCCGCCGAAGCAAGAGGGTTGATCAATTTTCAGTTAACCACTATTATTAAAATGCTGAAATCGCCGGCGTCCTATTTTAAAGAATCGGGCAAGTCTGCAGAGCAATTAAGAGATGCTTTTCTTGCCACCACCTTCAAAGATGCAGTTGCAGCATTGAAGACAAGACTGGGTACAGATATGAGCCAGTGGCAATATGGACAAACAAAATTTAAACATGCGTTGATCCGCCATCCCTTATCGGCTTTTGTAGAAACGGGCTTGCGTAATAAATTAGATCACGGTCCCATGCCAAGGGGCGGTAACGGACATACGCCCGGTGCAAATGGTGGAATCGATAATCAATTAAGCGGTGCCAGTTTCAGGTTGGTAGTGGATACCAGAGACTGGGATAAAACATTAATGATTAATACACCCGGACAATCGGGCGATCCTGCAAGTCCATACTACCATAATTTATTTGAAAAATGGGCAAAGGATCAATTCTTCCCCTCCTATTTTTCGAAATCTAAAATACTGCAACACACAAAAGAAATTTCGCTGTTACAACCGGCTCGCTAAGCAGGTAGGTTTTTAATGACAATAAATTTGCTTACCGATATTTAGGTATTTTAAACTTAGAGTAGCAGTTTAGTTTCACTGCTATTAGATGTTCAGTAAACTTTTTTTACTTTACAATTGTTGTAAACAGTATATATGCGATACCTTTTCTTATTTGCCGCTTTACTATCTTTTAAGGTGAGTTTTTCCCAGGATATTACACTCACCAAAGGAGAAACTGTTAATTACCTGAAGAAAAAACTGAATGAAATAAATGGAGAATATACGGTGAGGATCGGGGCGGCTACCAGCTTAGACGATAAATATGTAGCGAACCCCTATATGTATTTTAACGAAAGTAGTATGAACTTTAGCTATAGCCTTTATTTCAGACCTTATAATAACACGAGCATACCCGCTCTTTTTTGTAGTTATTCATTTACTTTCAATCCAATGTATATTGATACCATTTATGCCCCAAGTGCTGGTAGCGGTTTGATGAGTGTTTGGTTAAAAAGAGGTAATGGGAAATATGTATGTACCTGTTCGCAGTATTATCCGCAATTCAATAAAAATGAAAGTACCAGTTTAATCAGTTGGCCCGTTCCCATAAACGACCCTGATTATGCCAATAAAATCCGCAAAGCATTGCTGCACCTGCGCGATTTATTAAAAGCCGAAGACGATCCATTCGGAGGTTAATTATTACCGGAAATAATTGCTCATAGCCTATAGCTCATAGCTCACAGCTTTCTCTCTAGCTTTCTTCATCGAAATACAGCTTATAATAGTGCTTGCCACTCATTTCATCATAGCCTTTTTCAATCAGGTCTTTTCTGCCATGTATATAGACATGAAAATTCTTATCGAGCTTTAATACACTTTTGAAAACACGTTGCTGTTTTTTTACGGCTGCCAGGTGAATATCGAAACTGTCTTCAATGTTCACCTGTCTGGCTACTTCGTATTGTTGTTTATATTGGGTAAAGCTGTCAATCACTTCCGGATGATGTAATACTTCTTCTGCAAACTCGTTCAGGTTAAAAGATTCTTTTGTACTGAAGTATTCCATGCTGCGGTTCAGGTAATCAATCTGATCGCTCTTGTTTACGGAAAACTTTTCATTCAGTTCATTGCTGATAAAAAGTTTACACATACCTAATGTGTCGTTGGTATGGTGATAGCTGTTGGCCGATCTGGTGACCTGCAAAAAATCGCTGACCCAGTATTGGGTATCCTGTTTATTGGTATTGTCAACCACACAAACCACATAACCCTCCTCTCTGTTCTTTTTAAAAATGAGGCAGCCTTTGTCGAGTTTGTTAATGTTTACGCCGTCTTCGGCAATTACTTCCCAGCTTTGTCCATGCGGAAATACTTTCAAGAAAGTTTCTTTGGTTTCGCTTTTAAATAAACCAATGGCATCTACATATTCGGTTCCGAAGGGGACATTGCTGAAGCGGGTAATATATAATTCGCCTTCTTTCACCCTTGCATGGGTGCTTTTCTGGTATAAAAAAGAAGCCAGCAGGGCAGATTGGGAGACAAAATTTTTCGGATCGTCAAAAATACCATTCACATACTGGTACACTTCATTCAGTTCCAGGCTGCTGATATGGGTAAACTGGTATTGTTCATGTTCATTAAACGGCGACAGGAAATACCTGGTTAATAAACCCCTTACAATTTCATCGTTGAGGCTTAAAGGGTTCACGGAAAGTTTCAGTTCCTCTCCCCGTGTAGGGTTGCCCACTTTATGCAGTATTACCTGCTCTAATTGTACACTGTCGATCTGAGTCATGCCGCAAAGTAAAACATCTGTATCAGTTGGAAAATAACTATCAATAGATTGTGACTTTTGGCCACAGATTCACAGATTAGGGCCTTATAATCTGTGAATCTGTGGCCAAAATATAAATCACGCTTAAATACTACTAAACATTTGTAAGCACATTCATTTTACATTTCTTTTACAAAAAAGTCTACCTATTTGGTAGGGAATACATTTTTCCCCCTATCTTTGTACTCGTTCTTATACATTCTTATCAAGAAAGGCGGAGGGAATTGGCCCTGTGAAGCCTTGGCAACCACTTCATCATTTATTTGGAAAAGGTGCCAAATCCGGTCCCGATAAAATCGGGATAAGATAAGTCAGTGTTCTTATACGTATACAGCAACTGTAGTAATACAAGGCATTCTGACTGAGCATCGGGTGCCTTTTTTTGTGAGATGTTTGGAACGATTTAACTGAACGTATGCAATTCAACACTATGACACATTTATCAATCGGAAACAGCACCTGCTGTTGTTGTACCGTTATTAAGGTTGACTGATACTGTTCATACCTGCGCTTGCCGCACTTTCATCGATCCAAACAAAAAACATGTCACAAGTTCACAATAGCAGCACTGCTGCAGCTTTACAACAACAAATACGGGATCGCTCTATTGAAGAGGCGATACAATTACTCGTGGCAGCATACCCGGGTGCGGTAACTTTCTCTACCAGTTTTAGTTATGAGGATCAGGTGATAACTGATATCATTCAAACCCATGAGTTCCCGGTATCATTATTTACACTCGATACAGGTCGTCTTTTTCCTGAAACCTATAGCACCTGGAGCCGTACGCTGGAATTTTATAAAACCAGTATCAAAGCCTATTATCCCGATGCGCAGGCATTGTCTGATTATATAGAAACCAATGGCCCCAACGCATTTTATGATTCACCGGAACTGAGATCAGCCTGTTGTACCATCCGAAAAGTGATACCGCTGAAAAAAGCATTGGCAGGTAATGCCATCTGGATCACAGGTTTGAGGGCAGAACATTCACCTGCACGACATGATCTCACACCCATTGAATGGGATGCGGCGAATCAAATAATAAAATATCATCCATTACTACACTGGACAACCGAAGAAGTAAAACAGTATATCCATCAAAAAGCCATACCCTATAATCCTTTACACGATAAAGGTTTTGTGAGCATTGGTTGTGCACCCTGTACAAGGGCTATTAAACCGGGAGAAGATTTCAGGGCGGGTCGCTGGTGGTGGGAAGACAATAGTAAAAAAGAATGTGGATTGCATTCGCATGAACCTAAAAAAACAGCAGAAGCATGAGTGCGTACAGATTAGATTATTTAGATCAGCTAGAATCGGAAGCCATACATATTATGCGTGAAGTGGCCGGGCAGTTTGAAAAACCTGCACTTTTATTTAGTGGGGGTAAGGATTCAATTACGCTGGTACACCTTGCCCTGAAAGCATTTCGTCCGGGTAAATTTCCTTTTCCACTGGTGCATATTGATACGGGCCACAATTTTCCCGAAGCCTTACAGTTCAGGGATGAACTGGCGGCAACTATTGGTGAAAAATTAGTGGTACGTAAGGTAGAAGACACCATCAAATCCAGACAACTTACCGAGCCCAAAGGAAAGTTTGCCAGCAGAAATGCATTGCAGACCTATACTTTACTTGATACGATAGAGGAATTTGGTTTCGATGCCTGTATCGGTGGTGCGCGAAGAGATGAAGAGAAAGCAAGGGCCAAGGAAAGAATATTTTCAGTGAGAGATGAATTTGGTCAATGGAACCCCAAGCTCCAGCGCCCCGAATTATGGAACACCTATAATGGCCGGATCAGTAAGGGAGAAAATGTGCGGGTGTTTCCTATCAGTAACTGGACGGAACTGGATATCTGGAATTATATCAAAAGAGAAAATATTGCATTACCCTCTATTTATTTCGCACACGAGCGTACTGTTTTGGAACATGAAGGACAATTGATTGCCTTATCTGAATTTATACAACTGGATGATACAGATTCAATCGTTACCAAAAAAGTACGCTACCGTACTGTTGGCGATATGACCTGTACGGCCGCTGTAGAATCAAGTGCATCAGGCATTGACGATATCATCCGCGAAATTACCGCCACTAAAACAAGTGAGCGTGGTGAAACCAGAATTGATGATAAAGTAAGTGAAGCGGCGATGGAAGACAGAAAAAAGAATGGTTATTTCTAAAAACAAAACAAATGGACTTACTCCGATTTATAACAGCTGGCAGTGTAGATGATGGTAAATCGACCCTGATTGGGCGTTTACTGTTCGACAGTAAATCAATCATGATCGATCACCTCGAAGCCCTGGAAAAACAAAGTAAAAACAAGGAAGATGGTGAGATTGATCTTGCGCTATTGACCGATGGTTTGCGTGCAGAACGTGAACAGGGTATTACCATTGATGTGGCTTACAAATATTTTGCTACACCCAAACGTAAATTTATCATTGCCGATGCGCCGGGTCATATTCAGTATACAAGGAATATGGTAACGGGTGCCTCCAATTCAGACCTGGCAATTATTCTTGTTGATGCACGTCATGGTGTGGTAGAGCAAACACGTCGCCATTCCATCATCACTTCTTTGCTGAATATTCCACATGTGGTGGTGGCGATTAACAAAATGGACCTGGTAGATTTTTCGCAGGATGTGTACAATAATATCGTGATTGACTATGCAGAAGTGGCGAAAAAACTCGGCCTGAAAGACGTTCGTTATATTCCTATCAGTGCATTGAATGGCGATAATATAGTAGCAAAAACAGCAGCATTAACATGGTACGAGGGTCCTTCATTACTGGATATCCTGGAAACGGTAGAGCTTGCAGACGATATTGATCTGGAAAAAGCCCGTTTCCCTGTTCAATATGTCATTCGACCACAGACAGAAGAACTGCATGATTATCGTGGTTATGCCGGAAAAATTAACAGCGGTATTTATAAAAAGGGAGATGCTGTAACGATATTACCTGCAGGTTTCAGCAGTACCATAAAAGCCATTGAACACAATGGAAAAGAAGTAGACGAAGCATTTGCACCACAGAGTGTGGTAATACACCTGGAAGACGATATAGATATCAGCCGCGGTGACCTGATTGTGAAAAATGATAACCGGCCAAAAGTATCGAATGAAGTGGAGGCGCTATTATGCTGGATGGATCATAAAGCGCTGGTGCCTGGCAATAAATATTTATTACAGATTAACAGCAAGCAGGTTCGTTCGGTGGTAAAAGAGGTAAGTTATAAACTGGATGTTCATTCATTGGAACAGATAGCATCACCCGAAACAGTAGCATTAAATGATATTGTAAAAGTAACCATTAAAACGGCGAGCCCGGTAGCATACGATGCTTACCAGGAACTGAGAACCAATGGCGGAGCTATTCTCATTGACGAAACAAGTCATGTTACCGTTGGTGCATGCATGATTCAATAAAAACTATGGCAGCAGCGCAATTCATACAACAATTATTTCAGCGTAACTGGAAAACACACCAGACTTTCCCGGATAAACAGCTGGCAGAGAGTTTTATAGACGACCTGTTCAATTTTTTATTTGGCTCTTACGAAAAAAAATTCAACTCGGCTGAAAAGCTGGCGGTTGAATATGCTGAACTGCGACATACTTTTTCAGCAATCCTGTTTGAGCTTATCAAAGATGAAACCATTGTAAAAGAACATACAGCTTCTTTCTTTGATAAATTATCTGCTATTTATGAAGCATTACTAAAAGATGCGCAGGCTGTACTGGAATTTGACCCTGCTGCGCAATCAATTGAAGAAGTGCTGGTAGCTTATCCCGGTTTTTATGCTACTGCTATTTATCGTTTATCGAACCAGTTGTATCGTCAGCAGATAAAAACATTACCGCGTCTGTTTGCAGAATATGCACACAGTAAAACGGGTATTGATATTCATCCGGGAGCCACCATCGGCGGTTCATTTGCCATTGATCATGGAACCGGAATCGTAATTGGCGAAACAGCAATCATTGGTGAGCGGGTGAAGATATACCAGGGGGTTACATTGGGTGCATTGAATGTAGCCAAGGAACTGGCCAGTACCAAACGTCACCCAACCATTGACGATGATGTAATTATTTATTCCGGTGCTACCATTTTAGGAGGAGAAACAGTGATTGGTGCGGGTAGTATAATCGGAGGTAATATATGGCTCACACATAGTGTGGCGCCAAATTCTGTGGTGTATCATAAAAGTGAAATAAAAATAAAAGATAAAGATCCATTTCCTGAACCATTAAATTTTGTGATTTAAAAAAATAACATGAAAGCAAATAACATTTTAGCAACGATTGGTAATACACCACATGTTCGCATCAACAAATTATTTGGCAGTCAGCATGAAGTATGGATTAAGCTGGAAAAAAACAATCCGGGTGCAAGCATCAAAGATCGTATTGCATTGTCGATGATTGAAGATGCAGAACTGAAAGGTCTGCTTACCAAAGACAGTGTAATTATTGAACCTACCAGTGGTAATACCGGAATTGGACTGGCGTTGGTGGCTGCAGTAAAAGGCTATAAAATTATTCTGGTGATGCCCGAGAGCATGAGTATTGAGCGGAGAAGACTGATGGCTTTGTACGGAGCAGAATTTGTATTAACGCCACGCGAAAAGGGAATGAAGGGCGCTATTGAAAAAGCAACCGAACTAACTGAAACCACCCCACATGCATGGATGCCCCAGCAGTTTAATAATCCGGCCAATACAGAAGTACACAAAAGAACAACAGCACTGGAGATACTGGCCGATTTTCCGGAAGGGCTGGATTATCTTATTACAGGCGTTGGTACGGGTGGACATATTACCGGTGTTGCGGAAATACTGAAAGAGAAGTTTCCATCACTCAAAGTATTTGCGGTGGAGCCTGAACTATCACCGGTATTAAGTGGTGGTGCTCCCTCACCACACCCTTTGCAGGGTATTGGTGCGGGTTTCGTTCCATCTATTTTAAATACAGCTGTACTGGATGGTATTATACTGGTTGGTAAAGATGAGGCTTTCTCTTTCGCACAGCGTGCGGCAAAAGAAGAAGGTATTTTGCTGGGTGTATCATCGGGCGCATCATTGGCTGCGGTAGCAAAAAAATTACCCGAAATACCGGCAGGTTCCAAAGTGCTCACTTTTAACTATGATACAGGGGAAAGATATTTATCTATTGAAGGATTATTTTAATTTCTTTTCCCTGCTCCGGATTTAAATCCTGAGCAGGGATTTTTTTAGCAATAATAATCTACTAAAAAAGTAGACAATGAGTAAGCAACCAACATATGGCAAAGTAATCCTCGCATCAGCAGGCCCTGGCGATCCCGAACTGGTAACAGTGAAAACGGTTCGCTGGCTGCAACAGGCTGATGTAGTATTAACAGATCGTTTGGTGAGCCCGGATATTCTTACCAATTACGTGAACAATAAAACGGAGATCATCTATGTGGGTAAACAATGCCGCAGAGGAATATCTACTTCGCAGCAAACCATCAATGAATTATTGGTTGAGCAGGCATCAAAAAATAAAATTGTGGTTCGTTTAAAAGGAGGTGATACCAGTATTTTCTCCAATGTACTTGATGAACTGGAAACATTGGTGCAACACAATATTCCTTACGAAATAGTTCCGGGTGTAACGGCAGCCTTGGGTGCAGCAGCTTATGCGGGTATTCCCTTAACAGCAAGAGGGTTATCTGTAGGTGTTCGTTTTCTTACCTATTATAAATCTGATATTGTTAGCGGCGACACCTGGAAAGAACTTGCAGATACAGATGATACACTGGTATTTTATATGTCTGGAGAAACATTGTCAACCGTAGTGGAACAACTTACGCTACATGGTATTGATGCAGCTAAAAAGCTGGCAGTAATAGAACAGGCTACCACTCCCTTACAACAAATTCATACCTGTGATCTTTATCAGTATGCAGATCAGTTAAAGGATAAAACATTCCGTTCACCCTCACTGGTCATCATTGGTAAAGTAGTATCGTTGCATGAACAGTTTGCATGGCTACCCAATATAAACAGTACAGAACATTATTTCACACCTCTTACCGGAAGACTTACTCAGTTAGAAGACACCACAACTAAAAAAAGACATGTTAGCAGAGCCTAAACTGAAAATATTAGCCGATTTCATTGGCCAGCTCAATAAAGAAGAATTGATCTGGGTGAATGGATATTTGTCTGGCCTCGTAGCAACGCCACTCAAAGAGCCTTCGATAGTTGCTAATGGCACTACTGCCAAAAAAGTAACCATCGCATACGGAACAGAAACCGGTAATTCAAAAAAGCTGGCTACCGATTTTGCAGCAAAAGCAAAAAAGAAAGGTATTCAAATCAGGCTGGTAAGTCTGGATCAGTATAAACTGACTGATCTGCCTAAAGAAGAATACTTTCTTACCGTCATCAGTACACAGGGTGATGGAGAACCCCCGGTTACGGCACAAAAATTTTATGACCATATACATAATAATGGATTTAAGCTGCCGCAGTTAAAATATGGTGTACTGGCATTGGGTGATACAGCTTATCCTTTATTCTGTAAAACAGGGGAAGATGTAGACAAGCAGTTACAACACTTAGGTGCACAAAGAATAGCTGCGCTGCAAAAATGTGATCTTGATTATGAAAGCACCGCCGACCAATGGTTTGATACGGTTTTGCAGCAATTACAGGTAACAGAAAATAAAGTGCCGGTAATTACAGCACCCGCAGAGACCAAAAAACCGGCAGGGAAATTATATTATGATGGTATTGTTCAAACGCATATTAACCTCACTGCAAGAGGGTCATCTAAAAAGATTTACCATATTGAACTGGTAGCAGAAGGAGTAGATTTTTTACCCGGTGACTCGATTGGTATTGTTCCGGAAAATGATTCATTACTGGTTGATCAATTGTTACAACTGGTTTCGGTTGATGGAAACCGTACTATTACCTGGAAAAATGAAACAGCTTCGATCAGGGAATTACTGATTTCAAAAATCAATATCAGTTACCTGCTGGAGAAATCTGTAAAGCATTATGCAACGGTAACGGGATATGAAATACCTGCGGCTAAAACAGATCTGTTATCATTATTGAAACAATATCCCCTCCAAAAACCGGAATTGTTTGAGCAGGTGGTTGATGGATTAACACAGATTGTACCCCGTATTTACAATATTGCTTCCTCTCCCGGTGCACATAATGGCGAAGTGCATATCACCGTATTGCGTGATGTGTTTAATAAAGAAGAAGGTGAACAGACAGGCTTGTGTACACAGTATTTGGAAAATAAAAAAGAGGGAGATACTGTTCGTTTTTTCATTCAAAGCAATAAAAGATTCCGCTTACCCGCTCCTGATAAAGATATTATCATGATTGGCCCTGGAACAGGTATTGCTCCATTCCGGTCCTTTGTTGCGGAAAGAGATACGATGGCCGCAAGTGGCAGGAACTGGTTGTTTTTTAGCGAGGATAAGTTTACGACCGATTTTTTATACCAAACCGAATGGCAGGCATGGTTTGAAACAGACACTTTAACAAAAATCAGTCTGGCTTTCAAAAATGAAGATGAAAAACCAGCGAGCCTGGCCGATAAAATTATAACGCAGGGGAATGAATTATTTGAATGGCTTGAACAGGGTGCATTCTTATACCTCTGTGGAGAAAAAGAACCGGCAGGAAAAGCCATAGAAGAAGCATTACTAAAAGTATTTGAAAACCAAACCGGAGATAAAATCAAGGCTAACACCTACTTTGAAAACCTTAAAAAAGAAAACCGTTACGCCAAGGACCTCTATTAAAATTCACCATTGACCATTCACCCTTCACGAAACACCTCTATGTCAAATAGCAAACCCTCACCCATAGAAAAAATAAAAACCTCCAGTAAAGGTCTCCGTGGCACATTGCAGGAGAGTTTGCAGGATGAAATTACCGGTGCCGTTCGTGAGCAGGATCACGCACTGATTAAATTTCACGGTATGTATGAACAGGACGACCGTGATGTACGTGAAGAACGGGCAGCAAAAAAATTAGATAAGTTATATTCATTTATGATACGGCTGCGTATACCTGGTGGGTATATGAAGGCAGATCAATGGGTGGCAGCACATCATATTGCAGGGAATTATTCAACAGGTGTTGTCAAGATTACCACCAGACAAACCATACAATTGCATGGTATTCTTAAACACCAGATAAAACCAACGCTTCAGGATTTTAATGCAGTTCATCTCGATTCAATTGCAGCCTGTGGTGATGTAAACAGGAATGTAGCCTGTACCAGTCATCCTTCAGAATCGCCCATACACGAAGAAGTGCATGCCTATGCTGATAAGATCAGTCGTTTGTTATTGCCTAAAACAAGGGCTTTTTATGAAATATGGCTGGACGAAGAAAAGCTGGTTGAGTACGATGAAACAGATCCATTGTATCAGGACCGTTACCTGCCGAGGAAATTTAAAATCGGTATTGCCATCCCGCCCAATAATGATGTAGATGTGCTGACAAATGATCTTGGTTTGATAGCTATTATTGAAAACGGAAAACTCACCGGTTTTAATATTGCTGTGGGGGGTGGCTTATCTACTACACATGGTAATCCGGATACTTATGCAAGACTGGCAACTGTGATTGGTTTTACAGCAGGCGAAGAAAAAACACTGAAGGCAGTGTATGAAGTGCTGACTATACAAAGAGATTTTGGTAATCGTTCAGATCGTAAGCTGGCACGACTCAAATATACACTCGACAAAATGGGTATTGATGCATTCAGAAAAGAACTCGAACAACGTTGTGGTTTTGAATTAGAAGAAACAAAACCATACAATTTTACAGCAAGAACAGATCGATATGGATGGCAGGCCGATCATCGTGGTAACTGGCATTATACTTTATTTGTTGAAAATGGAAGGGTAACCGATGAGGTTGATGTTCCGTTGAAAACGGCACTCCTGGAGATAGCAGAAACCGGTAAAATTATTTTCCGTTTTACCAGTAATCAAAACCTGATTCTAAGTGAAATTCAACCTGATGATAAACCAGTGATAGAAAGTATACTGCAGCGGTATGGTATTTTGGAAAGAGATGAATCAATTGGTCTCATGCGAAAAAATTCAATCGCCTGTGTGGCTTTGCCTACCTGTCCGCTGGCCCTTGCAGAAGCACAAAGATACCTGCCTTCACTTATCAGCAGTCTTGAACCCTTACTGGAAAAACACCAGTTAAAAGAAGAAGGTATTATTACGAGAATGACGGGCTGTCCCAATGGTTGTGCCCGCCCTTATGCAGCCGAAATTGGATTGGTGGGTACGGGCCCCGGGCGTTATAATCTTCATTTGGGTGGCGACCGCGAAGGAACAAGATTGAATACCAGGTACAGGGAACAATTAGATGAAGCAGGCATATTAAGTGAGCTCGATATAGTGTTTGATCAGTATAATAAAAATAAAAAGGAGCAGGAAAATTTTGGAGATTATGTGCAGCGGACCATATTATAAACCGGTTATATTCAGAGATGCGCAGGTTCAGACTTGCATATGTAAGCATGAGCGATGTTGTAGGTGTTAAAGAATAAAAAATTTATCTTATAACTCTACTAAATTAATAGACTAATGAAATATTTATTGTTATCTTTAAACTTCATGATTATCGCTGTATTCCTTTCCGCACAGGATATTTATACTTTATCCGGAACATTAAAAGAGGGTCAGGGAAATACTCCACTGGCAGGAGCAGTTATTCGTATAAAAAACAGTTCATCCGTTACTACTACCAATGATGATGGCTCATTTCAAATTAAAACCACTGCATCACTTCCGTTAACCATACAGGTGTCATCATTGGGTTACGCTACACAGGAATTTATTGTTTCTAACAAAAATAGCCCGCTATTATTGTCGTTGAATGTACAGAATGCTTATGCAAGTCTTGTAGTGGTTACGGCTTCACGTGTTCCAGAAAGTATTCTGAAATCGCCGGTGAGTATTGAGAAGTTGAGTTTATCTGCTATTAAAGAAGCAGCGGCACCAGGTTTTTATGATGCACTGGAGAATTTAAAAGGGGTTCAATTAACTACATCCAGTATCACATTTAAAGTGCCTAATACCAGAGGATTTAATATTCCCAATAATTTTCGTTTTGTACAACTTGTTGATGGAGTAGATATACAAGCTGCCACACTTGGTGTTTCGTTGGGTAATTCGATTGGCCCCACAGAACTTGATGTAGAGAATGTTGAAATTACACCGGGAGCTGCATCGGCTCTCTATGGCATGAACGCCATCAATGGTATGGCCAATATTGCTACAAAAAATCCGTTCAAATATCCGGGTCTGAGTATTTACCAGAAAACCGGGGTGAATCATGTTGATGGAAAGGATCGCAATGTATCAGTGCTAACAGAAACAGCCATTCGCTATGCACATGTATGGAACCAGAAATGGGCCTTTAAAGTGAATGCAGGTTATACGCGTGCCACAGACTGGGTATCGAATACACAAACCGATCAAAACCCGAATAACCTGAGTACGGCCAATCCTCAATACAGCGAACTCAATGGTAGTGCTAATGCCGCCTATGATGGATGGAATAAATATGGGGATGAAAATAATAATGCGGTAACAGTTACAGGAATCAATTACAACGGCCCTAACAAGTCTTTTATCATCAGAAGAACAGGTTACTGGGAAAAAGATCTTTCGAACCCTACAGTAGAAAACATAAAATTTGATATTGCATTACATCATAAATTTTCTACTAAAACAGAGCTCGCCTATAGTTATCGTTTTGGACAGATGGATGGTATTTTTCAAAGAGGTAATAAGATTCAGTTAGATAATGCCACTGTACAAAATCATAAGCTTGAACTAAAAGCAGGAGCCTTTACCGCCAGAACCTATCTCTCACTGGAGAATACTGGTAATTCATACAATATTAAACCACTGGCAGATAACCTGGACTTAACCCATCTTTCCAATAATGCCTGGCGCGACAGGTTTAGAAACATTTTTCAAACACAGCTAAACAATGGTACAGGTTTGGCAGAAGCTGCGGCTGCTGCAAGAGTAGCAGCCGATCTGGGTCGTGTGGAACCGGGAACCGCAGCTTTTGAACAATTAAAAAATACGATTACCGGTATTAATAATTGGGATCATGCCAATTCCGGAATTACAGGTGCGCCGGCAACCGGTGGTGCCTGGTTAAACCAGCGAAGCAGAATGTATCACACAGATGTACAATGGGATCTTTCAGATAAAGTAAAAATCTTCAGTCTGCTGGTAGGTGCCGACTATCGCTTGTATGAGGTAATACCTGACGGAAATAATTTTGTTGATTTTTCAAGGGCTACAGCAGATCGCAACAAACCATTGGCAGATGGGTCATATGGGAAACCCGTTCAATACACAAAATATGGTGTGTTTGCACAAAGCACAAAAACCTTTTTCGATCAACGGTTAAAATTAGTTACTTCTCTGCGAATGGATAATAATCCGGAGTTCTCACCAAAATTCAATCCAAGGATTGCATTGGTTTACACAGTTGCTCAAAAACACCATATTCGTACTTCATTCCAAAACGGATTCAGGTTCCCGGCTTTGTTTGAAGCCATTTCATTTGTAAATAATGGTAATGTAAGAAGGGTGGGAGGACTTTCATACATAAATAAAGGGCTTGGTTATCTTGATAATTCATATACCCTTGCATCTGTAAACGATTTCAACGCAGCGGTGAATAAAGATGTAGCAACAGGCTTAACTGCAAATAATGCCGCATTAAAAAACAGGTCCTTATTACAGGTAACAAGTTTGCAACCCACCAGACCCGAAAGAATTAACTCTTTTGAAATTGGTTATAAAACTGTGTTGCTGAATAATAAGCTGGTTATTGATCTCGACTTATATACCAATACCTACGATGGATTTTTAGGTCAGGTAGAAGTAGCCGTTCCAGAGAATAATACTGTGCAGGTAGGCTCAGATGCGGCAGTAATTGCTATGCTGGCTTCAAATAGGTCGAGACAAACACGTTACCGGGTGTACACCAATGCAAGAAACAAGTATTATAATTATGGAGGTGCATTTGGTTTGATCTTCAGTCTTCCTGAAAATTATACCATATCAGGTAACCTGAGTTATAATAATATTTCAGAGAACAGGCAGCGAGATGTATTTGTAACCGGTTTTAACACACCCAAATGGATAACCAATCTATCGCTGCGTAACAGGGAATTTATAAAAAATACCGGATTTAATATCGTCTGGAAATGGCAGGATTCTTTTAACTGGGAAAGCCCGCTGGCAAATGGCGGTGTTGCAGCATTCAGTACCATCGATTTACAATTTACACACCAGTTGCCCGATCTGAAAACTACCATCAAAGTCGGAGCTAGTAATATCTTAAATCATAGGTACATACAATATGCTGCAGGTCCAACAATTGGTGCATTGTATTACCTCGCACTGAGTTTCGATACAGGCTTTAAACCCAAATTACAGTAATGCAAATGACCATAGAAACCATTGAACAAAAACTATCCGGAACGCAATGCAGGGCCTCCCGTCAGAATCATTTATTTCCTGTTTTTATACAACTGGAAAGAATGCGTGTACTGATTGTAGGTGGAGGACCGGTAGCTTTTGAAAAATTACAAACAGTGCTGATAAATGCACCTGCAACAAGGGTTAAAATAGTAGCAAGGGAATTTGATGAAGAACTGGTTTTACTGGCTGAGAAAAAAGAACAGGTAACACTTGTACAAAAAAACTATTCATCGGGCGATTTATATGATGCCGATATAGTAATTGCAGCAGTAAATGATATTGTTACTGCAGAAGAAATCCGGAACGATGCAAAAGCAAGAAAACTATTGGTGAATGTGGCTGATAAACCTGCGTTATGCGATTTTTACCTTGGCTCAGTGGTTCAAAAAGGCAATCTTAAACTGGCTATTTCTACCAATGGCAAATCACCAACAATTGCCAAACGGTTAAAAGAAACATTAAATGAAATATTACCCGCCGAACTTGATCAGGTATTGGACCAGATGCAACTGATCAGAAATAAAATTGGGGGCGATTTTTCAGATAAAGTAAAAAAACTGAATGAGATCACTGCTGTATTAGCCGCTACAGATAAAAAGAATCCAACAGTAGCAGAAAAAAGATGGAAAAAAATTGCTTCCATTTTTCTGTTTGCTTTCTTCTTCATGTTTGTGGGTCACCTGGTACTTTCTTATGTACCCTTCTCACAACTGTTTGTACAATCAAAAGAACTCGTAGCTACTTTAGACAGTACTTTTTACTGGATGATACTGGCAGGATTTCTTGCGCAACTGGTTGATGGTTTACTGGGTATGGGTTATGGCGTGGTATCGGCTACGGTATTATTATCATTAGGAATAAAACTGCCTGCTATCAGCGGAAGTATTCATACGGCAGAAATGTTTTCCAGTGCGGCTTCCGGATATAGTCATTATCGTTTCGGTAATGTCAATAAAAAATTATTTAAGGCATTGTTGATTCCGGGTGTACTGGGTGCCATATTGGGGGCAGTTGTATTGTCAAAATTATCTGATCACTACTCAGGCCTTGTAAAACCTATTCTTGCAGCCTATACGCTTTTCCTTGGCTTAAGGATATTGCGAACTGGGTTTAAAAAAGTACACAAACCCAAAAAATTCCGTAAAGTAGGATGGCTGGGTGCTGCCGGTGGTTTTCTTGATTCTTTTGGTGGTGGCGGTTGGGGGCCTCTGGTAACAAGTACCTTGATACTAAAAGGAAGAACACCACGTTATGTGATTGGCTCTGTAAGCATTGCTGAATTTTTTATTACGCTGGCAAGTGCCGCTACTTTCTTTTCTTTACTGGGTATTTCTCACTGGCCTGTAATAGCAGGGTTGATTATTGGTGGTGTAATAGCTGCACCCATTGCTGCAAGACTTACGGGTAAATTACCATTAAAAACAATGTTTATTGCGGTGGGTATTATGGTTATTATCTGGAGTATCCGGATACTCATTAACTCATTCGTATAAAATAAATAAAAAAGCCTTTGCGGGGAAAACCCTGCAAAGGCCGCGTAGCGTTTGGTTTTTCAATCTTCGGATATTGCCCGTTTAACTTACACTACAGGAGTCAACAGGCTGATTTGGATTTTCTTAAGATGTTTGGATTCTAAACCGAGCAATGATACAGTTGTTTGTATTTCTTGCTGGAACAAAGGAACAATAAAGCGGTAGCAGGTACAATAGTGCTGCCATTCTAGTTACTGTAACGGATTTACTACAAATTGACGGTGTTTTAACCGGATATGTTACCTCCCCGCCTCCGTTAAATTACCGTAACGGATATTCCTTGACAGTTCTTCCTGTACTTTTCTGATGGAATTATTGACCTGGGGAATGATATATTGCTGTACATAATCTCTGTCGTTCAGCCGTCGCTCATTATAAGCTTCCAAACCATATTCAGGCGGTCGCATATCCTGCACATTACTGGTGGTTTTACTGGAGAAACAGATGATATCGCTGATCTGGTTTTTATAACCGGTATTTGTAAAACTGATGGTCATGGTAAACATTACAAAAGTCTGTTCCATTACCAGTCCGGATGTTTCAAGCGGGTACATGATATAAAAACCACATCTTCCGGCAATAGAATTTTTATTTTTATTCTCCACCAGATAAACAGGCTTGCCTTTTTTGGTGACCCTGAACTGATCTTCAAACCTGGATATTTTATAATAATTCATAAACCAGGTTTTTACACGGTTGTATTTATCTGCTTTTGAGACGGCAATTTCTTCTGTTTTATGAAAAGAGATTTTACCTGTTGACTGGTCGGACGGAAAATAAGCCTGACCCATACCACTTAATTGCAGGTATAAAAGAGATAATAACAAAAGAGTCTTCTTCATAAGCTGTAGTCGTAATCAAGATAGAAAGATTGAGTTAACCTGCCAATTAGATTCGGCTTAAAACTGGCAAACTTTCTGAGTAATGGCTAAAAAAAATTCCTATAGACACAGTTTATTGATGGAGATCGGTTGTATAATAAGCAGTAACTTAATAGCAGGTAAACCCTAATGAATCAGCTAAAATATCCGCTATGAAACAAGCAAAAATTACAGAAGTGCGTACATGGCATGAACAGCATGCTTCTAAAAGAACTTTTGGTCAGCGGATTGCCGACGGAATATCAGAAGGCATGGGGTCATGGTCATTTATTATTATTCAAACCATTATTGTATTGATATGGATGGTATGTAACCTGATTGGATTTTTTTTGCATTGGGATCCTTATCCGTTTATTTTACTGAACCTTTTATTTTCAACCCAGGCTGCCTATGCCGCCCCAATTATTATGATGTCGCAAAAAAGACAAAACGAACGTGACCGTTTACAGGCCATGGATGATTATAAAACCAATTTTGAAGCAAAACAGGAAATAGAAGAACTGCAACGCAGGTTAAACAGGATAGAAATCGATAAACTGGATAAAATTCTCGCGATTCTCGAATCAGGAAACCTGAAGTAGGATTTTTTAATAAGCGGCTAAGTCAGCACAAAAATTCGTGCGCCATAATAATTTAAGGGTACAACACATTCTTATCTGTGCAAGTAGCCCTGCTGCAATAGTAAGCGCTCCTATAAAGAGTAATGTGCCTGTTATGCCAATACTGTCGGCCAGCAGACCCGCTAAAATAGCACCTACTACATAACCACTGTCTCTCCAGAAACGAAATAAACTAAGTCCAACTGCCCGCTGTGAAGGGTGCAGGTTTTCGGCCATTACGGTGAGGAAATTGGGGTATACCAGTGCGGTACCAATACCCAATAGCGCAGCTGCTAGTAACATGCCGGGAAAAGAATATAAAAAGATCATCAGAAAAATGGCCAGCCCCTGAATAACCATACCTACTGTAATCAGTTGTTTTTTGCAGACATGGTCGCCCATTTTGCCGGTGAATAATTGTGCAAAGCCCCAGGTAGCAGGATATACTGCTGCAATCCAGCCAATCTCTACTGTACTGAACCCTCTTTGTATTAACAATAGCGGAAGCACCCCCCAAACCATAGCATCATTCATATTATTTACCAGTCCGTTGATAGAAACAGTACCCATATTATGATGCTTCCAGCTTACCTGCTTCCATAAATCACTGAATAATTTGTTGGTGGTAGTCTGCGTTTCCTGTAACACAAAATGGCTGGTATCTTTTACCAGCAACAAAGAGATGAGCAGCCCTGCAGCTGCAAAAAATATACCGGGTAAGAATGGAAAATACTGATAACCAAAATTGGAAGCAATATTACTGGCCAATAAAGCAGCAAGACCTACTGCTACATACCCTGCAAACTCATTGATGCCCATGGCGAGCCCACGGTTTTTATTTCCTACCAGGTCAATCTTCATAATAACGGTCGATGACCAGGCCAGCCCCTGGTTAATCCCCAGGAAAATATTGGCTGCAATTACCCACCACCAGGAAGAGGCATACATGAGCAAAAACGGAACAGGCAGGGCAGCGATCCATCCAAGAATCAATACCTGTTTTCTTGTTTTTAGCAGGATGAGTTTTGCTACTGCAAGGTTTGCCAAAGCTTTTGTTAAGCCAAATGCAAGAATAAAAGAAAGGATGACGGTGTATTCATTGAGAAAAAAAACTTCTTTACCCAGACCCGATAAAACAGATCTTTCAAGTCCGATCATAGCACCAACAAAGGCATTAACCAATACCAGCAGGTAAAACTGGAAAGCATTTTTCTTTAATCCCTGCATACAATTGTTTAATGTGGCAAACGATCCCTGAAATAGCCATATACCCAGGTGCCTGCAATAGCGCTTAATAAAACTACAATCATTACGGTAATACCCATACCAATTTGTGCGAAGATGGGTCCGGGGCATGCACCGGTGAGTGCCCATCCTAAACCAAAAATCAGTCCGCCAATGATTTGTCCTTTATTGAATTTTTTGGGTGTGAAATGGATGTCTTCACCATGAATGGTTTGTACTTTGAATTTTTTGATCAAGGCTATCGAAATGGCCGCTACAACAACTGCCGTTCCGATTACACCATACATGTGAAAGCTTTGAAAACGAAACATCTCCTGCATGCGGAACCAGGAAATGATTTCAGCTTTCACAAAAACAATTCCAAATAAAATACCCACTGCGAGGTATTTAAAATTATACCACCATGGATGTTGCTGCTCCGACTCATTAATACACATGGTATCGAGTGAGCGTACTTCAAAATCGGTTACTATTTCAGTTTGAGAATGATTCATGATTTTCAGTTACAGTTTCATAATAAAAGGAAGGATCAGGTTGGCCATTAAAAATCCACCAGCCATAAAACAACAGGTAGCTACCAATGAGGGCCATTGCAGGTTAGCTAAACCCATGATGGCATGACCACTGGTACAACCACCTGCATAACGGGAACCAAAGCCCACTAAAAAGCCACCACCGATCATCATCACCAATCCGCGGGCTGAGAAAAAAGAGTCCCATGATACCAACTCTGTTGGTACCATGCTGCTGTAATCGGTAATGCCATAATCTTTTAACTCATTCACCAGTTCGGGATGAACAAGAATGGGATTGGGGTCGGGTATGCCAAATGCTGCAATCATTGCCCCAATAAGAATACCACCAACAAAAAACAGGTTCCATGATTCTTTTTTCCAGTTATACTGAAAAAAATTAATCCCCGCAGGAAAGCAGGCTGCACAGGCATGACGCAGGTTGGCCGAAATACCAAAATGCTTATTACCCAACAATAATAGTATGGGAACAATTAATCCGATTAATGCCCCCGCTACATACCATGGCCAGGGCTGTTGTAAAAACTCCTTCATAAAAAAATATTGATTACAAAAATGCTATTTATGGTCTTGTTGAAACGTGATACATGTCACGACTGCGCACTAATTTTTTTTGGCCTGAATAATGGGCAGAAAAGGGCCGTATTTATGCTGTTGCTCGCTAAAGCTATCTGTATAAGGGCCAAAAGGATGGTCGAAAGGTTTTTTTGAGATATCGGGCCAGTCATGCTGATTTCTGAAAACAGGACGTGGCTGTGAGTTTACATAGGCAGCAAGGTCCCAGGCTTCTTCATCGGTAAGACGGTTATTATGTGTTAGTTCATTAAAAGGCATATTTGATTGCACAAAACCTGCGAAACTACTGAGACGGTATAACCCCGCACCGGTATTATAACTATCCATACCCCAAAGCGGAGGATAAATGTATCCGTCATTCCCGGTATTTATTTGCCCTTCTCCATTACTGCCATGACAGCGTTCGCAGTTTATTGCATATAATTTTTCCCCACGAACAGGGTCGGCAGCACGATCCAGTATTTCAGGAATTTGTATACCGCTGCCCTTCGGGCGATCATTTTTGGCAACATCTTTCCCTATCCATTTAATATATGCTTCAATGGCCCTGAACTCACGGCTATTGCTATCGGGAGCACTGCCATTTAAACTTCTTTCAAAACAATCACTTACACGTTTGTAAACCGTTTCCATATGGCCGCTGCGTGACCTGAATTTAGGATAGGTAGCTGCAACTGCTGCATAGTTATTACCATTAACCCTTTTGCCTGCATCCAAATGACAGTTCTGACAATTCATGCCATTGCTGATTTGTTTTACTGTTCCATTCGGACCAAGATAACGAGCTGTATGGGCAATCAGTTCTTCGCCATATAATACAAGTTCACGAGTAGCTTCATCTTTAATAGGATCAATAAAATAACTGGGTGCATGCCAGCTACTGTCTGTCTGGCTGTACAGATTTGTATGCCGATTACTTTGAATAAACCAACTGATAATGACTGCTAACACCAGCAGTGATAACAAATATGCTGGCCAGTCTGGTTTTATTTTACTCCACATGTCAGATAAATTAGAATCGGTAGTTTAAAATTAGGTTGAATAATGATGCGTTCACTTTGTTGATAACATATTTATCATTGTTATGGCTGTCGCCTTCCTGTCCTTTATATACATAGAGCAGTTGCGCCTGTGTACCTTTCAGTAAACCGTTGAAATGATACTGAAGCTCAATATTTAATTGGGTATAAGATGGCATGCCATATTTGTTGAGTCGGGTATTCAGCACATCTGGCAATTGATAATAGCCCATACCGGTATATAACTGAAACCCACTTTCCCCAAATTGTTTTTTGTATTGTAACATCCATGCATCCAGATCTCCAAAACCTTCATTTCTTTCGCGCGGCAAAAAGGTAAAGAAAGGGTCACGCCCCCATTCACGAGGCATTAAATAACGGCCTTGTTGCGTAATGCGGGTATAGTTGAATGAAATATCCTGGTGTTTTTCTTTCCAGCCAAGTCTTGCGCCAAAACTTACTGCATTATTACCTTTTGGCATATAAGTATGCGCTGGATCATGATTACCGCCGTTTTTTATACTGTGTTGTATAATAGTTTGAACAGCGGCATAATAATGCTCTTCTTTGTTCTCTCCGAACTGTTGATCAGCCTGCAACAATATGGTATTAGAAACCTGTTGGGTTAATTGTTCCCATAACTGAATCTTTAGCCGACTGCTTACCGGATAGCTAATTCCAATGATACCAATAAAATTACTGCTGATATGTTCCTTATAATCTGATGGCTTTCCTGATTCGTTAACACCCTGCGGGTATATACCGATCGACTGTCCGATATTGAACCAGCGAACTGTACTTCTCGGGCTTATTCCCCATAATAAGCCTCCATCAATTTTTGCAGTGCCTGTTTTTGTCTTTAACCAAATACCTTCAACACCTGTTGGCCGCATTCTTCCATCCTGTGGGTTGATAAAAGGAGTATTGATGATTTGTTTGCCTAATACAACCGAATTTTTCTTCCAGCTATAACTCAGGTATAATTCTTCCAGCCGGTCAATATCATTTTTGTTGGATGGATTTTCAATATCAAATAATCCAATTTCATACCGATTAACCTGTTGTGTAGATGGATCTGTTTTTACAAGATCGGAAGAGCCGGTATTAAAAATGAAAAAGCCTCCGATACCCAGTCGAAACCCATGAAATCCTGCAGTAGCATAACATAAGCCACCGCCCGCTGCATGTGCATGGTAATCTGTGAGCCCTTTTTTATTATCGGTGGTCATAAAGAAATAACGGAAATGACCTTCTGTTTTTCCATTTCTGAAAACAGACAATAAGGAGCTGCTGTCTTTTTTATCTTCAACCGGTTCATGCTGTGCGAAAACAGAATGACTTAATAAAGAAAATAAAACTCCTATGGCAGCGTATGGAACTGTCATGCAAACAAGGTATTATTTGATAATTATTTTCCTGCGGAACAGGATACCAGTGAAACAACTTTCCTGAACATGGAATTATGACCCGATTCGGGATATCCCATTTTGTTGAGTGCTTTAGTAATAAGATCTCTTCTCACAGCAATACCCAGTATCAATATCTTTTTTTCTGTAAGAGACACCTGAACAGCCTGCACGCCGGGAATTTTATAAAGCGCAGCCTGAATTGTATTTATACAACCGGAACAACGGATATTTTCTGCATAAAATGTTTCTGTTGTTGTCATACTATATATTGTTGAAGCAGTTTATGTAACTGAGCCGCATTTTTTACACCCGGTTCTCTCCATAATAACTGACCTTTTTTAAAAATCATCAGTGTAGGTATACTGCTTACCTGAAAATGAGCAGATACATCTGCGTGTTCATCTACATTTACTTTAAATACCTGTACCTGATCGCCCATCTTCTCTTTAATTTCTTTTAATACAGGCGGCATCAGCCGGCATGGGCCGCACCAGTCTGCATAAAAGTCTACCAGCACGGGTTTCTCACTATTAATGATTTTTGAAAATGTATTATTCAACATGTGCATCTTTTTTAGCTGTTTTTTTAAATAAACTGAATAACAGAGCGCCCAATACAGAAAAATAAAGTGTACTGTTTAATGGTTTTGATGTAATGGCACAGGTGCCGGAAATACATCCAATATATTTCCAGTATAGATAACCCACCAGGGCACCCAGTGCTGCACCAATGATCAGCAGATAGTTATTATTAAACCACTTCTTCATACACGGGGTCATTAGGGGATGCCTTTTTATTCTTTTTCACCGGAGTGTAGCAACCACTGGCACCACAGCAACCAATATTAAATACACCCATCAATAACAATAATACACCCACAATTGCAGTGGTGCTGTCTTTTGCATACCATGACTGTACCAGAATGGCGATTGCCAATACCACTCTTAGCATACGCATAAAGTGCCAGTTGCGACCTATTGTTTTTAAGGAGGATAACATACTCTTTTAATTTTTGTAGCGTAACATATCACTTAATCCACCGCCATTATATACTTCTTTCAGCCCTTGCTGGTGTAAGAAACTCATACCAATACCACTTCTGTTGCCACTTCTGCAATAGAGTACGATAGGTTTGAGGTCTGTTTTTAACTGGTTGAGGTGTTTGGGTAATTCATCTAACGGAATATTAATGGCATCCGGATAATGCGATACCCCAAATTCGCTGCTTGTTCTTACATCAATAATAGTTGCATTGCCATCACTGATTATTTCCTGTATTGTTTTCATGTTATAATAAAGTTGTTGGACATACATAATCACTTACCCTGAATTTCTCTGATTCTTTAATGGCTTTAAACCCACCTTTAACATCAATCAGGTTATCGAAACCTCTTGCGCGCAGGATTGAATTAAAAATCATGGACCGGTAACCACCTGCACAGTGTACATAATAGGTTTTGTTACGGTCTATCTGGCTCATGCTCTCATTGATAAAATCGAGTGGTGCGTTCTCTGCCTCTAACACATGCTCACTCAGGTATTCACTTTTTTTGCGTACATCAAGTATGTTTACCTTTTCTTCTTCCATGATGAGAGCCAGCTCTTCGGCACTAACAGAACGAATCTGATCTACTTCTTTGCCTGCTTCTTTCCAGCTTGCGAAACCACCTTTTAAATAGCCAATGGTAAAATCGTAGCCTACCCTGGCTAAACGGGTAATAACTTCCTGCTCTCTTCCATCATCTGTTACCAATAAAATTTCCTGTTTAATATCTGGTATCATAGCGCCTACCCATGGAGCAAAATTTCCGTCGATACCAATATTGATAGCGTTGGGAACAAAACCTGCGGCAAAAGTTTGTGGGTCGCGGGTGTCGAGAATCAGTGCACCTGTTTCATTGGCCGCAGCTTCAAAGGCATCGGCACTCAGCGCGTGCTGACCTCTTTCCAGCACTGTATCAATACTATCGTAACCATGAATATTCATCATTACGTTTAATGGAAAATAGGCTGGTGGTGCAACAAGACCATTGGTTACTTCCCTGATAAACTCTTCTTTTGTCATATCGGCTCTCAACGCATAATTGGTTTGCTTCTGATGACCCAGGGTATCAGTTGTTTCTTTGCTCATGTTTTTACCACAGGCACTACCAGCACCATGAGCCGGGTAAACGATAATATCATCGGCTAGTGGCATAATCTTGTTTCTTAAGGAATCAAATAAATAACCCGCCAGCATATCCTGTGTGAGTGCTGCTTTTACTTTTTGTGCCAGATCGGGGCGACCCACATCACCAATAAATAAAGTATCTCCGCTGAACAGACCAATTGCTTTTCCTGTTTCATCTTTTAACAGGTAACAGGTGCTTTCCATGGTATGCCCCGGTGTATGTAATACCTGAATGGTTGCCTTACCTATTTTCAACTCTTCACCATCTTTAGCAGAATAGAAATCGAAATCAGGAGCTGCGTTTGGACCATACACAATTTGCGCGCCGGTTTTTTTAGCGAGGTCGATGTGGCCTGATACAAAATCGGCATGGAAATGTGTTTCGAGCACATATTTTATTTTGGCACCATTGCGTTCTGCCTTTTGAATATAAGGGGCTACTTCTCTGAGTGGATCAATTACCACAGCTTCACCATTGCTTTCAATATAATAGGCACCCTGTGCCAGGCATCCGGTATAAATTTGTTCAACTATCATAATGGTTTGTTTTATTTGATACTGTAAAATTCAGTTGTTTCATTTGCCTTTTTCGTGACCTGTATCACGATGAACATTTTTTAACACTCCTCTGCGAAAACTCTGCGCCCTTCTTTTTCTGCGGTGAAAATTCACCGCAGAGAAAAGAGAACGGAGAGTTTTCGCAGAGGGGTTGTAAAGTTGAAAAGAGTAGTCGAGTTAAAACGTGATATTCGTCACATTCAGCACTGCTCTTTGTCATAAATTGGAAAGGCCCACATCGCTGCAGGCCTCTCGCTTATTGGGGGGTATAAAAAACTAGTGTGATGAACCGCCGGGGAAAACCAACTCTTTAATGATAATATAAATACCCATTACCAGTACAAACCAACCAAATCCTTTTTTGAGTTTATTACCATCAATTTTTGTACTGATGCGGTTACCGATAAAAATTCCGCCAATGGCCAGGGCTGTTACTGAACCGAGTAAGGTCCAGTTCATTTGAAAATGTGAAAGATCGCCTGTAAAACCAATCAGCGACTTGGCTGCAATAATCAACAATGACGTTCCCACGGCCTGTTTCATGGGCAGCTTGCTTAATAATACCAGTGCTGGAATGATTAAAAAACCACCACCGGCACCTACCAGTCCTGTTAAAATACCTACAACAGCTCCCTCGAGTAAAATCAAGGGATAATTAAATTGCTGTGGTCCTGTTTCTTTTTCTTCTGTCTTTTGTTTTTCGCGGATCATAGAAACAGAAGCGAAAAGCATGAGCACAGCAAATAAAAGCATCATTAATATAGACTTCGTTACTACGAAACCATAAATAGTAAATACTTCATCGGGTATAACCGGAACAATAAATTTCCGGGTGGCAAAAACTGCAGCAATAGATGGAATACCAAATATGATGGCAGTTTTGAGGTTAATAAAACCCTGTTTGTATTTTGGAACAGCTCCAATCAGGCTCGACAAACCCACGATAAACAGTGAATAAGCAGTAGCCAGTACAGGTTCTACATGAAAAAGATAAACAAGCACAGGTACCGTTAAAATAGAACCACCGCCTCCTATTAACCCGAGTGAAATGCCAATAACCAGCGATGCGATATAACCTGCTATTTCCATGTTTTTAATTGTGAGGGCAAAGTTGGGTGTATGAGTGGAGTTATTTCGTGATAAATATCACGAACCCCATTTTTGCAGGTTAAGAATTTCAATTTGCGATTTATGCTGCCTGATCATACCTTTTTCGGCGAGTTTCTTCATGAGCCTTGAAATTACTTCACGCGATGAATTGAGTTCCTGGGCTATTTCGGTAAAAGAAATACTCAGCATGGGCGATTTGGTGGTAGTCTGGTGTTGTTTCAGGTAAAAGACCAAACGTTCATCCATATTCCTGAAAGCAATATGGTCTATGGTTTGTAATATGTCTTCAAAACGCTCACGGTAACTACTTACCACAAAATGATACCAGCTTTTGTGATTTGCCATCCATTGATCCATATAGGTAAGCGGAATGGTGATTACCTCTGTTTTATTGACCGTTTTAGCCATAATCTGACTTGTCTCCTGTTTAATGGCACAAACCATAGAGAGGGCGCAGGCCTGACCGGGCTGCAGGTAATACATAAAGAATTCATTTCCCTCTTCATCTTCCCTGAAAATTTTGATGAGCCCTGAAAGCACCAACATGGTAGAACGTATATTCTGACCGGTTTTCATGAGGATATCGCCCGATTCAAATTCTTTTATTTCACCTATGGCAGCAATCTGATCCTGTAATTCTTTTTCAAAAAAAGGGAAATGTTTTTCTATGATCTCAGTAGGTATCATGTACACAATTTAGACAATCTGCAAATTTAACCTACTTAAAAAGCAGGTGCGTGACATTTGTCACGGGCTATTTTTTGTTCAGGATGAGTAACTGGTGAAATTTTTCAATTTCTTTTTGTTCCAAAGCTGCAAGTGTTTTTCGTTGTTCCAGCTGCGTTTTAAGGAATAATACACGTTTATGTTGCGGGTATTTTTCAAGTACCTCATTCATCAGTTTACTGTAGTCTTCGCTTGATTCCTGGTCCTTGCTTCTTATACTTTCTACCGGCGTTTTATCACGTGTTGGCATTTTCAGTACAATGGCTTCCACTGCTGCAATAATACCTGTAGGGAGGTCGTTTATTTTTCTGGCTTTTAATAATAAACCTTCCAGTTGTTTTTTACTCAGGCTGCCACGGTCTTCGTACTGGTGCATGAGGCTCATAATAAACAAAGCATCTTTATTATGCTGGTAGCAAGCTTCCAGCAATTTATCTATTACGTCTATCTTTTTCTTCTTTCCGGTTAATGCCATCTGTATGAAATGAGAGGAAAGGTAGAAAAACCCTGCGAAATCTCCGTTTCCTCTCGTTCTCTGCGGTGAATATTCGCGTAAGTTCACCGCAGAGAACGAGAGTTTGCAGTCTACAGGACTCCTTCGGAGAGTTTTCGCAGAGAGTGTATAATGTTTTGGAGTAGTTTTAATATTCATAACTGCCATATATGTATCGTAATAGTTTACTTATTTGTTTTGCATCTATCTTTTTCCTGTATTGCAACCCTGCTAAAAAAACACAACGAAATGAACCGGTAAAAACATCCGGCGCCGACAGAGAGTTCAGGGCAGCATGGATCGCCACAGTGGCCAATATTAACTGGCCCAGTAAACCCGGATTAAGTGTTGAGCAACAAAAACAGGAAGCCATTGAGCAGCTCGATTTTCTAAAAGCACATCATTTTAATGCAGTCATTTTCCAGGTACGCCCACAAGCCGATGCTTTGTATGAGAGTGCATTGGAGCCATGGTCTTATTATCTCACCGGTAAGCAGGGAAAAGCACCCGAACCATTTTATGATCCTTTACATTTCTGGATTGAAGCGGCACATGATCGTGGTATGGAGTTGCATGTATGGTTAAACCCATACCGGGCACATCATAAGGATGGGAAAGAGATCAGTGAACAATCGATTGTAACCAAACATCCTGAACTGGTAATGAAACTAAAAGAAGGGTACTGGTGGATGGACCCTGCCAGAAAAGAAACACAGGATCATACATCGGCAGTGGTGATGGACCTGGTAAAACGTTATGATATAGATGGTGTTCATTTTGATGATTATTTCTATCCTTATCCATCTTACAATGGAACCGATGATTTTCCGGATGATGAAAGCTGGAAAATGTATCAGCAGTCAGGCGGTAAATTATCGCGTGGCGACTGGAGAAGAGATGCGGTGAATACCTTAATTGAAAGGTTATACAAAGAAATTAAAGCGGAGAAGAAACATGTAAAATTCGGGCTGAGCCCATTTGGTATCTGGCGCCCGGGTTATCCTGCATCCATTGAGGGGTTCGATCAGTATGATCAATTATATGCAGATGCAAAGTTGTGGCTGAATAAAGGATGGATTGATTATTTCGCTCCTCAATTATACTGGCCCATCAATCGTATGCCTCAGAGTTATCCGGTTTTATTGGGTTGGTGGCAACAGGAGAATACCATGCAGCGTCATCTCTGGCCGGGTATTAGTGTGGGGAGAGATACCAGTGCAAAAAACGTAAATGAAATCATGAGCCAGATTATGATTTCACGTGGCATGTTACCGGAAAGCATGGGAGTATTACATTGGAATATTTTTTCTGTTTCCAAAAATCCACCCATGGCAAAAGCATTGATAGAAGGGCCGTATAAAAAACAGGCGCTGGTACCTGCAAGTCCATGGTTGGGTACCAATGCTCCTGCAAAACCGGAACTAAATATTATTACTGAAAATGGAAAAGTAAAAATCAGTTGGAAACATGGAGAAGCAACGGCTGTATTTAAGTGGGTGGTTTATTACCGGTATGGAAGCCAGAAACGGTATCAGATACTTAACAGGAACGACAGGATGCTTGAACTTGAACAAAGCATAACTGCTGCCAATAAGGAAAGAATAAACTTATCTGCAGTTGCTGTAACGGCTATTGACAGATTGGGTAATGAAAGTGAAAAAAGTGAAATGCTGAGTTCAAATGGAACATCATGGACTACTCATTAATCGGCTTAACCCTGCCCCGGACTTAAGTCCGGGGCAGGGTTAAGGTTGGGTCAAAAATGAATTGTATATTAATGGTTAAAACCTGCTCATGAAGCGCCTTATTCTTTTCTGCTTCCTTATGATATTCGCAAAACAACATACAGAAGCACAAAACCAGTACGATCAATACCCCACTTATAAAGGCAATGATCTGGGTTTAACCTATACCAGTCAGTCATCTTTATTCCGTATCTGGAGCCCGCCTGCTGCTGAAGTTGAGTTGAGGTTGTATAAGCAGGGTACGGGTGGCCATGTATATCGTTCTCTGGCAATGACAAAATCTCAATCAGGTACATGGGTTGCTAAGGTTGAAGAAAACCTGAAAGGAGTTTTTTATACTATTCGAACAAAAATTAACGGAAAATGGAACAATGAAGTAACCGACCCCTATGCCAGAGCCGTTGGTATCAACGGACAAAGAGCCATGGTGGTTGACTTGAAAGATACCAATCCTGATGGATGGAATAAAGACAGAAGCCCCGATTTCTCCGATAAAAACCTGCCCACTGATGCCATTATTTATGAATTGCATATTCGTGATGCAACCATTCACCCTTCCTCGGGTGTAAAACAGAAGGGCAAGTTTTTAGGACTGGCAGAAACAGGAACCCAAAATACAGCCGGCTTATCGACTGGTCTTGATCATATAAAAGAACTGGGTGTTACACATGTGCACCTGCTTCCTTTTTACGATTACAATTCGGTAGATGAAACAAAAACCGATCAGTATAACTGGGGTTACGATCCTGTTCACTATAATGTGCCCGAAGGATCATACAGTACCAATGCTGCAGACGGCCTGACTCGTATACGTGAGTTGAAACAAATGATACAGGCTTTTCACAAAAAAGGATTGCGGGTGGTGATGGATGTGGTGTATAACCATACGGCGCTTACTGAAACTTCTAATTTCAATCAACTGGTGCCGGGTTATTATTACCGCCAGAAAGCCGATGGTAGTTTTTCGGATGCCACTGCCTGTGGTAATGAAACGGCCAGTGAGAGAGAAATGTTCCGCAAGTTTATGCTGGAGAGTGTTTTGTACTGGGTAAAAGAATACCATATAGATGGTTTTCGTTTCGACCTGATGGGTGTGCATGATATTAAAACCATGAACCTTATTTCAGATACCCTGCATAAAATAAAACCCGATATACTTTTATATGGTGAGGGCTGGACGGCAGGCGCCTCCCCTTATCCGGAAGAACAAAGAGCCGTAAAGAAAAACGCACATTTACTAAAAGGTATTGCTGTTTTCAGTGATGATATACGAGATGGTATTAAAGGCAGTGTGTTTGATATAAAAGACAGAGGTTTTGCCACAGGAAAAACAAGCAACGCCGAATCGGTAAAATTTGGTATAGTGGCATCGGGTAAACATGTACAGATTGATATGCGTAAAGTGAATTACTCAAAAGAACCCTATACATCAGGTCCTGATAATGTGATTACTTATGCTGAGTGCCACGATAATAATATTCTCTGGGATAAAATTGCCTTATCTGTTCCTGAAGCATCGGAAGCAGACAGGAAGAAAATGCATGAACTGGCTTTAACCATTGTACTTACTTCACAAGGCATTCCTTTTTTGCATGCAGGCTCAGAGTTTCTGCGTTCAAAGTTTGGAGAGGAAAATTCGTATAATAAAGGAGATAGTGTAAATGCGATTCGGTGGGATCAAAAGACTATTCATTGTGAATTAAACCATGCAGTAAAGAAATTAATCGAATTAAGAAAATCCTACTCGCCGCTTAGGATGAATACTCAGAAAGAGGTCAACAGTAAGCTACAGTTTTTACAACTACTACCAGATGGAGTAATTGCCTATATCGTTAAAGGGAGGTTTCATGATAGCAAATTTGGGGAAATGTTGCTGTTATTCAATGGCAGCGCTGACAGCCATACTATTAGCGTACCGAACGGAATATGGATTCCATTACTACAGGAAGATTATCTGACAACTCAAAAACCTCTACCAAACCAGATTAAAGTAGCTCCATTTAGCAGTTTAATATTAATTGGAAAATAACAGATACACCTATATTTGCACAAAATCAACAACGGTATGACCATTGAAAGTTTTAAAGAACTGGCCCACGAAAAGAAACTGTTAGAGCTGAAGCATAACGGTGAATTGCTGGGTCCATATGAGCGCAGAAGCGAAAACGGTGACAGTAAAACCCCCGGTGATATTTTTACACTGTTTGAATTTTGGGTGTTTTTGAGTGAAGATGAGAAAATGATCATCCCCACCCGCAGAAACCCGCTGTACAAGGCAGAAGAAGAAGAATAACCAGGCACTCTCTTTATACATAGCCACAGGCGTATTGGATGAAAGGAAATATTTTCCAATTGTAATCTTTTACGACTGTGGCTATATTTATGCAGTAAAGCCAACACATGCCCTACCAACTACCTGCAGCAATTGTAAAAAAACAATTACACTACGATCTTATTGGTAAAGATTCTCAAAGAGGTATTACCCTCAGTTATGGCTGGCTGGCCAATCAGTGCGGACATTGTATGCTCGGTTTTATTCCTACTCATTTGCTCTATCTTCTTTTATCAAGCGTATTCCATGTGAAAGGAGCATCGTGGAAAGCTGCGGTGTTTATAGCACTGTTCTGGACCCTTTTTGAAATTTACAATGTGGTAAAACCACTTAGTCAGCAGAAAAAAGAAGGTGCTTTATTCGAACCCGACTGGAAAAATATTATTCATGATACGGCAACCGATCTTGTTTTTTTTGCTACTGGCGCACTACTCGCCGGCTTATTATTGGGATTTAACTGGTACCTGCTTGCTGGTCTTTTGGTAATAGGGTTGGTGCTGGTTTCCCCATCCAAACACTGGTACCATACCAAAATATTTCAGCAAGCCGCAGAATATCCATTTCAGTTCAGGCTTAGTCAATGGAGGTGGAATATGAAAGAAGCCGACAAAACTACGGCCCTGTATTTTTTAAAGCAACCGAAAGCCGGTTATCATCTATTAATATCAGGCGCTTACAAAACCGGTAAAACATCGCTGGCAGTGGCTATTGCAAATGAGTTGTCTATAAAACACCATACTTGTAAATATGCTACATCCATGAAATTGTTTAGCTGGATGTTTGAATCGGATTTGGTGGAGCCATCCGTTCCATCCAATCTATGGAACTGGCGTAATGCAGATTGTCTGGTGATTGATGATCTCAATACCGGATTACCACATTCCGGTGAACTCATCTCTCCGGCTGTTTTCCTCCAACACATGAATGAAGGCCAGTATGCCGCACAAAATCTCAAAGCGTTACAGCAACTGAATACCATCTGGGTATTGGGTGAAATAACATCTGTATCTGCGCAAACCCTCCAAAACAGCTGGCAGCATATGTTATCAGGTATGGGTGTTCCTGCTGAGAAGATAATACAGATTGATCTTAATCGTTCTGCCTGATACCATTATCAGGGAAGAATATGATTATCGTAGGCAAAGCTCACGAGGTGGGTAAGACTTTTTACATCGAAACGTTTGTACAGCGGAATAATTCTCTTTTCAATAGCTGATTGCGACACATTGAAATTACTGGCAATTTCCTTGAATGAAAAACCTTTCGCTACCAATGCCAATGCTTCTTTTTCTTTATTCGAAATAGCGTACTGATAGAATAATGTTTTATTCAGTTCTTCTTCAAAACCAGATTTCTCGGGGCCGAAAGCAGCATAACGCATTACTTTACCGAAAGTGAGACTCCTGTTAACCTGAAAACGACCGATGATAGATAACACTTTTCCTTCTGCATGTTCAAAAACACCTACCCTCGCTACAATAGGTACTTCGGTACCATTCTTGTGCATCTTCTTCGACTCAATCATGAAACTGTATTTGTCGAGATCGCTATTGGTTTTATGAATAAACATAAGCGCCTTATCATTTACTTCATGCACAAAGGGTGCATAAGCAGGGGCAGTCATGTTTACAATCTTCAGCATGGTTATTTCGTCGTCTTTATAACCCAGTACTTCTTCCCATCCATGGGCATAAATCATTCTGCCTTTTGCAAATGAATAAATATAAATTCCTTCTTCAGGAAATTTGGGAATGGTTTCATTAAAATGTTTCACTTCCTCTGCAGAAAGGTCTGCAGGGATATCGGTGATAAACTTTTTTGAATAAGTACCTAATCCGGTGGGTGCTGTCTGGTTCATACTCGTTTACTAAAAACACTCATTTCCTGCACCTGCGTCTTTTCACAGTTGACTTGTATAATCAGTCGCTGTACTTTTGGATTCAGAAAAGAGGGGTTATTAAACCTCGTCCGTTTAACAGTTTAAAATTAGTAATCATATACTAATACACCAAGAAACTATAACTCCTCTTATCTCATTGATAATCAGGCATTAGCCTTTATCGAATAAACCTATCGGGGCTGTTACCGATCACGTCGGGGGGTGTGATCCTGTAACAGCCCTAGGGTTGAGCAAGCAATCATTAGTCCTATGGTAAGCCATTCCCCCATCTGAAAGGGTGGGCACAGACCCGGATAACCCTATCCGGGTCTTATTTTTTGGCATAGTTCAATAAGCAGGAAATCTTCTTTAAGCGGGATACCAGATTCAGTATAACATTTTCGATCAACCTAAATTATAAGCTCATGCCACTGGCGCAATTCAGGATTTTTTCGCCGGATGAATTTGATGTTTATCTCAACAGTTCTGTTTTTTCAAGAACGGTGAAGATTATTCAGAATCACCACACCTGGCGACCGGGTTATTCGCATCTTAGTTCTCAGCGGGGAGAAATGTATTGGCTCGAATCGATGCGATCGGTTCATATCAATGACCGAAAATGGAGTGATATTGGTCAGCACATCACCACCTTTCCATCAGGTAATATTGCATTATGTCGCCCGATTGACCTGGTTCCCGCAGGTATTCGCGGCGCAAATACAGGTGGTATATGCATCGAGCATTTTGGAAATTTTGATCTGGGTGCCGATCAAATGACCGATGCACACAGAAACTGTATCATCAGGCTGAATGCCTTGCTCTGTAAAAAATTCAAACTACAACCGAACGCTTCCACCATTGTATACCATCACTGGTATGATCAGCGGGGAAAAAGATTTTCGGAAGAAAAAATAAATTCAGGGTTGGTTGGTAATGAACAGAAGAGTTGTCCGGGTACCGGATTTTTTGGTGGTAATACCATTATGGCTGCACAGAATAATTTTTTTCCACTGATTACAGAAGCAATGAAAGATCAGGCCACAACACCTGTTGTTCAGCCAAAGATGAAAAAGGTAAAAGCTTCTGCATTAAACGTGCGTTCAGGTCCAGATAAAAATTCACCTGTTTTGAGGGTAGTTCCAAAAGAAACAGAATTGGCTGTGTACCAGGAAAGAGATGGCTGGAGCAAAATCAGCAACACTGCCAACGAATGGGTATTTAGTAACCTCTTAATCTGATCATCAAATCCAACATCAATCATGGAAAAAAATAATTTAGGATTCCTGCAGGCGAAAGCATGGAGCGGAAGAGAATGGCTGCTGACACTTTGTTTATTACTGGGTATTACTGTTCTTGTATATGTGTCGACACATATAGCCTGGAAAGGAAATCAATATGTACAACTCGATAAAAAACAATTACAACTGGTGTATAAATACCTCGCGTACGACAGCAGTATGCAGGCAAAAGACAGCATAAAAACCAGTCCCTACCTGCAACGTAATTTGTTCCTCGATCATTTTCTCAGAACCGAATTGCACCAGAAAATTAACCGGCAACAACTGAGTGAGACCATGGCTTTGCTGACGCAAATGAAGAACCAGGATATAACCGATTATTTGATCGATAAAAAATTTCTGGTAAGCAGTCCCTTTTGGTTAACGGGGAATAAAACATACCTGGAAGCTTTTTTCTGGAGCCTGATGGGCGTATTGGTGAGCCTTGTGTATTATGTAAGTATTGCCAATGCAAAAAGCCTGAATACTGCGGGTACGGAAGACAGTGGCAGTTTCGATCCGGCTGAAATATCGGGTCAGGTAGCCAAAATGTTTTACGCACCTGCCTGTACCATCGTGTTGGTATTGGGTTACCAGTATATTACAGACAGCAACGATAATATGATTGATATTTCCGTGAATAACGGGTTGATTGTATTTGCTTTTATCAGTGGTTTCTTTTCTGGCCGCGTGATGCGTTTTCTTGACCGCCTGAAAGAACTCATCCTTCCTTTTGGAACGGCTACCCAAACTACCATTACCCATACAGAAACCGGTAAAGCTGATATAACTGTTACACTTGATTTGACAGAAGCAGTTGAGAAAAGCAAAGAAGGAGCTTCCATTTCGGAGGCGGGTTTTAATGCAGCAACTGTAACTTTAAAACCATTGAATGGCAAAGAAATAATCACACTGGTAAATCCTGCCGATGACCAGTCGGATGATTTTATGGGGAAAGCAATTCCTTTTGGTAAGTATATATTATCTGCTCAACTGGCGTATAAAAAAGATGAGGACGACAGTATCATCAATTTTTCAGTGGAAGAAGAAATTACGATCAACCAGCCATTGGTTACGAAAACAATGCTGCTGCAAAGAATGACGGAGGAAGGATAATTTATTTTAGTTTGGGTTTGTTCAGCAGGAACATACGCATCCGCACATCAGTGAGCGGTCTGTCGCTTTTTGTGGGGGTAACTGCTATAGAATCCAACACCTCGAAACCCTGTAATAGTTCACCAAAAACGGTATATCCACCATCAAGATGAGGGGTGCCGCCAACTGTAGTATATATTTTTTTTTGCTCCTCAGTTAAAACTAATTTTCTGGCAGCAATGGTACTGTCCAGTTCAGTTTTTCGCCAGGCGGGTCTTTGTACAATATAGAACTGACAATTGCTACTGGCTTTTTCGGGATTATCGGTGCGTGCAGCAGCTAATGCGCCACGCTGGTGATAAATTTTCTGATCGGTCCTGAATTCTGCAGGGATACGATCACCCGGGGCTGCTCCGCCTCCAATACGTTTTTCTGCTGTTGCATTTTTACTTTCAGGATCTCCGCCCTGTATCATGAAGCGATTGATAACACGGTGAAATAATAAACTATCGTAAAATCCTGCACTTACTTTTGAAAGAAAATTATCTCTGTGCAAAGGGGTTTGGTTATAGAGTTTAACTACCATATTTCCCTTACTGGTCATGATAAGCACATGCGCTTCCTTTTTGGAAACAGCTACCCATTTTTTACTTTCTTTTACAGCCCTTTTTTCTTCTTTATCAAGTTTCCTGAAATATTTAGTTCCGCTACAGGAGCTGATAAAGAGAGCAAGAACAAGTAATAATTTATTCATTGGGTAAGATTAATGTATAAGTAATTGTTTATAATTCGCCATTCCATTCGGAATAAAACTGCTGAAGATAATTCTCCATGAATACATGTCTTTGTAAAGTCAGTTGTTTCCCTGTAACTGTATTCATCCTGTCTTTCAGGAGTAATAGTTTTTCATAAAAATGGTTAATGGTGGGTGCCTGACTGTTTTTATACGCTTCTTTGGTCATATGCAAATCAGGAGCAATGGCAGGATCGTAGATTTCTCTGTTTTTGTAACCTCCATAATGAAAGGCCCTGGCTATACCAATGGCGCCAATGGCATCGAGGCGGTCGGCATCCTGCACAACAGCCAGTTCTGGTGAATAAAAACCCTTTTCATGATTACCACCTTTGAATGATATATGGGTCACTATATTCACTACATGTGTTGCAATGCCAGCATCTACCGGAAGTGTAGCTAAAAAAGTTTTTGCTGTTGAAGGACCAATGTTTTCATCGCCATCATGAAATTTTGAATCTGCAATATCATGCAACAAAGCAGCCAGTTCTACCACCAGTAAATCAACCTGTTCCGATGCGGCAATCAGTTTGGCATTTCTCCAGACCCGTTCTATATGAAACCAGTTGTGACCCGATTCGCTGCCAGAGAGGGTCTGCTTTACATAAATAACAGTTGTGTTTATAATATCCTGGTTCGTCATCATTGTTTGGGTTCAAGTAACTCCCGTTTTGTCCAGCACTCGTCCATAGCGCCACCTGTTGATTTCTGCCCCTTGTGCCTCCAGTCGCCATTTACAAAAGAGTAGTCAAAACTTAAACTCTTGCCAACGCTCTCTGCTGTTTTGGTAAAGAAATGAATAGTTTCTGTGTATTTACCATTTTCAGTCGTATAAGTGCCTCCGCCCGTATCAATAAACTGTTTGGTTACTACATTATATGCAATCCACTGAAAATGTTTGCCCGATAAAATCTTCATGGTTCTGCGTGGATAAAACGGACTGCGTCTTTTTGATACCTGATCATTGGTATAGCTGCCTGTAATGATCCAGGCTCCTGCCAGCTCACCGGGTGTTCCATCATCGAGCCGGTCTAATTTTTTGGGTAACCCGTTCAGGCTTAACTGATTTTTTGTAATACTAAAAGACGATACCCAGTCAGTGCCAACTTTAGCACTGTCGATGCTGTTCCACTCTGTTTTCAGTACAAGTTTATCGTCTTTTACAGACCATGTTCCGCCATAAGAGGAGATAAATTTCTTTTCACTGATATTATAAGTGGCAGATGAAAAAACCTGTGGTGTAATGATAATCACTGTTTGTTCCTTACCTGAAACATATTGCCAGGCACCCTGTACAGACTTAGGGTTGTCTTTTTTTACAGTAAAAGACAGGAGCGCCAAGGTGAAAAGTAAAATTATACTGCAGTAGCTACCGGTAATATTTTTTTTCATACGCTAAGCTTTCTATAAATATAAGCAGCAGATCTGAAAAATCGAACCAGATTCATTTTTCGTATCTAAAACAATTGGCAGGAGTTCTGTTCCATTAATTTATCTTTACCCTATTCCTATTATATATGACAATAACTCCACCCGTTCCCGAAAATGAAATGCAGCGAGTGATTGAGCTGTCTGAGTTTGATCTCGATTATTCTTCACTGGATGAGCAATTTAAAGAGCTAACCAAACTGGCGGCGAAAGTGGCGGGTACAGATATATCGCTGATAAACCTGATCGACTCTTTCACTCAATGGTCGGTTAGTAATTACGGACTGGATATACAGCAAATGCCCAGAGAAGATTCTGTTTGTCAGTATACGATTGTAACAGAAAATTTCTTTGAAGTAAAAGATCTTTCTGCTGATGCAAGATTCAGGGATAAATTCTATGTAAAAGATGATCCCAATCTCCGGTATTATTTTGGTGTTCCACTACAGGCAGATAATGGCATCCAATTAGGGGCTCTCTGTGTACTTGATACGGTTGGAAAAGAAATCAGTCCAGAAAAAGTAGAAATGCTGAAGATCATTGCGGATGAAATTGTTAACCGGCTAATGATAACCCGTGTTATTAACGGACTGAAAAACCGGGTAAAAGAAGCGAGAGAAACACAGAAAAAGGTAGCACACGATATACGCGGCCCTTTGTCGGGTATAGTTGGGCTGGCACAAATCATCAGCGAACAGGGTAATGAAAATAAACTGGAGGAAGTACTGCAATTGGTGTCTATGATACAGAAAGGCGGGCATTCGTTACTTGAGCTGGCAGATGAAATATTGAGTTCAGAAAAGAAAAAGGAAAATGCAGCAGAGCCGGGTTTAAATGAATACAATCTCCTGACTTTTAAAGAAAAGATTGAAAAACTATTTGCGCCACAGGCTGTCAATAAAAAGATTTTATTCTCTGTGCTGGCCGATGCTAAAACAGATGATATTCCTTTCTCAAAAAATAAATTATTGCAGATCACCGGAAACCTGATTTCTAATGCGATCAAGTTTACACCGCTTAACGGATGTGTAACAGTTGCATTATCAATACAGATTACAAAAGTAAAACACCTTGTTATTAAAGTGAAGGACTCAGGTAGTGGAATGGACGCTGCTACTGTACATGAAATCCAGAAGGGAGAGGCAGAATCATCTGATGGTACAGGCGGTGAAAAAGGTTATGGGTTTGGTTTGAAACTGGTTAAGCATCTTGTTCATAAACTTAATGGCAGTATTACAATCGAATCTGAGCAAGAGAAAGGGTCATCATTTGAAATTCGTTTACCAATCAGCTAGTAATCACTGGTATTGTACAAATCCATCAACTTTATTAAATCGGTTTCTGTCTTCAGGTTTAATTGATGTTCCTGAACGAGTTTTGATAATTTACCTGCCTGTTGTGCATTAATAGCAACAGGTATATCCTGTGGCGATTTGGGTAATTTAATCATGCCTCTACTATCATTGTAAATATAATAGGTTGGAGACTGTTCATATTTTCTTGTGGGAACCGCCTCATGATAAGCGCGTGACTCAGACCAGTAAAGGGTAATAACTTTTAGGAGATTGGTTTTGCCAGGATGCAGCAACTCATAATAACTTTTTTCTGTCTGTTTATCGATCGCAGGAAGACCCGATAAAACCGTTCTTTCCTGGCCCGTCGTTTCATCTTCAAAAACAACCCTGTACACCGGTACAGAAATAGCAAACAGTTTCTTTTTTTCATCCAGCACTACAATCTCATTATTCTCAAGATCCAGGTTTGCGGGAATATTGGCAATGGCTTTGTTGCGATCGAGGTAAATGGTAGCATTGACAAATTGCTTTAATAAAAAAGGAGAGCCTTCAGTTTTTCTATTGTTTCTGTTCCTTTCTGGTGACCATAATGGTAAATCACCAAGGTTGGGTGCTGTAATTGTGTTCTGTGCCTCGGTAATTAAAACAGAACCAAGCATCAGAAAAAAACAAAAGAACCTTTTCATATTGCTGATTTATACCTGAAATATACAACATTACAACTGTAAAACATGTTAAAATATCTGCATAAGATATTGTGCCTTTATAATGAATTGTAATAAGCAAAAAGCCTGGTCAAATCTGCTTCATTTCTTGATTTTAGCTGATTGGTGCGTATATAGCTATTGAGTTTGTCTTTCTTTTCTTTTTCAAATAAACCAGGGATATCAGAGATAGATCTTGGAATTTTTACAAGCCCCTGTGCAGGCAAAAACACATAATAAGCAGTGGTTTGTTCATATACCCTTGTAGGTATGGATTCAGAATAACCCCTTGATTCTGAAAAATTACTTTGGTAAGATTTCAGTAATAAAACTGTGCCTGAATCAAGTAATTGATAAAAACTGCGTTCAGTTAAACGATCTATGGGGCTGAAACCAGATAAAAAGACTTTCTTTTCATTTGTTTCACAATCCTTAAATACCACACGTGATACAGGAATGTTTACCGCCATTATTTGACTGTCTGGCGATTGGAAAATCAGTTCACTGGTTTCGAGATTAATATTGGCTGGTATATTGTTATAGCTTTTACCACGGGTTGAAACTATGCTTGCATTGCAGAAATCTTTCAGTAGTAACGGGCTTCCTTCCATTTTATAATTCTTGGTAAAACCATCAAGAATGCGGCCATTGGCATCGCGCATAAAAAAATTGATTTCACTGGGCCCCTGGGCATTTATAATACTGGGTGCTAAGAGCAGAATCAGGTAAGTAGCAAATTTCATGTTACAGTTTTTATAGTAGGCAGATCAATTCATCATTAGATACACAAAAATGAAGCCAGATATGAGCAACCACCAGGCCATTGCAGTAAGAATAGCAAGTCCAAAGGATTTGACTTTACCCCTGGTGGTAAATTCACCCATAAAATGGTAATAGAAAATAGTTCGGTACAGTATTTCAAACAAAACAAAAATATAACTGGCAGATTTTAGTCCGGGATGAATATGTAACAAAGCCAGTATTGGTGAATAAATCATACACCGGACGAGATTGGTAAAACCGATGAGGTAGAGGTTGGCTACAAGGTGTTCGGTAAAATTATAAGGTCCTTTCAGGTAAACCAGCCATATCAGCAAACTGATAAATGGTGCTGCAAACATGGCGACGAAATTCGAATACTTAGCAAAGAAGCGATTAATAGGGGCCATTTTGCGAGCCATGTTTTGCTGTTCGGCCGAAATGGTAGTTTTGCTTTGCTGAGTGGTATAACTATTGGATTTGTTGCCTTGTCTTATTGCTGTATTTGAATAACTCAACACACTGTTCATAAATACATACAAGGCGGCAACGATGAGAAAAAAATTCAGTGGAGGAAAATATTTTTTTCTTTTGCCTGTTACGAATTCCCTGGCAACAGTTCCGGTTTTTGTAATCAATGCGCGGAGTAACTGGAAAATACCCTTATCAGCATGTGTGAAATAGTGTACTACATCATGCCATATATCATGCAGGTTAAGTCTTTTTAAAGCCGCTTTTTGTCCGCAGTTGGAACAGAAATGCTGTCCTTCGAGTAGCGGATGATTACAGTTTAAGCAGTTGTTCATGGTGTTTACGAATATAAATAAGAATGACTGTTTTTTCTATTCTTTATGATGAATTAATAGAACTGTAATTCACCTACCTTTCAAGAAAATTCTTATGGATCAGGGAAAAGCGGCTTTTATACGGGAAGGGTTTATAACCTTACTCGATCATTTATCACCAGACGCAGAAGCAGTATGGGGTAAAATGAATGCACAGCAAATGGTGGAACATGTAACGGGTTTCTTTATGGTATCAACAGATCGGCTGCATTTTCCATTGGTAACACCCGAGGAACACCTGCCCAAATTCAAGGAGTTTTTATTAAGCGATAAACAATTTAGGGAGAATACAAAAGCCCCTGTTTTACCGGAAGAACCACTACCAACAAGACAACCCGATCTGGCATCGGCCGTTCAACAACTCAGGAATACGATTGAAGCTTTCTTTGTCTATTTTGAAGCCGACCCTGCCAGAACAACTGCTCATCCGGTTTTTGGCTGGTTAAATTTTGAAGAATGGGTACTGCTGCATTATAAACATGTAACCCATCATGCCCGCCAGTTTGGGTTATTACCACGATGATTTTGTGTTGGAATACAGCCACAGATTCACAGAGTATTGTTTTAAAATCTGTGAATCTGTGGCTTTAATTAATTACAATCTTCAACTAAAGCTATCAATCGTTAGCTTTGCCATCTAAACGATAGAAATGGCAAAACTTGAAAATTATATCCTTGGAAAATGGATCACTGGAGATGGTGAGGGGCAGCCCCTTTTTAATGCAGTAACCGGTGAGCAGATTACAACAGCATCAACAAAAGGAATTGATTTCAAAGCTATATTGGATTACGCAAGAACCAAAGGTAATCCCGCTCTTCGGAAAATGAGTTTTCATGAACGTGGACTCATGTTGAGAAGTCTTGCCCTTCATTTAAGGAATCATCTCGATCGTTTTTATCAGGTAAGTTACCAGACCGGCGCCACCAAAGCCGACAGTTGGGTTGACATTGAAGGCGGTATTGGTAATTTATTCTCCTATGCATCTTTACGCAGAAAATTTCCTGATGAAGCATATTGTCTCGATGGAGAGCAACATATTTTAGGTAAGGGCAGCACTTTTATGGGACACCATTTACTGGTGCCCAAAGAAGGCACAGCCATTCATATTAATGCATTTAACTTTCCGGTATGGGGTATGCTGGAAAAAATTGCAGTAAACCTTTTGGCCGGCGTACCTGCCATTGTTAAACCGGCAACTGTAACATCCTATCTTACAGAAAGTGTAGTAAAAGAAATTATTGCTTCCGGTATTCTTCCAAAAGGCGCACTGCAATTGATTTGTGGAAGTGCCGGTGATATATTACAACACGTAACAGAACAGGATGTGGTAACTTTTACCGGTTCTGCTACAACAGGATTAATGTTGAAATCAACACCCGCTATCCTGGGTAATAATGTTCCCTTTACGATGGAGGCCGATTCGCTTAACTGTATTGTATTGGGCGATGACGTAACACCCGATATGCCTGAGTGGGATATTTTTCTGAAAGAAGTACGAAAAGAAATGACCACTAAATGCGGACAAAAGTGTACTGCTATCAGGAGAATTTTTGTGCCGGAAAATAAAATTGAAGACATACAGATTGCATTGGGTAAAGCCCTCTCACAAACTACGATTGGTAATCCGCTGAATGAAAAAGTAAGAATGGGTTCACTGGCAGGCTTATCGCAAAAGGAAGAAGTAAAGGCACAGGTACAGAAATTGCTGGCTTCCTCACAAATTATTTATGGATCACTTGACAGTGTTGAATTGATTGATGCAGATGCAGCCAAAGGAGCATTTATAAGCCCGATATTATTACTGAATGAAAATCCTTTTCATTCAAAAGAAGTACATGAAGTTGAAGCATTTGGACCGGTTTCAACATTAATGCCATACAAGCATATAGATGATGCTATTGCACTGGCAAAAATGGGAAAGGGTTCATTGGTGAGTTCTGTAGTTACAGCCAACAGAAAAATAGCCAGACAATATGTATTGGGTGCGGGCCCATATCATGGGCGTATATTGGTACTGAACCAGGAATGTGCCAAAGAAAGTACTGGTCATGGTTCACCTTTGCCATTACTGGTGCATGGCGGTCCGGGAAGGGCAGGCGGCGGTGAAGAGATGGGAGGTATTCGTGGTGTGAAACATTATATGCAACGGGTGGCTATTCAGGGCTCGCCTGAAATGATTACTGCTATCAGTAATGTATACCAGGCTGGTGCAAAAGGTAATACAAATGGCATCCATCCTTTCAAAAAATATTTTGATGAATTGCAGATTGGTGATCAGTTGCTGACTGAAAAAAGACTGATTACTGCTGAAGATATTGATCGGTTTGCAGACCTGAGTGGCGATCATTTCTATGCACACCTGCGTGATACTGATTTCTCTGGCACCATGTTTGAAAAACAAGTAGCCCACGGATATCTGATTATGAGCATAGCGGCGGGTTTGTTTGTAAGTAGCTATGAAAAAAATCCGGTTCTATTGAATTATGGTATTGACGAACTGCGTTTTACCAAACCCGTTTATCCGGGTGCAGAAGTGCAGGTAAGATTTACCTGCAAAGAAAAAATAAGACAAGAGAAAAAAGAACCTGCAGATATTGATAAAGGTATTGTTAAGTGGCTGGTAGAAATTATGGATGAAACAGGTGAAATTACAGGTGTAGCCACCATTTTAACAATGGTGGAGCGGAAAGCATAAAAAGATTAATTAACTTTAAAATACAGTTGGGTTTATTGTATTTTATCAAGAGAACAGAGCGATTATGATCGAAGAAATTAAAGAAGGCTATGTAAAAGTAGAAAGAGAACATGGTATTGCCACGATTGAGTTTTATCATCCGCAACGCAATTCTCTGCCCGGACAAATACTGGATGCCCTGGCGAAAGATATTCATAGTGAAGGATTGAATCCTGAAACAAAAGTGATCGTACTAAGGTCGGCTGGAGAGAAAGTTTTTTGTTCCGGTGCCTCATTCGATGAACTGGCATCTATTACCAATGAAACACAGGGGTCGAAATTTTTTAATGGCTTTGCACAGGTTATAAATGCCATGCGTACAACTCCTCAACTCATTGTTGCCCGTATTCAGGGTAAATGTGTGGGTGGGGGTGTAGGTATTGCTGCTGCTGCCGATTATGCCATTGCTGCAGAAGGTGCTGATGTAAAACTCAGTGAACTGGCTGTAGGTATTGGTCCATTTGTAGTAGGACCTGCAGTTGAAAGAAAAATCGGCATTTCGGCTTTTTCGCAACTGGCTATTGATGCATCTATGTGGCGCCCGGCCGATTGGGCCCGCCGGAAAGGACTTTTTGCTGAACTGCATGCCGATGTGGCTGGTATGGACGATTCTATTAACCGGCTTACTACCACTTTATCGCAATCGAGTCCTGATGCAATACGTGAGATGAAAAAAATATTGTGGTCGGGTACAGAACATTGGGACGAACTGCTGAAAGAAAGAGCCAAAATAAGCGGCAGGCTTATACTCAGCGACTACAGTAAAAAAGCCATAGCCCGCTTCAAGGAAAAGCAGCCATGAGTGGGGTAAAAAGATTCGGAGAAGAGAATTTTATTTCACTTTGTGATGAACTGGCTGTTATTGATAAGAGTTTTCAGCAAATCATTGATGAATATGGTTATGCTCCGTGTTGGAGCCGTAAGCCAACATTTTCTACACTCATTCACATCATACTGGAACAACAAGTGTCGCTGGCTTCAGCCAAAGCTGCATTTGATAAGTTGCAATTATATACAGGAGCCATCAATCCGGAAAATATTTTACGCCTTTCTGATGAAGAAATGAAAGCCTGTTATTTCAGCCGGCAAAAAACAACCTACGCACGCTGTTTGGCAGAAGCGGTGTTAAGTGGTAATCTTGATTTGGAAAGCCTGATATATAAAGATGATGATACCATTCGTGTAATACTCACAAAAATTAAAGGTATCGGTAACTGGACCGTTGATGTTTTTTTGATGATGTGTTTGCACAGTCCAGATATTTTTCCTTTCGGAGATATTGCTTTGGTAAACAGTCTTAAGCATGTAAAACAGCTTCCGTCGCATACAACAAAAGAAGAACTGCTATCCGTTATTGAACCATGGAAACCATACAGAACGATTGCTGCTTTTCTGTTATGGCATGCCTATATCTGCAGAAAAGGAATCGTTTTTAAGTCAGCGTAATAAACCAGCAGACCAGTCAACAGCATACCTGGCTTTCAAATATTTGATACGTAAGCTGATTAATTTTTCAGCCGTTTCAATCACTTTATTTTCTCTGGTATTAATGAGGAATAAAGAACTCTCTCCATTCCTGAATTTGAGGTATTCGGCTGTTAAGATGGTTTGAAAATTCTTGTAAGCCTGTTCACTGATTACTAATTGTTGTTGCAGTTGACTTGTTTCATTCAGGTATGATCTGAGTTTGTTTTCAGTTTCTCTTCTCTTGAGAGAAAGTTCATAAGAGGTTTCCTTGATTTTAAGTACAGATTTCCTGTACTCGCCCCTGCCTTCTCTGATGAATAAAGGCAATTTAAAATCAATACCCCATACATAATTATTCTGAAAAAGGGCGCTGTTCCATCCCTTGAAAACGTTGTAACCCCTGTTAAGCAGGTTGGCCTTCAAATCGATGGAAGGTAAAATATTCTGTTGCTTTAGTTTTCTGTCGATTTCAAGTGCATTCAACTTGAAATCATATATACGCAATAGGGGGTTTGCCGTTAAAGCCTGTTGTATGATAGCTGATTCATCGGGCAGAATAACATATTTTGAAAAGCCCGTGGTATCGGGAATGTATGTTGGTGAGAGGAGATAAGTACTGTCTCTTTCATCCCATATATAATTAGACAAATCAAGTGTGCTGTTAGTATACTGGAGCAGGGCTTCATTCTGTAAAAGTTGAAATTGCTGCACCTGCGTAAGTGCTTCTATGGTATCTACTGAAGCTCTTTCGCCATTGTAAAAACCTATTTTTACGAGTCTCAAACGATCCTGAGCAATTGTTACAAATCTTGAATAAATCCGGAATAATTGATACCTGCCCGTCCACTGCCAATAAGCCTGATAGGCATCAAATAACAGGTTATTGAGTGCATTTAATTGTTCCTGTTCACTTTGTTCACGCAATACACGCGCCTGTTGTAAAGTAGCCCTTCTTTTATCAAGCAGTAAACCTTTGGCTACAGGTAATGTTAAGCCGAGATAGCTGGTTTGTCCGGCTGTGATTTCTGAACTTAAAAACTGACCTCCATTATTTTCAATTCCTGCTTTAATATCGGCACCAATCCAGGTAGGGATTTTTATTTCAGGGTTGGTATAGAAATAATAATTTTTTCCATCAAATGTTTTTCTGCTGGCATCCATGGCAACTACAGGATCGAAACCTCCTTTGGCACTTAATAAATCTGCATCAGCTTTTTGTATGCCAATTTGCGCTTGTCTGGCCATAGGGTGATTGCTGCGTACCATTTTTATAAAATCGTCAGCATAAAATACCTGTGCATTGCAATAACAGGTAAGCAGTAATCCAAGAATACTATAGATTAATTTCATGCTGCCTTATTTTCCGATACTGGTATTTGGGTTAACGGGTTGATAGTATTCTGGTGGGAAGCCATTTATATTCCGCCATAATTCGTAACCAACAGTTACATCTTTCAATAATGCAATACCGTTGGCGCCACCACCAATACGCAATTGTGTAGGCCAGCTCTTTTCATTTGGGTCTTCTGTTACCAATACCCTGAATTTACCATTACTGCTTACAGAATTTTCGATGGCCGTTACAATACCACCGAATGTGCCATAAGAACTGGAGGGCCAGCCACTGAATACGATCGCCGGAAAACCATCGAACACAAAGCGAATTTTTTGTCCTCTGGAGAGCAGGGGTAAATCCATTGGAGTAACAAACATTTCAACCGCGTACTGAATTTTATCGGGGACTACTTCAACAATCATATCGCCCTCTTTCAACAATTCCCCGATCCCGGCTTTACGGGCTTTTGTAATTTGACCACTTTGGGGGGCAGTAACATAGTAAAGTTTATTTCGCATATCATAATTAGCATAGGCATTTTTTAGCTTTGCTACTTCAGCATCATTACTGGCTTTATCAGATATGGCACTGTATTGTTCACCCCTGGCTTTGGCGATTTTGTCTGTATAATCCTGTACTACTGAATTTTTTTCAATCCGGAGGGCCGTTAGTTCCTGTTTACTCTGTAATAATTTATTTTCGGCGCCGATTCGCTTGGCAGTGGCATTCTGAAAATTTATTTTTCTTCTCTCATAATCTATCAGTGCAATTACACCACTGTCTAACATTGCTTTAGCCGCATCAATTTGTCTTCTGGCAATATTCAGTTCATTTATTACGGCACTGAGGTCTATACTATCGCTTTCTACTTTTAATTGCTGCTGCCGGAGTTTAATATCCAATTGTGAGAGTTTAAGTGTTCTTCCTTCTTCCAGCGCCGCAATCTGTTGTACGGATGTTTGTGCCTTATTTTCATAACCAGCCCCGGCGTTCTCTTTGGCAGTAATCTGGATACCTGTTCTTTCAAGTAATGCGGGATCGAAGTATTCTACTTTTACTTCACCTAATTGTAAAATAGTATCACCCTGCTTAACAAAATCGCCTTCTTTCACCCACCATTTTTCTACTTTTCCACCAATAACTGAGTTGAGTTGCTGGGGTCTTTGTTCCTGTCTTAAAGTGGTAATTAAACCTGTAGCCCGGATATTTTGTGTCCAGGGTAAAAACATCAATAGAATAATTAACACAAGAGAACCCCAAAGCCAGTTTTTTACCCTGCTTCTTCTCCCGATATGGTAGATGTTTTGAAATGAGGGGATGTTAGTATTATTTAATTCTACTTCCGGTTCACAGGTAAGGTATTTACTCATATGATCATGCATTGAGTTGTTTAGAAATGGTTTCCCAACTGCCAAAGGCTGTTGCTTTTCCTTGCGTCAGGTATAATACTTTATCGCACCGCATTGCTACTTCCTGATCGTTGGAAGTAATAATAACAGTCGCTTCCCTGTCTTTTTTAAGAAAATCGAGTACCATCATCTTATAATGATTTTCAATTCCGTTGAAGGGTTCTTCCAACAATACAAGTTGCCTCTTACCCAGCAATGCTCTTGCAAGCAGAATACCTTTACGGGTTTTTGTAGGCAATTTTTTACCGGTAGGGTCAAGCTGTGTATCGAGTCCTTGTGGTAATGATTCAAGAAAAGCACTTAATCCGCATTTTTCAATTATATCCGTAATATTAGCGAGGGTAATATCTTTATTGCCCATAGTGATATTCTCCCATAAGGTTCCCTGAAATATATCCTGCTGACTCAACAAAATGCCTGTTGAAGCCCTCAGGCTATTTAAATTGTAATTACCGATGGGTATATTATTCACCAACACGCTTCCTTCAAAATTTTTGAAAGCACCTGTCAATAACCTCAGTAAGGTTGACTTCCCTGAACCTGAAGTGCCCATCACACATATTTTTTCACCAGGTGCAATTGAGCAGTTGATCTGATCTAATACATACTGTTTGTCGGGATAACTAAAACGCAAATCCGTAAAACGAATGCTCAAACCACCAGTGTGTTTGTCTAATAATTCTGTTCCGCCGGTTTCAGTTTCACTGCCGGTTATTTTATCGAGTTTTTCAATTGAGGTGAGAGAATCGTATACTTTATCGAGATTAATGATAAGCTTTTCAACAGAATTCATAACAGTGAGAATTACAATCTCAGCTGCAATAAACTGACCAATATTTATCTGCTGGTCGGTAAGTAGAATTACGCCAACAATCAGCATGGTGGCTGTAATAATAACCTTGAATGTTACAAGGCTCCAGAACTGGGCCAGTAATATTCTAAAATATTTTGTTCTTGACAAAAGGTAACTGCTCACCAGTAGATCTGTTTTTTCAATATTCAACGAAGTGCCTCTGGAGTATTTAAAGGATTTGATAGACCTTGATATTTCTTCCAGCCAGGATGCTGTTTTGTATTTATACTCGCTTGCGGCCATACTGGCAGCAAAACCATTGGGTAGCGTATTACGAAGAATGATGTATAACAACAGTAATAATAAAGCACCGAAACCTATAAATACAGGATGATAGAATGATAATAGAATAATGCCAAAGAATATCTGGATAATAGCAGAGGGTACATCGAGTAGAATTTTTTCAATACCTTTTTGAAGTGATATGGTATCAAAAAAACGGTTTACCAGCTCTGGCAGGTAATAGTGATCTAGTTTTTCGATATCAAGTTTGGGGATCCGGTCGGCGAATTCAAGTGCATACCGTGTATAAATTTTCTGCTTGATCTTTTCAATGATCTGCATTTGCCGTACCTGTAGCAGGCCATAGATAAAAACACCGGCTACAACGAGAACAATCAACACTATGATAGAAGTGGAAATAGATCCTGCCATTACAAAACTGATAATGGTTTGTATACCCAATGGAAGAGATAATTGTACTAAACCAGCCAATATCGAAAAAGCGTAAATAGCTGATACGTCTTTTCGGTCTAGTTTAAGTAGTGCAAAAAATTTCCTGGCCGCACCTGATGGTGAGCCGTTTGCTTGTTGAGCCATAGTGCTGAGTTGTCAAAGAAAGTTATCGTTACTTCTAAGCAGGAACAACATAGTATCTGGTGAATTGTTCTGCGAAACAGTTCATTTTCTGTTTTTTAATACATTTTTATGAACTGGATGATAAAGGGTCTGTGATGAAAATAAATTCATCACAGACCGGTAAATTTATAAGTCGTCGTATTCGTAAAGGCTGTCAATATTGGTATTGGCAGACATTTCAAAAACGGGTTTAATTAAACCATCTTTCAATCCATATACCCAACCATGTAAATGAGGGCGCTGTTCATTTTTCCAGGCGCGTTGAATAATGGATGTTTTTGCGAGGTGTATTACCTGCTCCTGTACATTGAGTTCAACGAGGCGATCAAATTTTTGCTGCTCGTCGGTAATGGCATTTAACTCATCGCGGTGCAGGCGGTTTACATCTTTAATATTGCGTAACCACATGTTGAGTACCTGGTTATAGTCGTGGTTTGTCATGGATGCTTTTACACCACCGCAACCATAGTGACCGCAAACAATTACATGTTTTACTTTCAGGTGTGTTACAGCATAGTCTAATACGCTTAACAGGTTTACATCTGTATGTACCACCAGATTGGCAATATTGCGGTGTACAAAAATTTCACCAGGTTGTGTATTGGTAATTTCGTTGGCCGGTACACGGCTATCACTGCAACCGATCCACAAGAAATCAGGTTTTTGAATATCTGCCAGCCTGCTGAAATATTCCGGGTCTACTTTTACTTTTTCACCCGCCCATGCTTTATTTTCTAATAATAGTTTTTCGTAAATTTTCATTTTTCTGAAGTTTGAGGAATAACAAATAAATTATGCATTGATTTACTCTGACTAGTCTTGATTTCTACTTTAATTTTTTTAAGGTGTGCGTGACAAAGAAAATTATTGACTTCTTCAATCACATCTTTATCAATAAAGTCGGCTCTTGTAGCATCAATAATTACATTGGCATTGTGGGGAACGTCTTCGAGTTTCTTTTTAACGATGGGTTTATTGAGGAAAGAAACATCTTTTCGGAAACGGATCAGGTAATTATTATCATCATTTACCACCATTACAGCTGATCTGAAATTACTTCTGATCAGGTAAAATAATCCAACACCAATACCAATCATGATACCTACGAGCAGATCGGTAAAGAGAATGGCCACAATAGTTACTACAAAAGGAACAAACTGATCCCATCCTTTACGATAAAACTCTTTAAATAAAGATACTTTTGCCAGCTTGTATCCTGTAAAAATTAATACTGCTGCCAGTGAACTCAGCGGAATTTTATTAAGGATGGTTGGAATAAACATTACACAAAGCATCAGCATAGTACCATGAAAAATGGTTGACATTTTTGATTTGGCACCTGATGAAATATTGGCGGAAGTTCTTACTACAACAGAGGTAAGTGGCAAACCACCAATAAGACCAGACACCATATTACCTACACCCTGAGCTTTTAATTCCCTGTTCGTTGGGGTTACCCTTTTCAATGGGTCTAATTTATCGGCCGCTTCAATTGCAAGTAATGTTTCAAGACTGGCAACTATAGCTATGGTGATACCAGATACCCATACATCAGGATTTTTCAGGAAAGCGATATCAGGAAAAGTTAAGAACGAAACAAAGGAACTAACATCAGTAGCTACAGGTAATGTAACCAGGTGTTTTGAGTCCAATGCATAGGCTGGTTGTGATGCTTTGAAATATTCATTCAAAATAGTTCCGATTAATACCACCACTAAAGGACCGGGAACAAGTTTCAGTGATTTTTTTGATTTAATGAATTTACTTTCCCATACCATCAATAAAACAATTGAAACTGAACCAATAATTAATGCAGTTGGTGTAATATATTTTACTGCACTGAACATGGCTGTAAAAGTATTTTCATGATCGGGCTGCAGAAATGATTCATCGCCTTCAAAATCGGCATCATATCCTACCAGGTGAGGAAACTGTTTCATGATCAGGATCAAACCAATGGCTGCCAACATTCCTTTAATGACTGAATTGGGCACATAATCGCCAATAACACCGGCTTTAATGAAGCCAAAAATCAGTTGAAACAAACCAGCCAATACTACGGCAAGCAGGAACGCCTCATATACCTGTAATTTGGTAATGGCTGTGGCAACAATAACAGTAAGACCTGCTGCAGGTCCGCTAACACTTAGTTGTGATCCACTTAATGCACCAATAACGATACCACCAACCACACCGGCAATGATACCTGAAAAGAGTGGGGCTCCTGATCCGAGTGCAATACCCAGACAAAGGGGTAAAGCCACGAGGAGGACAACAATAGACGCAGATACATCGGCACCTGCATGTTTTAAATATTTATTCATGCATTAGTTTATAATAGTAAAGATAGAAAACCAGACTAGTCGGTAAAACGATTAGCAATTGGGTGGGGGTACGTGAATTTCCGTTGTATGATTCTGCGGAATCACATCGGCGGTAACGGGATGAATGAGACCAATGCAGTCTTTCAGGTGAAACATAGAGAGCTCAGGGGTAGAAATAAAATCACTTTTTGATTCTGATTGTTGAGGCTCTCCGGAATGATCGAGACTATGGGGTATTTCTTCTGTAAACTGATTGGTATACAAAAGCTTACCCATTTGTTGAATGGGAAGGATCTGTATGGCCAGCACCAGGATCAGAAAAATATTGATAATACGTTTACCCATAATGAGTTGCAAATGTAACCGCCTGTGAAACAACATACAAGCTTAAACATTTGTTTAACAAAAAAATAAGTTACCCGTTAGTTTTGTAAACAGTTGAAAATTAGGTGATTACACGGTTACAAATTGAATAATCGGTGAAATTCTGTATTCAATAGGGGAAGACTGTCGTTATAAAAGCAGTATAACGACAGTCTCCATATCTAGATATTTAATCCGCCACAGGCACTTAATACCTGTCCGGTGATATATGAACTCATATCGCTGGCAAGGAAAAGGGTTGTATTGGCAATTTCTTCCGCCTTACCAAAACGGCCTAAAGGGATCTTTTTCAGAAAATCTGTAGCTGCATCACCATCTTTCAGGTAATGGGTCATATCGGTTTCAATAAAACCCGGGGCGATGGCATTACACCTGATATTGCGGCTGCCCAGTTCATGTGCAACAGATTTGGTAAATCCGATGATGCCGGCTTTGCTCGCAGCATAACTACTCTGACCTGCATTACCTCTTAAACCTATGATGGAACTCATATTGATGATACTGCCCGATTTAGCTTTCATCATTGGACGAATAACCTGTTTGGTCATGTTGAATACACTTTTCAGGTTAATATTCATCACGTCGTCCCACTGTTCTGCTGTCATGCGCAGTAAAAGATTGTCTTTGGAAATACCGGCATTGTTTACGCAAACGTCAATGGCGCCAAACTCTTTCAATACATCGTTAACAAAGCTCTCACTTTCTGCAAAATCGCCGGCATTGCTTTTCCAGGCTTTGGCATTAACGCCTAAAGATTTTAGTTGTGTTTCAAGCGCTGCTGCTTTTTCTGCACTGCTGTCACTCACATAAGTAAAAGCAATATGGCTGCCCTGTTCGGCAAGTTTTACTGCAATGGCTGCACCAATTCCTCTGGCCGCACCGGTAACAATCGATACTTTTCCTTCAAGTAGTTTCATAGTTAATGTATTTGATAGAATACGGCTACAAATAAAGTGAATTTATACAAGGTGTAAGACATCCTGCTGGTAAAGAAAAGGAAAAAGAAAAACAATCAGGGCGTTACCGTAGTGTCATCAGCTGTTTAATATCGTCAATGTACTTTCTGTCGTTACTGAGTCGCGGTACTTTATGTTGTCCTCCCAGTTTTCCTTTGCTTTTTAACCATTGATTAAATAAACCTGCTGGCACTGCATGTACCTGTGGAAGTGTTAATGCCATATCCTTGTAACGTTTGGCCTCATAATCACTGTTCAACGATTTGAGTGCGCAATCGAGTTCATAGGCAAACGCATCAGTTGACGCAGGATGCTCTTCAAACTCAATCAACCATTCATGCGCGCCCTTGCTATGATCGCCAAAATAAACAGGGGCAGCCGTATAATCTTTAACTACCAATCCTGTTTTTTCTGCAGCCATAGTAATGGCTTTATCGGAATTGTCTGCAATTACTTCTTCTCCAAAAGCATTGATATATTGTTTTAACCTGCCACTTACTTTTATCCTGAATGGGTTAAGTGAGGTAAACTGAACGGTATCTCCCACCAGGTATCTCCACAGACCCCCATTGGTACTAATAACAAGCGCATAGTTTTTACCCATTTCTACTTTATCAAGACCAACGGTAAGCGGGTCTTTTTTCCCGTATTCTTCTACGGGCATAAACTCATAAAATATGCCGTGGTTTAAGAAGAGTAACATGCCTTCTTCATTTGGGTCGTCCTGTGCAGCAAAAAAGCCTTCACTGGCATTGTACATTTCAAGATAGGTACAATCCTCCCCGATTAGTTTTTTAAACTGTTCGCGGTAAGGAGTAAAAGATACACCCCCATGTATGTACAATTCAAGATCGGGCCATACTTCTTTAAGAGTTTGTTTGCCAGTAATCTCAAGAATACGTTTTATCAAAACCAAAGTCCAGGTAGGAACACCTGAAATAGAAGTAACGGTTTCAGGGATAGTAGACTGGGCCAGTTTTTCAATCTTTTCTTCCCATTCATCCATGAGTGCAATAGAAAGTTCTGGTGTTCTGATCCAGTTTGCCCAGATGGGGGTGTTTTGTAAGAGTACAGCACTCAGATCGCCATAATTTACTTCCTCATTTATTTTACTGATCTGGTGGCTGCCACCAATAACCAATCCCTTTCCGGTAAGCAAATGACTTTCATTGTGGTAATTATAATACAGTGTGAGTACGTCTTTTGCGGCCTGGTAATGACAGTCTTCCAGGCTTTCCTGTGTAATGGGAATGAATTTGCTTTTATCGCTGGTAGTGCCGCTGCTCTTGGCAAACCAGTTTACAGGGGTGTTCCACAAAAGATGCTGCTCACCCTGCATTAATCTTTCGATATAAGGTTTCAGATCATCGTATTCATGAATGGGAACTGACGCTTTGAATTTGCGGATATTAAAAAGAGAGGTAAACCCATACTTGCGGCCAAATTCTGAGTACTGTCCATGTGTTACAAGGTCTTGCAGCACTTCTCTCTGTGTGGCTATGGGGTCAGTAATCCATTGCTCAATGCGCCAATGCCTGAACCGGGCCAAACGTGATATAGCAGGACTGAGCAGTTTCATGGTTGATAATAGCAAAATAAGGAATCGGGCTGATAAATACTAATCTGTGACTCTGTCGCTAAAATTATTTCCTGATAGGTAAGTAATCTGCTATTCGTGTATTGATGAAGGCGCTGTTTGTGTTTTGCCCATTTCAATGATCCAGTCTTTTCTTCTTAATTCAAAATTGGTGCCGAGGTATAAACGCCTTACCTGTTCATCATCTGCCAGTTCTTCTGCTGTGCCATGTTTAAATATTTTACCTTCAATAAGCAGATAGGCGCGGTCGCAAATAGAGAGGGTTTCGTTTACATTATGGTCAGTAATGAGGATACCGATATTTTTATATTTCAGTCGGGCTACTACACCCTGTATATCTTCAACAGCAATCGGGTCTACACCTGCAAAGGGCTCATCCAGTAATATAAATTTCGGATCAACAGCCAATGCCCGGGCAATTTCTGTTCTTCTTCTTTCGCCGCCACTTAAACTGTCGCCATTATTTTTGCGCACATGGTGCAGGTTAAATTCGTCCAGTAACTGATTGAGTTTATATATCCTTTCTTTCTTTGTAAGTGAAGTCATCTCCAGCACCGCAAGAATATTGTCTTCAACACTTAATGTTCTGAACACACTGGCTTCCTGAGGCAGGTAACCAATACCCATCTGCGCCCTTTTATACATGGGTAGTTTGGTAATATCGGTATCGTTGAGGAATACACTTCCTTCATCAGGTTTAATCAGTCCAACCACCATATAGAAAGTGGTGGTTTTACCGGCACCATTGGGCCCTAATAAACCAACGATTTCGCCCTGGTTCACATTAATACTTACCTGTTTTACAACGGTTCTGCCCTTGTAACTCTTAACCAGTTGCTGGGTATGTATGGTTAGACTCAAAATCTTTGTTTCAACAAAAATACGGCTTCTCATTTGCAGAAATGCACCTGTTTGCCGGATTAACAGATGTTTTTATAAAGCTGTTAAGGCTGTATATTGCAGCCATTTAGAACCCGCAAGCAAGCAGGCATGAAGATTACAGAACATATACAACAGGCAAAAGACACGCTGATTTCTTTTGAGGTATTACCTCCTTTAAAAGGGAAGACCATCGTTTCATTATATGATCACCTCGACCCATTGATGGAATTTAAGCCATCATGGATCAATGTTACTTATCACAGAAGTGAAACCATGTTCAAGAAAAAACCCGATAATACTTTCGAAAAAGTGGAAGTACGTAAACGTCCGGGTACGGTAGGTATTTGCGCCGCCATTATGAACCATTACCAGGTAGATGCGGTACCGCATATTATTTGTGGAGGATTTACCAAACGTGAAACAGAAGATGCTTTAATTGACCTTGATTTTCTGGGTATTGATAATGTACTGGCCTTACGTGGTGATGCTGCTAAAAATGAATCAGCTTTTGAACCAGAACCCGGAGGTAATCATTATGCCATTGAACTGATTCGTCAGGTAAATAATATGAATAATGGTTTGTACATTGATGAAGACATCAAGAATGGCGGGAAAACCAAATTCTGTATTGGCGTGGCGGGTTATCCCGAAAAACATTTTGAAGCTCCCAACCTCGAAATAGACCTTGCCAAACTCAAAGAAAAAGTAGATGCGGGTGCTGAATACATCATGACGCAGATGTTTTTTGATAACCAGAAGTTTTTTGATTTTGTAAAAAGCTGTAAAGACATGGGGATCAATGTGCCGATTATTCCGGGACTAAAACCCATCACTAATAAAAAACAATTATCGGTTTTGCCTCGCATTTTTCATGTGGATATTCCAACAGATCTTTCTAATGCCATTATGAAATGCAAGACCGATGCGGAATGTGAACAGGTAGGTACCGAGTGGCTCACACAGCAAAGCCGTGAACTGAAAGCCTTTGGCGTTCCTGTATTACACTATTATACTTTAGGTAAACCCAAAGTAATCTGGAACGTGGTAAAAGAACTCGTCTAAAATAAAAAAAATCCGGTCTGAAAAGACCGGATTTTTTTTACTTGTTCTTAGATTTCGTCATAATCAAATCATCAAACTGTTCGATACTTAGCTGTTTGGCGATGATTCGTTTGTCTTTATCTAAAAGGTAAAGTGTTGGTGTTTTAAAAATATCATATAGCTGCCTGTAATTGGGTGCACCTGCTTTTTCTTCTGCATCTCGGGCAGCTTTGGTTTGATAAGTATGTGTCCAGCCTGATAATTTATTATCACTGATAAATTTTTTCCAGGCAGGGAGCTCATTTTCATAAATGTTTACACCATATATCGCCACGTTCATATTTTTCCATTTATGGCGGTAAAATGAGTCTAAGCGTGGCATTTCGTCTTTGCAATGCCCGCAGTTGGGGTCCCAGAAAGCTACAACTGTAAAAGCAGCATTAATGCTGTGAAGTGGAACGATTTTCCCGGTTGTATCTGTTAAATTCAATACTGGTGCAGGTTTGCCGAGTTGATTGGCCATTAAGCTATAGGCTCTTTCAATTACCGTTTTACGGGAGCTTGCATTGAGAATGGTGGTATCGCCTTTGGCATAAAAATTTTCAAAGAGGTATACAAATACTTTATCCTGACCCATGAATTCGGGATTCATGTATTTGTTGGTGAACTTGGTGAGCAAATAAGGGTAGATTTCTTTTCCAGTTCGTGCGGAAAGTAAAATGTATTTCACTTCTTCAATCAGTGAGTCGGGCTCAGGTGAAACATAATATTTGAAATAATCATCGAGTTTAGGCTCAAAAAAAGGTGTTCTCAGGAGCCGGTCATCACTAAATAACACATCATCCCAGAAATGATCTTTTACATAGCGGTATGGGTAAGCAGAATCGGCTTTGCCATTTACTACTGGAACTGGAGGTAGCTCAGGTCTTTTCATGGTATTAAACAACATGGCCAGCAAAGAATTGGGATGTTGTTTCATGATATTCGCTCTGTAGTCCTGTAATTCTTTGTCTGCTTTGGTGAGCGCAGCCAGCAAACGTATAGAATCGGCTTTATTGGTAGCTGTTTTGTAAGCATTACTAAGTTGTTGAATCAATTGCCCTTTTTCAACAGAGAAACCTGTATAGCTTTTAAAGAGGTCATTGTCAACAGAACCACGAATAACAGCCTGGTCTTTTAAAGAAGTGTCGCCTACAATACTGAATTGCTGAACATTATCCATTAATACCTCAAACTGAATGGTCATTTGCGGAGATACCACAAAATAAATACCCCCCGTTAGCTTTTTGTCGCCTTTAAAAACACCCTGACTTTTATCATTCAGCATGGCAGAATCAACCAGTGTTCTGCCGGTACCCATATAACTACCCAGGTATACTTTACAGTTTTTTAAAGGGGTAAGTGTAATGGAGATATTTCTCCCGGTAGAGCCTGTTTTTGGACTGGTCTTAAGCGGTGCTTTGGGTTTTGGTTTTGATGTTGCTGATTTCTGTTGAGAAAAAGCGGTTAATGATAAAGCCATACAGGCCAGCCATAAGAAACAATACTTCATATCCTGAGAATTGGGCCCAAATTTAGTTAATTACTTAAATGGGTTCGTTAATCATCTGTCAAATACATCATTTCAGGATCTTCATAGTTACCTTTGCCACGTGAGAAAGCAAAAGAAAAGAATCATTTTAGAGAATATAAGGGTAGAAGACTATGCTGCCGAGGGCCGTTCACTGGCAAGGGTAGATGGTAAAGTTATTTTTATTGAAGGTGCCGTTCCGGGCGATGTGGTGAATATTCAGCTTACCAAAAACAAGTCCGACTGGGCTGAGGGGCATACTATTCAGATCAATAGCTTCTCTACTGACCGGGTAGCGCCGTTTTGTGCTCATTTCGGGGTTTGTGGGGGATGTCAGTGGCAGATGCTTCCTTATGAACAACAACTGAGGTATAAACAAAAACAGGTAACAGATAATCTTACACGTATTGGCCGTATTGAACTGCCGGAGATGATGCCCATTGCAGGTGCCGGTGAAACCCGCTATTACCGCAATAAAATGGAATATACATTTGCCACAAGAAAATATATTCCAGCAGATGTGTTCAGGCAGATGAAAACAGAAGGTATTAATCCTGATGAATTGCCCGGTGCAGCCGGTTTTCATGCACGCGGTTTTTTTGATAAAGTAGTGGAAATAGATACCTGTCATTTACAGGCTGAGCCCACCAATCTTATCCGGAAATTTGCAGCATCATACACGCTCGACAATGGGCTGCCTTTTTATGATATTAAACAACACCAGGGCTGGTTGCGAAATATGTTTGTTAGAAATACCAGCACCGGGGAGTTGATGGTAAATGTAATTCTGGGGTATGAAGACAAAGAACACCGAGAAGCGCTGTTGAATGGAATGCTGAAAGCTTTCCCTGAGATCACCACTTTATTATATACAATTAATACCAAACGTAACGATAGTTTGTTTGATCTTAACCCGCAGGTGTATACTGGTAAAGGTTATATCATTGAAAAACTGGAAGATTTTCAATTCAAGATCAGCCCCAAATCCTTTTTTCAGACCAATACCAAACAGGCTGAAAAACTATACCAGATAACCCGCGACTTTGCTGAACTTGATGGTTCACAAACTGTATATGATCTGTACTGTGGTACAGGTAGCATTGGTATTTTTGTTAGTAAGCAGGCAGCCAGGGTAGTGGGTGTGGAAGTAATTGCCGACGCAATTGAAGATGCAAAAGAGAATGCAATTCTCAACGGACTTACGCATACTGCTTTTTTTGCGGGTGATGTAGTGGATATTTGTGATGATGTATTCTTTACTACACATGGCAAACCCGATGTAGTAATTACTGACCCTCCAAGAGCGGGCATGCATGATAAACTGGTGAGGAAACTATTGGATATTGCCGCGCCAACAGTTGTGTATGTAAGCTGTAATCCGGCTACACAGGCGCGCGATCTGGCATTACTGGACGAGAAATACAAGGTCACAAAAATTCAACCTGTTGATATGTTTCCGCATACCTTGCATATAGAAAATGTGGTGCAGTTAAAGTTGAGAGACTAATTTTATTTTATCTAATAAATACGCGTAAGCGTTATTAATATGACAGAATTCAGACCGGGAAGATTTGAGATATTACCGATCATCATCAAGAACCTGTTGATCATTAATGGTATTTTTTTTCTCGCACAGATTACTTTCTCAAAAGGTGTGGCCCCTGTTTTTTCTTTTGAAGATCATTTTGCCTTACATGCCTGGCAGAGTGAATTGTTTAAGCCATGGCAACTCATTACACATATGTTCATGCATAGTACCTATGATTATTTTCATATCATCGGTAATATGTTTGCCCTCTGGATGTTTGGCTCTGTATTGGAAAATGTATGGGGTGCCAAACGCTTTCTTACTTTTTACCTGATTTGCGGACTGGGCGCGGCATTAATGCACCTGCTTTTTCTTTCTTATGAATTATCGCCCATTATCAGAGATTTTACATTAGTAGCACAACAGCAAAATGATCCGGTTGGTTTTACAGATGCCTTACTCAGTTTCGGACGTAAATATGAGCTGAGCTGGTACAGACCCGAGCTTATTACTTACCTGCGTTCAGCTCCAGGTAATACTGAAATAACAGAACAAATATTAAGTAATATCACTTCTTTTTATGAGAGTCGCCTGAATACTGCAACAGTAGGTGCAAGCGGGGCTGTATTTGGTATACTGGCAGCCTTTGTATACCTCTTCCCAAATACCTATATATATATCTATTTCCTGGTTCCTGTAAAGGCTAAATGGCTGGGGATACTCTACTTCGGGTATGAAATATTTTATGCAGTACAAAATTCTGCCGGAGATAATGTCGCCAGATGGGCGCATATAGGAGGCGGTATTGTGGGTCTGCTGATTGTGATAACCTGGAACAAAACCAACAGAAAAACGTTGTATTAATAAAGTAACCGTGCGATATGGCTATACAAACTTATAAAAGCAATAGCAGGAAAATATTACTGGGGCAGGATAATAATTCACTCGTGTTCCTGTTTGCTGTAAACATGCTGATGTTTGTTATCGTGAACTTTCTTAAGGTAGTATATTATTTATCGGAGATACCCGATGAATTCTTTTACAGCCAGGTATTAAACTGGTTGAGCCTCCCGGCTCAGACAGACATTTTTCTAACACGTCCCTGGACTTTAATCTCTGCTATAATTACGCATCATAGTATTTGGCAACTGATCAGTAGTATGTTGTGGTTATGGTGTTTTGGTTTCATCTTACAGGACCTTGCAGGAAACAATAAACTTATTCCTATTTATATCTACGGTGGTCTTGTGGGAAGTATTTCCTTCCTGCTTATGAATAACCTGGTTCCTGTACTGGCTAATAATGTACAAACAGTAGCGCCTCTGCTGGGTGCAGGATCTGCTGTGATGGCTATTGCAGTAGCAACCACTACACTTGCGCCAAATTACAGGGTGTTTCCTCTGATCAATGGTGGTATTCCACTATGGGTAATTACACTCATATTTGTTGCCATTGACTTTGCAACAATGGCCAGCAGTAATGCAGGTATTGGAGCCGGACATCTTATGGCAGGAATGATCGGTTATTTCTATATCCGTCAGATGCGGAGAGGATCGGACTGGGGAGCATGGATGAATAAATTTGCACAATGGCTGGATGATCTCTTTAATCCTGAAAAAAAGCATAGGCAAAAATCATCATCCGAGAAACATTTTTATAAAGCAGAGAATAAACCATTTGAAAAGAAAGCCAATCTCACTCAACAAAGACTGGATGAAATTCTCGATAAAATCAATCAACAGGGTTACCAGTTTCTTACCGATGAAGAAAAAGCCTTTCTTAAAAGAGCCAGTAAGGAGGATATTTGACTTTTATATTATCGATCATAATAGTAAGCTCTCAGACTTAAAAACTGTAGGGCAATAATCTTTAAATCTGACGCTTATTTTTTTCAATTAGATACTGTCATTAATCAGTATTTTAGCTCATGGCAACGAGCTTTTTCCGAAGGGTAACTAAAACCCTGATCGTTATATTGAATCTGACGATCGTTCTGCTGTTTCTGCTTGCCAGTTTAAGCCCTTTTTTAAATACAGCCAAATGGTGGATGATAGGTTTTACCGGGCTCATGGCTCCTTATCTGATTATCGGGCTTATTTTATTTATAATTTTTTGGCTTATTGTAAAGCCCAAAATGGCACTGATTTCATTGGCTGCCCTACTTATAGGCTTTCAGCAAGTGAATGTGGTGTTTGCCTGGCGACCCGGTTCTGCAGTAAGTGAAAGAAAACCTGAAGGATTAATTCGTGTGGTTAGCTGGAACATCCAGAGTTTTAATGGGTTTACCAAAAACCAAACGGCCAGGAAACTGGCAAGAACGGAACTCGTTGAATCGATTCTGAAATTTGAACCCGATGTCGTGTGTTTACAGGAATTCAACCACAAGGAAGGCGGTAACCCCGAATCGGATAATCTTTCGCTTTTCAGGAAAGCCTATCCTTATCATCATTTTTCAAAAGATTACATGAGAAATGGAGGAGAATACCAATCGGGTTGTATTATTTTTTCCAAATATCCTATTGCTGGTACAGGGAAAGTGAAATACCCGGTTGCTGAAAGTTTAATTTATGCCGATCTTGTAAAAGGCAAGGATACAATCAGGGTATTTAATACACATCTCCAGTCTTTTAAATTCAAAGAAGCCGATTATTCTGATCTGGAAAGAATCCGGGTACAGGACGACGAAGGCTTGCGGGCTTCCAAAAATATTGTTCGAAAAATGCGTCTGGCCTTTAAACGAAGGGGTGTACAGGCGGGTATTGTAAAGCAGGAGTTGGATAAGAGCCCCTATCCTTCTATTATCTGTGGCGATTTTAATGATGTGCCTAATTCATACACATATTTTCATATCAAGGGTATCTGGCAGGATGCATTCCTGAAAAAAGGCTTTGGTATCGGGAGGAGTTTTATAGCCCTGGCGCCTACCCTGCGGATTGATTATATTCTGGCGAATGGCGATTTTACGGTTAAACTGTTTGATATGGTAGACGAGGGCCTGAGCGACCATATCATGCTTGTTTCTGATCTGCAATTGAAAAAATAAATATCTTCGCTACATCATGAAGCTGAAATGCATCTTTATCTGTTGTTGCTGTTGTTGATCTATGAAGAGATCTGCTCAGGATCTTATGTCTTTTGTTATCTGATTAATTTCCCTCTAATTCTCAAGCATGTCACTTAAAGTTTATAACTCACTCACCCGGAAAAAAGAAGTTTTTGAAGCCATCAATGCACCCTATGTAGGCATGTATGTATGTGGACCAACCGTTAGCGGCGAAAGCCATTTAGGTCATGCCCGTCCTTTTATTACGTTCGATGTGGTATATCGTTACCTGATGCACCTTGGCTATAAAGTACGTTATGTAAGAAATATTACTGATGCAGGTCATTTTGAAGAAGAAGGAAGGGAGGCTGAAGACAAAATCAGTACAAAAGCAATATTGGAGAAGCTGGAACCTATGGAACTGGTGCAGAAATACACCAATCTCTATCACTGGGCGATGGCAAAATTCAATAACCTGCCACCCAGTATTGAACCTACTGCTACTGGTCATATTGTGGAGCAGATTGAAATGATTAAAAAAATTATAACCGATGGTTATGCATATGAAGCCAACGGTTCTGTATACTTCAATGTAGAGAAGTATAATACTGATTTTTCTAAAAAAGGCATGCCTTATGGGATGTTGAGTGGCCGGGTACTTGATGATCAGATAGATAGCACACGCGATCTCGATAACCAGGAAGAAAAAAGAAATAAAAGTGATTTCGCTTTATGGAAAAACGCACCACCAGAACATATAATGCGCTGGCAAAGCCCGTGGGGCGAAGGTTTCCCGGGCTGGCATATTGAATGCTCTGCTATGAGTACGAAATACCTCGGTGAAGAATTTGATATTCATGGCGGAGGCATGGATCTGCAGTTTCCGCATCATGAATGTGAAATTGCACAGAGTACTGTATGCAATCATAAAACACCTGCACGTTACTGGTTACACAATAATATGATTACCATCAACGGAAAGAAGATGGGTAAGAGTTATAATAATGTAATTAAACTAAGTGAGCTATTTGAAGGCACACATCCTATACTCGAGCAGGCTTATCATCCGATGACGGTTAGGTTTTTTATCCTGCAAAGTCATTACAGGGGAACACTTGATTTTAGTAATGAAGCTTTACAGGCATCTGAAAAAGCATTGCGCCGCCTGTGGGAAGCGTATGAGTGGCTGGGTAAGCAAGAAATTAATGCAGCTGTAACAGCTTCAGATAAAGTGCAGGATGAAAAAGTACGACAGCTGATCGGCGAATTTGATGAGTTTATGAACGATGACCTGAACACCGCCAAAGTATTGGCCAATATGTTTGAATTGAGTTCGGTAATCAATTCCATCAAAGACAAACATATTAAGGCAGATGCGATCAGCGGAGCTACATTACAGCTCCTGCAACAACAACTCAAACTTTATATTGAAGATATTTTTGGTCTAACCGGAGAGCGTACAGCTGATGATGGTAAACTTGATGGGGTATTGCAATTACTGATAGATATCCGCAAAGAAGCCAAGCAACGCAAAGATTTCGTTACCAGCGATAAAATCAGAAATGAACTGGCTTCATTGGGTGTGCAATTAAAAGATGAGAAAGATGGTGGTGTAAGTTATTCTATACAGTAGTGGTGAATTATCAATAGTGAATTGAACTACTATTAGTCTTTTACTCTAGCATGCGTATATAGATGAGTTTAATCCTTATCTAAAATGAATTTAACTTGTTTCTCCAATTGCTTTTTATCAGGCAGATAAAGTTTGTATTGCGAAATAAAAATTTTGTTTGAAATACCTCCGGTAGCGTATTCGATTAATACTTCATCTTTATCTGCAGAGAGAATAATGCCAATCGGTTCATTGTCGCCTTCTACATTTTCTTCTGTTTTAAAATAATTGAGGTAGAGGTTCATCTGCCCTATATCGGTGTGTTTAACTGCTTTGGTTTTTAAATCAATCAATACAAAACATTTAAGAATACGATGATAAAAAACGAGGTCAATGTAAAAGTGTTTGTTTCGAAATGAAATTTTATACTGTCGGCCAACGAATGCAAAACCTTTGCCTAATTCGAGTAAGAAGAGCTGAAGATTGTCAATAATTTTTTGTTCAAGTTGCTTTTCTGTTATCCGAAGATTTTGCGAAATCTTCAGGAAATCAAGTATGTAAGGGTCTTTGATTACTTCCCTCGGATGTTTAATGAGTTGTCTTTTTTTCGATAATTGTAATACCGTTTTTTTATCTCTGCTCAGGGCCAATCGTTCATATAAAGATGAATCTATTTGCCTTTCTAACTCACGTTTAGACCAGTTTTCATGAATTGCCTGTTTTTCATAAAATTTTCTTGCTTTGTTATCTGAGATGCTCAATAGCACAATAAAATGACTCCAGCTTAAAATGGCAGACACTGTCTGCCATTTTGGATAAGCCAGATAAAACCTGCGCATATCCAATACATTTCGTCTGCCAAATCCTTTTCCATGGAGTAAACTTAAATCCTTTGAAAGCCTTGCCAGCAGGTCGCTTCCGTATTCTGCTCTTTCCTGTCCATCCTGCTCAAATTCAATAATGTGTCTGCCAATTTCCCAATTAACCTGAACCAATGCTGTGTTTACAGCTTTAACAGCACTCTGTCTTGCTGTCTCGATAGCCTGACCAATATTTTTGAGCAGACTTTTGTAATTGTTCTTTGTTGGTTTCATTTAAACGGAATGAATTATTATAAAACTGTTTGCTTAATGCAATACATTATTTATATAGCCTTCTTTCCGGTACAAATAGTAAACCTCGAACCTTTGTGTAAACAAATTTCGGGAGATTATTAAGAAAATGCAATGATATTTTTTAGTAAAAGACAGGCGATGCGCCAGTCGTATAGCCTACAATTTTACTATACAGGGTTATGGAAATTCTTAGCCTTCCGCTCAAAGATTAACAGGCTTCTATTTCAGAGAAATCCTTCCACCAATAAATAGCCTTATACCTTGATTTGGTGCATACACATATGTGGGATCAAAGCTAAGTGCATAAGGGTTTTCAGCTGTTGCCGTTATTTGACCGTTTGCAGCATACTGTACTTTTTTATCAAAAGGATCGGTTGTGCGCGCAATTAAAAAAGGGTTGCCTTTATTAGGAGTCCAATTGAGTAAGTTTTTTACTCCGCCATAAATTTCTATTTGTTTCAGACCAGAGAAAACAAACTGAATATTCTGTAAGCTCCACAAAGGCGAGTTAGGTTTACGCGGATCAAGCGGACCGAGTAAAGGTAAACGCATGGGTCCGTAAAAGTTACCAGTATAATCGATGGCAAGGTTCCAGGGTTTTATTTTATATGATACAGACCAGGTACCTGTAATTTTTTCTGTAAGTATCTGTTGCGTTTTAATACCTTTTTCTACAAGTGATACATCCTGTATAGTAATTCCTGCCATACCTTTTAATCCATTCAGTAAACTGAAGTCTGTGTTTAGTGTAATACCTTTACTTACTGCATAACCTTTAAGATTATCATAGTTAATCTCATTCGGATTGGTTTCATAATCGCCAATAATACGGTTATTAAAATGGGTGTACCATACTGAAAAATCAAACCCAACAATAGTTCCGTTACGGGTCAACGTTTTCTTGGTGAAGTTGAGGTTTACATTGTAAGAGCGTTCAGGCTTTAATTCATTTCTGATTACTATTTTTCTTGCTCCTGTTAGGGCTGCATGGTCTTCCGTAAATAAGTTTACCACCCTGAAACCTGTTCCGGCATTGAGGCGTAAACTCTGGTTCTCATCAATTTTCCACTTGTATGCTATTCTTGGTGTAATAATATTACCATGAATGGAATGGCGATCGTAGCGTAACCCCATTAACAATTGTTGCTGACCGAATTTTATTTCATCCTGTACAAAAGCACCCGGCAACCACGTTTTCTGTGGCACATTTTTAGGGTTCAAAGGAGCTGAACTTGCAGTAGCAGGTGTATTATCATCATAATAAGTATAACGAACAGCAAGACCCGAAAGTAGATCATGCTTACCAAGTTTTTTATCCCAGGTAAGCTGGTGAAAAAGAATCTGCTGATCAGCTATATAGGAAGTAGTACCATAACGGCTGTCTTGCTGATGTGAATTATACGAAACTGAATACAGCAATTTTTCTTTAGTGGGTAGTTGGTACTGACCGGTTAGCTCCCACCTCCTTGTATAAATGCTTTCACCATATATGCTGTCGCCACCTCTGAACTTTGTATTCCAGCGCATATCACCACCCCATCGGTCTTCATTATAATAACGTGCAGCAAAACTGAATAAGCGATTTTCTTTTCTTGAGACAGACCATTTCTGAAAAACAGAAATCCTTTTTTGAAGGGTTACATCTGTAAAACCATCGTTGTTATTATCAATCGGATTATTATATAGATATGCGTTTAACCCTGTTAGCAAACGAATATTTTTAGAAGGCTGAACTACAAAGCCCAGATCCGCATTTTTTTCGTTCCAGCTTGTGTGCATGTAATCTGCATAAAATTTGGCAGCGTGTTGTGCATTTTTGGTGATGATATTAATAAGGCCGCCTACCGCCTCGCTTCCGTACAATGACGAAGCAGGACCTTTTACTATTTCAACTCGTTCAATCAATGCATTAGGTATGCCTGATAAGCCATAAACAGTAGACAAGCTGCTAACGATGGGCATACCATCAATTAAAACCATGGTATAGGGCCCTTCGAGGCCGTTGATATGAATATCACCTGTATTACAAATATTGCAGTTTAACTGTGGTCTCACACCGTTAACTTGTTGCAATGCATCAAAAATATTTGGGGTAGGATTTTTTCGGAAGAATGTAGGCGTAAAAACTTCAACAGGAACCGGGCTTTCTGTTTTTCTGACTTCTTTAAGTGTACCTGTAACTACTACATCAGGAATCGCAAAATCAATTGCCTTTAAGGATATATCAATGATCAGTAACTCATTAGCTTTTAGCTGAATTTTTTTTCTGTAAGGCTCATAACCAACCCTCTCCGCAATTAGGGTATAAGTACCCGGTGTAGGTATATACAGACTGTATAATCCATTACTATCAGAAATTGTTTGAATGGGGTTATTGAGTAATCTGATTGAAACCGATTCGATCCCTTTTCCCAATGAACTCACTTTACCCGATACAGTTGACTGTTGGGCCCATGCCAGTTGGGTTATCGATATCAATAAAATACTCAAAAACGATTTCATAACAGGAAACTATAACAGTTCGATGCGTGAAATTACAAATGTTAGACTAATCTAACAAAAATAGTTTGTCTTTTCTTTTATCTTTGGGTTATGTTATCAACTACAGAAGAGAATTACCTGAAGGCTCTTTTACAGCTAACGTTTGAACAGGAGGATAAAGCTGAAGCAGGCACCAACGAACTGGCCGCCCAACTGGGTGTAAAACCTGCTACGGCTAATGATATGCTCAAGAAACTGCGTGAAAAACAGTTGATACACTACGAGAAATACGGTAAGTCATCCTTAACGGCGGAAGGGAAAAAAAGGGCCGTAGAAGTAGTTCGTAAACACCGCTTATGGGAAACTTTTTTATATGAACACCTTGGTTTTACCTGGGATGAAGTACATGAAGTAGCAGAACAACTGGAACATATTCAAAGCCCGAAACTCATTGACCGACTCGATCAGTTATTGAATTACCCTTCATTCGATCCGCATGGCGATGTAATTCCTACTGCATCTGGTGAAATGAAAATACCCGCAAAGAAAACACTGAATGAAGAGCAGGTAGGGCATCAATGTAAAATGGTAGGTGTTAAAGACAATTCCGCTACTTTTTTACAATATGTTGATAAAGTAGGCTTACGGATGAATCAGCCAATTAAAGTGTTGTCGAGGCAACCGTATGATGAATTGATTGAGATAGAAGTAAACGGCCTGAAATCAAGCGTGAGCCCACGTTTCGCCGAAAACATTGTGATCGTTTGCAACGATTGCGAAATAAGAATGAAAAGTATTTAGTGATCACAGTCATCGCTGTGTGCATGGTTATGCGACCTGCACATACGGTAGTTGAGGTAGTGAGCAGTAATAATAAACAACACTGCCGGTATGAGCAACCAGAGTTCCCAGTGATGCCATATAACTTTACTGAGTAATAAAATAATTCCAATCGTAAAAAAAACCATCGGTAACCAGCTGTGGTGATGTTTTTTACGGCCATGGTATAATGAATAAGTTCCTACAGCAAATGCCAGAGCAATCATACCATATTCAAACCAGTTGTTCTCAATAATGTTGTATCCAAATAAAGGCAGACTGCTTAAAAAGAGCGGTAGTAAAGCACAATGAATGGCGCAGGCCAGCGAAGTGGCAATACCAAAAGCGTCCCAATTGATCTTGAAATTCATGCAGCTGCAAATATATTTCAATGCAACAATGTTGCAAAATTTATTTTAAGCCTTTTTTTCTATCCCCTTTCTGAACTGATTGGGGTGTAACTTTGTGATATAGATGAGTTATGAGTAGAAAATTAATCGGATACCTATTGTTTTTTGCCGTTCTGGTAGCAGCTTTCTATTATTTCCTTTTCCGCGGAACAGATAACTGGAAGGTAAAACTGGCACAATTGAGTTATGTAAAACCCTTTATGTTTAAAAACCAGGATGGTGTGCCTGTTACGGAAAAAGACCTCCTGGGTAAAGTGACCGTTGTAGAATATTTCTTCACTACCTGCAAGGGAATCTGTCCTAAAATGCATGTGGGAATGAAAAATATCTATGAAACGTACAAAGATCATCCGGATTTTGTGATAATGGCCCATACCAGTGATCCGGAAACCGATTCGGTAGCGAGATTAAAAGTGTATGCCGACTCTATGAAAATTGATACAAAAAAATGGGTCTTATTAACGGGTAGAAAAGACAGCCTCTACAAGATGGCAAGAAACTCTTACTTACTCGATGATCCTAAAAATAATTTTGAAAAAATTGAGGACCAGTTCATACACACACAGTTTTTTGCGCTTGTTGATAAGAACGGGAAAGTGCGTGGACAGATTTATGACGGACTAAAAACCGAAGAACTGGAGAAACTTAAGAAAGATATAGCCACACTATTAAAAGAAAAAGGGTCTGGTAATTTTGTCAATGGCATTTTTACCAATAACCCACAGTAAGGAGTAATATTTATGAATGAGCGTATAGTTGACTTACTGAAGAAAAATCATCTCAGTATTACAGACAGCAGGAAAAAAATCCTCTCACATTTTCTTGATTCAAATGGTGCATTGGCACATGCCGATATAGAACACAAGAGTGGAACAGAATTCGATCGGGTAACTATTTATAGAACACTACAGACATTTGTAGAGAAAGGTATTATTCATACTATTCCTACTACCGATAATTCTGTACGTTATGCACTTTGTAAAGATGAATGTTCGGCTGGTCATCACCACGACGATCATGTTCATTTTATGTGTGATGAGTGCGGTACCACTTATTGCCTCGATCATGTAACCGTACCCAAAGTTGAATTGCCAGCTGGTTTTACCGCCACACAGAACGACCTTGTAGTAAGTGGTCTTTGTAATAAATGCTCATAGCAGGTAAAGCTATATCCCAACACATTCGTTTATCTTCGTTCAAACTAATTTCATGATTCTTGTTACCGGCGCTACAGGTTTGGTGGGTACTCACTTGCTAAGGCGACTGGTTCAGAGCGGACAAAAAGTGCGCGCCACTTACCGGTCTTCCATTCCATCTTCTGATATTTCAAATCAGGTTGAATGGGTACGGGCTGATATCCTTGACATTCTGTCAATAGAAGAAGCCATGCAACAGATACAAGAGGTATATCATTGTGCTGCTGTTGTTTCATTCAACCCGGATCAAAAAAAACAATTACAGCATGTAAATGTAGAGGGTACGGCAAATGTGGTGAATGCGGCATTGGATGCCGGCGTGCAGAAAATGGTTTTTATGAGTTCGGTTGCCGCACTCGGCCGCATACGTGAAGATGTAGCCATAGATGAAAGCATGAACTGGACCCCCGAAACCAGTAACAGCGAATATGGTAAAAGCAAATACCTCGCCGAAATGGAAGTATGGAGAGGTATAGGAGAAGGATTGAATGCGGTAATTGTAAATCCCGTTATCATACTTGGTGCCGGCGACTGGAGCAGCGGATCAACCGCTATCTTCAAATCGGCTTATGATGAATTTCCGTGGTATACAGAAGGAGTAAGCGGTTTTGTGGATGTGGAAGATGTGGTGACAGTAATGATTGAACTGATGAAGAGTAATATCAGCGACCAGCGTTTTATTGTAAGTGGTGCAAATATTCCTTATCGCACCATTTTTAATATGATTGCACGGGGGTTTGGTAAAAAATTACCTTCCCGGAAAGTAAGTCCTCTTATGGCCGCTATCGTATGGCGCATCGAAGCTATTAAATCATGGTTTACAGGTAAATCGCCTCTTCTGACCAAAGAAACGGCAAGAACGGCGCAGGCAAAAGTGAATTTCAATAATACTAAATTGCTGAAACTGCTCCCGGCTTTCTCCTATACATCTGCAGAAACTTCTATTGACCGTATTTGCAGGGAGCTAAAAGTTAAATATCAGCTTCCATAATCTTCATCGTAATAATTTAAAGTACCTTGTAGCAGGTGATGAAATACCTGGTAACTATTATATTATCCTTATCGCTCTATGCACCACAGGTAGCTAAATTTTTGGCTTATGCAGAATGTTCTGCTCTGGCCCTCACCATCGCCGATCAAAGCTGGTGCGATTGTATGCTTACGGCCGATACAGATACCGATGGTATTCCCGCAACAGAAAAACAAAAAGACATCCAGTTTAAAACAGACTGGAAATTTATCACAGAGAAAAATATTGTTGTTAGAGATATAAATGCCTGCTCTGATTTAATGAAGAGCAGCACTCTTTCATTTCAGCTACCCACTCCCTTTTTAGCTGCTGTTTTCCATCCACCCCTTGGATAAACAAATACAACGTTGTGTAGTTCCGGGTTACCGGAACCATTTATTTATTCAAACCTTTAATCTATCTACAATGAAATCATTGATATGGGTTGTGGCTGCAATATGCATGACCACTACCTTTTCGCCTGCACATGCACAGGCGCCAACAGTTTTTGCCAATACTGAAATAAAAAACGCCAATGGCGATGTTATGTTACTGGGTCATTGCAATATTTCGATGCTCAGACAGGGAGCGTTTCAACAATGGTTTATACCCGGGTTTAATACCTATCAACCCGATACTTCAGTTGCCCATTCTCTTGTGCCTTTGTTAAAAAATAAGTTCATTGAAATATTCCTGGGTACCTGGTGCGGCGACAGTAGAAGAGAGGTACCGCGGATGCTTAAGTTACTGGAGATAGCAGGTTTCGATATCCAGAAAGTAAAACTGATTTTTGTAAACAATACTGCAGAGGCCTATAAGCAGAGCCCGCAACATGAAGAAGCGGGAAAAAATATCAAAAGGGTTCCAACAATGATCGTTTATGAAAACCAGCTAGAAATCGGGCGAATAATCGAGTACCCGGTTGAAACACTGGAGAAAGATTTACTGAGAATATTGAAGGCAGAAAAGTATGTGCCGAATTATAATCAGTTGAAGTAGGGTTTAATAGTGAGTAGTGAGTAGTCAGTATAAAAACTCACTACTCACTTAGCACCTCCCTCCATTACTTTTTTCCATAATTCCGGTATTCTCTTAATCCATACCAGCTCTCTTCTTTTTAGTGAAGCATCTTCGGCGGGGTAGCCGAAGTAGGTTTTTCCGCCTTCCAATGAAGAGGGAACACCACTTTGAGCCAGCACTACTGCATTGGCGCCGATGGTTAAGGTTTTACTTACACCCACCTGTCCCCAAAGTGTAACACCATCTTCAATAATGGTTCCGCCTGCAATACCTACCTGTGCAGCAAATAAACAGTTTTTACCGACAGTAGTATCGTGACCAATATGAACCATATTATCCATGCAAGTGCCTTTCCCGATCCGGGTTTCGGCAGTTACTCCACGATCAATGGTACAGCCTGCACCTATTTCAACATGGTCTTCAATAACCACATTGCCGCAGCTGACCATTTTTTTAAACCATACGTCGCGGTCTTTTTTAGTATTGTAATAGAAGGCATCGCTGCCGATTACTGTGCCGGATTGTATTACTACATGATCGCCGATTATCGTATGATTGAGTATTGTTACATTCGGATGGATGATACAATGTTTTCCGATCACTACCTGTTCTCCAATAAAACAATTGGGCATTACAACTGAACCCTCTCCAATAACAGCACTAGTACTGATACTTGTTTGTGCAGGTGTAAATGGTCGGAACTGTTGTACAATTTTTAAATAGGCTTCAAAAGGTTCATCAGTTATTAAAATGGTTTTTCCTTCAGGAACAACTACATCAATGGTATTGATAATGATAAAATCAGCAGCACTGTTCAGGCATTTATCATAGTATTTTGGATGGTCCACAAAAACCAGGTCACCACTTTCTACCTTATGAATTTCATTGATACCGGTAATCATCGCTTCGGGATTTCCTTTGATCTTAGCATCGATCAATGATGCGATATGGCTGGCAGAAACGGGTGCGGGAAACTTCATATGCCCTTTTTTTGTTAAAATCAAAGGTAACGAGCGGCTTTGATGAGAAATTATTTTAGTTGGGTTTTAACGTAAAAAACTGCTTATTTTTTACAGACATAACAGTTTTTTTATTGCTAACTGATTGTTTATGCCTGAAAAGATCATCTTATGAAACCCTTTGTTCATCTATATTACAGCAGATTAATATTTTGTGTTCAGTATAATCTCAATTACTTACATAACCTAAAAAACAACCTGTCTGGTGCTCTTAAACTAAGCTGCTATTCACAACTGCTCCTAAAATGTGAATAAAATTGTTTAAAAAAATTTTTGCTTTCGATGAAACTATTTTTAATATTGTGTAGGGAAATTTATTTCCCAGTACTTACTAACCCATCCATATACAAAGTCTCGCTTCTGCGGGACTTTTGTTTTACATGAATCACTACTTCATCATCTATAAACCTTACCTCGTTCAATCGCAGTTTTCACCTGTTGAAGGAAAGCAAACACTTGCAGATTTTTTTCAGGTACCGACAGATGTATATCCCGTTGGCAGACTGGATCATGACAGTGAGGGATTATTGATACTGACTAATGATAAGCAACTGAATCATCGTTTACTGCATCCGAAATTTAAACACGAAAGAGAATATTGGGTACAGGTTGATGGTGCCATAACACATGAAGCAATTACGCAACTTGCTAAAGGTGTAACCATTGCTGTTGACGGGAAACAACATACAACGGCACCTGCCGAAGTGTATGGTTTTGAAACAGCGCCCCTCGTTCCGGTTCGAAATCCACCCATTCGTTTTCGTAAAGAAATTCCTGCACCATGGGTGAGCATCAGCTTAACAGAAGGCAAAAACAGGCAGGTAAGAAAAATGACAGCAAGTGTTGGTTTTCCGACCCTGAGATTGATCCGTTACAGGATTGAACAGTTAACCATCGACGGAATGCAGCCAGGCGATTTGGTTAGTCTCTCAAAATCATCTTTGTATAAACAATTGTTTCATGAATAAATCTGTTATCGCACAAAACGGTGTTTATTTCATTACTACCGACCGGGATGCAATGGATATTGGAATGATTCATCGCTACCTGTCTGAAGACTCTTATTGGGCTAAAAATATTCCGGTAGAACTGGTCCGAAAATCAGTCGGCCATTCTCTTTGTTTTGGGGTTTTTGAAACGGAGTCGCAAATTGGGTTTGCCCGTGTAATTACCGATACAACCAGTTTTGCCTATCTCGCAGACGTATTTATTTTACCTGATCATAGAGGTAAGGGTTTGTCGAAATGGTTGATGAAAACCATACACGCACATCCCGATTTACAGGGACTAAGGCGATGGTTACTCTTTACCAGTGATGCCCATGGCTTGTATAGTCAGTTTGGTTGGGAACAGGTACCGGATAACTTCACAGGCCGTATCATGCAGATACATAACCCCGACATTTACCTGGTATCTAAAGAAAACTAAACCCGGTAAGCTGCTTAATAATCCGCTAATCTTTCACCAATCTTGCCTGCTAAGCGTTAATTTTGCTGCTCTTTACGTAACCGTAGTATTTATATGAGTCAAGCACATTTATCGGAGCAGGAACTGATTCGCCGGGAGAAACTGGCCAAATTACAGGAAGCTGGTATCGACCCCTTCCCGGCAGCCCTGTACCCCGTTAGTCACTATTCAACAGATATTAAAGAGAATTACTCAGAAGAAACCAAGGATTCATTTGCCGGTATTTGTGTGGCAGGAAGGGTAATGAGTATAAACGATAAAGGGAAAGTGTTCTTTATCAAGATACAGGACAGCAAGGGTATTATACAACTGTACGTAAAGCGTGATGATATTTGTCCGGAAGAGGATAAGTCACTCTGGGACCATGTCATTAAACATGGCCTGGATCTTGGCGACATCATTGGTGTAACTGGTTTTGCATTTATTACCAAAACAGGAGAAACCTCTGTTCATGCGCAAACATTTACCATGCTGGCCAAATCGCTCAAACCACTTCCCGTAGTAAAACGCGATGAAGAAGGGAATGTATTTGATGCAGTTACCGACCCTGAGTTCAGGTATCGTCAACGATATGCCGACCTGATTATCAATCCCGACGTAAAAGATACTTTTGTTAAACGTACCAAACTCATAAATACCATCCGTACTTTCCTGAATGAACAGGGAGCACTGGAAGTAGATACACCTGTATTACAGGCTATTCCTGGTGGTGCTGCAGCCCGTCCTTTTATAACGCATCACAATGCACTGGACGTTCCCTTTTATCTCCGAATAGCCAATGAACTATACCTGAAACGTTTGATTGTGGGTGGTTTCGACTGGGTATATGAGTTTAGCCGCAATTTCAGGAATGAGGGTATGGACAGAACACATAACCCCGAGTTTACCGTACTGGAATGGTATACTGCTTACAAAGATTATTTCTGGATGATGGAAATAACCGAACAGCTTTTTGAAAAAATAGCTATCGCATTACATGGTACCACCGATGTACCGTTGGGTGATAAAACGATCAGTTTTAAAGCCCCTTTTAAAAGAATAAGTATTCATGACGCCATTAAGGAAAATACCGGGGTTGATGTGAGTGCTATGGATGAAGCCGGTTTGAGAGAGGTTTGTAAACAACTGAAGATAGATGTGCCTGGCAATATTGGCAAAGGCAAATTGATAGATGAAATTTTTGGGGCCACTAGTGAGCATACATTCATTCAACCCACATTCATTATTGATTACCCGGTTGAAATGAGCCCACTCACTAAAAAACACCGTACTAAAAACGGATTGGTGGAAAGATTTGAGTTGATGGTAAACGGAAAAGAAATAGCCAATGCTTATTCTGAACTGAACGACCCCATCGATCAGCGTGAACGGTTTGAGGAGCAGTTAAAACTGATGGAGCGTGGCGATGATGAAGCGATGTTTATTGATCATGATTTTCTTCGTGCGCTTGAATATGGTATGCCACCAACTTCTGGAATCGGCATTGGTATTGATCGTTTGTGTATGATGATGACCAATCAGTCTTCCATTCAGGATGTATTGTTGTTTCCCCAAATGAGGCCGGAAAAGCAGGTGGAATAATTGCTAGTTGAACACGGGAACGAATTGCTTTACTTCATCAGCAAAGGCAATGGCTTCCCGGTCATTTTTAAAACGAATCAGGAATTTATTACGGACCTCATATTGGGGTCCCTTTTTTTGTGTAGTGTACATTGTCGTAAAAAAAAACTGCTGATCGCTTTTTAGTCTAACCAGTATCTCGGAAGGCTTATTATTATCAAAACTGTTAGTACTTAATTCAGACAGGCGAGTCCACAGGCTTATATATTTACCGACTCTTACCTTCCCCGCCTCAGTTTCTTCTATCCAGAACCAGATATACCCATTTTTTTCATCAACCTTATAATAGGTTTTTACGGTAATACTATTATTATTGCCAGCTTCATTGACATCCACTGAACTAATCAGTTTACCCTCTATTGTATAACGAAAATCACCACAATGACCATGAAATTGTGCATGTGCAGATACGGCCATAAAAACCGTCAAAATGAGTATTAAAGCAGTATTTCGCATCAGGGGGTCTACGATATTACTACTATTTTCTAAAAAATGCGAGTATCTGCGCTTAAAAGTAGATTAACAATCAATAAAAAGTAGACGAACTCCTATACAAACAGGTCATTGTACAACTGGCCCCTGGGTACAACAGCATATTTATCTAAATCTGTAATGCCTTCCGCAGCAAGCAGTTCTTCATCAATAAAAGTGTTACCCGTACAGCTTAGACCCGTTTTCAGAAGTATATAAAAAACAGAATCGGCGATAATTTCAGGCGTCCGGCTCATTTTGGCCAGGGCTTCTCCGCCAAGCAGGTTACGCACTGCGGCTGTATCGATGGTGGTTCTGGGCCATAAAGCATTCGAAGCTATACCCGCCCCTTTAAATTCTGCTGCCCAACCCAAAGCCAGCATACTCATATTGTATTTGGTGAGGGTATAGGCAATATGTCCACCCAGCCATTTAGGTTGCAGACTGATGGGTGGTGATAAGGTTATAATATGGGGATTGTTTCCTTTTTTTAACCAGGGAATACAATGTTTTACCACCAGAAAAGTTCCTCTCACATTAATGCTGTGCATCAGGTCGAAACGTTTTGTTTCTGTTTGCTCGGTGGGTGTAAGCTGTATGGCTGAGGCATTATTAATCACTACATCAATTCCACCAAATTTTGCTACTGCCTGCTCAACCATCGATTGAATCTGTTCTTCATGTCTTATATCAACCTGAACTGCCAGCGCCTTACCACCTGCGGCTTCTATTTCTTCAGCAGCAGAAAAAATAGTGCCTCCCAGTCGCGGATCTTCAGTTACACTTTTAGCAGCTACTACAATATTGGCGCCCTCTTTTGCCAAGCGTAAAGCGATGGCTTTACCAATACCACGACTGGCACCTGTAATAAGAATGGTTCTGTTCTGAAATGACATAATAAAACATATTGATGTACCTAAATTTAGGCAAACATCGTTACCAACCTAAGAAATCTTTGATCAAAGATTCTGTTGCAAGGCAGGCTTTCTGAAGCTCATCGTTAACAATAGTATGATGAAAATGATGACTGAAAGAAATCTCATAACTGGCTTTGTTTACTCTGGTAGCAAGGCTTTCCGGCGTTTCGGTACCACGACTTTCTAAACGTCGTTTTAATTCTTCCACAGAGGGAGGCTGTATAAATATAGAGAGGCAGCTTCCTTCAAATTGCTGCTGTACATGAATGGCACCTTTAACATCAATATCAAGAACAGGAACGCGTCCCTCATTCCAGATACGATCCAGTTCGCTTTTCAGGGTACCATAATATTTTCCCTCGTATACCATTTCCCATTCAACAAAAGATTCTTCCTTTATTTTCTGCTGAAAAGTTTCAGGGCTAATAAAATAATAATCTACTCCGTTTTTTTCCTTTCCCCTGGGTGAGCGTGTTGCCGCAGAAATAGAAAAGCAAAGCAGGGGGTATTTATTGAGCAGGTAATGTGTAATAGAAGTTTTACCCGATCCCGACGGTGCTGTTATGATGATGAGTTTCCCTTTATTTGCTTGCATGCGCAAAGAAACAGAATTTTCAGAAGCCTGAAAAGGGGTTTGTTTTTCATTGTAAAACTAAGGCTCTGCGGAGTAGATTCACCGCAGAGCCGCAGGAGTTAAAGAGATTTCGCAGAGAAAAAACTCAGCTGTGCCAGGTTGTTTTTTCTGAGAGTGGAATGTTTCTTTTTCCATCAGCTGTCGTTTCATCTGTGTAACCCAGGTATAATAAACCCATTACAAGATCATCATCGGCAAGCCCCAGCATATTTTTCATGCTTTCGTGGTGTGTCATAGCTCCGGTACTCCATAAAGTAGCAATACCAAGTGCATGGGCACCCAGTAAAATATGTTCAACAGCCGCAGCAGTAGCAGCAATTTCTTCTATTAAGGGAATTTTTTGGGTTGGCTGCCGTTTCATGTATACCAGAACGAGATGAGAAATTTTTTCACCGTTTTGAATAATACCCTGGTATTTAGCAGTGGTAAATTTATCAGCATCGGTATGTGCCTTATAAAGATCTGCATGTTGTTGGCAGAAAATTTTCAGGCTTTCTCCTGAATATACCACAAAACGCCAGGGTTCGGTTCTTCCATGTGTTGGTGCCCAATCTGCCAGTTCTAATAATTGCTGAACAGAAGCCGGGTCAATCTTTTTTCCATTCATTAAAGAAGGCTTACTGCTTCTTCTGCCGGTAACGATTTCCTGAAAAATTTCAAATGTGTTCATACTGCAAACATAAACCGATCAGGTTTTATATCTGTAAACCCGGAACATATAAACATTTTCGAGAAACGATAAAATGGCTTATATTGATTGGTGTTTTATAGTATATGGCAGGTGCTTTGTACTATATCTGTTTAGCAAATTGCTTGCTATGACGACAAAGGAGTTTCAACTTGTTTTTGATAATCTACCCGGTATGTACCTCTTGCTGGCACCGGACGATCCTGCATATACCATTATTGCAGCCAATAAAGCATACATAAAAGCAACAAAAACCGCCGGTATAAAACTCATTGGAGAACCGGTGTTTAGCATTTTTCCGGATACCCCAGGATTGCATAACCGGGAGGGGAAAAACAAACTGATTAATTTATTCCGCGAAACTGTTGCAACAAAACAGTCTAATGAAACACAGCGGTTGAGGTATGATATTCCCAGTAATGATGGAACTGGTTTATTTCTAGAGCGGTACTGGAAAATTACGAATACACCTGTACTGGATAAAAAGAATAATGTAACACAAATTATAAACTCTGTTGATGATATTACAGAACAGGTATTTGAGGAAATGGAAACCCTTCAGGCACTGGCCGAATCGGAAGAAAGGTATAAAAAACTGTTTTATACCAATCCCATGCCCATGTGGATATATGATGAAACTACTTATCAGTTTATGGAGGTGAATGATGCGGCTATTCTTAAATATGGTTATAGCCGGGATGAATTTCTTTCCATGACCATTATGCAGATAAGACCCGAAGATGATATTGAAAGAGTGAAAATAGCTTCGAAAAAAAGAAAGGGAAATTATCTTATACATCATGATAAATGGCGTCACATTAAGAAAAATGGAGAGTTAGTATATGTAGAAATAACCGCGCACCATATCATACACAATAATAAAGCATCTGTTCTTGTACTGGTTAATGATATAACGGATAAAGTAAATGCTGAAGAGGAAAGTAGATTTGAGCGTAATAACAGAGAAGCGCTGATAAATAACACCAATGATCTGATCTGGAGCGTTGACAGGAACCTGAAGCTTATTACTGCAAACCAGTCTTTTATTCGGTCTCTTGAAATGCAGACAGGGAAAAAATTACAAAGCGGTGATAATGTGCTGCTGGAATCTCATTTCCCCGAATCGTTTATTCTATCCTGGAAGAAATTATATGAACAGGCTTTATCAGGCGAATTTTTTGTACATGAAATTTATACGCCGGAACTGAAGGGTCAGCCCGGCGAATGGACAGATGTGAGTTTTAATCCGATTATAAGTAAAGAGGAAATTATCGGTGTTGCCTGTTATGGAAGAGATATTTCTGAAAATAAACGTTACCAACAAACACTGGAAAATGTAAACAGTGAACTGGTTGAAAAAATAAAGGAAATCTCCGACTACAAATTTGCTTTAGATCAGTCCAGTATTGTTGCTATTACAAATCAAAAAGGGATTATCCAATATGTCAATGATAATTTCTGTGCTATTTCGGGGTATACAAAAGAAGAATTAATAGGGCAAGATCACCGCATCATCAACTCAGGACATCATCCGAAGTCATTCCTGAAGAATTTGTGGGTTACAATTGCTAATGGAAAAGTATGGAGGGGTGAAATTAAAAATAAAACCAAAACAGGTAGCTATTACTGGGTTGATACAACTATTGTTCCTTTTCTAAACGAAAATGGAAAACCTTATCAGTTTGTAGCCATCCGTAATGATATAACCCAGAAAAAGGCTGAAGAAGAAAAGTCACACCTCATGAATATGGTCATCACAAATACCAATGATGCCATACTCATAACTGAAGCAGAACCTGTAGAAGGAACAGGTCCCAAAATACTCTATGTAAATGAAGCCTTTACCCGCATGACAGGTTATACTGCAGAGGAAGTCATAGGAAAAACTCCCCGTATTTTACAAGGCCCAGATACAGATCAACAGGAACTAGCGCGTCTTAAAAAAGCGCTCAAAAAATGGGAGCCCTGCGATATAGAAGTACTGAACTATAAAAAGAATGGTGAGCCTTTCTGGAACAATTTTACAGTGGCACCGGTTGCCAATGAAGCAGGGTGGTATACACACTGGGTAGCCGTTGAAAGAGATGTAACAGAAAGAAGGAAAACCGATGCGCTGATTCGTGATAGTGAAGAAAAAAGAAGGCTGATAATGAATGCCGCACTGGATGCCATTATATGTATTGATACAGAAGGCATGATTACTTTCTGGAACCCACAGGCCGAACAGATTTTTGGCTGGAAACAGGAAGAAGTAATGGGTAAACGCCTGTCTAGTATCATTATCCCCGAACCCTATCGTTCTATGCACGATCATGGTATGGAGCAGTATAAAATAACCGGTAAAGGACCTGCATTAAATGTATTACTCGAGCTCAGTGCCATTAATCGTGATGGTGTAAACTTCCCGGTTGAACTAACAGTATTACCCATTCAGCAGGATAATGAATCATTTTTCTGTGCCTTTATCAGGGATATAACAGAAAGAAAAAAAGCAGAAACGGCAACACGCAGATCAAATGAAAGATATGAACTCGTGGCAAAAGCTACCAGTGATGCCATCTGGGACTGGGATATGCGAACAGGTGCAGTTACTCGCTCAGGCGACGGGTTACAGAAATTGTTTGGGTATGATACGGTAACGGCAAGTGCCGATAATGATTTCTGGCGTAAGCATGTACATCCTGATGATATCAACAGGGTAATGGAGAGGAGGGAAATAATGTTACAAACAACTGCCGATCAGTACTGGGAAGATGAATACAGGTTTGAAAGAAAAGATGGTAGTTATGCCCATGTATATGATCGTGGTTATGTAATCAGGAACAAAGATGGCAAAGCCGTTCGCATGATTGGCTCCACTCAGGATATTTCTGCACTGAAACGTTCTGAGCAGCAATTATATGATCTCAACGTTGTTTTGGAAAAACGTGCTTCCGAACTGGCCAGGTCAAATGCAGAACTTGAACGTTTTGCATATGTAGCTTCTCACGATTTACAGGAACCCCTTCGTATGGTAAGTAGTTTTCTGCAACTATTAGACAAACAATACACCGGAAAGCTCGACGATAAAGCAAGGGAGTACATTAATTTTGCAGTAGGTGGCGCAGAAAGAATGAAAAGACTAATACTCGACCTGCTCTCTTATTCGCGCGTAGCCACCGTAGCTGAGCATTTTCAGCCGGTTGATATGAATACCGTTGCGCAACAGGTGGTTCAAATTTTTGAATCGAGATTTGAAAAAGAAGGAATAACTTTAATAATTGATCGCTTACCGGTAGTTCAGGGTAATGCCACACAATTGCAACAGTTGTTACAGAATCTGATAGGTAATGCAATAAAATATAAAAGTGAACACCCCCCCCATATTGAAATTGGCTGCTTGGAAGAAGCAGGTCGTTATGTCTTTTTTGTAAGAGATAATGGTATTGGAATTAATCCAAAATATTTCGAAAAAATATTTGTAGTGTTTCAGCGCTTACACCCCGTTAATAACTATTCCGGAACGGGTATCGGGCTGGCTATCTGCAAAAAAATTGTCGAGCGGCATCATGGCGAAATCTGGGTTGAATCGCAGGAAGGAAAAGGCAGTTGCTTTTTCTTTAGTATGCCTAAATAAATAATCACTTAAAACTATGTTATATGTCAGCTTTTCAGGACCTTGAAATTTTGCTGGTAGAAGACAATGAAGGAGATATTCAACTTACAATTGAAGCGTTTAAAGAGGCCAAAATCCGAAACCAGATAAAAGTAGTGCGCGATGGTGAAGAGGCACTGGATTACCTGCGAAAACAGGGAAACTATACAAATGTGCCATCACCTGATATCATTTTAATGGATATCAACCTGCCAAAAATTGACGGGAAAGAAGTATTAAGCACCATGAAAAACGACCCGGTATTAAAAATTATTCCCGTCATCATGTTAACCACTTCTTCGGCTGATGCTGATATACATGAATCGTATGCAAACCATGCCAACTGTTACGTGGTAAAACCTGTTGACCTTGATAAATTCATGGATGTAATCCGTAGTATTGAAGATTACTGGGTATCAATCGTTAAACTCCCGTCCAAATCCTGATTCCAATTATTAAATACGTGTAATATCAGCACCAATTTTTCTCAAACGTTCATCAATCTGCTGGTAGCCACGGTCAATCTGTTCAATATTCTGTATCACACTTTTCCCTTCCGCACTTAATGCGGCAATAAGCAGTGCCTGTCCGGCGCGTATATCCGGACTACTCATGGTTATACCACGCAGGTTATTCTTTCTGCCCAAACCGATAACAGTGGCCCTGTGCGGGTCGCAGAGAATAATTTGCGCACCCATATCTATCAGCTTATCTACAAAGAACAAACGACTCTCAAACATTTTCTGGTGCACGAGTACACTACCCCTTGCCTGTGTGGCCACTACCAGTACAATACTGAGTAAGTCGGGTGTAAAACCAGGCCAGGGATGATCGGAAATGGTGAGTATACCGCCATCCATATAAGTCTGTATCTCATAAACATCCTGTGCAGGAATATAAATATCATCGCCCTTGACGGAAAACTGAATACCAAGCTGACTGAATTTTTCCGGAATGATACCCAGGTGTTCTACACCTGCATTTTTAATGGTAAGCTCGCTTTGCGTCATTGCTGCCAGACCAATAAAACTACCAATCTCAATCATGTCGGGCAACATACGGTGTTCGGTTCCGTTGAGTTTATTAACGCCTTCTATTGTTAAGAGGTTACTGCCGATACCCTCTATTTTCGCACCCATCCGGTTAAGCATACTGCAAAGTTGTTGTAGGTATGGTTCACAGGCTGCATTGTAGATCTGTGTAACACCTTCTGCCAGCACTGCTGCCATAACTATATTAGCTGTTCCTGTTACCGAAGGTTCATCCAGTAACATATAGGCACCTCTTAATTCTGGTGCTGATAATTTGAAACAACTTTGTATTTCATCATATTCAAACCTCGCGCCGAGTTTTTCAAAACCAATAATATGTGTATCGAGTCTTCTCCTGCCAATCTTGTCACCACCGGGTTTTGGGATATATGCTTTTTTAAAACGCGCCAGCATAGGTCCGGCAAGCATTACACTGCCACGTAATCGGCCACCTTTTTTCCTGAAATCATCAGACGACAGGTAATCAACGTCAATATTATCTGCTTTAAAGCGATAAGTATCTGTGCTGAGTTTTACTGTTTTTACACCCATGTCCTGCAATAATTCAATCAGCAGGTTTACATCGAGTATATCAGGAATATTGGAAATAGTCATTTCAGCGTCGGTGAGTACAACGGCTGATAATATTTGTAAAGCCTCGTTTTTGGCTCCCTGCGGAACAATCTCTCCCTTGAGGCGGTTACCGCCACGTACTTCAAATGAACCCATAATGTTTACTTAGATGGTTGTATACACGAATGTAATAAATGGCCGCTTGTAAATAAGAAGAATGAAATGAAAAGCCCCGACAAATTTGCCGGGGCTTTGTATAAAGAAGTTGTAATAGCTTAATAACGTTTTTTGAACTGGCCACCACCGCCATTGTTATTGCGGTTATTGTTATTATTGCGTCCACCGCCATTGTTGTTGCGGTTATTGTTATTATTGCGTCCACCACCACCGCCATTGTTGTTGCGGTTATTACTTCCGCCGCTGTTGCGGTTTCGTCCACCAAAATTTTGCTGCCAGCGGCCGCCTCTTGCACCACTGCCATATTCATCGCGTTCAAAGTTCTGGTTGCGGTGTTTAATGTATGGGGTATTGCTGAATTCAAGTTCACCACCGGTAATATTGTTCAGCTCGCTCCTGATAGCATCATCATGTACCAGTTCTTTATGCCAGTTGCTGTAGGCCAGTTTCATATAATAGGCAATGGCATGTGCAAAGCCGGCTTTTTTCTCCGGGTCTTCTTCTTTCAGCGCCTTATCAATCACCACTTCCAGGTTTTTACCCAGGTGTGCATATTTGGGATGGCGTTTGGGATAAGGAAGCGGATCGGGCTTCAGTTTATAGGTTTCTCTTTGGGGAATGGGGTATGGACTGTCGACATCCAGTTTGAAATCGCTGATAAAAAACAGGTGATCCCATAATTTATGACGAAAATCTTCCACATTTTTCAGGTGAGGGTTCAAAAAACCCATCAGTTCAATCACCGATTGTGCCTGTTGCTGTCTTTTTTCACGATCCTCGATGGTCAGTAAATAGTCAACCATTCTATGCACATGACGACCATATTCACGCATGCCCAGGTAAGTTCTTGAAGTATTATATTCCATGTAACGTTAATAAATGCAAGAACAAATGTAAGCATTTAAGGGCTTTGAGTGGCAGAATTCAGTCGCAAAGGCGTTAAAGAAATCATTTTTTCGACACTCCGCCGGGCTGTTTATCTTCGCATTATGGAACAGATTGTGCAACAGATAGAGCAATATAAACAGGAAATGCAGGCTTTTGAAGCCAATACACCCGATCTGGTGGAAGCTTTTCGTATTAAATACCTCGGCACCAAAGGACTGGTAAAAACCGTCATGGGTGAGATGAAAAATGTACCGGTGGATCAGAAAAAAGCATTCGGACAGGTACTCAATGAATTTAAAGAATTTGCAGAAGCACGTTATAACGCTTTAAAAGAGGGAGCCGGTGAACAGTCTGATTCCAATGCGGCAGCAAAAGACATTACGTTGCCCGGCGATCTGTTTCCTGTAGGTACAAGACATCCATTGAACCTGGTACGTAACCAGATTATTTCCATATTCCGCAGACTGGGTTTTGCTGTGGCCGAAGGACCGGAGATAGAAGACGACTGGCATAATTTCGGTGCCATGAATTTACCAGAAGACCATCCGGCGCGTGATATGCAGGATACTTTTTACATCAGTCAAAACCCCGACTGGTTATTACGTACCCATACCAGCAGTGTACAGGCACGTGTAATGGAAACACAGAAACCACCTATACGTGTCATTTGTCCGGGCAGGGTATACCGAAATGAAACCATCAGTGCACGTGCGCATTGCTTTTTTCACCAGGTTGAAGGATTGTATATTGATGAAAACGTAAGTTTTGCCGATCTTAAGCAAACGCTTTATTTCTTTGTACAGGAAATGTTTGGTCAGCATGTAAAAGTGCGTTTCAGACCCAGCTATTTTCCTTTTACAGAACCCAGTGCAGAAATGGATATCAGTTGTCAGATCTGTGGCGGCAGCGGATGTAATATCTGTAAACATACCGGATGGGTAGAAATACTCGGAAGTGGTATGGTGCATCCGAAAGTGCTGGAGAATTTTGGTATCGATTCAACCAAATACACCGGCTTTGCATTTGGTATGGGTGTTGAGCGTATCACGCAATTAAAATACCAGGTAAACGACCTTCGCCTGTATTCACAAAATGATGTGCGGTTCTTGAAACAGTTTACAGGGGTAGTGGGGTGAGAGTAGACCATGGTCCATAGTCGATGGTCTATGCTAAATTAATTATGGAGTTCTTCGTTTTAAGGAAAATACTACCTGTCATTGTTCATTGTCCATAGTCAATAGTTCATGGCAAAACCGATAATAAGACTCGTCAGTGTATATAAATATTCTTCCTATGGACCATGCACTATGGTCTATAGACTATAACCTTCCTCCATGCTTCACGCTACCAAAGGAATAGTACTGCGAACAGTAAAGTATGGTGATACAAGTATCATCACTACTGTTTATACAGAGCTGTTTGGTATACAGAGTTATCTGGTAAAAGGGGTGAGACAAAGTACCAGAACCTCTGCCGGGAAAGCTTCTTATTTTCAACCATCTGCCCTGCTCGATATGGAAGTGTATCATAACGAGCTGAAACAGCTACAGTTTGTAAAAGAATACCGTTGGAGTTATTTGTATGAAGGTGTACTTACAGATGTGGTAAAACATGCAGTGGCCATGTATATGATTGAAATGTTGCAGCACAGCCTGAAACAACCCGAAGCCAATCCCGAATTATTCTATCTGATTGAAGACAGTTTGAAACAACTCGATAAAGGCAATGAAGCTTTAACAGCCAACCTACCCCTTTATTTTGTTTTGCACCTGGCAGCAGAACTTGGGTTTAAACCACAGGGTAATTATACATCTGCAACACCTGTCTTCGATTTGCAGGAAGGTATTTTTGTAGCTGAAATACCTTTGCATCCCTATTACCTGGAAGGGTTATTGGCAGAAACAACATCACAACTTACGGAACTGCAATTTTATAACCAGTTGGAAAATATAAAATTGAACAGAACAATCAGACGAAGTTTATTGGAATCTTATCAAACCTATATGGCATTGCATATTGCCGACTTCGGCGAACTCAAAACACTCGCCATTCTACAGGAAATCTTGAGTTAACCCTGCGAAAACTCCATTTTCTCTCGTTCTCTGCGGTGAATATTCGAGTAAGTTCACCGCAGAGAAAGAGTACACAGAGTTTACGCAGAGCATTAAATAAGTCTTGTAATGTTTGTAGTGTTTTCCAACACAATTACTCCGGGCTTTTTTCCTTTTTCAAAACTTCCCAACACATCATCCATACCCAAAGCCCTAGCACCGTTTAGTGTGGCGGCTTGTAAAAGAACAGCCAGCGATAAATGAGGAAAATGTAATTGCAATGTTTTTATTTCTTCCCATACACTTAACTGGTGATTACTCGCTAAGCTATCGGTGCCGATACAGATATTCAGTTTGTTCTGTAATAAGAGATCAACCGGTGGTAAAGTGTTTTCAATATATAAATTGGCATTTGGACAAAGACAAAATGAAACGGGCGTATTAGTTTGAAGAACAAGGTCGATATCATTCTGGCTGGTGAAACTGTTATGAACCAGTATAACATGTTTGCCCTTTTGCATTTGATGAAAATAAGCAGGCAAACTATTTGTTCCCGGAGCTTTGAAAGAAGGATTAGTGATGTGCATTGTTTCATATAAACGGATAAAATCACCTGTTCCGTTTTGAAAGAGTTCATTCTCTGCCTCAGATTCCTGGTTGTGTATGGTAATTACCTGCTCAATAAAATAAGGCTGCATGAGCGCCCATAATTCAGGCGATACAGAATATGGAGCATGTGGTGAGAGGCTGGAATGTTTCGAAAAAGCCTGTTGAAAAGTCTGGTAATGTTCCAGTGACCTTTCCATTCTTATATCGGCAATCAAAGGGTTCCAGCCGCTTACTTCAATAAAATTATGGTAGTGTAAGCGGTTCAGTTTTTTCTGTGGAAGCGTGAGTGTATTGTTACAGATATCGCCCACAGCAACAATACCAGCTGCCAGCATATCAGTTTCTGCTTTTTCAATAGCAGTGAGTATTTCGTCTTCCGGAAAATGCCGTTGAGTAACTACCTGTAATACAAAATCAACCAGTCCTGTATGTTCGGCAATCAGCCCTTTCATGTGACTGAGTTCGAGGTGGCAGTGGGTATTGATAAAACCCGGTGAGAGAATACCGTTTAACTGTTGTACGTCATCACCTGCTTCTTCTGTCTTTACAATGGCTTCAATACAGCCATCTTTTTCAGTAATCAACACAAAATCATCACCAAGCATTGTTGTGCCGGTGAACAACTGTCTGGCTTTGAATTTTTTGTATGACAAAATAATGGATTGATTATCTGCGAAGTTATTGGATAATGCATTGATGGTACAGGAATATTTGAAGACATTTTTAAGTCAGACTTAAACTTTCCTTCCAATCTTTCCTTATCTTGATTAGAGATGTACAGTAGATTTATTCAGTATTAAAAAAACGATATGAAGAAAATTGTACTAATGATTTTACTCGGTATCAGTTTTACAACTCATGCCCAAACAGCTGATGACTTAAACGAAAATTTGATTAAAGAAACAGTGAATTCTTTTTTCCTGTCATTAGAAAAGCAGGATACCGTGTTATTTAAAACAGTGGTATTACTCGATGGGCAACTCTGGCGGGTATCGAATCTTTCAGACCCGAAAAAATATGATATGAGAGATTTTAGAACTGATATGAATAAGGTAATCTCAAAAAAAAAGGTAAAAGAAATACCTCACCGGTTCGATATTAAAATACATAATGGAATTGCTATGGCCTGGGTGCCCTATGAGTTTCTGGTGAATGAAAAATTCTCTCATTGCGGCATCGATGTTTTTACATTGATACAGACACCAGCAGGGTGGAAAATTGTAAACGCATCCTATACCATTGATCAAACAGGTTGTGCAGCATTAAAGAAGGGCAAATAAGAATGTATTAGTAATCAATAAAGCTTACAATAAAAATAATAGCTGTATGAAATTATCAGCGAAGCAAGCCAACGAACTGATTGATCTCTTAAAAGTTCGTTTTGAAAAAAACACTAAACGACATAAAGGTATTGAGTGGAGCAAAGTGGAAGCAAGGTTAAAAGCCAATGCTGATAAACTATGGTCGCTCAGTGAAATGGAAAGAACAGGCGGTGAACCTGATGTAACAGGGCAGGACAAAAAAACAGGCGCTATTATTTTTTGCGACTGTTCAGCTGAAAGTCCGGCTGGCCGAAGAAGTTTATGTTACGATCGGGAGGCGCTTAACAGTCGTAAAGAGTTTAAGCCTTCGGATACTGCAGTTGATATGGCTGCGACGATGGGGGTTGAAATATTAAATGAAGAGGAGTACAGAAATTTACAGATGCTGGGAAATTTTGATGCAAAAACTTCCAGCTGGTTAAAAACACCTGAAGCCATCCGTAAACATGGAGGTGCCATTTTCGGCGACTGGCGGTATCAGCATGTATTTGTGTACCATAATGGGGCGGGATCTTATTATGCGGCGAGGGGCTTTAGGGCATCTGTACTGGTTTAAACCCGGTAATCAAAGGCAATTAAATAATTGCCGTTTATTTACAACAGCAAAGCATTGGCAGATGAGCGGAAAAGATAAAATTGTCGAATACATTAACAGATCTGTTTCTTTAACGGAAGCAGAGGCGGAAGTATTTGGTGCATCCTTCAAAGAAAAAAGAATAAAAAAAAGACAGTTTATTGTACAGCCTGATTTTATTGTAAAACACAGAAACTATGTATTGGAAGGCGCTTTCAGGGCCTATGTAGTTGATGATAGCGGTAACGACAATACCATTGCATTTGCCATTGAAGACTGGTGGATCACAGATTATAATAGTTATATTCTTCAAAAACCTGCTACCATGTTTGTAGTGGCACTGGAAGACAGTAAAATTTTGGAGATTTCTTTTGAACAGGAAGAAGCATTGAAAAAAAGCAATCATAAATTTGAAACTTTTTTCAGAATCAGGGCCGAACGCACTGCTGCTTTTATGCAGCAAAGAATTATTGCTGGTCTTACACAAACAGCTGGCCAGCGGTATGAACAGTTCCTTGAAAAATATCCACAGATTGTTCAAAGGGTACCACAGTATGCACTTGCCTCATATCTCGGCATGACTACAGAATTTCTCTCCCGTATACGAAACAGGAAGAGAACAAAAAATAGTTGATCTACATCAATCATTTTTCCTGTACTACTTCATTTTCTATGTTTATCGGTCTTGCCAATTTTACAGTGTCAATAATGACATATCATTTTAACACTGTAAAATATGACAACAACAAATGCAGGAACATTTGCTATTCCTACCAAATCAGACGTAACAGCAAACAACCAGGCCATTTTCGATACACTTCAGAGCCGTTTGGGTTTTGTGCCTAATCTCTACGCCTATTTTGCAAAAAGCGAAACGGCATTAAGCGATTACCTTACCCTGCAGAACCGGAAAAGCTCCCTAAAAGCCAAAGAGCGGGAAGTGATTAATCTGGTAACAAGCCAGATCAATGGGTGCAGGTACTGCCAGAGTGCCCATACAGCAATTGGTAAAATGAATGGATTTACAGATGAGCAGATTTTGGAAATACGTAAGGGGACCGCAGGTTTTGATCATCAATTAGATGCGCTGGCAAAGTTTACAGCAGCGGTAGTAACCAGCCGTGGAAAGGCAAGCGAAGCAAGTAAAGAAGCTTTTTTTGCAGCAGGCTATAATGAGGTAAACATGATTGATGCCGTAATCGTTATCGGCGACAAAATCATCAGTAACTATATACACAACCTTACTTCTTTCGAAATTGATTTTCCAATAGCCGATGAAATCTGAGCATTGTTTCCTTTTACTGGGCAGTGACAATAAAATTCAATACCATAAACCCATCACTTTACAAGCGCAGCAAAGTTTTCCTTTACCGCAAGGTTAAATCTGCGATAAAGGAAAACTTATATTGTCTTACAGCCAGGCAGGCCAGATAACCTGTTATTGAAAACAGATTTTACATTAATACAAATGTTTATATCTTAGTGTGCAATTAAATTTAACTGCATGCAAAAAATTGTCATTGCATTGGTTACGTGCATATTGTTTTCATCGGTGCTAACAGCGCAGAAAACTACACTTGTGGGTATAAATTTTACTGCTGAAACTTCAGGTAACCACTTCAGGCCTGGATTTGGCGTAATGATAGAACATAAGTTTACAAAAAAAAGCGGTATTGAAACCGGGTTGTATTACAGAAATTATTCACGGACTAATACTTATCTTTTTCAAAACAGCGCCGGTACGGGATTGGTCCCATATACAATTATATTAGTGGAAAGATTTATCTCTTTCCCCTTACTGTATAAATTTTATTCCCGCCTGGTAAATGTTAGTGCAGGTCTTAGTTTTGATTTTTATACTGGTTTCCGTCATAAAAACAAGAGTCAGCAAATTACTGTTACTGATTACAGTATTGACCCCAATATGGCTATAGGTGTGCAGGTTAAAATAAGTAAGCCGATTAAACTTGATAACAAACTTTTGCTTGAGCCGGAATTTCGTTTTAACCCTGTTATCACTTATGGGAGAACATACGGGGGATTAGGCATTACGGCAAAGTATAGATTGAAATGATAATAATAACTGAATTATGATGGATGCATTTTTTAAAATCTGGGAAACCAACCGCAATAATTATTTGCGTTTTATAGAACCGCTTACACTGGAACAACTGAATAAAACTCCCGAAGGGTTTAACAATAATATCATCTGGAATGTGGGTCATATTATTGTGGCACAACAATCGCTGGTTTACCGTTTGTCGGGGCTGCCAATGCAGGTAACGGATGAAATGTTTAACCTGTATAAACCCGGCACAAAACCAGAAAGAGCTATTACACAGCAGGAAGCAGATGAACTCAAACAATTACTGATCGCACTCTGCGAACAGACAAGAAAAGATGTTGAGAAAGGTATTTTCACCAGCTTCACCGGCAGAATGACCGCTACCGGATTTGATCTTGCATCTTTTGATGATGCATTGGAATTTAATAATTATCATGAAGGTTTGCATTTGGGGATGATGATGACTATCCGTAAGTTTATATAATCCTATATGTATCAGATAAGTATTTAAAAGAGTTGTATGAGTAATCTGATTGGTTTACTATCTCGTCTGATGCTGTTTAGCATAACCACTATGCTAATACTTTCCTGTACTTTCTCTCCTGAAAATGAAGTGGCAGAAAAACCAGTGTTTAAATGTTTACCCTGTGGTCTTGATTGCGACATGGTGCTGTATGAAAAAGAGGGAATATGCAAGCATTGTGAAATGGAACTCGTACCTGCTTCAACCATTACATTCAAAACCATAGAGCCATCTGCCATTTGTGAATATATCAGCCAACACCCTGAAGTGGTTTTGCTGGATGTAAGAACCAAAGAAGAATTTGAAGGAAATACAGAGCCCGATTTCGGAACATTAAAAAATGCAATTAACTTACCCATACAAGAACTTGAGGCAAACATGACCAGTCTGGAGCAGTATAAAAACAAAGACATTATTGTATTCTGCTCACATAGTCACAGAAGCCCGAGAGCCAGTTATATGTTAACACAAAATGGGTTTAAGCGAGTGACTAATATGGCTGGAGGCATGAGTGTACTTGCAGACAGTAGTTGTAAAAAGTAAATTTCAATCCATGACTTTAGTTGCTATTTTTCTGCCTTTTTTATCATTTATGCTTCGAGGAAGAATACTAACTGGCATTATTTGTTTGGTATTACAGGTAACGCTAATTGGCTGGATACCTGCAGCAATATGGGCTACTATTTCATTACAAAATGCCAGAGCCGACAGGCGAAACGAAAAATTAATCCGGGCACTAAAGAAAAAGTAATCTGCAAAAAACATGGTCGGGTATTATGTGGTAAGAACTGGGGATCAATGCAAGTATTAAAATCAGTAACTTTCAATAAAACCAAGGCCATGCTAAAAAAATATCTTTTCATTTTTGTTTTTGCGCTCTTTGCAATTCAGTTAATAAACGCACAACAGGTTATAAAGCTCTACGAAGGCAAAGCCCCCGGCTCCGAAAACTGGAACTGGTCTGAAGCAACTATCGAGAAAACCAGTTGGAACACACCTGTAGTATATAATGTAGCCGACCCCACACTAACCGTCATCAAACCCGAAGCAGGAAAAGCCAATGGTACGGCGGTGATAATTTGTCCGGGTGGTGGTTTTTTTGCCCTCTCTATAGAAAATGAAGGATTGGGTGTGGCCAGGTGGCTGGCAACAAAAGGGGTAACCTGTTTCGTGTTGAAATACAGACTGGCAAAAGCATCCGGTGACGATCCGATCAAAGATTTTAATGCCTCATTTGGTGATAAGGAATTACAGGCCAAACAAATGGCATCTGTACCCATGGCCATAGCTGATGGTAAACAGGCAGTGGCATATGTAAGAAAAAATGCAGCACAATTGGGTGTTGATCCCAATAAAATAGGCATCATGGGTTTTTCAGCAGGCGGAACAGTAGCTGGTTCAGCTGGTTTTGGATATACCGCAGAGAATAAACCCGATTTTGTAGCACCTATCTATGCCTTCCTCCCACCCGAAATGCAGGGCACGGTTACGGCAGATGCACCACCTATGTTTATTGCAGTGGCTTCCGATGACCAGATTGGTTTGCAAACGCATAGTGTTGCGTTGTATACTAAATGGAACACGGCCAAACGCTCAGCCGAGTTACATGTATATAATAAAGGTGGACATGGTTTTGGTATCCGCAAACAGCAACAACCATCCGATGCCTGGGCCGATCAGTTTGCGGCCTGGCTGGAATACCAGGGGTTTCTCAAAAAATAGGATTTAAGCTACAAGGGACAAGCCACAAGCTGTAAGTTGTTTGTGCAGAAAGGTGACGGAGGGGCATTGAAATAAGCCACAGATTCACAGATTATACTCAGTAATCTGTGAATCTGTGGCTTATTTTTTAATCAATATAAATTTCAGCTCAAATTTTTTATTGAAAATCAATGAATTACAAAGGTCCGAGTAAAAATAACACCCAAAATCTTTGGAAAATCGTATCAATCGGGCCTACCTTTGCCGTCCGAAAATTCGGGATATTAAAACCGGTGGGATAGCACCGGGTTCACTAAAAAAGAAATATTATGAGTAAACTCCATTTCACCACCAAGCATGCAAATGCGGCTACCGTTCAGCACAACTGGTATGTGGTTGACGGTGCTAATCAAACCGTAGGTCGTATTGCTTCAAAGATTGCTTCTGTTCTGCGTGGTAAGAACAAAGCTTATTACACACCGCACGTAGATTGTGGTGATTACGTAATTGTTATCAACGCTGAGAAAGTTGTTTTCACTGGTAACAAATTCGAAGACAAACAATACATTAACTATTCTGGTTACCCCGGTGGTAAAAAAGAAGAAGCAGCACAGGATCTGATCAAGCGTCGTCCTGAAGTGATCATGGAAAGAGCGGTAAAAGGTATGTTACCTAAAAACCGTTTAGGCCGTAAAATGATCAAGAAATTGTTTGTATATGCAGGTACTGCACATCCGCATACTGCTCAACAACCTAAAGAACTGAAGTTCTAATCCACAACAAATTAGCTAATTACAAATTCCTGATAAATGGAAAAACAAAAAAACGCAGTTGGTCGCCGTAAAGAAGCTGTTACCCGTGTCTTCATCAGCAAGGGTGATGGTAAGATCACTGTAAACGATAAAGATTATAAAGTATATTTTCCGCTGGTATACCTGCAGAATCAGGTAGAAGCGCCCCTGAAAACTGCTGAAGTATTCGGTAAGTATGATGTGGTGATCAATGCACAAGGTGGTGGCTTAAAAGGCCAGGCCGAAGCGGCGAAACTGGGTATTGCCCGTGCCCTGCTGGAAGTAAATGCTGAATTCCGTCCGTCATTAAAAGCTGCCGGTCAACTGAAGCGCGATCCACGTGGTGTTGAACGTAAGAAATTCGGTCACAAGAAAGCACGTAGAAGCTACCAGTTTAGTAAGCGTTAATAGGAGAAGCTACAAGCCACAAGCTACAAGCTTCAAGCTAATACTGCTTGCAGCTTGAGGCTTATTAGCTTGCAGCTTATAAAATAAATTCAAAAATTACAACAATCATACAAGATGGAAAATAACACTTCATTACAGCAGCAACTTCTGGAGGCCGGCGTACACTTTGGTCACCTGAAAAAGAAGTGGAACCCTAAGATGTTGCCATACATCTTTGCTGAGAAGAAAGGTATTCACATCATCGATCTGAATAAAACTGTTGATCACCTGCAGGAAGCTTCTGCAGCTGTTAAACAGATCGCCAAAAGCGGTAAGAAGATCATGTTTGTGGCTACTAAAAAACAGGCAAAAGAAATCGTTAGCGAATGTGCCAAACGTGTAAATATGCCTTTTGCAACTGAACGTTGGTTGGGTGGTATGTTAACCAACTTCAACACTGTTCGTAAGAGCGTTAAGAAAATGCAGAGCATCGAAAAAATGCTGGCTGACGGAAGTGCTGAGAGCCTGACTAAAAAAGAGCGTCTCACCTTGAGCCGTGATAAAGACAAAATGGAGAAAGTGCTGGGTGGTATAGCCCAACTAGGTCGTTTACCTGCAGCATTGTTTCTGGTAGATATTGGTCATGAGCATATTGCGCTGGCAGAAGCCAAGCGTTTAGGCATCACCACTTTTGGTATGGTAGATACCAATTGCGATCCTAATAAAGTAGACTTCGCCATTCCTGCGAATGACGATGCTACCAAATCTATCGCCATCATTACCAACTATATTGTTGCTGCTATTGCAGAAGGTTTGGCTGAGCGCCAGGCTTCTAAAGATGAAGAAGAAACAGACGACAGCAACAATGAAAACGAAGCAAAAGCACGTCGTTTAGAAGCTGAGGCACAGGCCGAAGCTGGTCGTGGTGGCCGTCGTGGTGGTAGCGGAGCGCCTGCTGAAGCTGGTGCACCAAAGCGCCGCGTTCCAGGTAACCGTCGCCCTGCCGGTGGTGGTGGAAGCAGATAATGAAGTAATCTTATTGGGTCATTACGTCATTATCTGATGAGATAGTGACATAATGACCCAATTTATATATACACTTCAGTGTTTTGCCATACAGGCATTGTATTTGACAATACCTGTTCATCATTTAATAAAACAGGATAGCTGGAAGAAGCAGATACATTTGCAGCCTGAACAGGTATCCCAATCATCAACATTATAAATTTCACATACCATGAGTACTGTAACAATTACAGCAGCTGATATCAACAAATTGCGTCAGGCAACAGGTGCCGGAATGATGGATTGTCGTAAAGCATTGACAGAAACCAATGGCGATTTTGAAGCTGCCATTGACTGGTTACGTAAACAGGGCCAGAAAGTAGCTGCCAAACGCAGCGACCGTGAAGCAAAAGAAGGGGTGATCATCGCTAAAACTTCTGCTGATAATAAAACCGGTTTTGTGGTTTGTATCAGTTGCGAAACCGATTTCGTTTCTAAAAATGCGGAGTTCGTTGCTTTTGCACAATCAATTGCTGATGCTGCTGTAGCCAACGATGTAAAAAGCGTAGAAGAACTGAATGAAGTAGTGATCAACGGTGCAAAAGTAGCCGATATGATCAACGATAAACTGGCATCTATCGGCGAAAAAATCGGTGTTGCTAAATTCGAAAGAATTGAAGCGCCATTTGTAGCATCTTATATTCACGGTGCATACCGCATGGGTGTACTGGTAGGTTTAAACAAAGATGCTGCTGAAGCAGGTAAAGATGTGGCTATGCAGATTGCAGCCATGAACCCGCTGGCAGTAGATGCCAACAGTATTCCTGCTGAAACCATTGAAAGAGAAAGAGCCATTGTGGTAGATACCATGAAAGCCGATCCTAAAATGGCCGGTAAACCAGATGATATGATTGCCAAGATTGCAGAAGGTAAACTCAATGCATTCTTTAAAGAGAATACCTTACTGGCCCAGGCATTTGTAAAAGATGGTGGTATAACAGTAGAAGCCTACCTGAAATCTGCCGGTGATGTAACCGTAACAGAATTCAAACGTGTGGCGTTAGGATAATTATATTTTTGAGTAGATTTTTAAAGAGGGAGATGAGTTTTCATCTCCCTCTTTTGTGTGCTATACTTTTGGAAATTTTCGGAATCGTTTCAAAAGTATAGCCGCACTTAGCTGATACCTAAATCATCACCTCCTTTCTGCTGACCCTCTTTCCGTCATTATAGCAGCATAATTCATGGATAGTACCTGTTGTTATTTAGAAAACACATCATTTATGGTACAATCAAGTGAGAATTCCCTTTTTGAGAGGCCAAAAGTATCAATAAAAGATTCCCTCGGTTTACAAAAGAGTGAGAATTACCCACACAAACATGTGACCCCAAAAATTGTAACAGAAAATATTATATTTCGTTAAGTATAAAAAGACCGTATGAAATATATAATCCTTGTACTGGCACTCTATCTAAGTACATCCGCTACCGCACAAACCATCCGGGTTCAAATTGATTCCTCGATAAAAAAACCGCTTTCGGGTAAACTCTATCTCTTTACCCAAAGCGATACATCCAAAAGGGTACCCAATAACCCCGACCCCTCGCAACCCATGTTTGCCTGGAATATCAGTAACCTGGAAAAAGAAATCACGCTCACATTCGACAAGGCCGATAGCCGCTTATTACCCGATGGTCTTAAAAATCTGAAACCCGGCTATTACAAAGTAGCAGGTGTTATTGACACCGATTTTGAAGAGAGAGGCACATTTAATCCCGGAAACGTTTACGCACGTAAAGAAGTGCTGTTACATGTAAATGAAAAAGGGGAAGGGCAGACCAGCATTCTTTTTGAATCGGTGGTAACAGCACGAAAATTCCGGGAAACAGATCAGCAGAAAGAAGTGGTACTGAAGAGCAAACTGCTCAGCTTGTTCAGAAAGAAAGATATTTTTATAAAAGCGGGTGTTCGACTACCCTCATCCTATACTACAGATAGTAATCGCCACTATCCCGTTGTATTTGTAATACCCGGTTGGGGTGGTACCCATTACGACCTCGGCAATAATATGACGCTGCAACGATATGGTATGACGCAGGGAAAAGAAAAAATTTATGTGTACCTCAACCCCGAAACACAATCTCCCTTTGGGTTACATGCATTTGTAGATTCAAGGGTAAATGGTTCATGGGGAAAGGCACTGGTAGAAGAATTGATTCCCCATCTCGAAGAAAAATACCGTGTGGTTAAAGATGCCAGCCAGCGTTTTGTTATGGGGCAGAGTACCGGAGGTTATGCTTCTTTGTGGTTACAGTTGAATTACCCAGAAGCATTTGGCGGCTGCTGGGCAGTATCGCCCGATCCGGTTGATTTTTCATCTTATATAGGTATTGATCTTTACGCAAAAAATGCGAACGTATTTTTCGACCAGCAGGGAAAAGCCATTGGCACTTTTTTCATGGATGGCAAACCCTTGATGACTACCCAGCAAATGTCTGACCTTGAAAACTTTCTGGGAGATGGAGAACAACTACAGGCTTTTGAAGCAGAGTTTGGGGTACCCGATAAAAATGGAAGACCCCGCATATTGCATAACAGGGTTACCGGAAAAGTAGACGCATCCGTTCTGAAAACATGGGAGCCTTACGACCTGGGCCTCTTTATGAAAAAAAATGGGCAAAAGCTGGAATCTAAACTCAAAAATAAAGTGCATGTATATGCTGGCGACAAGGATAATTTTATGTTACATGAAGCGGTAATCGCGTTTGGTAAAAAAGCAGCAGGTACTTCGGCTGTGGCTGAACTCATTCCGGGTGCTGATCATTGGAGTATCTGGTCACCCGCCTTTACCCTCCGTGTGCAAAAAGAAATCGACGAAAAAATTCGATAACCCAGCGAAAACTCAGCGCCCTCTTGTTCTCTGCGATGAATTTATTCGAATGTTCACCGCAGAGAACAAGAGGTAACAGAGGTTTCGCAGAGATAGGGTTAAAGACTAAGGGTAAGTTCGCAGTTGGGAAACTCTTCATGCCATGGGGCAACAATTAGTTCATCTTCGGGTTTGATATTGGCAACCAGTGTTTGTAAGCCAGTGAAAGTATGTAGCAAACGATAAATGCCTTTAACTGTTATATTGGTGTGTTTAATGTAGAGGTATTCCAATTGATGCAAATGCAGGATACAGTCCAGATTGCCATCATGTAACGCCATACTCCCCAGATCGAGATAATATACCTGTTCAAGTTTTTTGAGTAATTGCAAACCCTCTTCGGTTACATAAGAACCACGTAATACCAACCTGTCAATGGCTTTTACATATTTGGTAATGAAAAATAAAGTTTCATCTGTTGTATCTCCATCCGGCACGCCAAACTGTGATATATGAGCAGGAATATTTTTATTGTTTTTGGTGTTGAAATAGGTTTGCAGTAAATATTTTTCCTGGCTTTTCGATAACATGGAATATTGGTTTTCGTAAAGCTACGATTGGAAATCGATAATATTTTTATTGCCACCGAGGGCACAGAGAGGCACAGAAAAATTTCTCCAAAGGAGTCGTGTTGGCAGTGTAATTCTGTGCCTTCAGTGGCTATAAACTTTAAAAAACCAGCTACGCTTTATATACTTTCTGGTTATAGATATAAGATGTAATACCAGCCGCAAATACAAGTATCATGATACTCATACCCGGATCTACACCACCTACTTTAATAACAGAATACATGGCTCCCACTAAATCGAAAGCCAAACCTGCATAAGCCCATTCCTTTATTTTTTTAAACGATGGAATAAGTATGGCAACAGAACCCAATAGTTTGGCCACACCAATAAAGGGGATAAAATATTCAGGATAACCCAGGTAGCCTGTAAGAAACTGTTTTGATTCTGCATTCAACATGATGTTCGGAATAGCCGAAAAAATCATAAAACCGGAAAAGAGAATGGTGGTGATCCAGTAGATTAGTTTGGTTTTGTTCATGTTGTTTTTTTTAGTCGGGAAGACCGGAAGACCGGAAGACCGGAAGACCGAAAGTCCGAAAGTCCGAAAGTCCGAAGGAACTACTGACTACTCACTATTGACTATTCACCATTGACCATTCACCATTCACCACAAGCAACATGAACGAACTCATTCAAAGATTAACAGCAGAAGCAGGACTTACACCTGAGCAGGCACAGAAAGCGGTGGCTACTATTGCCGGTTTTGTAAAAGAAAAATTCCCGATGCTCGGCGGAGCCGTAGATCAGATTTTCTCGGCGGGTGCTAAGGAAGAGGAGTAATAAGTTTTAGCCGGTTCTGAGTATTTCTGTGCTTTCAGTGGCAAAATAAAGTTGCCACTGAAAGCACAGAGGAACACAGAAGTTTATTGTTTTTTCTTTTTCTCTACCAGTTGATAGGAATGATCGATAAATTCTTTCAACTGCCGGGTTGATAATATACCATCAACTACAATGGTGTTCCAGTGTTTTTTGTTCATATGATAACCGGGTAATACAGATTGCGGATATTCTTCCCTGAGTTCCACTGCCCGGTCGGGATCGCATTTTACATTGAATTGAACGGTCTCATTATCGAGCCCCATCAGGAAAAATATTTTACCATTGATTTTATACACAAGGGTATCAGGCCCAAAGGGAGTAGCTTCTTCTACGTCGGGAAGCGATAGTACATAATTACGGAGATCTTCTATATGCATGGGGGAGGAAATCAAAATTAAAAAGTCAAAAGTCAAAACCTGATCATGCTTTTTGACTTTTGACTTTTTAATTTTGACTTTTGAATTATTTCTTAATCAATTCCTTCACCGCAGTCACCAGTTCTCCTTTGGTAATAGGAATACCCATAATCTTATTGTATCCTTTCGCATCAACCAGGTATTGATCGCGGATGATTTTAATCAGCTGTCCGTTATTGATTTCAGGAATGAGTACATGTTCAAAATTGCCGATGATTTCGCCGAGGTTTTTCGGGAAAGGTCTGAGGTAACGTATATGGGCATGACTCACTTCAATACCCTCTGCCAGTAGTTCCACAACGGCACTTTTAATGGCGCCGTAGGTAGAACCCCAACCCAGTATCAATACTTTTCCTTTTTCGGGTCCGTTATCTAATGTTTGTAACGGAATATAATCTGCAATCTTATCTACTTTGGCCTGACGCGTTTTCACCATATGCTGGTGATTCTCCGGTTCATAGTTTACATTACCCGTAACATCCTGTTTTTCCAGACCACCAATACGGTGTTCCAGTCCGGGTGTGCCGGGCACCGCCCATGGACGTACCAGTTTTTCATCACGCTTATAAGGCATGAATTTTTCTTCTCCCTCGGCCAGTCCTTTCTTAAACTCCACTGCTATGGGTGTAAGATCGGCAGCAGCGGGAAATTTCCAGGGTTCGGCTCCATTGGCAATATATCCGTCACTCAATAAAATAACGGGTGTCATATGTTGTACCGCTATTCTCACGGCTTCATAAGCCACATCAAAACAATCGCTGGGTGTGGAAGATGCAATGACGGGCATAGGACATTCACCATTTCTTCCATAATAAGCCTGCATCAAATCACTCTGTTCTGTTTTAGTGGGTAGTCCGGTTGACGGGCCCCCACGCTGTATGTTTATAATGAGCAGTGGTATTTCCAGCATTACTGCCAGACCCATAGCTTCTGTTTTCAGTGCCATTCCGGGGCCCGATGTGGTGGTAATACCCAATGATCCTCCATAGCTTGCGCCAATAGCAGCAGTAATACCGGCAATTTCATCTTCTGCCTGAAAAGTGCGTATACCAAATGCTTTATGTTTACTCAGTTCATGCAAAATATCTGATGCAGGTGTAATGGGGTATGTACCTAAAAAAATCGGCAACCCGCTTTTGTCACTCGCTGCAATCAATCCCATCGACAAAGCCTGGTTACCCATGATGCTGCGGTATACGCCCGGATTCATCTTCGCTTTCTCCACTTTATAACGCGTGGTAAAAGACTCTGTTGTATCGCCATAGTGATAACCTGCCTGCAATACTTTGATATTGCTTTGCAGGATCACATCTTTTTTCCCGAATTTTTCTTTGAGGAAGTCGATGGTATTATCCAGGCTGCGGTTATACATCCAGTATAACAGTCCTAATACAAACATGTTTTTGGCACGGTCTCTCTCTTTGGTACCGAGCTCGGTAAATTCCTTCAGGGCTTCACGGGTGAGTTTGGTAACATCTACTTTGGTTAACTCATACCCATCAAGACTTCCATCTTCCAATGGATTTACGCCATCGGGATAATTGGCCAGGCGAAGGTTTTTGGCATCGAAGCCGTCAATATTGGCAATGATTTTACCGCCTGGTTTTATGCCTTTCAGGTTTACTTTGAGTGCGGCGGCATTCATGGCCACCAACACATCACAAAGATCACCGGGTGTAAATACACGATCACTGGAGAAACGCAACTGGAAACCGCTTACGCCGGGCAAGGTTCCAATAGGAGCACGTATTTCTGCCGGAAAGTCGGGGAATGTAGCCAGATCGATACCCAGTAGTGCCGTATTATTGGTAAACTGCTGACCCGTTAACTGCATACCATCACCACTGTCACCTGCAAACTTGATAACCACATCCTGTAAAAGCGTTTCGTTTCTTTCCATCTCCATAAATTGTCCGACAAAGTTATAGGATTGAGCAATGCTCACTGTCGTTTTTTGGTCAGAATGAAATAGCCGCCCATACAGGCCATCACTCCTGCTCGCCTGCAATTCGTTAAGATTAGCTCACTTAGTGCTATTTTCACTAAAGCCGTTAAGAATTACGTACATTTGATATAATAAAAGAACGACATATGGCCATATTTAAATCGGGTAACCCTACCCTCACAGAAAAGATGTTTAATAAAAGCCTCCACACCGATGCCGCCGCTCAAGGCGTTATGAGTGTGAGAGGAACCATCAATAAGTTTGGATTTTTAATGCTCATGGTAATTGGAGCTGCCTCCTATACCTGGTATTTATTCGACCAGTTAAATGAGGGTTTAATGATGACACTCATGATTGTGGGTATTGTTGGTGCGTTGATCACTGGCATTGTGATTGCATTTAAACCCAACTGGGCACAATACCTGGCACCTGCTTATGGAATTTTACAGGGTTTCTTTATCGGTGGTATTTCTGCTATTCTGAATGCCGCATTTGCCGATAAATACCCCGGGCTGATTATGCAGGCTGTGGGTTTAACTTTTGGCGTAGCCATTTCAATGTTCCTCTTATATAATTTCAGGATCATTAACCCCACTCAACGTTTTAAATCGATCGTGATATCGGCTACCATGGGTATCGCCGTTTTTTACCTAATAACGCTGGTGCTTAATTTATTCGGCGTAAACATGAGTTTCATGTACGATAGCAGCTGGTTGAGTATTGGTATCAGTTTGTTTATCGTCATCATTGCTTCACTAAACCTGATCCTCGATTTCGAAAGAATTGAAATGGGTGCTGAAATGGGCGCTCCTAAATTCATGGAATGGTATGGCGCATTCGGACTCATGGTTACAATTATCTGGCTCTATATTGAAATACTGAAACTGTTAAGCAAATTAGGTAGCAGAGACTAATTCAATTCATAACTTTCAAAAAAACCATCCCCCTGTGGCGGATGGTTTTTTTATACCTGCATTTCCTGAATACAAGTATCTTAGACTTTCTATAATATTCCTCCATGCAATTCGACAGAACCAAACTCACAGATCCTGAACTGGTATTTATTTACAGAAGCATTGTATTACCAAGGATGATTGAGGAAAAAATGCTGGTGCTCCTGCGTCAGGGTAAAATCAGTAAATGGTTCAGTGGCATCGGGCAGGAAGCTATTGCTGTAGGAAGTACACTGGCTTTGCAAAAAGATGAATGGATTATGCCACTACACCGTAACCTCGGTGTTTTTACCACCCGTCAGATGGGACTTGAAAAAATGTTCAAACAATGGCAGGGTAATAAAGATGGGTATAGTAAAGGACGTGAAAGAAGTTTTCATTTTGGAAGCAAACCACATTATATCTGTGGTATGATTTCTCACCTCGGTCCGCAACTGGCTTTGGCCGATGGTGTAGCACTGGCTTATAAACTCAAAAAAGAAAATAAAGTATCCCTTGCCTATTCGGGTGATGGTGGCACGAGTGAAGGCGATTTTCATGAAGCACTAAATGTAGCTGCTGTATGGGGACTGCCGGTAATTTTTGTAATTGAAAACAATGGCTACGGATTAAGCACTCCTGTTAATGAACAATACCGTTGCGAAAGTCTGGTAGATAAAGCCAAAGGGTATGGTATGGAAGGTATTCGTATTGATGGTAATAATATTCTCGAAGTATATGATACCATACGAGGCGTGAGAGATTATTGCATCAACAACCAGAAGCCCTATCTGATTGAATGTATGACTTTCCGTATGCGCGGTCATGAAGAAGCCAGTGGCACCAAATATGTACCCCAGGAATTATTTGAAGAATGGGGCAGGAAAGATCCGGTAAAAAATTATGAACAGTTTCTCATTGCTGAAAGCGTATTGAATGAAATGCAGATAGCAGATATCAGACATGAGTTCAGAGAATATATTGAAACAGAATTGAAAGCCGCTTTTGAAGCAGAGGCGATTGTGCCGGATACAGGTGAAGAGATTAAAGATGTTTATGCGAAGAAGACCATGGCCAATAGTCCATGGTCGATAGACAAAGACATTGAAGCCCCTCCACTCACTTCTGACTACTCACTACTCACTAAAAACGAAAAACGTTTCGTAGACGCTTTACAAGATGGCCTCCGCCAGAGCATGGAACAGCACGAAAACCTGATTCTCATGGGTCAGGATATTGCGGAATATGGCGGTGCTTTTAAAATAACAGAAGGTTTTGTAGAACAGTTTGGAAAAGACCGAGTACGCAATACACCACTGTGCGAAAGTGCCATTGTAGGTACGGCGCTGGGATTGAGTCTTGAAGGTTACAAGAGTATGATGGAAATGCAGTTTGCCGATTTTGTAACAGTAGGTTTTAATCAGATCGTAAATAACCTCGCCAAAATACATTACCGCTGGGGACAAAATGCTGATGTGGTTATCCGTATGCCAACGGGCGGTGGTGTAGGTGCCGGCCCATTTCATTCGCAGAGTAATGAAGCATGGTTTACACATGTACCGGGATTAAAAGTGGTGTATCCATCCAACCCACAGGATGCAAAAGGATTGATGATTGCAGCAATCAACGACCCCAATCCCGTGATGTTTTTTGAGCATAAAGCATTGTACAGAAGTGTGAGTGGAATGGTACCCGATATCTATTATGAAACACCCATTGGTAAAGCGGCTGTTACAAAAGCCGGAACAGATATTACGGTGATTACTTATGGTGCCGGTGTTCATTGGGCATTAAACTACCAGGAACAATATCCTGATACTTCCTTACATATACTTGATTTGAGAACATTGTTACCCTTAGATTATGATTCCATTCGTGAAGCAGTAGCCACCACCGGTAAAGTATTGATACTCCATGAAGACACATTAACCGGCGGAATCGGCGGTGAAGTAAGTGCCTGGATCAGTGAGCATTGTTTTGAACTACTCGATGCACCGGTAATGCGTTGTGCATCATTGGATACACCCATTCCTTTTAATATAGAGTTAGAGAAAAATTTTATGGCGAACAGCAGATTGGAGGAGTATATTAAAAAGTTGATGGATTATTAATGTATTAACAAACAAAGGTTTCAGAAAACGCATGAGAATCGTTTATTTATCCCTATTCTTTTCTTTTTTCTTCCAGACAGTTCAGGCACAGGAAGAAAAAAAGATAGCAGAGCAGGCTTACCTGATAACCCGCATGGTACAACGTTATCATGTATTACCAAAAGAATTGAATACAGATTTCTCCGCCGATTTTTTCCGGCAGTTTATCACCACCATCAATGAAGGAAATATCATACTGCTTAAAACCGATGTAGATAGCCTGAGTTATTTTAAAAATATACTCTCAGAAGAAATTAAAAATAAACAAACCGGGTTTTTAAAACTAACGATACAGCTCTTTCAAAAAAGGTTTCGTCAGGCAGACAGTCTGGTGCAGTTATTGTCGGAAAAACCTTTTAACCTGATGTTGCAGGAAACACTTAGTGAAGAAGAAGCCGGCCGTCATCCCAAAGATATTGCCGAGCAGCAACAGAAATTGTATAAATGGATCAAGTTAAAAATACTGGAAGAATTAATAGAGGAATCAGACATTAACGAAGCAACCAATAAAGACAGCCTTATTAAATTATTACCTGTTCTTGAACCCAGACTCAGAAAAAAAGCCATTGCTGCTTTTCAGCGATCCATCAGACAGATTACAGAAACCCCCAACGGAATTACGGATGCCGTGGGGAAAATTTATTGTAAAGTACTGGCTTCCTGCTTTGATCCGCATACCAGTTTTTTCCCGCCGGCAGAAAGAGAAAATTTTGAAAGTGAAATGGGGAAGAGTGTTCCTAAATTCGGTTTTAGTCTTTCGGCAGAAGAAGATGACATTGTAATAGAGAATCTGGCACCAGGAAGTGCGGCCTATAAAAGTGGTCAGTTGAATCCGGGCGATAAGATTGAAAAAATAAAATGGGAAGGAAAAGATGCTGTTGATGTAGCGGGGGCAAACCAGAAAGAAATAAGTGAACTGTTAAGCTCAGGTAACCAGGAAAAGCTAACCCTCACTGTTCGTAAAACCGATGGAACCCTCAGAGAAGTAGTATTGCAGAAAGAACTGATTGATAAAGACCTCGAAGAAGAAAAAGTGCAGGGATATATTTTAAGCGGTGAGAAAAAAATAGGATTTGTTTCTCTGCCAGATTTTTATACAGACTGGGAAGACAAAACCAATAGTATTAATGGCTGTGCCAATGATCTGGCCAAAGAAATCATCCGCCTGAAAAAAGAAAATATAGATGGACTGATTCTTGATCTTCGTTTTAACGGAGGCGGATCGATGCAGGAAGCCATTGATCTGTCAGGAATTTTTATTGATGCCGGTCCGGTAGGTCAGTTGAAAACCAAAGACGAGAAGCTGATCACTTTAAAAGATGTGAACAGGGGCATGGTGTACGACGGACCACTTGTAATATTGGTAAATGCTTTTAGTGCCTCTGCCTCAGAAATGGTTGCCGGAACGCTGCAGGATTATAAAAGGGCCGTTATTATTGGCTCTCCTACTTTTGGCAAGGGTACGGCTCAGGTAATGATGCCACTTGATACCACCATCGATTTTTCGAAACCGCCTGTATTCAAACCCAATAGCAATTCCATCAAACTTACTGTGGAACATTTGTATCGTGTAAATGGTGTAACGGTTCAGGGTAAGGGGGTAATACCTGATATTGAGTTGCCCGATTTTTTTCAGGCAGCAGGAGAAAGAGAAAAAGACCAGCCTTTTTCGCTACAGCCACAGGATGTACCTGCTAATAAATATTATCAACCCCTGCAGTATACTCAACCACTCGATTTTCTGAGAAGTTATGCTGCAAACATCACAGATACGCTGGGGTATTTTAAAATGCTGAATAAATATATACAATACTATCAGGCGGTAACAGAAAATAAAAACACCTCACTCTATCTGCCGGTTTTGCTGGATCAACAACAAAAGATGACCCGTTTAACGAATCAGTTAGACAGTGTGAGAATGGCCTATCAGAACAGTTTTATGGTTAACAGACCCGGGAAAAAAGAGGCAACTGCTTTTTCACAGGAGGCTTTTATGAACCAGCTGTTGAAAAAAAGTCTTTCGACTGATCCCTACATTGATATCGCATACCGTATCTTAGCAGTCCCCCCTAAAAAATAAATTTCATTTATTCTATCTCACAAAATCCTGGGTAATGAGAAAATTGCTTTGCCGCTTGTTTTGCGGCTTCCTGCTGTTAATGGTGTCTATTTTTTCTGCTGCTGATGCAAGCGCTCAAAATGTGTCTGAAAACCCTGTTGACTACCTCTCGGCAGTGGGAAACATTCAAACAGAGATGAACGCCAAATACATGGCCTATATCAGTGCAGTGGCGCATGGAAGAAGAGCCAGAAAGATTGAAAAAATGCGCATGCAGACACTCGATGCCATCACAAACAGCCGGTATAAAACCATAGAGTTACCCTACTTCAAAAAAGACAATTCGCTTCGCCAGAGCAGTATTGAATATATACAGTTGTGTTACAGTGTTTTCAATGAAGATTATGCCAAAATTGTAAACATGGAAGAAATTGCAGAACAGTCATTCGACCAGATGCAGGCATATATACTGTTGCAGGAGAAAACAAGCGAGAAATTAAAACAGGCTTCCGACAAAATGCAACAGGCCAGTAAAGATTTTGCTGCCAAAAACAATATTACACTTGTTAATAAGCAAACTGAGCTGGGCGACAAAATGGAAATTGCAGGAGAGCTGAATCATTACATGAATAAAATATTCCTTGTTTTTTTTAAATGCAACTGGCAGGATAATGAACTCATTAAAGCAATTAACAGTAAAAAAGTAACGGATATTGAACAGGCGCGCAGTGCTATCATTAAATATGCAGCGGAGGGCTTACAGGCACTGGATACCATTAAGAATTTTAAAGGCGATGGTACACTGGCAATGGCTTGCAGACAGGCGTTACAGTATTATAAAAAAACGGCAGAAAATGATATACCAAAAGTTACAGACTTCTTTTTGCTGGAAGAAAATTTTGCTAAACAACAGAAAACCATTGATGCCAAAGGAGCAGGCAGAACAAAAGAAGATGTAGATGCATTTAATAAACTGGTGAAAGAATTTAATAATGGTGTAAATGCGTATAACCAGTTAAATAATAACCTTAATGCCAACCGAAACAGGATTCTTGAAAACTGGCAATCGGCTGAAAAAGGTTTTGCTGATGCGCATATGCCACATTATAAATAAGGTAATGTGGTCAAAAAAAATGCTTAACATTACAATTATTGTAAAGCGAAGAGCCATTCCTGTTGAGAATGGCTCTTCGCTTTATTAATCGAGCGTATAGGTAAGTCTTACAGTGATTCTCGCCGTTTTATATTTACTGTAGGTATCCAGATTGCCTCCATAACTGTCTTCTTCGATAGATCCTTTTCCGGTGATCTGAAACACACCCATAGAAGCGTCTTTTAATTTACCGAGTCTGCCTTTGGCTGTTGCAACAATTTTTTCAGCCCTTTCCCTTGCATCCTGAGAACCCTTTTCAATTAAGTTGTGTTTTAAACTGGGTAAGTCTGAATACGTATATTGTATACGACTTCCTTCAAACTCAATACCTGAATTAATGAGTTCTGAAGTCTGATCAACTACTGCTTCAATTTTTTTCATCAGCGCAGGATTTTTACGGCTGTTAAACGCAACTGTCTGTGTAGCGATATAACCATCAAATACCTGTTCCGATTTTATCTGATCGCCATTCTGTTCAATAGTAATAGTTCTGTACGATTTTTCAAAACTAACACCTCCGAAACTAAATTCAGATGACTGAAAGCCTTTCGACAGAAAAAAGGATTTTACTTTCTCTCTGTCGGCATTAATCATATTGTAGGCGTCCTTTGCCTGTTTGGCCCTTGCGCTATAGCTGCCTGTCCAGGAAATTTCATCAGACTCGAAATCCCTGGTACCCAGCCCTACCACTGAAATAGAATCCTGGGTTGCATTCCGGTTTTTAAAAGCACCTCCGAGTATCAATGCTGTAATAATAAGAGCCAGACCGGTAATGACCGGTTTAAGAAAGGGTTCAAACTTCATATACTGACAGATTTTTGAATATTGTAGTGTTGAAGTTAAGTACAAAAGTTGAAGAACAAAATCGTTACTTAAAAGCTACTTTATTCCTTTTCCGGAGTGTGCTTTTTTTGAATATTCCCAGTTTTCCCTCTATCACCGCAGGCTTGAGAGGGAGACATTGCGTAGAACTTTTTTGAACACCCTGCGAAGAAGGAATGCAACCGTTATTACCTGCTGTGTTTTTTAGCAACAAGTTATTTTCATTCGCAACTTATTCCAATAACTTTTTGTCAGATTTAGTGCTGTAAAAATGTGTACTAATGCTATTATGATTGCACCTGGCAACAGGTTTACAGCAACAAAGTGGAATAGTTCATAGTTTTTCAGATTAGAGAGGTCTTGAACAATTTCGATTCCGTTTTCAGTATAAGTTAATTTAAGCGCAAAGAATACAGCTATTGATGAGAAATGAAAACCATTTACAAACAAATGCAAAATATATTCCCAACGTGGAAGACCTCCCATAAAACTTCTGCTGTCTTTTTCTACAAAAGCATCTATGCCGAGTACAATGATGTCTGTTATAACGAACAAAACACCCAAATAAAAACTTGTAAGACAGTTTTGAGAAATGAATAGAAAATAGACAATCATCGGAAATAAAATTGCCCGTATGGTATGTACCAGATGCTCAAATTTACTTTCCTTATTATTGAATAGCTGGTATTTGAAAATATGAAGGTAGAAACCATCGATTATTGCCAATAAAGCAAAGGCCAAAAGCAATATTGTTGAGAGCAGAAAACCCATACTGTAAAAAGTTTATTTTTACAAAGGTCTGCACCTGGTATAACTCTTAAAAGGACAAATGTCCTCAAATGATTTATTTAGAAACTTCCTGTCGAATTCTCGATAAGGTTCGCCGTGTTACTCCCAAATAAGAAGCAATATCTTCTACTTTTGCTTTTTGAATTACTGTTGGCTGCTCTTTCAATAAGCGTAAATATTTTTCCTTTGCATTTTCATTGTTAAGCACAGAAGCATATTTCTCCATTTCAATATATTCCTGTTCCACAATAATTCTTCCGATATTTTGCCAAATGGCACTTGAATGATACAACTTCTGTAGATTATCATAATCAATAACCAGCAGTTCAGTTTCTTCAATGGCTTGAATTGACAAATTAGAAGGTTCCTGTAAGATGAAACTTTTGTAAGAAGTTGTAAAGCTGTTCTCCGTACAAAAACAAGAAGTTGTTTCTTCTGATTTATTGTTTATATAGAAAGTTCGTAAAGTTCCTTTCACAATAAAGGCAATATGCCGACAAACTTTATCTTGCTTTACAAAAAACTCGCCTTTCTGTAAATTTTGTTCTGTAAAAAAAGTAATGGTGTCTTCAAACTCATCGTCTGTAATAGGCGCAATACTTTTTAGAAACTGTTTAAATTTGTCCACTTTGTTGTACTAAAATTATTTTATAAGTCATTATTTTCTGTTGGTAAAAGGTGTTGTAGCGTAACAGAAAGTAAGTTATCCGGAGTGAAGGTAAAATTCGACTCCAATTCTGCAAAATGATTCGCAGTGTTACAGATTTTATTTTTAATACAGGCTAAGAAGAAAGCATTACGGCTGCGCATTTTTTTTGGAAACACTGCCGCCATTTTTTTTAGGTTTAAACAGATGTAGAGGAACACCTTACGAAAAAAGAAACTTTATGCGCATTCACATATTACCAATCAGGTTACACACTTTTTTTTACAACATGTTTATTTAACCACTCAACAATATCCTTAAAGTTTAATTGTCCGGTTGCAATGCTTACCACAAAATCATATTTTTCTGTCTGACTTGCATGGATATCAAAGTTATGTGCCATTAGAAAAAGCCTCATCAGTACATAACCAGTTCGCTTATTCCCATCAAGGAAAGGATGATTCATTAAAATACTTTCGATAAGTGCTGCAGCTTTTTGTATAGGACTTGGCAGTAGTTCTGCACCATCAAAAGTTTGAAAAGGTCTGGCTAATGCGGCATCTAATGCTGCGAGGTCTCTTGTACCATGAATGCCCCGAAAGAATCTATTAAGGTTGTATGGATTTCCTCAACTTCTTTAACGGTTATCATTGTGCAAGTTTGACTAATAGATCTTTATCTTCTTCCAGAATTTTGTGTAAAGCAGAGGATCCGGAAATATTTACTTCGCTTTTAGTATCAAGTTCTTTTAAAAAGGCCAGAAGTTCGGCTAAGGCTTTATCCGAGAAGTGATCTAACACTTTACTAATTTCATATTTAATTTCTTCCTTAGACATTAGATAAAATTGAATTACTAATTTACAACTTATTTTTTGAAATGTATACTAATAGGGCAACTATACATCATTGCGCATATAAAAAAACTTGAGGGAGAAACCCATTTTTAAAAATAAATGTACGCACCCCGGCTTTGTTGCAACGCAACGTCCTCCAAGGGAGTCCTGTGGACTCCCTCTAAAGCCTTCGGCTTGAGAGGGAGACATTCGTATGTTTGATTATTGATAATTTCCATTCAAAAATAGCAGGAAGGTTGAGAGAACAGGAGACGTTAAGCAGTTCTTAGAAACATGCTGTTTCGCAGATATTCCTCAACCTTTTTTTACTCTTTAAAGTTTGAACAGAATCCAAAGCGGTAATTACCAGCTTCTATACTACGAGTTAAGACTAAAGAGAGTATTGCTTAAAACTTAAATTATGGAAACAGTAATTAAACAAGCTGTTGGAATTGATTGCGGCTCTCAGGAATTGGTAGTTACACTGGGAGAGTTGTCAATTACACAAGGGTTCACTTGCAAAAGCAGTCAATGTTTTGCTAACAATGAAGGAGGATTTAAGAAACTTCAAAAATGGGTATTAGATGAGCTAATGCCTGATGCTCCCATTCTTTATGTAATGGAAGCAACCGGTGTTTATCATGAGAAGTTAGCGTATGCTTTAGTAATTAACGGGCATAGAGTAAGCATTGTTCTTCCAAACAAAGTGAATGCCTTTGCTAAGACATGTGTTTCTAAAAAGCAAGATGATCTACAGGCATCTAAAGTACTTGCAGAGTTTGGCTGTGTCAAACATTTAACTGAATGGACACCACCTAGCCCCTTGTTTGCAACACTTAAGATTCTTACTAGAGAGAAGCTGCAACTTAAGCGTGAGTTGGTACTTATTCAAAATCAATTACATGCGGAAGAAACAAGAGCTATTGGATCGAAGGCTACTATTAAAAGAATGAAAGCGAGATGTAAGCTAATTGAAAAGCAGATATGCGACATCAGTAAAGAGATTGAAGAAGTATTAGCTCAGGATGAGGCTGTGAAAGAAAAGGTAGATAACATCTGTACTATACCAGGAGTAGGCTTGCAAACGGCTGCGATAGTTATCGCTGAAACAAACGGATTTAACCTGATAAGAAATAGCCGACAGTTGGTGAGTTATGCAGGATTAGATGTAATAAAGAAAGAATCGGGAATATCCGTCAGAGGGAGATCGCATATATCAAAGAGGGGAAATATTCACTTGCGACAGTGCTTGCATTTTCCAGCTTTTACGGCTGTTAAATATAACAAGCCGTTAAAAAATCTACATGAAAGAATAGTCGAAAGACAAGCAATAAAGATGAAGGGTTATGTTGCAGTGCAAAGAAAGTTACTGATGCTAATATTCAGTTTATGGAAGAAGAATGAACCCTATAAATGTTTAGAGCAGCCTGTTGAAGCTGCCCTAATCGAGCTGGATTAAATCCGCTCTTGGTTTTGCACTTTAAAGGTAGAAAATATTTGGATTTTATCACAGAATCTGCGTAGAACTTCTTTATTGAACACCCTGCGAAGAAAGAAGAAGCCTTACTGTTAGCTGCATACCCTTCGTCACTATGAACAACAGGATGCCCCTAATTGCATTGGCGGGCATTTTACTGTCCCGTAACTGCAATAGACGCAACAGTCACCCTCTTTTGGTTTAAGTCGTGTCTTGCAACTTGAACACTCATAAAAATACTGGCAAGCATCTGTTGGCATTGTTTCTTCTTGTCCGTGTCCACAAATGGGGCAAGTAATAACAGATTGAAGTATGATAGTTCTAACCATTAGTTGTTGATTACAGATTGAGAAGTTATTTTATACCCAGTTTTATTTATGACGGAGACAAGGCTGTCAACGGAAGTTTTACTGTTGTCAAACTTCACAAGACTGTTGCCTTTTTCGTATGAAGTATTGTACTCAATTACTCCCGATGTTTTTGAAAGTTCGCTGTTTATATGTACTGTACAGCCTTCACAGGTCATACCTTTTATTTTAAATTCCACTGTCTGTATATTGCTTTTATCAACAATAACAACTCTTGCATGTTTTGGTTTTGGATAAAACACTTTTGCGTAGTAAGGAAATGTAATTAATAGCCCAGCAACCACAGTAACGATTGCTAGAAATAATTTTGATTGCCAAAATGATTTTTTATTATCACTTTCACAGTCGCAGTCAACTTGCTTTTGTGGCTTTAGTTTTTGATACCAGGCAAATGCAAAAACTGCAATTGTCAAACTGATTAAATAAGGACGAAAAGGTTCAATCCATGAAAACGAAGAAGAAAGTCCGCTTGCACCACCTAAGAAAGCTAAAACAGGTGTCATGCAACAAAGAGAAGCTGCAACTGCAGTAAAAATTCCTGCAACCCAACTTTTAATATTTTTTATTTTCGTTCTCATACAGCCGCCAAATTTTGTTGATTGATTATTTTAAAGAACGGTCTTAAAACTTTTAAATGTTCGCTGCGTAAAGAATAGAAAATAGTTTGGCCTACTTTTCTGGCTTCAATAATGTTGCCGTCTTTTAGTTTACGTAAATGTTGGGAAATTGCAGGAATACTCATTCCTAAAATATCGCTAAGATCACAGGGGCAAAGTTCGTTTTCTTCTTCAAGCAGAAACAGAATTTTCAACCGAACTTCGTTACCTACCAAAGCAAGAACTTGTCCTAACTGCAAAAATGATTTAGAGGTTACTTTTATTTTTTTACGGCAACTTTTGATTTGCTCTATGTCTGCCTGAAGCCGTATGCAAGTGTCGTTTGCCATTGTCAATTTTATTTGTCTTGTCAAAAGTAGTAAAGGTTACTTATTTAAGCAAATACTTAAATACAGAATTGTCAGCAGGGTTACATAGTATCCTTGAAGTGTCGCCAAAAATGTCCGTTGAATAATTGGAAAGTGCCCAGTAGAGTTGTAGCTAACTCATAAATACACACAAACCCTTCATGTATAATAAAACCCCACTCCATTGAAATTCAAGTAATTACACAAAACCAGAGAAGTAATTCTGACAAATTCAGCAATGTGTATTTCTCTTCTATCATCCGTCTATAATACTCCCATTCCAACTTTCCGCTAAACATTGTATATTATCTCATCATCCTATTTTATTTCCATCCAATAAAACAAGCATCCATGTTGTTCATACGCACTGTCATCATCATAACAATACTCCTGCAAACAAATTCGCTTTGTATTGCCCAAAAGACCCGTGATTATTTACCCGCATCTTTCGCAGCACAAAACCGTTTACAAAAAATAGCACCCCTCTTTCCTGTAATCGAAGCACTCTATAGCAACCATGCAGCAAAAAATCATTTCCCCGGTTATAGTTTTGGTATTGTGTTAGATGGTCAACTGGTGTTTACCGGTAACGGTGGTTATCTTGATATTGCTACTAAACAGCCGGTCACATCTCAGTCTATGTTTAGAATTGCTTCTATGTCTAAAAGTTTTACGGCTATGGCCATTGTGCATCTCAGAGACGATGGCAAGCTCCGTTTAGATGATCCTGTAGAAAAATATATTCCGGCTCTCAAAGAACAACGCTTAACCAGCGATGCACCCCTTATTACCATCCGCGATCTGCTCACCCATTCCGGTGGCTTTCCGCAAGACGATCCCTGGGGCGATCGTCAGTTGGCCGATACAGAAGAAGAACTGCTGGCACTCATTAAAAAAGGGCTCCACTTTTCTACTGTTACCGGTTTGCAGTATGAGTACAGTAACCTGGGTTTTGCCATGCTGGGCTATATTATTCACCAGGTTTCCGGCAAACCCTATAGTGAGTATATAGCAGACCATATCTGGAAACCCTTAGGCATGAACCAGGCCGAATGGGAGTACAGTAATGTACCGGCAGCCTCTCTCGCCAAAGGCCATCGCTGGATCAACAATAACTGGATAGATGAACCGCTTTTACACGATGGTATTTTTGGTGCCATGGGTGGTATGATCAGTTCGGTTTCTTCCTTCAGCAAATACATGGCTTTACATATGCAGGCCTGGCCTGCCAGCAACGCCACAGAAACAGGCCCGGTTAAACGCAGCAGTATCAGAGAAATGCAGCAGCCTCAACGTTTCAGTTCACTCAATCCGCAATACCGTTATGCCGATGGGCGGCTTTGTCCCATGGTTACCGCTTATGGTTATGGGCTGCGCTGGTCGAAAGACTGTGTGGGCAGAACCACGGTGGGTCATAGCGGCGGTCTCCCCGGCTTTGGCAGTAACTGGGTTATTGCACCCGATTATGGTATTGGGGTGGTTTTCTTCGCCAATGTTACCTATGCTTCCACAGCGATTATCAATGCACAGGTATTAGATACTTTAATCAGAGGAGCTGGCTTAGAACCAAGGGTTTTGCCTGCCTCGAACGTATTAAAAGATGCACAAAGCCGTTTACTGGCTTTGTTACCCGACTGGAACAATGCAGCCAGTTCTTCCTTATTTGCGGATAATTTTTTCGACGATTATCCCCTCGCCAATCTGAAAGAGGATGCCAGGAAAATATTTGATGCGGCTGGTAAAATAATAAGCATCGGTGAAATGATTCCCGAGAACCAGTTAAGAGGCAGCTGTACGCTGCAATGCGAGAAAGGGCGTATTCAGATTTTCTTTACCCTCACGCCGGAAAACCCGGCTAAGATTCAGGAATACAGGATCAGGGGAGTGGGGCTTTGAGCTGCGAGCTGTGAGCTGTGAGCCATGAAGTATTTTGATTATGTTGTAAATAACTAAAAAGGAAAAACAGCTCCAAACTCATAGCTCATAGCTTCTCTCTACACCCAAAAGCTCATAGCTCGAAGCTCAAGGCTCATAGCCTATAATATCAATGTTATCAAATTATTACTAAATGATTAATAAATCATTACTAAATAGTTAACTGATAATTTTGCCGGCGTCCAAAAGATGTTACATGGCAAGATTATGGATTGCGGCTTTACTGGTGATGTTGTCTTTTACGGTTCTATCTCAAACCAGTAAAGACAGTACCAAAACGGCTGCCAAACCTGCTCCCGAAAAGAAATGGTTTGAAACTTTCTCTGTACGGGGTTATGTTCAGGCCCGCTATAACCGATTGCTCGAAACCAACCCCAACCTCGGTAATGAACAGGGCGACAGAAGCTGGGGTAAAAACGGAGGCTTCTTTCTTCGCCGTACCCGTATTATCTTCTTCGGACAAATCAGCAAACAGGTTTATTTCTATATTCAGCCCGATTTTGCCAGTTCGGCTTCTTCTTCCTCATTACATTTTGGTCAACTGAGAGATGCGTATATGGATGTGGGGGTGGATGCCAAAAATGAATTTCGTTTCAGAATAGGTCAGAGTAAAGTGCCTTATGGTTTTGAGAACATGCAATCGAGTCAGAACAGACTGGTACTCGACAGAAACGATGCACTGAACAGTGCTGTTGCCAATGAACGCGATCTGGGTGTATTTTTCTATTGGGCGCCTACCAAACAAAGAGAACTGTTTTCATCACTGGTTCGTGATGGGTTAAAAGGCTCCGGCGATTATGGTGTTTTTGCTTTTGGTGCCTATAACGGACAAACCGCCAACAAACCCGAACAAAACGATCAGTTACATGTGGTTACCCGTTTTTCTTATCCCATGGCCATCGGCAAACAAATTATAGAACCGGGTATTCAGGCTTATACCGGTAAATATGTGGTTACCAGAGAACAAACCAGCAGCAACACCAAAATAAAACAGGATCGTAATTACCTCGATCAGCGTGTGGCAGGCACATTTGTACTCTATCCTAAACCCTTTGGCATTCAGGCTGAATATACATTTGGTAAAGGACCTGAGTTTAATACGGTAACAGATTCTATTGAAACCAGATCGTTACAGGGTGGTTATATCACCCTCTCTTACCTGATTAAAAACAAGCAACAACAAATTTTTATTCCTTTCGTGCGTGGTCAATATTATGATGGTGGTAAAAAACATGAACTCGATGCCCGCAGTTACCGGGTAAAAGAATTAGAGATTGGTATAGAATGGATACCCGTTAAACAGTTTGAACTGGTAGCCATGTACACGATTTCTTCCCGCAGGTACGAAGATTTTGCATTGCAGAATAACCTGCAAAAAGGAAACCTGCTGCGTTTACAGGCTCAGTTTAATTTCTAACTTCTCTCCCTTTCTCTTTGTTAAATCTACCTCAACTATTTGAGTGTTAACTTATGCAAGGGTATTTAACAAAGAGAAAGGGAGAAGGGGAGTTATTATACAAGTTAAGGCTGTTGATTAAACAGGTGAATGTCTTTAACTTTAGTGAGTTAAACCAATTAAGATGGCTATTAAAACACAAGTGGGTAAAGAAGACGTAGTAGCATTTCTTCAGCAACAACCCGAACCTAAACAAGCAGACTGTCTGGTTTTGCTCGATATGATGAAAGCTGTTACAGGTTTGCCCGCTCAGTTATGGGGCGGTGCCATCGTTGGTTTTGGCAGTTATGATTACCAGCAAAAAGGTGGCGTTAAAGGAAGCTGGTTCTTAACCGGTTTTGCTCCACGCAAACAAAATATCAGCATTTATATCATGACCGGTTTTTCGCACTATGAAGATTTGTTGAAAAAACTCGGACCTCACAAAACAGGCATGGGTTGCCTGTACATAAAAAAACTGTCTGATATTGATCAGACAGTTTTAAAAGAGATGATTGAGGCTTCTTTCCTTCTAATGAAATCGAAATATACCCAACAGTAATAATTTATTGCTGACGCAAAGGCTTTCCTACTTCAATGGTACAGTCATGACCTGGCTGTCCGTGTGGCGGATTCAACCTTACACCCCCTGCATTTGCTGGTGCCTGTTGCATTACTGGTGCGTTTGTTTGTGGTGTTTGAATCTGAACGGGGGCAGGACCTCCTGCATTGGCCGGTGAATTTAAAGGAGCCCCTACTGCAATATCGCAACGGTGCCCGGGCATACCATGGGCAGGATTAAGTGCCGTAGTTGTTTGCTGTGGTTGTATGGCCGATGCCTTATTTGTATCAGCAGCAACCTGTGGTGCCGATGTTGCTACCTGCTGCAATGGAGCAGCGGATTGATTCAATTGCACATTCCCTTCTCCCTCACTGCTGTTACAGCCAATGAGTGTGGTAAACAAGGCTATGCCGATGATGTTTTTTATTTGCTTCATATTTTAAATATACGATTGTCTGATTATTTTGAGCTGTTTGCCTTAAATACCCGTAAAAAATTCTCTCCCAGTATTTTGCGGATGTCTTTCTTGCTGTACCCTCTTTCCTGCAATGCTTTTGTAATAAGTGGCAAACCCGTTACATCATCTAACTGTTGTGGTGCAGAACTGATACCATCAAAATCGGAACCCAGCCCTACATGGTCTACCCCCGCCAGCCGAACAATATAATCCAGGTGATCGAGCAACATAGAAAGGGGCGGCCGCAATGCTTTTACTTCTTCCGGATATTTACTAAAGAGATATTCCTCTGTGAAATGTGGCTCGGGGTTGATGGCTTTTAAAGAGTCTTTTTCTCTTTGATGTGTATTGAGAAAACTGATATTCCGCTTATTAAAATTGCTGTCTACAAAACCAGAGAAAAAATTGAGGTGAATTACCCCGCCATTTTTAGCAATGGCTTTTATCTGATCATCTTTCAGGTTTCTGAATACAGGACATAACTGGTGCACACAACTGTGCGAAGCAATCACAGGTTTGGTGGTGATGTTGATGGCATCCCAGAATGTTTGTTCACCTACATGCGAAATGTCGACGATCATTCCCAATGCATTCATGCGTTGAATAATCTGTTCGCCCAAACTGGTTAATCCTTTTTTGCCATTGGGTATTTTGTTGGCCGATTCATCCATCGCCGAACTGGCCCAACTGGTTGAGTTGTTCCAGGTAAGTGTCATATACCGCACGCCTCTTTCATACAACTGATCGAGGTATTCGAGTTTGTCTTCGATCATATGTCCACCTTCCACACCCATCATTACCGCCAGTTTCTTTTGCCTCACCGCTTTTTTCAGATCAGCAGGTGTTTTTGTAATCATCATGGCAGATGGGTTACGGTTGGTCCAGGCGTATAAAGAATCAATCTGTCTGTTGGCACGTGCAAAACCCTTACCTGCTGTAAAAGTTCCATCGCTCCAGATAGAAAAAACCTGTACATCTATTCCGCCTTCTTTCATTCTCTTCAAATCGGAATGGGTGATGCCTTTCAGGTCCTGATCGAAACGAACTCCTTTCTCCATTGACTGATTGGGGAAATCATTATGCGTATCGATAACGATGGAACGCTGATGTAATTTTTTATATGATTGTGCAGTCAGCAGCACAGGCAATAAAAAAATAAATAACAACCGTAATTTATGCATAATAAAATTTTAATTCAATCTCCTCTGCGAAAACTCCCCGTTCTCTTTTCTCTGCGGTGAACATTCGCAACAATTCACCGCAGAGAAAAGAGAACACAGAGTTTACGCAGAGTATGTTATTGTTTTCTTATACTGACTCCTGCCCGAATACCTGTATGTGTTCCCTCATTTACCGTTAATTCACCATTCACCAATACATATTTAAACCCTGTTGAATACTGATGTGGTTTTTCGAAAGTGGAAAGGTCTTTTACCTGTTGCTCATCAAACACTACAATATCTGCCGCATAACCTTCTACCAGTAAGCCTCTTCCTTCGAGTTTAAATTTCGATGCAGGCAAAGATGTCATTCTTCTGATGGCTTCTTCCAGTGAAATTACTTTCTCTTCACGCACATATTTCGATAATACCCTTGCATTGGTTCCATAACCACGCGGATGCGGATTACCCTGTTTGTAAATGCGTATGCTGGCATCAGAAGCAAACATGTTAAATGGATATTGCATAATGGCTTTTACATCATCTTCACTCATTCCATGAAAAACCATACCGGCACCACCTTTCTCCATCATTTGCACAATGGTTTCTGCTTCATTGATTGCATCAGATGCTCTGCCCATGATTTTATTTACTTCTTCAATGCTTTTTCCGTTGAGTGTAGTATCTGCTTCATAATAAGCTACTACCGGAAAACTAAAATGCTGTAATCCTCTTTTGGCAAGTCTTTGCAGCATATGTTTTTTTACTTCATTTCTGATGGCAGGTTTTGCCAGTCTTGCTTTAATGGAATCGCGCCCGTCTGCCAATACCCAGTCTGGCAATAAAGTACTGAGTGATGTACTCGAAGCAGTATATGGATACTGATCAATCGTTACATCCAGTCCTTCCTGTCTTGCTTTAATTACCATTGGTATGGTTTCTTTACTTCTCCCCCAGTTCTGCTGACCACTCAATTTAAAATGCGATAACTGAACTGGCAGTCCGGCTTCTCTTCCTATCTGCAAAGCTTCTTCAATGGCATAGGTTACACTATCACCTTCATCGCGCATATGACTGGCATATACACCATGGTACCTGGCAGCCACTTTTGCCAGCCGTAATACTTCTGCTGTCTTTGAATAAGTGCCTGGTATATAAATAAGTCCTGTTGACATTCCCACTGCTCCATCTTTCATGGCTTTCTCTACAATGGCTTCCATCTGCACCATTTCTTCTTCGGTAGGGTCTCTTTTAACCGACCCCATCACTGCTTTGCGCACATTGTTATGCCCAATGAGTGCTGCTACATTTACAGATGTTTTCAGACTGTCGATCATTTGCAGGTACTTACCAATATCGGCATCTGATAAACCGCAATTTCCTGTAATAACAGTGGTTACGCCATCGTATATAAAATTACCTGCCTGCGGATTCTTTTTCTCATCATCTTCAATATGCGTATGCACATCTATAAAACCGGGGGCTACTATCAACCCTTTCGCATCGATGATCCGGTTGGCTGTCCATCCGGTTAGGTTTCCCTTTTTTACTATTCTGCCTTTGCTGATGGCCAGATCGCCATAGTACCAGGAATTACCGGTTCCGTCGAGTATTTTCCCACCTTTAATGAGTATATCGGCCTGCTGGCCATTAGCAGTGAGGCCTATGAAAAGAGTTGCAATAACAAATAAACGCATACGAAAAGATTATATATTTTCTTTCTCCGGATTAAAATCCGGAGCAGGAAATGGATTGAAAGGTAATAAATCTTAAGTGACTGATTTACAGAGCCGGTTTAAATTGCCAGCTATGAGCTGTGAGCTACGGGCTATGAGCTTTTTGATATTCTCTTTTATTTTTTTCCTGGATCTGAACATTAGCTCGCAGCTCACAGCTCGTGGCTCATAGCATAAAACCCTCACAATAGCAATTCAATAATATGTCTTACCCGATCGCTTAAACTCAGGGTGAATAGCGTAATTTTGCACTCCAATAAAAAAGCGGATATGCTGGATAAGCTCGAAGCAATTAAGGCAAGGTTTGAACAGGTAGGTGTGGCACTCACCAACCCTGAGATCATTAATGATCAGAAGAAATTTGGCGCCTTCAGTAAAGAGTACCGTTCACTGGAGAAAATTGTACAGCCTTATGAGGCCTATCTCAAGGTAATGGCCGATTATGCTTTTGCCAAAGAGAGCCAGAGCAGCAGCGATGAAGAAATGCGCGAACTGGCTAAGATGGAACTGCCTGAGCTGGAAACAAAGAAAGAAGCTTTGGAGAAAGAACTTACCAAACTGCTTATACCAAAAGATCCGCAGGACGATAAAAATGCCATTCTCGAAATACGCGCCGGTACCGGTGGCGATGAAGCCAGTTTATTTGCAGGTGACCTTCTGGGTATGTACCTCCGCTACTGTGCCAAAAAAGGCTGGAAAGCTGCAGTAGTAAGTGAAAGTGAAGGAACTGTGGGTGGTTATAAAGAAGTAGTAGTTGAAGTAACCGGTGAAGATGTATACGGTACCTTGAAATTTGAGAGTGGCGTTCACCGCGTACAGCGTGTACCTGATACTGAAACACAGGGACGGGTTCATACATCTGCTGCCACTGTTGCTGTGATGCCTGAAGCAGAAGAAGTAGATTTTGAACTAAAGGAAAGCGATGTAAAAATGGAAACCGCCCGAAGTGGTGGTGCAGGTGGACAGAACGTAAACAAAGTAGAAACAAAAGTATTTCTTACCCATATACCCACAGGAGTGGTGGTGGTTTGTCAGACCGAACGCTCACAGTTAGGTAACCGCGAAAAAGCCATGACCATGTTACGTACCAAACTCTATGAAGAACAGGTACGTAAGCAGGAGGAAGAAATTGCCCGTCACCGAAAAACACTGGTTAGTACCGGCGACCGAAGTGCCAAAATAAGAACTTATAACTGGCCCCAGGGCAGGGTTACCGACCATCGTATCGGTCTTACCTCCTATAACCTCGATGCCGTAATTAATGGTGAAATTGAAGAATTTATTGAAGCATTACAGGTTGCTGAGAATGCGGAGAAAATGCTGGAGAATTAATAGGCGGTTTATAATTTTAAGTTGCAGGTGTTCAGGCTGCTAGCTACTAGCTGTCAGCTCCTGGTTTTTAGCGTTCCCCGCCTTTGATCCGTTTTAATGTATCCGTTAACAGATGATGCTTATATTTAATACAGTAAACCTGTATTATGATAAGAGTACTGACAATATTTCTTTTGTTTTGTCTTTCCTATGTTCCATGCCGGGCGCAACTCGGATCCTATTCTTTTAATTCGAATGTATTGTACAACGATGGTTATGGAATACCCTGGAACTTCGATTTCCCTTTTTTCATGGATGGCTCACCCTTTTTTGATACCAGTTTCTGTAAAGGTTCTGTACAATTACTGAATGGTAAAACTTACGGCGGTTTAGAGCTGAAGCTCAACCTCGAACAGCAAAAAGTTATCTTTACTACCAGTGAAGGGAAAGCTTTTGCACTTGCACAACCCGTCTTAAGAGTGGAACTTGCCTGCAACGTTCAGGCGAAACCGGTTGTCTTTCGTTCAGGATTTGGTGCTATCGACAAGCAAAATGAAGGTTCTTTATATCAGGTGCTGGATTCAGGCAAAGTGTTGTTATTGAAATATGTGGATATCAGGTATAAGGATTCCAAAGCCTATAACAGCAATGATATGACCCGGTCATACCGCCAGTTGCCTTCTTATTACCTCTGGATGCCCGGCAAGGACATGATAAAATTGCCCAACGATGAAAATGAGTTACTGGGTTTACTAAAAGACCAGCGAAAACAACTTACCGAAGCGATAGATAAGGATAAGCTGAAATTTAAAAAAGAAACAGACCTTATACAGATTATCAAAAAGTATAACAGTTTATCGCAAACTATATAAACAATAATGCAGCATGAAAAATCTCTCTGTTTTTCTGATTTCTCTGTGTCTTACACTTTTACAACACAGTATAGCAGCACAGGATTTTGAACGCATTGATCCGCTCAGACATGCAAAAGAAAATATTAATTTTCTCAGCGATGCCAATGGCAGGCCCTTTAAATCACTGCGCAATTTTGAGGAAGAAGGTTCTCCCTATTTTTCAGCCGACTATATAAAAAGTCATATTCAGATGCAGAATGGAAAAACCTATTACAATATACCGATCAAAATTAACCAGCTAACGGGTGAAATAATATTCAAAACTTCTGATGATCGTGAAATGCTGGTGGTAAACCCTTTTCAGCGTATCGAACTACAGTTTGAAGGAAAGACTTATGTATTCAGAAGCGGGTTCCCGGCTATTGATAAACAAAATGATATGTCGGCTTACCAGTTACTCGATTCAGGTACAGCTATTTTATTAAAGTATACCTCTGTTCAGTACCAGGACAAACAGGCCTATAATTCTCCGAATATTATTCGCAGCTACAGCAAAAAAGAAAATCATTATATATGGACTTCTTCAAAAGGTTTGGTACGTATTCCTAAAAAAGAAGAAGAATGGGCAGGCTTTTTTGGTCATCACCAAACGGAGATGAATAATTTTATCAGGAAAGAACATGTAAAGCTGAAAAAGGAAGAGGATATCGTAAGAATGTTTCACTATTATAATCAGTTATTGAAACAGGTTAGCGCTAATAATCACTAATCTCTGTCTTGTAAAAATATATGTCTGCAGACCTGTTTTTTATTGATTATTATTACCAATAGTAATTCATTAATTCATTTCCGGTATTTATAACCTATAAGTATAACGCGCATGAAATATGTCTTCTTTCTGTTTGCATTTGTGATATATTCAGTTGATGCAAATACACAAACCCCCAATACAGCAACAGCAAGGGTAGAAATGGACCGCTTTATGGTAGATGCCAACGGCAGATTGCTCAAACCCCCTGCCGATTATAATGAGGAAGGTTCTCCTTATTATTCAAAAGAATTTTTACCCGGTTCGGTTACTATTCTCAAAGGTCATACCTATCACGGCTTACAGTTAAAAATTAATTTTCACAGCAATGAAATTATTTTCCTCGACCAGGAGGGTAATGAAATGATAGTTGCTCAACCGGTTGAGAGAGTAGTATTACAAACTGCCGATGGCATAAAAACCTTCAGGTCTGGTTATGGACCAATCGACAACCACGATGGCAATTCGTTTTATGAAGTGCTCGATTCCGGATCAATCAGTTATTTGAAATATACGGAAGTTAGTTTCAGTGAAAGACAACCTTATCCGAATGCACGTTTTGTTCGTACCTATCGCGACCGTGTATTGTATTATGCTGCTAAAGGAACACAGTTGCAAAAACTACCTAAAAACATCGAAGAGATACCTGCATTGTTCGCCGGGAAAGAATTGAAAGTAGCAGAACTGATTAAAAAAGATAAGCTGAAGTTGAAAAAAGAAAATGATATGATTCAGCTTTTCAGGTATGTTAATATGTTGCAATAGGCTCAGTTGCGGGATACACTTTCTTCTTCCTGTTTAATCTTTTGCTCCCATGCCCATGCGGTACGCATCATTTCAGTGATATCGTATTTTATTTGCCAGCCCAGTACAGCAACAGCTTTTTCATTATTGGCATATATGGCTTTTATATCACCGGGTCTTCTCGGACCCATTTCATAATTGAGTTTTACGCCACTTACTTTCTCAAAACTTTGTATCGCTTCCAGTACCGTAATACCAATACCCGTGCCCAGGTTAAACACTTCACAGGATGACTGATTTTTTCCTGCGGTTAAATATTCCAATGCCAGTGTGTGTGCACGTGCAATATCGGATACATGAATATAATCGCGTATACAGCTGCCGTCACGGGTATCGTAATCGTTACCATATACCATCATCTTAGGTAATTTACCAATGGCTGTTTGTGTAATTACGGGTACAAGGTTCTGTGGTTTACCCAATGGCAATTCTCCAATTAAACAGGAAGGATGTGCTCCAACGGGGTTAAAATAGCGAAGCAGTATAACAGAGGTGGATAGAGATACTTCAGCAAAGTCTTTCAGTATTTCTTCTCCCATTTTCTTGGTGGCTCCATAAGGTGAGGCAGCAGCCTGTAACACCGTATCTTCTGTAACCGGAGATGTTTGTGGGTTGCCGTAAACAGTGCAGGAAGATGAAAAGACAAAATGTGGTATTGAAAATTCCTTTACACATTTCAATACACTGATGAGTGAACCAATATTATTTTCATAATACATGAGCGATTGCTCTACCGATTCTCCAACCGCTTTATATGCTGCAAAATGAATAACACCCGCGATATCGGGGTTCTCCTGGAAGACTGCCAGGGTTTCATCAAAGTTTTTCAGGTCAACTTTGTAGTTTTTGACCATTTTTCCGGTAATGAGCTGAATACCCGTTAATGGATAAGGTGTGGAGCGCGACTGGTCATCAATAGAAATTACATCGTACCCATTTTCGAGAAGATCAACAATGGCATGCGATCCGATATATCCGCAGCCTCCGGTAACAAGTATCTTTGCCATGATCAGAAATTGACACGGCAAAATACACAGAGCCGCTTAGAATCAGATAAATAATTTTACGAGAAAATAAAATATGGCCGCCATTGCTGCTGATACAGGAATGGTTAATATCCATGCCCAGAGCAGGTTTACAGTAACACCCCAGCGAACCGCACTTAAACGTTTTGTTGCACCTACCCCAATAATAGAACCGGTAATGGTATGTGTTGTACTTACAGGTATACCCAGTTTCTCCGTGAGGAAAAGTGTAATGGCACCAGCTGTTTCGGCACTTACGCCTTCCAATGGGGTTACTTTTGTGATACGTGTACCCATGGTTTTTACAATCTTCCAGCCACCGCTCATGGTACCTAAGCCAATCGCGAGAAAACTACAGAAAGGCACCCAGCTATAGTGTACCACAAATTCATTAAACGACATCTGTACACCCAGTGTGCTCTCATAATAAATGATGGCTGCGCCGATAATACCCATTACTTTCTGTGCATCGTTACCACCATGCCCCAGACTGAATGCGGCAGATGAAACCAGCTGCAGTCTTTTAAACCAGGTTTCTGCTTTGTATGGATTGGCCCTTTTACACAGATGAACAATTAATATGGTAATGAAGAATGCAATGAACATACCGAGCAGGGGCGCAAGAAAGATAAACATGAAAGTAGGTATCACTTTTGCGTAGTTCACTACATCCATACCGTTCTCACTAAATCCGCCGGCATGTGCTATGGCAGCACCCATAAAACCACCGAGAAGAGTATGTGAAGAACTGGAGGGAATACCAAACCACCAGGTGATGAGGTTCCAGGTAATAGCTGCGAGTAAGCCTGCAAAAATTACTTCAAGTGTAATAAAATTTTCATTGACCGATTTTGCAATGGTATTACCAATCTTAAACTCACCAATCAGGTATTTGGAAATAAAGAATGCCGCAAAATTGAATACCGCTGCCCACAATACTGCCTGAAAAGGCGTTAATACTTTTGTAGAAACAATGGTAGCAATGGAATTGGCCGCATCATGAAATCCATTGATATAATCAAAGATAAATGCAAGCACTATAATGATAACCAGAAGGGTGAACATACGGTGTGGGGTTTTAATAGCCTGAAAACTGAAATGGTTTGATCCAATTATACAGTTCTCAGATAGATCTTCTACGCATACTTGATAATAATAGACTCAATCACATTGGCCGCATCTTCACATTTATCGGTGGCAATTTCCATTACCTGATAAATTTCTCTTTTCTTGATCACTTCTTTAAAATCGTTTTCCTGCTGGAACAACATTTCAATACTCATATCAAACACATCATCCGCCTGGTTCTCAATACTGTTTACCTTTACCATGGCTTCAGTCATCTCACGCAGGTTTTTCATATCGCGTAAGCCATTTACTGCTTTTTTAATTTCAATAGTACCCTGCAGAATGAGGTCGGCCATTTTCTGGATACCTGTGTCGTTCGGGTTTACACTATAAAAATTAATTTTTTTGGAGGAAGCGAAGATATAATCAGCAATATCATCGAGGGCAGTAGCGAGGTAGTGTATATCTTCCCTGTCGAATGGAGTGATAAAATTTCTGCCCAATTCTGTAAAAATACGATGGGTATTATCGTCATTTTTATGTTCCAGGTCCTCAATCTGAGCCAGCACCGCAGCACGTTTATTACTATCGGGCTCACTTACCATTTCCTTGAGTTTTATGCCCATTTCATGTACTTTCTCTGCAACATCCTCGAATAACTCATAGAAAACCTTGTTCTTCGGCATAAACAAGCGGCCAAATGTGTTGATACCCATAGTTTAAAATTTACGCAAAAATAGCCTCCTGCTTCCGATGTAGGAAAGAAAACTCAGAATTAATAATTCGGTAACATTGAGGTTTCCTGATTTTTTTGTATTAAAAAATCAATAAAAAGAAGTATTTGATAACAGTTTATTCTTATTCCCATCATTTAACGGTAACAAAGAACCGGCAGTTTTGCGCTACAGTTTATCGTAATTGAGCAACGAAAGTAGATTTTCTCATGTGTAAACCCCTGATGTCTATCGGGGGTTTTTGCATGAATGGTCAATAGTGAATGCTCAATTATGGAGTGCTGCAAGTATTGATTACACATATTCACCATTGACCATTCGCCCACCTCACTCCCGCTTCCTCTCCAACGTAAACCCAATAGTAGTACCAACATCCAGCTTGCTGCGTACATGCATGGTTTGTCCGTGTGCTTCAATAATATGTTTACAGATGGCCAGTCCGAGTCCTGTTCCGCCTTTATCCCTGCTGCGGCCCCTGTCTGTTCGATAAAAACGTTCAAAAATGCGCGGTAAATGTTCTTCGGCTATACCAATTCCATCATCACTGAACTCTATCAACACGTGTTCATCGTCTGTTTTATAAATGCTAGCCACAATCGATCCGTCCTGCTTCCCATATTTTACTGCATTCTCCAGCAGGTTATTAATTACCTGCCTGATTTTTTCCTGGTCTGCAAAAACTGCAATAGGGTATTCGCATCCTTTTTTAATACTGCATTTGATGTTCTTTGCCGTGGTTTTTATAGACAGGGTCTCATAAATTTCCCTGATCAGGTCCTGGATGATAAAGTTCTCTTTGTACAGTGGTTGTTCCCCACTTTCCAGTCTCGAAATTTCATCCAGGTCTTTTACCAGGTTCACCATACGGTCTACATTGCGGGCCGTATTCTCCAGAAATCTCTTACTTACTTCCGGAGAGTCCATGGCACCACCTAATAAAGTATCTACATAGCCCTGAATAGCAAATATGGGTGTCTTGAATTCGTGTGCGAGGTTCTGCAAAAATTCTTTCCTGTAAGCTTCATTATTTTTCAGCAGTTCAATTTCAGCACTGCGCTGTTCGGCCCATTTCTCCACGTCTTCACGCACTTCATCAATACCTTTCTGTGGAAGAATATATTTATAATAAGTCTCTTCTCTCTTACTCGCTTTGGTCTGATAAATAAATTTATAGATCAGTTTTATCTTTCTATAAATAAACGATTCCAGCACCATCCTTATCAACATATAACTTCCCAGAAAAACTACCACAAATGCTACCAGTGTAATGATCCAATCGGGACGAATAACCCAGATACCCAAAGAAATGGGTAAAGACAATATCAAAGCTGTAAAAGCTGATAATTGTTGTGGTGAAAGATTCTTGGTTTTAAACATTCATAATAAAGATAAGAAGAAGAAGGATCAAGGGGGCAAGATTCAGGAGATAAGAAGACCGAAAGTCCGTATATAAAGATACCTTGCAGAATTATTTTTCTTGTAGCTTGTAGCTTGTAGCTTGTAGCTCGTAGCTTGTAACTCAAAGCTCAAACTTATACCCCACTCCCTTCACCGTGGTGATACAATCAATGCCCAGTTTCTGGCGCACTTTGCGGATATGTACATCGATGGTGCGGTCGCCAACAATTACATCGTTACCCCATATTTGCGAGAGTATTTCATTACGAAGAAATACACGACCCGGGCGGGATGCCAGCAGGTAGAGGAGTTCAAATTCTTTTTTGGCAAGGATTACTTCCGTTTCATCCACATTCACCATAAATTTTACCGGATCGATCTGAATATTCCCCAGCTTAATCGTTTTGCCGGTTTCTTTTCCATTCAGTCTCCTGAAAAGTGCATTAACACGGCTTACCAGTACTTTTGGACTGATGGGTTTACTCACATAATCGTCAGCACCTGTTTCCAGGCCTTTGATTTGTGAAGCTTCATCGCTGAGTGCAGTAAGAAAAATGATGAGTGTGTCCTGAAACAATGGTTGTGTACGAAGGATCTGACAAACTTCCACGCCTGTTTTTTTAGGCATCATGATATCAAGGATGATCAGATCAGGATGTATTTGTTTGGCTCTTTCGATGGCTTCATTTCCGTCTTTAGCCGTGTACACTTCATAACCTTCTTTGGTGAGGTTATAAGTGATGATCTCCAATATGTCCTGTTCATCGTCTGCAATCAGAATCTGTTTCGCCTTGCCTTCCATTGTTAACCTTATGTTTACACAAAATTAATTTTAAACATTGGCATATCAGGTTTTTGGCACTATTATGTTATTGTTAACTGAATTTCAGGCAAAAATCAGGTCTGATTATTGGGAAAGCAGCGTTTCCCGCTTTTCGTTCATTTGGCAGTATTTTTGCAAAAGGATATGAACATGAAGAAATTTTACCTGATAATACTGTTATCGTCTTTCTGTAATATGGCATTGGCACAGCAGGAAATGACAATTCCGCCCATTCCAGCCATGCGCGAACTGCACCATGAGTACATACAAACCTCATTACGCTCCATTGCCCGGCTCAATAGTGTTGCCGATGCCGTTTTTCCTGTAACCAACGACCCCAAACTCAATCTCTCTATCGATAAAACCATACGCATATATGTAAATAATATGCGTGCCATGGTTGAGTCGAGTACCCAACTCAACGATAACCAGAAATATCTCTGGCTGAGAGGTATTAATGAGCTGCTCACCGGGTTTCAGTCTGCCTGGCAGGCTGGTCTTATTAAAAACATAATGTATCCGGGGCTGGTGAAAGCTTTTTATGAAGCCATGCAACTGGAAATGCGGCAGCAATCTATCCTCCCCATTGTGAAGAATAATGAACTGGAGATAGGCAATATGCTCATTCAGAATTTTTGTTTGAAAAACAATATTGGAATAGAAGCCGCCAAAGATGTACTGGTATTAAAAAGCTGTCAGCGAGACCCATCTGCTATTTTGAAAATATTGACACGTTTTCCTGAAAACAGTTATGCCGACAGTCTTATTATTGTTTCAGCCTTCCGTAATCAGGAAGAATTATACAATTATGCCGCGGCACCCAATGCATTGGGTAAACGTATACAGACTGTCAATCACCCCCTGGTAAAACTAATCGCCGGTCTGGCACAGTCGAAAACCGGCAGGATGTATTTCCCTTTCCTTGATGATTTATATCAGGGGAAAATAAGTGTTGAAAAAATTGCCCCTGTTCTGGCAGATGAAAATTCAGACAACTATTATAAACTACTGGTAAAAACAAGGGTGGGTTATGCCCAAAGGATGCGTAAAGGCGATACACCGATGGCAGCAAAGACACTGGTAGCAAAGCTTCGAAGCAAAGCTGTTGAATTATACATCAATGAAATTAATGCACTTCATGATGAAAACAACCCCGCTATCCGTTTCAAAAAAATAGATTCACTCAATCCACAGGAACTTTATTACCTGGCTGTTTTAGGAGAGGAAGAAATTTATACATCGAGTTTTGTATCGGGTGTATATCCGCGTATATTCTCCCGTTCAAAACAGTCTGATGCAGATTCTTTATTGCAATTACTTGGCTATGATTTTTACCGGAAGTTTATTAAAATGTCGGCAGCATATAATACACTCGACGACTTTCTGAAACGCATGAGTAAGCCGTCAGCAGAAAAACTCATGCGCAATTTTGTAAACGGACTTGAAAAAACAGGTTCTCTCGAAGATGCAGTGGATGTGGCCGATTCGTATGCCAGTATTTACAATAAACCTATTCGCAATCTTATTCTCAAACAGGTTCAGCAAAACCTGAAAAACAGTCGTACACAAAAAGACAAAAGAGGAGAAGTAATTTATAACCTGCTCAATACTATTTTCCTATCTGCCGATTCGGCGGGTAAAACCAACTTATCGGCTTCACTTGGCATCAATACCGTGTATAATATGCCATTGAAAGAATTACAGAATGAAGCAGGCCGTATCATTATTCAGCAATATGCTTATGGTGATAAGGATGCCGAAAGCTATTTTGGAGCTTTTCTTGCACGGTTTTCCAACAGTAACTGGCGTATAGTGAGAAAGCCCTATTGGGTAGAAATCAGTTCCGTTCGCGGCACTCCGGTAACCATCTATGCCAACCTGCCGCTTGATGAAACAAAAGACCTTGATGCGATGGCGCAAGACAGCCTGAATTATTATCTTGAGACCAATGGCCTGGCACCTACCATGGTTATACATCGCGGACATAGTTATTACCTTCAACAAACCATCGATCAACTGGTACCATCTGCGAAAGTGGTATTGCTCGGTAGTTGTGGTGGCTACCAAAAACTGAACCTTGTACTTGATATTTGTCCGACTGCACATATCATTTCCTCCAAACAGGTAGCTGCCGGTGTACTGAACCAGGCACTTATTGATGCCATTACAGAGCAAATCAGGCTGAATAAAGACCTGGTTTGGGAAGAAATCTGGCAGAAACTACAATCAAGGGTAACCGGTGGTTACAAAGAGAAGTTTGAAGATTATATTCCTCCCCATAAAAACCTGGGCGCCATTTTCATCATGGCATATAATAAAGCCATGGAAACGCTCTAAGTTCAGAGAAAAGGATTGTGCTTTTTTTCATGACCAATTGTGGTGGTAATACCGTGGCCAGCATATACCAGAACATCATCGGGCAATACAAAGAGTTTTTCACGAATGCTGTTCAGCAATGTGTCATGGTCACCACCCGGTAAATCGGTACGGCCTATACTTTCATGAAATAATACATCTCCGCCGATCAAAAAACCTTGTTCTTCACAATAAAAACAGATGCTGCCCGGCGAATGACCGGGTGCCAGTATTACTTTCAGGGCATCATTACCAAGTTTCACCGTATCTCCTTCAGCAAGAAAATGTAATGGACCTTTATAATTCTCAAAGGGCAAACCCCAGCGTTCACCTGAAAAAGGAGCTCTTTCCAGCAAGGGTTGCTCAAGGGTATGAAGATATAATTCAAGACCAAACTCATCATGAACCCATTTGTTACCAAATACATGATCGAGATGACAATGTGTATTGAGCAACTGAAGGGGTTGAAGCTTCGTATCTTTTATAAAGTTTTTTAACGTTTCCTGTTCAGCGGAAAAGTAACATCCGGGATCAATTATAATAGCTTTGCCTTGTTCATTGTATAACACATAGGTGTTTTCCTGAACAGGGCTGAATGTAAAGGCCTTTACCTGGAGCATATGGTTTTTTGTGAAGGTTTTACAGGGTAAATGACTAATTTTAAAACACTAAAGTTCGGATATGCAATTGAATCGCATCAAGAAAGGATTGGTTTTGGCCAGTTTTTTATTTCCCATCCTTTCCATGGCCCAGGTAAATACAGTAGAATTTGGCAAGAACAGGGTTCAACACAAAAAGCTGGTATGGAAATTCTACCAGTCGCCCAATTTTAACGCCTATACCTCGCAGGGGGGTGTAGAGCTGGGGAAATTTGCCGCACAGGTGGCGGAAGAAGAACTGCGCTCACTCGAAAATTTTATAGAATACTCATTACAGCGCCGTGCCAATATTGTGGTGTATAACAACTATAATGATTATAAAAGCAGCAATATTGGTTTGGGTATCGACTGGCAAAATTCAGGTGGTGTAACCAAATTAGTGAACAATAAGATTGTTGTGTATTTCGATGGTAACCATGCCAACCTGAAACGCCAGATCAGGGAAGGAATAGCCAAAGTATTAACCGATAACCTTTTATTTGGTGACGATATAGGCGAATTTGCCAGTAACCAGGCACTACTCGATCTACCCAAATGGCTGGTAGACGGTTATGTATCTTATGCCGCTGAGCCATGGAGTACGGTTAAAGACGATGACCTGAAAAGTGCCATACTAAGTGGCTCTTACCGTTCCTTCTACCAGTTTGCTTTTGAAAAACCGGTGCTGGCGGGTCACTCATTCTGGTATTATATCGGTGAAAAATACCGTAAGGAAAATATTACCTACCTCCTTTATCTCGCACGCATTTACAAAAACCTGAATCAGGCCTGTATGCGTGTTTGTAAAAAGAAATTTAAAGAGGTGCTGGCTGAGTTTATGCAGTACCAGCAGGACCGCTATTCCAAAGATATACGCCAGCGCAGAAATGCACCAAGGGGTCAGTTAAACGTATCTGAAGAAGTACGTAAAAAAGATTTTTTCCGCTTTCAGGCCAACCCTAATCCAAGGAGTACCACCTATGCAGTTGTTGAATTTAACAGAGGTATTTATTGTGTGAAACTGATGGAGAATTTTTACGACGGGAAGATACTCCTCAAGAGTGGTGTACGTACCAACACAGATGACGTAAACCCTAATTATCCCATACTGGCATGGGACGGGAAAGGCACCCGTTTATTGGTGGCGTATTGGGAAAACGGAAAGGTTAAAATGTTTGTGTACGATCTTATAGCCAGACTCAAACGGTATAAGCAGGAAATTGAAGGTGTTGATCAGTTACTTGATGCCAGCTTTATGCTCGACGCAAATTCGCTCATCTTCAGTGCTGTAAAAAATGGGCATACCGATATCTTCACTTATAAGATAGAACAGAATAAACTGGAGCAGATTACAGATGATGTATATGATGACCTGAACCCCACTTTTGTTTCTTTCCCTAATCGTTCCGGTATTATTTTCAGTTCAAACAGACCATCCCCAACTGCTATTAATGCTGATACGGTTTTACCCAGCAGGCATCGTTATAATGTATTCATGGTAGATATCCTGAATACCAGCAAGCAAAAACAGATTACACAGCTTACCAATCTTAAATTTGGAAACGCATCTTATCCGATGCAATACAATACCAATCACTTTACTTTTGTAGCAGATGAAAATGGTATTGGTAACCGATGGGCCGGCTTTTTTGCAACGCAGCGTAACGGGCTTGATACACTTTATTATATTGGCGATGAATTATTGCGTAATCCCTCGCCCAAAGAATTTGATTCTACCCTGCGCGCCTGGCAGAAAGATGAACCGGATAGTGTAAGCTATTTCCAGGTATATAAAGATTCTACGTATACTTTCCCGATTACCAACTACCAGAGTTCCCTGCTTGAAACAAGAATTGCAGGCGATAATGGTCAGGTAAGTGAGGTAAGAAGAGAAGGCGATTTCAAGTTCCTCTACAAACTCCGCGTTGATGAACAGGCGCTGAACAAAAGAAATGTAAATAGCCGTCCTACCGAATACATGAAGAAGGTAATGGATGAAAAGAAAGCAGCAGATGGAAAAGCAATCATCTATAATAATGGCATTGCCACAAAAGATACGGTTGCAAAAGCTGCGAAAGATTTCTTCCAGAATGAATTTGCTAATGAAAAAGCAGATACCTCAAGACAGATAGTCGACGAAGAAGTAATACCAAAAGCTACTACCCTTGAACGTTCGAGGTTATTTGACTACCGATTGAAATTCAGCAGCGATTATATTCTCAGTGGATTTACGAACAATGTGCTTGTCAACAGGTACCAGCCTTATGCTGGTGGTGCGGGACCTATTCAGCTTAATAATGGTAACGACTTCAATTTTACTTTCCGTGTAGGAGTAAGTGATTTATTTGAGGACCAGAAATTTGTTGGTGGTTTTCGCTTTGGCACCAACCTGAGCGACAAAGATGTATTCTTCTCTTACCAGAATTTACGTAAACGTTTCGACTGGGGACTTACCTATTACAGAAGTAATGTGAGCAACTTTTATAATATTCCTTATAACAGTATGCTCATTACCAACCTGTACCAGGGTAATATAACCTATGCATTTAATGAAGTAAAAAGTTTAAGAGCTACTGTTGGTTTAAGATCAGATCGCGGTGTTCTTCGCTCTTTTGATAATGGCAGCGGGTTACCCGATCCGAATGCATTGGCATTCCCTGATACCATCAGTCGTTTTATTGTATCGCGTATTGAATACGTACACGATAATACCATTAACCCAACTCAGAATATCTGGAACGGACTTCGTTACAAAGTATATTTCGATGTAAACATGCCTACGTTTAAAACTTCTTTGAATAATGGCAAGGGAACATTCAACCTGGGTTTTGATGCCCGTTATTATTATAAACTATACCGCAACTTTATATGGGCAGGTCGTGCAGCGGCTGATTTCTCATGGGGCGGACAAAAACTCATTTATTACCTCGGTGGTGTTGATGGATGGATTGGTCCGAAATTCAACAGTCAGAATACACCCGCACCCGATCAGTCTTATGCATTCCAATCGCTTGCGGTGAATATGCGTGGTTACAGACAGAATATTGCAAACGGGAATAATGCTTTTGTCATCAACAGTGAATTCAGGTTCCCACTGTTTGCCACACTGATCAACAAACCAATTAACAACGCATTCCTGCGCAATTTTCAACTGGTGCAATTCATTGATTTAGGCACAGCATGGAATGGAAAATACAATGGCATCAAGCGCCCGGGTGAGGTAATAGCCGACCCATCATCTCCTGTTGTGGTTCGTATTGATGCCGGTGGTCTCGGACCATTTGCCGGCGGCTATGGTTTCGGTGCAAGAAGTACTTTACTGGGTTACTTTATGAAGTTTGATGCCGGCTGGCCCATGAAAGGCATCTTCAAGGGAGCTCCGGTGTATTATTTTGCGATTGGATTTGATTTCTAATCTTTGATTTTTTGATCTTTGATTTTTTGATTTAGAACTATACTTAAATCAAAAAATCAAAGATCAAAAAATCAAACTTTTCTTCTCCCCTCTTTAGCATAATACCTGCACAATTCCGTAAGGCCACAGGATTCGCATTTAGGATTTCGCGCAAGACAGGTATATCTGCCGTGTAATATGAGCCAGTGATGTGCTTTATGCACCAGCCCTTCCGGAATATATTTAATCAATTCTTTTTCAACAGCCAGGGGGGTACTTGCTTTTTCAGTTACAAGCCCTAATCTTTTACTTACACGAAACACGTGAGTATCAACGGCCATATTGGGTTGTTGATCTATTACACTGGTAATTACGTTTGCTGTTTTTCTTCCTACACCTGGCAACTTTACCAATTGCTCAACCGTCATCGGCACTTCACCATTAAATTGTTCCCGCAACATGTTGGCCATACCAATCAGGTGCTTGGTTTTGTTATTGGGGTAAGAAATGCTTTTGATATAAGGAAAGAGTTCCTCAAAGCTTGCTTTCGATAATTCAGCCGCAGTAGGGTATTTAGCAAAGATGGCAGGTGTTGTCATATTCACCCTTTTATCTGTGCATTGTGCAGAGAGAATAACAGCTACCAATAACTGAAAAGGGTTATCATAAATCAATTCCGTCTCGGCAACCGGAATCTGTTCATTGAAATAATTAATAACAGACGAATATCTTTCTTTTTTGGTCATGCGTTTGAATAAACTCAAAAGTAAAGATATCATCGCGCGAATCGCCCAGTTTTGCAAATATATAAGCCACAGATTCACAGATTATTGGTTTTCCCAGCTGTGAATCTGTGGCTTATATCCTTTAATACCTGGTGGTAGTATCCAATAAAATGCTACTTCTTGCGAACCGCTTCCCGGGCATGTTGCATGATGGTTTTAACCGACAAAGGTGATGGCGATTTTAGTTTAAGCCCGTCTAACTGACGGATACTTCGTTTAAGAATACTGAGTTTTTCTGTTAATTCAATATCTCCCTCTTCCAGCGCTTCCTCGACTGCTTGTTGTATGCCGGGCGAACACTCTTTGTACAGGTACAATATCAAATCCTCTTCTTTGAATTTTTTCATAAAAGTTCTGTTAGCTGGGAGGATACGGTATATATTAAAACGGGAGGTGCTGCGCTATTATTGTAAAAGCTTTCTTAGTAAACAGTAAATTAGTCATTCTAAACAAAGATTTACTGAGAGGATTGCATAACAATCTGATAATCAAATAATTAAAATCTACTAAAAAGATTAGAAATTACACATTTTACACAATGGCTACCTTCCTATCCTGTAACTTGTAGCTTGTTCCCTGGATCCTAATTTTTCTCTGCTGTGGAATCTTCAATAATAAAAATGTCTTCGCCTTCTTTTTTCATGAGGTAACGTTCGCGGGCAAATTTTTCGAGTGCGGCGGGATTACGCTGGATATCCTGAAGTTCCTGTTTGGTTTTACTGATTTCTTCGAGGTAATATTTTTTCTTGGCTTCTAATTTCTCAAGTTCTTTTCTGCGTTCGCGTTGCTGAAAAAAATCGCGCTGGTCAAAAAACAACATCCACACCACAAAAAAACCTCCTGCCAGCAGGTATTTGTTGGTAATAATGGAAGTGAATTTTTTCATAGAGTAAAGCTAATAAAAAAGCATCAAGCTACAAGTTGCAAGCCACAAGATGTATTTTTCTTGTAGCCTGTGCCTTGTAACTTGATGCTTGAATCTTGTAGCTTGAATCTTACCAAACTATTTTTTACCAAACTTCACTTTCCCTTTGGGGTACACTGCAGTTTCACCCAACATTTCTTCAATACGAATCAACTGGTTGTATTTGGCAATACGATCTGTACGTGATGCAGAACCGGTTTTAATTTGTCCGCAATTCAGTGCAACAGCCAGATCTGCAATGGTGGTATCTTCTGTTTCACCGCTGCGATGACTCATGATGGTATTATAGCCATTGTGCTGAGCGAGGGTTACTGCATTAATGGTTTCGGTAAGCGTACCAATCTGGTTTACTTTTACCAGCAGTCCATTGGCAATACTTTTATCAATACCAGTCTGTAAACGGTTTACATTGGTCACAAACAAGTCGTCACCTACCAGCTGGCATTTACTGCCAATGGCCTGTGTAAGGGCTTTCCAGCCATTCCAGTCGTCTTCCGCCATTCCATCTTCAATTGAAGCGATGGGGTATTGTTTCACCCATTTCTCCCAGTATTTTACCAGTTCATCGCTGCTCAATACTTTACCATTACTCTTGTGGAATACATATTTCTTTTTCTTGGCATCCCAGAGTTCACTATTTGCAGCATCCATCGCGATTACAATCTGTGACCCTGTTTTATAACCGGCGGCCTGGATTGATTCCAGCACTGTTTCTATGGCTTCTTCATTGCTTTGGATATTGGGGGCAAATCCACCTTCATCACCTACATTGGTGCTGTATCCTTTTTTCTTCAATACATTTTTCAGGGTATGGAATATTTCAACACCCCAGCGTAATCCTTCACTAAAACTGGTTGCACCAACGGGCATGATCATAAATTCCTGAAAATCAATCTTGTTATCGGCATGTGCACCACCATTCAGGATATTCATCATGGGGATAGGCAATGTTTTCGCATTGGTTCCACCGATATAACGGTATAAAGGCAACCCTGCTTCTTCTGCTGCAGCTTTAGCAACCGCCATACTTACAGCCAGCAGGGCATTGGCTCCCAGTTTTGCTTTATTGGGTGTACCGTCTAACGCTATCATAGCTTCATCTATGGCAGCCTGTGCAGCCACATCATAGCCTACAATGGCATCGGCGATAATATCATTTACATTTTTAACGGCTTTTAATACGCCTTTACCAACATATTTCTTTTTATCGTTATCACGCAGTTCAACTGCTTCGTGGATACCGGTGCTGGCCCCGCTTGGAACAGCGGCGCGACCCAAAGCACCATCATCTGTTAATACATCTACTTCTACAGTAGGATTGCCGCGGCTGTCGAGTATCTGCCTGGCATGAACTTCAATAATGTAACTCATGATTGTTTTCTTATTTGTATATAATTAAGCTGGTAACACAGGAATCGGTAACCTGACGCAATTTACACAAATAGTCATTAGGAGGTAAATACTACTATTGTGTATTTACCTCCTAATTAACAAGCGTTCGTATGTAAATGAGTTTACTGAAGTTTTAAAAGGGCAACCTAGTTGCCTGGTACAAGAATTGAGCGTATAATGGTATTGCCCACTTGTGTTACCTTTTTTAGCTCACCTGCCTCCATAACAACTACTTTATCCTGGCTGTATCCCCGAATATTGGCAACCTTGCTAAATACGGAATAATACTTACTGCCATTTTTTACAAGATCAGTGAGTATATATCCTTCTGCTTTTTTCTCCTCCAACATTGAAGCCTCTACTTTGTCGGAAATAGAAAGTTTTTGTTGTGCATAATCAGTCCCTTTTGTCATCACTACCAGCCATTTCCCTTTTCCACATGCCATATTTGTAATAGCATACCCTTGTTTCCATTTTTCATTAACCCATGTTTCTGGATAAACAGTTGTTCCGGCTGCGGAAACAATCTGAGAAGTAAACGGTGTGTTTTGTGAATAAACAGCTACCCATTCGTTATTGATAAAATTCAGGTAAGTAATAAGATTTTTATCCGAAGCCTTGTATTTTTCTCTAACACTTTCAATCATCGTTATATCTGTATTTCGTTTAGCCCAGCTTTGATCCGTATACCTGGCTTTACCCATTACCAGCGTATATTCAACATCGCTCGTATCTGCTGATACCGTCAAGTCAATAATATAATAATTCTGATCCCAGTATTTTTTTATTGCAGCCTCAGGAAATGTTTTACTACTCACTACTACTTGTTCTGACTGGGGAGCTTTATTAGTAGACAGAACAAAATGTTTCCCATCTTTCTGCTCTAACACTTCAGCAAATATTTTCATCATACTTTCCAAGTCCTCATCCGATAAGTTAAACTCCGATTTAGGTTTTTCGCTTTCCGGAATTTCAGATAACCGGCCTTTTTTATCTATGTACAGGTACTTACCATCTTCTTTTACAATTGCTTTTTCATTTTTAAAATCCTCTGCACTCTCATATCGTGGAAAAATGGCCTCGTTTCCTTCTGTGTTAATATAACCCCATTTATTATTTACCTGAACGGCTGCCATTCCATTTGAGAAATCCTCCACTTTTTCATATTTGGCTGCAGTAATCTCTTTACCAGAAGTATTTACAAAACCAAATTTAGCATTGGTGTAATACACGCCAGGTATATTCTTCTTGTAAATCGCTATCCCATCTTCACTGAAATTCCCTAATCCGTCATATTTAGGCTCAAGGATTTCTTTGCCATTTTGCAACGCTACCATTCCATACTTCTTATTCAACTCCACGCCACAATAACCATTCTTACACTCAAAAATTTTATCGTAACGCGCCTGGATAATGATGTTGCCTTTCACGTCTATCATTCCTGTTTTATCTTTATAGATAACCAGTGCATACCCTTCATTTACTTCAGAAAAATTATCAATATCATCGAACTCAAATGGGATCGTTTCTCTGCCGCGTTGATCAATCATGCCGGTTTTGTCTTTCTTTTCAGCTATATACCAGCCTGTAGCATCGTCGAGATAAAGTGATTGATAATTAAAAGAGATCAGTGTTTTTCCTGATTTATCAATAACCCCTGTCTTACCATTCCTTTCTACGACAGCTCGTCCATTTTCAAAAACACTTACACTTTCGAATTCAAATGGTAACTGTACCTGGTCAAGTGTATCAATATAACCCCATTTGCCTCCTTTTTTTGCGCCTATGAATCCCTCACCGTAATTGTGGATCATATCGTACTCGGGTGGAATAATTTCCTGACCGGCTTCGTTCAGATAGCCCCATTTTTTGTCTAGCACCATCATGCCCAATCCTTTATTATATCGTAGCAAGTCGTATTTACGTAAAGTCACCTGACGCCCCTTTTTATCGATCAGCCAGTTTTTTTTATTGCCAGACACAACAGCATATCCTTTATTGAAATTATTTCCGCCATCATACTCAAATGGCACCACAATACGGTTATTCTTATCGATATAACCAACTTTACCATTTTTTTTCACGGCTGAAACCCCTTCATAGAAACCATTAGCCGCTTCATATACCAGTTCTATTACCACTTCTCCCTGGGCATTGATAAAACCAGTTTTACCACTTTTGGTAACTTTTCGAAGTCCTTCACGGAGTGAATCAATCTTATCGTATTTCTGGGATTTTGCTGACACCAATAACAACACAAACAAAAATGAGAGTACCTGTTTCATAGGGGGGATATAATAAAGTGACAGATTTTTACTTCATGAAAGTAACAGAAAAGGAGTATTCAGCAAGAGGTCGAAAAAAAATACACAGTTTTGTGTATTTTTTATTACCCAGCGAATAGTTACAGGTGTTTACGCAATGGTTGTTAATGACCTGAATATTTTTTCAAGGCTGTTTTTTTCACTTTGCAGTGATACAATCTGAAGATTATAAGCCACTGCCAGATTTAAAAGATGTTTGCGAACCAGTTCAGGGTTTGAAGTATGTAAACGAAAAACCGAATCGCTGAGTTGGTCCACCTGGAAAACTGCCTGGAGACGTTCCAGCACTTCCATTTCTACAGTTTCGTTAAATTGTATTTGTAATATATGTCGGTCGTTTTGTTCTTCCTTAAGATTTGTCAATGTATCATTGGCCACAATATTCCCTTTATTAATCACCACTACTTTATCGCAAATAGCTTCTACTTCCTGTAAAATATGTGATGAAAACAGTACGGTTTTATTGGCGCCCTGTAAACGAATTACATTGCGTATTTCTACAATCTGGTTAGGGTCAAGACCACTTGTGGGTTCATCGAGTATCAATACTTCGGGGTCATGTATTAATGCCGCAGCTAAGCCAACCCGTTGCTTATATCCCTTTGATAACTGCCCTGCTTTTTTATGTGCTTCGGGGCCTAGTCCGGTTAATTCAATTACATTGTTTATCGATTGATTCACCTGTTTTAACCCATGAACGCCTGCAATAAATCCCAGGTATTCTTTTACATACATATCATAATACAATGGATTGGCTTCGGGCAGGTACCCGATTTTCTTTTTTGCGGATAGCGGGTCTGTGGCAATATCAATTCCACATACTTTAAACGAACCGGCATCAGCAGACAGGTAGCCGGTTATGATTTTCATGGTTGTACTTTTCCCGGCACCATTTGGGCCCAGAAAACCCAGTATGGTTCCCTTTTCTACTGAAAAGGAAATATCATTCACTGCCCTTTGTGTACCATATATTTTCGAGAGACCCCTGATTTCAATAGACATGCGGTAAAGGTATCAATTGAATTGTTTTCTGTGCAGATAAAAATGGTAAGAAAAATTAAAAATGAATACGGCAACAACTATGCAGGTTTATACTTCTTTATCATATTCTCCTTTATATGCATAGTATCCAAATAAACTAAGACCGAATGCGATGGGAAGAAAAATCAACACAAATACGCCCCACTGTACCCATGTATCTGCCGATGGTTTGGTTATAATTTCGTTTGCTGCCGTTCGTATCAGAAAGAAAACGGCCACTGGTCCTAAAACCATCCAAATAATGCCTGCTGCACGTTTCAATTGTTTCATATCAGTGAATGGTTTTTTTATTACTTAAATATAATATACCTATTACAAGACATATACCTGCCACCATAATAGGATACATGAGCCCTGCCAATTGATTACCTGTATAAATCGTTGTAAGCAATGTGGCAATAAAAGGAGTCAACCCTCCAAACACACCATTACCAATATGGTAAGGCAACGACATTGAGGTATATCTTATTCTTGTTGGGAACAATTCTACAAGGAATGCTGCAATAGGCCCATACACCATTGTTACATAAACAATCATCAGAAATACTATACCAACCATTTTCCAATAAATACCATCCCCCACTTCTTTCGAAACAGTAACCAGCGGCTTTATCGTTTTCTTTGCAGCATCAGCATATAAAGTATCTTTTGTACTTGTGTGAAGAGTTAAACCATCCGTAAAAAATTGTGTTTGTTTTATCACTCTCACAGAATCACCTGTACCCGGAACCGGCATTAGTGTAGCTATTTTTTTTGCCAGTGAGGTTTGCTCTGTTTTTTGCGCCGTGTCGCTTAACACCACCAGTTCCTTAAATAAGGGACGATAGGTAAGCACTGCCAGCAACATACCGGCCAGCATGATCCATTTTCTTCCAATCTTATCGCTCCAATGACCAAAGAATACAAAAAAAGGTGTGCCAAAAACAATGGCCCATATTAAAATGGTACGCGACTGATCAAAATCAATTTTACAAACATTTTCGAGAAAAGACTGAGCATAGAACTGACCGGTATACCATACCACTCCCTGCCCCATGGTGGCACCAAACAATGCCAATAAAACCATTTTCAGATTGGTCTTATTGCCAAAACTTTCTTTTAAAGGATTTGCTGATGTTTTACCCTCTGATTTCAGTTTGGAAAACAGTGGCGATTCCTGCATTTTCAACCGTATATAGATAGAAACAATGACGAGTACAATAGATAACAGAAATGGAATACGCCATCCCCAGTCATTGAATTTTGCAATGGAAATTTGTTTGTCGGCATCGAGGCTGTGCCTGGTTAGCAAGATAACACCCAGTGAAACAAAAAGACCCAGTGTTGCAGTTGTTTGAATCCATGAAGTAAAATAACCTCTTCGGTGTGCAGGTGCATGTTCAGCTACATAAGTAGCAGCTCCTCCATATTCACCCCCAAGTGCCAGCCCCTGTAATAAACGTAATAACAATACTATAATGGGTGCAGCAAAACCAATGCTTTCATAAGAAGGTACCAGTCCGATAGCAAAAGTTGAACCTCCCATCAATACAAGCGTCAATAAAAATGTATATTTTCTTCCTACAATATCACCTAACCTGCCAAATACCAGTGCTCCGAATGGACGTACAATAAAGCCAGCAGCAAAAGTGGCCAGGGTTGACAACAATGCTGCTGTAGGGTTGGTCTTGGGAAAAAACTGACCTGCTATAACGGTAGCGAGACTGCCAAAAATGTAAAAATCATACCATTCAATCAATGTACCCAATGAAGAAGCAGTAATGACTTTCCAGATACCCTGTTCTTTTTTCATATAAGTTTACAACTTACTGCAAAGAAATGATTTCGCCAAGCAGACCACGATTGGCAGTGTTGATTTTAATGAATTGTCTATTACTTATTGAAGCTTCTATTACTTCAATAAAAAACGAACAGTCATTCGTATAAAGAAGGTTTTCATCGGCTGTTCATCACGTATATTTATAGCCTGAAAATTCGATTGACATGTCCTATCCTTATCAGATCAAAAGTTTTGAAGCCTATCAGGAAGCCTATAAAAAAAGTATTAGTGATCCCGAATCTTTCTGGGGTGAAATAGCATCACATTTTACCTGGCGGAAAAAATGGGATACCGTTCTTGAATGGAATTTTAAAGAACCAAAAGTTGAATGGTTTAAAGGAGGTAAGCTCAATATCACTGAAAACTGTTTAGATCGTCATCTTGAAACCAGGGGCAATCATCCTGCCATTATCTGGGAACCCAATGCAGCTGATGAAAGCCATCGCATTCTTACTTATAAAAAATTGCATGAAAAAGTTTGTCAGTTTGCACACGTGCTGATAAACAATGGGGTACAAAAAGGTGACCGTGTTTGTATTTATATGGGTATGATTCCGGAACTGGCCATCTCAGTGCTTGCCTGTGCCCGTATTGGCGCCATTCACTCAGTGGTTTTTGGAGGATTCTCAGCTCAGAGTATTGCCGACAGACTTGAAGATGCACAGGCAACATTTATTGTTACCTGCGATGGTGCTTACAGGGGGGCAAAAGATATTCCTTTAAAAAGCGTAATCGATGATGCACTGATTGGTAATAAAACCGTTAAACGTGTCATTGTTGCTACCCGTACTCGCACACCTGTTTCCATGATCAAGGGAAGAGATGTATGGTGGGAAGATGAAATGAAACAAGTGGAAGAAAAGGGAATTACATTTATTGAAGCAGCAGAGATGGACGCCGAAGACCCTCTTTTTATTCTTTACACATCTGGCTCTACCGGTAAACCCAAAGGCGTGGTTCATAGCGTTGCCGGGTATATGGTATACACCAACTATACTTTTGTAAACGTATTTCAATACCAGCCGGGGCAGGTACATTTCTGTACGGCAGATATTGGCTGGATTACCGGACATAGTTATATTGTTTACGGGCCACTCAGTGCCGGTGCCACTTCTCTTCTGTTTGAAGGTGTTCCTACCTGGCCCGATGCAGGTCGCTTCTGGGATATAATAGACAAATACTGCGTCAACATTCTTTATACGGCCCCCACTGCCATTAGAAGTTTGATGGGGTTTGGACTCGGCCCCTTACAAGGCAAAGATCTCTCTTCACTCAAAGTATTGGGTACAGTAGGCGAACCTATCAACGAAGAAGCCTGGCATTGGTATGATGAACATGTAGGCAAGAAAAAATGTCCGATTGTTGATACCTGGTGGCAAACAGAAACCGGAGGTTGCCTTATTTCAAATCTTGCAGGTATTACACCCGCTAAACCCGGATGGGCTACACTGCCCATGCCTGGATTAGAAATGGTATTGGTAGATGAAAATGGCAAGGAAATAATTCAACAGGGTGACGAGATCATTTCAGGAAACCTTTGTATCAAATCGCCGTGGCCCTCTATTCTCAGAACAACTTATGGCGATCATGAAAGATGCAGAACCAATTATTTTGCCACTTACGAAAACATGTATTTCACCGGCGATGGTGCAATGAAAAACAAAGATGGTTTCTTCCGCATCACAGGCAGGGTTGATGATGTACTGAATGTAAGCGGACACCGTATTGGTACTGCCGAAGTAGAGAACGCTATTAATATGCATGCAGGAGTTGTAGAAAGTGCTGTAGTAGGTTATCCGCATGATATTAAAGGACAAGGTATTTATGCATACATAATTTATCAGGGCTCTCATGCACAGGACACGCATGGCACGGGCGATCTGGTAAGAAAAGACATTCTGCAAACAGTAACACGTATTATTGGCGCCATCGCCAAACCAGATAAAATTCAGTTTGTAAGTGGTTTACCAAAAACAAGAAGTGGAAAAATCATGCGAAGAATTTTACGCAAGATTGCAGAAGGAGAAACAGAGAACCTGGGCGATACAAGTACTTTACTGGATCCGGGCGTAGTGGATGAGATTAAAAAAGGTAGATTATAAATTAATTTTTAGCCGCAGATTTACAGACTAGTTTGGCCGATCTGCGAATCTGTGGCCCGCTCGTTTTCAGCAAATTCAGCATTAATAGTATATTTAAGCAATGAAAAGGGTATTTTTTCTTTGCTTTCTTATTGGTCTTTCAATATATAGTTCTTCGCAAAATCTTATCAGGTTCATTGAGAACAATAAATTTGGCTACGTTCACAAAATAACCGGCAGAACTACTATTACACCCCAGTTTACTTATGCCAGCCAGTTTAACGACGGTATTGCAGTGGCTGCAGTTGGTAATCACCTGTTATCATCCAAATACGGTTTTATCAACGAAAAAGGAAAATGGTTGATTATTCCTCAATTTAATGCTGCCGGCAATTTTTCTGCAGGAAAAGCAAGGGTACAACAGAGTGGCAAATGGGGTTATATCGATAAAAAAGGAAGTTTTGTTATTCAACCACAGTTTGCGCTATGTTATGATTTTAAAGAAGGACTGGCAGTGGCTTCTGTAAAAAACAATCTATGGGGTCTGATTGACAGTAGTGGAAAATTTATATTACAACCAGAATATTATAGCATCACTGATGTATTTGCGGGATTAACCTGTACGCAAAAAAACATGACTGATAAATGGGAGATTCTCAATATCAAAAAGAAAACAAGTATTAAAACTTCCTTTACACGTATGTATGCATTTGCCGACAGCCTCGCTCCGGCACGTGATACCAGTAATAAATGGGGTTTTGTAAATACCAGTGGCGCCTGGGTTATTCAACCCGGTTTTACCAATGCCAGTTCATTCAGTGAAGGACTTGCAGCTGTTGAAAAAGATTACGGATACTGGGGTTTTATCAATAAAAAAGGAGAATGGGTCATTGCACCACAATTCGACCGGTCTGGCAGTTTCCACAAAGGTTTGGCCTTAATGGAAAAAGGAGCAGATATTGTTTATGTTGACAAAGAAGGTGTACCTGTTTTTAGCTTCAAGCGATAATTATGTTTGCTGTTTCATATCATAAGTCATGTTCTGATTTTCCCAAAAAATACAATATCAGTGGCCCCAGAAATAATATAACTATGATAATCACAGCAGGTATCATAACAAACAGATGAATTTCTTTTTGTATGATATTTCGCTTCAGCGCCTTAACAAGCAAAGCCATAAAACAAAAACATCCAACCCATGATAAGATGGTTGCGGTAAAATAAAAGAACAGCGGGCTTCTGTCCTGTTTTAAGACATCAAAAAGTGGAAGAAAAAATAGTAATAGGGCATCTGCCGCGAGTAATAGAAAAATGGTGTTGAAGGGTATATTCAATAACCTGATCAGCAATTTTTTCGCTTGCATTAAAAAATAAACAGGTATTGTATGAAATATGGATTTAGATAGTTCATGCCCATTTATAGATGCAAGATAATTCCAATAAAAAGAAAACAGGCAGGTAGCACTTGCATCTTCTTTCTATTCTCTTACATATTTCATGGTTTCACTTCATCAATTCAACTTTTTTACCTTCCCATCCAGGGAAAAGTCCATTTGTGTTTTTTAGCCGAAGATGACCGGAGGATACGCTACTAAATACTGCACGAAAGTCTGTTGAAACGGGCAAATCTCTACCATCTTCCAGATCGGCTTTGGCCAATGATTTTATATTATGATATACTTTACCACCTTGTACATCATTCCCCAGAACAAATAAGCAACTTGCTCTTCCATGATCGGTTCCGCCGGTTCCGTTCTGATGAGCGGTACGGCCAAATTCGGTCATCGTCATTACTGTCACTTCATCCTGGTACTGACCCATATCGGTCCAGAAAGCAGCAATACTATCACTGAAATCGCGAAGATTACGTGCAAATGCACCATTCACCGTTCCCTGATTGAAATGCGTATCCCATCCCCCACTTTCTGCAAAAGCTACTTCAACACCTACATCCATTTTAATTAATGTAGCAATCTGTTTCAGTGAATTTCCCAGCGGAGAATTTGGATATATCGCCCCATTGGCAGGTTGGTAATTTTTGATATCTGTAGACTTTAAAATTTTCATCGCCTCAAAACTCTCTTTCCCTGTTTTGTTGAGTAACTGATTACTGGTCTGGTCATACAGCGATTCAAAAGATTTGGCAGCCATATTTCCAGCCATTGGATTACCCTGCATCTGAATAGCAAAATCCTGCAGGTTGCTGATGGCCAATGCTTCGCGATCGCCATACAAACTCCTTGGTAAAGCACTGGTTAAACTCACGGCACTAAATGGTGTTGCTTCATGACCGGTTAAACCTACGGCCCTGTTCAGCCATCCGCTGCTTGTTCCTTTATTAAAGGGAGTTCCGCTTTCCATAAAATCCTGTGCATCGAAATGACTTCTTGTATTATTTGGGCTACCTACACCATGTACAATGGCCATACGACCCTCCTTGAAAAAAGAAGACAAGCTATTTAATGCCGGGTGCAATCCAAATTGTCCATCCAAATCCATCATACCACCCTGTGCCTGTACCGGGCTCATAAATAAGGTAGGGCGTAAGGTTTTCAGGTTAGGGTCTGTAAACGGACTCACTGCCATCAAGCCATCCATCGCACCTCTTTGAAAAATGCATACCAATACTTTATTCTTTTTGTATGGGTGCAAAATTTTCCTGTTATCTGCCGCACGTGCAATAAAATTGGGCACACCACCAAAACCTGCAGCAAAAAGTGCCAGTGCACCTGATTTCATAAATGCTCTTCTGTGAATCATAAAAAAAGTTTAGTTATAAGCTGAGGGCCAGGCAGCAAGTAACAAGCTACAAGATTCAAGCCCACAAGTTTAGATTCTTAATTTTTTAATTATTGCCTTTCTAATTCCTCTCACGTTTCACCTTTCACGTCTCACGTCTCTCATTTTCTCTGAAATTCCGGCGACCCAATAATAATTCCTACCACCTGTGCCACTGTTGCTGCGGTGCTATTCATTGTATTAACTCCTTGTATCTTGTCGCCCTCCTTGTTCCTTGCTCCTTGTCTTCCTGCCCCTTGTCTTCTTACTTCCTGTTCCTCCATTTCATCTTCCACCATTTCAGTTTTTATTTTAGATGCGGCTTCATTTATTTTTTGTTCCACCTGTGTATCACGTACCATCGCTGTAAGACGTTTGATATTTTCTTCCTGGTCTCGTTCAGGTAAAAGTATTCTGCTGTAAATACGCAAAGCTTCATCTGCACTTTCAGGCTCATGATTATCATTAAGTGAGAGTAGGTTTATTCTTACTCCGGGAATTTTCTGAGTGGCCAGTGCCAGTCCGAAATTCATCCTGTTTAATAATGAGCCGCTGTTGATCCAGAAATTTGCACGATCGGGAAAGCCTGTTGGAGCCTGATAATAATAAAACCGTTGTCCCATTTTTGTACACCAATTATATATCTGAAACGGTTGCATAACCTGTGCTTTTGTTGCACGGATGGCGCTGATCGCAAATTCAAATGGTGATTTCACTTTCTCTCTTAACGCATTCTTCGACCAGAAATCAGGATGATTTACCATGGTTATTAGCATGGCTTTTATATTGCCACCTGTTTCCTGAAAAGTTTTCGCTATCGATTTAACGATCGCTTCAGAAGGTTCATCCGCTACAAAACGTCTGGCCAGTTTGGTTGCAATAAACTGTGCTGTTGAAGCATGTGAAGACAGCATTTCCAGTACCTGTACTCCTTCTTTATATCCATCTTTACCACTAAACTGTTTTCCTAAAATTATTTTAGGGTTTTCATCATGTTTATCGCCACGAAAAAGAAAATCACCCTCAACCATCAAGCCTCGTCTTTCGAGTTGGGTTTGATTCAGGTTTTCAATCAATTGTCTTCCAGGACCTTCTTTATACATCGGTTTCACCGCCCATCCTGTTAAGGCCCGTGCTACTTCCGTTACATCTTTTTGTGCATAGCCCCCATCTACACCCAGCGTATGCAACTCCATTACTTCACGGGCATAATTTTCATTCAAGCCCTGTGTTCTTCTTGCAGCAACAGCCTGTTGAACCAATGCTCCGCCTGGCATAGATGTGTCACTCAGTCTTGCTTCCACACGCTCTCTTGCAGCTCTCAATACTGCATTGTTCTGCTGACGGCGAGTTCTTTCATTCTCATTGCTTACACTTAATGCATTATCTAAATATTCCAGCATGGCCGGATGTTTGGCCGTTGCCATCAACATATCTTTAAAATTACCCAGTACATATGGTCTTATGGCATCTCTTTCATAAGTCATCACATATTGCTGGCTCTGCCCTTTGGTAAGCGAAACATTGAAATGGTTAAACCAGAAATCAGTCAGCACTTCTTTTAACTGGTTGTTACTGTATGCAGCTCTTAATACTTTCTGATTAATGAGTTGCCGGTGCAGTTCCTGAACAGGTTTAAAACCTTCTTTCTCCTGAATCAATCGTAATTGCTCCCGGTATTTTTGTCTGTCGGCATTATTGATAGAATCAGCAGGTATCAGTTTATTTCTGATGGCAACACGAATAACCTGCGCAGGTGTGAGATATGTATTGACGATTTTATCATTGCTCAGGTTCAATGATTCAAATGTTTCTAAGCGACGATTAAGTTCTGTATCGGCCAGACTGGCTTCGAGTTGTTGTAACAGCCATTTTTCCAAACCTGTGTTTACTACTTCCTTTATTTGTCCGGGTTGTACGCCATAACTAAACCTGTTTAATAAATGTGCTGCCGCCTGTTCCTGTGTGAGGCCCGCTTTTTTATACGGCATTTTAATTTCAGACAAACCACTATTACTATTGGTAAAAGCTGCACCCAGGGTAAATATGGCCCCGATTGTAAAAGTCTTGAACATGCGCTGCAAGGACATCGGTTTTAGTTTTGTATTGGACAAAAGATCGAATGAAAGGTTTAACAGTTTGGTGAAATTAATTGCCACTGTCCAAAGGAGTCCTCTGGACAGTGGCAAAAAAAGAGCGTCTTCATCAGACGCTCTTTCAATATTTACCTTTACGTTGTTTTCTTCATGGCCACTCTATATAGTATAAAGCCCATCAATGCAAAGAATAAGGTTCCCAGCAGGAAGTATCCGTTTTCAGACAATGTATTCACCAGTCCATGTTCCATGCTTATATCCTGGAGGAACTTTTCTCCGCCCGATGTTCCGGTAATAAACGCTATTACCACACCTGCAACTGCACCACCTGCAACCAGCCCTGTTGCAAATAAGCTCCCCTTACTCAATTCCTCTTCTTCTGCACTCATTTCTTTTTTATCTTTTTTCTGTCTGCCTTCTACAATTCCACGAATAGCACCACCAATAAAAATAGGCAGTGTAGTTGCCAATGGCAGGTAAACACCAATTGCAAAACTCAGCGATTTAATACCACAAAGTTCCATTACCACTGCGAGGAACATCCCTACAATTACATATTGCCAGTCGAGGTTTTGTGAAAGAATGCCTTTTATTAATGTAGCCATCAGCGTGGCCTGTGGAGCCGGATATTTTTCTGTACCGATTGCATGTTGTATACCCTGTTGTACCATTTCGGTAGTAGGTTTATCCAGAAATTTAACCGTTATACCAATTACGATTGATGAAACGATAGCACCCACAAACAAAGCAATCTGCTGGTTACGTGGTGTGGCACCTACTATATAACCACTTTTTAAATCCTGAGAAGTGGCGCCAGCATTTGCTGCAGCAATACAGATCATACCACCTACTACCAGCACCAGTGGTTCATATGCCTGACCCGACCAGCCAAGGCTTAAGAAAATAAGACTCGTACCCATAACAGTGGCGATGGTCATACCACTGATAGGATTATTAGAGGACCCAATCAATCCCACAATACGTGATGAAACAGTTACAAACAATGCACCGAATAATACCACAAGAATACCGATCAGTATTTTTTGCATGAATCCATCACCCGGTAGATTGGGAATAACAGAAATGATGGCAATCAGCGCAAGACTTCCCAAACCCACCACTTTTAAACTCAGGTCCTTATCGGTACGGGCTACATTAATATTTGCACCGCCTGAACCACCACGTAAAGAAGCCATGCTGCCTTTTACAGACTTTACAATGGTGGGTAATGTTTTAATCAGCGTAATGATACCACCTGCTGCTACTGTACCTGCACCTACCTGACGCACATAAGCATAATAAATGGCAGCAGAGTAATCGGCAAATGTATGGGTAATGGGGTCCCAGCCACCTTTGCCACCTGCTTTGCTGATATCGGCCAGGTAACCCAGTTTGGCTAACTGAATAGCAATGGCATCCGCAGGTACAAGCGTAGATAGTAATGGAATGAATACCATCCAGCTCAATACACTACCTGCCACAAGTACACCTGCAATACGCGGGCCGATGATATAACCCACTCCTAAATATTCAGGCGTTATTTCACCGCTTACTTTAGCAGAAGGGAAAAATTTATTGATCTGTTGAGTTGCGTAGTGAGGTGTTTCAGCTATGATATGCATCACTTTCTGCAGCAGCGCATAAACAAAAGCTACGCCCAGCCCCCAGAAAGCCGTTTTGGCAAAATCTCCTCCTCGTTCACCGGCTTTCAATACATCACCACAGGCTGTTCCTTCCGGGTAAGGAAGGTTATCGTGTTCATTTACGATCAGCGCTTTTCTGAGTGGCACCATTAATAAAGTACCGAGTAAACCACCCACGATCGCAAGAATCAGGATGGTGAGATAATTAAAATATTCAGCACTACTGGGGGAAGATAAAAAGAGAAAACCGGGAAGGGTAAATGCCACACCCGCTGCAATACTTTCTCCGGCAGAACCGGTGGTTTGAATGATATTGTTTTCGAGAATTGTTGTTTTCAGAAATTTCCGACCCAATGTAATGGCAATAACGGCAATGGGTATAGACGCTGATACGGTTAAGCCCGCTTTCAGCGCCAGATAAACAGTGGCGGCACCAAAGATCACTCCAAAAAGACTCCCTACCAGAATCGATTTCACGGTAAGCTCTTTCATGTTTGTTTCGGGGGAAACAAATGGTTTAAAGGTTTTTTGAGGTTGAGACATGAGTTGGTTTTTAGATGAAGCAAGCAATTTTTTCGGCGAACAAATAAAGGTTTACCGATTGTTTCCGATACTTTTAAATTTCAAAATACGATTTATGTCCGATATACAAAATGAGTCACCAAAAGGCAGGATGCCAAAATCGGTTCCTTATATCATTGGCAGTGAAATAGCAGAGCGGTTTAGTTTTTATGGTTTGCGCTCCATCATGGTTACTTATATGGCCGTGGCTTTTTTCAATCCAACCCTCAACCCGGCACTGACCGCCGAAGCAGATGCAAAAGCCAATGAAATGTCGCACCTGTTTGTTACACTGGCTTATTTCATGCCCATGGTTGGCGCCATTATGGCCGATTGGTTCTTTGGAAAATACCGCGTTATCTTACTTGTATCCATCCTCTATACTTTTGGTCACCTGATTCTTTCTGTTTCCGGCGATAGCTATACAATATTTAGTCTTGGACTTATTGTTATTGCCTGTTGTGCCGGAGGTATTAAATCATGTGTGTCTGCCAATGTGGGCGACCAGTTCGATAAGTCCAATGAACACCTGCTTTCCAAAGCATATGGTTGGTTCTATATGAGTATTAACCTGGGTGGCACACTCGCCCCCTTATTTATTCCGTTACTGAAAAAATATTATGGCCCTGAAATCGCTTTTGGTGTACCGGGTATATTGATGGCACTGGCTACTATTCTATTCTGGCTTGGACGAAAAAAATACGTTAGGGTTCCTCCGGCAGGAATTAAAAAAGAGAACTTTTTTTCCATCTCCATCTATGCATTAAGAAAATTATTTAAACGTAAACCCGGACAAAAAGTTTGGGAGGCTGTAGGAGAAAAATATTCAGCTACATCTATCGATGGTATCAAAGCCGTGTACCGCGTATTAGCGGTATTTGCATTTACCCCTATTTTCTGGGCCCTTTGGGATCAAAACCTTTCTGAATGGGTTTTACAGGCTACAAGACTAGACCTTACACTGACAGGAGATTTCTCTATTTTACCAGAGCAGATCAATTTTATCAACCCACTGTTTTTAGTGTTGCTCATTCCTGTTTTTAACTCTTTTCTTTTCCCTTACCTGGAAAAAAAAGGTATCAAAGTAAGTCCTTTACGAAAAATAGGAGCCGGACTGGTTATCATTGGTCTATCCTTCACCATTATTGCCTTTATCCAGGAAGCTATTGATGCAGGCGGAAAACCTTCTGTATGGTGGCAGATACTGGCTTACATTCTTTTGGCAGCATCAGAAATACTCGTTTCCGTAACCTGTCTGGAATATGCCTATACCCATTCTCCCAAGTCCATGAAAAGTACCATGAGTGCCCTTTACCTGCTGGGTATTTCTGCTGGTAACCTGCTGGTGGGACTGATCAATGGAAACATTGTAGACAAAGGCTTTTTCAGTCAGTTTACCGGTGCCAAATACTACTGGTTATTCCTGGGCATACTCGCTGTATCTTTTATTTTGTTTCTTTTGGTAGCCAAACGTTTACCCGAGAAACGCTATGTTGGCAATGAAGAGACTGAAAACTGATTTTTTAGGATGAGAGATGCGTTCATAAAAAAACACCTCTCTCATCCTAAAAATCCTTCTTAGGACCTACTTTCGCCACCTGAACCTGTTTATTATGAATATTCTTCTTCTCGGATCTGGTGGCCGCGAACACGCTTTGGCCTGGAAAATGACACAAAGTCATCATTGCGATGCCCTTTTTATTGCTCCCGGTAATGCCGGAACCAGTGAATTTGGGACCAATCTCCCTGTTTCCGTTACCGATTTTGAAGTCATTAAACAAGCCTGCATTGAACATAAAATAGGCATGCTGGTAGTAGGACCAGAAGAACCCCTCGTAAAAGGTATTTATGATTTTTTTGAAGCTGATCCTCAACTACAAAAAATACTGGTGGTAGGCCCTTCTGCAAAAGCGGCGCAACTGGAAGGGAGTAAAGCATTCAGTAAAAAATTTATGCAGCGCCAAAATATTCCGACGGCTGCATATGCAGAATTTACTGCTGCAAATTTTGAGGAAGGAAAAAAATATATTGCACAACATGGCTTACCTGTTGTGCTCAAAGCAGATGGTCTTGCTGCCGGTAAAGGTGTAGTAATAGCTGCTACACATGAAGAAGCATTGAAGTGTTTTGAAGAAATGATTCTCCACAAACAATTCGGCGATGCAAGCAGCAAAGTAGTGATCGAAGAATTTTTACAGGGTATTGAAGTAAGTGTATTTGTTTTAACGAATGGATCAGACTACCAGATCATTGGTCATGCAAAAGATTATAAGAGAATTGGTGAAGGCGATACCGGCTTAAACACAGGTGGCATGGGCTGTGTAAGCCCTGTGCCTTTTATGGATGATGTATTTATGCGCAAGGTAGAAGAACGAATTATTACTCCTACTGTAAAAGGATTAGAGAAAGAAGAACTCATCTATCATGGTTTTATTTTCTTTGGTTTGATGAATGTAAATGGCGAACCTTTTGTTATTGAATACAATTGCAGAATGGGTGATCCTGAAACGGAAGTAGTGATGCCCCGTTTACAAACAGACCTCGTTGCATTGTTTGCCGCCATGGATAATGGCACACTCGCTGATGTAAATATTTCTTACGATGAAAGATTTTGCGCAACAGTAATGGCTGTGAGTGGTGGTTATCCGGGCGATTATGAAAAAAATAAAATCATCCATGGACTTGGCCCTAACAATTCAAAAGAAGTCATCGTATTTCATGCCGGAACCAAAGAAGATGAAAACAAAGTTTTAACAAATGGTGGCAGGGTTTTAGCAGTAAGCGCGTACGGAAATAATATTGCTGATGCAGTTATCAAATCAAAAAATAAACTCGCTGAAATTTCGTTTGAAGGAATGTATTTCAGAAGAGATATCGGGTATGAATTTAAAGGATAGACCATAGCATATAGACCATTGTCAATTGCCAAAGTTTTTTAAAAAAAGCAAATACCATGGACTATTGACCATCGACTATCAACTATTCTCCACCCCACGAAAATTCAGTATTTTAGGCTTTGTTAATTCAAGTAATTTCAACCACCTTTGCAATCATTGATCAAGAAATAAAGCATTTTTAATATACAATGGGATTATTCAATTTTTTTACGCAGGAAATAGCCATGGATCTGGGTACCGCCAATACCCTGATTATCCATAATGATGAAGTAGTGGTAAATGAGCCCTCAATTGTGGCCCTGAACCGTAACAATATGAAGGAAGTGCTGGCCGTGGGCAAAAAAGCCCTCATGATGCACGAAAAAACCCATGAAAGTATCCGTACCGTTCGCCCCCTGAAAGACGGGGTAATTGCCGATTTTAACGCTGCCGAGCTGATGATCAGGGAGTTAATCAAGATGATTTATCCCAAAAAGCCCCTGTTCCCGCCTAGCTGGAGAATGGTGATCTGTATTCCATCTTCCATTACTGAGGTAGAGAAACGTGCTGTTCGCGACAGTGCAGAGCAGGCAGGTGCCAAAGAAGTATATATGATTCATGAACCCATGGCTGCGGCACTGGGTATTGGTATAGATGTAGAAGAACCCGTTGGTAATATGATCATCGATATCGGGGGTGGTACCACCGGTATTACCGTTATTGCCCTTGCAGGTATTGTATGCGACCAGAGTATCCGGGTGGCAGGTGATGAGTTTACTGCCGATATCATGGAAGCCCTGCGCCGTTACCACAGCCTGCTGATTGGGGAACGTACCGCAGAACAAATCAAGATCAATGTGGGCGCTGCCATGAAAGACCTGGATAATCCGCCAGATGATATGCCAGTTAATGGTCGCGATCTTGTTACGGGTATTCCTAAGCAGATTATGGTAAGCTATCAGGAAATTGCTGAAGCACTCGATAAAAGCATCTTCAAAATTGAAGAAGCCATCCTGAAAGCATTGGAAACCACACCTCCTGAACTGGCTGCCGATATTTACCGTAGAGGCTTATACCTTACAGGTGGTGGTGCGTTATTGCGTGGGTTGGACAAACGCTTAAGTGCCAAAATAAAATTACCGGTACATGTAGCAGATGATCCATTGAAGAGTGTGGTGCGTGGTACGGGTCTGGCTTTGAAAAACTATCAGCGTTTTCCATTCATCATGCGATAAAAGAATCACCGGAACCGGCATTGGCAGGTTTCACTACTTTATTGATCGCTAATAGATTCTCAGGTTGAAAAATATCTTTTTTTTCATACGGCGTTACTTTACTTTTCTGAGCTTCCTGCTCTTACAGGTATTTGCCATTATTTTATTAACCCGCTCGAGCAAAGCACATGAGGCTTTTTTTACCGATGCCACCAGTGAACTCACGGGTAAACTAAATAAGCGCTACAGCAACCTGCGCAGTTATTTCAGCCTGTCGGAAACCAATCGTCAGCTGGCCGAAGAGAATACCCGTTTAAAAAACCTGCTGGCTTCCAATAATATAGCTCCCGACAGTTCCCGGGTTATGTATACCGATACCACACATGTCGATTCATCGGGCCGTTACCGGAAATTCACCTGGTTACCGGCTAGGGTAATAGGTAACACGGTTACATTACAGACCAATTTCCTCACACTCGAAAGAGGAAGTAACCAGGGTGTAAAGAAAGGAATGGCTGTTATTGGTCCGCAAGGTATTGTTGGCGTAGTAGTAGAAACCAGTTCCAATATCAGTAAGGTAATGAGCCTCCTGCACCGCAACAGTCGTGTGAGCGCCATGCTCAAAAAAGACAATAACGCAGGTAGTATTGAATGGGATGGGAACGACCCATCCATCCTCACCCTCCGTAATGTATCGAAGAGTGCCAAAGTGGTGAAGGGCGATTCGGTAGTAACCAGTACCTACTCTGCCAATTTCCCATCGCATCTGATGGTGGGTACCGTTGCTTCTATTGTTGAAGACCCTTCCAGTAATTTTTATACCCTGAAAGTAAAAACCGCCACCAATTTCTTTAATGTACAATATGTATACCTGGTAGAAAATACAAGGTATGCAGAACAATTACAACTGGAAAACACCCCTATGACCAATCAATGAGCAGCTTAGTAAAAAATATTATCCGCTTTATACTGTTCATCATTCTGCAGGTGTTCATCCTTAATGAAGTGCCCCCACTGCATCGCTTTATTGTTCCGTATATCTATTTCCTCTATATACTCTGGCTGCCCTTTACCATTAACAGAATTGCCCTCATGGCCATTGCTTTTATATTTGGCCTGAGCCTTGATTTCTTTTCCGGAACCACCGGTTTGCATGCAGCACCCTGTGTGCTGATTGCTTATATACGACCATTCCTGCTCGGGTTACTATTACCTCAGGAAACCATTGAACAGAGTTACTCTGAGCCGGGTAGCAAAAGCATGGGCTGGGCACCTTATAGTTTGTATGTAGGCCTGCTCACTTTTATCCATCATTTTTACCTGGTACTGATAGAGTGGCTGCAATTTGGCGACTTCCTATATTTTCTTGGAAAAGTGTTGGGTACCACTGCCATCAGCCTGCTGATGATTTTCCTTGCAGAACTGCTGTTCCTTAGAAAAGGTAAGTACCGCACCAATGCGGCCTAGGACGAATAAGCTTAAAAGTCTTGATTCCTTGATTTCCTGACTTTTGATTTTACGCTCCAACAAATAGCAACAATTTTTAAAAAGTTTTTTCGTTTGATCCATAACAATGCATCAAATTTGTAGTACACTTCTCTTTTACGTTTAGTCCCAAAGAAATATGCCTGTCTTCAACCAGAGCCGCAGTCGTGTGATACAGTTTATTTTTGCAGGTGTTTTCATCGCCATCACCGGGCAGTTGATTAATCTGCAATTATTTTCCAGCAAATACAAACTGGCTGCAGATAACAATGCGTTCTACAGAAAAGTAATCTATCCCGATCGTGGTATCGTCTTCGACAGAAAAAAAAGAGGGATCCTTGAAAATACCATCAGCTACGATCTGGTGGTCATTCCTTCCGAAGCAAGGGGAACAGATACTGCTACACTTTGCCGGCTACTCAATATTGATACCGCAGTCTATAAAAAGAGAATGCGTGACCTCATCTTCAAAAACACCAGTGTAAAACCCAGTGTATTTGAAGCGTTGCTGACACCTGAAATGTTTGCCAAACTGAATGAAAACATGTATCGTTTCCCGGGGTTTTCGCTTAATGAACGCTCGGTGCGCACCTATCCATACAATGTAGGCGCAGCCATCCTCGGTTATATGGCCGAAGTAGATACCGGATTCCTGCGCAGACATAGGGATGATGGTTATGAAATGGGCGACTACTTTGGCAGTACCGGGCTGGAGAGTACGTATGAAAAAGTATTGATGGGTCAACGGGGTATCAAACGTTTTATCCGCGATAATAAAGGTCGCTTACAGGGTTCATGGGAAAATGGCGCCTATGACACCGCTGCAGTTGCCGGAAATAATCTCTATTCAAGTATAGATGTAGAATTACAGCAATTGGGTGAAAAACTCATGGAGAATAAAGTAGGAAGTATTGTAGCCATCGATCCAAAAACAGGCGGTATACTTTGTATGGTGAGTGCCCCAACTTATAACCCTAATTATCTCACCGGTAACCAGCGAAAAAAACACCTGGTAGAGATGTTGTATTTCGATCCGCGTTTACCCTTATTGAACAGAACACTGGGCACCTTCTATTCACCGGGTTCTACTTTTAAGACGATGGTGGGTATTATTGGTATGAATGAAGGAGTAATTGATGACCAGTTTACTGTTAGCTGCGGCGGAGCTTATTATGGTTGCGGCCGCCCCATGGGCTGTCATGCTAAAGGTACTTTTACATTGAAACCGGCTATTTCAAAATCGTGTAACAGTTATTTTGCCGCTACTTACAGAAGAATTCTGGAGAATCCTAAATACCCTAACAGAGATAGTGCATTAAATTCTTTTAACCAGTACGCATATTCATTCGGACTTGGCAGAAGACTTGGTGTAGACCTGCCTTCAGAAAAAATGGGTAATATTCCTACCCCAAAATATTATCACGGAATATTTGGCAAGAACTGGCAGTCATGTAATATCATTTCAAATAGTATTGGCCAGGGTGAAATTGCTACCTCACTTACGCAATTGGCCAACGTGATGGCCATCATTGCCAACAAAGGTTGGTACTATACCCCCCACCTCATCGATTCTATTGAAGGAGGTGATCAATTTGGTTTACTCGATAAATTCAGGGTAAAACACAAAACGAAAGAAATACCTGAATATATATGGGAGGAAGTACATGAAGGCATGCAGGGAACTATGGAATTCGGTACAGGTTTTTATGCAAAAGTGCCAGGCATTAATGTATGTGGTAAAACAGGAACGGTGGAAAATGCCTATCGTGGTGAAAAATTAAAAGACCACGCTTTCTTTGGTGCTTTTGCACCCAGGGAAAATCCACGCATCGCCATTGCAGTAATGTGTGAAAATGCAGGTTATGGTGCTACATCTGCAGCCCCAATCGCCAGTTTGCTGATAGAAAAATATTTAAAAGACTCTGTGAGTGGTAACGACCGGAAAGCAAAAATTGAACAGCTGGCCAATATGAACCTCATACCACCACAGATGAAAAGACAGATGGTGAAAAGAGATTCTTTGCGTCAGGCTCAACAACTGGCGGCGGCAAAAAAAGCAGCACGCGATACATCGGGTGTAGAAGAAGCCCCGGAAGAGACAGATACTGACAGTTCGGTTACACCCAACAAACCACAGCCGGCAAAAAAAGGAACAAAGAAAGATACAGCCAACAAAGTGGCACTCTTACCTGAGGAACAACGTAAAAACAATACCAAAAGAAAAACCGCAGCCTGAGTTGTATGAACAGAAGAAACCATCAAATAGCTACACAGGGTGTTGATTATCTCGTTATCTGGTTATATGCAATACTGGTAACAATCGGTATTCTATGCATTTTTATGGTGGAGTACAGACCCGGTACAGACTGGTTTACTTCATTTCTCAATGGCAAAACCAATTATAGCAAGCAACTCATATTTGCAGGTGTATGTGCCATTGCTGCCACTTTTATTCTTTTAACAGACAGCAAACTCTTTACAGCTTTTGCTAATTTGTTTTACCTCGCTGGTATACTACTCATGCTTGCCACTTTTGTCATTGGTAAAAACATCAATGGCTCAAAAAGCTGGATACCGTTGGCTGGTGGCTTTAACCTGCAACCGGCCGAGCTTTGTAAAATATTTGCAGCACTAGCCCTGGCGAAATTTCTATCGAGGCAGGAAGTAGATTTCTCAAAAATCCGTTCACAACTTATTGCCGGTGCTATTACTTTATCACCAGCCGTACTATCTATTCTACAACATGAACTTGGGTTGGCACTGGTTTACACAAGTTTTCTTATTGCCATGTACCGCGAAGGTTTACCCGCTCAAATACTCATTATCGGTTCATCATTTGGTGTATTGGTGATTGCCACACTTATTCTTGAGCCCAATATACTCGCTATTATTCTCACAGCTATTGCAGCCTTTGTGATATTTCTGCTTCGTAAGCAAATAAAAAAGAAAAAAAAGTTATTGACCATCATTATTACCATCTGGTTAATTTGTGTGGGTGTTCAACGTTTTGTAGTACCCTATATTTTTAATAATGTACTTGAATGTTACCAGAGTACCCGTATCTATAGCATGGTGGGTAAGGAATATAATTGTGCTGAAAACAGAAAAGCACAGGATAAAACCAATACCAACAAACCGGTAAGGAAACCCGATGACTATAACGTGCGGCAAAGCAAGATTGCCATTGGTTCTGGCGGTTTTTTTGGAAGAGGCTTTTTGAAAGGAACCCAAACCCGCGGCAAATATGTACCTGAACAACATACCGATTTTATATTCACATCACTGGGTGAAGCTTTTGGTTTTGTAGGCTGCTTTATTTTTTTACTGATATACCTGTTACTACTGTATCGTATTGTTCGTATTGCAGAACGACAGCGAAGTACGTTCAGCCGTGTGTATGCATATAGTGTAGTGAGTATTCTCTTTTTTCATATTGCCGTAAACGTGAGTATGACCATTGGTTTATTTCCTATTGTAGGTATTCCATTACCACTGATCAGTTATGGCGGCTCTTCTTTACTTACCTTTACAGCGTTAATATTTATTCTGCTCAGGCTTGATGCAGACAGACAAATGGTATTAAGATAAAGCGAAGGCATGCAGATTATTCCACTTTCAGAAGGCAGTTTTACCATCGATAAAACCAAAGTATTTGTTCCATTTGATACGGAGAAGGAAGAACTGAACAGCCGCCCCACCGGCAGTCTGCTCGTAGAAATACAACCCTTTGTAGTGATCACAGAAAAAGATGTGATATTACTCGATGCCGGGCTGGGTTATAATGAAGCCGATGGAACACCTCAATTGTACAAAAACCTGGAAAGAGCAGGTATCAACCCATCTCAGGTTACCAAGGTATTGATGAGTCATTTACATAAGGATCATGCAGGGGGTGTAACCATTGATAATACACAAACAGAGGAGCGTTTCATCAGTTTCCCCTACGCCACATATTATGTACAACAGAGAGAAATGGAATTTGCATTGGGAGTAGGCTCAGCTTCTTATATTCCGGAAGATTTTCGTTTACTTGAAGAATTTAGCCGCGTAGTGTGGCTAACAGAAGATGAAGGATTTATTGATGGCTATATCCGCTATCAACTCACTGGCGCACATAGTAAATTTCACCAGGTATTCTGGATTGAAGAAAACGGAGAAACTGTTTTCTTTGGAGGCGACGATGCCCCTCAATTACAACAGATGAAGAGCCGCTTTGTTGCAAAATACGATTACGATGGAAAAAAATGTATGGAACTGCGAAAGCAATGGTGGGAAGAAGGGCAATCAAAAAACTGGACCTTTTTATTTTACCATGATATACAATCGCCCGTGTGGGGACCCCTTAAACAATGATCAGTCACCTGTTTTTTGGTCACGCATTTTTTTACGCATTTCCATTCTTTGCTGAAGCTCTTTACGAACAACATTCATGAACTCCCGCTCGGCCAGTAATGCCTTATTTACACGCTCATCAGTAACAAGTATTTTCTTCAGTTCACCCTTGTATTTTTTCCGGATATTTAATACTGCTTCTTCAAAAGCAAGAATATCTTCTTTATTGTCCTGACGGGCTTTTTTTACTTCTCCTGTATAACTATTGTACATGGGCCAGAATTTTTCCGCCTCCTCTGTAGTAAGTGAGAGGTGCCTGGTGAAATAGGCCACTTTCAGCACTTCAATATTCTGGCGCTGACCCATCATTTTTCTTTGTGGTTCCTGTGCAGCAAGAAAAGAAACAGCAAACACTGCAATAAAAAATATGATTGTCTTTTTCATGATCAACTATTTGTATCAACCTTTGCTTCGGCTGAAGTTTCCGCAGATTCATCCAGGTATTGTTTCAACTCATCATCACTCATAAGTTGTATATGTTCATTTACATCGGGTAATTCATCTTCCCCATACTGATCCCTTTCGCCCGATATTACTACCAGTTTTTCAGTTGTGGTAAGATAGCTATTCAATTCCTCCTCACTCAACATCGTTATTTCCTTTGATACATCCATTTGAGCATAACTGGCGAGGGTTGCTTCATCGACAGCGTTATTATTACCTCCATTGTACAGGAAAGCCGTTGTCAGTATTATTCCTGCGAGTACTGCCGCTGCCGCATACTGCAGCCATTTCCGGGTTTTACGCACCGGCATTTTAATAACTGGTATTTCATTCACTGCCGACTGCCCCATGATAGCTTCCATATTAAATTCGGACAATGAAATATGGCTGTAAGGCATTTCTCTGGAAACACTGTTCAGCAAAGGCGCCAGCTCATTCAGTTCCTGTTCTACCTCCTCTCTGCGAATAGCAGCCATGGTATTTCCGGCTAATTGATCAAAATAAGCACACGGCACCTGATACCCTTTGTTTTTTTCAATATTTAACCCAAGCGAAGCACTCTCCAGCAGTTTTTCGGTTGTGGCTTCAAAATAACCTGCAGGCAGTTTGTAAGGCATATGAAACGGCCATTGAGCCATTGACGGATCAATCTGTTTCAGCTCTGCTGTTATTTCTTCTCTGTAATTCATTGTGTATTTGATTCCTCTGCTTAAGCAAGGTTTAATTTTCTCGTATAAATGCCTCTATTTTCCTTGCCGCATGATGGTAACTCGCTTTCAAAGCACCCTCACTTGTATCCAACACACGGCTCATCTCTTCATATGGCATTTCATCGTAATAACGCAGGTTGAATACCACACGCTGCTTTTCCGGTAATTGCTGAATGGCCAGTTGCAGTTTCCATTCCAAACGGTTTCCGTCGAAATTACTGTCTGCCTTTACTTTATTAGCGAGTCCTTCCCCCACTTCATCCATACTTACTGACGCTCTCCGCTTCTGTTGTTCAATAAAACTCAAACACTCATTTGTGGCTATCCTGTACATCCAGGTATACAAACGGCTGTCTTCTCTGAAATTTTCAAGCCCCTTCCAAACTTTAATAAATATATTCTGCAATACATCATTTGCATCGTCATGATCAATTACCAACCGGCGAATATGCCAGTATAATTTCTCCTGGTATTTTTTTATGATCGCCGTAAATCCCTGCTCTTTTGTGGAAGGCTGGCGAAACTGATTCAATAATACCTGATCGTCTGAATGCATGCAGGGTTATTTTATTCGAATATAAAGTCCAATGCGTCTTAGACCAAGCATTTACAAAAAGGTTTAATTCCGATAACTAACATTTGTTTTACGAAAAGCCAATTTTCATTAGCATAAACAGCTACATCTGTTAGTTTAATCGGTGAAAAATGGGTAAATTGTCATCGAAATTATATGCCATCCAGTCATTATATCAACCAGTTCAGGCGCAATGTAACAGACAAGTACACTATTTACAACAGCCTGTTTGCGGCATTACCTTTTTCAGGTATTGCCAATGTGGGAGCCCTCTTACCCATACTTTCTCAATCCTGTCAGGACGAATACCATGCAGGAAAAGACCCGGTTCAGATTATCAATGATTTTTTTCAGCAACATACAGAAGTACGCAGTGAAAAAGATAAACTGGACCGTCTGTTTAAATTTGTTCAATACATAGAAAGACAGGTAGTACTATTTGATGCAATTGAAGATGCGGCTTTCGATACTGTAAATAATATTCAGGGGCCCGGAAGCCTGAAAGCATTGTATAATGAAGCAGTGTTTGCCGGTAAAACACAGGCACTGAAAAACAAACTCAGAAAATTCAGGGTAAGGGTGGTGCTTACTGCTCACCCTACACAATTTTATCCAGGCAGTGTATTGGGTATTATTCATGATATGAGTGAGTCAATCGCCAAAAACGATTTTCATACCATCAATGAATATATACAGCAATTGGGTATTACTCCTTTTTTCAACAAAAAGCAGCCTACACCTTATGATGAAGCATTGAACCTCATGTGGTACCTGGAGAATATTCTTTATCACTCTATAGGTAATATATACAATACCATTGAGCGCGACTTTTTTGAACATACTTACGAAAGTGATAACCCTTTTATTGAATTAGGTTTCTGGCCAGGTGGCGACCGTGATGGCAACCCGTTTGTAAATGCTGACGCCACCATTAAAGTAGCGGAAGCATTGAGAAGCGCCATCACCGTTTGTTATTACCGCGATATCAGGAAACTAAAACGGAGACTTAGTTTCTCCTCTGTAGATACCCTAATTCAGGAACTGGAAGCTGTACTGTATGAAAACGTCTTCCGTCCAACCGAACAAAACAGGGTACAACTGGCCGATCTGCAGGCAAGATTAATACAGATCCGCGATCTGGTTATAGAGAAACACCATTCCCTGTTTTTACAAAGACTGAACAGCCTTATTCATAAAGTAAAAATTTTCGGAACACATTTCGCTACTATCGATATCAGGCAAGACAGCCGGATACACACACAGGTATTACTCAACGTTCATGAAACACTGAAAAAGGAAAAAAACAGCGGTATTCTACCAGATAATTATCTCTTACTCGATGAAGCTGCCAGGATGAATATACTGGCAACATTAAAAGATAAATTAGATCCTGCTTTTTTTGAACCAGGCATTACAAGAGATACGCTTGAAAGTATTTATGCCATTCAAACCATTCAGCACAACAATGGAGAGGCCGGTTGTAACAGGTATGTAATCAGCAATTGCCAGAGTAGCGTTAATGTAATGGAAGTATATGCTTTGTTCCGTCTTTGCGGGTGGCAGCAGCAACAAATGCCCATTGACATCATTCCGTTGTTTGAAACCATTGATGATTTAAAGGAGGCTGAACAGATTATGGATCGTTTATACCAGCACCCAGTATATGCACAACACCTGGCAGGCAGAAAAATGCAACAGACCATCATGCTGGGTTTTAGTGATGGTACTAAAGACGGTGGCTACCTACAAGCAAACTGGAGTATTTATACTGCCAAAGAAAACCTCACAGCTATTTCACGCAAGTACAATATAAAAGCCCGTTTCTTCGATGGACGTGGCGGCCCGCCTTCTCGTGGTGGTGGTAAAACCAATAAGTTCTATGCCTCCATGGGTACAAATATTGAAAACGAAGACATACAATTAACGATACAGGGACAAACCATTACTTCCAATTTTGGCACCACACAATCATCACAATATAACCTTGAGCAACTGCTGAGTGCAGGTATCAGTAATGAACTGTTTGCCGACACACGTATACAATTATCACAGCACGACCGATTTTTGCTGGAAGAACTGGGTCGCATCAGCCATGAAACTTACCAGCAGTTTAAACAACATCCACTGTTTCTTTCATATATGCAGTTATTTAGTCCGCTTAACTATTACAGTAAAAGCAATATTGCCAGCCGGCCGGCCAAAAGAGGAAGTGGTAGTGGTTTACGTTTTGAAGACCTCCGCGCCATTCCTTTTGTAGGTAGCTGGAGCCAGTTGAAGCAGAATGTACCTGGTTTTTTTGGTGTGGGTACTGCTTTACAGCAGATGAAAGAGAAAGGTTATTGGGAAGACATAAAAGCCATGTTCCGAAATGTATTGTTCTTCCACACACTTGTTGACAATAGCATGATGAGTATGCTGAAATCTTTTTTCCCGCTTACACAATACATAAAAAATGATCCCGAATACGGTGCGGTATGGCAACTGGTAAAAGATGAATTCGATCTTACAGAAAAACTGGTACTCGAACTGGCTGATGCCTCAATATTAATGGAAGACGATTTACCCGGTCGTGCCTCTATTCAGATGAGAGATAATATTGTACTGCCACTTCTTACCATTCAGCAATATGCTTTACACCAACTCAGAAAAAAAGCGATTGATAGTAATGAAAAAGAAGTGTATGAGAAACTGGTAACCAGAAGCATGTTTGGCATCATTAACGCTGCCCGCAACTCAGCCTGATAAATAATGAATAACGAATATCGAATACTCAATTTCGAAGTTGGACATTCGATATTCGTTATTCATTATTCTTCTACTTGTCTTTCCAGCTCCAGAGATGCAAACAGGCATAGGTTCTGTACGGGCTCCAGTTGGCAGCTATTTTGAGCATCCTGGCTTTCATTTTCTTTTTATCGGCAGCACTGATCTTATATAGTTTACACATGGCCTGCTGAATACCCAGATCATCTACTGCAAATACATCTTCCCTCCCAAGACTGAACATCAGCAACATTTCAACCGTCCATTTACCTACTCCTTTTATCTGAGTAAGTAATTCAACAATAGCTTCATTATCCATCTTCTGCAACCTCGTATCTGTAATCTTATGATCAATACAAAACTGTGCTACATTTTGTATATAGGCTACTTTGGCATTACTCAGCCCTATACCTCGCAGTGTTTCAAAGGGAGTATCCAATACCTGTTTTGGCTTTGGTTCCTTACCATTGTACAAAGTGAGAAAGCGGTGAAAAATTACTTTGGCCACTTTTGTACTCAGTTGCTGGCTCATGATACTGGCCATCAAACGCAGTGGTATGTTTTTATGCAGCTTGAGTTCGTGTGTACTCCCATCAAGAATAGTAGCAAGTTTGATATCTTTACGCAGGTGTTTACTGTATTCCATATACGGAAGATAAATATTCAGTTTCATTCTGAAAACTAACCTTGCTATTGATTTACCTCATGGAACGACTTCTTCAAATTACTGCAGATGGCTCTCATACTATTTCGGTACCTGCTATGGGGGTAGCTTATCATAGTAAACATGGTGCCATTGCAGAAAGCAATCATGTTTTTATTGAAGCAGGGTTGAAATATTATGCTTCAATAAACCCCGGCAAATCAGTAGCAATACTTGAAATGGGGTTTGGTACAGGGTTAAATTGCCTGCTTGCTGCCATCTATGCAAAAAAGCAGCAACTTAATGTACGCTACCACACAATTGAGCCATTTCCATTACATACAGATGAAACAGATACATTGAATTACGGAGAGCTGTTAGCTGAAAAAGAAATATTTCAGTATATACACCAGTCTGCCTGGAATGAGGCGATACTCATTCATTCATTTTTTCATCTGCAGAAAACCCCCTCAGCCCTTCAGCATTTTTCAACTGTCGACTTATTCGATTGCATTTTCTATGATGCTTTTGCACCATCAGTACAACCGGAGTTGTGGACACCGGAAATTTTCCTGCAACTATTTTCCATGCTAAAACCAAATGGTTTTCTTGTTACCTATTGCAGCAAAACTGTTGTTCGCCGGGCCATGGAAGCTGCGGGATTAAGGGTTACCAAAATTCAGGGGCCTTTCGGGAAAAGAGAAATGGTAAGGGCTTTCAAAGACGCTTAATTTTCAGTAGCTTTCTGAAAATTCATAACATGAAATGGTTTACCCTGTTTTTATTCATTGGTTTTGCTCAACCCTTACATGCACAAACCGGTGATGAAAAAATAATCCATGATTTACTGGAACGACAGACCCGCGACTGGAACCGGGGCGATATCGATGCTTTTATGAAAGGTTACTGGGAAAGTGACAGCCTTATGTTTGTTGGCAAAAACGGAGCTACTTACGGGTATCAGAAAACATTAAACAATTATAAAAAAAATTACCCCGACAGCACTTCAATGGGTAAACTCAGGTTCAATATTCTTGAAGTACGCAGGTTATCTGCCACTCATTATTTTGTTTTAGGGAAATGGATGCTTACACGGAGCATAGGTGACCTTAGTGGACACTATACCCTATTACTTAAAAAAATAAAGGGCAAATGGACCATCATTGCGGACCATAGCAGTTGATTTTTGTAATATTTCGGCAATTTCACAGACTCATTTTAAAACAGTTTTATGGCACTCATCATTATCGGCATCATTGTACTGGTTATTGGTATTGTTCTCCGGAAGCAGGAAAGAGAAGAAATACAAAAGCTTGCAACAGGTGTCAGGGTACTGGCAGTTATTATCATTATTGTAGGTGTTCTTACTTCCTGCATCAAACAAATTGACGCAGGCCAGATAGGTGTAAAGAGTATGTTTGGTAAAGTATCGGATGATATTCTTACCAGCGGCTTAAATATGGTAAACCCATTGGTTGATGTTAAAACGGTTGATATTAAAACACAGAACTATACCATGAGTGGTGTACACGATGAAGGTGATCAGGCCGGTGATGACGCCATTCGTGTGCTGACTGCCGACGGACTTGAAGTAATTATTGATTTAACCGTATTATACCGGGTAGTTGGCCAGGAAGCACCCAAAATTGTAAAGGAAACAGGGCTCGATTATAAAGATAAAATCGTTCGCCCGCTCACCCGTACCAAGATTCGCGACAATGCAGTTTATTTTACTGCCATAGAACTTTACTCTAATAAACGCGATCAGTTTCAGAACCGCATTTTCAAAAGCATTGAAGATGATTTCAGGAAACGTGGCCTGGTACTGGAACAATTGCTGGTGCGAAACATTACTTTACCCAATAATGTAAAAACATCCATCGAAGAAAAAATCAAAGCAGAACAGGACGCACAAAAAATGGAGTTTGTGCTGCAGAAAGAAAAGCAGGAAGCCGAACGTAAACGTGTAGAAGCCCAGGGTATTGCCGACTACCAGCGAATTATGAGCAGTGGTCTTACCGATAAGCAGTTACAATATGAGCAAATACAGGTATTGAAAGGTCTGGTAACATCTCCCAATTCAAAGGTAATTGTAATGGGCAAAGGAAATACACCGGTAATACTGGATACCAAAGACAATAAAAACTAATTATTCAGGATGCTTGAACAGTAGCAAGTGTATAACGAGCCATCAGCCTTTTAAAATACAAGTGTCCAAGGAATACACCAATGACGGAGGAAATAATATCGAGATAATCGAATGTTCTGCCAAAAATGGGGATTAACTGCAGGTATTCATTAATGACTACCATTAATAAACCAACGCTACAGGTAACATTCAGATCAGTATCTGTCTCCAGCCTGAAAATACGTTGAAAAAACCAGCAGGCACCAAAAGGTAGCAGAAAAGAACCTATCAGGTTGGGCGCTAACCCAACCAAAGGCTTTAGTACCGGGTCAATAAATATAAATGGACGAAGCAGGAATTTGATGGACCATATGATGAGGGTACCAGCAATCATGATCCGCCTGGACATTTTCTTTAGGGGCATTACCTATTGAGTTTCAACTCTGAAAATAAGGATTTATGTAGGTATTTCACACCCTATTCCATTTCTGATTGCTTATTTTACCACAGATAGACAGATTTTAGCAGCAAATCTGACATCCATGGTTATTTCAACCAGTATGACAATACCTGTTACATTTTTGAAACGGATACAATTAAAGAATGTTACTCCTGAAAATCAATAGGTTTACTCCAGAGACGGATCACATACCATAAATAGGCAGTCAGGCTTATTACAAACCAGATATAAAAAAGGATATTACCTGTCGTTACTTTCTCATGAATAAACGCGTGATCATACATAATGCCGGCTGTAGAATTGATGGCCAGCCACAACAATCCCAGTGAAAGTGTATTAACGATACGAAGCAGGTATTTTCTAATGCCGGGTTCCAATGGACTGAGATTGTATTACAAAATACAAACAGTAGGGATGAATGTTCTCTAAAACAGCTTTTCTTTTCAGAAATGAGAACATATTTACTGGCCGTAAGCCGGTTTTTTTTCAGAATATCTGCTAAGAAAACACCTAACTACTCCTAGCTCATAGCTACTTGCTACTAGTCCATACTCTGGTTACTCGCTGCTGCCAGTTTAAGCAGACGATCAAATTGAGCTGGTGTAAGATCGTTGTAGAAATAGTAAATCGGATTAACAGGTGTTCCGCGGTGGTGTACTTCATAATGACAGTGCGGACCAGAGCTTTTGCCGGTATTTCCAACATAACCGATAACTTCACCCCTTTTTACCCTTTGCCCAACCCTTGCTTTAATGCGGTACATATGTCCGTAAAGTGTTTCGTAGTTATTACCATGGTTAAGCACCACCCTGTTTCCAAAACCACCGGTATTAAAACCCGCATCTGAAACCACTCCGTCTGCTGTTGCATAAATAGGTGTACCCTGTGGTGCGGTAAAATCCATACCCATATGGGCTCTTCTGTCTTTGTAAATGGGATCAATCCGATAGCCGTATCCGGAAGCAATACGGGTAAGGTTTTTATTACTGATAGGTTGTATGGCAGGAATAGACGCCAGTAACTGGGCCTTATTTTTTACCATTTTCGTGATCTCATCAAAAGAACGTTCCTGGTAGGCCATGCGTAAAGCCAGGTTATTCAATTGGGCCGTCATGTTTTTAACCAGTTCTGTTGAACCCATACCCTGCACCAATTGTACCTCTTTCCGCTTTTCCATCTCTCGAACACGGGCGCTATCCGGAATGGGTTTGGCCTCAAAAATGGAGCGGTAAACAGTATTATCGCGATTGGCAATTTCGTCCATCTGTAGCTCCAGTTGTTTCAACCGTTCCTGCATAATGCTGTAATTCTGACGTAAATCGTCGTTCTGCTGACGGAGCAATTTTTCTTTGGGGGAGTCGATATACCTGAAAGCAATGGCAAAAATGATGATACCGGTAACAATGGATGCGGCTATAAAACCAAATAACTGTAATAAACGCACCCGCAGGGGAGTCTCCAGCTTTTCATAACGAAGCGTATGCGTATTATAGTAATATTTGATCTTTTTCATAAATCGGGGGGAAGCGCTCGTCTGATTGCTACAGAACAGGCCAATTCCTTACCTTTGATGCCTTTCTAAAGCGCTCAAAGATAGCTTCTGAGCGACTAAAATACAGTTTTTAAAATTTTATGACCAGCGCAGAGATCAGAAAGCAGTTTTTGGATTTTTTTGCTTCCAAGCAACACCAGATTGTACCATCGGCACCAATCGTGGTAAAAAACGATCCTACCCTCCTGTTTACCAATGCAGGAATGAACCAGTTTAAAGACTATTTCCTGGGCAATAAAAAAGCAGAAAATCCACGAATAGCAGATACCCAAAAATGCCTGCGTGTAAGTGGAAAACACAACGACCTCGAAGAAGTAGGTGTAGACACTTATCACCATACCATGTTCGAAATGCTGGGCAACTGGAGCTTTGGTAATTATTTCAAAACCGAGGCCATTACCTGGAGCTGGGAACTGTTGACAGAAGTGTACAAACTGGATAAAGAACGTTTATACGTTACCATATTTGAAGGCGATGAAAAAGAAGGTATTCCTCGCGATGAAGAAGCATTCCGGGAATGGAAAAAAGTAATTCCTGAAGACAGAATATTACTCGGTAATAAAAAAGATAATTTTTGGGAAATGGGTGATACCGGACCCTGTGGCCCCTGCACCGAGATACATGTAGATTGCCGACCCGACACAGAAAGAATAGCAGTTGAAGGAAAAACACTGGTAAACAACGATCATCCCCAGGTGATTGAAATATGGAACAATGTATTCATCCAGTTCAATCGTTTAAAAGACGGAAGCCTGGAACCCTTGCCCGCCAAGCATGTTGACACAGGCATGGGCTTTGAGCGATTGGTACGTGTAATACAGGGAAAACAAAGTAATTACGATACAGATGTATTTACCGGCACCATTGCAACAGTTGAAAAAATTACCGGAAAAAAATACGATTACAGCAACAGTAAACAGGCCATTGCATTTCGTGTGCTGGCCGATCATATAAGAGCCATTTCATTTACCATTGCCGATGGACAATTACCCGCTAATACAGGCGCCGGATATGTTATCAGGAGAATTTTAAGAAGAGCCGTTCGTTACTATTATTCTTACCTCGACTACAAACAACCCCTGCTTTTTCAATTAGTACCGGTTATTGCGTCACAGTTTGCAACTGTCTTTACTGAGTTAGCACAGCAGTTAGATTTTGTAAGTAAAGTAGTGAAAGAAGAAGAAGATGCTTTCCTTAGAACTTTGGATAAAGGTTTGAAAAGAATTGATGATATTATTCAGTCTGCTTCAACATCAACCATCCCGGGCAAAGCTGCTTTTGAGTTGTTTGATACCTATGGTTTCCCGATTGACCTTACCCGGCTTATTGCTGCTGAAAATAATTTATCGGTAGATGAACCTGGCTTTGAAGCAGAAATGCAACAACAGAAAAACCGCAGCCGTGCTGCTACGGCTGTAGATACAGAAGACTGGGTACTTGTAAATGAAAGCAACGAAAATCATTTTGCAGGTTATACGGATATTGAAACCAGAACACGCGTCAGCAAATACAGAAAAGTAAAAGCAAAAGGAAAAGAAGCTTACCAGCTTGTATTGGAAAACACACCTTTTTATGCTGAGAGTGGCGGACAGGTAGGCGACAGCGGCACACTAAACTTCGATGGAGAAACGATTGAGGTCTTCGATACCAAAAAAGAAAATAACCTCATCATCCATTTTTGTGAAAGCTTACCCGCAGCAATTGATGCTCCGGTACTGGCAAAAATCGATTTATTAAAAAGACAATCTACAGCCATTCATCATAGTGCCACCCATTTACTACATGCCGCACTCAGACAGGTTCTTGGTGTTCATGTAGCACAGAAAGGCAGTCTTGTAAATGAATCGCAGTTAAGATTCGATTTCTCTCATTTCTCTAAAGTAAGTGATGAAGAAATAAATACCATTGAACAGATCGTGAATCAGAAGATTCGTGAAAACATTCCGGTGGTTATCAAAGAAATGGGGAAAGATGAAGCAGTAGCAATGGGTGCCATGGCTTTATTTGGAGAGAAATATGGAGATAAAGTGCGCGTTGTTATCATCGACCCTAACTATTCGATAGAACTTTGTGGAGGTACCCATGTAGGCGCAACAGGCGAACTGGGTTTATTTAAAATAAAATCTGAGTCAGCTGTAGCTGCAGGTGTAAGAAGAATGGAAGCCGTCAGCGGACTTGTTGCAGAGCAGTTTATTACGGAGCAACTGACACAATTAAATGCCATCCGCGAAACTTTAAAAAATCCGAAAGAGATTCTGAAAGCAGTAGAAACCCTTTATGCTGATAATAATGAACTGAAAAAGAAAATTGAGAGCCTGGAAGCAAAACAGCTCACCCTCATTAAACAGGAATTATTACAACAGGTGGAAACAATTAATGGTGTGCAGTTTATCGGAGCCATTATTGAGATCAGTAATGCAGATGGTTTGAAAAAACTTTGCTTCGATCTGAAAGATGCTCTTTCAAATTATATCATTACCCTCGCTGCCAATATTGAAGGTAAAGCCAACGTAGCTATTGCTGTTGCTGATGAATTGGTAAGCAGTAAGGGACTGGAAGCGCCAAAACTGATAAAAGAACATGTTGCAGGTATAATCAAGGGCGGCGGCGGTGGACAAAAAACACTGGCTACTGCAGGTGGTCAGGATGCGAGTAATTTGCCACAGGTAATAGAGAAAATAAAATCACTGTTATAAAGTTTTGCAATCTTTGTGCCATCCGGTTTAAAGCCGGATGGCATTTTCATTTCATATGGGTCCGGTTATATTCACCAGCAAGCGATTATTATTTCGTCAATTCAATATTGATGATGCAGCATTGATTCATCATATGAACAGTGACCCATTGGTGCTGAAATACGTTCATGAACTACCGAGTACACCCGAAAGAGCATTTGAAAGATTACAGAACAGTATATTACCACACTACAATCAATATGGTTATGGCAGATGGGCCGTACAACTGAAAGAGGGTAATGATTTTATAGGCTGGTGCGGCTTAAAATTCAGACCGGAAAGAAAGGAAACCGATCTGGGTTATCGTTTTATTCCATCTTACTGGGGTAATGGTTATGCCAGTGAAGCAGCTATGGCCTGTCTGGAATATGGCTTCCATCATTTATTGTTAAACCGCATTACCGCCACTGCCCATGTGAAAAACACTGCTTCTCTCCGCATCATTCAAAAATGCAACATGCAATACCTCCGCGATGAAGTAGTTGACCATTGTCCGGTTAAAAGTTTTGAAAAACTGAAAAGCGAATAGCCCTATAGTTAATGGCTGATAATTACTTTTTCTTCCATTGACCCTTTACTATGAACTATCAGCCATAAGCCATTAACCATTTGCCAAATCATTAACCTTTTTTAACATTTCCGAAACCCTTCGTATATTCTTTTTTCCTGTACATTTGACTACTAAACATTTCGTACACTTTAAAAAAGAACCCTATGTATCGCAAATGGATGGCAGTACTGGTACTGTTTACAGGTATTACAGCCACTGCACAAACAACTGAAAAAGAAAAAGCAGATAAAGATCCTAAAGAGAAGATCAGTAAAAAACTCTCCATTGTGGTTGATGGCAACAAAGTAACCATCAATGGTAAGGATATGAAAGACATGAGTCCGGAGGAAATGGAAAAACTGGGTGATCTTGATATGCTGAAATCAAGCCCGGGTCTGCGTATGATATTGCCCAGAGATGGCGGAGGTAACTTCTTTAAACTTGATGGCTCAAGTGCCGATAGATTTGCCGGTACACCTCGTGCTCTTCTGGGTGTAATGAGTGAAAAGCATGAAAAAGGTGCAAAAATTACTTCGGTAACCAAAGAAAGTGCTGCTGCAAAAGCAGGTTTACAGAAAGATGATATCATTACCAAAGTAAATGATGCAGCCATCGGCGACAGTGAAGATCTCTATGAAACCATCGGTAAATATAAACCTGAGGAAAAAGTAACCATTCATTACCTGCGCGACGGCCAGACAAAAACAGCTGTTGCAACTTTAGGCAAGACCATGGAAATGGGTTTTGATTTTGACTTTGGCGACAATTTTAACCATGACTTTAACTTCAAAATGCCTGGTACCAGTATGCCGCGCGTTTTCCTCGATAAAATAGCTTCTAAACCCAGACTGGGAATGGCCATTGAAGACACAGAAGACAGCAAAGGTGTAAAAGTTACTGATGTAGATGAGGAAACGCCTGCTGACAAAGCCGGCATGAAAAAAGAAGACATCATTACTTCACTCAACGGGAAGGCGGTAAATTCTGTAGACGAAATTAAAGAAGCACTGAAAAACCTTAAAGATGGCGATACCGTAAAAGCGGGTATTACAAGAGCGGGTAAAACTCAAACCATTGAAATTAAATTGCCGAAAAAACTAAAAACGGCCGATCTGTAAGATTGTGTAAGCATTTCTCTAATTCTCATGTGTATATATACCGCGTTACCCTGACAATGGAAGGGTTGGCGCGGTTTTTTTATTCGTATTTTTAAACCCACCCTTTTAAAGGTGATAAAAACATACGTTTAAAAAAACTGTTTATGAGATATTTACTGCTTACACTTTTTGTGGGAACCCTTTTCCAATCGTCGGCACAGGTATATCAATCCAAACAACCATTGGTGCATACCTACTCTATTGTAGCAAGAGATGTCAATACCGGAGAAATGGCCGTGGGTGTTCAAAGCCATTGGTTTAGTGTGGGCACATCTGTACCCTGGGCAGAAGCAGGTGTGGGTGCAGTAGCTACCCAGTCTTTTGTTGATAAATCTTATGGCCCCAAAGCCCTTGACTTACTTAAAAAAGGGCTGACGGCGCAGGAGGTATTAAACCAGTTAACAGCCGCCGATCCGGGAAGAGAAGTACGACAGGTAGCCATTATTGATGCAAAGGGCAATGTGGCAACACATACAGGTAAAAACTGCATACAGGTGGCGAGCCATATTAAAGGCATTAACTATAGTGTGCAAAGCAATATGATGCTGGGCGATAAGGTAGATGAATATATGTCGGAGGCATTTGAAAAAAGCAACGGTAAACCATTGGCCGAAAGAGTATTGCTTGCGTTGGAAGCCGCTCAAAAAGCTGGCGGAGATATTCGTGGCATGCAGGCTGCAGCCATTATTGTGGTACCCGGAAAACCAACCGAAAGCTGGAACAATAAAACGGTAGATATAAGGGTGGATGACGCAAAAGAACCCCTGAAAGAGCTGCGTCGTTTATACAAGGTACACCTTGCCTATCAGCATATGAATGATGGTGACCTTGCAGTAGAGAAAAATGATATGTCGAAAGCCATGGCCGATTATAACGCAGCCATGCAACTTTTTCCTGAGAACCTGGAAATGCAGTTCTGGACCGCTATCACCCTGGCCAACAATAAACAGGTGGATAAGGCCCTGCCCATGCTGAAAAAGATTTTTTTACAGGATAAAAACTGGAAAGAACTTACCCGTCGTTTGCCTGCAGTTAACCTGCTTACTGTAGCCGAAAAGGACCTGAAACGGATTCTTTCCCTATAATTCTCTCATAAAATAATAAATCTGGCCTCTGGGGTAAGGCAGGTACAGTATTTTTGCAGTTCATGTTATTACAGGAAAAATACGAAGCAGTTATTGGATTAGAAGTACATGCACAACTGGCAACAGCCAGTAAATTATTTTGTGGCGACAGTACCGGTTTTGGTGCCGCCCCTAATACACATGTAAGTCCTATAACACTAGGTCATCCAGGAACATTACCCAAAACCAATAAAAAAGCTGTTGAGTATGCCATAAAAATGGGATTGGCCTGTAATTGCGAAATTGAAAAAGATAACTATTTCGCAAGAAAAAATTATTTCTATCCCGATCTGCCCAAAGGTTACCAGATATCGCAACATACTACTCCTATCTGTAAAGCAGGTTATGTAACCATCCACACAAGTACTGGCAGAAAAGATGTACAACTGAACCGTATTCACCTCGAAGAAGATGCGGGTAAAAGTATTCATGACCTGGAAGATGATTTTACCTGTATCGATTTAAACCGTGCCGGTACGCCGCTGATTGAAATAGTAACAGAACCCGATCTGCATAGTGCCGAGGAAGCCTGGCATTATGTAACTGAAATCAGAAAATTGGTACAATGGCTTGATATCTGCGACGGAAATATGGAGGAAGGTAGTTTGCGTTGCGATGCCAATATATCTGTTCGCCTGAGGGGTGAAAAAAAATTAGGTACACGGGTGGAAGTAAAGAACCTGAACTCCATTCGCAATGTAAAAAAAGCCATTGAATTTGAGATAGACCGTATTATTGGCTTACTGGAAGAAGGAAAAACCATACAGCAGCAAACCAGGAGTTTCGATGCATCCAACGACACTACATTTGCTATTCGTGATAAGGAAGAAGCCAATGATTACCGCTATTTCCCTGATCCCGATCTGGCACCTTTTCATTTATCACCCGACTATATTCAGGCAATCAATACAGACTTACCTGAGCTGCCAAATGCGTTGACTGAAAAATATATGAGCAGGTTTGGCTTAAGTGAATACGATGCTGCTCAATTATGCGATGCAAAGTCAACTGCCCATTATTTTGAGTCAGTAATACTACACAGTCAACAATACAAAGCTATTGCCAACTGGATGCTGGGGCCTATTCGCCAATATTTAAATGACCAGCAAAAAGATTTTAGCAACCTCTTGCTCAAGCCTGCTACACTGGCCGCCTTAATTGAACTGGTGCAGCTTAGTAAGGTTAACTTCTCTGTTGCGTCTTCTAAACTGTTACCGGTTTTATTGGAAAATAACGCTGATCCACTTGTACTTGCAGAATCTATGAACCTGATGCAGGTGAGTGATGAAAATGCCATTGAAGCCTGGGTAAATGAAGCCATTGCTGCAATGCCCGACAAAGTAGCTGAATATAAAAAAGGGAAAAAGGGATTAATCGGCTTATTTGTCGGTGAAGTAAAAAAACGCAGTCAGGGTAAGGCCGATCCCAAACAGGTAACCAGTTTACTGGAACAAAAACTCAATCAATAAATATCAGATAGTGTATGAAAAAAATGCTATACATCGCAGCAATAGTTGCACTGGCAGGTAGTTGCCAGGAAAAAAAATACGGTGCATTTACAGTGAGTGGAAAGATCAGCAATGCCCCATCCAAAAAAATATTCCTGCAGGAATTGCCTTATGGCGGTGAACAACCCGTAGTGCTTGATTCCGGAACACTGAAAGACAATGGCAATTTCGAGTTAAGGGCTGTGGCAAAGGAAGAATCCCTGTATCGTCTTGTTGTTGAGAATGGGCCAGATGTATTATTGGTGAATGATGGTAAAAGTATCCGTGTGAATATGGATATCAATAATTACCGCGCTTATAAAATTGAAGGTTCCGATGCCAGTGAGCGTTTGCATACCTTATTCGAAAAGTTCAGCGTAAAAGATTCTGTTTTATATGGTACGCTGGGTATGCTTGATAGTTTACAGAGAGATGGCAACGACAGTCTGATTACGGTAGAGAAAGCCAAACGCGATGTACAGATTAAAGAAATGAACAAGCTGGTGACCGATTTTATCAATGAATCTGAGAGTCCGGCCGCCAGGTATTATGCTTTAGGTATGGGTTCCCGTACCATGGCTCCTGAAGAATTAAAAGCACTCGCTGATGCTTCTGCTGAAAAATTCAAAGCGCATACGGGTTTGGCAAAAATAAAAGCGCTATTGGCTGCTTATGGACAAAACCAGCAACCGGCAGGTAATTCTTTATTAAATCAGCAGGCGCCCGAAATTAATTTACCCGATACAGAAGGAAAGCCTTTTAGTTTAAGCAGTTTAAAAGGTAAATATGTACTGGTAGATTTCTGGGCCAGCTGGTGTATGCCTTGCAGAAAAGAAAATCCCAATGTAGTAGCTGCATACAATAAATTCAAGGATAAAAATTTCACTATACTGGGTGTATCATTAGATCAGGATAAAGAAGCATGGTTGAATGCAATTGCAAAAGACAAACTAAGCTGGAAACATATAAGTGATTTGAAATACTGGGAAAGTGTGGTAGTTCCATTGTATAAAATTGAAGGCATCCCTTTTAATGTATTATTAGATCCAACAGGTAAAATTGTGGCAATGGATTTAAGAGGTGAAGCATTGGAGCAAAAATTAGCTGAATTACTTCAGTAAAACATGTACTACTTAGGTATTGAAATAAAAAGAGACTGTATCAAAAGCCGATACAGTCTCTTTTTATTTCACCTCCTGTGAGGTTCTATTTGTTCTTCGTTGCGCTGGGTGAATATTTATGTAGACTTACCTCAAAGAAAAAGCGTGAAGAGGTTTCGCACAGAAGACTCCAAAAAAAGAGCCGATCCATCGGGACCGGCTCTTTTAGTATAGTGATACAAACTGTATTAGTTGGTATAACCTGGGTTCTGCTGGATAACAGGGTTAGCCTGAATTTCAGCATTTGGTATAGGTAACAGGAAGCGGAAGTTACCTGCAGCCAATGTAGTTGCAGCGTTTACCTGTGGTAAATCAGCAGTTAAACGAACAACAGGCAGATTTCTTCTTTTCAGGTCCCAGAAACGGTGACCTTCATAAGCCAGTTCCTTGAAACGCTCATCCATGATAGCAGTGATGGCTGCATCTTTGCTGGCCAATACAACAGGTGTATAACCAGTGATACGGGCAGTTCTCAGTGCATTCAGGTCTGTAGCAGCACCAACAAGGTCGTTGTTTTCTGCACGGGCTTCAGCACGAATCAGGTACATTTCACCAGTACGGAAAACCTTGGCATCAGCTACGTTTTCAGTAGCAGTACCATAAGTAGTACCGGCATATTTGGTAATCAGACGTGTGTATTTACGACCTGTACCAACAAGCAATGGCTCGTTTTTAGCATAGGAAGAAAAACGGATATCGTTCGTCTGATCGTACATGTCCCAGAGTTTCTGAGCGATGGTCCAGGTAATAGCACCGATGTTGCTTGCGCTGGCAGAAGTACCACGCCATAAGCTACCGATACGACCACCCAGAGAAGCGGTACGGCTTAATTTGAAAGCAGTTTCGTTGCTATTGGCATCAGTCCAGATACCTGGGAAATTAGCACGTGTAGCTAAAGGAACCGCATTGATGTATTCTGTACTGAAAGTAATGGCGTCGTTCCACTCTTTCAGGTAAAGGGCCGTACGTGCTTGTAAAGCAGCGGCAGCAGCCTGGGTTGCTCTGTATACATTGGTACCTGAAAAATCAGAAGGCAGCAATGGTTTGGCAGCAGCCAGATCAGCTTTTAATTTCTGGAAATAAGGAGCTACCGTAATACGGGCCTGTGGCTGTAAAGAAGGTGTTTCCATATAAGCCATAGCCAGATCGGTACCTACAGCACTATTGCTGTAATAACGATACAGTTCAAAATGGCAGAAAGCTCTCAGGAACAAAGCTTCACCCCTTAATCTTGAACGTTTAGCTTCATCACCTGCTACAGTTGCAGTAGCAGCTGGTAATGCCTGTAACACACGGTTCACGCGGTCGATGATACGATAGTACAGGTTAAAAGCTGTAAAGTTATCGCGGATAGAGATATCTGTTGAGCTGTACTGCCACTCGTGTACAGTAGCAGCATTGTAGAAATCTGCTGATACTACTTCATCTGCAAATACAGCATTCAGCAAAATGCCCATTTCTACGTTCATCGCAGCATACGCACCAATGATACCTTGCTCATTGTTGGTTACTGTTTTCAGGGCGATATCACCTGCAATCAGGTCGGTCTCTTTAATCTCTACCAGTTTCTGGCAGGAAAAAAGCGTAGACACCAGCATCGCAGTGAGGATCAGTATTTTCGTTTTTTTCATTGTCATTGTTTTAGAAAATTCGATAATGAATATTAATGCCTAGTATATTGAATTAGAAATTAATATCCAGACCAGCTACGAACATTTTAGGGTTAGGATATTCGTTCAAGCTGATATTGTTACCATCTTCAGGATCCAGACCTTTCCATGGGCTCCAGATAGCCAGGTTCTGTGCTTGCACATAGA
>NZ_JAHVAA010000011.1 GCF_019264485.1 Sediminibacterium sp.
ATAACAGAGCCGCTTAGTTTTTCTAAGCGGCTCTGTTATTATAAAGTCATCAAAAAACTCCCCCTTCAGGGGGCCGGGGGGAAACTACCTCACTTCCTGCATCTCTACCAGCTTCCTGTAAATTCCTCCCCTCATCAGCAATTCATCATGCGTGCCTCTTTCGGCGATTTCTCCTTTCTGGAGAACGATGATTTCATCTGCATTACGGATGGTTGAGAGACGGTGGGCTATGACAATGGATGTTCGCTGCTGCATCATATTATTAATGGCATCCTGAACCAGTCTTTCACTTTCTGTATCGAGAGATGAAGTGGCTTCATCAAGAATTAATATGGGCGGATTTTTGAGAACGGCTCTTGCAATGGTTACCCGCTGGCGCTCACCACCACTCAGTTTACTGCCACGGTCGCCGATATTGGTATCAAAACCATCTTCTTTCCGCAGAATAAAATCATAGGCATTGGCCACCCTTGCAGCCTGTTCAATAGCTGTCTGGTTTACATTATCAATACCCAATGCAATATTGTTGGCAATGCTGTCATTGAAGAGGATGGGCTCTTGTGTTACAATACCCATCAGGTTCCTGATAGAGTGTAATGTGTATTCTTTTACATTCACACCATCAATCAGTAATTCACCGGCACTCACGTCATGAAAACGCGGAACCAGATCGGCCAATGTGCTTTTCCCAGCTCCCGAAGAACCCACCAGTGCAATGGTTTTCCCTTTTTCAATTGTAAGGTTGATATTTTTCAGGATAACCACATCATCATAAGAAAAAGACACATTCTTAAATTCTATACATTGCTCAAAACGCTCCAGTGTTTTTGCACCCGGATTATCTGTAACAGTAACAGGTGCACTCAATACTTCCTCAATACGCTGAATAGCGGCACTGCCCCTTTGGGCACTGTAAAATGAACCCGAGAGCGATTTGGCGGGATTAATGATCTGCGTAAAGAAAACGATATAGGTAATAAAACTTTCTGCTTCCAGCCCTAGATCGCCATCCAGTACCAGTTTGCCGCCAAACCAGAGAATACAGGACAACACCAGAACACCCATGAACTCAGACATAGGAGAGGCGAGGTCTTTTCTGAAATTCATCCGGTTACGGATATGGTTCAGTGCATTGTTATTGCTGACAAATTTGCTTTGTAATATTTTCTCGGCATTAAAAGCTTTAATCACACGTAAACCACCCAGTGTTTCATCTAAAATAGACATGAGTGTTCCAAGTCTTTCCTGAGAAGCGGTTGACTGCTTTTTCAGTGAACGGCTTAAACGGCCAATGATAAAACCTGTAAGGGGTAATAATACCAGAAGAAACAGAGAAAGTGCCGGACTGATCAACACAAGAAATACAAGAATGATCAGGATATTTAAGGGGTCACGAATAAGCCCTTCCAAAGTGCTCATTACGCTCCATTCCACTTCATTGGCATCGTTACTCATTCGGCTGATGATATCTCCTTTGCGTTGTTCGGTAAAATAACCGATCGGCAGTTCCAGAATCTTACTGTAAAGATCGGAACGGAGTTTAGTCATTACATAGTTGCGCATGGGGGCCAGTACGCGAAAAGAGAGATAAGTAAAGAGGTTTTTAAAGAAAATAGAGAGGATGATAATACCACAGATGGCACCTAATGCATAAACATCTCCATGTTTGGCAATTAACTGGCTGATAAAGTACTTGAGGTAATTTAACATGCCATTAGCGGTAAACTCGAATGCCGGCTGAACGTTTACTAATTTTTCTTTTCCGAATAATAATTGCAGAAAAGGGGCCAGCATAGCCAGTGAAACCAGTGAGAAAAGGATGGAAAAAAGGTTGAAAAACAGGTATAATACAATGTTTCGCTTCTGGGTGCGCAGGTAAAAAAGTATTCTCGAAAAACGCTTCATAATCAGGATAAAATCGGTAAAACACAGCAAAGTAAGTAATTTTACCACCAATTAAAGCGATCAACATGGAAGAGGGAAAACGTCAGCGGCAAGTAGCAGGTGCTATTCAGGAAGAAATGAATGATATTTTCAGGAGACTAAACCTGGCCATGATTGATGGTGGTATGGTATCAATCTCATCGGTTAAAGTAACACCAGATCTGTTAGAAGCAAGGGTTTACCTGAGTCTTTTTCAGGTAAAGGACCAGAAAGCGGTGATGAAAATTATTGAGAACCGTGCCTGGGAAATAAAGAAAGAACTGGCCGATAAAATGAAACACCAGCTTCGCCGTATCCCTGTTCTCCATTATTTTCTTGATGATACATTGGATTATGTATTTAAAATGGAGGAGATCTTTAAAAAAATTAATGAAGAGAAGAAAGACGGAGGGAGTTGAATAGTGAGTAGTGAGTAGTCAGTAGTGAGTAAAATCAATTCTACAAAACTCACCACTCACTATTCACCACTCACTATTCACTACTCACTACTCACCATTCACGAAATCCACCACCTTGAATTTCCTATTCGCCTGGCGCTATTTCCGTTCCAAGAAATCTACAAATGCGATTAATATTATCGCATGGATCAGCGTAACGGCTATTACTGTGGGTTGCGCAGCACTGATCATCATCCTTAGCGTCTTTAATGGTTTTGAGGAACTGGTAAAAGGATTGTATACCGATTTTTATACCGATATACGCATAGCGCCTGCAACAGGAAAAGTATTGAAATTGGATGCGGCTCAATTGCAAAAAATCAAATCAGTAAACGGAATTGGTATTGTTAGTCTCGTAGCAGAAGAAAAAGCACTACTTGTAAACGGACCTTACCAGACAATTGTTTTGGTGAAGGGAGTAGATGATCAATATGTATTCACGAATAAAATAAATGAACACATAAAACGTGGTAAATTTTCACTCGGAAGTGCTGAAACTCCACAGATTGTATTGGGTTACGGTATTGAAAATGCCATTGGAGCCGAAGTGGAACGTTCTCTTTATCCGCTTACCTTATACACACCTAACCGGAAAGCAAAATTCAATTCACTGGATGGATTAAGTGTAAATAATATTACGGCATCAGGCACATTCCAGGTACAACAGGAATTTGATAATAAATATGCATTTACCAATCTGGCTTTCTTCAGGTATATGCTGAATATGGATGCCGATGAATACAGTGCAGTAGAAATAAAAGTAAAAGAGGATGAAAACAAAATAAGGCAACAGCTTCAGGAAATGCTCGGAAACAACTATCTCGTTCAAACCCGCTATGAACAAAATAAAAGTCTGTATGCAGTGATGCAGTTGGAGAAATGGGTTATCTATGCCATCCTTTCACTCATTCTCGTGGTAGCTGCTTTTAATATGATTGGGGCATTAACAATGCTGGTCCTTGAAAAACAAAAAGATATTGCCGTATTACAAGCCATGGGTGCTTCACAGAAAAGAATACAAGCTATTTTTCTGACGGAAGGGTTACTGCTGGCGGGTGTTGGTGCTGTACTGGGAATGTTACTTGCCACCCTCATTTGCTGGATACAGATACTGTTTAAACCTATAAAACTTGCCGGTGATACTTTCATTGTAAAAGCCTATCCGGTAAAACTGCTGCCTGCAGATTATTTACTGGTACTGGTAACCGTAACAGCCATCGGTTTTATTGCAGCCTGGATTCCTTCCAGAAAAGCCAGCAGGCAGGAGCTAGGGTTGAAGTAGGAAATTCAAAAATAAAAAGTAAAAAGATGTTGCATACAAAAGAAGCCGCTTAGTTTTCCTAAGCGGCTTCCGATTTTTACGATATTTTTTGAATTTTACTTCTCTCAATAGTCCCCCAAAGTCTCAGGCAACTGCGCCAGTGCCTTGGCTAACTGCTCATCGCTTGGAGCAATACCATGCCATTCGTGACTACCTTCCATGAAATCAACACCCTTGCCCATGGCTGTTTTCATCATGATACAAATGGGTTTACCCTGACCGGTCATTGATTTGGCCTTATCCAATACTGCCACTACATCATCCATATCATTTCCATTCATGTCAAGTACAGTCCAGTTAAATGCTCTGAATTTATCATGGAGGCTGTCAAGTGCCATTACCTTGCTGGTAGGGCCATCAATCTGCTGACCGTTCCAGTCAACAGTAGCAATCAGGTTATCAACCTTATGGTGTGCAGCAAACATTACGGCTTCCCATATCTGGCCTTCCTGTAATTCACCATCGCCATGTAACGAGAAAACCAGGTGAGGGTCTTTATTAAATTTTTTGGTTAAAGCGGCACCAATAGCAACACTCATACCCTGACCCAATGAACCACTGGCAATACGAATGCCGGGTAAATCTTCATGTGTGGTAGGGTGCCCCTGTAAACGGGTATTCAGTTTACGAAAACTGGCCAGTTCCTTGGCATCAAAATAACCGGAACGCGACAATACCGAATAATACACGGGTGAAATATGGCCATTAGAGAGAAAGAACAGGTCTTCACCTACACCATCCATTTTAAACTGGCGGTCATGTTTCATGGTATGAAAAAACAGGGCTGTCAGAAAATCGGTACAACCCAACGAGCCGCCGGGGTGTCCACTCTGTACACCATGTACCATTCTTACGATGTCGCGCCTTACCTGTGAGGCCGCTGATTGCAATTCCTGAATGCTTGCCATATTTCGGTTTTAAAAGTGCTGCGAAGATAAAGGGGAATAGTGAATAGTCAATGGTCAATAGTCCATAGGTAATTGCAATAGCCCCTTTGGTTGCCCAATTTTATTTTTCAGCACATTTCTCTTGTACAGACTATCGACCATGGACCATTAGCCATTGGCTATTCCCCCCAATTCATTAGTTTTGCCCCACTTAAATTTGCAATATGTCAGAAGACCTGGATTTAATATTAGCCGATACAGAAGACAGTATGGGCAAAGCCATCAATCACTTGGAGACTGAGCTCACCAAGATCAGGGCCGGTAAAGCCAACCCGTCTATGCTGGATGGTATTGCGGTGGATTATTATGGTTCTCCCACACCTGTTAACCAGGTGGCCAATATCAGCGTACTCGATGTTCGTACCATCAGTATACAACCCTGGGAGAAAAATATGCTCGCAGCCATTGAACGGGCCATTATGGCGGCCAATATTGGTATTACGCCACAGAACGATGGGGTACAGCTACGCCTCTTCCTGCCACCACTTACAGAAGAAAGAAGAAAGGAACTGGTAAAAAAAGCGGCAGGTGAAGGAGAACATTCCAAAGTAGCTATTCGTAATATCCGTCGTGATGCTATAGAACAGGTAAAAAAATTACAGAAAGATGGTCTGAGCGAAGACGCAGCCAAAGACGCAGAAAAAAATATACAGGATATCACCGATAAATTTATTTCACTGGTAGATAAACACCTGGCTGCGAAAGAAAAAGAGATGATGGCGGTGTAGGAAATGTCTGATGGCAGATGGCTGATGTCGGATATAGATTAACAGAGACAAGACTTTATACGTTTAAGGTTGCATGTTTAGCTGCAACCTTTTTTTATAATATCTTACTTCAGACATCCTACATCAGCTATTTTTTTTATTCACGAGGTACACCCCGCAAAGTATAACCCCCAGACAGCCAATTTGCAGTAGGGTGATTTTTTCTCCGTCCAGTAATCCCCAGAAAACAGCTATAAATGGAATGCCATACGTAACCATGGAAGCAAACAAGGTGCCTGCTCTTTTTACCAGCATATAAAAAATAATGGAAGCAAAGGCAGTGCCCAATACACCCAATATAAACGAAGCACTGGTAGCTTTTAATACCGAAGTATTTGTTAGTTCAAGTTCAAGGTAGCCGGTGAAATATAATATAATGGCGGAAGGAATAATAAGAAATACAAATGCCAGTGATGCGATGTTGAGCGAACCCACTTCTTTCATATATCGCCCCACCATATTTACATTGATCCCATAACAAAGAGTGGCCAATAGTACAAGTCCGGCATAAGAAAGATTATTAAAACTTACTTCTTTACCAGATAACATCAACAGACATAATCCGATAAAACCAATAATCACACCCAGTATTTTGGTGCTGTTGGCTTTTAGCTGGAAAAAAGAAATACCCACCAGAATGGTAAACATGGGTGTTAGCGCATTGAGAATACCTGCCAGTGAACTGTCGATCTCTGTTTCTGCAATACAGAATAAATAAGCAGGGAAAAAATTACCCAATAAACCGGAAAGAATCACCAGCAACCATTTGTTCTGTGGTATCTGTTTGAGTGCTTTGAGTGCAAAAGGCGTAAGGATAAGTCCGGCGCTCAGAATACGGATTGATGCAACCTGGTAGGGTGTCAGCACATGCATGCCTTCTTTCATGAGTATGAAAGAACTGCCCCAGATGATGGATAATAGAATAAATATGCCCCAGTTAATGATTTTATCTCTCACAGTTTGGTTTTTGTAAAGGTGAGGTTTTGGAATGAGTTATTAGTCACAGATTCACATATTTAAGCAGATTAATCTGTGAATCTGTGGCTAATAAAACTAACTTTAAGAGACCAACAGACTTTCAAATGATACAACTTAATAAAATCAGTACCCGCGCCCCCAGGAACTTCAATAAGGAAAAAACAAAAGTGAAGACAGCAAAACTGGTTGCAGAACTGGATGAACTGCAAAACCTTTTATTCGCAGAAGGGAAACATTCGGTGTTAATAGTAATACAGGGTATGGATGCCAGTGGTAAAGATGGAGCCATCAGGAATGTTTTTGGTAACATGAACCCACAAGGGGTTAGTGTAACCTCATTCAAGGCCCCTACGGCATTGGAACTGTCGCACGATTTTCTCTGGCGTATTCATCAGCATACACCTGCAAAAGGAATGATACAGGTATTCAACCGATCGCATTATGAAGATATACTGGTAACACGTGTACATAAATGGTGTACCGATCAGCAGGCAAAAGAAAGAATGCGGGCCATCAACGATTTTGAATGGTTGCTTACCAAACATAATCATACACATATACTCAAGTTTTACCTGCATATTTCACCCGAAGAACAAAAACAAAGACTCACAGAAAGAATTCATGATCCAAAGAAACAATGGAAATACAACGAGAAAGATTTTGCAGAAGCTAAACTCTGGAAAGAATATATGCGGATGTATGAAGACTGTTTTAATCATTGCAATAAAGTGCCCTGGATTATTACACCCTCAGACCAGAACTGGTATAAGGAATATGTAATGGCAGAAGCATTACACAGTCTGCTAAAAGGCTTGAATATGCAATATCCCGGGCTGAAGAAATAACAGTTTTCTTTTTCAACTTAAATTAATTATTTTCATTACTCACCAAACCAATACCATTATGGGAATGCTCAAAGAATTCAAAGAGTTCGCCATGCGTGGCAATCTGGTAGACATTGCTGTGGCTTTTGTGATGGGTGCCTCTTTCGGAAAAATTGTAACCTCTTTTGTCGATGGCGTAGTAATGCCTGTGGTAGGTATGCTGACAGGCGGAGTTGATTTTAATGATAAAGTGCTGGTGCTGAAAGATGCTGTAGCCGAGGTAAAAGATGCCAGTGGAGCAGTGATTACCAAGGCGGCAGAAGAGGTATCTATTAAATATGGAAGTTTTATTACCAACGTACTCGACTTTATTATTGTGGCTTTCGTGGTATTTCTGGTCATCAAGGGTATCAATAAAATGAAGGCCCCACCGGAAGCCGCTGCGCCGGCCGGACCCTCTGAAAGTGAGAAATTACTGGCGGAAATCAGGGATTCGTTGAAGAAAGTGTAGGAGGAAGTCCGAAAGTCGGAAAGTCAGAAAGTCCGGAAGAAGATGCTGCGGACTTTCTGACTTTCCGACTTTCGGTCTCCAAAGTGGATAAATAATGGCCCCTTCGGGTACAAATAAGCCCCGAAGGGGTTTTCTTTGCAGCTAAAGTATGAACCAGTGAATACAGCGAGTTACCAGATTAAATTAGACCAGTTTGAGGGCCCTTTCGACCTGTTGTTGTTCTTTATTGAAAGGGATGAACTGGATATTTATAATATACCCATTACCAAAATCATTAAAGACTTCCTCGATTTTATTCATCAGGGAGAGAAGCTGAATATTGAATTGAGTAGTGAGTTTATCCTTTTCGTTTCTACACTGATGCGTATCAAGGCAAGATTATTATTGCCACGCAAGGAAATAGATGCACAGGGTAATGAAATTGATCCGCGCCAGGAACTGATCGATAAAATCCTCGAATACAAACGTTTCAAGGAAGCTGCAGTGCAGATGGCCGAAATGGAAGCCATGCGTATGCTCATGGTGAAGCGCGGTAACCTGCAGAAAGAACTCATTGAAATTGGGGAAGACGCATCAGAAGGTACAGAGATACAGAACATCACCATGTTCAAGCTGATGAAAGCTTTTGAAAAAGTAATGCAGCGTGTTCACGATCGCCAGAATAAACCCGTTCATACCGTAGTTCGCTATAACTACACCATGGAAGGCAGTCGTGATTATATGCTTGATTTTGTTGGGAAAGAAAAGACTGTAGCTTTTGAAAAAGTATTTGAAGTATGTAATGATCGGATCCATGCTATTTTCTTATTCTTATCCATCCTTGAACTTACCCAGCAGAAATTCATGAAGCTGATGGTGGCCGAAGGAAAGAATAATTTTATTGTGGAATGGAACGATAAGCGCGAAGAAGAACTCAAAGAAGAAGGCCTCACCGATGAAGACTTCACCAATACGTTTACCGACGATCCAGTACCCACAGAAGAATAGGCTTTTCACTTTGATCGATATAACTGCTGATGGTTCTTAAAAAAGCAGGCGCTACTGTAGGGCATCCCTGGCTGTTACAAATCTGATCAGGATAAATTTCTTTCTCCGGAATACATTCATGAGCATGCATTACCACTGCACGTTTTAATGCATTGTTGTTGCTGCTGTCTAACCCATGCAGCCGATACGACTTCCCGAAAATTCCTTTGTACTCAACACCCACTTTATACCGACCTGCAGAACTACATTGAGAGCCGGGCTGGTTGGAGTAACGTACATCAAACAAATACTGTTCCCTGCAATCGCCATGTGTAACGAGGCCGGCATGCAGGATGCTGTCTTTTTGAATATCGTAAACAAAAAATCTTTTCTTGCCGTTGTGGATGGCAAGGTCTAACAAAAAGCAAATTCGTGGATTCATTTTTTGCTTGCTTGTAAATGTTTGAATATGCTTTTGTATGCTGGTAAATGATTGTTGAGCTGATGAGACTCTGTGTATAAGCAGTAAAAGTATTACCGGCCAATATTTCATAAACGAATTTCATATGGGATGAAATTATTTGTATTTTCCATAATCAATATTTTATGCAACATAAGCAAGCTAACAGGCAGAAGCCTACGAATAAAAGCATCTTTATAATAATGGGTGTTTTGCTGTTTATGCTGAGCAGAAGCTGGGTCAGTGATCAGATTGCGAATAGGAACGACAAAGATCTGTTTAACCTGATTTTCACAACAGTCCTGTTTGTTTTCATGTTTATTGTTTGTTACTATAAAACCAAAGCAGGAGAGTATGTGAAATTCAGACCCTTAGTATATGTTGGAATATTGGTGTATTTAGCTTTTGTGATCTACTTTTTCTATTTGCATTTTACAATACAGGCATAAAAAAATCTGTGAATCTGTGGCAAAAAATTAAGCTACAGATTCACAGATTATCAAGAGAAGATTATCCTAAGAGTACAGTTGTACTCACCGTTTCTTTTAACAAAGCACGAATAGCATCGGCAATACCCTGTGCATCATAATTACATTCTCTGTGTAATTCTTTGGGTGTACCATGTTCTACCAATCTGTCAGGAATACCCAGTATAGTAATATCAGCCTTGTAACCGTATTTGTTCATGAACTCCAGTACCGCAGAACCAAATCCACCAACTACTGTTCCATCTTCCACGGTAACAATCTTATTGTATTTGCTGAAAGCCTCATGTAACAAATCTTCATCAATGGGTTTTACGAAACGCAGGTCGTAATGAGCAGGATCAATACCTTCTGTTCTTAATTCACGGATGGCAGCTGTGGCAAAATTGCCGGGGTGACCAAAACTCAATATCGCAACATCTCTTCCGTCTTTTATTTTTCTACCCTTTCCAATCTGTATTGCTTCAAATGCGGTTCTCCATTCGGGCATCACACCTTCGCCACGTGGATAACGGATCACGAAAGGATAAGCCGTTGTTTCCAGTTGAGCCGTGTACATGAGGTTACGCAATTCCTGTTCATTCATCGGCGCACTCACAATCAGGTTCGGAATACAGCGCATGTAGGGAATATCGTAACAGCCATGGTGCGTGGGTCCGTCTTCACCCACCAGTCCGGCCCTGTCTAAACAAAGCACCACCGGTAATTTCTGAATGGCCACATCATGCACTACCTGATCGTAAGCTCTTTGCATGAAAGAAGAATAAATATTGCAGAACACCCGCATACCCTGTGTAGCCAAACCGGCACTCAAGGTAACTGCATGCTGCTCACAAATACCCACATCAAATGCACGATGCGGCATTTTTTCCATCATGAATTTTAAAGAAGAACCGCTTGGCATAGCAGGAGTAACACCCATCACTTTCTCATTCAGCTCCGCCAGCTCTATCATGGTATGACCAAATACATCCTGATATTTGGGTGGTTGAGGCACATCAATCTTTTTCTTATAAATCTCACCGGTTACTTTATCAAAAAGCCCGGGTGCATGCCATTTGGTCTGGTCTTTTTCGGCCAGTGCATAACCTTTTCCTTTGGTCGTAATGATGTGGAGTAGTTTCGGACCAGGAATTTCTTTCAGGTCCTTTAATGTATCAACCAGTTTGGTAATGTTATGTCCGTCGATCGGACCAAAATACCGGATCTTCAATGCTTCGAATAAATTACTGCTCTTGCTCACCACACCTTTTACCCCTGCTTCTATTTTAGAAGCAAGGTCGCGACTCAGGTTTTTGCCCACAGGCAATTTGCCCAATAGGTTCCATACCTCATCTCTCATTTTATTATAGGTAGGAGAAGTGCTGATATCAGTCAGGTATTCTTTGAGCGCACCCACATTTGGGTCGATGCTCATGCAATTATCATTCAGGATGATGAGCATATCGCTGTCGGCCACACCTGCATGGTTCATGGCTTCAAAAGCCATACCGGCTGTCATTGAACCATCGCCGATAACGGCCACCGATTTACGGTTTTCGCCCTTGTATTTGGCAGCCATGGCCATACCCAATGCCGCTGAAATGGAAGTAGAAGAGTGCCCAACCCCAAAAGTATCGTACTCACTTTCGGATCTTTTTGGAAAGCCGCTCAGTCCCTTGTATTTGCGATTGGTAATAAACTGGTCCCTTCTGCCCGTGAGGATTTTATGTCCGTAAGCCTGATGTCCCACATCCCATACTAATTGATCGTAAGGTGTATTATACACATAATGAAGGGCTACACTCAGTTCTACTACACCCAAACTGGCCCCAAAATGACCTCCGTGAACGCTCACAACGTCTATAATATATTGTCTCAATTCATCACAAACCTGGTGTAATTGCTCCCGTGAGAGCTGTTTCAGGTCGTCGGGATGATTGATCTGGCCTAATAATTTGCCCGGTTTAATCTCCATGAAGGCTGGGTTTGAAATGTAAAAATACGTGTTTCGTGTTTAGCAATATCCTATGATACGTTAAGAAACAGTCCGCAAAACAGAAGGTTCGTCGATAGGGAACATTAATTTGTACCAAACAACTGCGGTTTTTGCCATTAATCAAAATTCAGGACTTAGCGGGAAGCCTTTCCCTCTATATTTGTTGATACATGAGGACGAGCAAATCTACATTATACTGGTGGTGTCAGTTGGGCGGATGGTTGTTCTATGGTCTTACCATGGTCTTCTTTGCCTTTATTTTTGAGAACCGAACCAACTATATTTTCTACCCCCGTTTAGGTATAACCATCCTTTCAGGACTGGTGTTCACGCATTTATTACGTGAGTTGATTGTAAAGATGGAGCTGAGGCCACCCATCCAGGTACAGAAATGGTGGTTAATGACTATCACTGTTTTAAGTATTATCGTTTTATATAGTTTAACGAATAGTGCCATAGTCGAATGGTCAGGTTTATATGATCCTGCCCGCAAGGTTTCAGTAGAAAAAAGGTTCCTTTCGAATGTCATCTTCGATTCGCCCATGATATTGGTTTGGGTGTCGATTTATTACATTTGGCATTATGTGGAACTGGGTACCAAGAGCGAAATTCAGAAAGTTAGATTAGAGAGCCTGGTAAAAGAACTGGAGCTCAAGACCATTAAGTCGCATATCAATCCACACTTTATCTTTAATGCACTGAATAGTATCCGTGCATTGGTAGATGAGAACCCTAACAGGGCCCGAACTGCCATAACAGAGTTGAGTAATATTCTGCGTAGCAGTATGCAGGCCGAAAAACTGGAAACCGTACCTTTTGAAAAGGAACTGAATATTGTAAAAGATTACCTGGCACTGGAACATATACGTTTTGAAGACAGGTTACAGGTAGAATACGAGATTGATGAAGATACACTTGACCAACCCGTTCCACCAATGATGTTACAGACCCTGGTGGAGAATGCCATTAAACACGGTATTGGCAAGCAGAAAGATGGTGGTTTTATAAAAGTAATCTCCGATTACCGGAATGATCACCATGAACTGATTATTCAGAATACCGGTAAATTGGATAATAACAGCAGTACTGATGGATTTGGTATTAACAGTACCCGGAACAGGCTTAAATTATTGTTCGGCGGAAAAGCTAACTTTGAAATCAGAGACATTGGAAACAATATGGTGGAAGCCATCGTAAAAATGCCCGTACAACACGTTTATTCTTAATTCTATATAATAATCAGCGCTATGGCTATCAAAGCAATCATTATTGATGATGAAAGACTTGCACGAAATGAGTTAAAAAAATTATTGCAGGATCATTCAGATATTGAAGTGATTGAGGAAGCAGCAAATGTGGATGATGGTATCGAAAAAATTGAAACCCTCAATCCCGACCTGATCTTCCTCGATATTCAGATGCCCGGTAAAACCGGATTCGACCTCCTGGCCGAAGTAGAAAAAGCACCCAAGGTAATTTTCACTACGGCTTACGACGAATATGCCATCAAAGCATTTGAAGTAAATGCACTTGATTACCTGCTGAAACCGATTGAACCCAAACGCCTGGCTGATGCCATTCAGAAATTACAGGCAGAAATGTTCAAAGAGTCTGCCGGACTAAATGGTATCAACAGAGGACCTCTGACAGAACATGACCAGGTATTTGTAAAAGATGGTGAACGTTGCTGGTTTGTGAAACTGGGTGAGATCCGTTTGTTTGAAAGTGTGGGCAATTATGCAAAAGTATTCTTTGGTACCAATAAACCACTGATTCTGAAATCACTGAACGCTCTCGAAGAGCGATTAGACGACAGGATGTTTTTCCGTGCCAACCGCAAACATATCATCAACCTCCGCTGGATTGAAAAAATTGAACCTTATTTCAATGGCGGCCTGCTGGTTGACCTGAAAGGGGGAGAAAAAATTGAAGTAAGCCGCAGGCAAACGGTGAAGTTTAAGGAAATGATGAGCCTCTAAGAATAAACAATAATGAATAGTGAATGGTCAATGGTGAATAATCGCTGGTAGGAAATTTTATTCACCATTGACCATTCACGTCCTCCTTAATTCAAACGCTAATATGAAAAAATACCTATTATCCCTCACTGTCTTCATGGTGGGTGCAGCTTCTGCGCAGAATGTTGAAGAATTAATCAGTCAAAAAGAAGTAGAACGTATAGAACGCACTCTTTCATCGGATGAAATGGAGGGCAGACGTACGTTTACAAAAGGTATTGATAAGGCTGCGGCTTTTATTGCAGACGAGTTCAAGAAAACAGGATTACAAACCTGGAACAACAGCGGTAATTTTTTACAGCAGTTTGTCATGGTTCGCCCTAAGTTCATCAGTCTTACGGGAAGTATAGGTGGTGTTAGTCTCGACAGCCGGGATGTGGTTGTGGTAACCTGTCAGCCAGAACTGAATATCACTGAACAATCGGGGTATGAAAAAGTAAAGATTGCTGCAGGTGCCAACCTGGGAACGGAGGCAAGAAAATACCTCAATGCGAATAAAAATTATGTGGTAATTGTAGATACCAGTTTCTCTAAAACTTTTAATACACTTACACGTCTTAAATCGAACATATTCAAGACAGATAAGAATATAGTATTTATACTCACTGCTACTGATCCTGCAACTTATAGTGTAAGTGCAAAACATGAGATCACAGAAATGCCATTGGCCAATGTGGTGGGTGTTTTGCCCGGTAAAAGCAAAAAGAATGAGTATGTAATTTTCTCCGGGCATTATGATCACCTGGGTGTTATGGGTAAAGACAGAAATGGCAATGTGCAGGCTGATTCTATTTTTAATGGTGCCAATGATGATGCGGCGGGAACTACTGCCATGATGGTATTGGCACAATATTTCAAGAAGATCAATAATAACGAAAGAACCTTAATTTTTGCTGCTTTCACTGCAGAAGAAGTAGGGGGTTTTGGCGCCACTTATTTTTCACGCCAGTTCGATCCCAAACAGGTAATGGCCATGTTTAATATTGAAATGATTGGCTCGGAAAGCAAATGGGGAAAGAATTCAGCGTTTATTACTGGGTATGAAAAAACAGATATGGGTAAAATATTACAGGGCAATCTGGCCGGTACCGATTTTACTTTTCATCCCGATCCATATCCTGAGCAGCAGTTGTTTTATCGCTCAGATAATGCAACACTCGCCCGTTTAGGAGTGCCTGCGCATACGATCTCCACCACTAAAATTGATGTAGATCCTTACTACCATAAAGCGTCTGATGAGTTTAGTACTATTGATATTGAAAATATGACACGCATTATCCGTGCTATTGCATTAAGCTCGAGAGGTATTGTAAGCGGAAAAGAAACACCTACAAGGGTTAATACTTCTGACCTTCGATAATAAAAACCTATTTAGTTTTTAAAAAAGCTACCCGATCAGGTAGCTTTTTTATTGGGTTATCTTTTTCTTTCTGACTGCTTCATTTACTGGTGCCTGTTCTGATCATTGAACTGCCACAGTACATTAACGATTGTCCATTTTCCATTCAATTTTACAGCATGCATATAATCAATCCACTCATCAGCAATTAGTTTTATTGAAGCAGTCCTCTCTGACACATCCAATAATTGTACTTCCTTTTTCGGATTTGCAGGAAACTTGTCTCCTTTTATATTGTATCTTTCTGCTAATATGACCATATTCTCAGCAAAATATTCATAGAGAAAATCTTTACCGGTGCCTTTATCTTTCCAAAAAGTACGCTTGACCATTCTTGGATGTAAGGCATTTTCCATTTGTGTTGAATTGGGTTTGTGTTGCGATTCAATGTAGTCTAAGGCCAATTGCTTTATCGCAATACTATCTGCTTTGTTTTGACCAATAATTTTTGTACTCATCGCAAGGCTAAAGAGCATAGTGAAAAGGAAATATTTTTGCATATTGTTTATTTTATTGGATATGAAACTATGAGCTGGTGCTGACCTGAAAAGTAAAAGAATGATAAAAGGTCTCTTTTTCATATGAGCTATAACAACACTGTTTTTTCATCACATATTTATGTGAAAAGGGCTATTGACAGATTACCAGACATGATTCATTCAATTGTTCCGGAATGCTATAAAATGCCGAAATTGCCTTGTATGCGTAAATTAATTGTAACAGTCTTCCTCAGTGTATTGATTCTTCAAGTTCAATCACAGCAACAATACCTTGAAGAAATTGCATCCTGGAAAAACGAAAGATTAGCTGAATTGAAATCGGATAACGGCTGGTTGAACCTTGCAGGGTTGTTCTGGCTGAATGAAGGAAAACAATTTTTTGGCGGAACTGCATCAGATATCATTCGTTTTCCCATTCCCTCTTTCCCCTCGAGTGTGGGCTATTATGAAAGGAGAGGAGACAAAGTGATACAGGTACTGGAAAAAACGATTGATACAAAAGTAAATGGCACTTTTAAAAAAGAAGCAGTGGTATTTCATGCAGATTCCATGAAGCAGCCTGAACTATCCTTTGCTTCCTTTCGCTGGACGGTAATTAAAAGAGAAGATAAAATTGGCATACGCTTCAGGAATCTGGAGCATCCTGCAATAAAAGAGCTGAAAGAAATTCCATGTTTTCCAATCGACACCTCATTTCGGGTAAAAGCAAAACTGGTGCGCCCCCTGCTACAGGCAACTATTCCTGTTGAAAATGTATTGGGTCAAACCACCCTGCAGTTTTCACCCGGTAAATTATATTTCAACATCGGGGGGAAGAGTTATACACTCTATGCACTGACAGAAGGTGATAAGCTCTTTATTCTTTTTGGAGATGCCACCAGTGGTAAAAGCACCTATCCTGCCGGTCGTTTTCTATATGCAGCCATGCCGGGTGAAGATGGTATAACTATACTTGATTTTAATAAGTCTTTTAACCCGCCCTGTGCTTTTACGCCTTATGCTACCTGTCCGCTGCCGCCAAAAGAGAACATATTATCTATTGCTATTCAGGCAGGAGAAAAGAAAGCAGGGAAATATTAAATGAGTTAAAGTGTATTGTTCTTGTCTTCATCTCCTATTTCATCGAAACTTCCAACTTCTTCCAACTGAATTCTTTTTCTGAATTGACGCATTTGTTTGAAATAGGTGGGTGTTAATCCGGTAATTTTTTTGAATTGATTCGATAAATGTGCAACACTGCTGTATTGAAGCATATAGCTGATTTCAGTAAGTGTAAGCTCATTATATAGTAATAATTCTTTTACGCGTTCAATTTTATGAGCAATAATAAAATTAACAATAGTAGTACCTGTAACATCTGAAAAAAGATTGGCTATATAAGTGTAACTGCAGCCTACTTTTTCGCTTATAAAATCTGAATAATTGGTATTAGGTGGTTCATCGGAATAGTGTACCATTTCTATGATGATCGTTTTTGCTTTTTCTATTAACATGGCCTTTTTATCATCCATTAATTCCAGCCCTTTTTTTAAAAGCCCAATTCTTAGTTTCTCTCTTTGTTCATCAGTAATAGTTCCTTTAATAGATACTTCCCCCAGGAGTACTTCATTATAATCAATGTCTAATTTGTCAAGTTGCTCTATTACTACGAGTTTGCATCGAAAGGATACCATGTACTTGATATGAATTTTCACAGATTTTCTAGTTTATGGTATTAATGGATTAGAAACGTTTAAAAATTACAGGAGCGAAGTGATTTAGTCTTCTGTTGTTTTATAATCTTCGAAAAAGGCTTTTCGATTTTCCTTTAAACTATCCTCTTTGTTACCATCTCCTGATAGCGAAAATGAAAAAGTAGTACCTTCATTTTCTCTACTCTCTGCCCATATTTTACCTCCATGCTTTTCTACCAGTGTTTTAGAAAGTAATAATCCAATACCCGCATTTGAATTATCAGCTCTTCGTTCAGAAAGTATGTTTAATTGGGGTGTGAAAATATGGGTAAGCATTTCCTTACTCATTCCAATACCTGTGTCAGTGACGGATATAATGGAAGTATTTTCTTTTTGTATTGCAGTAATTATTATAACACCTCCGAAATTGGAAAATTTAATAGCATTGGTAATTAGGTTTTGTAAAATCGATTGAAGCATTTTGATGTCTGCAACTACGGTGAACGGATCTTCTACTTCGGAGATTAAATCAATATTTTTAGCAAGAATATTTTCAGACAGAATTCCAAATATTTTTTTGATAACATGTACTAAGTTGAATTTTGTTGGAGAAAATGTTTCGGAAGCATATTTAATTCTTCCCCATTCTACCAGATTGTCTAACTGGTCTAACTCTTTCAGCGCAGAGCTGTATAAGAGGTCAAGAATGCTTTCAAGTTCAGTTTTGGTAATATCATGCAGGTTGGTTCTGGTGTGTTCCAATAAACTGATAAAGCCTGCAAGCGGGCTTCTAAGGTCATGCGATAGAATTGAAATAACACTTTCTTTATGTGTATTTAAAATTTCAAGATCTTTAACATACACATCTATAGCATCTGCCGTCGTTTTCTTTTCAGTAATATCTCTTAGAATTTTTACAAAACCCAGCATTTCGCCATCAATTCCCAGCAGTGGAAATACCAGTCCGTAAGCGAAGAACTTTTTTCCGTCTTTACAAATATGCCATCTGTTGTCTATGGCTTTGCCTTCCTTGATTGCCAGTTCTATTTCTTTCTCAGGAATGCCTTCTGCAATATCAGTTTCTGTAAAAATGGTATGAAATGATTTGCCAAGTATTTCATCAGCTTCGTATTGAAAAATACCTGTAGCCCCGGTGTTCCAGCTATTAATCACTAATTCGGTATTCATGGTAAAAATGGAGTAATCCAGCAGGCTATCAACCACCTGACTATAAAATTCAGCAGTAGGTATATAGTTTTTTTGTAAAATTTTAGGGGTTAATGGTTCATTACCCATGTAAATATTGTTAGTTTTTTTTCAGGTTCATTTCTTGAAAAGTAGAATGGTTGCAATATGAGCCTGAATATGCTTAGGATATTTACATTTTTCCTTTTAAATGTTATAACATTTGCGGATTGTGGATTGTGTAAAAATTTAAAAACCTAAATCTAATAGCAGCATTTGTCAGGTATTAACATTATACACGATTAAATAATACTATCAAATTATCTATAATAAATTTATTATAAGGCACTTCAATCTTTCTACAATCGCTGTTCGTTTCTGAGTAATAGTTTTCGCATACAAACCAGATGTGCGAATAATACCAGTGGCACAATAAGACCCGGAAGAAAGTGGTAGGGGAAATAAGTTAATGCAATATTTGGTTGCTCGAATCCAAACTTTTGAAAAGAAGTGGGAACCGAAAGAATTCCGTGATAAGCAATATTCACAAGCAGACCGAGACAGATTAAATTCCAACTTAATAAAATAGGTTTTCCGAATTGTTTTTTTCGATAACCGAAATAGGCAATGAACGGCGCAGTCAAGCCGGACAAGATGTCGAAATTAATACCCTCAAAGGTCATTAGCTGAGGTACGAGTTGGTAGGTATAGAGTAAAAATAAACAGATTTCAACGGGTATACGAACTATGTGTAACCAGGTAAGCTGTTCCGTATCTAATGAATCAATAAAGCGACGGCCTTTATTAGTCAGGAATAACATGATCATTAGTATAAATGGTGGCAACAGTAAGGTCATGAATCTCGGAGGCATAGTATGTGTATCGGTATAAAAGCCCGTTGAAGCAATTATACCCTGGATAATCATCCATGCAATGATAATGCCTGCAACTATTTTATTCCCTTTAGTGGCTTTTAACAGAAAATAAAAGGAGAGCAAAACAGTAGCCATGAAACCGGCAGAAAGGTATAATGGGTTTAGTAACATTTGCTGTATTCAAATGTATATAAAAATCATCTGAAAGAAGGAACAGTAATGTATAACGACCTAATACAATCAAGAAAAGCGTAAAAGACCGGCAATTTTTTAATTAATTAACCGGTTAGATACAATTCCATAATACATGGCGAATAACTTTATTTTTTACCAAGTAGTATTACCATGCGTTTTATAATAGTTTTCAGTTTTTTTATTTTATTAGCTGCAAAAAATTTCTCTCAGGCTCCTTTAGTAGATAATCTTGGATATAAAGGAGGATCAATAAAAGGGATAAAGAAGATTAGTCCTGCCATTCATTTTATTGCCATGGGTGATTGGGGGAGAAACGGTGAAAACTACCAGAAAGAAGTAGCCGCAGGAATGGGCAAAGCAGCTCATGATTTAGACGCAAGTTTTGTCGTAGCAACAGGCGATAATTTTTATCCATATGGTGTGCAGAGCACAAGAGACTATCATTGGATTAGTTCCTTCGAACAGATTTATACGGCTCAATCCCTCCATGTAAAATGGTATCCGGTACTGGGTAATCATGATTATGCATCAAACCCGGATGCAGAAGTTGAATATTCTGCCATCAGTAGCAGATGGACTATGCCTTCGCGTTATTACAGTAAATCATTCAACATGAATGATACATCGGCAAGTTTGTTGATGTTATTTATTGACACCGACCCGATTGAAAAAGAGATGAGAGGACAAAAACATGACCCCGTTAAATACCCGGAAGGAGCTGTGGCAAAACAAAAACAATGGATAGAAGAAACATTGGCATCATCGAATGCTAAATGGAAAATAGTGGTAGGGCATCATCCGGCATATACGGGAGGATGGAGAAATCAATCGAAAGATGTAGCGAATATAAAAACATTCCTGGAGCCTTTGTTTGATAAATATGGGGTAGATGTTTACCTGGCCGGACATGAACATCACCTGGAGCATACAAAACCAGCAGGGCATAAAACACATCATATTATATCAGGTGCCGCATCTGAGGCAAGACCCACCAAACTACATCCCGACGGAGGAACATTTGCAGCCGCAACACAAGGTTTTGCCACTTTTTCTGTAAGTAAAGATCAGGTACTGGTTCAATTTATTGAATACACTGATAAAATTTTGCATGAAACGATTATTCGTAAGTAGCTTTTCTTTATTACTGTGTTCTCTCCTGTTCTTGTATACTGCTAAAGCACAAGTTTTGCAGTACACAAGTCAGTCACTCCATGCACACAACGATTATAAGCAAGCCTTCCCGTTCTGGGAAGCTTATCAACAGGGCTATGGGTCTATCGAAGTAGATATATTTCTGCATAACAACCAGTTACTGGTGGCGCATGAAGAAACAGAATTGGATACAGCCAAAACACTGGAAAAATTATACCTGCAACCATTGTTGCAATGTATCAGAAAGGAGCAGCATAAAAGAAACCTGATTTTGCTGATAGACCTTAAAACAGATGCAGCGCCTACTTTACAGGCTTTGATAGCTCTGCTGCAACACTATCCCGAAATAATAAAAAACAAAAATCTTCAGTTAACAATTACCGGAAACCAGCCGGCTCCATCGGATTTTCTGGAGTATCCGTCCTATATCTGGTTTGATGCAAACCCTGAAACAGATTACACAACCGAAGTGCAAAGCAGGCTGGCCATTATGAGTGCTAATTTTAAAAAGTACAGCAAATGGAATGGTAAAGGTGTGTTGACAAAAGAAGAGCTTTTTCGATTCGATAGTGTAATAGCAAAAGCTGGTATTACTTCAAGCAAAAAAATGCGTTTCTGGAATGCACCCGATATTCCCAATGCATGGTATCAGTTGATGAAACTGAAAGTGGGATTTATCAATACCGACCGCATTGTGGAAGCGGCAACATTCATGAACAATCTACCGAAGTATAGTTATCAATTACCTCAAAAACAGCAAACCTACACACCATCGTTTGTAAGCGATGGAAAACAGCAACAGCCGAAAAATATTATTCTCTTAATAGCAGATGGAATGGGGCTTGCACAACTGCACGCAGCATATACGGCAAACAGGGGAGACCTTACAATTTTCAAAATAAAAAACACGTCACTTTCTTTAACGGCTTCATACGATAGTTATATCACTGATTCGGCGCCGGGTGCTACAGCTTTTTCATCAGGTAAAAAAACCAATAACCGTTCGGTTGGGGTAGACTACAATGGGAAAAAATTAAAACTTTTACCCGAGTATCTTGCCCGCCAGCATAAAAAAACAGCTATCATAACTGCCGGTGATATTACAGATGCTACCCCGGCAGCATTTTATGCTCACAGGTCTGAAAGAACAGAAAGTCTGCCGATTCTTGAAGACTTTTTTTTATCGCCTGTAAACATACTGGCAGGATCAGGAAATAAAAGCATTGATTCTGTACTGGCTGTCAAACAATCAAAAGACATACAGGTATTTCATTCGATAGATAAATTTCAGTCGGAGGGCATTGAAAAATTGGTGATCACCGATTCGATAGCAACGAAGCCAGCTGCAAAAGGAAGGGGTAGCTGGCTGACTAAGGCTTTTCATAAAACGGTAAACATCTTATCGCAACAGAAAGATGGCTTTATGATGATGGTGGAAGCAGCGCAGGTTGATTATGGAGGGCATGCCAACGATTTACCCTACCTGGTTACGGAAGTGCTCGATTTTGACAGATTGGTAGCAGATGTATTAAAATTTGCTGATGCAGATAAGGAAACACTTGTTATAATAACAGCAGATCATGAAACAGGTGGCCTTACACTACTGGATGGTAATATGACGAAAGGCTATGTAAGCGCACAGTTCTCAACTACTGATCATACAGCTGTTCCTGTTCCTGTATTTGCTTATGGACCAATGTCGCATTTGTTTTCAGGTGTTCATGAAAACACCAGTGTGTTTTATAACATACTACGGGCACTTGGTATACAAGACTGATATTTTGTTAACGCATTATTATGTTTCTGTATTATTATCATTACTATAAGATTATGAATTTTATTTACGGTGTAATCGATTGCAGTCTAAGATAGTTTTGGCCCGCAAGCAAAACTAATTATATCAATGAAAAAAAGACTCTGTGCAATCAAATGGGCAGGAGGATTGTTTCTGTTGTTGTCGATAACAGGCAACCATGCAACTGCTAATTTTTCCTCTCCATTTTTTTATCAACAACAGGAAATTACTGTTACAGGTAAAGTAACTGACGCAGCTACCGGCTTACCGCTGAATGGTGCAACAATAAGTGTGAAAGGAGGTGCTGTAATAACAAGTACCAACGCTTCCGGAGAATATACGGCCCGGTTAAATAATCGTAACGCTACACTGGTGTGTAGCTTTGTTGGGTACAACTCAACGGAAATCGCTGTAAACAACAGAACCACTGTCAATATCAGCTTAACTGCTGTTAGCAGCGACTTGAATCAGGTAGTGGTAGTTGGTTATGCTACACAAAGTAAAAGAGATGTAACCGGCGCTGTAAAATCTGTAAGAAATGAATCATTCAACAGGGGAATTATGAATTCCCCTGAACAATTGCTACAGGGTAAAGTAGCAGGTGTAAATGTTGTTGCTGCAAGTGGTGAACCCGGTGTCAACATCAATATTACTGTTCGCGGACCTGGTGGAGTAAGAACAGGCAGTACACCTTTATTTGTGGTAGACGGACTCGCACTGGATAATTCAGGAACCGGTGGTGGTAATCCGCTGAATTTTTTGAATCCGCAGGATATTGAGACTATTGATGTGTTGAAAGATGCATCAGCTACTGCTATCTACGGTGCAAGAGGTGCCAATGGTGTGGTATTAATTACCACTAAAAAAGGTAAAGCAGGCGTATCACAAATTTCATTTTCAACAAGCATAGGTGTTTCAAATCTGGTGAATCCGATAAAAGTATTCAGTGCAGCGGAATATAAAAAGCAAGTACCTGCAGTAGGTGGAGTGTTGGATGATGGAGGTGGAAATACAGACTGGCAAAAAGAAATCACCAGAACTGCCGTTACACAAAACCATAACCTCACATTAAGTGGTGGCGCAGATAAACTCACTTATTACGCCTCTTTCGGTATGCAAAAACAGGAAGGTATTATTAAGTTTAATACCCTTGATCGTTATACCGGACGTTTTAATGCAACACAGAAATTCTTAGATGATAAGCTAACGGTAGAAGTAAACCTGAATGCTACTGGTACAAGCAATGTAAGACCACCGATTTCAGGTGTAATCGGAGATGCCATTTCAAATAATCCTACTTACAAAGCGTATGCAGCAGATGGTAGTCCGGCACAATATACCAATATCAATAATCCATTGCAGTCTTTTGCGCTGGATAAGGATATTACCAAAATCAACCGGGTGATTGGTAATATCACACCATCATTGAAACTTGGTAAAGGCTTGATCTATAAATTGAATTTTGGTGTAGATCAGTCAACGGGTACACGCGATTTCCAGGCGCTTCCAAACGCTGTTCCTCAACGCGATGGCAGACTGGAAACTTTTTATACCACCAACCGAAATACGCTGATTGAAAACTATGTTACTTATAACACTAATTTTAAGGAGCATTCCATTACAGCGTTAGCAGGTCATTCATACCAGAAAATTTTCTTACAGGGCAGAAATTATAGTATCAATCGTTTCCCTATTTCACCTGTGGAACCTCAGTATAACCCCGGACTTGGACAGGAGTTAACCCTCGCAGCTAACAGACCAGGTGGATATGCCATCAATAATGAATTGCAATCTTTTTTTGGTCGCGTCAATTATCAATTCAAAAACAAATACCTCGCAACTGCAAACCTGCGTGCTGACGGATCATCGAAATTTGGTTCCAACAATAAGTACGGTATTTTCCCATCCTTCTCTTTAGGCTGGAAAATATCGGAAGAAGATTTTATGGAGAAGTCTGTGTTCAGCAGCCTGAAATTACGTGCTGGCTGGGGGCAAACAGGTAATCAGGAAATTCCTTCTAAAATCACACAGGCTTTATATACATCGTCTGTGTCTGCAACTGCCAGCTATCCATTGTCTGGAACCGGACCTTATCCTGCTGGTACCACATTCTCACGTTTAGCCAACCCGGATATACAGTGGGAAGTATCAACACAAACAAATATTGGTATCGATTTTGGTTTATTTGATGGTGCGCTTTCAGGTAGCCTGGATGTTTTCAGAAAAATGTCAGACAATATTCTGCTGGAAGTAATTCCTGCTGATCCTGTTCAGCCAGCGGGTAGTTTCTGGACCAATGTAAAAGATATGAATATTGAAAATATGGGTCTTGAACTGGAGCTTGAATACCGCAAAAAAACAAAACGTGGTCTTACCTATTCAGTGGGTGGTAATGTAAGCCTGATGAAGAATACAGTTACCAATTCTCCCTACACTGTTATTCCTTCCGGCTCCGCATCGGGTTCTGGTTTAACATCGGCTACCATTAATGGTTATGTAAACAATGAACCGATTGGTACATTTTACTTACGCGAGTTTATAGGGTTTGATAATAATGGTCTGAGCCGTTATCGTGATGTGGATGGTGATGGTGTAATAGGCGACAAAGACAGGGTGGCAGCCGGTTCTGCATTACCTACAATGATGTATAACGTTTCGGGTACCGTAGCTTTCAAAGGATTTGATGCCGCCATTAATTTCAATGGGGCTTCGGGCAATAAAATATATGACAATACAGCCAATGCCAATTTTTATAAACTGCGTTTGTCAAAAGGAATCAACACCACTGCAGAAGCTGTAGCCAATCCTCAGGAGTCAATAAATAACGCTGCACCTGTAAGCACCAGGTTTTTAAAAGACGCTTCTTTCCTGCGCCTGAACAACCTGTCTGTAGGGTATTCTTTCAATACAGAAAAGATGGGTATCCGCAAATGGGTATCGGCATTGCGTTTATCTGTAACCGGACAAAACCTGTTTGTGATTACCAAATATGATGGTTACGATCCCGAAGTAAATACCGACAGAACGATTAACGGTGTTTCATCTTACGGTATTGATTATTTAAGCTATCCCAGAGCACGTTCCATCGTGTTCGGATTAAATGTATCATTTTAAAATTCAGGTATTATGAAAAAATATTCATTTCAAATTATATTACCGGCACTGCTTGTACTGCTTTTTTCAGCATGCAGTAAATTAGAAGAGAAAGTACTGGATGAAACTTCAGTTACGGGGCAAACACAAAAACAAATTGCAGATGGTTTGATAGCACCGGTATATGCAAGACTACCGGATCTGTTCAGACACACTACCTATTTTGCCCTGCAGGAAATATCGACCGATGAAGCCATACTGCCCTATCGCGGAGGCACAGACTGGGGCGATAATGGTATTTATATTTCCTTACATCGTCATGAAACAGCATCCAGCGACCCTAACGTGCGTGAAACATGGAACCTGATTTCGCAGGGTTTGTCAAGAGCCATTACAGCCCTGAGTTCTTTAAAAGACAATACCGATCCGAACGTGAAATTGTATATGGCAGAAGCAAGAGCCATGCGTGCATTTTACAACTGGATGAGTCTTGACCTTTTCGGACTGGTATTTGTAAAAGATGATCCGGGTGCAGTATCTAAAATCATCAGAGGCGCTGAAGCTGTTGATTACCTGAAAAAGGAACTGGTTGAAACGGAACCATTACTCGATAATAGCACTGGCCCGGGAAGGATAACCAAAAATGGCGTACTTGGTTTATTGGCGAGACTGCATTTAAATGCAGCTGCCTATCGGGATATTTATGCGCCAACATTTACTTTTCCAACAGCAGATATGGATGAAGTGATTAAATATTGCGATCTCGTGATTAATTCAGGGACACACGCATTATCGGCCGATTATTTTTCCATTTTCAGTGATAATAACCATACGAATAAAGAACTGGTATTTGCAGTAGACCAACGTGCTGATTTAAACGGACACAATCGCCTCGCTTATTTTTCTTTGTCGGGTGACCAGTTCCCATTACCTCAGTTTCCCGCTGCAAATGGTACCGACGGACCCGGTATTACTCCTGAATTTTACCGTACATGGGTAAATGCTAATACCCTTGATCCTGCATTGGCAGACCCCAGGTTTTTTAAATCGAATGTGGGTATGAACACCAACCCTGCCGATTCCTGTGTTACAGATTTTCATATCGACAGAGGAATTCTTCGTGGTCAGCAATATGGATTGATTCGCAAAAGCGGTGCTTTTGTAAAATGTGCCAATGGTAATTTTAAAGTAGGTCCATTATTCAATGATACGAGAAACAGACCCACCGTTCCGGTTGTATTTACAGAGATGATTGATTTCACTACAACAGGTAGCGGTTATTCAACCGGTTATCGTGTAGAGAAATATGAATTCAGCAGAAAATCGGCAAGCGGAAGAAATTTTGGTGAAGCAGATATTTCTATCATCCGATTTGCAGATATCTACCTGATGAGGGCAGAAGCTAAATTAAGAAAAGGAGATGCCGCAGGGGCATTGGCAGATGTAAATACAGTTAGAATGTCTAGAACAGCCTATGCAGTGAAGCCAACACCATTAACTGCGGTAAGTCTTGATATCTTATTCAGAGAACGTGGATTTGAATTCTATTGGGAGATGAACAGAAGAACAGATATGATACGTTTTGGAAAATATGAAGGCATCTGGACAGAAAAGAATAATACAGACCGGAATAAAAGATTGTTTCCTATTCCTCAGACTGCTATTGATGGTGCCGCAAATTTGCCAGGTTACCTGAAACAGAATCAGGGGTATTAAAACAGTTTATAGTTAATTTTCAAAGGGGAAAGCAATTGCTTTCCCCTTATTTTATCCCTCAATGATTAATGCATATTTATTCAACAATCCCTGAATCGTAGCCAGCGAAAATTTTGCTTTTTTCAGGTCATTGTTTTCGGGGTCGATGGAAAAATTAAATGCACCACGAAAATCAGCCTTACTGAGTGTGGTATGATCAAAACGGGCATTGGTAAAGTCGCAACCTGAAAAAACAGCTTCGCTCAGAATGGCTTCTGTAAAGTCTACTTCAGTGAGGTTACAATCTTTAAAAACAGTACCCGGCATTTTACGTTCGAAGAAATTGGAAAAATGGAGTGAGCAGTTTTCAAAGTAAGGAATGAACATTACGCGGTGACAATGTTCAAAACTAATTCCCATCATCTTACAGTCCATAAATTTTACTTCGCTGAAAGAGGTGTTGATCAATTCAACACGATCGAGGTTGCAATGATGAAACTCGCATTCCAAAAAACGAAAATCAGATAAATCAGTGTTACTGAAATTGCCATGAAGAAAGCGGCATCCTTCATAAGTGCCGGGAGATAACTGCTCGGGTTCGGATGATTTGAACTCAAAGACACGGTCTTCAAAATAGGCAGCATCCATGCGGATAAAATGTATAAACTGAATAAAAGATCAGGATATGATTAGCCATTCTGCTGAACCGTGGCACTGCTGTGAATGGCCGCACTCATTTCTTTGATGAGTGAAGAATCTTTCTCAATAGCATTACCCACTACAATTACATCGGCACCGGCTTTACAGTTGCGATATGCTTTTTCAGGATCGGTAATACCACCGCCAATAATCAATGGGGCTTCAATATGACGGGCTACTTTTTCGATCATGGTTTCGTTGATAGGGCGTTTGGCACCACTGCCGGCATCCATATAAATCAGTTTCATCCCCAGCATTTCGCCTGCCATAGCAGTACACATGGCAATTTCATTTTTATCGGCCGGAATAGGGGTGGCGTTGGAGATATAGGAAACGGTTGTAGGAGCCCCGCCATCAATCACCATATAACCCGTAGGCATAATCTCCAGACCGCTCTTTTTTACAAAAGGGGCACTGATGACGTGCTGACCAATGAGTAATTCGGGATTACGACCCGAAATGAGGGATAGGTATAAAAGTGCATCCGCATACTTGCTTACCTGTGAAGGAGAACCCGGAAAAAGGATAACGGGAATATCGCAGGCGGCTTTAATCTGCTGTATACATTCATCCAGGTGGCTGGAAATAACCAGACTGCCACCTACAAAGAAATAGTCCACTTTAGCTTCAAGAGATAACGCCACCAGTTGTTCAATGCTGTTGCCATCAACCTTATCGGGGTCGATCAGCACCGTAAAGGATTTCCTGCCGGAACGCTTTCTTTCTGCCAATTGTTGATATAAAACCTGCTTCATTCAGTATCGGATGGATGCTCCTGCAAAAATGCAGAAAAGTTTTTGTTTAAGATGCTAAACGCCTGATTGTTTCGCATTTATTTGAAAGATAATGTGTTGAGCCGGTTTCGCAGCCTGAAAGACCCTGTTTTTTTGTCAGTTTAAGGCATATTGATTTACGGAAAATTCCCCATTCAACAAACGGTAGCCCCAAAAAATCTTTCCCACAACGGGGGATATTGCGGCAAAATCAACCCTGATTTGGCCTGTGAAATAATCCACATTCTTTATTCACAAGCTGTGCATATTTACGGTCTTGGTTTATCAGTTTGGAAAGATATTTTCGTCAACCGCTTAACATTTCGTTAATCCGCCGGACCCATTAAATAACCGCTAAAACCAGAACCGCATTATGGCTACTACCCGCTCTAAAAAAGGCTTGCAATTCGGGCGCCGCTTTACCAAAGAAGGCGTAAGCCCCTATGATCAGTTTGAATATGATTACAGAGATTCTGTGATCAAGAACCCCAATGGTGAGAAAGTATTTGAGATGAACAATGTGGAGGTTCCCAAACAGTGGAGCCAGATAGCCACCGATATCCTCGCACAGAAATATTTCCGTAAGGCCGGTGTTCCGCAGCCCGATGGTTCTGTAGGAAGAGAAACAAGTGTAAAGCAGGTAGCACACCGTATGGCCCAATGCTGGCGTGTATGGGGAGAGCGTTATGGTTATTTCGCTTCTGAAAAAGATGCACAGGTATTTTATGATGAGCTGGTATACAGCATCCTCAACCAGGCCTGCGTACCCAATTCACCACAATGGTTTAATACCGGTTTACATGAAGTATACGGTATCACCGGTAAACCACAGGGCCACTACTATGTAGATGCCAAAGACGGTAAACTGAAAAAATCAAGCAATGCTTATGAGCGTCCCCAGCCACATGCCTGCTTCATCCTGAGCGTAAGCGACGATCTGGTGAATGAAGGCGGTATCATGGATCTGTGGACCCGTGAGGCTAGAATCTTCAAATATGGTTCAGGTGTGGGTACCAATTTCTCCCAGATCCGTGGCGGCGGTGAAAAACTGAGTGGTGGCGGTACTTCAAGCGGGTTAATGAGTTTCCTGAAAATTGGTGACCGTGCGGCCGGTGCCATCAAGAGCGGCGGAACTACCCGTCGTGCGGCGAAAATGGTGTGTCTGGATCTCGATCACCCCGAGATCATGGAATTCATCAACTGGAAAGTAGAGGAAGAAAAGAAAGTGGCTGCACTGGTGGCCGCAGGTTATGATAACAGCTATGAAGGCGAAGCATACGCAACCGTATCAGGACAAAACTCCAATAACTCCGTTCGTATTCCTAACAGCTTTTTCAAAGTGTTGGAAGAAAATGGCGACTGGGAGCTGAAAGCCCGTACCGATGGTCGTACCATGAAAAAAATCCCGGCGCGTGAAGTATGGGAGAAAATCTCTTATGCTGCATGGCGCTGTGCCGATCCCGGTACCCAATACGATACCACCATCAACGAATGGCATACCTGTCCGAAAGGCGGTCGCATCAATGCGTCGAACCCCTGTTCGGAATACATGTTCCTCGATAATACAGCATGTAACCTCGCATCTATCAACCTGCGTAAGTTTCATGATGACGATACCAATATTTTTGATGTAGAAGGTTTTGAATACACTACCCGTCTGTGGACCACCGTACTGGAAGTGTCTGTATTGATGGCCCAGTTCCCTTCAAAAGAAGTGGCACAGCTGTCGTACGATTACCGTACCCTGGGTCTGGGTTTTGCTAACCTGGGTTCTATGCTGATGGTAAGCGGTATTGCTTACGATAGCGAAGAAGCACGTGGTATTGCAGGAGCTATCTCGGCTATCATGACCGGTGTAGCATACAAAACATCTGCTGAAATGGCTTCCTTCCTTGGTGCTTTTGATAAGTACGAAGAAAATAAGGAAGATATGTTACGGGTAATGCGTAACCACCGCGCAGCCGCGTATGATGCGGAAGATGCTTATGTAGGCATCGAAATCAAACCACAGGGTATTAAAGCGAAATATTGTCCTGATTACCTGTTGAAAGCAGCTACCAAAGCCTGGGATGATGCCGTTCAACTGGGTGAGCAGCATGGTTACCGCAATGCACAAACAACCGTAATTGCACCAACCGGAACCATTGGCCTGGTAATGGACTGCGATACGACCGGTGTGGAACCCGATTTTGCATTGGTGAAGTTCAAAAAATTATCTGGTGGTGGTTATTTCAAAATCATCAACCAATCTGTACCACAGGCATTGAAAAACCTGGGTTATAATGAACAGGAAGCAAAAGCCATTGAATTATATGCAGTAGGTGCCGCTTCATTTGAAAATGCGCCTTTCATCAATAACGAATCGCTGGCAGCAAAAGGATTTACTGCTGAAGAGATCGCCAAACTGAATGGTGCTGCAAAATCAGCATTTGAAATAGGCTTCATCTTCAACCGCTTTACTTTGGGTGATGAGTGTATGCAGCGTTTAGGTTTTAAAGAAGAACAATATGCAGACTGGAGCTTTAACCTGCTCGAAGCATTAGGCTTTACCGAAGAGCAGATTGATGCAGCCAATGATTATATCTGCGGTACCATGACGATTGAAGGTGCCCCTTACCTGAAAGAAGAACACCTCACTGTATTCGACTGTGCCAACAAATGTGGTAAGAAAGGAGAGCGTTATATACACGCATACGGACATATCCGCATGATGGGGGCCTGTCAGCCTTTCCTGAGTGGTGCCATCTCAAAAACCATCAACCTGCCTCATGAAGCATCTGTGGAAGAGATTGCAGATTGTTATTTACTGAGCTGGCAGTTAGGTTTGAAAGCCAATGCACTGTACCGCGATGGTTCTAAACTGAGCCAGCCACTGAGTAATAAGTCTGATAAGAAGAAGAAAGAGGAAGATTCAAGCGACAAGTCGCAAGCCGCAAGTGAGGAAACTCCTGTAGCCGAAACTGCATCAAATATTGTGGATCTGAGTCAGTTGACTGTGGATGAGTTACTCGAAGAAGTTCAGAAGCGGATGAATGCTTCTATAGACACAACTTTGAAACGTCAGTTATCGCATATTGTAGAGAAGAAATCATTACCGGCCAAACGTCGTGGTTTTACACAGAAAGCGAAGATCGGCGGACAGGTGATTTTCTTACGCACGGGTGAATATGCAGACGGAACATTAGGTGAAATCTTTATCGATCTGGCCAAAGAAGGTTCAACCCTCCGCAGTTTTATGAACTGTTTTGCTATTGCTATCTCAGTTGGTCTGCAATATGGCGTGCCATTGGAAGAGTTTGTAGAGAAATTTGTGTTCACCAAATTTGAACCATCGGGAATGGTGGATCATCCGAATATCAAAACCACTACTTCACTGGTAGACTTTGTATTCCGTGCATTAGCCTATGAATATTTAGGCAGAACAGACCTGGTACATGTACTGGATCGCCCCACCATCGGTAACACCGGTGAAGATGATGGCGATGCTACCTTACTCGGTAAACCGGAGTTAAGCAGTGTACGTATAACCGCACCATCTGCCAACGCCACACCCGCTGCCCAACCACAGAAATTACAAAGAGCTGCTGCTTCCATAAAAGCAGAATCTGGCGGACTGGATGCTGTAAACGCTGCTGCTAAAAATATGCAAAGCGATGCGCCGGCCTGTAATACCTGCGGACATATCACCATTCGTTCAGGTACCTGTTACAAGTGTTTGAACTGTGGTAACAGTATGGGCTGTAGTTAATTGTTGGTCAGGCGACCAACAATAGATGCCAATAATGAAAATTGTTAGTAAATACAATGAAAACCGCTTCCAGTTTGGGGGCGGTTTTTTGTTTGTTGCAGTTTTTCAATTTGTAAATAAAAAAAATGAGTTTCACTCCGTCATAGGTTGAGCCTACGCTTGGTGCGTAGCGAACATATTTATCTTGTACGGTAAAGGAGGGTTGCACTAAAAATAGTTTCTAAAAATAGAAACTATTATTTAATTTTACAACCTGAAATACATGAGATATTTCGAAACACGTTTCCTTGAGGAAGCAAACCAATATTTGTCTTCGCTTGATTTGAAGACAGCAAAAAAAGTGCTTTATAATATTGATTTATCTGAGCAAACGAATGACCCAAGGTTGTTTAAAAAGTTGCAAAATGATATTTGGGAGTTTAGGACATTGTATAGTGGGTTGCAGATACGATTATTGGCATTTTGGGACAAAACAGATAGCAGTTCAACGCTTGTGGTTGCAACACATGGTTTTAATAAGAAAACAGATAAAGTACCTGTAGGAGAAATCAATAGGGCATTGAGATTAAGGGAACAATATTTTGAAAACAAAATGTAAACTAAATTTTATGGCAACAAAAGCTGTTAAAACATATACTCTCGCCGAAATGAAAGATCAGTATATCGGTAAAAGAGGTACAAAAGAAAGGGAACAGTATGAATATGAACTCAACATGGAATTGGTGAGCCAGATGATCAAAAAAGTGAGGCAACAACGTAAGCTTACCCAAGAGCAGTTAGGAGAATTGGTAGGCGTGCAAAAAGCACAGATATCAAAACTTGAAAGTAATGCCAATAGTGCCACTATTGATACAATTATAAGAATATTTACAGCTATGAAAGCCAGTGTACGTTTTAGTGTGCAAATGGATGCGTGTTCAATACAGTTAGGCTGATTGAAATACTTTATCTCAATAAATTTTTTTTCGGTATTTGTAAGGTATCACTTCATCTCCCCGTCTATCCGCCAAATTGCCCGGTATGAAAACTTATATATGGTTTTTTTGTGCGGCCATCGGACTAAGCGCCTGTACGAAAGAAAGCGATGCTTTACAAACAGCATTACAAAATAATAATCCCCCCGTTACTGCTCCTTTACCTGTGCAACCTGCATTAAAACGAGGGGTATTATACCCTACATCAGGCATACAGGTAATGGGAGTGGTTAAAATTATACAGCAAGCTTCCGGGTTGCAGGTGCAACTCGACAGTTTTTCGGTAAGTGCGGGTCCCGATCTGAAAGTATACCTGTCACAGGCCGCCACACCGGGTAATCACCTGAACCTGGGAAACCTGCAGTCAAATACAGGCACCCAGTATTACAATATTCCCGCAGGAACCAACCTTTCTGCGTATCCGTTTGTACTTATTCATTGTCAACAATATAACCACCTGTTTAGTTATGCAAGTATTCAATAAGAAATATATTGTTCTGTTAGGCCTGTTATTGGTTGTTGTTGCCAATAATCATTTGTCGGCACAGGGTTGCAGTGATGCAGGTTTTTGTACCATTCCTTTACGTCCGGCAGCAGCCAGTAAAAATAGTATTCAAACAGAGCTGGCATACCTGCAGGGAGAAGAGAATACCAGTCTGGCTACTGTATCGGTGAGTTATTCCAGACAATTGTCGAAAAAATTACAATGGGATAACAAGCTGGTACTCGCATATGTAAATGGTAATTATGGTTCGGTATTTAACCTGGGCGATTTTTATTCAACCCTTCGCTATGGTATTAAAACATCATCGGGTAAAACGGTACACTTGTTGGGAGGTGTTAAACTGCCTTTCAATCAGTCTAACCTGAAGATCCGTAATGTTTCTCTGCCAATGGTTTACCAGACCAGTTTAGGTACTTACGATCTGATAGCCGGAGCTGCATTTGCCGCAGGTAAACTGGATATGAATATAGCTTTCCAGTTGCCTGTAGTACAACAAAACCGAAACAGTTTTATTATGGAGCAGGCTCCTTTGCCCGGAGAATTTCCTACCACCAACCTGTTTCGCAGGAAAGCCGATGTATTGTGGCGGGTGGGTTATCCGCTGCAATCAAAAACAAGTAAATGGAATTTCAACCCCAATCTTCTGGCTATTTACCATTTGGGAGAGGACAGTTATGAAAATGTTTTCGGAAAAAGAGAAAATATAAAAGGATCATCAGGTCTTACCCTCAATGCCAACCTGCAGATCGGTTATCGCATCAGTCAACGGCAGTCATTGCAGTTGAGTCTGGCTACCCCTTTTGTAGTTCGCGAAACCAGACCAGATGGATTAACCCGATCATTTGTAGCATCAGTAACTTATCAATTCGGATGGTAAATAAAAACCTTGATTACTTGATCCCTTGCCTCCTGGTTCCTTCATACTACTTTCTTAAAATTTAACCTGATAGAATTGATGGCAAGTACCACATCACTCAAACCCATTACCAGTGCACCAAATGTAGGATTCAGGTATCCCAATGCTGCAATGGGTATGGCCACAATATTATAGGCAAAAGCCCAGAACAGGTTTTCCTTGATGGTGATATAAGTGTGTTTACCCAGTCCGAGTGCCATCGGCAGGTTTTTAAGTCCATGATTCATCAACACCACCTGTGCACTTTGCATGGCTACCTGTGTAGCATCACTGAGCGATATGCCTACTGTAGCTTTAGCCAGTGCGGGTGCATCGTTGATACCATCGCCCACCATCGCGGTTGGAACTGCCGCATTAAAAGCAGCTATTTTCTCCAGCTTTTGTTCGGGTGTCTGTTCAGCAATGATGGTATCGAAACCCAGTTCTTTTCCTGCTTTCTCACATTTATCCTGTTGGTCACCACTCAATAAAATGGTATGGATGCCCCTGGCTTTTAAAGCACTGATTACTGAATACGATTCAGGTCTTATTTCATCGGCTACATCAATCCAGCCCAGTAATTCATTGTTGCGAATGATGTACACATTATGCGTGTTATCAGTAGTAAACTGTGTTGCTGTTTTAAATGAACCGGCTATATAATTATTGCCTTCTTTATCGGTGGCTTTCATACCCAATCCTTTTACTTCTTCAATACTGGCCCAGCGGATTTCATCTTTTATTTTCCAACTCCTGGCAATGGCATTGGCAATAGGATGGTTGGAATATTTTTCGAGTGAAAAAGCTATACGCTGAAATGCTTCCTGCTCTATGGCAGCCGACTGTAAAGAAAAACCAACAATAGTAAAATGACCTGTTGTGAGCGTACCCGTTTTATCAAACACCACCTGCCTGATACTTTTAAATAGCTCAAGACTTCTCGCATTTTTAAACAGTATACCATTACGTGCTGCACGACCAAGCCCAACAGCTATAGCCGCAGGTGTGGCAAGCCCCATGGCACAGGGACAGGAAATAACCAACACTGCAATACCCCTCAGTAAGCTGGTGCTGAAACCAAGATCGGCCCAGAAATAATTGACAAGTACGGTGATGAATGCAATACTCACAACTGTAGGAACAAATATGGCGCTGATTTTATCGGCCAGTTGCTGAACAGGTGGTTTTTCTGTTTGTGCATCACGCACCATTTTCAGGATGCTTGATAAAACAGTGTCTTCACCAACAGCGGTAACATAGGTTTTAACCGTGCCGCTTTCAATAATACTTCCACCAATCAAATGATCCTTCATTTGTTTGAATACCGGTACACTTTCACCTGAGATGATGGCTTCATTTACCTGTACTTCTCCCCAAAGAATTTTACAATCCATCGGAACCTGTTCACCGCTTTTTATCAATAAGAGATCACCTACTTTCAGGCTGGTACTCTCAACGGGAAATACATGCTCCTGGTGCTGATCGTCGTAAGCGATCATATTGGCCATTGATTTTTGTGTGGTGGCCAGTTTTTTCAGCGCCGCCTGTGTGGTTTCAACGGAACGGTCCTCCATCCAGTTACCGAGGAACACCAACGTAATGATGGTGGCGGCTGTTTCATAAAATAAAAATTCTTCAGCACGTCCAATAAGGGTACCATATAAACTATAACCAAATGCTGCTACTGATCCTAATGCAATCAACACATTCATATTGGGAATGCCTTTCCATAAACTTTTGATGGCGCTTCTCCCAAAGAAATCCATACCTACCATAAAAACCGGAATCGTTAAACCCAGTTGTACATATGGATTCATGAGTACATGAATATGCACTCCCGGAATCATATGAAGCATTAATGGTGCAGTAAAAACAAAACAAAACCAGAAACGTTGTAAATGTGTTGACAGGAATTTTTTGGGACGTTTATCCTCATCATGTCCATGGTTTGCTACATGATAACCCAAACCATTGATGCCTTTTGCAATATCTTTTGTGACAGCATTTTCAGGCATATCAAAACTTACATCACCACCAATAAAATTCACTTTCACATTTTGCATGCCTTTCGACTGCAGGTATTTATCTACTGTAAGCGCACAGTTGGTACAGGTCATTCCTTCCACTTTCCAGTTCACTTTCTCCATAGTCAAATTATTAGGGGATGATTCATTCAACACACAAATTTACCGAATCGCATAAGTGGACTCTTTCGATTTGAGAAGAATATTATTACAGCGATGTTGCAGAAGAGTGGAGTTTGGAAGTCCGGAAGGCCGGAAGACCGGAAGTCCGAAAGTCAGGAAAGACCGAAAGACTGGAAGCGAAAGGATTAATTACTTTTGATTTAGATAGATGAATCGAAGTGTAATCTTCACTATCTCTACTCATCTGCTTCCGACTTTCCGTCTTTCTGACTTTCGGTCTTTCCTGACTTCTCACTCCAAAACGTACATTTGCAGTATGGATGCAATTTTCGGACTGGCACAAATAGCACAGGTGGCCAAGTCTTTATGGAGCGAAGGGAAAAAACATAAGGTATGGGCTTTTCATGCGGAGATGGGAACAGGTAAAACAACTTTTATCCATGCTTTGTGCGAATACCTGGGTGTAACGGAAGCCATCAGTAGTCCCACATTTGCCATTGTAAACCAGTACCAGGGCAAGGAAGCGGGACTGCTATTACATATGGATTGGTACCGTTTGAAAGATGAAGAAGAAGCCATCATGGCAGGAATAGAAGATCATCTGATGAGTGGTCAGTATTGCTTTATTGAATGGCCTGAAAAAGCAGCCGGACTTTTACCCGACGATACTTTTCATGTTTATCTGCAACTGCTTGATACTACAACAAGACGTTTGTACACCGATGCAGAAGCCATCTGATTCTGAGCGGAATACATTAACTTTATCATAAACGTCTCTGCGAAACCTCAGCATACTCCTGTTCTCTGCGGTGAAACATACGCAAAATTTCACCGCAGAGAAAGAAGAACGCAAAGTTTGCGCAGAGGGTTTCGCGCAAGGATATTTTGTAATTATAGTTTTTTAAAGTTTTACCAATACCAATGGCTACCAGTAAACCTTCTATCAGCACTTCGTTTTCTTATGAAACCCTTGAAGAAACACTGGATATAAAACCACAAGGGGCCAAACTGCATATTGGTATTCCAAAAGAAATTGCTTTCCAGGAAAACAGGATTGCACTAACGCCCGATGCGGTAGGTGTGCTGGTTTCGAACGGACATCAGGTAGTAGTAGAGCACGATGCAGGAGAGGGGAGTCATTATTCCGACAGGGATTATGCAGAACTGGGTGCTTCTATCGTGTATGAGCGAGAAGCTATATTTAAATGCCCCATACTGGTAAAAAGCGCACCTCCTGTTGCAGAAGATATGCCTTTGCTGCAACTGAACCAGACCATTGTTTCTCCCATTCATTTATCGGCATTGCGCAAAGAGTATATCGAGAAAATGATGGAGAAGAAAATCACGGCACTGAGCTTTGAGAACTTCAAGGATGAAAGTGGTACCTATCCCATTGTAAGAAGCATGAGCGAAATAGCAGGTAGTGCGGTAATGCTTATTGCGGGTCAGTACCTGAGTAGTTTTAATAAGGGCAAAGGTGTTTTGCTGGGAGGCATCAGTGGTATTCCTCCTACCAAAGTAGTGATTGTAGGAGCCGGTATTGTGGGCGAATTTGCCACACGTAATGCACTGGCACTGGGTGCATCGGTAAAAGTGTTCGATAACAATGTATACCGCTTAAAACAGTTACAGAATAACCTGGGGCAGCGTATCTGGACCAGTGTGCTGGAGCCACGTATTTTATCCAAACAATTAAAGACCTGCGAAGTAGCGGTAGGGGCTTTGAGTAATGAATACGGAAGGGCACCGGTGGTAGTAACAGAAGAAATGGTGGCGGCTATGCGTCCGGGTAGTATTATAATTGACGTGGCGATTGACCGTGGTGGCTGTTTTGAAACCAGTGAACTCACGAGCCACCAGCAGCCCACTTTTGTAAAACATGATGTGATACATTATTGTGTACCCAATATTCCGAGTGGTTTTGCCAGAACAGCCAGTCAGGCCATCAGCAATGTGCTCATGCCTTTGATGTTATCTATCAGTGATGAAGGTGGACTGGAAGAAATGGTATGGCACAATTTTAACCTCCGCGAAGGGATCTATATGTTTAAAGGAGCGCTCACCGATTTTTATATCAGCCAGCGTTTCGACCTGAAGTTTACTGATCTGAACCTGCTGATTGCGAGCAGGCGATAAAATTATTTTTCTTTTGGCAGGTGTGCAATTACTTCAATCTCCAGTTTTGCATCGGGCATGTATAACCTGCTGATCTGTACCCAGGTGGCTGCGGGATAATCGCCCTTGTACATTTTCTTACGCGCCTCATTGTGCGTTTTCATCGCTTCAATATCGGTGGTATATAAATTTTCTTTTACCACATTCTGCAGACTCGCACCAAAATGATTCAGGCTTCTTTCAATGGTCTGGTAAATACGCTGAATACCGGCGGGAGAAATATCGGTTGATACAGTGCCGGATACATACAATACATTATCTACTTTCACTACCTGGGTATAACCGGCAGTGGTATCCTGCTCACGTCCAAAATGAAATTTCTTTTTTTCAATCGTATTTGTCTGTGCTGAAAGAAGTTGAACTGTAAATATCAGAACGGTAAAAAGAAAATAGGGTTTCATTTTTTTTGATATCAAAATACATCTTTTCAACTAAACAATACTTCTCCTTCTCCTCCAAAGGACTCCTGTGGAGGAGAAGGGGAGAGGTTAATGCTATTTTGGAAAACTAATTTTGCCCATACTCACTGCCGGAATACCATTACGACCCGCACCTAATTTCACTTCACCGCCACAAACCGCTTCATTGGCGAGTATGGCAAAGAGTACCGCTTCTTTTGCATCAGGATTAACTTCCAGTTCATTGGTGTTTTTGAAAACAATACCGGGTAATTGTTCTTTGATATGCTGCATAAGTAATAGATTATGCATACCACCACCACTTACATAAGCAACAAAATCTGTTCTTGTACCCATGCTGCGTTGTAATGCATCAACAATCATATCGGCAGAGAAACGATTGAGTGTAGCCATGATGTCTGCATGAGACAAATGACTGCCAGCTGATTTTTGTACTGCATCGGCGAGGTATTGCAGGTTAAAAAGTTCAGGGCCGATTGTTTTGGGAAAATCATAGCTGAAGAAATCATTTTCTTTTAAGGCATTCAGTAAAGCTGTGTGTATGGTACCTTGTTTCGCAATGGCGGCGTCTTCATCAAAATATTTTCCGGGAAAATGTTCCTGTACATAAGCATCCATCAGTGTATTACCCGTTCCTACATCGGTACTGAAAACGGCACTGGCATCAAGACTTGATGGGAGGTATGTGAAGTTGGCGATACCACCAATATTCAGCATGATCCTGTTTTCGTTTTTGTTACTGAAAATCAGGTAATCGCCATAAACAGCGAGCGGTGCGCCTTCACCTCCGGCTGCCACATGTTTTTGCCGGAAATCGCTCAGGGTAATAATACCTGTAGCTACTGCCATATGATCGCCATCACCAATCTGTAAAGTGGCATTGCCAAATTCATCATCGGGATGGAGAAATTTAGGGGCATGGTAAATGGTTTGTCCATGACTGGCAATCAGGTCTACATCTGCAGGATCTTTTTGCCATTTTTTTAGACAATCAAGTATAATGTTGGCGTGTTCTAGTGCTACCCAGGCATTCAGTAAACATACTTTCTCCAGATCGACCTGCCGTTTGGAAAAAACAGACTTGATCTGATTTTTAAATGCAGCATTATAAGAAACAGTCTCAAATGCAAGCAATTGCAGGTTTGTATCCATACCCTGACCCGAAAAACGGCATAAAGCCACGTCGAGTCCATCAACAGAAGTGCCGCTCATCAAACCAATAATGGTTCTTTCAGGCTTATTTGCAATTTTATATAATGCCGCTATATTCTGGTTCATGGGTTTAAATTAGACTTAAAAACGCATTTTTCTGCAAATTCTTGCAAGATAATTTTGGAAATACGCAAGTTCCTGCATTAATTTTAGGATAATATATCCATGCTGCTATGCTGAAAACCGAACGCCAAGCTTATATACTGCGTCAGATCGACCTCCACAATCGTATACTTTCCTCCGACCTGAGTACTGAAATCAATGTATCCGAAGATACGATCCGCCGCGACCTGAACGAACTGGCCGATATGGACAAAATTATCAAAGTGCATGGAGGTGCATTATCCAAATCATTCCACAGTTCCTTTCTCAAATCAGATGTATACCAGGCCGACAGTAAAAGACTGATTGCGCAGAAAGTAGTTCCATTGATCAGGAACAATATGTTTATCCTCACTACAGGTGGTACCACTATTATTGAAATGGCGCGTATACTTCCACCCGATCTGAATGCCACATTTTTTACAGGCAGTATTCCTGCTGCACATGAATATGCACAACACCCCAATATTGAAGTGATTTTTCTGGGCGATAAAATTTCAAAGAGTTCACAGATAGCTGTGGGTGGAGAAGCCATTTCAAAAATAAGTGGTATCAAGGCCGACCTCTGTATCATGGGTATCAATGCCATTGATGAAACAGGTATTACCGATAACGACTGGGAAGTAATTCAGGTAAAGAGAGCGATGATACAGGCGGCAGAAAAAACGATTGTATTATCCATCGCCGAGAAAGTGAACACACACCAGAAACTGATGATTTGCGGACTGGATGAGGTTGATACAATGATCACAGAACTTGATCCATCGCATAACTTATTTGAATCGTATAAAAAACACGGCATTACTATTTTGTAATTATCTATAAACGCTGAAATATGAAAATAACACCGCTTATGAAGCCGGGTAGTGTAAAGGCAGTATTCTTACTGATGCTGACAACCCTACTTACGGCAGCCGGTATTGCGCAGGTGCGTATATCCGGTAAAGTTACCGCCAAAGGCGGCGCTGCTGAAGCTGCTTCTGTAGTAATAAGAGAAAACAGTGTTGGTGCAGCCACCGACGCTACAGGAGCTTTTAGTTTTACGGCAAGCCTGAAACCGGGAACTTACACCATTGTGTTCTCAAGTGCAGGATACAAAACAAAAGAATCTTCATTAACCGTAACTGCAGGTAATAACAGTTATACAGTTAATGCAGAACTTACTGAAGATGTTTCCAAACTCGACGAAGTAATTGTTACCGGTAACTCACAGGGTACTACCCGCCGGCAGTTGGGAAGTTATATCAGTTCTGTGAGCGCCGAAGACCTGAACAAAGGAGCAACGGGTAATGTACTCGCAGCTTTACAGGGTAAAACAGCCGGTGCACAGATTTCTCAAAACTCAGGCGATCCTGCAGGAGGTATTTCTGTTCGCCTGCGGGGTATCAGTTCTATCTCTTCTTCTTCAGAACCATTATACATCATTGATGGTGTAATTGTAAACAACTCTACCAACCGTGTTACCAATACTTCCGGTAACTATGACGGAGGTAATTTTGTAGGATCTATCGGACAGAGCCGTTTGGTGGATATCAATCCAAACGATATTGAAAGAATAGAAGTACTGAATGGTGCCGCTGCAGCAGCTATCTACGGTAGCCGTGCCAATGCCGGTGTGGTTCAGATATTCACTAAAAAAGGAAAGAGCGGCGCACCTTCTGTAAGCTTCTCTACCAGTTTTACTACCAGCAGCCTGCGTAAAAAACTGGATGTAAACCAGGCCCCCACCAAATTCGGAGGCCCTACAGATGGTCCGGGTGCATTAACACAGGATATTCTTTCACCTGCTGTTACTACTACCACACCAGTTACACGTTACGATTACCAGGATTATATTTTCAGGAATGCCAACGGAACAGATAATAATATCTCTATCAGTGGCGGTACCGATAAAACCAAATACTATGTATCGGGTTCTTATTTCTATAACCAGGGTATTGTAAGAAATACCGATTTCCAACGTTATAGTTTCCGCAGTAATATTGATCAGGTGCTCAATAAATGGGCAAGTTTTAACCTTGGTCTGAATTATGTAAACAGTACAGCGAATGAAAAACCCGATGGTAACTCTTTCTTCTCACCCATGAACTCTGTTACCATCATCGGTAATTTTCATGATATCTGGAAAAGAGATGCATTGGGAAATATTCAGGCAGTAGGAGAGCGCGGACGTGCCAATCCTGTTTCTGTTATAGAAGATATCAAACAACGCCAGACCACCAATCGACTGATTGCCAGCCTGGGTCTGAAACTCCGACCCATCAACGGATTAACGGTTGATTACACAATGGGTATCGATAACTATTCACAAAATGGTACTACTTATATTCCTCCATTTGCCTACAATGTGAGCACCGCATTTTTTGGTGGTGGTCCAACACTTGATCCAACACAGAATGGTTATGCAAGTACGGGTAACAATAGTTTCTTTGCCATTAACCACGATCTGAATGCTACTTACAGCAGAAATATTACCAGTAATATTAACTCTGTAACCCAGGTAGGTTTTTCTCAGCAATATGAAAAGAACAACTATTCTTTATTACAGGGAAGAGGGCTGGCACCGTTTGTACAAACGGTGAATGGTGCGAGTACCATTTTAGGAGGTGTGGATGAACGCAGCGAACTGTCTATCTCAGGTGCTTATGTACAACAGAACTTCAAATACCGTAACCAGTTCTTTATTACCGGTGCCATGCGTGTAGATGGATCTTCTGTATTTGGTAAGAACCAGCGTAACCAGACTTACTACAAAGCAAGTGGTAGCTATGTAATTTCAGGAACAGATTTCTGGGGTAAATCATCTGTAGCTAAATGGTGGGATCTGCTAAAAGTTCGTTTAGCATATGGTGAAAGCGGTAACCTTACAGGTATTGGTGCCTATTCAAGGTTCAACACTTACAGCTCATCATCGTATCTTGGAAGAACAGCATTGAACTCCAGCGGTACATTGGCCAATGAAAATGTAAAGCCCGAAAGACAACAGGAAGTTGAATTGGGTTTCGATATGTCGTTCCTCAATAACAGGATTGGGTTAACAGTGAATATTTACAATAAAAAAGTAAAAGACCTGTTGATCAACCGTTTTATTGCACCTACATCCGGGTTCAGCAGCCTGCTGGATAATTTCGGATCACTGGAAAATAAAGGTTATGAGATCGTGTTAACAGGTAACCCTGTGGCAAAGAGAAATTTCAACTGGAACATCACCGGTATTTTTAACCACAACCGTAACAAAGCCAATCGTATTGGTCAGGCACTTACCCTGTTAAGTACCAATGCTGGTGCACCTGTGTCGATTATTGAAGGACAGCCTGTAGGCGTTTTCTACGGAACTTTCTTTGCCCGTAATGCCGATGGAACACAATTGAAGAATGCAGGTGGTATTCCTCAAACAGAAAGAGGTGTTCAGAATACGGCTACAACATTTACAACGGGCAGGTCAGCAGGTTTACCCAGCGGTGCCGTATTGCGTAAAATAATCGGAGACCCCAATCCTGATTACACAACCAGCCTGGTAAATGAAGTTACTTACAAGAAACTGAGTCTGCGTATTCAGATCGATGCGGTACAGGGTGTTGATGTATTCAATGCCGATTTCCGTACACGTCAGGGTGTAGGTAATGGTAAAGTAGCAGAACAGGAACACCGTGGTCAATTGCCCCGTGGTTATATCAGTGGTATCTATGCCATTGAAGAGTGGCGCGTTGATAATGGCAGCTATACCAAACTCCGCGAACTGTCGCTCACATATAATATCGGAAAAGTAAAAGGGTTCAGCGACCTGAGCATCAGCTTCAGTGGCCGTAACCTGATTAGTTGGGATAAATACAATGGCTATGATCCGGAAGTGAATGCTGGTGGACAAAGCACCATTCTTCGTGGTATTGATTTTGGTGCAGTACCTATTCCACGCACATTCAGTTTTGGTATCCAGGCTAAATTTTAACCCTCAAAAATTACTAGTATGCAAAAGAGTATTAAAATATCCATATATACAGGTCTTGCAGCAGTGCTGTTAACAACAGCGGGTTGTAAAAAAGACTTCAATAATCCAAATGCGGCCACATCAGACCAGGTATTCAGTTCTGCAAAGGGACTGGCCGGAGTGGTAGTAGGTTTGCAGAGAACCTATGCATCGAATGTTGCGTATGGCATGTGGGATGCCACTGGTTTAATTACCAATGAAACCATACTGATGAACCCCGGTAATACATCTGAATTTCAGTTCAGTACCGGAGGCACAGCAGTAGATGGTACCAATGCTTTATTAGGTAATGTATGGACCAGTGCCAATAAAATTATTTTCGATGCCAACAATGTAATCAATGCAGCAGCAAAACTGTCTGACAAAAGTTATGCAAGTGGTTTAATTGGTTATGCAACCATTTACAAAGCATTGTCGATGGGATGTCTGTCGGGTTATTGGGAAAAAGTACCCGATACTGTAGGTACGGCTACTACTACCTTCTCCGACAGGGCCGTAGGTTTTGCGAGAGCTGTTGCAGCCATCGATAAAGCATTGGCAGCCATCAGCGCCAATGCCGTCAGTACAGCTTTTGCTGCTGATGTTCCTGTTGGTGTTGATTTGGTGAACACATTGTATGCTTTAAAAGCCCGTTATTCATTGTTTGCCGGTAATTATGCGGCTGCACTGGCTGCTGCCAATGCGGTAGATCTAACCAAACGTTCAACCATGAACTTTGAAGCAGCCAATCCCAATCCGGTATTCAATTTTGTAACTTCTACCAATAACGTGTACCAGCCTGTAGATTCTACATTGGGTTTACCTGTAGCCATTGCGCCTGATCTGGCCGACAAACGTATTCCATTCTATACGGTGATCAATGCAACCATTAATCCGCGTTTCAGGTTAAATGGTTTCTGGAACACGGCAACTGCTGCTATTCCATTATACTATCCGGGTGAAATGACCCTGATTAAAGCAGAAGCCTATGCAAGACAGGCAACTCCTGATCTGGTAAATGGCATACTGGAACTGAATAAAGTGGTAACCAAGAAAGCTGCAGCTGATCCGCTGGGTCTTGGTGCCGATCTGGCTCCTGTTGCGCCAGCAACTGTTGCAGACCTGCTTACGCAGATTTATCGCAATCGTTGTATCGAATTGTATTTATCAGGTATGAAACTGGAAGATATGCGTCGTTTTGGTCGCCCTACCAGTGAGCGAAAGCGTAACCTGTTTCCTTATCCATTCCGAGAGAGAGACAGTAATCCGAATACACCTGCTGATCCGGCGTTTTGATTGGTAGGTTGATGTGATTAACAAGCCCTGGAGTTTCTATGCTCCGGGGTTTGTTATTTTAAGAAACCTATCCAACTTCAGAAAAATTCTACGCACTGTCTCCCACTCACGCCAAAGGCACGAGAATGGGGGCGGTGCGAAGAAGGAGTACATTAACTTTTGTATATTGCTTTATGAATACTGACCTCTTGGAATTAGTGAAAGTAGTAGTAACTGTTATAATCGCAGTAGTAGGATGGCGCATAGGTCATTATTACAATTCGCAGAGAGATAAGCATAACAAAAGACGAGAAATTCGTTTGGAACATCTTATAAACGCTTATCGTATTCTTACAAACGAAATTTCACACAGAAAACAAACAAAGGAGCGTGAACAAAAACTTGAAGCAATAATCTCTGAGATACAGCTATTCGGTTCAGTCGAACAGGCACAAATCGCTAAGCAGCTTGCGAGAGATATCGCTGCAAAAAAGGATTATGAGTATGACACTCTGATTAATAGTTTACGGTCTGACTTAAGAAAGCAACTTGATGTACCTCATATTGAGGGTAATGTTACTTGGTTAAGATTTGAAGAGTAGTTGTGCGAGCTAGAAATCGAGTATTACTTTTTATACGTAAAGGTCCCCATTCATTCACTTGCGGTGGCAGAGGGAGACCTGCTGGGCAAGAATCGACAGCGATGCTGAAATACCCTTTTGAGAATAACCAAACCGATGTTTGCTATGCGGAGCAACTCAGTAAAAGTCGATAGAACAAACAACAGGCTAACGAACAAATTCACTTTTAGTAGCAAGCATCAAGGGTATTTTCCTACTTTTACCATATGTTTTACAGACGCAAAATTATACTGGCCCTCACGCAGGCATTTAACGATCATTTGCCTAAAATATCCTTACAAAAACTGCTTTTTCTGTTTACGAACAGACAAGCTAAGCCCGATTATGACTTTGTTCCATATAAATATGGGTGTTATTCATTTTCAGCAAATGCTGACCTTACTGCAATGGTTGGGCACAAACAATTATCAGAAGACCAAACCAGTTTTACAAAAACCGATTCTATTGACTATATAAAAACGCTTACCGAAAAGGATAAAAAAATACTGGTTGATATTAAAACTGCTTATGGTAAGCTGACAGCAAATGCGTTGATGAAATTAACTTATTTAAACTACCAGTATTATGCAATTAATAGTGTCAAAGCAAAGGAACTTTTGAATGAAGAACAATATGGCAAAGTGTTAAAGGCAAAACCAATTAATGACAATACGGTTCTTTACACGATTGGTTATGAAGGAATTTCTTTAGAAACATATTTAAACCGCTTGATTCAAAACGATATAAAAGTTTTAGTGGATGTTAGAAATAATGCGCTGAGTATGAAGTTTGGTTTTTCAAAAACACAATTGAAAAACTTTTGCGCCAGCCTTAATATTGAATATTTGCATATACCGGAAGTGGGTATTCAATCTGACCAAAGACAAAAATTAATAACACAGTCAGATTACGATAACCTTTTTGATGTGTACAAAAAGAAAAATTTAAAGAAAACGACAAGCCAGCAACAACAAATCCTGAACTTATTAAAAGACAAAAAAAGAATTGCACTAACCTGCTTTGAAGCCAATATTTGCCAGTGCCACAGGAAGCATTTAGCGGAAGCCATTATAACGCTTCCTGAATGGAATTATGAATTAAAACATATTTAGCGTATGGCGTTAACCAAAGTGCTGATAGCTGTTAAAACATATCCTACTTTATCAAGTAAGTATGATGAGCTTGTATGCACCGCCGGTTTTTTGGAAGATGGAAGCTGGATAAGGGTTTACCCCATTCCATTTCGTAAACTTGAATACGATAAGCAATACAGCAAATATGATTGGGTTGAAGTAGACCTTGAAAAAAACACTTCTGACTTTCGTTTAGAAAGCCATAAACCCAAATCAATTGAAACCGCCTTTACTATTGTTGGCCATTTAGGAACAGAAGATAGTTGGAGACTTAGAAAGGAAATTGTACTTAAGCATGTGCATACCAACATGACCGAACTGATTGCTCAGGCAAAAGACACAACAAAATATACTTCACTGGCCGTTTTTAAGCCGAAAGAAATTTTAGATTTCAAAGTTGAGAAGGTTGACAGAGAGTGGGACAAAAAGAAACTTGACACGCTAAAAGCCAAAGCTCTGCAACTAAACTTGTTTCAAAATGCTGACAATCCTTTTGAGGTTGTACAAAAATTGCCGTATAAATTTTCTTACAGGTTTACAAGTGAAGATGGTATAGAAAGAACAATGATGATTGAAGATTGGGAAATAGGTCAGTTATACTGGAACTGTTTGAAAAGACACGAAGGCAATGAAGCAAAGGCTTGTGAAGATGTTAAGAAAAAATACTTTGAGGATTTCGCCAAAACCAAAGATTTGTATTTATTTCTGGGAACAACAAGAGAATTTCATTTACTGGCACCCAATCCCTTTGTAATCATTGGCACATTCCATCCCAAAAAAATTACACAGACCTCTCTGTTCTAACTAATCCAAACACCTTCAGCCCTTTCCCTCCCCCGAAATCAATTTCAACATCCCCGTTTCAGTAACCACAAATAAAGACTGGCGTGTGATGATACGGGAGGGTAATTCTTCCAGCTTCCAGAGTTCGGCACCGTCGGCTTCGGATAAATTGGCCACATCAATATCAGCTATATCAACACCAAAAGAACGTTCACCGAGCAGGTTATAGACAACCGCATGGGCTATTCTATAAAAAAGGTCATAAGTGTCATCATTGCAAAGTGTATGATATACGATGATACTGTTATACTCATCGGCATTGCCGGCAAATGAAAAATACAGTTCATCTAAACCAATACCAGCATCTGCAAGCAGCATCTCCATTTCAGGATCAACAGACATGGGCGCTTCCAGTGAAATAATGGTCCATGCCGGTATATCCGGTGCCAGCGCTACGAGGGTATCTGCTTTTTTAAAATAATGTGGTTTACCATCAACCGAAATTGTCAGTGTACCTGTGTGCTGGTTAGAAACGCTGAGCACAAATGAATAAAACCGACCATAAGCCCGTAAGTGTGTGTTCAGCTCATTGATCCAGTAAGCGGCTTCTTTTTTAGAGCTGTTATGCAAATCGAGATAGGTTGTATTGTTTCGTTGAAACCATTTCCAGAAATGGCGCTTTGATAGTTTACTCATGTTCTGTGTTTCTGTTATTAGATAAATAAGGGACTGACCAGAAAGTAAACCGACCATCCATAGGGTGTTTCACTAGTGGTCAGTCCCTGTTAAAAATGCTTACAAAACTGCTTCCAATATTCCTTCATTATTCGGAATATCGGTAGCAATGGCTTTGATTACTGTACCTGCCAGCAAACTATTGCTCTGTGTGGCGGTATAGGTCCAGTCGAGGTCATATATATCAGACACTGCCTCACCTGTTTCCAGCAGGGTGCCGTCGGCAGCATAGATTTCTACGCTAACGCCTGTTACCTTGAAATCGTCTTTAGCGCGAATAACGATCTTATCACCTTCTGCTCCTTTATAAAACCGGGTATTGATGCTGACTACTTTTGGTGCAGACATAAAGTCTTCCAAAGCCCGGCTATAGAGGTTTTGACGGGGTTTTAAGACGGCAGTATACGCTTCTGCCAGTTCGGGGTTTGCACCACTCGAAATGGCTTTTGCATAGCGGGAGCCCATCAGAAAACTGTCTTGTGTTTTTAACTGATCTGCTGTGGGTTCTCCCTTTCTGCGTCCGGGTGCTTTCGCAACGATTGTTTTACCGTTCCAATTACGAAATACGAGTTCTTTACCGAGTGATCCCTGGAATTTACCAGTGATTACACTGTTGTTTGAATGTGCCATAAAAATTAGTTTTTATTTTTTTTAAATGGTTTTTGTTTTTATCAACCGCACACATCGGAGAAGGTTCCCGGGTCCGCTCTTCCCGCTGGCCTTAAGCGAAAAACTCCTATGTGAGCCGTTGATAAAACAAATGTAAAACAGGCCTTACCCCATATGTTTGAAAATGTGACGTGCTTTGATAAAACCTGGGACGTTATCTGACAAAAGCTGGGATAACTGGTAATTTCTCCTCGAAAAAGCCCCTTTTACTGCCCTCGAATCCAATAAAATCAAGGGGTTCATTTTTTGTGCTCCTCTTTGCTACCTCGAAAGCCTCCACGCAACCCTTGATTTTATTGACTTCCATCTTTATTTCTCCTCATTGCTACCTCGGAATAGAAAGAACGATGCTTACTGCTATTGCGTTCTATGAGTGTTGCTCCTCATTGCTACCTCAATTGAACCTCGGGCAGCTTGTTGAAACCCTTACTGCGACTGCCTTCTATTTTAGCTCATTCTCATTGCTACCTCAATGCTATCTCTTTGAAACCTCTGTTCGTCCTCGGAAACACCTCGGGGGTGAGTAAGGGCTTAGGGTTTGGCTGTTAGGCATTAGGTGTTAGGAAGAAGTATTGGTGCCTACATTCCTCCTAACACCTAATAGCTAACCCCTAACTGCTTATAACTCCTAACTCCTAAATTGTATTATCAGCAGAAAATGAAAAAGAATCTACGGTTAAAAAGTATAATCGCGGAGGGAGGTTGAAGAGAGGTGTTATTAGGGTTGCATGGAGGAATTATCAAGGTTATTTATATTAGCAAAATATTCAGAATGTTTTTTATATAGCAGGATATAAATTTTCGCAGCAGAGAGAAACCCGGGTTAGTGTAAGAATGTGATAGGAAGTTGCCATTGAATTTTTGTGAAAAAAATCATCCTTAAATCATAAAAATATGCGACCACCTTTTTTTATCTGGCAGGATAGGGTGCTGAAAAAAATTCAGCCGGAAGATGTGATTGCCATTAGTTCTGAAAAAAATTACATCAAAATATTCGTTACCGGTAACGGGTATTATCTGGTACGATCTACTTTAACAGCTGCTTTAAAAAAGCTACCTTCTGATTTAATCAAACGAGTGCATAACCGGTTAGCAGTATCGGTTAATTATGCAGACTATATTGCCAAAGACCACTTGCAGATTGAGGGAGGAGAAAATCCGCTTCCTATTTCGCGTTTGCATTATCGGGCATTTATCAATAGTCTGAATATAATAGGCGGTGATGATAGTGGGAAGAAAAGGAATAGCAGGAAGTAGTGGTGCTTTTTTTATTTATGCCCAATAGAAACAGGAGGTAACAAAAAAATCATAAAGGGTAGTGAAAGAAATGAAAGAGCAGTAGAATGGTTTTACTGCTTAATAATCAATCTTTTACAAGCTTTATTTATATGACTACCGTTTTTTCCTCGTAAAAAAATGGGTGTTTTTCTCTTTTGCAAATTTGTGGTTAGCAATTAGGTTTGTGTTACTGGCTAACAACTATACCTGTTTTCAAGTTACACGTATTTACCTTTTCTCTCCCCCCGAGAAAATATTATCCAGTTAATTAGTTTCAAATTAATACAGCAGCTTTAGTAATAAAGCCTAACAGATTACAATCATTGTTCTGATCCTTGTTTTATGCAAATAAGAAGTGTAAAATTTATTTCACCTTGTCTGTCATGTCTTTTTTTATTGTTTCACATAAGTGTTTTTGCATTAGCAGATACAACTGAAGCAAAAACTGTGGATGTTAAATTGAATATTACTGATACAAGAAAAATCAGTAAGAAACTGAATAAAACCACACAACGTATACAAAAGAACGCTGTATCAACACTTAAAAAAATGAAAAGTGTTGAGCAGAAATTATTTCAACAACTTCAGAAAAAAAATAGTCAGGCAGGTGTGGGGGGAGCGGTTATTGATAGTCTTTATAATGTTCAGTTACAAAAAATTCAGTCATTGTCTGATAAAACATCGGGCATCACTGATTATTTTCCCTCGTTAGATAGTCTTCAGACCGGCTTGGCTTTTATTGAAAAAACGGGTAAGCAATTACCTGTTGATCAGTTAAAAAATTTACAATTATTATCGGGTAATATTTCCGGATTACAGCAACAGCTAAATGCAGCCAACCAATTGCAAACTTTTCTCGCTGAACGGAAAAATCAATTAAGACAATATGTTGCCAATAGTTCACTTGCAAAAGAATGGAAGCGGGTTAATAAAGAAGTGTACTACTATCAACAACAGCTTGGTGTATATAAAGAACTGTTGAAGCATCCTGATAAGGCAGTGGAGAAACTTATTGACGTACTAAGAGAGCAGCCTGCATTTCGTCAATTTATGGCCAATAATAGCCAATTGGCGCAGTTATTTCGTTTACCGGGGCAATCAACAAATTCATCAGCTGCCGGGGCTGTTACCGGTTTGCAAACAAGAGCAGGTGTAAGTCAGTTATTGCAGCAGCAATTTCCCGGACAGGGTATAACAGACCCCACTGCTTATTTCCAGCAGCAAATTGGCGCAGCACAGGCAGAGATGAATCAATGGAAAGAAAAACTCAATCAGTTGGGTGGCGGAAGTTCAGATTTGGTTATGCCCGATTTTAAGCCCAATCAGCAAAAAACAAAAACATTCCTGCAAAGAATAGAGTGGGGTTTGAATATACAATCGCAACGCCCAAATGGATTATTTCCTGTTACGTCTGAATTAGCACTTATGGCCGGGTATAAACTGAATGATAAAAGTACAGTAGGCCTGGGAGCAGCCTATAAAATGGGGTGGGGTAAAAATTTCAGTACTATAAAAATCACACACCAGGGTGTAGGGTTGAGAAGTTTTCTCGATATCAAGCTAAAAGGAAGTTTCTGGATTACTGGTGGGTATGAATTGAATCATCAACAGGAGTTTAACCGGCTGGATGAGTTAAAAGATTTAAATGCCTGGCAAAGAAGCGGATTGATCGGGCTAAGCAAGAAATATTCAATTGGAAAAAAGAAAGGAAACCTTCAGCTGTTGTGGGATTTTTTGAGTTACGGTCAGGTGCCGAGAACTCAGGCTTTGAAATTCAGGGTTGGGTATAATTTTTAATAAGATACAACATGCAAAAAACCGGAAGAAAACTGTTATTGTTCATATGCTTCTTATTCGTCAGTGTTAGTATAGGAACAGCACAGGTAGTAAATAGCAGTGCTCAGGTATATACAAGTGGAGATGGCATTTTCTGGCACCTAACAGGTACAGGTAACGGACCTGCAATTTTATTAAAACAAAACACTTATCAAGGAGGGGCAATCAATCGAAGAGGGTCATTAAGTTGGATGGACAATAGCGCTAATAAAACAGAAGTATTAAGTTGGACTGACGCATTGAATGTAGGTATTGGAATATCTGATCCTGCATTTAAGCTGGATATTAATGGAGGGCTTCGCATAAGAAATTCTCAAGAGAATATGCAGGATTACACAACATTCAGAATTCAAGGTGGTAATACATTGGCGCATGGTCTGGAGATTGATTTTTTTGGAGATCCTTCCAGAACAAGTTTGCCGGGAACTTATTATGCCGGATATGGTGGTGGGGCAATTGTTAATGTAAATGATAAACCCTTAGTATTTGGTACAGCGAATACTTCACGAATGCATATTTCTGGTATTGGTAATGTTGGAATCGGAACAAATAATCCATTACATCAGCTGCATATTTCAGGTGGGGATATTGCATTTGATGCAGAACAACAAGAGAGATTCATAAGAATTAATAATTCTTTTGGCGGCGCTATTCGGTTTAGAGGTAATGCCGTTTCATCCTTGGATCGCTCACTTCAATTTGGAAGATTCGATGGGAATAATAATTGGGCGGCTTTAATGACTGTTGAAACTAATAATGGGAATGTGGGTATAGGTACAATTTTTCCAGCACACAAGTTAGATATAAGTGCAGTATCTGAAGAAGTAAGTTTACGCGTAGGTACAACCAATACGGGTTCAAATGCAGCATCATTTATTCTTTCAAATAGCAGCCAAAATGCTTTCAATGATGGGATAAAAATTATACATGGGGCAGGAGTTACAAAGTTTAATGACCTGAGTGGAACGACCCAAATGTCAATCGATCATACTAATGCAAAGATTGGGATTGGAACTGTTTCACCTTCAGAAAAACTTTCTGTTAATGGCAACATACGGGCAAAAAAAATAATTGTTTCTCAAACAAGTTGGCCGGATTATGTTTTTGACTCCTCCTATTCTCTTCGCTCTATAAAGGAAGTAGAAAAATTTATTACTAAAAATAAACACCTGCCTGAAATGCCTTCTGCAAAAGAAGTGGAAGAGAAAGGTATTAGTGTGGGAGATAACCAGGCTTTATTATTAAAGAAAATAGAAGAACTCACTTTGTATGTAATTGATCTGCAAAAGCAGATTAATGAGTTAAAGAAAAATACTTCCAATAAGTAGGTATGAAAAAAATAGTCATTATCGTAGTAATTATTTTATTCGTGCAGGATATACAGAGCCAGTCGGTAGTATATAACTGGAATGGAACTGTTTTTGGTGCTAATGGTGCACAGGCAAGAAGAATGACGATTGGCAGGGTTTATTATAACCAATACCACTGGGGTACTTATGGTAATATGAAAATCACCATAAGAAGCAGTTATTTTAAAAGTGGGTATGTAGAGTATTTATTACAGGCCAACCCCGCTACAAATGGAAACGTTCCGCTGCTATTCTGTTTAAATGCAGGGGGATATAATGCTTCATTTGTTAAGCTTGAACTGGGAGAACAAACAAATGCCGGTAATGAGTATTACGGGGGCGTAAATTATTACAGAGATATCTATTTAGACGCAGATTATTATACAGTATGGTATGCAGAAGCGGAAATTACTGGACCCTATGCTCTCGACAAATACAGTATCGCTGATTCAGAATATAGTTTCATGACTTTATTTTCTTCGCCTGGTATTGCAAATACGGCCAGTTTTGGGCCTCATCGAAAAAGGATTATAATTCCTGCCTCCTTTGCAGATTTTCAGATAGATGGTAAACTTGGTATCGGAACATCCACCGAACCAGCAGCGGCATTAGAAGTGAATGGTAATATTTTTACTAGTTCACAAATCAACTATCTACAGTTTGGAACCAATAGCGGGAATGCACCTTATGTTGCAGGAAGTACAGAAGGCAGTCTTGCTTTGGGAACAGCCAATGCTGCCAAACTCTGGGTATTACCAAATGGTAATGTAGGCATAGGTACAGCAAGTCCAGCTTCTAAACTATCTGTTAACGGAGATATTCGCTCAAAAAAAATAATTGTTTCTCAAACAGGCTGGCCCGATTATGTTTTCGATGCCTCATACAAGCTGACACCCTTAAAACAGGTTGGCCGGTTTATTACAAAATACAAACACTTGCCCAATCTGCCATCAGCAAAAGAAGTGGAGGAAAAGGGCATTAATGTCGGCGATCAACAGGCTTTGCTATTAAAAAAAATTGAAGAATTAACACTATACCTGATTAAGCAGGATCAGCAGATAGATATTTTGTCGAAAGAGATACAGGACTTGAAGGAAGAAAACAGGAAAACAAAAAGTATTGTAAAGAAAACCAGCTCAAACAAGTAATATGAATAAATGGATTATAGTAGCTTACTTTTTATTGAACGGTATTAACCTGGATGCACAGAATACTTTTCCATCATCAGGCAATGTTGGTATTGGTACTACTTCACCCGGTAATAAACTAACTGTATTGGGAAGTATTCATTCTTCCGGAACAGTTGGTGGAAATGGAGGGTTTTACAATGTGTTACAAATAACACCACTGGGCGATGCACCTGCTTACTTTTATTTTGATACCAATATACCCGCTACCGACCAATTTGCTCCTCAGCTTCATATAAATGGGTATACTTATGGTGCATCTAACAGAGCATTGAAAGTTACGCTGGGCTGGTATTATTACGCAGGAAATTTTTATTGGACACAATACCATAGTGATTTGGGTTACAGGAAGCCTTCAAGGATAAGAGTGGGAAAATATACTAAAAATGGAAGTCAATATATTAGGGTTGAAATAGCAAATGATGGTATCTATTGGTCAAACTATAATATTTCGGCGGTCGATGTAGGCGGCTCTATTACACATTATGAAGGCTGGACCTGGGCACAGGGTGAAATGCCTGTATCTACTACCTCACAAATTACAGTGGTGGAACGAAGTATTGATGTACAAATCGATGGCAGGCTTGACCTTATACATGCTACCACCGATAATGTGCCAGGTGCTGTTTTATCTTCTTATCCTCTGGCTAGTTTTATTAATAAGGGTTCAGGTAATGGATACAGGGGTCTGCAAATTGGGGCACCTACAGGTGATATATTATCACCTGTTTATTTGAAAGTGACGGGTACCAGTAACAGGTTTTCAATTTTGAATGAGTCTGATCAGGAAAATTTTACCATATTATCAAATGGGAACACGGGAATTGGTACTTCATCACCCAGTGAAAAACTTGCGGTAAGCGGAAATGCAATATTTGCCGGAAGTATTCTAGCATCAGCATCCGGATCACGCCCCATTCAATTAAGTAATGGGATGATATACAGTAATGGAGATAATGGGGGCTGGGCTTTTGGGTATCATGCAAAAGGTTCAGCAGGTACTGACAGAGGTGGCTTTGGATTTTATGGATCTGGGAATGGACTTGATTACTATTATGTAGGAGACTCCTATGCAAATCCTACGATTACTACTTATCCTGATAATGGGAATGTAGGTATTGGTACGAGGTTTCCATCAGATAAATTATCTGTGAATGGAAATATAAGGGCAAAAAAACTGATTGTATCTCAAACAGGTTGGCCCGATTATGTTTTCGACCCGGCATACAAGCTGAAACCTCTTTCCGAACTATCTGCATTTATACAAAAGCATCAACATCTACCAGATATGCCATCTGCCAAAGAAGTTGAAGAGAAAGGAATTAGTGTGGGAGATAATCAGGCTTTACTACTCAAAAAAATTGAGGAACTCACTTTATATATAATAAAAATCAACAAAGAACATCTGCAATCGCTCAATAGTATTGAACAATTGCAGAAAAGAATTACTGAGTTAGAGAAAAATAAAAAATAAACTGATGCGTCATTTTCTACTGATAAGCCTTTTAATAGTTACCCATGCAAAACTATCTGCTCAAAACAGTTTGCCCTCTACTGGTTATGTGGGTATTAATACAACAAGTCCACACGCACCTTTACATGTAGTGGGTGGAACAACCATAACTGCGGGGTGGAATAAAACTGCTATTCTGGAGGGAGCCTATCCGATTTTATTAATGAATAGTGCCAATCATAAATGGGGAGGCATTGGGTATGACCATTCTACTGCCATGCGTTTTTGGGTAAACTCTTCTTCTGACGACCTGCCTTTGCATGGCCGGAATCCCTTGACGATATTAAATAATGGTTATGTTGGAGTAGGAACCGGTAATCCAAATGGACAATTACATGTGAACAGTGAAGTGTCAAATGCATTGATGGTTTCGAGATACGGAAGTAACACTTATGGATTTGAAATTGGAGGAGCCACTTTCGGTTTGTACGATTATACCAACACTGCTTACAAATGGATGGTGAATGGAGAAAATCTTTTACTGAATCCATATTCAGGGAAGATTGGGATTGGTACTTTAACACCTGCTACCTTGGTTCATCTTCACGAAGAGGCAGACAAGGATACTTATCTCCATATGACCAATATTAACACAGGTAAACAGTCTGCAGATGGACTTGAATTAAGTGCTAATAGAGATTTAGGTGCCAATGTCTGGAATTATGAGAATGGGTATCTGCGTTTTGCTACGAATAATGCAGAGCAAATGCGTATTACAAACGATGGCAGGATGGGTATTGGTATTTCAAATCCTGTATATAAGATGGATATTAGAAGTGTTGGTACCCCAATTGTTAATATTACACCTTTAAACGGCACTGAAGCAGGTGGATTTCGTGTAGGAAATAATGGAAATACCAGCTTCTTTGTCAATGAGAATAATACAGGGGGTTCTGTTTTCTCTGGTGCATCTCCCTATGCAACAGTTATAGGTAATTTTGAGAATCGGCCACTTCAGTTTGCGACATCAACCTTTGTAAGAATGACCATTTCCAGTAATGGCAATGCATTGATTGGCACTGCCACAGATAATGGTACAGACAAATTGCAGGTTAATGGTAGCGTAAAAGCTAAAAAAATAACTATTTCCCAAACTGGCTGGCCCGACTATGTTTTCGACTCTTCCTACTCACTTCGTCCACTTTCAGCAGTACAAACATTTATTGCTAAACATAAACGCCTGCCGGATATGCCCTCTGCAAAAGATGTGGAAGAGAAGGGTGTTGATATCGGAGATCAACAGGTTCTATTATTAAAAAAAATAGAAGAGTTAACACTGTATGTTCTGCAGTTGCAGGCGAGGATAAAAAAATTAGAGTCTTCAAATGAAAAATAGTATTGGAATGAAATATTATGTGATCAGCATTCTATGTGTCATCTGTTTGATTTATCACACAAATGTTGTTGGTAAACCACATGGTACGGTACCTGAAAAAAAAATAGCTGCTCAGGCTAGTATCTCTGAAGGTAATTTATACGCTATGGCCAACATTCAATATTCAGGCTGGTATAAAATAGCAAGAAGTACAGAGGAATTGGGTTTTGGAGGACGAAGAGGAGGCGTAAAGATATCTGTTACTGCTGCAGGTAATTATTTAATCCCAAGCCAGCAGGTTATATATGGCTTTAAAAATTGGACAAACAGCGTTCATCTAAGTTCGGTATCAGATGCGCTGAATTGTTATTTTACACGATACCGAATTGTTATTGATAACAATACCGCTTATCTGGAAGGGTATTTGCCAAATCTTTACGTTGGTGGTGATAGTTATTTTCATATTGCAGTTGAATCAATCGGTATCTACGCAACTAATTGGGTGGCTTACGACGGAGCTATGACTCCCGGATTAACTAGCCCCCTGGCCGTATCTCAATTAGATATTACTCCCAATGCCCATAATTATGCCTCGCTTGCTGTAAGTGGTAGTATTGGAATTGGAACAACAAACCCGCAAAAAAAACTGGATGTTTGGTCAGGAGCCAATGAATTTGCTGCTTCCGTTGGGAGTATGTTAGGTGTAGGACAGTGGTCAGGTATTCATTTTGGATATAAGGAAAATGGAAACGATAACTATAAACAGGCTGGTTTGGTTTTTGAGCGAACTTCTTATAATGCCCATGCTCCGGGGAAGATTCATCTTTTAAATACTACTTCATATCAAAGTGCCACTTTGGCTGATGCTAAAGTTACCATCGATGAAACAGGAAATATGGGTATCGGGACAGTATCGCCAACTGAAAAATTAGCAGTGAATGGAAATGTGCGTGCTAAAAAAATTATAGTCTCACAATCTAATTGGCCCGATTATGTTTTTGATTCTTCATACTTATTGAAACCATTAAGGGAATTGGAATCTTTTATCAATAAAAATAAACACCTGCCTGATATGCCTTCTGCAAAAGAAGTAGAAAAAAAGGGAATCAGTTTAGGAGATAATCAGGCGTTGTTACTTAAAAAAATTGAAGAATTGACGTTGCATTTGATTCGGCAAGAAAAATTATTAGAAAAGCAATCCAAACAAATTAGTGAACTGCAGAAGAAACTATATAAAAAAGAAATACATGAAAAATAGATGGATAGTTTTTATACTTCTTTTTGGTAACGGTAGTTTATTCGGTCAAACATCTCAGGATATTCAAATTCATGATACCCGGGACACCAACCTTTTACCCAATGCTTTTCATTGGCTTTCTTCATATGCTTATAGAGCCCGGTTTGATTTTAAATACAATCATATAGTTAGTATGCCGGGCTCAGGGGTGTATTCAACAGTACTAACAATTCCGCAATGGCCCGACAATAGTGGAGATAAAATGCACCAGTTAGGCTTTAATAATGGAGGTATTTTCTTTCGGCAAGGATGGCCATCAGGAGCTAATTGGGAAGGTTGGAGAAAAGTTCTTGTTGAGGATGATTATGGAAACATTGGAATTGGAACTTCTCTTCCGGGTATAGTGCCGAATGCAAGTTTAAGTGGTACTCCAGCTAAGTTAGAAGTAAATGGAAATATACGAGTGAATACAAAAAGTATGATTTCGAGTGGTGAAGTAGGGAATTTGCAGTTTTTAAAGGCACATACCCATGATATCAACACCATCTATAGCACTGCAGAAATAAGGGCTTTTACTGCTTCAGGATATGATGGAGGGCTTCGCTTTTACACAAGTCAGCACGTAGGCGAGGGTAATTACGATCTGAGATCTGCAATGACAATTAACCATTTGGGGCATATTGGAATAGGTTCTGAAACTCCATCTGAAAAGCTTTCGGTTAATGGTAATGTACGTGCCAAAAAACTAATTGTTTCCCAAACCGGCTGGCCTGATTATGTTTTCGATTCTTCCTATTCACTGCGGTCGTTGTTAGAAGTAGAAACCTTTATCGCCAAAAACAAACACCTGCCCGATATGCCTTCTGCAAAAGAAGTGGAAGAGAAGGGCATTAGTGTGGGAGATAATCAGGCTTTGCTATTAAAAAAAATTGAAGAGATGACCCTTTACCTGATTGAACTTAAAAAAGAAAATGAAAAGCAACAAAAGGAAATAGAAAAACTAAAACAAAGAATTAAATGAAAAAATACCTGTGTAGTATAAGCTTGTTTTTTTGTATGTTTTTCACAAAGGCTCAGCCTTTTGGAAACTTTAACGGCATCTATAATTCAAATGGGAATAACGGACATTATGAGAAACTGCTTCAAACATCTGTTTTCCCTAACAATGTACCAAATTTAGCTGTTGATGTTTTGTTAGGTAATTATGCTTTCTGGGGGTATATAGAAATTGAAATAACCGGGGATTATAGTCATCAGAATACACCAGGCAAGTTATCGAAACTATTTGCAATAGGGATAAATCCCAATGGTTATATCTACACAAATGAAAGTCGTGTTACAGATGCCATTGGCGCAGTAGTTGATAATATTTCAATTGTTGATTTTGCATGGGATGCTGTAAATAACAGGTATCGTATTCCCGTCTCACATACAGTATCTACTCAAAATGTTTATACAGTCAAAGTAAAGTTGTTCAGTCAGGGTGATGGAGCCAGCAATATTGGTTCACAACTGGCAATTTCTTCGCAATATTCTTTAAATGCTTTACCCCGAAACGCAGTGAACTATAACCAGGATATGGGAATAGGTACCACTGCACCCAAGAACCTGCTCCATCTGCATGGTGCGGCGGATGGTTATGGCTATTTGCGGATCAGTGATGCGCTCACCGGTAACCTGTCAACAGACGGTGCCCGTATTGGATTTAATAGTGGTGCTTTCAGGATTCAGAATTATGAAAACTCGAAAATGTCTTTTCATGTAAATGGTAATACGGAGGCGCTGACAATCAATAGCAATGGAAATATTGGTATTGGTGTCGTGAATCCTGTTGAAAAGCTTGTGGTTGATGGGGCTGGTATTTTTTCCGGAAACATTGTTGCTCATGCCACTGGCTCTCGTCCAATCTCTCTTACAAATTTAGGGAGTATTATTAGTCAGGGCGATAATGGAGGCTGGGCTTTTGGTTATCATGCGAGAGGGTCAGCGGGAACGGATAGAGGCGGTTTTGGGTTTTATGGATCGGGGAATGGACTTGATTACTATTATGTAGGAGACTCCTATGCAAATCCTACCATTACTACTTATCCTGATAATGGAAACGTAGGTATTGGTACCAGGTTCCCATCAGATAAATTATCTGTGAATGGAAATATAAGGGCAAAAAAACTGATTGTATCTCAAACAGGTTGGCCCGATTATGTTTTCGACCCGGCATACAAACTGAAACCTCTTTCCGAACTATCTGCATTTATACAAAAGCATCAACACCTACCTGATATGCCATCTGCTAAAGAAGTTGAAGAGAAAGGAATTAGTGTGGGTGATAACCAGGCTTTGTTGCTAAAAAAAATCGAAGAGCTAACACTCTATTTAATAGAAATGAAAAAAGAAATAACTGAATTAAAAAGTAATACTAAATCAAAAAAGAAAAAATGAATCTAAGACTATCAGTTGTATTGATTGTGTTATTGCTGTTTGAACAGTCTGCTACATTATGCGCCCAAACTTCTTACGATGCATTAGGTGGTTATTTTCGTTTGCGAAATAGCGGAAGTACATTAACCTATGGTGGGTTTAGTCAGAAAGGAGCATTTGAGGGTAACGCAAGTTTAGATCCTGCACTATGGGCCGAAACAAATTATGGTCTATATTTTTATACGAATGGGGCAGCCGCTGCTCCTAAAATGAGTATAATGCCAGGAGGTAATATTGGGATAGGATTATCTAATCCTTCAGCTACTTTTCATATTCATACGCCCTCATCATCCGTTTTGCGGTTTTCAAGAGCCTCTTCTAATGATTTTGGCTTTGAGTATGGAGGAGCCACTTTCGGATTATATGATTATAGTAATAACAAATATCGGTGGCAGGTAGATGGAAGTAATTTACTACTTACCCCATTAGATGGATTAGTTGGAATTGGCACTAGCAATCCAACCACATTATTGGATATAACAAAGGCGTCTTCAAATGGTGTAGCCGTTACAATACGAAATACTCAATCAACTGCTTCGGCTCTTTCTGGATTGCGGATGGGGAATGATCTTGCTGCTAACCGATTCGAAGCATTCACACTTTCTTCTGCATATGAACAATACGGTCCATATTATCCAGATGGCACTTCATTGGCAAACGAAGGAACGGGTGGATTAAGTATAGGGGCTTTACATGCCAATGGTGATCTTAGAATGTATGCTGGTGGAAATAGCAACGCTCATGAACGTTTAAGAATACAAGCAAACGGAAATATCGTCTCTTATAGTAAGATGCTGATTGGGTCATCTAATCCAGATATTGGAGGCTCTGTTAATGGAATACGCTTGGATAACAACGGAACTATCTATAGTGCAGTTTCAGGAACGGGAGCATATGATTTTCCGCTGTATGTTGATAGGCGTGGTACTAACAATACCGGTACTTCTGTCATGTTGGCAATGGGTGGTTTTTACAAATCAACTATTGGTGTGATAGGCACCAACAATTCTATCAATGATGGAGGATTGACTTTCTCGACTGTAAATCATACTAGCACTATTACAGTTACTGAACAAATGCGCATCATGTCTTCTGGGAATGTTGGTATCGGTACAACTACTCCAACAGAAAAACTTTCTGTCAACGGTAATGTACGTGCAAAAAAAATTATTGTCTCGCAATCAGGCTGGCCCGATTATGTATTCGACCCGGCATACAAGCTGAAGCCTCTTTCCGAACTATCTGCGTTTATTCAACAATATAAACATTTACCCGATATGCCTTCTGCAAAAGAAGTAGATGAGAAAGGTATTAGTGTGGGAGATAACCAGGCTTTGTTGTTGAAGAAGATTGAGGAACTCACACTCTATATAATGCAACAAGAAACACGAATAAAAGAATTAGAAAAAAAGATAAAATAATTATTAGCACTCATTGAAATCAATACTATGAAAAAAATAGCTGTAACAGTATGTATGATGCTCTGTTTAGCCAGGGTAATAGCTCAGGGAGGCGGTGAAGTAGGTACTACACAAGAACTGAAAAAGTCGCCTATTGCTCCCTCACCCAATGCATCAGCAATTGGTAAATTTGGGGAAATACCGGTTTCGCTTAGTACAGGAATACCATCGGTGTCTGTTCCGATATATGCCTATAAGGGAAGTAGTAACGGTTTTGGTCTTGATGTGTCACTTCGTTATCATGCCGGTGGACATAAGGTGGATGATATGGCATCGAATGTTGGTTTAGGTTGGTCATTGAGTGCGGGTGGAGTAGTATCAAGGTCAATGCGCGGAAGGCCTGATGACATGCCCTATGGTTATATTCATACAGGTAACCTGCCTAATTTTTTTACTGCAAATTTCGACTATGCATATACCGAGCCCGGCTCTTCAACCAGTATTAATAATGGAATATGTTATGATAACTCGGGCGATTACTTAACGGTTAAAAACATTGCAGAAGGAGAACTCGACGGTGAGTGCGATATTTTTCAGTTCAGCGTAGGTAATATAGCCGGTAAATTCTATTTTAAAAAGAATGGAGAAATTCAGTTGGTTTCTCAAAGTAATATCAAAATTACTTACTCATTTAATAGTTCGCCATTATATATAACTGAATTTATTATTACCGACGAAAGCGGCAATAAATATTATTTTAATGAAAAGGAATGGACTTCCGCCAACAGCATTTTAGGGTCAGCACCACCTGTGCCTCCTATTTATATCAGCAGTTGGTATATCAAAAAAATTGTAGCAGCAGACAGTAATAAAGAGATTGTTTTTAATTATACAGGTAATGCTGAACAGTTAATATATGAGGGTAGCTTCTCCCATAGTTACAGAACAACCTGGACATTGGGCACACAGTCTACTGAGGGAACCTATTCTTATATGGCGATTGAAACCATTGATCAAAAGAAAATCAGCTCTATTGTGCTGCCTGATGCAACGCAGGTATTATTTGACTATAACTTATCAAGGGCTGATTTTGCAGGCGATAAAGCTTTAACAGGTATCAGGATTCAGAATGGGAATTTTGAAAAGCAGTTTGTGTTAAGTTATGATTATTTCAATTCTCCATCAGGTGGCACCGTACCTTATTCACCCAATGATTATTATAAAAGACTAAAACTACTTTCTGTACAGCAGGTGAAGGATAGTGAACAAATACCACCCTATACTTTTGAGTATAACAGTACAGCGCTGCCGACACGTAATTCATTTCAAAAAGATGCCTGGGGTTACTATACTTCAGGTATGGGGTCTGGCACCAGTGTAAGTGTGCCGTCGCCTTCGGGAAGTTTTACACTTTTCTTTGGATCAAGTCTTGTATCTGAACAGTATACAAAAGCATGGGTACTTGAAAAAATAACTTATCCAACGGGTGGCTATACTACACTCGACTATGAAAGTAATAAAGGCTATAATAATGGTGTTGAAGTGTCTATTGGAGGTTTAAGGGTTAAAAAAACAGAAGATTATAATGCCATCGATAATTCGAAGCTGGTAAAAGAGTACAAGTACCTTAAAACAGATAATACATCATCCGGACGAATTCAAACTATGCCGAATTCAACTTACTATTGGACTACCACATATATTCAGGATCCATTTGCTATGCCACCTGTTTTACCGTATAAAATATATCACTTAAACCAACAGGCAAACCCTACTCAGTCTTTATCTTATTTTAACGGAAGTCCGGTCATTTATACAAGGGTTAAAGTTGAAATGACCAATAACAGCACGAATAATGGCTATTCCGTACATGAGTTTAGTGCCTTTAACAGCACATTTGTTCATGAAGATAATTTTCCCTTTGTACAAAAGCAGGATCTTGACTGGGCACAGGGTTTATCTTTAAAAGAATCCTTTTACAATAGTTCAGACCAATTACTAAAGGTTGTAGAAAATGAATACCAGGATTTTACTTTTATACATCAGAATGATGCGCAGTCACGTAACCTGATAGCAGGTCTTTTATATTGGGACAACCAGGATACGTACAACCAAAAATTATATTCAGCCCGTGCATACTATATGGCATACGGCAGAAGTCAATTAAACAAAACCACTGAAACCACTTACGAAAACGGACTATCAAGCGCGGTAGTAAAAAATTATTATTACGATAATGCGGCTTATTTTTTCTCTAACCGAACCACAACCACCAATAGTAAAGGACAGACCATCACACTGCAAAAAAAGTATCCTCAGGATTTTGTAGGCACCACTATTTACGATCAGATGATTGCCAAAAATATGGTCAACTATGTTGTTGAGAGTACAAATCTGAATAATAGCAACCTTATAGCTGGAGACAAAACTTTATATAAATGGTATAATGCGGGTACGCTTCTTTTAACAGAAGGTGTAGACAGGTATAACAGAATCAGTCAAACCTATGAACCCATATTCCGCATCAACCACTACGATGCTGCCGGTAATATGCTCGAGCAACAAAAAGTACATGATATAAAGTCTGCTTACCTCTGGGCGCATAACCAGACATACCCTGTTGCTGAAGCCACCAATGCCGATTATGGGTCGGTGAGTTACAGTTCATTTGAAGCCACCGAAACAGGTAACTGGGATTATGGTTCTTCTGGTATTATAACAACTTATCAGGGTATTACGGGTAACAAAGCGTATTTGTTAAGTAATGGAAATATCCAGCGAACAGGTTTAGTAAGTGGCACTTCCTATATACTCACTTACTGGAAACACGATGCAGCAGGGGGGGCTGTAAGTGCAGGAGGTACCGCACTAATGTCTAAAAACGGATGGACACTTTATCAGACCACCATTACGGGAGTAACAAGTGTAACCCTCAGTGGCAGTGCAGTAATAGATGAGTTGCGATTGTATCCGGTAAACGCACAAATGACCACTTATACCTACGATCCTTTAATCGGCATGACAAGCCAGTGTGATGCCAATAACCGGATTACTTATTATGAATACGATGCGTTTAGCAGACTATTGCGCATTAGAGATATGGATAAAAATATCCAGAAAACATTTGAATACAAATACAAAGAAGCGCAATAAGGCATTTTTAATTCAGACACAAAAAAATAAAACCGATGAAAAGGTTACAATATATAGCGGGTAAAGTATCAATTATCGTATTGTTATTAAGTGGCTTAAACAGTGATGCACAAACCAACAAACCCAACGGTAGTACACGCCCTGCTGCTACAGCAGCAGGCACTCCGTCTGCTTACAGTAGCGGGGTCTTGGTAAACTATGTACGCACCCGTGAAGCTGTGGCACCTATTACCGACCCCGGTACTTTTAACAGTGCTGGTTATACACAGGTAAAACAAGCCACCCAGTTTCTGGATGGACTTGGCCGCCCTTTACAAACAGTGATGAAACAGGCCAGCCCAATGCTAAAAGATATAGTAAGCCCACTGGTATATGATGCTTTTGGAAGAGAAGTGTATAAGTACCTGCCCTATGTATCAACAACCGATAATGGTAATTTCAAACTAAATTCTTTTGGTGAACAGTCTTCATTTATGGGTACCCAATATTCAGGTGAATCTATTTACTACAGTGAAACAAGGTTTGAGGCATCGCCCTTAAATCGTGTTACCAAAACACTGGCAGCGGGTAACAGTTGGGGTGGAAGTAACAGAGGAGTAAGTATGGAATATCGGTTAAATGATGCGAATGATGCTGTGCGAATCTGGAATATCGGAACCAGCTCGCTCACCTACAGTAATAATGATGTAAGTACCAATATTCCTGCATCTTCCAGTATATACGGAACCGGAGAATTATATGAAACCCATACCATTGATGAAGCAGGTAACAAAGTAGCAGAATACAAAGACAAAGAAGGAAAAGTAATTCTGAAAAAAGTGCAGACAGACAGTTCTCCTTCAGACAGCCATAGCGGCTGGCTATGTACTTATTATGTGTACGACGATTTTGGTTCATTACGTTACGTGATTCAACCCGAGGCAGTAGCATATATGGCTGCGAATGGTTGGACACTCAATACCGATGCCATCAATGAACAGAGCTTCCGTTATGAATACGATGGCTATAACCGTATGATTGCCAAAAAAGTACCTGGCGCCGGATGGGTATATATGGTATATGATAAAAGAGACAGACTGGCATATACACAGGATGCCAATATGCGCAGCCGCAACCAATGGCTGGCGACACTGTATGATGAACAAAACAGACCCGTAGCAACAGGTATGATCAGCTATTCAGGTACCCGTGATGCTTTACAGAACCTGCTCGATACCCGTTTTCTTGCAGCACAAAGCACAGTAGTAACCGTTAATTTCAGTGCGCCGGATATATTATACCTGCATGAGCCGGTAGCCGGACAACCGGCTTATCGTGCTGTAACAGAGATACAGTTTACAGGTGAATTTAATTCGGCCAATGAAAACTTTGAAACCTATATTGGGCCAGCCATACAGAGTACCAGCACCATTTTACTCAATTATGATCCTTTTCCGTCAGGGGCCAATTTTATTGCACTAACCCATACCTATTACGATGAGTATGGTTTTACAAACAAAACCTATCAGACCACGCATAACAGTTCAATAGATGCGGGTGGTAACAGTTATGCAGAAACACTGCCGGGTACTTCAAGTAAACTAACCAGAGGGCAGGTAACAGGTACCCAAGTAAGGATACTCAAAAACCCGGATGACCTGAGTCAGGGCGACTGGTTAGAAACCGTTACATTTTACGATGATAAAGCCCGGGTACTGCAAAGCCAGTCTGCCAACCATAAAGGAGGTACCGATATTACCACCATGCGATACGATTTTACGGGTAAACTCATTACCAGTTATCAGGTACACAACAATGCAGCAGCAGGTCAAACGCTGAGAACCAAAACCAATATGTTATACGACCATGCAGGTCGTTTACTGGATGTTAAAAAGACATTGAATGATGATGGTAATACCACCCGCTACCTTGCCCGTAACAGTTATGATGAATTAGGACAGTTGAAAGAAAAAAAACTGGGTCAGCAATATGGCACAAGCACCGAAATGGAATTGCAGGCATATGAATACAATATACGGGGCTGGTTACAGGGGATGAATAAAAACTACAGTAATGCTGCTAATAATAGTGCATGGTTTGGCATGGAGTTAAACTATGATTATGGTTTTGAGAGCAATCAGTACAATGGTAATATAAGTGGAGCACAGTGGCGCAGTAAGGGAGATGGTGAAAGAAGAGCATTTGGTTATGGCTACGATAAAGCAAATAGAATACTGTTTGGCGATTTTAATCAATACACCAGCAGTAGCTGGAATAAAACAGCCAATCTCAATTTTAGTATGCAGATGGGAGATGGCAGTACACATAGCAGTGCCTATGATGCCAATGGCAATATAAAAGCGATGTTGCAATATGGGGTAAAAGCCGGAGGCAGTCTGGTAATTGATAACCTTAGTTACAGTTATAACAGTTTGAGTAATAAACTGGCCTACGTAAATGATGCTGTTACTGCTGATCAGAAATTAGGCGATTTTACGAATAAGTACACAGGAACAGACGATTATAGTTATGATGTAAATGGTAACCTGATTACCGATAAGAATAAAGACATCAGCAGCATTACGTATAATCACCTGAACCTGCCTTATTTGGTAACGGTAGCAGGAAAGGGAACGATTAAATACATATACGATGCAACCGGTAATAAACTCGAAAAACAAACAATAGAAACAAGTCCTGCTTCAAAAACAACGAATACAGCTTATCTGGGGGGGTATGTATATGAGAATGATGTATTACAGTTTTTTGGTCATGAAGAAGGCCGTATACGCCGGAAGACGGACGGCAGTTATGTGTATGATTATTTTGTAAAAGATCATTTGGGGAACACCCGTATGGTACTCACGGAAGAACAGCAAACCGATGCCTATCCCGTGGCATCATTAGAAGCGGCGACATTGAACAGTGAGAAACTATATTATACGATACCGGATGATGCCGGCACCCGTGTACACAAGAATACAGTGGCCGGATATCCGAGCGACACATATACCGATCCGAACGATTATATCCACAAACTGAATGGTAATGGCACCAAGCTAGGTAGTAGTATGGTATTGAAAGTAATGAGCGGCGATAAAGTGAATATTCATGCCAAAAGCTGGTATCGTTTAAATGGTGTAACCCCCGGAAGTCCTGTGAGTCCGTTAAGCGATCTGGTGGCAGCATTGGCAGGTGGTGTGGCACAGTCAGCAGCAGGTAAATACACGGCTGGAGAGTTGATTGGCAATGGTACGCTAAGTCCGGGTATGACGGATATGCTGAATACCCAGTCGTACAGCAGTACCAAACCCAAAGCCTATGTAAACTGGGTATTATTTGATGAGCAATTTAAATATGTGGGAGGAGGTAGTGGATTTGACCAGGTAGGTGCAGACCAGGAACTAAAACAACATATATTAAGCAACCTGCCTGTTACAAAAAATGGATATTTGTATATTTACGTAAGCAACGAAACACCTAACGTTGATGTGTTCTTTGATAATCTGCAGGTAACGCATGTGAGGGGGGCATTGTTGGAGGAGACGCATTATTATCCATTCGGGTTGACAATGGCGGGGATTAGTAGTAAGGCTGCAGGTAAACTTGATAATAAGTATGAGTACAATGGAATTGAGTTGAATGAAGATTTGGGACTGAATACTTATGATGCGTTCTTTAGGAATTTAGATGCTCAAACTGGTAGATGGTGGCAGGTTGATCCGAAGATTGAGTGGGACATGGAAAGTTGGAGCCCTTATGCTTCAAACTTTAATAATCCTATTAAGTTTGATGATCCTAAAGGTGATTGTCCATCTTGCATTGTCGGATTTATAGTTGGGGGTGCAGTAGAATATGCTACTCAGGTTGCATCAAACTTAATTGAAGGGAAATCATTTGGGAAGTCGTTGACTAATGTAGATGTAAATGCAATTGGAATTTCAGCAGTTGCAGGTGCAGCAACAAGTGGCGTATCTGCCTTTGTGCCTAAAGGTGCAGCGGCTAAATTAGTAGTTGCAGGTGTAAACACTACAATTGATGCTGCAGAATCAGTTGCAAAACAATATAATCAAAGTGGCAATGTTTCATTATCAACTACCGTAAGTGATGTGGTTGTTAATAAGGTGGCAGGTAAGATTACTGAAAATATCAAAGTTAACTCACCTTCGTCCATTTCGACTACTGAAAAGCAGTTAAACCGTGCAGAAAGAGTAGCAGCAGGAGACCCAAATAGCAGTGGTAGGGCAAATGCAGTTAACACGCTTCAAGATAAATTGGTTAAACAGAATACCACAAATGCGGCGGTAAAACAAGCTGCGGGAAATGTTGTGGCAAATACAGCTCAGGGAGTTGTTAATGCGACTGGTCAGCCTGTAGTTATTCAACCAAGCAATAGACCTGTAGCGGATAACACTGTGGTAAGAAAGCCTTTACTAATTCAAAGACAATAAATGTAACAAAATGAAATTTTTATTCTTTGCAGGTCTCATTTTTTTTGTGGGTTCAATTTTTTTAATTCCTAGCACTTACGAGAAATTAAAAGTTGAAAAGAATGGTAGTATTGTTAAAATGAGAATTGAGCAACTTCCTAAAACATGTATCGGTGCAAGAGTAAATTACAATGTAATATACAGTTACGAAGGTGTTTTTTACAATAAATCAACAAGAGGGAATTTCTGCCAACTCCATTCCGTAGGTGAGATGATTGATATGAAGTATCTAAATGGATCAGAAATTGTTTTGCGTCCAAATGAATCTGCTATGATTAGCTTTATCTCATTAGCTGTACTAGGTTTTGGGGGCTTGCTCATTAGTATTTTACAATGGAAAAAAAGCCGATCAGTTAAAAGGTAATAGGAAATTTTTTTTTCACAACAACCACTCCAAAACGGGGTGGTTTTTCCTTCTTCGCAGAGTTTTCAACCCAAAAGCAGTTTGTCGCAATGTCTCTCGGAGAGGCATCTGCGGGGGTGCAACACCCACGTTTTTCCTTAATAAAAACGGTCAAATATTTGGACAAATACAAAAAGGGGGTAGTGTAAACGGGGGATTAATGAAAATAGGTCTGTGGTACTTTGAAAACTGTTAGTCGGTTGGAGTTACTGGCAGTAATTACAGACAGCAGTCGCCCGCTTTATTGATGTTGATTCTGTTTCTTATGGCTTTTTGAATATTTTCTTTGGTATGGTTTAAGTCAGGGGCATTATTATTTAATACTTCAAGTGGAGTAAGTCCATTAAGTATATGAACGGGTCTGTTATTGTAGTTGTGAACGGCCTGTTCCAGTATTTTTTCTAAATGTTGCAGGTTATTAATCTGTTGCTGATAGAGATAACGGTATTTAATGGTTTTATTGAGGTGTTCAATCATGGCATTGGAAAAGAGGATATCTTTTTGTGCAATCAGGTGTTCTAATGGAGGGACTACGTTAGCAAAATGTTGTTTCACATACTGGTTCTCGGATCCTCCATCTGTAAGCAGGGTAAGTGGAGAAGAGGATGGAACCAGATATTGATGATATACATTTCTGATCAGTTCAATAAGCGTTGATGCTTTTTTCTGATTAGAAACTGCATATTGGAGTATGCTCCTTGAACGATTGTCCTGTATAAAGTAGATATAGGAAATGGCACCATCTGCTGTTCTGAAAAGGGTAATATCGGCATGTAGTATCTGTAAAGGATTTTCGGCTCTGATGCCGGTACAATGATTTTTTCTTCTGTTTTTGGGCAGTACGGGTCTGCTCACCAATTTTGCGCAATATTTATAAAAACTGCTTAGTGAGCAATAGAGTTGTCCTGCTCGGATGAGTTGGTGATAAATAGAAGAAAGCGGCCAAGCGGTATAAGCGGGGTCAATACAAGTGTTGGTAAGTACATTGATTTCTTTGTTGAGTAATTGCGCCGGGTGCTTTTTTCTGCATAACTGAAAAGGAGATCTGGCACAAAGTTGTTTGTTCAGTAATCGCCGCCATTGTGCATAGGAAAAATTGCACCAGCGTAAAGTTTTTCGTAACCCCATCAAAGGAATAATACTGCTGACCTGTTTCATAAGGCAGTTAATAATAGGTATTCTCACCAATTTGATGCCCTGTATATTTTTACTGATATAGCGGCTTATGGCTCTTATTTTCAGAAGAGCTCTGTTAACAGCCAATAAATGTTTGTTGGAAGCGATGAGCGATAAGGTAGACAAGACGTCTTGTTGTCCGATAACATATTCATATCCTGTTAGCTGTTGAATATCTTTTTTACGCCAGTAATGTCTGGTAGATCTCGGTACTTGTTGTAAAGCTTGTTCAGGCAAAATGGACAAATGAAAAGCAAGAGGAATATATGGATGGTATTGTCGTTTATAGGTAGAGTTACTCATGTTTGAAACTACAAAAAAGCCGAACAGCAACCAGAACGCTGAACTGAGTGACACAACAGGCGATGAGCAATGACCTGCTGCTGGTAAACATAAATGATTATTCACTCTGGATAAATTTTCTTACTGGCAGGAAAGGGTAAGCATTGACAATCATTTATTTACCTATCTTACAAGATCATTTAAAATTCAATTCTTATTCATGATCCGCTCCCTGCCCCTCCGATTGTACTCCGGTTTAGGTATTGCAGTTTTATTGGTGTTCCTCGTAGGGTTTATAACCATTGATTCTCTCGACAAACAGGCAAAAGAGTCGGACCTGGTTCGTCATACACATAAAGCCATTTCCTATGTAAGAGATGTGCGTTTTTCAATTATGCAGATCAGGGGTGGCAGAAGGTCTTACTGGGTTACCGGTGAAGCGCATGATATGGATGTCTATGAAAAGGGTGCCAGTTTTATCCCCAACCGTCTTGTCGATTTACGTGAACTTGTAAAAGACAATGCCCGCCAGGTTGAAAATGTTATAGTGCTCGATTCAATGGTAACAGATTTGATGCGTTACTGGAGAACAGATGGAGAAGTTAGTCCGAATATGCCGGTGGATGCTTTCCGCAGAATAGTAATGTTGGAAGAAGGAAGAATGGTACATATTTACAGGCAACTGGAAAAAATAAAAATTAATGAAGAGGATCTGCTCATTAAAAGAGAAGCCATCGTTGCAGGTTATAACGACAGAACCAAACTCATTTTATATATCGGCATCAGCGTTTTAATGATCGTTGTGCTTTTACTGATTAATGCCGTTATTCAAACCCTCAAAAGCCGCTACAAAGCTGGTCTCCGTTTACAGGCAACCCTCGAAGAAACAGAAAAAGCCAGTAAAATGGCACAGGAAAAAAACTGGGTACTGGAGGGGATGAGTTATATCAATAACCGTTTACAGGTGGTAGACAGTTCTTCGGAATTGGCCAACCGTATTATAACCGCCCTTGTGCAATACCTGGAAGTACCGGCAGGGGTTATTTATTTTGTAGATAAAAAAAATAACAAACTCATTACCTCAGCTTCGGTAGCAGTTAGTGCAGCTTCGCGCAAAAATTTTGTTATCGGCGAAGGAATAGTAGGTAATGCCGCTTTGGAAAAAACGGTTTCCATCATCAGAAATATTCCACCCGATTACTGGAAGGTTGAATCTTCACTCGGACAGGTTACGGGTAATGGAGAAATAGCTTATGTGCCGTTATGGATGAACGAAGAATTAAAAGGACTGATTGAGCTGGGTTGTTTTTCCACTTTTTCTGAACTACAGATTTCATTGTTAAAAAGCAGCTCCGATATTCTTTCTGCAGCCATTAACTCATATCAGTCACGCGATAAAATTAACGAACTCCTCGATGAACTCCAGGAACAGAAAGAAGCATTACTGGAACAGCAGGAAGAACTGCGACAGACAAATGATGAGTTGAGCCGGCAGACAGAAGAACTCCAGGCTTCGGAAGAAGAATTAAAAACACAGGAAGAGGAATTGAAACAGATTAACCTCGAACTGAAGGAAAGAAATGATGCCATTGAAAATGCCCGTCATGCTCTCACATTAAAAGCCAAAGAACTGGAAAATACCAGCAGGTATAAATCGGAGTTCCTGGCCAATATGTCGCACGAACTGCGCACCCCCCTTAATAGTGTGCTGATACTGGCCAAGCTGCTGTCTGACAACAATACACAGAACCTCAATACCAAACAGGTTGAATATGCCAATATTATCTATAAATCGGGTAACGATCTCTTACAACTGATCAACGATATACTTGATCTTTCCAAAATAGAATCGGGCAAGGTGGATCTGTTGATAGAAGATGTTTCGGTGGAATCGATAGCACAGGATATTACCCAGTTGTTTTCAGTAGTGGCTTCAGAAAAGAAAATCAATTTCACGGTGGAAGCGGGTGAGGGCGTACCTCCCACTATTCAAACAGATAAATTGCGGCTGCAGCAGGTGGTTAAAAATCTTTTATCCAACGCCTTTAAGTTTACACCTTCGGATGGCAGTATCAGGTTAGGGTTTCATATGTCTGCCACAGACGAAAAATTATTGATCAGTGTAGCTGATACAGGTATTGGCATACCCAAGGATAAGCAGCAACTTATTTTCGAAGCTTTCCAGCAGGCAGATGGTTCTACCAGCAGAAAATATGGCGGCACGGGTTTGGGTTTATCTATTAGTCTTGAACTGATGAAATTACTGGGCGGCACTATCGCTGTAGAAAGTGAAACCAATAGGGGCAGTGTATTTACCCTTGAAGTACCGCTGGTATTTGCGGGTACAGCCAACAATGCAACAAAAGAAAATACCGATGATTTTTTATTGAACGATCCGGTATTACCATTTGAAAGTATCCGTGAACAAACAGCCGTTGCAGATGATAAGGCACAACTGAAGAAAGGGGAACGACTGATGCTGATTATAGAGGATGATGTAAATTTTGCCACCATCATCCGCGACTATGCACGGCATAAAGGTTACCAGGTAGTAATTGCACTGGAAGGAGATGAAGGCTTGTATTATGCAAGAAAATTTAAACCCAATGCCATTATCCTCGATATACAGTTACCGGTGATGGATGGCTGGACCATTCTGAAACATATCAGAAATGATGAACAGTTAAAACATACCCCTGTACATATTATATCGGCTTTCGATGACAGCCGCTTTAAACAGGCCGATGTGATGGCCTACCTGAAGAAACCTATTGATACGGATACCCTTGAACGTGCTTTTGGTATGCTGGGCGACCATATTCGAAAAGGGTTGAAACAGGTATTGATTATCTCTGCCGTTCATTTTGAGGAAGATCATCTTCACCAGCTTGCAGCTGAAAAAGAGTATAAACTGCATTTTGAGCAGGTAGCAACAGTATCGGAAGCAGCAGCCAGTATCGGAAAGCAGCAATACGACTGTGTGATTATTCATATCGGTGCTTCCATACAATTAGATGAGGCAAAACATATTTACCAGCATCTCTCCGATAAAAAATTACCGATTATCATTCACCTCGATGAAGACATAACAGCTGCTGATGAAATGGAGTTCCGGAAAGTTTCGGGTATCATTATCAGAAGTGCTGTTACGGCTAATAACCGTTTGCTGGATGAATTGGAACTTTTTCTTCATAAAATGGAGGGCGTAGATACAAAAACCACCGGCCATCCGGTAACGGCTGTAACTGACCGGACACTGATCAACAAAAAAATACTGGTGGTAGATGATGATATGCGTAATGTATTTGCATTGAGTGCCGTACTTGAGTCGAATAAAATGCAGGTGTTGGCAGCAAGTGATGGACGTGAATCTTTGGAGCAGTTAAAAAAACATCCTGATACCGATTTGGTATTGATGGATATTATGATGCCCGAAATGGATGGTTATGAAGCCATGCAGCGAATCAGGAAAGACCTTAAGTTGAATAACCTGCCCATTATTGCCTTAACGGCTAAAGCAATGGCCGGCGATAGGGATAAATGTATAGCGGCAGGTGCTTCAGATTATATTACAAAGCCAGTTGATATGCAAAAACTATTATCGTTGATGCGTGTTTGGTTAATGAAATAAGCGGAAGAATAAACGAATTCAGGATGGTAATACCCGGAAGGCCAGAACTGGCAGCGCATGAGTTTGAACAGTTGCTACATATGCTTCATCATGTGTATGGGTACGATTTCTCAGGCTATTCAAAAAGCTCTTTGCAAAGAAGGATCCATAAGTTCATGGACGATAAGCAGGTGAATAGCGGGACAGCACTGATTCAGTTATTGGCAGGAGATGTGGTGTCATTCAATCATTTTCTGGAAACGATTACGGTGAATGTTACAGAAATGTTCCGTGATCCGCTGTTTTACAAATCGCTGCGCGAAAAAGTATTGCCTGTATTAGCTACCTATCCGCAAATCAATATCTGGCATGCGGGCTGTTCAACAGGAGAAGAAGTTTTTTCCTTATGTATTCTCCTGTTTGAAGCAGGCTTACTGAACCGCACAAGAATTTATGCAACTGATATCAATGCCGCTAACCTGGAGAAAGCCCGCACAGGTGTATTACCCATGCATCATATGAGAGAGTATACCGTAAATTACAGACAGTCTGGTGCCACGAACGATTTCTCCGACTATTATACGGCCTTATACGATCATGTACTCATTAATAAAGAGATCAGGGAAAGAGTGGTTTTTCTGCAGCATAACCTGGTTACCGACCGGTCTTTTAATGAGTTTCAGCTCGTTCTATGCAGAAATGTGATGATCTATTTCAATAAACAATTACAGAATAAAGTGCTTCGTTTGTTTTACGACAGCTTGTCTTCACTGGGTTTTCTTGGCCTGGGGATGAAAGAGAGTTTATTGTTTTCAGAGCATAAGTCGAAATTTACGATGGTTGATCCGGCAGTTAAATTATTCAGGAAAAAACACTGATGGTTTTGAAAGAACAGGCATATGATATAATACTTATTGGAGGTTCAGCGGGCAGTATACCTGTTTGTGTATCGCTGCTCAAAGCGTTGAAAAAAGACCAGCCGGTTCCGGTGGTACTCATCATTCATCGCATGCGTAATGTTGTGAGTGAGCTGGATAAATTATTGTCGAAAGAAACCGGTATCAAAAAAATTACCGAGCCCGAAGACAAACAAAGTATCAGTTCAGGTAAAGTATACCTGGCCCCACAGAACTATCACCTGTTGTTTGAAGAAGATGCGAGTTTCAGTCTTGACTATTCCGATCCCATACATTATAGCCGTCCGTCTATTGATGTAAGTTTTGAGAGTGCTGCGTTGGTTTATGGAACAAAAGTGCTGGCCATTTTATTGAGTGGCGCCAATGCCGATGGTGCCAAAGGGTTATCGCTGCTGGCTGAGCTTGGAGCCGATTGCTGGGTGCAGGATCCAGCCACTGCTGAATATCCTGCCATGCCCTCCGCAGCCATGGCTCTTTCTGATAAACTCAAAGTACTCACAGAAGATCAAATGAAAGAACGCTTACATGAATTATAATTATATTGCTGTCTGACATGAATATCCCCCCCATACCACAACATGATTTCACCATTCTTCTGGTAGACGACAGACCTGAAAACCTGTTGTCGTTGGAAGAAATATTACTTAAACAGGGGCGTAAATTTATCACCGCACAATCTGGCAATGAAGCACTGAAGCATGTGTTAAAGCATGAACATATCGGTCTTATTATGCTCGATGTACAAATGCCTGAAATGGATGGTTTTGAAGTGGCGCGGATATTAAAATCGAACCCAAGAACAAAAGATATCTCCATCATATTTGTAACGGCACTCAGCAGGGAAGAGCAGTATGTATTAAAAGGGTTTGCAGAAGGCGCCGTTGATTATCTCCAGAAACCACTTGATATAAACGTGGTACGTGCCAAAGTAAATGTGTTTGAACAATTGTATTTTAACCAGTACCGTTTAAAAACAGCACTTGCAGAACTGGATCGTATCAATAAACAATTAGAGAAATTTGTATACATAGTATCGCACGATTTAAAATCGCCGCTATCCTCAGTCATTATGATGCTCGAACTGATCAAGAGCGACCCCTATGTACGAGCCAATGAGGAAGTAAAGGAAAATATTGATATGGTGTATCAGGCATCGGACCGACTCTCGGAAATGATTATGGCATTACTGGAATATTCAACTACCAGTTTGTCGCAGCAGACGATTGAAGAAGTAGATGTACATGAGCTGGTACAACAATTATCGGCATTATTATTTCCTCCCAAACATATACAGATTCAATTACTGAATCAGTTTCCGGTAGTAATGACGAAAAAGGTAAAATTGGAGCAGGTATTTCAAAACCTGTTGAGTAATGCTATTAAGTACAACGACAAGCCACAGGGACTTATACAGATTGGCTATACGGAAAAAGACATATTGTACGAATTCTTTGTAAAAGACAATGGTCCCGGTATTGCTGAAGAAGATAAAAACCGGATATTCAAACTCTTTGAAACAACCAGTAATATTTCTCAAAGAGACAATAGTACAGGTATAGGTTTAAACCTCCTTAAAATTATCGTGGAAGAACAGGGTGGAAAAATATGGGTAGAATCAACACAGGGAGAAGGAAGTGTTTTCTATTTCCAGTGGATGAAGTAAGGAATAGGGAATAACGAATATCCAATATCGAATAATAAATTTCGAAGTTCGATATTGGATATTCAATATTCCTCTGTTTACTTATAGTCTGTAATCTGTATTCGCTTCGTGCAAAAATCAATTTCCTGCTGGTCGTTACTGCTTACAATAATTGTTTTCTGTCTGCAATAGTCAAGGATCAGTTGATGGTATAACTGATAACCGGAAGTATCGAGATTGGTGCAGGGTTCGTCTAACAATAATAAGGGTACATCACTAAAAACAGCCTGTGCCAGTTTTACCCTTTGTTTCATACCACTGCTATAATAACGGATTTGTTTATGGGCCGCTTTTTCCAGGCCAATCAATTGTAATACGCTATCAATAGTTACAGAAGGCATCAGCGGTTTGAAAGATGCATGAAACTGAAGGAATTCTCTGGCCGTCATTTCTTCAATCAACTCTAAATAAGGGGCTGCGAGTGATAGGTAATTATATATTTTGTCATCAGGTACAGCGGTATGGTTGGCCTGCCAGTTAATTTTACCGGCAGAGAGGTTCAGGCTGCCGGCTATGGCTTGTAAGAGGGTACTTTTACCACTTCCGTTCGGTCCGGTGATGGCATAGGCTGTACCGGGTAGAAAACTAAAATTGATCCCACGAAATATCCATTCCCGGTTAAATTTTTTACCTGCATCCGAGAGTTGAATCTGCATAGAGGGAGAATAAAATAATGAGGTTGGTTTAATCTTCTTCTGTAGCGCCTTTGGTAAAACGTTTGATAATACCTCTTCCACTTTCGCGGATAAAAGTTACGATCTCATCTCTTTCATCACTGGCTGTTAATTCTTCCTCAATAAATTCAAGCGCCTGAGAAGTGTTCAGTCCTTTGTTGAATATAATACGATAGATATCCAGGATATGATTGATTTTCTCCAATTCAAAACCTCTTCTTTTCAAACCAACGCTATTAACTCCACCATAACTCAGCGGGTTACGCACGGCTTTAATATAGGGTGGTACATCTTTACTTACGAGACTACCTCCGGCAATATAAGCATGCTGACCAATGGTTACAAACTGGTGAACAGCACTTACACCTGCTATCCAGGCCCAATCGCCCATTACTACGTGGCCGGCTAACTGAACGCTGTTGCTCAGGATGCAATTGTCGCCAATTAAACAATCGTGGGCAATATGGCTATAGGCCATGATAAGACAGTTATTGCCTACTTTGGTTTTCCAGCGGTCGGTGGTACCACGGTTAATGGTAACAAATTCGCGGATGGTGGTATTATCACCAATTTCAACGGTTGTTCTTTCACCGGAAAATTTTAAATCCTGTGGAATAGCGCCCAATACTGCGCCGGGAAATACACGACAGTTCTTGCCAATTCTTGTACCGTCCATAATGGTAACATTACTGCCAATCCAGGTGCCTTCACCAATCTGTACGTCGCCGTGGATCACCGTAAAGGGATCGATTTTTACATTAGGAGCGACCCTTGCATTGGGATCTATATAGGTATAAGGATGCGTCATTGTAACTGGGTTCGGTTATTAAATTGGTAAGGATTGAATTAGGGTCTTTTAACGATTTGTGCTACCAGGTCTGCTTCAGTGGCCACTTTGCCGCCAACATAAACGGTACCTCTCATTTCGCAGATACCACGGCGTATGGGTCCGGTGAATTCCATCTTTAATAACATGGTATCACCCGGACGAACCATTTGTTTGAATTTACAGTTATCTATTTTGAGGAAATAAGTATCGTATTGTCCTTCTGGCATAGAGTTGATGCAAAGTATGCCACCTGTTTGAGCCAGTGCCTCAATCTGCAATACACCGGGCATAACAGGGTTGCCGGGAAAATGCCCCGGGAAAAACCATTCGTTGAATGTTACATTCTTTACACCTACAATATGGGTATCGGTTAATTCAATGATTTTATCAACGAGCAGGAAGGGATGACGATGTGGTAATGTTTTTTCAATCTTCTCCAAAGGAAAAATGGGAGGCATGGTGGGATCGTATACAGGCACATCTTTTACATGTTTGTTCTTTTTGATGTACTGTTTGATTTTTTTTGCAAACTCCACATTGCTGCTATGCCCCGGACGGTTAGCAATGATTCTTGCTTTGATAGGATACCCAATCAGTGCAAGATCGCCAACCACATCCAGTAATTTATGGCGTGCAGGCTCATTCGGAAAACGGAGTTCGAGGTTATTGAGGTAGCCTTCGCTTTTTACTTCAATCTTATCGCGTTTAAATACTTTGGCAAGTCTTGTCATTTCTGCATCTGTAATGGGTTTGTCCACTACTACGATTGCATTGTTGATGTCGCCGCCTTTAATAAGATCATTATCAAGTAACATTTCCAGTTCATGCAGGAAACAGAAAGTACGGCAGGGTGCTATTTCTGTTTTGAAATCTTTAATGGTCTTTAAGCCGGCATGCTGTGTACCCAAAACAGGGCTGTTAAAATCAATCAACGTGGTAATCTGGTAATCGAGTGAAGGCAGGGCTACCATTTCCACCCGCTTGGCATCATCGTAATGATAAATATTTTCATCGAGGCTGTACCATGCTTTGGCCGCTTCCTGTTCCAGTACACCTGCTTTTCCAATGAGGTCAATAAAAGGAGCAGAACTACCATCCATGATAGGAATTTCGGGGCCATTCAGTTCAATCAACACATTGTCAACCCCCATACCTACCAATGCGGCAAGTACATGCTCTACCGTACTTACTTTGGCATCACCTACCTGTAAAGTGGTACCACGGCTGGTATCGGTAACCAGATCGCAGTCGGCTTTAATGATGGGCTGACCTGCCAGGTCTACACGCTGAAACTGTATACCAAAACCCGGATTGGCGGGTTTCAGGGTCATATCAACCAAAACACCGGTATGTAAACCTGTGCCGCTGATACTAACGGCACTGCAAAGCGTATGTTGTTTGTCGGGATTGAAGTTATTGTCCATGCTGTTGTTTTTTCCGGTGAACCCACTGGGTTCCTAACGGTACTTATGATGCATAAATGATATCCATCACAAGTCCATGATGTAAAATATAGCGCAAAAATAAGATTTCAGGCGCTTAATTGATGTTTTAGGAGGCATTTACACGGTCGGCAAGCAGTTGTTCTACCAATTTTTCCAGTTCTTTAACCCTTTTTTCCAGATCAGGAAGGTTACGAAGATGGGCCTGGGCACGAAGTGAGCGGGTAAAATCATCGGCAGGTGTACCGGTTAAAGTGCGGTTGGGTTCCTTGATGGTTTTGGTGATACCACTTTGCCCGTTGATCTTGCTGCCATCGGCAATGGTAATATGTCCGGCAATACCTGTTTGCCCGCCAATCATTACCGACTTCCCGATTTTAGTGCTTCCGCTTACACCTGTTTGAGCGGCGATAACGGTATTAGAACCTACTTCTACATTATGGGCAATTTGTACCAGGTTATCGATTTTAGAACCAGACCTGATAATGGTAGAGCCCATGGTGGCACGGTCGATGGTGGTATTGGCGCCAATTTCAACATGACTTTCGATTATTACATTACCAATCTGTGGCACTTTTTTAAAACTGCCGTCTGCCTGTGGTGCAAAACCAAAACCATCACTGCCAATAACTGTACCTGCATGAATCAACACATGATCGGCAATTATGCAGTCGTGGTAAATTTTTACACCTGCATGCAAAATCGTATGATCACCCACTTGCACATTATTACCCAGTACTACACCGGGAAATATTTTTACGTTATTACCAATTTTTACCTGCTCACCAATATGCGCAAAAGCGCCTATAAAAAAACCTGTGCCAATTTGTGCAGTCTTGGAAATATAACTGGGTTCCTGTATACCTGTTAACTGTTGTGTAGCCAATTCCTGGTACTTACCGAGCAGTGTAGCAAAAGCAGAATAAGCATCAGGTACACGAATAAGGGTATTGCTTACCGCCTGCTTTAAAATTAATGTTTCATTAATGATGATGACAGAAGCTTTGGTGCAATAAAGGTATTCTTCATATTTAGGATTGGCCAGAAAAGAAAGCTGCCCGGCAACGGCTTCTTCAATCTTTCCAAAAGAAGTAACAGCAATATTGGCATCTCCCTCAAGCTTGCCATTGATCAACATTGAAATTTGTGCAGCGGTAAATTGCATACAGCGTGATTTAGTCTTTAGTCGATAGTCCATGGTCCATAGTCCATGGTCCATGGTCAATTAACTATGGACCATGAACTATCGACTACGTCAATAAACAAATGTAATTTTTTTTGACGGGTGCAGAAAGGTTTTGGTGAATCAGGGCATTATCAACCTGCGATATATCTTTCACTTCACCATCCCTGAACAGTATATTGATGCGTTCATCAACCGTCTGGTAAAGGGTATTGGTGGCTTCACCCGTAAAACATACATAGTGAATATCTGCAAGTGCAATGCCAAACTGTGCTGAAGCCTGCTTTTCTTTGGATCTTACAAAATCATGGTCAAAAGTATCGGCCTGTATCCTCGATTTGTAGAGCTGACGGTTTAAAAAACGATTACATAATAGAGACAATATCCTGTCGGGATGTTTGGCCCATCGTTTCAATGCGTGCATTATATCATGATCATCGAGGGAGCAGAAAAGATCGAGGGTTTCATCATTCATTTGTCCATCAAAACTACCGAGGAAAAAATCGAGTGCCGACTGGGTTTGTAATGCGTTGTCGTTATGGGTATAAATACTGCGAACCCTTTCCAATATTTTTACCAGCATTTTTTCGGCCGATAAAACTGTTTTATGGAGGTAAACCTGCCAGTACATCTGTCTCCTGGCCACCAGGAATTTTTCAACACTGTAAATACCTTTTTCTTCAATCATCAGCTGACCATTGTGTACTGTCAGCATTTTTAAAATACGGTCATAACCAATTACACCTTCACTCACGCCACAGAAAAAACTGTCGCGGCTCAGGTAATCCATACGATCCACATCTAACTGACCACTGATTAGCTGGTGTAAAAAGGGTTTATGGTATTGATCGGTGAAAATGGCAATAGCAAGTGAGAGTTGTTCGTTCAGGTCGCGGTTCATTTTCTGCATAATCTGTAACGACAGTTGTTCATGGTGTACACCCTGAACAACCACATGTTCCAGTGCATGAGAAAAAGGACCATGTCCGGCATCGTGTAATAAGATGGCTGCTTTAACTGCAATTTCTTCTTCTGTTGAAATATCAATCCCTTTACTCCTCAGTTCATTTACCGCATTACCCATGAGATGATAGGCACCTAATGAATGATGCAAACGGGTATGAACGGCACCGGGATATACCAGTTGTGCCATGGCCATTTGTTTGATACGACGCAGCCGCTGGTAATAAGGGTGTGAAATAATATCAAATATCAATGGGTGATTAATGGTGATAAAACCATAAACCGGGTCATTGATGATTTTTCTTTTTTGCTCAGACATACCTGTTGTTGATTTGTTAAATCGGCCGCAGGGGCAGTTGGCAAAAATACAAAGAGATGATTGATATGCCGGAATGAAATAGATTTACGCCATAAAGCTGTCCTCAAACAGCCAGTGCCTATCGGAAATTGTTACTCATAACCATTTATTTGATTATTTTGAACTGATCCCGTCTGTACGGGATTGTAACAATTAAGCACTGCTTATGCCACTAGCCAGCATTTTATGGGTTGACGATGAGATTGAAAGCCTGCAATCGCAAAAAATATTCCTTGAACAAAAAGGATATACTGTTACCACATTAACCAATGGTTTTGATGCCATTGAATACGTAAAAAATAACCTGGTTGATGTGGTACTGATGGATGAAACCATGCCTGGCATAACCGGTCTTGAAACATTGGTACGAATTAAAGAAGTAAATGCAAATGTACCGGTAGTGCTTATCACCAAAAATGAAACCGAGAACCTCATGAATGAGGCGATAGGCCGGCAGATCAGTGATTACCTGATTAAACCTGTAAACCCCAACCAGGTATTGCTGAGTTTAAAAAAGATTATCGATAATAAAAGACTGGTTGCAGAAACCACTACCACTGCATACCAGCAACAGTTCAGGGAACTGTTTATGGCACTGAACGACAATCCTGATTTTAACCAGTGGATGGAAATTTATAAGAAACTCGTTTACTGGGAACTGGAAATGGAGAAAAGCGACAGCCCTGAAATGCGTGAAGTATTTCAGGCACAGAAGCAGGAAGCCAATACGGAGTTTTTTAAATTTATCAGCAAACATTATGCATCGTGGATATCACCCAAGTCGAGTGCGTCTCCTATCATGAGTCACCAGTTATTTCAGTTTAAAGTATTGCCACATGTGGAGAAAGGGGTACCTACTTTTTTTGTGTTGATCGATAATCTCCGTTTTGATCAGTGGAAAGCCATACAACCCATATTTGCAGAGAGTTTCAGGATACTGGAAGAAGAAACTTTTTATTCCATCCTGCCCACTGCCACACAGTATTGCCGTAATGCCATTTTCGCCGGTATGATGCCGATAGATATAGAGAAACAGTTTCCGCAATTGTGGAAGAATGATGATGATGAAGGAGGGAAGAATACTGAAGAAGAAACTTTTTTCAGGGCACAGTTAAAGCGACTGAAAAAAGATGATCTGAAAGTGAGTTATCATAAAATATTGAATCACCAGGACGGGCAGCAACTGGTAAACAATATCCATAACCTGATGCAGAACGATTTGAATGTGATTGTGTACAACTTTGTAGATATGCTGAGCCATGCCCGAACAGAAATGGAAGTGCTGAAAGAACTGGCAAGCGATGAAGCCAGTTATCGCAGTCTTACCAAAAGCTGGTTTGAACATAGCCCATTACACCAGGCTTTAAAGAAAATAGCAGATAAGCCTATTAAAGTGGTATTGGCCACCGACCATGGCAGTGTAAGGGTAAAAACACCGCATAAAGTAATTGGTGATAAACAAACCACCACCAACCTCCGTTATAAACATGGCCGTAACCTTAATTTTGAAGCAAGGGATGTATTGGCATTCAGGGATCCCAAAGAAGCGGGGTTGCCGGTGCCAAACGTAAATTCATCCTACATCTTTGCCAAAGAAGATGGCTTTCTCTGTTATCCCAATAATTATAATCACTATGTAAACTACTACCGAAATACCTTCCAGCACGGCGGAATCAGCCTGGAAGAAATGATAGTACCGATTATTAAGATGGTGAGTAAGTCGTAGGATGAAGCTGCTAGCTACGAGCTGCCAGCTTCTAGCTATTAGTAGTTTTCTGACTGGCAGCTAGCAGCTAGGAGCCAGAAGCTGACGGCTTGATGTGAATAACTAATCCCCGTTGCCAAACGCCAAACCCTGCCTGAATGGTACATTTGCCCAGTTATTGTTTCATGTTTAACGACAGAAAATCAGGATGAAATACACACAAACTACTTTAGACAAGTTGGAAGATATTCTTGGAGAATCAGCATATGTGGTGCGTTATGAGCGGGGTACTTTTCAAAGTGGGTGGTGCCTGCTGGAAGCCAAACGTATTGTAGTACTGAATAAGTTCCTGAATATCGAGGGTCGAATCAATACATTGATGGAGATTATACCACAACTCGCCATCGATTATGATAAGCTCACATTAGAGTCACAAAAACTCTATGAGGAAGTGGTGAGAAAATCTGTTACCGAAGCCTGATTTTTTGCGGGAAATACGGTACTATGATCTGACCATATTTCAATAGATTTGACCTGTGTTCATTCCAAAACTCTCCATAGAATTTTTAGGAACAGGTACCAGTAGTGGTGTACCCATGATCGGTTGCGATTGCCCGGTATGTACCTCAACCGATAAAAAAGATAAACGCTTAAGGAGCAGTATTCTTGTACAATCACCACAAACATCTCTTGTGGTAGATACAACACCCGATTTCCGTTACCAGATGCTGCGTATCAATAACCGTAAGCTGGATGCGGTTCTGTATACGCATCCTCATAAAGACCATCTGGCCGGATTGGATGATATAAGGGCCTACAATTATTTTACAAAGAAACCGATGGATATTTATGCCAACAGGCTAACGGAGGAAGCATTGCGGCGCGATTATTATTATGCTTTTTCCGATACCAAATATCCAGGTGTTCCGGAAGTGAAACTTATTACCATCGATGAGAGTCCGTTTATAATTGGTGATATACCAGTATTGCCGGTGGAAGTATTGCATCATAAAATGCCGGTACTGGGTTTTCGTTTTGGCGATTTTACTTATATCACCGATGCCAATAAAATTGAAGAGAGGGAGAAAGAAAAAATCAAAGGGTCGAAAATACTGGTGTTAAATACTTTACGGAAAGAAGCACACCTGTCTCATTTTACTTTGCAGGAGGCAGTTGACCTGGCTACTGAACTTCAGATACCCGAAGTATATTTTACGCATATAAGCCACCAGTTGGGAAAAAATACTGCTATCAATGCAGAATTACCCTCACATATGCAACTGGCATATGATGGGTTGAAACTGGAACTGTAAATATTATTCATCACAAACAGAAGAAAGGCATACAATTTACCATTGTATGAAAAACAGCTTGCGTCCTTACTTCAGCTTTACCAAAAAAGAAAGAACCGGAATTGTGGTGCTTGTCTGCATAAGTCTGGTACTTTTTTTTCTGCCACATTTTTTTCCTGCGAAAGAATTGCAAGTCACCGATATAACATTGAGCACAGGCCTGCAAACCTTAGCGGAACAGGAAAACAATTCAATAACTGAAAGAACAAACACTGCTGGAAGAGTGGTTGAATTATTTCCGTTTAATCCCAATACGATAGATGCAGCCGTATGGATGCGTTTGGGTTTGGATGAAAAGCTGGCGCAACGTATCATTCATTACAGAAACAAGGGCGGCCGCTTTTACCGGGCAGACGATCTGAAGAAAATATGGGGACTTCAGCCTGAAAAAGCTGCCCGGCTTATTCCTTTTGCAGTGCTGCCAGAACAGGAGATAAAAACATTGCCTGCAAAAAAACAGGTTGCTGTGATTGATGTTAACACAGCAGATCTGAAAGATTGGGAATCGCTGCCGGGAATAGGAGAAACTTTAGCTGGACGAATCATCAAATACAGAAACCAGTCAGCCGGTTTTGCGCGGCTGGAAGAACTGGAGAATGTATTTGGTTTATCAGATAGTACATTGTTACTCATCAGGCCCTATCTGCAACTAAATGAAAACAGTATTCAGAAATTGTCATTAAACAGGGCATCCGCGTATCAACTGATTCAAAAAGCCGCTCTTCCGGCAGAATTGGCGCGTGAAATTGTAAAAAAAAGACAGGAAGAGGGCAATTACAGCAACTGGTCGGCACTGGAAGCCCTGTCTGGAATGAATAAAGTATTGCTGGAAGCCATCCGCAAAGCATTTATGTTGGAATAAAAAACTGTTAAGACAAGAAGCTTTTTTGGATGGTATGCAGAAAAGACATTCTTTTGCACTGAAAACTAACAAACGGTCGTTTGTTTTCAGAAGGTTGCCTTGATAACGATTGTTTAGTAGGGCAACCTTCGTCTATTTAAACCTATAGCTATGGAATTCAGGCCAACAGAACTTACAGAACAGGTAGCACAAACAGCACGCGATTTTGCCCAGCAATATATACGTCCGCATTTGATGGAATGGGACGAGAGTCAGGAATTTCCGGTAACCATATTTAAAGAAATGGGTAAACTCGGACTGATGGGAGTGCTGGTTCCGGAAAATTATGGTGGAGCAGGATTGGGCTATTTTGAATACAATGCTATTATTCAGGAGATATCCAAAGTCTGCGGATCGATCGGGCTCAGCCTTGCAGCCCATAATTCCTTGTGTACCAATCATATTTTATCATTTGGTACAGAAGCCCAGAAAACTAAATGGCTGCCCAAACTGGCTACGGCTGAATGGATAGGCGCCTGGGGATTAACAGAACCCAATACCGGCAGCGATGCGGGTAATATGAAAACAGTAGCGGCGAAGGAGGGAAATGATTGGGTCTTGAACGGAACCAAAAGCTGGATCACGCATGGAAAGAGTGGAGATATTGCTGTTGTAATCTGCAGAACTGGTGAGCCCAGAACAAGCGGTAATTCAACTGCATTTGTGGTTGAAAGAGGTACAGCAGGTTTTTCTGCGGGGAAAAAAGAAAATAAACTGGGTATGCGCGCCAGTGAAACTGCCGAAATGATTTTTGAAAACTGCCGTATACCTGATGAAAACCGGCTGGGTGAAGTAGGGGATGGTTTCCGTCAGGCCATGAAAATACTGGATGGGGGAAGGATATCCATTGCGGCATTATCTCTGGGCATTGCCAAAGGAGCTTATGAAGCGGCTATTCAGTATTCAAAAGAAAGATACCAATTCGATCAGCCCATCTGCAATTTTCAGGGTATCAGCTTTAAACTGGCAGATATGGCCACCGAGATCATGGCAGCCGAATTATTGATCTGGCAGGCCTGCGACCTTAAAAGCAGGGGGCAGAAAGTAACCAAAGAAGGTGCTATGGCCAAGTATTATGCCAGCGAAGTAGCGGTAAAAACAGCCACTGAAGCCGTACAGATTTTTGGCGGTTATGGCTATACAAAAGATTTTCCTGTAGAAAAGTTCTATCGTGACGCAAAATTGTGTACTATTGGAGAAGGAACTTCAGAGATACAGAAACTGGTTATCTCAAGAGAGGTTCTCCATAGTTAGTCTCTTTTCGATTGCTTGCTTATATTAAAGTCCCGCCAATTGGCGGGACTTTTTTTATAAAACACCCCCCAAAAAAACTTATGCTGTAACAGTAGTTGTTGTAACCGGCTGATACCAGTTGATACGTCTGCTTGCATACATCACAATCGCCAAAATGATAAATAAACCAATACTGCCTACCAGTAAAGCAGTGTCTTCCAAACGCAACAGGATAAAGATGAAACCATATAAGAGTGAAAGCAGTACGGTAAAATAGGCAGCTGTTTTAGCCTGTTGAAAATGACTGTGTACATAAACAGTAATAAGCAGTATGGTAGCAGAAGCAGCAACAAAATAAGCAAGGTCGAATGAGGCAATTTCGCTGATGGAAAGTAATAAGGTGTAGAAGATAATGAGCGCAAGCCCTACCAATACATATTGAACAGGATGCACAGGTTTGTTTTGCATGATTTCCATAATAAAGAAAAGTGCGAAGCTGAGACCGATTAATAGTATGGCATATTTACTGCAACGATCTGTTTGTGCATACTGATCTCCTGGTTGTAATAAACTCACACCAAATGCAAGTGATGCATTAATGGTTTTGGCATCAGTAACCAAAGTATTGAAAGGTAGGTTGGCTTTGTTGAATGACCAGTTGGCGAAAAAACCGGTTTTGTCAACTTTGCGACTGGTAGGAATGGTATTTCCATCGAAAGAAGGACTTAACCATTTAGAGCGAAGGTTAAACTGGCTATTACCTGCCAGTGGCATGAAATGCAATTGTGCGCTACCACGTAAAGCAAGTGTAGTGGTAAAGGGAATGCTGGTACCCAGATCGGAGGCACTCAGTGCAATATTGACTGATAAGCCATTGCTGTCGATATCTGAAGAAGGTAGGCCGGGTAAAAGACTTAGCTGGTTATCTTTGAAATTGACTTTTATTTCTTTTTCAATGCCTTTAAAATCACTGATACCCACACACAGTTTAATATCCTTCCACTGAATCTCATCTGCGTTAATCCCTTTGGGAATTTGTAACTGAAAACTGCCCGTACCAGCAACCTGTGTTTTATATAACAACACTTTATAAATAGAACGTCTTCTTTCTTCTGTATCAATATTGCCAGTGATCGAAAGCTGCTCGGGCAGGATAAAAAAATCACCAACTATTTCTGAGGGTTTTCCATTCACATCTTTTACCTGTTTTATATAGGGCACGTAGAGATAAGGCCCCGAAACAGTTTGAGGTGCGGCCCATTTCTCGCTTACATCTTTCTCTACTTCTTTTCTTCTTGCTTCTCTTTCCTGTACAAGGTTGGAAACAAAAATCATGGGAATCATCATTACCAGTATCAGAACGCCGGTAACAATGGCTTTATAAAGAATTCTATTATTCCCTGCTGAAGGAGGTGTCGGGTTGTCATTTGATGTGTACATGATTGATTGATTTGAATGAGTAAAAGAATAATATTGATAAATCTGTTTAAGATTAATGAGTACGGACAAACTGCTGATAAATGCCAGGAAAATAAAGGCATAAAAAAACGAATGCTCATTGTTGTGATCTCTAAGTGGCCAGTATAGAACAGGCCCCACTAAAAAAGCATAGCCAAATGAAAGGATGATATTTAGTATCAGTAAACAAATTGTTTTTTGCTTGTTATCTAACGCTGCTTTTCTGATTAATGGCAACATAATCAGGTAAAGTATAAATACTGGTAAACTTGCACCAGATGCAGTGATAGCTATATATACAGCAATCATAGCGGCAATGCCAAACAGTGAATTTTGTACCGACAGTAGAAATATCCAGATAGCTAGTATGGTTAGCAATACGCTGCTGATCCAAAGTCTGAATGCGATCATTGTTTAATTATTTAAAAGTGCTTTGTATTTCAAAGTAAATGAACAAAAAAATTTAGTGTATGCCCTTAATCATTTTTTCAAGTGCTTCCAAATGACTCTTGAATGCTTTTTCACCGGCTTTGGTAACTGCATAAGTAGTATTGGTTTTCCGTCCTATAAATCCTTTGTTCACTTTGATATAATTGTTTTCTTCCAGTGTTTTTAAATGACTGGCCAGGTTACCATCGGTAACCTGTATCAGTTCTTTCAGTTCATTAAAGTTTACTTCAGCATTTACCATTACAGCACTCATGATACCGAGTCTGATACGGCTGTCGAAAACTTTATTCAGGTGTTCAATCGGGTTGTTCATACGCGTTCATATTTCCACCACATCAGTGCGCCGTATAAAATATGTAATACTCCAAAACCAATGGCCCAGGCAACAAGCCCGTAACCGATAAACCATAAATTAATAATACCCAGTATAATTTCACAAATACCCAGCCACCTGATTTCCGATACCGTGTATTTACTGCCATTCAGTAAAGCCAGTCCATAAAATATCAGACAGGAGGGCGCTATGAGTCCCACCAATTCCAAGTCCAGTAAACGGTAAGTAACAAGACCACCGGCAATCAAAGGGATGGCAGTATTAGTCATCAGTCTTTTTGCTGTACTGCCCCACATGGATGTATTGGTTTTCCTGCTCCGCATCCAGGTAAAGAGTAAGGCCAGTAATAAGGCGGTTAAGAAAGTAACGATACCGGTCATAATAAGCAATCTCTGTACATCGGTAGCGGGATATGGATATACCTGCAAATCGCCACCCGTCCTGAGTTTTTCTCTCACAGCTAACCATACCGGCCAAATATATATGGTAGCAGCCAATGCACATAAACCGGCGCTGATACCACTTAATCCGCTTAAACTGATGAAGCGACTGCTCCTGTTCATCATGTCCTTGATGTCGTGCAGGGCTTCAATATGTTTTTGCTCTTCTTTCATAAAAGCACTTTGAGATTCAAAGTAACTATTGGATTCTCATATTTCCAAGTCTTTGTAAAAAAATATTTGTTAATCACCGATCATCTCTGCGAAAACGCTGTGTTCTCCTTTCTCTGTGGTGAGCCATACGCGAAATTTCACTGCAGAGAACATGAGAAAACAGAGATAACCGCAGGGTTATTCTTTGGCATCAGATTCGGGTAGTTTGGGGTGGCGGAGTTCTACCGGTTTTCGATAGGCTTTCCGCATACGCATATTCAGTAGCTCCACAATAAAAGAGAATGCCATGGCGAAATACACATAATTTTTCAGGTGTAACTGGTGTGCATTCACGCTATCCCATCCTTCTACAATCAATACAAAACCAATCATCACCAGAAAGGAGAGGGCCAGCATTTTTAAAGTTGGATGTTTATGTATGAAATTGGAAATATCAGCACTGAACAAAAACATCACCGCCATGGCTACTACCACTGCTGCAATCATTATTTCAATATGTTTAGCGGTTCCGCCGGCAGTAATGATACTGTCGAAACTGAAAACCATATCAATCAGCATGATTTGAAAAATGGCATTACCAAAGCTGAGTTTTTTGCCCGCTTTTCCAATCGCTTCTTCCGCTTCGCCCTCCAGTTTATGGTGTATTTCTCTTACTGTTTTATATAACAGGAATAATCCACCTGCCAGCATTACAAGACTCGCCAGATCAAAGTCTTTACCCCATGCACTCACCACGGGCTTGCCTTTCTGCGCCAATAACCAGCCCAGACCAAACAACAAAATAATACGGGTACTCATACCCATGATCATCCAGAGCAGGCGGGCTTTTTTCTGTTGCTTTTTCTCCATGCGGTTCATGATAATGCTTACAAAAATCACATTATCAATACCCAGTACAATTTCAAGAATTACAAGGATCAGAAAACTGATCAAACTTTCAGAAGTAAATAAATGTTCCATATAATCAGCTTATGCTTGAACTAAATGTTTGCAAATATTTTTAACGATAGAAGGGCCTTCATAAATAAAACCTGTCCAAACCTGCACCAGTGATGCACCTGCATTTATTTTTTCGGCAGCATCAGTTCCGGTAAAAATACCACCACTGGCAATGATGGGAATTTTTCCCTCTGTTCCGCCGGAAAGATACCTCACTACTTCTGTTGACCTTGCACGCACAGGTTTTCCGCTTAGTCCACCAGCGCCAATAGTTGTAATGCTTTGTTCGGGTGTAGCCAGTCCTTCACGACTAATGGTGGTATTGGTAGCCACGAGTCCATCGAGATTCACTTCAAATGAAAGTGAAATAATATCATCCAATTGCTCCTGTGTAAGATCAGGTGCAATTTTCAGTAAGATGGGTTTGGGTTTGCTTTTACGCTGGTTACTATTTTGCAATACAGAAAAAATCTGTTTGAGTGAATCTTTATCCTGCAAAGCCCTTAATCCTGGGGTATTCGGTGAACTCACATTCACAACAAAATAATCTACATAATCAAACAACTCTTCAAAACAGATGCTGTAATCTTTCCAGGCATCTTCATTGGGAGTAATTTTATTCTTTCCGATATTTCCTCCAACAATCAGTTGTGAATTTCCTTTTTTTCGAACAGCCAGTCTTGCCGCAACTGCTTTTACACCATTGTTATTAAATCCCATTCGGTTAATAAGGGCTTTATCTGCCGACAACCGAAATAAGCGAGGCTTATCATTACCAGGTTGAGGTAATGGGGTAACAGTACCAATCTCCACAAATCCAAACCCAAGGGCTTCCAGTTCGTTCAGGTACACTGCATTTTTATCGAAACCGGCACCCAATCCAACGGGGTTGGTAAAACGGAGCCCAAAAACTTCTTTCTGTAAAACCGGATTATTGTAAGAAAAACTGTTGCTGATCAACTTTTTAACCGGTGCGAGCGAACAGGCCGACCGTAATATGTCCATTGAAAAATAGTGCACATCTTCAGGCGGAAAACAGAAAAGTAATTGTCTGATAAGCGGGTAGATCATGATGCTGCGAAGATAGGGTGCATTTGGCGACCAGCGGAACCGTACCATGAGGTTAAATTTGGTTGCATAAACAACTTTTTTAAAAAAAGTCCCTACATTTGATAGGTAAAACCAAGATTATGCAGGAAGCATATATAGTAGCCGGTTACAGAACCGCAGTGGCCAAAAGTAAACGTGGCGGATTTCGTTTTTTTCGTCCCGACGATCTGGCGGTAGAAGTCATCAAAGGTTTGATGGCTACTGTGCCACAACTCGAAGCAAAACGTGTAGATGATGTGATTGTAGGTAATGCTGTTCCGGAAGCTGAACAGGGATTGCAGTTTGGCCGCATTATTTCTGCCCGTGCATTGGGGATTGATGTGGCAGGTTTTACCATTAACCGTTATTGTGCCAGTGGACTGGAAAGCATAGCATTGGCCACAGCCAAAATACGCACCGGAATGGCTGATTGTATTATCGCCGGTGGAACAGAAAGTATGAGTCTGGTGCCTACCGCAGGATGGAAAACTGTTCCTGCCTATTCCATTGCCAAAGAGGAGCCTGATTATTACCTGAGTATGGGGCTAACTGCCGAGGCAGTGGCCAAAGAATTTAAAGTGAGCCGTGAAGACCAGGATCAGTTTGCCTTTCAGTCGCATCAGAAAGCGATGAAAGCTATTGAGAGTGGACATTTTAAATCAGGTATTCTGCCCATTACAGTAGAAGAAACATACCTGAATGAAAAAGGAAAAAAAGCCGTTCGTTCTTACGTGGTAGACACCGATGAAGGTGTACGGGCCGATACCAATATTGATGCACTTGCCAAATTGAAACCGGCATTTGCCATGGGTGGCTCTGTTACTGCCGGCAACTCATCTCAAACCAGTGATGGCGCCGCTTTTGTTATTGTAATGAGTGAAAGAATGGTAGTGGAGCTTGGCTTAAAACCCATTGGCCGTCTGGTGAACTGTGCATCTGCTGGTGTACACCCACGCATCATGGGCATAGGTCCTGTAGCAGCCATTCCCAAAGTATTGAAACAGGCATCCATGAGTTTGAATGATATCGACCTGATTGAACTGAATGAGGCCTTTGCTTCACAATCACTTGCAGTTATCAGAGAACTGGGATTAAATCCTGACATCGTAAACATCAATGGTGGTGCTATTGCATTAGGGCATCCATTGGGTTGTACCGGTTGTAAACTAACCGTTCAGTTATTGAATGATATGAAAAGACTGGATAAAAAATATGGAATGGTTACAGCCTGCGTAGGTGGCGGTCAGGGAATTGCAGGTATCATTGAACGAATGTAAGACTGTCCATAGACAATAGTCGATAGTCCATGGCTATAAGCGCAATGGGCTTTCACTATGGACTATGGTCTATCGACTATTGTCTATGGACCAAGAACTATCTACCTTGTTCAATAAATTCTCCTCTTCCATTCATCATGCCTCTTCTTTCTCTAAACAAGCCGGATACATTACTGGCATTTCTGTTGGCCATGGAAATGATATCCTTTTTGTTGGCCTCATAACCAGGGCCCCTTGCCAGTAAGCCACTGAGTACGGAACGGTTAGAATGTTCTCTGCTGGCTACAATTCTTTTGCGGTATAATTGATCGCCCTGTATAACAGTGATATCTGTATTGAAGAAAACAGAATAATACGCAGTTTTATTGGTGCTGCCATCATTGTTTTTAGTACGAACTACTTCATCCTGACTAAAGCCGCCTTCATAATTCTGTAAGATGATGAAAATATTAGCTCCGTATTTAGTTGCGAGTTTTAGCTTCACAGCATCATCATTTTGTAGCAACTTTGTTTTCTCATCATCTGTAAGAATGGTATCTCTGAATGCAGGAACTTGTAAATCTTTTTTCAGTAGATCGGGTAGGTTGGAGAAATACATATTCTTAATACTGGTAACTACGGCTTCCCTTTTTTTGGTGATGGCGAGTCCGGGAGTGTATACATCACCTGCGTCAATGACAACAATCGATTTGGAGTAATCCTGAACGGGTATTTCGGCTGGTAAGGTTTTCTGGGTAAAAGACAGGCTTTTACAACCCGGTAATATACTTGAGGTTAATAAAATACCAACTGTTATCAGGTATAAAGGTTTCATGTATAAAATTTCAAAAGCGAAAGTAGTTGCGGTTTTCTTAAGCAAATGCAAATTATCCATGATCAGCAGGGAATAACGATAAACGGCATGAAAATGAGTACCATCTGCAAATGCTGATTAAAAGCAGTTGGGTATCTGACCAATGTCATATTTTTTGCGCATGGTTCTTGATAGTTTTACCACATAATCATGTGATATGAAAAAAATACTTGTCCCGACCGACTTCTCCAGCGCATCAAAAAACGCAGCTCTATATGCTTTTAAATTGGCAGCTCAGCTTACAGTAGATGAAGTAATACTGTACCATGCGTATGAGGCACCTGTAAATATTGATCCGATGGTACCCACAGTGGTTATGCCCGATATTGATACGTTGAAAGAAAGCAGTGAAAAAGCGCTGGAACATTTCAAATCTCTGATTTGTCCCTTCTGTCCATCATCCATTAAAGTAAGTACACTCGCCAGGTACGATCATTTAGGAAATGGGTTGGATGGAATATGTAAGGAAACGGGAGCGGATTTAATAGTAATGGGTATTACCGGAGGCAACCTGTTGGAAGAGAAAATAATTGGCAGCAATGCGTTGAGTGTAGCCCGAAATGGAACGGTGCCAGTAATCATTGTGCCACCCAAAGCCATTTATACCAAAGTAGAAGAAGTAATGCTGGTCTGCGATTTTACTAAAGTAGTGGAAACAATACCTGTAGAACCCATTAAACAGATATTGGATGCTACCAGTGCCAGACTTTTTGTATTACATGTTGACAAAGAAAATCAGAACTGGTCGCCCGAAACACCTTTTGAGAGCCTGATGCTGGATACACTGTTACAAGGGTATAACCCACAGTATCATTTTGAAAACAACAACAATTTTGTTGAAGCAGTAAATATTGTGGCACAGGAAAAAATGATTGACCTGATTATTACCATACCCAAAAAACATGGTTTGTTTGAAGGGTTGTTTCATGCAAGTGCCACGAAGAAATTAGCGTATCATAGTCATGTGCCGATTATGGTGATACATGAGTGATCTTTGATTGTTCGGTGTCTTACATTTATTTGAAGTTATAATGTTTCTATTTTCTTAATCTTATTCTCTATGTTATCGATTTGATCAAAAAAATAAACGGGCGAGGAATTAATCTATTGAACTAAGTCATAAATTTTATTCCTGATGTCTAACGCATAAGTGCAATCAATTTTAAACTGACTCAACATAGGGTGGAACGCCTGAGTCAGACGAATATTGGCAGTGTATAATTATTTTTCCCGGCTTTTATTATAGTCAGTGGCTGTTAAATAACGGGTATACCTGGGTGAGGACAATTATTTGTTCCTGAGATCAAACTTCATACTTGTTTGTTTCTTAAAACTGTAATAGTATTCGTAGTATACAGACTTGATAAAGCCTCTTTCTTTCGTAGAAACATAATCAGGTAAAGATTTTCAGGGAACTTGTAAAACAGGTTCCTTTTTTATTTGCTTTAGAGCAGCAATGATCCTTTACCTGATCAGGTAGTGATGTAATAAAATTACGTAATTACGCAACGCATTTTTGCGAGTAGAAAAGAATCTATTTTACTACAAAAATTTCTAAAGACTCCCCTCTTCCTTTCTCTTTGTTAAAGAACCAGGAATATTTCGAGTTTACTTTTTCTAAACTTTTGTAACAGGGAGAAAAGGAGAAGGGGAGTCGTTTGTAAAGTAGAAAAGATTATCAGTTTAAATACTTCCCTACAATCGGCATTCTTCTTCCTACTCCAAATGCTTTTGGTGATATACGAATGATGGGACAGAACTGGTTTCTTTTGTACTCATTGTTATTCACCATTTTCAGTGTTCGGTCAACCAGTGTACCATCATACCCCATGGCTTTAATTTCTCCCGGCCCCATTCTTTTTTCTATGTATTGATAGAGTACCTGGTCGAGCAAACTGTAATCTGGTAAACTGTCGCTGTCTTTCTGGTTGGGTCTTAATTCTGCACTGGGTGCTTTGCTGATAATATTTTCAGGGATGATTTCTTTTTTTCTGTTGATGTATTTTGCCAGTGCATACACTTGTAATTTGTAACAATCACCTAATACACCGAGACCACCCGCCATATCGCCATATAAAGTACCATAACCGGTGGCCAGTTCACTTTTATTGGATGTGTTGAGCAGTATGTATCCAAATTTATTGGCAATGGCCATTAACAGATTACCTCTTGTTCTGCTTTGAATATTTTCTTCAGCAAGCGAAAAAGGGAGACCATTAAAAACAGGTTCAAGCGTTTGTGTGAATGCAGAGAACACTTCATCAATACGGATGATGTCGTAAGGGTTGAGCAGGTTTTTGCTCAGCTCAACAGCATCGTTTATTGAGTGATCGGTTGAATAGGGGGAAGGCATCAGGATGGCCCTTACATTTTCGGCACCCAGTGCATCGCAGGCAATAGCCAGTGTTACTGCTGAATCTATTCCACCCGAAGACCCGAGGATGGCTTTGCTGAAACCCATCTTCGAAAAATAATCACGGATACCCATGATCAGTGCATCGTATACCTGTGCAATATTTAACTCGGGTTCCAGTGTAGCGGGGTTCAATTCTTTATCTGGCACACGGCTGGCCGGTTCTAATATAGGAGCCTGTATACTGCCATCATCATTCAGGTGAACTGTTACCATCGCTTCTTCAAACATGGGTAATGCAGCACAGAGATTGGCATCTTTATCAAATACGAGTGAAGCTCCATCAAATACAATTTCTGTCTGGCTACCCACTGCATTGCAATAAAACATCGGGATCTTATACTTCTGAACATTCGCTTTGATAACAGATTTCCGGTCTTCATCATGTGTATAATCAAAAGGGGAGGCGCTGATATTCAGCATCAGGTCGGGGAATTGTTCCATCAGCTTATCCATAGGACAAATCCTGTACAAAGGGTTATCGCCCATGTTCCAGATATCTTCACAAATAGTAATCGCTAATTTTTTTCCTTTGAAAGAAACGATATTCCATTCATAAGCCGGTTCAAAATAACGATACTCATCAAACACATCATAAGTAGGTAGCAGTGTTTTGTGAATCTCGGCTTTAATTTCTTTCTCATAAAGAAAGAAGGCTGCATTAAACAGGTCTTTCCCTTTTTGAATACTGTTACGAGCAGGTGAGCCAATCAAAACACCAATGGTATCGGCATGTTCACGTATCAGATCAACCGCTTCATAACATTTATTGATAAAATCACTGAACTCAACAAAATCTCTTGCAGGGTAACCGCATATGCTCATTTCGCTGAACATAACCAGATCGGCACCGGCTGCTTTAGCCTCTTTAATAGCACTGATGATCTTTGCTGTATTGGCTTCAAAATTCCCGATATGATAATTCTGTTGTGCGATACTGATCTTCATAGAAACACCTGTTTAATAAGCTTCAGACACAAAGTTCCGTAACTTTTGCATAGGTTTTACAGGGTTCTTTGATTTGACTCAACGTTTTATCAGCATCTTTGTAAAAACCAGCTCGATATGAACCGATGGTATGTGGTATTGTTGATGATGATATGTTTTTCCTGTGGCAGTAAACATAATGTGCCCGATGTGTCGGCTATTAAGGCACCCATCAGTCTGCAGCGTTTCGAACAATCTTTTTTTGCGATGGATACGGTTCAAATTGAAGAATCATTACAGGAATTAACCGCAGAATACCGGGGTTTTACACAGGACTTTTTGTTCAATATCCTGGGAAGTTCACCCGAAACCATTACACAGGATATCCCTGTTTTTATCCGCACTTACCAGTCAATAGCCAGAGACGTAGCCAAACAGTTTCCGGATCTCAATAAAGAAATCAATGAAGTGCAGCAAGGACTTCAGTTGGTGAAATATTATTTCCCCGATTATCGCCTGCCCGAAAAAATCATCACCTTTATTGGTCCGTTGAACAGTTATGGAAGTATTATAGCACCCGACGGGCTGGGAGTGGGTTTGCAATTGTATTTAGGCAGCAATCATCCGCTCTACCTGAGTGAGGAAGGACAGCAATTATATCCACGTTATATTTCAAGAAGATTCGACAGGATATATATTCCGGTGAATGCTGTTAAAAATGTAATGGATGATTTGTATGCGCCCGTCTATGCCGGAAAACCATTGATTGAACAAATGGTGGAAGCGGGTAAACGTATGTATCTGCTGGATCGGTTGATGCCTTATGCACCAGATACGCTTAAAACCGGATATACACAACAACAACTGGACGGTTGTTATGAAAACGAAAAAAATATCTGGAGCTTTTTTATACAGAATAACCTGCTTTATATTATCGATCCCGAAATCATCCGCGATTATATGACCGATGCGCCCAATACACCCACACTTGGCCAGGCATCGCCAGGTTTTATTGGTCAGTTTGTGGGTTGGCAGATTGTAAAAAAATGGATGTCACAACAGAAAGATTCAGAAAACATGAAGATGCTGATGGAAACTCCGGCTAAAAAAATATTTGAAGAAGCAAAGTATAAACCCTGATACCCTAACTCCTAACCCTTAGGAAAAGGTGTTAGGGATTAGTTCATTTTAGAGGGGACAATCATATCAAAAGCCGGGATATTCACTTCGAACAATTGTTTGGTATGCTGGTTTTCCATCTGGTAGATGCCATGCATTTTACCCATTTCGGTACGGAGATTACAACCACTCACATATTGGTAGTGTTCGCCGGGTTGTAAAACGGGCTGAATGCCTACCACACCTTCGCCTTCCACTTCCCTGTGTTCGCCATTGCTGTCGAAAATTTGCCAGTGGCGGCGTAATAATTTGATGGTAAAATTATTATGATTCTCGATGGTAATCCGGTAAGCAAACATAAATTCTCCATTCAGCGGGTTGCTGTAGTCAGACTGGAAAAAAGTCTCCACACTGATCTCTACCCCTTCTGAAATTTTGGATACCATAAGGTTGGTTTGAATAGGGTAAAAATAAGGAAAATAGGTTGATAGTCCATAGTCAATAGATCATAGACCACAGACCATGGTCTATTGACTTTTTTAACACCAAAAATTCCTCCCATCCCTTACCTTCGCAGCACTTTAAAAAAGAGGAATTATGACCAGGATTGCCGTAGCAAAAGGAGATGGAATTGGTCCAGAGATCATGGACGCTGTTTTATCGGTTTTTACCGCCGCCAAAGTGCCTTTGGAATATGATTTTGTAGATATGGGTAAGTGGGTATTTGACAAAGGCTACAGCAATGGAATGACCCCAGAAGCGCAGCAAAGTATTGAATCGCTGGGGATTCTTTTTAAAGGCCCAATGGAAACACCAAAAGGCAAGGGGGTAAAAAGCGTTAACGTTACCGCCCGTAAAACCTGGAATACGTATGCCAATAAACGCACTTTCCAGACCCTGCATGGGGTTGATACTGTGTTCAGTAAAGCGGGTATTCCTATTGATATTACGATTGTAAGAGAAAATATTGAAGATACTTATGGTGGTATTGAGCATATGCTTACGCATGATGTGGCACTGAGCAGGAGATTTATTACCCGCCCGGGTAGTTTGCAGGTGATCAAATATGCGTTTGAAATGGCCAAAAAGAAAGGGGCAAGAAGAATCACCTGTGGGCATAAAGCCAATATCATGAAGATCACTGACGGATTGTTTCTGGAAGTGTTTTATGAAGTGGCCAAAGAATACCCTGAATTAAAAGCAGATGATGTAATTGTGGATGATCTCTGTATGAAACTGGTAAGCCGGCCCGATTTATTTGATGTGGTAGTACTTACGAATCTACAGGGTGATATTGTGAGTGATCTTTGTGCCGGACTGGTTGGTGGACTTGGTTTTGCGCCTTCTGCCAATATCGGTGACCATATCTCCATTTTCGAAGCCGTGCATGGTACAGCACCCGATATTGCCGGAAAAAATATAGCCAATCCAACTGCTTTACTGTTAAGCGGTATCGGTATGTTAAGACACCTGGGATTGATGCAAACAGCCGCCATGATAGAGAATGCACTGTTATTTACCCTGGAAAGCGGGGTGCATACTGGAGATTTTGGTGACAAGGGTATCCCATCAGTAAATACCACGGAATTTTCTCAATCCATCATCAATAATTTTGGAAAATTACCGTTTCATAATCCCAAGCCCATGCTGGCCGATCAGCCAGTGACACCTACTATTTTCAAACTGGAAAAAAATCCGATGCTGGAAAGCCTGGATACGGCAACAGAAAATATTCTTGGTGTAGATGTATTCATTGAAAGCAATGAACAACCCTTGGTGGTTGCAGAAAAATGCCTGAAACATACACTTGATCTTTTTAAACTGGTAACCATTAGTAACAGGGGCACACAGGTTTGGCCCAAGGGCTCTTCGTTTACCAACCTGGTAAACCAATATGGCTGTCGCTTTGAAAGCGTGGGAGAAGTAGCCTTAACACAGGTGGATATACTGGAGTTGTATAAAAGGCTATCGGCCGACTTTAAAATCTGTTCAACCGAATTGCTGAATGCCTGGGGCGATAAAAAAGCCTATAGCCTGGCACAGGGTCAATAGTCTGAAATACATTATTTACAGGCAAAATCTAATAATAAAGGTCAAAAAACAAGGCTTAGAGCTTGTAGCTTGAAGCTTGCCGCTTTTTTCCTAATTTCACGGCTTCAAACAAAAGCGCAATCGAAACCATATGGCAGAAGTGATTTTAATGCCCCGACTGAGTGATACCATGACAGAAGGTGTTATTGCCGCCTGGCATAAGAATGTGGGTGATGCAGTAAAGAAAGGTGATCTCCTCGCAGAAATAGAAACCGACAAAGCCACCATGGAGCTGGAAAGCTACCAGGATGGAATTTTATTACATATTGGTACGCCCAAAGGAGGCAAATTACAGGTGAATGACCTGTTGGCTATTTTCGGCAAAGCAGGTGAAGATATTTCATCCCTCGTTGCTCAACATGCCGGTGGAGCACCCGCCCCCACACCCGTAGCTGCTGCACCAGCACCTGCTCCTGTTACAGAAGCACCTGCGGCAGTTTCAAAGCCTGTTGCTGATGTGGCAAATATGGAAGAAGTAGTACTGATGCCTCGTTTGAGCGATACTATGACAGAAGGCGTAATTGCCGGATGGCATAAAAATGTAGGCGATACTGTTAAAAAAGGAGAAGTGCTGGCTGATATCGAAACCGATAAAGCTACCATGGAACTTGAAAGTTATAAAGATGGTGTTTTACTCTACCAGGGCGCCAAAGCCGGTGAAAAAATACTGGTGAATGACCTCCTGTGTATAATCGGAAAACCCGGACTGGATGTAGATGTTATTGTAAAAGCAGTAAAGGGTAGTGCCGCACAACCTGCCGCCACTGCATCGGCAGCACCAGCTGCTCCGGCGGCAACTGCCCCGGCGCCTGTTGTTGCAGCTGCAACGGCACCAACAGTGGTAAATGAAGGACGGATACTGGCTTCTCCATTAGCCAAAAAAATTGCCGATGAAAAAGGAATTGATCTTCGTTATGTAAAGGGTACCGGCGATAATGGACGCATCACTAAAAATGATGTGGATGGATATGTTCCTGCTGCAGCCGCACCTGCTGCTCCTGCTGCTAAAGCCGCTTCACATGTTGCTGCTGCCCCGGCCGGACAGGTTAGTTTTGAAGATGTACCTGTATCGCAGATGCGTAAAACCATTGCTCGCCGTTTAAGTGAGAGCCTGTTTACTGCACCGCATTTTTACCTAACCATGAGCATTGACATGGATGCTGCAGTTGCAGCCCGTGGAAAAATCAATGAAGTGGCTCCCGTGAAAGTAAGTTTTAATGATATGGTATTGAAAGCAACTGCCATGGCTTTAAAACAACACCCGAAAGTAAACAGCAGTTGGCTGGGAGATACCATTCGCTTCAATCACCACATCAATATCGGTGTTGCCGTAGCAGTGGAAGACGGATTACTGGTTCCGGTGGTACGCTTTGCCGATACCAAATCGCTGAGTCAGATTGGTGCAGAAGTAAAAGAATACGCACAGAAAGCAAAAGATAAAAAATTACAACCTGCCGACTGGGAAGGAAGCACATTTACCATTTCCAACCTCGGTATGTTTGGTATAGACCAGTTTACTGCCATCATCAATCCACCCGATTCATGTATTCTGGCAGTAGGTGGAATTTCGCAGGTGCCCGTGGTTAAGAACGGGCAGGTAGTGCCTGGTAATATCATGAAAGTAACCCTGAGTTGCGATCACCGTTCTGTTGATGGTGCCACAGGAGCAGCTTTCCTGCAAACGCTGAAATCATTACTGGAAGAGCCTCTGCGGATGCTGGTGTAATAGTGAGTGGTGAGTAGTCAATAGTAAATATAAATTGTTTTATAAAAGAAGCCGCCGTTAAAACTTTAACGGCGGCTTCTTTTATAAAAACACTCACTATTCACTCCCAATCACATCCAATCGGTGCTCCGGGAGCGATTTCTCTGTGTTGAGGCAGTTCAATGTCTTTGGGCTTTTCAATACGTTCTACCGCATACAGATAATGTGCCCGTAAAGCAATATTTGCAGTGGCCTGTTGCTTGGCATATGCTTTTAAACTATTGAGCCGATCAAAACAAATGGCTTTTACCTGATAATTGGCTGTATTGTCCTGACTGAGTGCCAGTAACCAGGTAAGTACAATTTGTTGTGTTTGAGCCTGTACCTGTGCTTTGAGTCCATCCTGTTTTTTACCCATCCATGTTTTTTTGATGAGTGCATCCAGTACATCACTCCATCCAATAGTACCTGCCTGTGCTTTGAATTGTTCAAGGCGGTTGGCCCTTTCTGCATTAAATAAAAAGCCCAGTTCAAAATGAGCAAGTGCTTCAGCAGCAGCCATAGGATCGAAACTCATACCGGTACGTTTGGCAAATGTTTCACCAACACCATAATACATGGGCGGACGGGGAGGAATCAGCATACTGATACGATCAGGTAAAGTAAGCACTTCGGGATTCAGGCAATCCAATGCAGCTTGTAATGCTTTTTGCTGAATGGCATTATCGAGTACCTGTGGTTTTTGCTGTGCATCGCCACGAACATTATAACTGTAATTCATTCCACCAATCAGTTTACATACAGCTTCTACCTGGTAACGATGATAATTATAAACCGGTACCAGTACATCTTCCAGTTTGGACATAGGCACAGATTCTTTAATGGCATTCTCAGAAAACTGATCCAGTGCTTTCTGACGAACCTGTAATACGCTTTTCAATTCATCAGTTACGTCTTTACCATTATCCCATAAATGGGCATAAGGGTGAAGTCCACCGGCAGCACGGGCATCAGCATCTGCTATGAATAATAATCCCTGTTTAGTATTCTCATCGAGGATTTTTTTCAGACCCTCGCTCTCATTCACTCCATCCGGAAAATCCTGATAACCATAAGTAATGGCTCGTTTGTCCCATTCACCAATCTCATTGGTATATACTTTACTGAAATCTATTTCACCTTTACTGTTTACAAAAACATTCGGGTGAGGATAATCCATCACCGATCCGCGGTCATTAAAGCTGGAGGCATAATTGTGTTGTAAACCGAGTGTGTGACCAATTTCGTGGGCCGATAACTGACGCAGACGTTGCAAAGCTGCTTCACGCATGGTGGCAGGAACAGGTTTACCCGTTTCATAGGGAGATAATAAACCGGTAAAAATAAGATGGTCCTGACGCACACGCAGGGAACCCAGTGTAACCTGCCCTTTGATGATTTCACCGGTGCGGGGGTCTGTAACCGATGCACCATAACTCCATCCACGTGAAGATCGGTGAACCCAGTTTATCATATTGTAACGGATATCCATCGGGTCGGCATCATCGGGTAATACTTTTACGATAAATGCATTTCGGTAGCCCGCGGCTTCAAAAGCCTGGTTCCACCAGCGACCACCCTCTAACAATGCAGAACGAATGGGTTCTGGTGTACCGTTGTCGAGGTAATATACAATAGGTTCAACAGGATCACTTATTTTGGCAGCCGGATCTTTCTTTTCAAGCCTGTGTCTGGAAATAAACATTTGTTCGATAGGCTCGGTAAATGGACTACTGAAATCGAAATAAGTGATGCCGAAATAACCACTGCGGATATCATGTTTACGGGGTTTGTATTGATTATCGGGTAGCTGCACAAATGAGTGATGCATACGTACTGTAATGGCTTCACTGGATGGGGTTACGCTGTTTACATAACGACCTGCGTCGCTGCCGCCAGTAAAAGTAATGCTCGCTTCAAATTCACTGTTCAAAGGAAAATTACGGGTATTGGTAAGGAAGATGGCTGAGCGCGATTCGTTGAAAGTATATGTACCCTGACGCATGGTACGGATCCTGTCTGCTACGCCATGGGCATCTCTCAGGAAAAACGAAGTGGCATCAACCAGCACTTTATCGCCCTCATCTTCGTCGATGGTAAAACCGGCAATAGTAGACTGGGCAAAAGATTCCTGTACAGCTTCTTTTTCTTTCTCATCACCGGAAAGTGCCCGGTAACGGTAATTGGGCTGAATCATCATCAGTTTCTTTCCTACTTTATGAAAATAGACGATCCGGGTACTGCCCAGCTGACCACGGTCGAGACCAATATCATTGGAACCCAGACCTGCGGGTAATGAGTTGACGTATAAAAATTCCTGGTTGAGTTTATCAACCTGTAACCAGATTTTGCCGGCAGCAGCATCCCACCAGAATGTGAAATAGCCATCATACCGTTTCATGTTTTTTGTTTTGTCTGCAATTTTTGAAGACGGGGTTTGTGCTTGAATGCTGCTGAATAGCAAACAGGAAAATGCCAGTAGCCAGGTACGCATGTATGAAAGTTTTGGTGAAAAAGATTCGGGCTGAACCCGTATAAAGATATTTTAAAAGAAGTCATGCTGTTTCATATCATCGAAATAAAAAATCCTGTTACCGAACGGCAACAGGATTTATATAGATGTTGTAAAAGCTGAATTAAGCGTTAAAAGGAATCTCTGGATTACCTGGTGCTGCAGGCGCTTCAACAGGTGCAGGAGCTGGCGCTGGTGCAGGTGTTGCTACAGGAGCCGGTGCTGGTTTAGCGGCTGCTTTCTTTTTTGGAGCTGCTTTTTTCTTGGGAGCAGGTTTTTTTGCAGCTGGCTTTTTGGCTGCAGGCTTTTTAGCTGCTACCTTTTTTTTCGGAGCTGCTTTTTTCTTTGGTGCTGCTTTCTTAGCAGCTTTTTTTACTGATTTCTTAGCAGGTTTCTTTGCAACTTTTTTTGGAGCTGCTTTTTTTGCGGCTTTCTTTTTAGCTTTTGCCATGATGGTATTAGTTTGTTGTTGTAAATGATGAGGTATGAAAGTTAGAAAATTATTTGTGAATTAAAATGAATAGTTGCTTTAAAAAATTTTAACGGTCAATACACATTTTACTCTCTTACTTCCAAAAGACTCAATTTCCCGTCCATGGTAGCAGCTAATATTCTGTTGCTGCTAAGCATATTTACTGTATTCACCATCGAATTATCGATTTTATATACCCATTTCTTTTCCCTTTTAATGGGGTCAATGGCATATACACGGCCGCTTTTGGTGCCGAATACAACTGTATGCTGCTTTTCAATCAGCATAGAAGGTACATGTTCATAGCCAAAACCACAGTCAATCTTCCAGGCAACAGCCTGTTTCTCGCGTGAAGTTGGGAAAGCCACCATATAATCGTTCATGGTTTTTCCATATACCCACTGACCGTCTTCAGAAATACCAATTGATTCTCTCACTGTTGCTTCATTGTTTCTCCATAAAGTAGTACCGGTAAGCAGATCTATGGCGGTGAGGTAACGATCGGGAGCTACTATATAAACCACATCATCTTTTACAACCGGGATACAGGCGGCCGGCGAAAAATTGCGCACCAACGATCCGTTGTTCCATTTCCAGTTGAGTTTACCCGTTTTTATATCCAGCGCATATAAGTGACGGTCCCAGGCACCAAATAAAACCTGATTGCCATGTATTACAGGAGTGCTCATTACGGGCCCTTCCAGTTCAGCAAAACGCCAGATTTCTTTGCCCGAATTCAGTTCAATAGCCCGGAAACAATGATCGCTGGCACCTATATAAACTATTCCGTCCTTAATCAGGGGAGAACCCAATACAGCCGCATTGGCTTTGTATTTCCATAACAGTTTGCCTTTTGTTGTTTCAAAACAATACACAAAGCCATCACCAGCACCTATTACCATTTGCTTTTTATCGATGGCCGGTGAAGAAAATACGGAACCTCCGGTTTGAAAGCCCCATTTCTTTTTACCCGTTTGTATATCGAGGGCAGTAATATTACCAAGGCTGTTACCAAAGAATACCAACTGGCCATTGGTGGCCGGTGTAGAAATTACATTTGCTTCAGAGCTGTAATACCATTTGGGCTTCACCTGAGGGAAACTGTCATTCACTGCATAGGAAGGGCGCAAACTGGCTGAACTTTTCTGGTAGGCATGCTTCTCAATCTTTACTCCTGCCCAGGGCGCGAGTGTTTGCTTGCCTGGTCTTCTTTCTGAGAAAATGAGGGAATCTGATCTTACATCTACCAGGTTATATCCTCCAAGTTCAGCTTTGGCCCGTAGGTTCGACCTGCCCATTACGGCAGGAATACCTTCAAAATTCATGGCACGGTTGGCATGGCCATGCCCACACAAAGCGGCAATGGTATTTTTTTGTTTCAGACGGTCAATGGCTTCATACCAGTTGTCTAGCCCATTATCAAGGGGGTAATGATTAAGGAAGATAAGGGGCTGATCATCTGCCGTTTTACTCAGTTCCTTATCGAGCCAGTTTACCGCATCACGGGGAATATGACCATCACTCATGCGAACATAGGGTCCGGAAGCACAACCAATAAAACGAATGCCATTATAGGTAAAAACAAATTTATCGTAACCGAATACCTCAGCAAATGCCACGCCGCCGCTTTCACTCCAGCCTGTATCATGATTACCGGGGATGATATAGTAAGGCACTTTTAACTCGTCGAGTATGGCCCGGGCTTTTTTAATTTCTTCTGTGGTACCCAGTTCAGTAATATCGCCGGTTAATACCACAAAAGCGATATCGGTCATCTGGTTAATATCGGCAACCGTTCTTCTGAGGTCTTCCTCGGCACTGCCATTTGGGGAACCAATATGTGTATCGGAAATAAAAGCAAAACGAAAAGGCTTGATCTGGGCCTGAGTGGAAATAGTAAAACAAAGAAATAGAAAAGCTATAAAATATTTCATAGCGGAAAGGTACAGACTATATAAAAAGAAAATAGATAGATGCCGTAATTTTAGTGTTATGGATGCAATAGAACAAGATAAGTCTGTAAAGGTGGAAGGATTTGATGTTTATGGTCAGTTAATCATCTGGATATTGACAGTATTGGTATTTTCTATTTTTTGGGTAGATACCCGTTATTTAAATAACAGTGCATGGGTATTAGTGGTATTTTATCATGCTGTTGGCCTGCTCGTTTTAGGAGTATGGCAAATGTTTAGTTCTATTGTTTACTATATACAGCTTAAAGAAAAAACTGCCGAAAATATCTTTTTCAGAAATAATATTTTGACGGGTATAGTGCTTGTAATTTTTTTCGCTATAGTGGTATATGCTCTTTCAAATACAGCAGAAAGTAAAACGAAGGAAATTACTGGTACCTGCTTTGTGTGTTTTTATTTTCTGCTGATTCATATTCTTGCTATACGCTATTGGTTATACATAAAAAAGCTATATTCATAATGCAAGAGGTGAAAACAACTATCTGTAAGCTTTAATATTAAAGTATGTCATTCAATCAAACCTTATTTAAAAAAGCCGATATCATAATCCAGTCGGCAGCACTGGTTATCATTGGAGCCATCTGGTTTTTTGATTCAGATTTAGCCATGATGAGCTTTTTTCTGGGTATTGGAAGTTGGCAGTTAATCAGCATGACCATCCACCTTGTTCAACGATGGAACCAGGTTTTTTTAGGCAGGCGGATTTATCAGTATACTTTGTTATCTCTCATACTTATTTTCCTGATTAGCCTGGTGAATGCCACAGTCATGGTTTGGGTTTTATACCTGTTGCTTTTTATTACACCGCTTCTCGCATTTTATTACCTCGTTATTTGTTATGTAGAAGTTTTTGGGAGAAAATAATATGAAAAAATCGATATGGTGTAATGCAGATATCTATGGGCAACTGGCGGTATGGATATTGTCGGTTTTACCCTTTATTTTTTTCATTCAGGAAGCATTTAAAAAGAATGACTTTTATATGTTATTGCTCGTACATGGGTTGGGGTTGTTGATTATAGGTATCTGGCAAATGGTGAGTACACTGGTAAACTTATTGTTTGCTGTTGAGCAACATAAAATGGTTTTCAGGAGGAATCTGTGGGTTGGCCTGATACTAGGTGCGGTATTCTTTGTATGGGCGTATACAGACAATACTGAATTTGTATTACCACCTGCTAAATATCCTCAGGCTTATTTAATGGCTGTTTATTTTTTAATTATTGATATAACTGCCTTCAGGTATTGGAGACATATTAACTTGTATTACAAACAAATCAATCATGGCTAAAAAAACCATTGTGCTGGGAGCTTCCGAAAATCCGTCTCGGTATAGCTTTCTTGCGGTAAACAGGTTACGTGCCAATGGTCATCCGGTAGTAGCCATAGGCAATAGAAAGGGGCAGATAGGTGATACTACTATTGTTACTGAGCACCCGCCAGAAGAAGGTGTAGATACAATAACACTTTACCTTAATCCACAATTGCAGCAACAGTATTACGACTATATTTTTTCAGTGAAACCGAAAAGAATCATCTTCAACCCCGGTACGGAGAATGAGGAGTTGGAAGAACTGGCAAAGGAAAAAGGTATTGAACCTGTAGAAGCCTGCACACTGGTACTCCTAAGTACAGGTCAATACTAAATTCAACCCTTCCCGGGATTTAAATCCCGGGAAGGGTTGAATTTATTTCTTTGGAGTTTTTGTAAGTTTAAACGCTCCGATTTTGGTAGAATAGTTTCTTGCTCCTTTTTTTAAATAATCACCCACATACCAGATGGTTTCATCATCAGTGGGGTCAACAGCAGTTTGTGTATAATCTTCCCAGCGAAGTGTTGTTGTTTGAGGAGCTTCACCATTTACCAACACCACTTCATTTAAAGTCAATTGCCCCAACGGATCTCCATAATGACGGCCGGCAAAACGCTGACCCGGATAAGCTGATTTACCACCGAAAGAATAACCGATACCAATATTGCCTTTTCCATCAATAGCCGGACTGGCCATCCACCGGTAATTGGTATCGGGTGCGTAAGTGCCTTGCTGATATAAGCGGAGACTACGGTCTTTATTTACCAGAAATTCATACCAGCGAACGCCACCACCACCTGCAGAGGTATTTACAGAATGAACACCTACAACCGATTCGCGGTTGCCGATTCTCCGGTATACCAAACGAGCCATGAGTTTATCTCCCTGTGAGTCGAGACGCTGATCGGTATCGGGTTGGGGAACGGTTTTGGTGAGCTGACCACCGCCGAGGTATTCATAAGGAGCCACATCAATCTTTACCGGACCTTCTAAACGGGTTTTGGAATGATCTTTCCAGTCAACATAAAATTTCCAAGCATAAATGCCATCATCACCCAATACTTTTTTCAACTGCGAACCACCTGCTGCCAGCATAATACTCGGTGAGCCTGGCGGCGGTAATTGTTTACCATCGAGATCGGCATTGATGATAAAGTTTACATCTTTAATAATAAAGGATTGCTCTTTGGCATCTTCTCCTTTCAGCATTTTACTCCGATCAACCACGTATGCGTGTTTTTCAATTACATCGTCACCCGTACTCGTGGTGGTATAGTAACCGTCGGGCCATACGGTAGGACGTGGATAATCAGGAAACAACTCACGCTCAAATTCATAACGATAATAAGTTCCCATGGGATCGGATGTAGTACTGATGGCATAACACATACAATAAGTTCCTTTGTCGGGCGGTCTAGGTCCGGCAGGACGCTGCGCAGGTGGATTATTGTTTACAGAAGCAGCCGGAGCCGGAGGCTGGAAGAGTAAAGCGGCTTCTCCCGGTTGTGGCAGCACTCTTTTTGTACCTGTTGTTGTATCTATATTTCTTGAAATGCCTTTGCGGAAAGTGGGCATTACAATCAGCCATCTGTCTGCCAGTTGGTCGTAACGTACTACTGCATCTCCATTATTAATCTGTTCGCAGGGGCCACCAAATCCACGGAATACATTTTTTGTTTCAACAGGACCATACAATACACGACCCGATTCAGGATATTTTTTACCTTTTTTAGTAAAGATGGCCATGCGTGAGTTGACCGTTTGTACTACATGATCCAATCCTACAGCCAGTGAATTATCGGAAGGGTTGCGCATGACTGCGGTACCCTGCGGACCAGTAAAACTTTCACCAAGTCCGTCGAAACTGGCTACCAATAAAGGAGCGGTTTTATTGCCAAAACTGGTTTGTTCAACTGCAATGGCTTTTTGATCGAATATTTTTTTATTGCTAACAGGTGCTGTGAACGCTGTTTTATTTTCATTTACCTGTGGTATTTGCCCGGCTTCTTTTTGAAGCGTACTGAATGGCTTTGAAACATCGTGTTTAACTGATGTATTGGTTTTACCCAGGCTTGCTGCAGGGGTATCCTGTGCACAGATACAAGAGCAGGATAAAATCCCGAAAAGGAGGAAAAAAAATTTCATGTTAGTAGAATCTAAAGGGTGACAAAACAATGATGAGTATTGCATTTTGCAATAAATCAATCATTCCCTGAAACTATAAACTCCATTACTCGCGGGGTTCTTATTTTTTGTTGGGTATTTATCTGTTTTTAACAATAGCTACGATTCATCGTGTTAGCTCTATAAGTCAGCGAAAAAATCAGTGTTTTCACCCATTTTTATATTAAAACAAACGCCTATTCTTGTGTCAATTAATGAGTTCATTTTAATACATGTTTTATGAGAAAAGTACTGAGTCTTGGTATATGCATATTGATTATGGGAACAGGTGTTCTTTATGCACAGGAAAAAAGAATATCCATTGAAGCAAACTATGGGTTTCAGCGTAATTTTTTTGTAGATGATTATGATGAGTCCCCAAACTCTTTTTCAGACATTAATTTTTACAATAAATCAGTTATTGGTGCAATTGGTGGGCTTGAAATAAAATACCGTATTGGTAAACGAAATAAACTTGGACTTGGTTATGCCAGTTCATCAAACAGCCGGGTACTTTCTTATTCAGGCGTGGTAAATGGGGTTGGGATCGGAATTCTTGATTTTCCCATCACACATAAAAACCAATTTTATCAGGTGAATTATGAATTTGGTATAGGAGGTTCTAAGTCAAACTTTTCTGTAGAAGCAGGATTCTTTTACTTAAGATCTTTTCAGCAAGAGGTAGAAATATCTTCCTTTCGGAGAACTGTCCTGTTTGAAGAACGTAATTTCAAAAATAGCAGGTTAGAAGAAGGTGGTGCTTTTATCGGATTTTCCTATATGGCGAAGATTGATACAAGATTTCGTCTGGGTATCAGAAGCAGGTTCTATTACCTCATATCTACAAATAGCCCGGAAGCCCTTACAGTAACACCAACACTGTCATATAATTTTTAATGAACAGTGTTGGTGTTATGTATTTCCAAAATTAAACAGGGTGGACTTGTATTGGGAGAATTAGTTTCCCTTAAATATTGCTTTTCTTTTTTCCAGAAAGGCGCTTGTTCCTTCTTTCATATCAGCCGTTGCAAAACAATCACCAAAAGCATTCACCTCAACAGTAAAACCATCTCTGGTTTCATCAAATACGGCATTGGCACTTTCAATGCATTTGGCAACAGCTATGGGTGCTTTGGTATTAATCAGTTCCAGTATGGCAATTGCTTTTTTTATGAGTTCATCCTGTGGTACCACATAATTTACCAGACCCAGTTGAAGGGCTATATTGGCATCAATCATACCGGCACTCATCAGTAACTCTAAAGCACGGCCTTTGCCAATTAATTGAACAAGTCGCTGTGTACCACCATAACCGGGTATCAGCCCAAGATTTACTTCAGGCTGACCAAATTTCGCATTTTCAGCAGCCAGTCTGAAATGGCAACTCATGGCCAGCTCACAACCGCCGCCGAGTGCAAAACCATTTACACAGGCAACAACAGGTTTGGGAGAGCGTTCAATCTTAAAGAAAATATCCTGCCCTCTTTTAGCCAGTGCCTTACCTTCTTCCACAGAAGCTCCACTGAATTCGCTGATATCGGCACCAGCTACAAATGCCTTTGGTCCGGCGCCGGTAATGATGACAGATTTAATTTCATCATTTCGGTACACTTCATCCATTACATTATCCAGGTCAGACATTACCTGTTGGTTCAGGGCATTGAGTTTATCGGGACGGTTAATGGTAATAGTGAAAATACCATTCTCCAAATGGGTGACTAATGTTTGATACATGGCAATCTATTTCTGCAAAAATACGGGAGCTGCCGTGTTCTTTTGTATTTTGTAATATGAATCTGATTGAAGTTATACTTTACACAGGTATTTTCGTTTTTGCTGCAACCGGTGCACTTAAGGCAAGGGCGCATCAAATGGATATTTTTGGTGCTGCTGTGGTAGCTTTTGCAACAGCATACGGCGGCGGAACTATTCGTGATCTGCTGATTGGTGTTCGCCCGGTGAACTGGGTAAACGATTATTTAGCATTGGCACTTGTGGTGTCTGCCGTATTAATCATCTCTTTATTAAAAACCAATCCTGCACGTTTCAGAAGAACTTTATTCTTTACTGATGCTATTGGTTTGGGGATGTTTACCGCGGGAGGTATAGAGCGTAGTCTTTTGTTCGGAATCAATGAAGGTTATGCGGTTATCATGGGTGTAATGTCTGCTACTTTTGGTGGCCTGATTGCAGATATTATCTGCGGAGAGGTTCCCAACCTGCTGAAAAAAGGAGAACTGTATGCAACGGCCTGTGCAATTGGAGGTATTATCTATATCCTGTTAAAAAAAATCGGACTGGAGTATAATCTTGGTTTATTTATTTGTGTAGTCATCATTGTAGGAATACGTATTCTCTCGAAACGTAAGCGACTTCAGTTGCCTGAGATATGAGTTGATAATGACAGGGCTAAAAAGTTCTGTGGGTAGCTGTCCATTCAGCAATATAACCGGCTATTTCACTGGTAGCGGTACCGGGAGCAAACAGTTTTCCCACACCCATTTCATTCAATGTTTTCATATCGTCTTCCGGAATAATTCCTCCGCCCGTGAGTAATACGTCATTCATGCCTTTTTCTTTAAGCAATTGTACCACTTTGGGAAATACAGTCATGTGGGCACCACTTAATATGCTGATACCAATTGCGTCAACGTCTTCCTGTAAGGCTGCATTTACCACCATTTCAGGTGTCTGGCGAAGACCGGTATAAATTACTTCCATACCTGCATCACGTAATGCCGTTGCAATTACTTTAGCGCCGCGGTCATGACCATCCAAACCCACTTTAGCCACCAATACCCGAACAGGACGTTTTGAATTACTCATGCAATCGATTTAGGCTGTAAAAATAAGGAATCATTTTCGTTGAAAGCGCGCTTTCAATGCTGCCACGCCACGTTCCGTAATAGACCGCAAGGAGTCGTTTCCGTTTTCAAACAGTATAATTTTCATCCCGGTTTCGCGAAACAGCGGGTAATGAATGGAGTCTTTAATGGTTACTTTTTCAAATTGCTGAAAAACGATATCATCGGCATCCGGCATTCTTTTTCCAACCAGTATCAGGTGTTTGAAATCATATTTTTCGGGCATCCAGAAGAGAAAAGAAGCATTGTCGCTATATACTTCAGGCAAGCCCAGTTTTTTGGCATGGTAGTTTAAAGCACCAGCTGTGAAATAACCGCGACAGTATATCATTGTTTTTTGTTGCTGGCTATCGGGTAAACTTTTATATACAGCTGCCGTTTTTTCTGCAAGTTCACGCCAGCCAATCATGTCGGCAAAATCCTGTGGTAAGGGATGGTATTGTTGATCCTCCCATTTAAAACTTCCGGTTGTATTAATTTCTTTCTTTTTATACCAGTCGGCCAGTTCCTGTGGTTTCATTATGGGTAATAACAAAGGCATAATTAAAGAGCCGAATGCAACAGGTATCACTACAAAAACATAGCGAAGAAACTTTGCTTTTGTAGTGGTAATCTTCTCCAGGTAAAATGCACCAAAAGCAAAGAGAACAGGATAGGCTCCTGCGGCATAATAACTTTTGCCATTCATATAAGTAAGCAAAGCAATGACAAACAGGTAGGTAAACGCTACCGTGCGGTATGGCTTGCCTTCACTGGTAAATGCAGTGAAATACAAACCCGCCAGCCAGATAAAAACACATGGCAGAAACATCATCAACTGATCTTTGAGAAAATCAAGTGGATTATTAAACTGGAGTTGTTCCTCTTTCAATTCTTCCATATGCGCTATCAATGGAAAATTGTGATTGTATTGCCAAAGAATATTCGGCAACATAATGAGCAAAGCAACAGCAGCAGAGAGATAGAGATGTTTGTTCAGAAAAATCTTTCTGTCTTTTGTGAGCAATAAAGCTACCACGATGCTGGCAGTATAAAACGCTACAGAATATTTGCTTAACATACCCAGACCTACACTGATGCCAAACACATAGAGCCAACTATTTTTGGAAGTTTGTATATAACGGATGAGTGCATATACATTAAGTGTCCAGAAAAAAACATCCAGAAAATTCGGGTGGAAATAGTAAAACAACCGGATATAACCGGTAAATACAAATGGCAGAAAAGCAAGCAGAATAGCAAATGCACGCCCACCCAATGAAACGATAATCCTTCCCATCAATATAAATGTGCAGGAGCCGATCAATGCGGGCCAGAACTTCACCCAAAAAATGGAAGCGCCGAATGCATTGCTGATCCATGCCATGAACGACAACATAGGAGGTACTTCAAGAAATCCCCATGCAAGATGCCTGGCTTCGGCGAGATAGAGGTATTCATCGCGATGCAATTCATAAAAGGGGTGTACGAGAAAAAAAGGGAGAATAAAACGAATGAGGGCTAAAAGATAAATTAGTCTTAAAGGGGTATTCATGCAGGTTATTTGCAGAAAGATACAAATTCCTGTTAAAGCGAGAGGGTTGCCACTGAAGGCACAGAAATACACAGAATCATTCAGTGCCTTTCTGTGCCTTTAGCGGCAATAAATTATTTAAGAGGCCAGCAACGAAAGTGTATGCTTAATCCGCCCCACCGTATCTTCTTTTCCAATCAAAGCGGCAATATCAAAGACGCCGGGTCCGAATTTACCACCCACGAGCATAATACGGAAGGGTAACATCAATTCACCGGGTTTCAGCTGGTTGGCTGCTGCCAGCTCTTTAAATTCTTTTTCAAGGTCAGTGGCTTCCCATAATGTACTGAGTTCATAGGCGCGGATCAGTTCGGTAAAAAAGAGATTTTTCTTTTCATCCCATTTGGGTTTAATAGAATCTGTATCCACCTGAACAGGTGCTTCAAAAAAGAAAATACTTTGAGGTATGAAATCAGGCAATAAGGTACAACGCTCTTTTACAAGGTTGATTACTGTGTGTAATAATGTGGTATTGGTAACAGTAATATTTTTTTCGGTCAGTAAAGACTGAACAGCAGGTGCAAGTATTGAGGCCTCTGTCTTTTTGATCCACTCATGGTTATACCACCTGGCTTTTTCGTAATCAAATTTTGCCCCGCCTTTATGTACACGATCCATAGAGAATTTTTGGATCAGTTCATTCAATGTAAACAATTCCTGATCGGTACCATCGTTCCAGCCCAGCATAGCCAGCAGGTTTACAAATGCTTCAGGTAAAAAGCCTCTTTCTTTAAAGCCGATAGTAGTTTCATTGGTTTTCGGATCGGTCCAGTCCATGGCAAATACCGGGAATCCAAGTCTGTCACCATCACGTTTGCTGAGTTTGCCATTACCATCTGGTTTTAATATCAGTGGAAGGTGTGCCCATTGCGGCATGGCATTTTGCCAGCCCAGGTATTTCCATAATAATAAATGAACCGGTGCAGAGGGTAACCATTCTTCTCCGCGGAATGCGTGCGATATCTGCATCAGGTAATCATCTACTACCACTGCTAAATGATAGGTAGGCATTCCGTCGGCCTTCAATAATACTTTATCATCTACCTGTGAAGTGTGAAAAGATACTTCTCCACGAATCATATCAGTAAAACTTACTGTTTCATGCTCCGGCATTTTAATACGGATAACATAGGGTATACCTTCGCCGATGAGTTGCTTTACTTCATCATCACCCAGTGTGAGTGAATTCCGCATTTTTGTGCGGATATGCTGATTGTACTGAGGGGATGGATTTTCAGTGGTTTTAAAATCAACACGCATGGCTTCCAGATCGGCAGGGGTATCAAATGCATAATAGGCATACCCATCTTTCACAAGTTGCTCGGCATATTGCCTGTACATTGCTTTTCTTTCACTCTGTCTGTAAGGTGCAAAAGGTCCGCCATGTTTCGGACTTTCATCAGGTACCAATCCGCACCATTCCAGTGTCTGAAAAATATAGTCTTCTGCACCTGAAACAAAACGGGTCTGGTCAGTATCTTCAATCCTGAGAATAAAATCGCCGCCCTGCTGTTTGGCAAATAAATAATTGAATAAAACGGTTCTCACCCCACCTAAATGAAGTCCGCCGGTTGGAGAAGGGGCAAAACGTACACGTACTTTTCTGTTCATGCTGCAAAGATAGGGGCTGTAGACAGCAAGTACCAAGATAGAGGTATCAAGATAGAGGTATCAAGATACAGGTTCCAAGATAGGAGTACTGAGATACGGGGTTCAAGTGGCAAGCTTCAGGTTTCAGCTAAAGGGTGGAGGTAGTATTTGTCCGGCTCCAAACCTTGTAGCTTGCCACTTGAAGCTTGTATCTTCGTCATATGTATCTCACCAAAACACCCTGGTGGTTAAGGGCTTTGTATCCAACGCTGGTATGGCGTATGCCTGCACAGGGGAAAAAAATCTATCTCAGTTTCGATGATGGGCCGCATCCTGTTGCCACGCCTTTTGTGTTGGATACGTTGGCGGCATATAACGCCAAAGCAAGTTTTTTCTGTATCGGTAAAAATGTAGCAGCCGAACCTGCTATTTACCAGCGCATACTTGCCGAAGGACATGCAGTGGGTAATCATACCCATCAGCATTTAAATGGATGGAAAACTCCGGATGAAGATTACCTCGCAGATACAATGAAGGCAGCCGGCTATATTCAGACAGATTTATTCAGACCGCCTTATGGGAGGATCAAAAGATCGCAGGTAAAACAGTTGCAGGAAAAGGGGATGAAGATTATTATGTGGGATGTGCTGAGTGCTGATTTTGATATGAACCTTACACCTCAAGCCAGTTTATCTTATGTGTTGTATCATAGTGGGCCGGGGTCTATTGTTTTATTTCATGATAGTGAAAAAGCCTGGGACCGGATGTCGGTGGCATTACCGGCTGTTTTAAAACATTTTACCAGTGAAGGCTATGTTTTTGACCGGTTATAGTAAAAAAATAGCCAGAGTAGAAACTCTGGCTCTGCTTTTAATCCGTACCCTATGAAAACAATTTTCCCCGACTATGCGGGATGAATCTTTTGATCGCCTGTTGATCTTAATCCGGGTTCGTGGACTAATAACGAGCATTCATTTCGTTTTATTTTCCATCCATGAAAAAAAATGTAAATAAGCGGGTTTACTGATGCTGACTTAATATTTATCGGCAATTTTGCGCTATGATATTGATTGATACACACTGTCACCTCTATTCAACTGAATTTGGTACCGAAAACCAGGAAATTATTAATCGTGCCCGGGCGCTGGGCATCGAAAAGTTTTACCTGCCTGCTATTGACAGTGAAGTGATTGATGCCATGCTTTTTCTTGAAGCAGCCAATCCGGGTGTGTGTTTTGCCATGATGGGTTTGCATCCCTGCTCAGTGAATGAAAATGTGGAGAAGGAATTGGCGATTGTGCTGGAATGGTTGAATAAACGATCTTTTGTGGCAGTAGGGGAGATTGGGCTGGATTTTTACTGGGATAAAACTTTTGCCGCTCAGCAAAGAAATGCTTTTGCATTGCAGATGGAATGGGCCCTTGAGCGTCGAATGCCCATTGTAATTCATACCCGAAATGCCATGCAGGAAACCATTGATATGGTAAAACCTTATGCTGCGAAGGGGTTAAAAGGTATTTTTCATTGTTTCAGCGGGAGTTATGAGTCGGCAAAGCAGATTGTAGCAATGGATTTTTTGCTGGGCATAGGGGGTGTGTTAACGTATAAAAATGCGGGTCTGCCAGAAGCTTTGGATAAAATAGGCTTGGAGCATATGGTACTTGAAACCGACGCTCCATACCTGAGCCCGGTACCCTATCGGGGTAAGCGAAATGAAAGCAGTTATATGATAGAAGTGGCTAAAAAACTGGCTGAAGTAAAAAAGACCAGTATCGAAGAAATTGCAGCCATTACCACCGCAAATGCCCAAAAAATATTCGGAAACTGAGGGCCTAACCATTACTTTTGCAGTCCTTTAAAAATACAGAGAGGTGTCCGAGTGGTTGAAGGAGCACGCCTGGAAAGTGTGTATACGGGAAACCGTATCGAGGGTTCGAATCCCTTCCTCTCTGCAAAATATCTATCCGACGTTGTTCAAAACGTCCTCAAACCGTAATTCCTGCGGTTTTTTTTGTTTCAAATACTATCCAAAACCGTCCTTTTTATCCCAAAATTATCTGTCTAAATCGTTGTCTATCGATTATCAATCGTAGGGACTATGATTTACAAAAAAGTGCGCTTGGTTTTAAACATCTCAGCCCTTATCTTCTTTTACTCACAATTAGTAGCCATGAAAAAAAATGAATCCGCCAGTCGTAACACATTTAGTGTACTATTCTTTTTAAATAGGGTAAAACAAAATAATAATAAAGAACACCCTGTTTATTGCCGCCTAACAGTAAATGGAAAAATTCGTGAAATGTCCACCCAAATATGGATTGATGAAAAAATTTGGAACCCCAAAACACACAAAGTTCTTGGCAATAACGAAAGATCAAAAACATTTAATAATACTCTTGAAAGTATTAATAACAAACTACTCAATATCCGAAATGATCTGCAAAACAAGGGTAAATTAGTTACTGCTGAACTTGTTGTTAATCTATACAAGGGGAAAGGGGAAAAACAGAAAACACTTGTAGAAGTTCACGATTTCTATAATGAAAGTTATGTAAAACCATTAATTGACAAAAGTTACTCTGAGGGAACATACGAACGATATCTAACATCTCTATCGCATGTCAAAGACTTTTTAAAATATCAGGGTCTGCAATCTGATATGAGTTTATCAGAAATATCTTATTCATTTGCGACTACTTATGAATTATACTTAAAAACAGTTAGAAAGTGTGCAAACAATACAACAGTAAAATATGTTAAAAACCTGAAAACAATACTAAATTATGCGGTAGAAAGAGAATGGTTACAATACAATCCATTGTTGAGATATAAGGCGAAATTGGAACGTGTTGAAAGAGATTATCTTACCGAAGAAGAGATTCATTTAATTACTAGATTGAATATAGATATTTATCGAACCAATTGTGTAAGGGATGTTTTTCTTTTTTGTTGTTATACAGGATTATCTTATTCTGATGTTGCAAAATTGAAATCTGAAAATATCATTCGCCAAATTGATGGTCACCAGATAATAACTTTAAAAAGAACAAAAACAGGAGTAATTACAAAAGTGCCATTACTAGATCCCGCTATTGATATTCTATCAAAATATAAAAACAACGAAGAGTGTCTAGCTACCGGTAAATTACTACCTGTGAAAAGTAACCAGAAACATAATGCATATTTAAAAGAGATTGCCGACTTGTGTGGTATCAAAAAGGAGCTAACAACTCACATAGCTAGACATACATTTGCAACATTAATGTTAACCAAAGGAGTATCACTTGAAGCTGTATCTACTATGTTAGGCCACTCAAGTATAAAAACTACTCAGATATATGCTAAAATAATTACTGAAAAGTTGTCAAAAGAGATGAAAAAGGTCAATGCTGCTTTGTTAAAAGCAATCTGATATTGCTGAAATTTTAGTTTTTGATTTATAAAATGAGATTAATTATGGAGTCCAAATTAAACGATATAGAATATGGATTAAGAGGTAAAACTTTGTCTTACTCTGCACATATTGAAACCATGCTTTCTCAAATTATTATAATCGCCAATGGTGATAACGTTGCATGGGATGGACTTAACCTAAAAGATATAAAATTCAAAGACAAAGTAATAAAGGCAATTGAAGCAATTTCTATGATTGATGAAAGATTATATAATTCCAACAAGTTGATATTTGAGGAATTAAATCATTTTCAGTTTAGACACCGGATGGCTCATTGTCCGATAATTTGGGATTCTAAAGATCACTCTTATTTTACGATTTGGGAATTTCAAACTAAAGATAAAGATGCTGGTGCTCAACCAGTAATTTATACCTTAGATCAAGCAAATCAGGAAATACTAAGGCTCTCTGAACTTTGTGAAGTTCTTAAAAGTATTTTGGCAATCATACTTGATAATTTTCAAACGAAAACAGGATATTACATTATTTAAGATTTTTACTTAACAAGTAATTTCGGATATTTCTTTCTTACTGTGTACAATAAATCTAACTGCGATTGTAGAAATTTTTTCATAGCGGGCAAGCTATCATCGTCTGATGAAATAAAATCTGTTAGAAGTTTTGAAGATGAATAATAATAGTAAGTTCCGTCATCTTCAAAACTCCAATTTAATTCTTCTACGAGGGATTTATCTAATATTCTTGTTAATTCAGAATGCTGGGATTTTTTCATGGGGATTTCTAGTGAAATTCCAACACATGGTATTTTTAATTCTCCCCACCAAAAAAAACCTATTAATAAATAATAAGGAGAGTCATTATAATTCAGTTCTACAAAATTGATATAAATATTATTTGAAAGTCGTGTACTCCGACTTGAACTTTTTGAGTATCCCCCAAATTGTTTTTCAAACTCAGGTTTAAATTGTTCCAATAATTCATCCATCTTCGTCATAGTCTCCGCTATGGTTTGCATTGCTACCAAATCCTGGAGTGTAAAAGAGTTTAATTTTTCCATACCATGTTCTTTTAAAAAGTATTTAAGATGATTTGTTATTTGTAGATGCCTTTCATTAATAATTTCATATACGCTATACCAGCGGATCAAATGCAGATTGATTTTGTCATTATTCAGCTCTTTATGCTCATAATACTTTGTCAAGAAAACAATGTGCTTTTTCTTATCTTCTTTGTAACGGTTCAATATCTCAGCATAATCTAAAAGCTGATTTTCTCTTTCTGATGCTTCAACTTTACACTCAACCAAAATTGAAATATTTTGATAGTTGATTTCAACGTCAGGTCTTCCATAATCATCATATTCCAATTGTGTAGTAATGGATGGAATTTCTTTTTTGGGAATGTGCAGATTTAAACATGTAGTCATGAAATCTAGACGAAACATTTCGTCAGATTCAATACAGTAGGCAAATATTTCTGTAAGAAAATTCTCCAAAGGTGAATGATTTTCTCTCTGCCTATACGAAAACACTCTTGAAAAAATAGAATCTGTCAATTGTCGGGTTTTATCGGTGCTTCCTTTTCCGATATAAAAAAAATCTGCGTGGAAGCTACATCTACCTGTCTTCCACGCCCGACCAAGAGCGCATGCACAAAATAGAGAAGCCCCACGCATTGTGGAGGCATCCTCTTATTCTTGTGCTATAATTTACTTGGTCGGTTAGGAAGACAGAATAAGCGTCCGCAGAATTATATGTTTATGATTTAAGTTATTTCAATAGCCAATTTGATTTAATTGGTTTAAAAGTAAGATTTTTTTTCTCTCTGAATATCAATGCTTCTGTTAACGTTTGAAGTTCATATGTTTCACTTTGATTCAAATTGGGGTTGTTTTTAAACATTGAAACCCTTACGTTTTGGGGCAAAATTTACTATTATGAACATTACAGAAATTGCTACAAAAAGGGATATTGAAATCCTTCTCAAAGAAATTCGAGAGCTTAAAGTTTCATTTGAAACTTTGCCGGATGAAAAACAGTTTTTACGTACTGGAGAGGTAAAAAAATTACTTGGCATTTCAAACTCAACTATCCAACGTTTACGTATTAATGGGGTTATAACACCTTCCAAAATTGGTGGCACTTGGTACTACAAATTATCAGAAATCAAAAAACTAATCCCATGAAATCAAATATTTATGAAAAGAAAAGGGAGTATAATACCTTATTTTTCTTCCGTGAGATTTATGAAAATTCTGAATTAACAACTTGCGATATGTTTCTATTAATGTTTGTTGCAAGCTTAGATAAAAAAGATAAATGCTTTGCAAGTAATGCTTACTTAGCAAAAATGTTACACATGTCAACCGCTTCGGTTTCAAGAAGTATAAATAAGTTATGTCGAATGGGACTTATTATTGAGAATACAAATACAGGGCGATCAAATTTACGCAGGGTAAAGCCGACTCTTAAAGCGTATCAAACTGACTGCGCAGATAGTAAATCAGAAACGTCAATAGTAGAAACTACCTTAATCAATGATATTGATCAGGTTGGTACTAATGATATGCATATAAAAGAAGTTAAAAAGGAACTTAATAAAGTATCTATATTATCTGAGGAATATGAAATGGATTATTGTTCAAAAGTCTTTCTGTTTGAAATCCGTAATAAAGAGTCTATATATCTTGAGTGCAAAAAAATATTTGAAGCAAAATATCCTGTAGTATGGGATGTAAAAGAGATCGAAAGCTTGATTTTATTGTGTGAAACGATACGAAAGACGTATGAAAAACAAATTAATAAATGTGAAAATACTCGTGATAAGAAAGATCTTTATATTAAACTATTTGAATCGTTTCTTGAAAATATCCCTAACTGGATACATGATCTCCTGCCTTCAATATTTGTCAGATTTATAAAAAAAATCATTTCAAATACAAATTATAGAAAGCGAGTAGAAAGAATACTTAATAAGCATTTTAGGACTTCCTACATTAAGGAGGGTTCAGATTTTTAAATTAACAACCCAAGGCATTAAAATTATTAGATAATTAACTATTGTAAGTGTGCTTAACTTTTACTGCAAAGTAATTTTAAGAATTCGAGCCACAAAAGGTTAACAGAAGTATTTTTCAATTTTTTGTGTTTACTTAATTCTGCTCTCTTTTGTGCGATAGCTTTTCATTGAAAAAGGTAACCAGAGGTGTAGAAAATGTTTGTTTTCTGCACCTTTTACATTACTAGAACTTATTTCAAGTAAGTCATTTTTGCATTTAATACAAGAGTTCCTCGAATCGAGTCGCCTAAAACAAACTGTTTTCATGTTTTACATAACTACGATTACCACCCCCTGCTTTCATCTAAACTTTAAAATTTTGCCTTTCTTCAAATTTACCAATGACATATCCATGAATCCGCTGATCATGCCCTAAATCGTCTTAAAATGCCCAAAAACCATCTTTTTATCGTTACGATTACTCTGATACGATTTTGTATATTCATATCACGATTTCTTGTCTTATTCATTGTCCTAAAAAAACAAAAAAATCATAAATACTTGTAAATCAACTAATTATATACAAAATGTTCTCAAAATTCAAATCCCTTCCTCTCTGCAAAATTTATCCCGTTCAGCGGGATTTTGTATTTTTACCATTGCATGTACACTAAGGCCCAAATATTAAATATTCTTAAAACCCAAAAAGAAGAGTTGGAAAAACGCTATCCAATCTCAGAACTTGGTCTTTTTGGGTCTTATGCAAACGGCGATAATACAGAATATAGTGATATTGATATACTAGTTGATTTTAATAATCCGGTAGATGCCTATACATATATACGTCTTGCACATGAATTAGAAGATCGATTTATGGCTAAAATCGATTTGGTATCCCGTAAAGGCATAAAGCCTCATTATCTCCCTTATGTTGAAAAAAGCCTGATACATGTCTGAGCGTAGTACTCTGCTATTATTAGAAGACATATATGTTGCTATTCAGACCATATTTGAATTTACGAAGGATACAATTATGAAAAATTTGAATCTGATCTCAAAACGCGTCATGCTGTAGAAAGAAACTTTGAAATTATAGGAGAAGCTGTTTCTCGCATCCCTCAACATTTTAAGGACCGGAATCCTCAAATCGAGTGGCGTATCATTAAAGACTTTAGAAACTTTATCATTCATGATTATTTTGGAATCAATCACCAAATAATATGGAACACCATCGAATTTCGGCTACCTGAACTACTTCTGATGATTAAGGAGCTAAAAGCTGGAGAAGAGGGACTTCAATAGCCTTTTAACCCACCTTAATTTCTCCTTAACCCGCCCCAGGTAATATTCCCTTAACATTGGGGTAACATAGCGGTAACATTGCCGAAATACTTTTGCAGCAAAATAAACACTGTGAAATCTATTATTTCGACCCTGCTCGCTCTTTTCTCTTTTACTGCTGTATTCGCTCAAACCGGAACTTTAACCGGTAAAATAGCTTCTTCTTCTAATAATGAAGTGATTACCGGAGTTGCCATTTATAATGCAGCCAAGAAAATTTCACTTATTTCCGATGTGGAGGGCCGCTTCAGTATTCGCCTGGCGCCTGGTACCTATGAACTTACTTTCTCCATGACTGGTTTTAAAACAAAAACCATTAATGAGATCGTAATCGTTGCCGGTCAGACCAATGAACTGAATATCGTACTCACAGAACAGAAAAAAGAACTGGATGAAGTAGTGGTTACCGCTACTCCTGCCCGCAGAGAATCTGCATCTGCAGTATTAAGTCTGCAAAAGAATAATACCAGCGTATCTGATGGTATCTCTTCAGAATCCATCAAAAAATCTCCAGACCGTAACGTGGGTGAAGTATTGAAACGTGTTACAGGTACCAGTGTTCAGGATGATAAATATGTAATTGTAAGAGGATTAAATGACCGCTATAATGTGGCTACCATTAACGGCGCAGTAATGCCCAGCACCGAGCCCGACAGAAGAACCTTCTCTTTTGATATTGTGCCTTCTGATATGATTGATAATGTGTTGATCAATAAAACCGCTACGCCCGATATGCCCGGAGAATTCTCTGGTGGTATCGTTCAGGTTACTACAAAAGATATTCCTTTTAAGAATTCTTTCGGACTTGCGTTGTCAACTTCTTATAACAGCATTTCAACCGGAAAGGATTTTAATATTGGTCACAGAGGCGATATGGATTACCTCGGTTTTGATGACGGTTCCAGAAAATTCCCTTCTTCTTTTCCTTCAACCAACAGGTGGAGAACTTACGATATTGCGCAGAAAATTCAGGCTTCAAGGCTCATGTACAACACGTATGGTGATGACAGATCCACAGCCCTGCCATCATTGAATGGCCAGATTAATTTCGCCAGAAAATTCAGCAGTAAAAATGGTGGAACATTTGGTATGCTGGGCTCTTTAACTTACAGAAACTCCCAAACCATTCAGCTTACCGACAGGCAGCAATATGGTGATGCAACCAGTACCACCAACCTCTTATTTGATTATGCAGATACTTCTTATTCATTCAGTACCAGTGTGGGTGCTTTACTGAATATCGGATATAAAAAAGGGAAGAATAAAATTGTACTGAAGAACCTGTTTAACCGTGTGTTCGAAAACAGTAATACTATTCGCGAAGGATCGAACTTTAATGACCTGCAGTATATCAATAAAAACAGGATTGCCATTGCCATGGAAAAAACCATTTTCAGCTCTCAGTTAGAAGGAGAACATGCATTAGGTAAAACGAATGATAAACTGAAATGGAACCTGAACTTTGCTTTCACTAAAAAAGACCAGCCTGATTACCGTTCACAGCCTTATCAGAAAAATATCTCACAGGTGAACGACAAATCTATTCCTTATACCATTGCCTTAAGAAATACCTATCGTTTCTGGAGTGAGCTCGATGAGAATACCTTAGGTGGTAAACTTGACTACAGCAAGCAACTGAAATGGGGTAATACTACTTCTTCATTAAAAGCAGGTGTGTTGACGCAGTATAAGATCCGCGATTTTGGTGCCCGTGCTTTCCGTTATGAAGAAGCCAGCACTTCGAGCTTTAACTCGGCTTTATTGTCATTGCCTCCGGGTCAGGTATTTAACGATGGTAATATGTATGCCAATGGTTTTTACCTGAATGAAATTACCAACAATACCGACCGTTACGATGCTACTTCATTGCTTACAGGTTCTTACCTGATGCTGGATAATAAATTCAATGAAAAATGGAGACTGATCTGGGGTGTGCGCGCAGAAACATTTAACTATGAAGTAGAAACAGGTAACGTTTCCGGTACAAAAACCGTGATCAAAAAAGATTACCTCGATATCCTTCCTTCTGTTAACCTGATTTATAGCTTTAATACCAAATCAAATCTCCGTTTCTCTGCTTCAAGAACGGTATCAAGACCTGATTTCCGTGAAGTGGCCAATTTCTCTTATTTCGACTTTGTAAGAGCTGCCATCATTCGTGGTAACGGTGCGCTTGAGAGAAGCCAGAACACCAATATCGATCTGCGTTTCGAAACCTATCCACAGAGTGGTGAAATTATTTCTGCCTCTTTGTTCTTCAAACATTTCAGCAAGCCTATTGAGCAGCGTATGTCTGGTGAGTCATCTTTAGAATACCAGGTGATTACTTTCTTCAATCCTGAGAATGCCTATGCTTACGGTATTGAACTGGATCTTCGTAAGAAACTGTCATTCTTTGGTGATGGTAAATTCTGGAACAATACCACTTTCAGTGCCAATACATCGCTGATCAAATCTACCGTTGACCTGCCTGCTTCTACAAACCCTTATGATACTAAAAGACCTATGCAGGGTCAGTCGCCATATTTAGTGAACCTGAGCCTTACCTATGCGGATAATGAAGCCAACTGGAGCAGCACTGTATTGTTCAACAGAATTGGACAGCGTATTGAAACAGTGGGTGCATTTGGTATTCCCGATGTATATGAAAATGGAAGAAGTATTCTTGATTTCCAGTTAGCCAAGAAAGTGTTTAAAAAGAAAGGTGAAGTGAAAATTAATATGGCTAACCTGTTGAATACAAGACAGATTTTCTATAATAATGTGGAATCTAAAAAAGAGAACCGCGGATACAAGAGTCAGGACGACCGTATTCAGTGGAGCAACCTGTTTGGCGCCAGTTTCGGTGTAGGGTTCTCTTATACTTTTTAATACTGAACAATAGTTTTAGGTTGATAGATGTGGCCCTCCGAAACTTTCGGAGGGCTTTTTTTATTGCATTACCGTTGCGTGGTAACAATTAGTTAATCTTCCGGTAACATACCCATTACATTGTAGTGGTTGTTTTGCAGCATAAAAAATAACGAAAATGATACGTTCACTTTTAATTTCACGTCTTGCAATGGTAGCATTGGCTGCATTGACAATGACTGCTTGTAGTAAGAATGACGATGACGAGGAGATTATAGCTCCACCAGTAGATCCAAATGCTACTGTGTTGAAAGGTTCTTTAACTGAGAACAAAACACTCACTGCAGATAAGGTATGGACCCTAAAAGGGTATGTTTATGTACCTAACGGTATTACCCTAACTGTAGAGCCAGGAACAGTAATTAAAAGTGATAAAACAGAGAAAGGTGCACTTTGTGTTGAAAGAGGTGGTAAAATAGTAGCCAACGGTACTGCAGATAAACCAATCGTATTTACATCGGGTCAGGATGCAGGTGCAAGGGCTCCCGGCGACTGGGGGGGTATTGTTGTTTTAGGATTTGCTAAAACCAACCGTTCTTCTACTCCGGTAATTGAAGGTGGTTTGGATCGTCCATATGGCGGTACAAATGATGCAGATAATTCCGGTAGTATGAAATATGTACGTATTGAATATGCGGGTATTGCTGCTTTCCCCGGTTCTGAAATTAACGGTCTTACTTTAGGTGCCGTAGGTAGTGGTACAACACTGGAAAACATCCAGATTGTTTATGGTAATGATGATGCGTATGAATTCTTTGGTGGTACTGTAAATGCCAAATACCTGGTAGCTTACGGAACTGCGGATGATGATTTCGATTTCGACTTTGGTTATACTGGTAAAATTCAGTTTGCCGTGGCTTTACGCGACCCTGCATTCGTTGATAATGGCGATGCCGGTAATGGTATTGAAGCAGATAATGATGGCTCAGGAACAACAGCCGCTCCTTATACACGCCCGGTATTAAGTAATTTTACTTTTGTTGGACCCAATAATGCTACCGGAACGGCTGCCAACCATAACTATGGTAACAGATGGAGAAGAGCTGTTCGTTTTGTATTGCGTAACTCAATCATGATGGGATGGCAGAAAGGTGGTTTCTCTATTGAGTCTGATGGAACAGCAAATGACTACAGCGGTACAGGTGGTACTTCTGAATTTAAAAATAACCTGGTTCATGCTATTGCTGATCCATACAGGGTATCTGGTTTAACATCTGCCACTTTAACTGCTGCTGCAGTTAAAACCAAAGCAGAATCTGAAGGCTGTAAAACATATGCAACTGCTGCAGATATTAAATTAACTGCTCCATTTACACTCAATGCTCCTAATATGTTACCAGCTACCGGTTCAGATGCTTTAACAGGTTCAAGCTTTACTGGTCTGGATGCTTTCTTCACTTCTACAACTTATGTAGGTGCATTCGGTACTACCAACTGGCTGGCTACCTGGACAAGATTTCCTTCAAAAGGACAATAATCGCTTAGATTTATATTATAAAACCGCTTCAATACGAAGCGGTTTTTTTATTTCTTTGTAATAAAAATAATATGCGGTATTTAGTTTTAATAGGCTTACTGTTTTTTTTATTCTCCTGTGGTTCATCGGCTGATAAAAAATCAACGACTACCAGCGACACCCTCCTGTCAAATATTGATATGCACCGCTTACCAGAACTAAAAACAGTGGACAGTATCGATATGCATTTCTTTCCTGATATTAAGGACCAGAAAATATATACAAGACTTGGATTGAATGATTCCGCAGCGATTCAACTGTTTACGAGGGAAGAAATTAACCATGCTTTCATGGATAATGCAGCGTGCGAATATGATACCAAGTTTTTTTGTTTTTCCAGGGGAGAGATCGTCAAAACATTGTATGTGGCTGCTTTAAACGATAGCTGCCATTTTATTGGATTTATCAAGAGCGGAGGTATTGCTGTAAAAGCGCGCTTATCAGATTCAGCTGCTGCAATGATTAATGCATGGCGTAAGAAAGCTGTTCGATAACAGTAACCTAAAATCAATGAATAAAAAACGCCCGGTTTTTGATGCCGGGCGTTTTTATTGTAGTTATATACCTGTTCTGGTACATTTTTTTTGCTGCTGTTGATCGCCTGACACAGGTGTTCGGAAGAAAAATAATAATGTTCTATAAAAGGTCTTATTATAAAGTTTCCCACTTGGGATTTTTTGTATTTATAAGTGCATTTTTCTTACTTCGTTTCCACCCTTTAATTTCTTTTTCTCTTTTAATCGCCTCTTCAATACTGGTATAGAATTCATAGTAAATCAATTCATGAATATTATATTTAGCGGTATAGCTATTGTGATAAGTTTTCTGTTTATGCCGCCATATTCGTTGTGGCAGGTTTGATGTAACACCTACATATAACATCGTTTTAGAGGCATTGGTGAGAATGTAAACATAGCCAGGTTTGTACATGTAATAAGTTTATTACAAAATTACCTTCATTGACTACGAACAGGGCGTAGTTGGAAGCTGAGGCGTACCCTTCGTCGCAATTTCCGACTGAGAGTCGGAATGCTCCTCAGGGTGACGTATTATGGGAAGGGGAAGCAGCGGAGTTGATTGGCAAAGCCAATCAACTCCGCTGCTTTATTTCATTCGATCCCGTCATCCTGAGGAGCATTAATAACCGCAGGTTATTATTTGCGACGAAGGATATATAGTCTTATTTAGCTTGACTTTCTTCTGAACATTTGTTGATCGCATAGGCAACAAGTATCTTGGATCAATTTTTTTGGTTTTGTACTAAGAGTTATTAAACCTCTGTTTACTTTCTTTGTCTTGATATACACCATAGGCGGACAACCCGATTGCTCTCCCGACTATGTCAGGATTTGTTAGGCCAACGCGCAAAAACCCTTGCTTACTTTATATTATTGCTATGGGTGATAGGCATTTCTTTTCTGAGGCTGGAACTCAAACGGTCACAAGTAGCGATATGTAATTATATTACTTGATTGTCACTATTTAACGCTAATCAGGTGATGGTAGATAGAGATTGGGGGAGACTTACCAATTTTTCATCTGCTCAGGTACAATTCTTTCTGGTTTTTCTATTGGGTGCTCCTGCCAGTCGGGATCATATTTCACAAACCAGCTTAACCATAATGTGCGGGATAATCGCATGATCAGGGGCTGACAAATAAGTAATAAGGCGAAAGCAGTTCCCATCCAGTAAAAAATACGGTTATCATCGATGGAAAAAGTCATGCCGATCAGCACTTTCCAGGCAATAAATGTGGATACCAAAAAAGCGACAGACAATGCATAACTCACATACCCCGTACCATAATAAAAACCAACTTCAATTTCTGTAGGCTGACCACAAACAGGGCAGTGTTCATGCATATCTACATTGGTCTTGAATTTATAGGGCTCCTGACTCTTGAATATTCTTCCTTTCCTGCAGCGGGGGCAACGGTTATTAAACACACTCCACAGGTACCAACGCTTTTTATTGTTCTCCGGCATCTTTACATGATTTAATAATGCAAAGGTACGATTTAATGCTGGGGCAGGGGAGAGAGAAGGAAAACAAGGAACAAGAAGATCAAGAGACTAGGAAAACAAGAAACAAGAACAAATCAAGAGAATAGCAAGCCCCCCCGTGTAACTCTCCATAGGAGTCCTTTGGACTGTGTCTTACTCCGTTTCCTCTGTGGTTTAACCACAGAGGAAACGGAGTTTTAATCGTTTACGCAATAATCTTCTCCATCTGCATACTCCTTGATCCCTTGATCAATAAATGAGTAGTAGAAAATTTTTGTTGCTGATACCAGTTTGCAGCTTCGGTTGAATTTGAGAAATAGATGTAATTATGATTCACTTTACCGAAATCGCCACCAACCAATACTACTTTATGCCACGGATACTGGTTGATTAAATCAACCATCTGCTGGTGTTCATTTTTACTTTCTTCTCCCAACTCCATCATGCCACTCAGCATCAATACTTTATGTTGTGCAGTAAGTCTGGCAAAGTTTTCTATCGCGGCCCGCATACTCGTTGGATTGGCATTATACGCATCGAGTATAATATGATTACCCTCTTTCTCCACCATCTGCGATCTGCTGTTCGATGGTGCATATGATTCAATAGCTGTTTTTATCTTTTCATCTGGTACTTCAAATGCTTTACCAACAGCAATAGCACATAAAACATTGGGTAAATTATAGGCGCCTACCAGTTGTGTACTTACCTCCTGAAATGAGGTGCCTTTGGTCATGTGCACTTCGAGAAAGGGTTCACTGGCTGCAACTTCTCCGGTGATGTTGCCATTATGGGTGCCATAACCATATACTTTTTCTATACCCTTACTCATTGAATGCAGGTATTCGTAATCGTTAAACCGGAATATGGTTCCGTTATGTGCCCTTATATAATCATACAATTCGCCTTTACCTTTTCGCACACCTTCAATCCCCCCAAATCCTTCCAGGTGTGCTTTACCGCAATTGGTGATGATGCCATGTGTAGGGTCAGTATACACACAATATCCTTCAATTTCTTTCTGGTGATTAGCACCCATTTCAATAACAGCCATTTCAGCATCTGCAGGAATACTCAATAAGGTTAATGGTACACCAATATGATTATTGAGGTTACCCTGGGTGGTATATGTTTTAAAATGCGATGCTAATACAGTATACACAAGTTCTTTTGTAGTGGTCTTTCCGTTACTACCTGTAATGGCGATAAACGGAATCTTGAATTGCTGCCTGTGATAACCAGCTAATGCCTGTAATGTTTGTAGCACATCTTCCACAAGAATAAGTCTGTTATCATTCATGCCCACTGGTTCATCGATAACAGCATAAGCTGCACCTGCTTCGAGTGCTTTCACCGCAAACAGGTTCGCGTTGAAATTAGGTCCTTTCAATGCAAAGAAAATATCGCCTTCTTTTAGTTTCCTGGTATCGGTTTGAATAGAAGGATGCTGGAGATATAATTGATAAAGCGCTTCGATCGTCATAACTGCAAGATAAGGAGTGAATGGTGAATGAAGGAGAGAAGACCGAAAGTCCGGAGAAAATTTGAATACTTATAAGACCTCTGTGTAACGCTTTGCTTTACTCCGTTTCCTCTGTGGTTTAACCACGGAGTTTCACAGAGGAAGACACAGAGTTGCACGGAGGGTGTACTAAAGTCAAACTACCTGCTTGTAACTTGTAGCTTGAGGCTTGCAGCATCGTTGCGCTGTAAACAGCGCGCAACAAAAAAGCCACCTCCTTCCGAGAGATGGCTCTTTTTATATTTACCTTTTCCTTCTTATCGTTTATTTCTTCTGGGTGGGAAGAACTGACCCGTCTTCGCTTTATTTGAAATACCCTCTGCAGCACCATAATGACTCATGGCACAGCGGAAACCAAGTGTATTGGTACTCAGGTTCTCTTCCAGGAAGCGGCGGGCACCCGGACTTAACCAATAAGCCCTGTCGTTCCAGCTACCACCTTTAAATACCCTCGATTTATCGGAGATCAGGGTGGTTACACCATAACCATAGTTTACAAAGCTGGAAGAGTCGCCATCGAGGTAGTTGGTGGCATAAGAACGCTGGTAGTTTCTTCTGTTGCGTAAAGTTGAATCTTCTTCCAGTACGGTTTTAATACGTCCTTTATCATCACGCAGGTTACCCTGTCCGCCGGTCTGGTCTATTTTACGGAACTCATTACCACGGAAGAGATTGAAATCATCACCATCGAGTGAGTTCTGCGGACGGTATACATCGGCTACCCACTCATTTACGTTACCACTCATGTTATAGAGACCATATCCGTTGGGAATAAATGAACTTACTTCTGCAGGAATAGCAGCATTATCGTTCAGTCCGCCGGCCACACCCATATTATCACCCGCACCTCTTTTAAAGTTGGCTAAGAAAGCACCCTGGTAGGCACTTTTCTGGGTATAACGTACGTTATCGTAACCATTGTTTTTCCAGGAATAAATCTGTTTGTTGGCAATGAGTTCCTCACCACGCTTCGAACCTTTCGATTTGCGCTGTGGGTTCTCGGCAATATATCCATAAGCTGCATATTCCCATTCAGCTTCTGTTGGCAGGCGGTAATCGCCAAATAAAATACCATCTTCAAAAGTTACTTTGGTTCTCGGACGGCCATTGGCATCTTTCAATGGATTCTTATTCGATGTGGCTGTTCTGCCAGGAGTAGCCTGGTATTCATCCATCAAATAAGCTTTGGTATTGAAATTGTCTTGTCCCGAACCATTCAATTCTCTTTTAATCTGGTTTCTGGCGTCAAGATAACCTTTACCCATCAGGGTCAGTTCGTTTACACGGTCTGTTCTCCAGATACAGAAATCGGTGGCCTGTTTCCAGCTGATACCCACCACAGGGTAGTAGTTATAAGATGGGTGTCGGAAATAATATTCAACGTAAGGCTCATTATAAGCGAGCTCACTGCGCCATACAAGGGTATCGGGTTTGGCTTCTTCCACAATCGAATCCATACCGGCACCACCAAACACATTGGTTAACCAGTACAGGTATTCACGATAGTGAACATTGGCCACTTCCGTTTTATCGATGAAGAATGAGTTTACGGTAATACGACGTGGCACATTGTTCCAGTCGCCCATTACATCTTCCTGTGTTGCACCCATGGTGAATGTACCACCCTGAACAAATACAAGACCGGGAGCCGCTTTAATATCTTTTGGCTTTGCGACATTAAAATTACCCTGGTTCTTATCGTTGTAATTCCATCCGGTTACCGCAGATTTCTGTGGTTTCTTTTTGAAAATCTTACAGGACGACATAGCACCTGTCAACGTCAACAACAAGATCAGGTTCCGTGTTGTTTTCAATACTTGCATGAGATTCTCGTGTTTGTGGAGTATAGTTTTATCGCTATAGCCGTATTTAGTATATGCGAATATATAAGATTTCCATAAATACCCAATCGCTGCCCGCGATTCTATTGTTAGTAAAAGGCTAATTTTTAAGGAGTTAAAGACCGTAAAACGGGTGTTTTGTGTGATTTTGTAGGGGTGATTCGACAGAAAATAGAGGGAATACTTGACGTGAACGGTCAATGGTGAGTAGTCAATAGTGAGTAGTCAATAGTGAGTAGTGAGTTTCTGGGGGGGGAATAAGGTCCAAAGGTTCATAGAACTCCTTTGGAGACCCTTTTGGGCAACTTCGGAGTTAGGTATTGAGAATTCCTGCTTTAATGGTTGGTGAGGGTGACGGTGGAGATTGGATAGAACGCGGATTTTCATGATTATGCTGATCTGTCATGATAAATCAGCATAATCATGAAAATCTGTGTTCCATTTATACCGACTTGCTCCGCCGTTGTTGGTCGCCTGACCAGCAATGAGTTGTTTTAAGGGCTGATTTACCAGCGGGGGTAGCTTTCCGTTTACTTTTTTGTATAGACACCCTCCATAGGCGGACAAGTAAAGAAAATAGCACCCTTCGACGAGCTCAGGACTCAGGGTTGACGTTCATGCTTGCTCTCCCGACTTAGTTGTGATTTGTTAGGCCAGCGCACGGATATTGCGGTGAATAAATTAAACCTGTTTTGAATATCCAGCCCCGAAGTTCGATATTCGATATTGAATATTCATTATTCTACATTCATCATGTTCATGCGGAAGACGCTGGTACTATATTTTTTTCTCGGGTTTGCACTGGCGGGGCAGGCGCAGCGGCAATATGCGCCGACTTCGGTGCTGGCTTCGGGCAACTGGTATAAAATTGCCATTACAACTGAAGGCATTTATAAGGTTGACGGAGCTTTTCTTAGTTCGCTGGGTTTAGGATCCAATCTGCCTTCTGCTTCGATTAAGTTGTTTGGTAATGGAGGTGCTATGCTTGGAGAAAATGCCAATGCTCCCTACACAGATGACCTGATTGAAAATGCAATTGAAATATTTGATGGGGGAGATGGGGTGTTTAATGTAAACGACTATTTTCTCTTTTATGCACCAGGAACATCAAGATGGATAAAAGATAGTCTGCGACAAAGTTTTCGCTTCCAGAAAAACCTTTATAGTGATACCGCTTTTTATTTTATTACACTGGGTAACAATGGTAAACGAATAACTGAACAAATCAATTATACTAATGCACAAGTGGCCGTTACCACCTATGATGAACGACATGCGGTTGAAAATGATGTTACCAACCTTATTGCATCAGGTAAAGAATGGTATGGTGATGATTTTATAAGAGGACAAAACAGAACTTTCTTTTTAGACTGGTCCGGACTTGTGCTTACAGAACCGCTTAAAGTTCGGAGTTCTTTTGCATCACGAAATGTAAACGCAACAGCTAGTGTACAGATTTCGATCAATGGCATCAACGGACAAACACAGTCTTTTCCTTCCATTACCGGTACTTTTCTCGACCGATATGCAACCCACCAGGAACAGGAACAAACTATTGCATGGAATGGACAATCAAATCTGCGGATAAAAATCGATTATCAGTCTTCTGCTGAAAGTGCTATTGGTATGTTGAATAAACTGGAATTATTTGGAAGAAGCAGTTTTTTACCAAATACCCCGGCACCATTAAGTTTTCGCGACTGGCAATCCGTTGCTGTAAACCGTGTGGCTGCTTTTCAATTTCCTTATTCATTAACCGGCATGCGCATCTGGGAAATAACAGACCCCTCATCGGTTGTAATAATGCGGAATATTTCTTCCAGCGGTTTTGTTTTTTACAATGATGCCAGCAGGTTAAGAGAATATATTTCATTTATTCCAGCGCATATAAAAGTACCCGTTGCATTGGGGCGCTTTGATAACCAGAACCTGCATGGTTTAACGGTTCCGGAATACCTCATCATCACTCATCCATTATTCATGGATGCTGCGATGCAGTTAGCTAATTTTCACAGACAGCATTACAGACGAACAGTGCAGGTGGTTAACATAAAACAGGTTTACCATGAATTTGCCGGAGGAAATCCTGACCCTACGGCCATCCGCGATTTTATAAAAATGTTGTACGATAAAAAGAGTGGTTTAAAATATGTATTGCTCATGGGTAGTGGTTCTTATGATCCCAGAAACCGAATTCAAAACAATTATTCTTTTATTCCCACTTATCAAAGTGCCCAATCGCTCGATCCATTGTCAAGTTTTGTTTCCGACGATTTTTTTGCTATGCTCGATGATCAGGATGATATAAACCTTGGCAATGCATTACAAACCATCGATGTGGCCATCGGAAGAATACCGGCTCGCTCGGTGGCAGAAGCCAATAGAATGGTTGATAAAATCGTTTCCTATCACAATCCTTCCCGTTTTGGTGAATGGAGAAATAAACTGATTTTTCTTGCAGACGACAGAGACCTGAACCTGCACCTAAAAGATGCGGAAGCAGTAGCTGCCGCAACCGTAAATCCTGTTTTTCAGACACAGAAAATTTACCTCGATGCTTTTCCGCTTATTGGTGGCAGTGGTGGTAACAGGTACCCTGCTGTGAATGAAGCGGTGGTGAATGGAGTTAACAATGGTGCTTTAATATTTAACTATAGCGGTCATGGTAATCATGTGCGGCTGGCGGAAGAAGCAGTGTTAACGGTGGATGAAGTAAATCGTTTTCAGAATGCATCACGCCTGCCTTTGATTGTTACAGCCAGTTGCGATTTCTATCCTTTCGATGATCCTTCCAAAAATGCACTCGGCGCACAGGTATTAACAGGCGACAGCACCGGGGCCATCGCTTTATTAACTACCGGTCGTCTGGTATTTGCTTCCAGCAACCGCATCATCAATGAATATTTTATTGCTACGGCCCTGAAACCCGACCCGCAAACAGGTAAATACCTGAGTCTGGGTGAAGCGGTTCGGGTGGCTAAAAACTTATCTGTTACACAGGCAGGTGAAGTGTTGAATACCCGAAAATTTCTGTTATTGGGCGATCCTGCCATGCAGTTGGCTTTCCCGGAGAAAAAAATTAAAATAACCGGGATCGATGGGATGGCTGTTTCAGGGGCCGATACCCTGCGGGCTTCCATGAGTTATGAGTTGCAGGGCGATGTTCAGGATGAGGCCGGTAACCGGCTTACTGATTTTAAAGGAACGATGTCTGTAGTACTCTATGATAAAGCAAGAACGGTGCAGACTTTGGGCAATGACCCATCGAGTCAGGTAACGGGCTTTCAGCAGCAGTCGGCCATTTTATTTAAAGGGATATTTTCGGTAGATACGGGTCGTTTTCGTTTTCGCATCATCCTGCCTAAAGATGTTTCTTTTCAACCCGGAAGAGGACGATTGGTGTTGTATGCATTTAATAATACCACCGATGCCGCCGGGGCCGACACTGGCTTTATACTCCTGGGTAACAATAGCGTTCCGGCAGATAAAACGGGTCCGGCCATCCGTCTTTTTTTAAACGATACCTTATTCCGCAATGGGGGTATTACCCATGAATCACCGCTATTGATTGCTTATCTGTCAGACAGCTCCGGTATTAATACATCCGGCAATGGAATAGGTCACGATATCACACTCATCATCGACGACCTTGTAAGGGATATCAGGGTGTTGAACGACTGGTATTTGTCTGACCTGAATAGCTGGCGCTCGGGTAGTATCCGTTTCCGCTTACCCGTTCAGGGTCCCGGTATACACAGGTTGCTCTTGAAAGCCTGGGATGGCGCAAATAACTCCACCCAGGTTGGTTTGGATTATGTGGTGTACAGGCAGGACAGACTTTCCATCAGTAAAGTGATGAATTTCCCGAACCCTTTCCGCGACAGGACAAGGTTTTCATTTGAACATAACCAGCCCGATAAGGAACTCAGGGTGCAGGTATTGATTTATAGTTCGGATGGTAAACTGATAAAGCGGCTTTCCGGGCCTTACCAGACTTCAGGCACCAGAAATATTCAGGTTGAATGGGATGGAAGGGATGAATCGGGTAGGAAAATTCAAAAAGCTGTTTATATTTACCAAATAATCATTCAATCCGGCGATCAACGGTCTGTTCACGCCGGGCAACTTATTCTTCTTTAAATGTATCTGATGGTTTGATTTCTACGCTTTAGTTCATAGTTGATGGTCCATAGTCCATGGTTAGGCAATATTTATTGATTATGGACTATTGCCTATCGTTAAGAAAACACTTTCCTAACCATTGACTATGGACTATAAACCATGGACTTTTCTAAACCTTTTAAAATATATTGCTTCATGTTTCTAAGGCAAAAAAGAACCCTGACAGCCATCGCTGTTTTGTTATTATCGTATACCGGTTTTGCGCAAGACTCTATTAATATCGTTTCTACCGCAGTACCTTTTCTTCGTATTTCACCCGACGCCAGGGCCGGTGGTATGGGCGATGTAGCCATTGCTACTACTCCCGAAGCCAATGCGCCTTTCTGGAACCTCTCTAAAGTAATGTTTGCACCCAAACGTTCTGCCATTGCAGTAAACTATACACCCTGGTTAAAAGACCTTGGTCTCAACGATGTTTACCTCGCCAGTATGGCTGCCTATCATAAACTCGATGATGAACAGGCGGTTTCTTCCACCCTTCGTTTTTTTAGTCTGGGAAATATTCAGCTCACCGATTTCTCTGGTAATGTATTGAACTCAGTTCGTCCGAGTGAGTTTGCTTTCGATCTGGGTTATTCAAGAAAACTGAATGAAAAATTAAGTATCGGGGTGGCTTTACGATATATTAACTCGAGGTTAGTGGTAGGTGATGTAGGAACAGGGGTGGTATATAAAGCCGGTAATGCAGTAGCGGGTGATGTTTCACTCTACAATAACGGCCTGAATGAAGACGGGGAAGGATTGAGCTGGGGTGTGGTGCTATCGAACCTTGGCAGTAAAATTGGTTATACCAATGATGCCCGTAACAAAGATTATATACCTGCCAATCTCGGTATCGGTGTATCGTATACCAAAGTATTGGATGAAAACAACAAGATTAATTTTGCACTCGATATGAATAAACTGCTGGTACCTGCACCGCCGGTAGCCACCGGTAATTTCTCTACAGATAGTGCCAACCTCGTTAACTACAGAACAACAGGTGTGGTAAGTAGTTGGATGAAATCTTTTGGTGACGGAACCGGTTTTGGTAAATCACTACAGTTCTCCTTAGGCGCGGAATATGGATACAATAACCAGTTCTTTTTCCGCAGTGGTTATTTCTATGAAAACAAAAACAGGGGTAACCGCAAATACTTCAGCGTTGGTGCCGGCTTCCACCTCGATTTTATGGATATCAACTTCTCTTATTTAGTACCATCAGGAAGCGGTGTTACACGTAACCCTTTGTCGAATACGTTGAGACTTGGTGTGGTATTTAACCTTGAGCCTAAGGAGTAATTGAGTTGTTAAATGGAACGCAGATCATCATGATTTTTATGATCTATCATGATAAATCTTGAGGATCATGATAGATCAGTGTTCTATTTTAATAAACAACCGGTTAGTTATTTTTTTCTAAGAGACAAGCAGCGTGCGCCACTAACCCTTCCTTTCTTCCTACAAATCCCATTTTTTCAGTAGTAGTTGCTTTGATGGAAACATCTTTTATCGTGATACCCAGAATAGATGCGATTGTTTCCTGCATTTGAGGAACATAGGGTTTTATTTTGGGAGCTTCGAGACAGAGGGTGGAGTCTATATTGATGACTTTATAGCCTTCGGCTTCTATCAGTGCTTTTGTTTTTGCCAGCAGAATTTTACTGTCAATATCCTTGAACTCATTAGACGTATCGGGGAAGTGAACGCCGATATCGCCCAGCGCTGCTGCACCCAGAAGGGCATCGCAGATGGCATGGAGGAGTACGTCGGCATCGCTGTGTCCGAGTGCGCCTTTGTTGTGGGGTATTTTTATGCCACCAATAAAGAGATCGCGCCCTTCTACTAACTGGTGGTAATCTATGCCGTAACCGATGCGGATGTTCATGAGGTAAAGATAAGGGGATGACAGATGTTCGATGCCGGATTTCTGGCTTTTGCAATAGTATTCATCAAGTTTATTTACCAGACAAAATCAGATGGGTTACTAAAATACCTTTGATCTCAATGACAACAGGTCAAAGCCAATTTAAACCCCTCACAAGATTCTGTTTGATCAGTTATCTTTGGCGATTATGAATAAAGAGAAGGTGGGTATTATCGGATTGGGTTATGTAGGGCTACCACTGGCGGTGGCTTTTGCCAGACATTATCAGGTGACAGGCTTTGATATTGACTCACAAAGAGTAGAGGAATTAAAGCTGGGTTTTGACCGTACCCACGAATTGACAAAAGAAGCCATTAGCTCAGTTTCATCACTGTTGTTTACCGATCAGCAGGCTGACATCAGTAACTGTACTATTTATATCGTTACCGTTCCCACACCTTTAAACCCGGATAAAACACCGGACCTGCGTTTTTTAATCAATGCATCATCAATGATTGGCAGGGTATTGAAGAAAAATGATCTGGTTATCTATGAATCAACCGTGTATCCGGGTTGTACGGAGGAAGAATGTGTACCTGTTCTGGAAGAGTTTAGTTCTTTACAGTATAACCGGGATTTTTTTGTGGGTTATTCTCCGGAACGTATCAACCCGGGGGATCAGACAAGAAAGATTGAAGACATCAAAAAAATAGTATCTGGCTCTACCGCAGCAACTGCCATCAGGGTCCAGCAATTATATGATGCTGTTATTACTGCCGGCACCTATCTCGCCCCCTCCATTAAAGTAGCAGAAGCTGCCAAAGCCATTGAAAATGCGCAGCGTGATGTGAATATTTCTTTTATGAATGAACTGGCGTTAATGTTCGATAAAATGGGGATTGATACAGGTGATGTATTGGAAGCCGCTGCTACCAAATGGAATTTTCTTCCTTTCAGGCCCGGGCTGGTAGGGGGGCATTGTATTGGGGTTGATCCGCATTACTTAGTGCATAAAGCAAGGGCAGTGGGCTATGAGCCCAGGTTAATTGCGGCTGGCAGGGAAATTAATGATCAAATGGGGGTGTTTGTGGCGGAGAAAATGATTGCCGCTTTGGCTAAGAAAAAAAACGGTAACATAAAAGGCGCTAGAGTGTTGATTTTGGGGTTTAGTTTTAAGGAAAACTGTTCCGATACAAGAAATACAAAAGTGATCGATATTTATCAGACACTGAAAAAGGCAGGGGTGAATGTATTTGTTCAGGATCCATGGGTTGACCATTTGAATTATCTTGATGTTCAGTTTGTTGAAAAAACAAATGATCATCAGTGGGATGCTGTTTTATTAGCTATCAAACATGACATGTTCAAAAAAGCAGACTTTGAAGAATTAAAAAATAAAGGAGCTCTAATATTTGATACGCAGGGTATAATAGAAAAGAGATTTGTTGATTGGCGATTGTAGGAAACAGGGTATTTTTCAATAAAGCCGCTAAATTGCAGCATTAATTATTAGTCATGAAGAAGGCGCTGATAACAGGTATAACAGGACAGGATGGTGCATATCTGGCGGAATTCCTTTTAAAAAAGGGTTATGAAGTGCACGGTATTAAACGACGCAGTTCATTATTCAATACTGGCAGGATAGATCATTTTTATGAAGATCCTCATATCCCTAATAGGCATCTTTTTTTGCATTATGGTGATTTAACAGATGCTTCTAATCTGATACGTATCATTCAGGAAGTACAACCAGATGAAATTTATAATCTGGGCGCTATGAGCCATGTCAAAGTAAGTTTCGAAACACCTGAATACACAGGCAATGTGGATGGTCTGGGAACCCTCCGCATTCTTGAAGCTGTTCGATTATTAGGGCTTATTAACAAAACAAAAGTATACCAAGCTTCTACATCTGAATTGTATGGTCTGGTGCAGGAAGTACCACAAAAAGAAACGACCCCCTTTTACCCACGCTCACCCTATGGTGTAGCTAAGTTATATGGGTATTGGATTACAGTAAATTATCGCGAGGCTTATAATATGTACGCTTGTAATGGTATTCTGTTTAATCATGAATCCCCCACCCGAGGTGAAACCTTTGTAACCAGAAAGATTACCCGTGGGGTAGCTAAAATTGCATTAAACCTGCAAGACTGCCTCTATATCGGCAACCTTGATGCCCAGCGAGATTGGGGCCATGCCAAAGATTATGTAGAAGCCATGTGGCTCATGCTGCAGCAAGATAAACCCGAAGACTTCGTCATAGCTACTGGTGTTACCACTCGTATCCGTGACTTCATTAAAATGGCCTTCGCAGAAGCAGGGATCCAAATTGCCTTCGAAGGAACAGCCGAAAAAGAAGTCGGAGTAGTTGTATCAGTCATCTCACCTCAGGAAAGACCCGTAACCCAAGGTCAAATTGTAGTTCGTGTCGATTCCCAATACTATCGTCCAACAGAAGTTGACCTGTTAATAGGTGATGCTACAAAAGCCAGACAAAAACTAGGTTGGCAGCCCCAATACACATTAACAGAAATGGTAAAAGAAATGGTTGAAAATGATTTGCGTTTATTTGAGAAACAACAATTCTTGAAGAATAACGGATACGATATTCGGAATGAATTTGAATAAAAAGATACTCTGTTTTACTCCATATATTTACTATGTATAACTCTATGGTTTAAAAAAGGTTGAATAAATCAACCGAAGAGTTACACAGAGCTAGATATAGAGTTTTACAGAAGGAGCATTTTTGGATCAACTCAGAAGTTTATATATGAATAAAAATTCCAGAATATATGTAGCTGGTCATCGGGGAATGGCAGGTAGTGCCATTGTTCGAAAACTTGAATTGGAAGGTTATTCTAATCTCATTTTGCGCAATTCTGTGGAGTTGGATTTACGAAATCAGGTCGCTGTAAATGACTTTTTTGCGACTGAAAAACCAGAATACGTATTTCTTGCTGCTGCGAAAGTAGGAGGTATACAGGCGAATAATACATATAGGGCAGATTTTATATATGAAAACCTGATGATTGAAGCCAATGTTATTCATGCCTCATATAGGCATGAGGTGGAGAAATTATTGTTTTTGGGATCTTCCTGTATATATCCAAAGCTGGCGTTACAGCCTTTAAAGGAAAACTATTTGTTATCGGGCTACCTTGAACCAACTAATCAGCCATATGCAATTGCCAAGATTGCTGGTATTGAGTTGTGTGATGCTTACAGAAGGCAGTATGGCTGCAATTTTATTTCGGCAATGCCTACAAATTTGTATGGTCCCAATGATAACTATGATATAGAAAAATCGCATGTTCTGCCGGCTTTATTGAGAAAATTTATGACTGCAATAGAGCACAGAGCGGATGAAGTTGTTATTTGGGGTAGTGGCAAGCCTCTCCGCGATTTTTTGCATGTTGATGATATGGCTGCTGCATGTTTTTTTCTGATGCAACGAGTAAATATAATAGATATGCCTCCCCATGAACTTGCAATGTGGAATATTGGAACAGGTTTAGATATTAGCATTGCAGACCTGGCAACACTTATTGCTTATATCGTAGGCTTTAGGGGTAGCCTTCAATTCGATAATACTAAACCCGACGGTACCCCACGAAAGTTAATGGATGTATCGAAACTAAAAGAATTGGGGTGGCAAGCTTCTATCAATCTTGAGGTAGGAATTGCCGATGTTTTTAAAGAGTTAAAGCAAAATAAACCCTGGTAAGAGTAGAGGATTAGAAGTTGGCTTCATGTATCATTAAGGAGTCAATTCCTTCATTTTGTTTCTAACATCAAACTTTTGTCTCCCAACCATACTCGATTTTTTTTACCTAATAATTTTTCCCATACCTCCATCCCCTATATTTGCACACCTGAACCGAAATTTCTACCCCCCAATTTATCGGTTCTGTTACTTATTATGCTTTGATTGACTTAACATTGCATAGATTTTCGTGGTACGTTAAGAGATTTTTTTCCCTTGAAAAACGAATCAAATAGGGTACTCTATATAAGTATTTAATTTAAAGTATTTTGTCAAAACTGTGACTGAGATTGGCGAAGCCATGCATAAATCTTACTATTCTAATTTTTTCTTATGAAAATTAATCGATTATTACGCATTTTGATATGCTTCTTCCTTGTTATTTCAGCAGTGCAATTACAAGCACAGGATATTTTAAAGGGCAAAGATCTTAGTACACTTAAAGTAGATCAACTCACAGATGCAGATATTGCTAAATTAAAAGCACAACTAAGCAGCTCGAATGTTTCAATTGAACAGGCTGAACAAATGGCCTTAGCCAAGGGAATGAGCGCTGCTGAATTTGCAAAGTTAAAAGCAAGATTGGGTGGGCAAAGTGCAAATAATAGTTCAGTAACCGGAAAATTGAAATCGGGACAAAATAAAACCATCGAAAAACAAAATAACAGTTCGGATACGCTTGATACTGAAAAATACAACGAAAAGAAAGCCAGATCATTGATTAATCCTTTGATTTTCGGAGCTGAATTGTATACAACTATGTCACCGAGTTTTGAGCCTAATCTTAAATTAGCCACACCACTCAATTATATAATTGGCCCTGATGATGAGTTATTAGTAACGGTATATGGTATACAGGAATACACAGGTGAATTATTGGTGTCTGATGAAGGAAATATCAACATCCCCAATGTGGGTCAGATAAGAATAGCCGGATTAACAATTGAAGCAGCCACACAAAAATTAAAAACAGTAATGGGTAATTCGGTTTATCCTTTCCTGAAAAGTGGAGGTGCCAAATTATCCGTTACATTGAATAAAATCAGAAGCATTAAAGTTACCGTAATAGGGGCAAACAGACCGGCTAATTATACATTGTCATCATTAGCTACCGTCTTCAATGCATTGTATGTGGCAGGTGGTCCTAGTGAATTTGGCAGTTTCAGAGAAATTGAATTAGTGAGAAACAATAAGATTGAACGAAAGGTTGACCTCTATCGGATGCTATTAAAAGGAGACCAATCTGATAATGTGGGTCTTAAAGATAACGATATCATTCGGATACCTGCGTATAGGAAAAGAGTTGAATTGCAGGGTCAGGTAAAACGACCTGGTATTTTTGAAGTGTTACCTGGAGAAACTTTTCAGCAAATTCTGGAGTTTGCATCCGGGTTTACAGATACAGCATATACAGCCATTGTTAAAGCTTTCCAAAATAGTGACAGGGAAAGAAGAGTAAAAGACATTCTGGCAAAAGATTATGGTACATACCTGCCAGAATCAGGAGATGTATTTGTCGTTTCAAGGATATTAAATCGTTTTCAGAATAGGGTGAAAATAAATGGTGCTGTATCCAGACCGGATGTTTATGAATTGACTGACGGACTTACTGTAGGAGAATTGATACGAAAAGCCGATGGGTTGAAAGAAGATGCATATACTGGAAGAGCGCAAGTGATTAGGCTGCAAGAGGATTTGACTAAGTCAATATTGTCTTTCGATGTTCGTAAAGCTTTACAGGGGATCCAAGAACATAATTTATTACTGAAGCGGGAGGATGAAATTCTGATTAGTTCTATTTTGGATCTACGAGATTCTTTTAAAGTAACAATTCAGGGAGAGATTAGGTTCCCAGGTCAATATGACTATGTTGAAAATTTAACTCTTCGAGATATCATTTTGCAGGCAGGAGGATTTACAGATGCAGCTTATAGAAGTATTGAAATAGCAAGATTAATAAAACGAGATAGTATAGCAGCAACAGATAATAGGGCTAGTTCTATTATAAACGCGGAAATAGATGGTGATTTGAGTGTAAATGGATTCCCATCTGTTGTTATAATGCCTTATGATGTAATTACAGTTAGAAGGAAAGCGGGTTATGTGGTACCGGAATCGGTTATCGTAAGTGGTCAGGTACAATATCCGGGGCCCTATGCACTTAGTAACAGAAATGAGAGAGTAAGTGACCTCCTTAAAAGATCGGGTGGTTATACTCCAGATGCAAATCCGGCAGGTGCGTATATTAAACGCCGTTTTACGGATGAGGAAAAAAGAAAAAAAGATGCAGCAATTGCCATACAAAAAAGCATCAGCAATAGAGATACAGCTGCATTAAGAAACCTGGATGAACAAAAAAGGGCTGATTATATTCAGGTGCCACTCGATTTGAATGCTATTATGAATTCGCCCGGTTCCATTCAAGATCTGGTATTGAGAACAAATGACGAATTGGTCATCCCTAAGTTTGATGGGCAAGTTAAAATAAGCGGAGCTGTACTTTTAGAAGCTCAAATACCTTTCAAGGAAAAGATATCTCTTCGTGAATATATAAGTAGTGCCGGAGGATATAGCTCCGATGCTTGGAAGAAAAATACTTATATCGTATATGCTAATGGGAAAGCCGCCACATCTAAAAATTTCCTTTTTTTTAGATTTTATCCAAAGGTTTTACCAGGTAGTGAAATTGTGGTACCCAAAAAACCATTGAAGAAAGGATTGAATGCAGCTGAGATATTAGGCTTTACCACCGGACTAGCAAGTTTGGCTGCAATAGTAGTAACTGTAATTAAGTAAGTCATTGTGTTTTAGCATTACCAGGAAAATATCTTTTCGCAATTAGAATAATAAACAAAAAATGTCTAATACTGAAATTCGGAAAACAGAAGACGCAGATCTGACTTTAATGGATATTCTTAACTGGTTAAAAAAATGGTGGTTTTATTATATAACCAAATGGCTGATTATTGTAACATTAGGGTTAGTTGGTGGTTTAGCAGGGGTTCTTTATGCGATAAAACAGCAGCCTGAATATATAGCCAGATTAAGTTTTGCACTAGAAGAAGAAAAGAGCGGAGGTGGCCTTGGAGGAGCATTGGGATTAGCTAGTTCTCTTGGTTTTGATCTTGGAACTAATGCTGGTGGAGCATTCGCAGGAGCCAATTTAATAGAATTGATGAAAAGCCGGACGCTCGTCGAAAAAGCATTGCTCAACCCTATAACCGTTAATAATAAGGAAGAGTCATTGATTAGTTACTACATCAAGTTTAATAAACTCAATGCAGATTGGCATGAAAAACCTGAACTAAAAAGTATTGATTTTGCGCCGAATGCCGATCGGTCTAAGTTTAATTATTATCAGGATAGTATTCTTGGGGTGCTTTATTTAGAGTTGGCAGGTCCTGAAAAGCCGATTTATACTGTAGCACAAAAAGATAAAAAAGTAAGTATACTTACAATTGTTGTTAAGTCAACGAATGAACTGTTTGCAAAATCATTTACTGAAGCGATTGCTAAAGAAGTTTCTGCTTTTTACATCGAAACCAAAAGTAAAAAGGCTAAAAATAATGTGATGATACTTGAAAAACAAGTCGACAGCATTCGAAGTGAACTCAACTCAGCAATAACGGGTGTTGCAGTGGCCTCCGACAATACCTATAATCTGAATCCTGCTTTAAATATTAAACGAACACCTTCTACTAAACGTCAGGTTGATGTTCAGGCAAATACAGCAATACTCACCCAGTTGGTAGTGAATCTTGAAATGGCGAAAGTAACGTTGTTGAAGGAAACGCCTCTGATTCAAGTAATAGATAAGCCAATCTTGCCTCTGGAAAAGAAAAAACTTGGTAAAAAGAAAGCGCTAATCGTAGGCGGGCTGTTGGGAGGCTTTATTTCACTCTTCCTACTCATGCTCTGGAAAATATGGAAAGATTTTAAAAATAAAAAAAACGGATCTTCATATAGCTTGGCTGGTTGATACGTCATCAATTTTTCATAATTAATAAACACTTCTAAATAGCTTCTAAATTTTATTTTATATGCTAAAAAATGCATCGATTCTCATTACTGGCGGCACAGGTTCTTTCGGAAACACATTTGTTCCAATGACGCTAGAAAAATATAACCCACAACGGATAATTATTTATTCGCGTGACGAAATGAAACAGTGGGATATGTCGCAAAAATATGCGTCTGACCCGCGCGTAAAATTCGTGATTGGAGATGTTAGGGATAAAGACAGACTGGCTCGTGCCTTAGATGGAATCGATTTTGTTGTACATGCGGCTGCAACTAAAATTGTACCTACAGCCGAATACAATCCATTCGAATGTATCAAAACCAACATCAATGGTGCAATGAATCTCATTGATGCCTGTATCGACAGTAAGGTAAAACGTGTTGTGGCCTTGTCAACTGATAAAGCCAGTAATCCTATAAACTTATATGGTGCTACAAAATTGGCTTCTGATAAATTATTTGTAGCTGCAAACTCATATGCGGATACCCACCAGACAACATTTTCTGTGGTACGATATGGCAATGTAATGGGATCAAGGGGGTCTGTAATACCTTTCTTTTCATCTCTGATTGAGACAGGCGAATTACCCATTACTGATGAGCGAATGACAAGGTTTATGATAACATTGGAAGAAGGGGTGAAACTTGTGTGGAAAGCTTTTGATGATATGTATGGTGGCGAAATATATGTTAAAAAAATTCCTTCGATGACTATTGGCGATATTGCAAAAGCTGTTGCTCCCGACGCAAAACAACGCATCATTGGTATACGCCCAGGTGAAAAGATCCACGAACAGATGATTGGGTTTGAGGATGCTCCGCATACCTTTGAATATGATACCTATTACAAAATACTTCCAGCAATTCATTCATGGTCATCAGATCCATTACGCATCAATGGAGGTAAGAAAGTTAAAGATGATTTTATTTATACATCTGATAACAATACAGAATGGATGTCGGTGGAAGAACTGAGAGATTGGATTGCGCAGAATAAAACCAAAATAGGTCGGATCTAATCTAATGAAACCTAAGATTGTTTTAACCGGTGGTTCTGGCCTTCTAGCAGTGAATTGGGCTGTTACTGTGAGGGAGACGTATGACGTGATTTTACTGCTTCATGAACGTGAAGTTGCTATTGCAGGTGTAATTTCAGTAAAAGTAGATATTGGATCATATGAAGCATTAATCAATGTGCTTTCAAATTATCAGCCTGATGTGGTCATCCATACAGCTGGTCTTACCAGTGTGGAGGTTTGTGAATCGAATCCAACCCTTGCCAATCAGGTGAATGTGGAAATAAGTGCCAATATAGCCATCGTTACACATCAGTTAGGCATTAAAATGGTACACATTTCCACAGATCATCTGTTCGATGGAACCACTTCACTTTTAACAGAAGAAACGATTCCGTCTCCACTTAATATGTATGGTTATACAAAAGGCCTCGCTGAAAGGAAGGTATTAGAAAGATGCCCCCATGCATTGGTTGTACGAACAAATTTTTATGGATGGGGAACCAGTTACAGGAAATCTTTCAGTGACATGATTATTTTTTCACTTAGACAAAAAAAACAGATCACTCTTTACAGCGATGTATACTATTCACCAATCTATGTTAGTGTACTTATTTCAAGTATCCATGCACTCATTGATAAAGGAGCGGCAGGTATATTTAATGTAGTAAGCGACAGTAGAATATCGAAATACGAATTCGGTATGTTACTAGCCAATGAATTTAGTCTTGATACAACGTTTATAACAGAAGGAGCACTTGCACCCAGTAATAATGTCGTTAAAAGGCCACTCGATATGAGTCTTTCAAACATAAAAGCAACTGAATTCATAGGTCGGCAGATTGGGCTTGTGCAGGATCATATCCGATTGATGAAAACACAAGAATACGATTCCAGTACAATTGAAATACAACATTTATGATACCATATGGCAGGCAGGACATATCCAGTGAGGATATTCAGGCCGTTATTGACGTTCTTAAGTCTGACTATCTTACACAAGGACCCGCTATTCCAGCTTTTGAACAGGCAGTTGCATCATATTGTGGTGTGAAATTCGGAGTGGCTGTCAATAGTGCTACATCAGCCCTTCATATCGCCTGCATGGCTCTTGATTTGGGTAAAGGAGACATTCTATGGACCAGTCCCATCACTTTTGTTGCATCTGCTAACTGTGCTTTGTATTGTGGCGCTTCTGTAGATTTTGTTGATATAGATCCTAAGACCTACAATATGAGTGTTGAGGCACTTGAATTGAAATTACAACAGGCAGAAATAGATGGGAAGTTGCCCAAAATTTTGATACCAGTACATTTGGCAGGACAGTCTTGTGAAATGGAAAAAATTTACTTGTTATCAAAAAAATATGGTTTCAGGATTATAGAAGATGCTTCTCATGGAATTGGAGGAAAATATAAAGGGGCACCAATTGGTAACTGTAAGTATAGCGATATTACTGTTTTCAGTTTTCATCCTGTAAAAATTATAACGACTGGTGAAGGCGGTATGTGTATGACCAACGATCCGGAAATAGCGTTGCGTCTTACGCATTATCGGAGCCATGGGATTACCAGACAGCCCGCAGAGATGACTCATGTACCCGATGGCCCCTGGTATTACCAGCAGATTGACCTTGGGTTTAATTATAGGATTACTGATATTCATGCGGCACTTGGACTCAGTCAGTTAAAAAGGCTGGATGATTTTGTATCAAGAAGACATGAAATTGCAAAACGTTATGATAAATCTCTGGAAAGTGATACGTTGACTATTCATTACCAGCATCCTGATACTTATTCCGCTTATCATCTTTATATAATAAGGCACAAGAAAAAAGAAGGGGGAATTGGCAGATTGCAAATGTTTGAAAAACTTAGGGCAGCGGGCATACTGGTAAACCTTCATTACATACCAGTATATCATCATCCTTATTATGAGAATACGGGTAAATACAAGAGAAGTGATTTTCCCAATGCAGAAGCCTACTATTCTGAGGCAATAAGTATTCCCATGCATACGGTGCTTACAGAAGAAGAACAACAATTTGTAATTGAACAGATTGAAAAACCTATGGGGCATCAGAACTTGTTCTGAGCAACCGCAGGTAACTTATTTATATAATACAAAAAATCGTTGCCATGAGTACAAAGAAAAAAAAGGTATTGACCAATGGTGATACCACATTTTATCAGTTCGATGCTCAAATGGGTTTTTGGGGTGTTCCTAATACGGAAAAAGAGGTGAGTTTTCAACAGCGGCCTGAAGTACCGGTCCGGGTTAAACATAATTCCGACGGCAACAGAGACGAAGAGATCAGCTTGGGTGAAAATGAAAGGTCAATAGTTTGTTTTGGCGGCTCACATACATGGGGAGGAGCTGTAGATCAGGAAGCAAGGTATACCAACCGATTGTCGGAAATAATGAATAGAAAAGTGGTGAATATGGGCCACTGCAGCCTTGGACTCGATCAGGTATGTCTTTCTGTTTTGCAGAAATCAAGTAAGTATAAACCTGAAATTATTGTAATTGAACAGTATCCATGGGCTGTTCACAGGGTATTGAACAACTATGTGAATGGATATGTCCGGCCACACTTTGTAATTGATAGTAAAGGGAAACTTCAATTGCAAAAAGTTTCATCTTTAGCTAAGATTCCTTTCTTTAGAAATATCATTGGTAATTTTTTTGCTTTCAGAAAAGAATTTACTGAATTTAAAGCCGGCATCAATTTAAAGAATACCTCTGGTGGCACTTTCGTCGATCCCATATTTGTAAGTTGGAAAACCCGTCACTATGACTATATGTATGAAATCATTGATAAAATACTTGTAGTGATTAGGGATTATTGCTATCAGAACAAAATCAAACTATTATTCGGTCTTGGTGCTATACAACAACAGTTTGGACCTAAAAGTTACTCAGAATTAGTAGATTATGATCTGCCTAGAAAAAGACTGATTGAGTTACTTGAGAAGAACAAAATTAATTATGTTGATATGACCGAACCTATGTTGAAAGAACATACTCAGTCAGATCCTGTGATATATGAAGATGGCCATATTAATGCAAAAGGTCATGATCTATTCGCAAGGGTATTACACAAAGAATTCATCAAACTTAATTGGATTGCCGAATGAAAACGAAATTATTCTCCGAGCTGATGCGGTTTGCATTTTCAAAAAAAAAAAATAGTGAAAGAATAAAATATATTTGGTTGGGAGTCATCTACTTTTTTATTCTTTCTCAGAGTAATAACAAAGGGAAAAGTAATTCATCTGCATCTGAAAGTGCTTCAGGGGATGATATTTACCCACTTTTTTAAGAATCTAATATGATGAACGAGAACAAGCCGGGTTCAGTATTAATCCTTGGAGACTCTACCAGTATGAGTATTGGTTTAGAGAGGCAAACACATGTATTTATCAATGCCGGGAAAAATATATGGCCTTCAGAAACAACAATTGTAAACAGTTCACTTCCCGGAATGACAGCAGCTGACTCTGCAGCTTTTTACTTCAGGCATAAAAAAAATGAGCTACAGAATCTCAGGGCTGTACTTATTTATCTCGGTAACTGTGATACTACTTCCACTGAAGTTAGAAAGGGCAGGTATAGTAGATTTAACCAGATAAAGGATGAGCTTAGAGAATTTTTCAATAAGATGCCTGCAAAAACAAGTATCAAAAACAGGCTGCTTCACTTTGAGTGGAATAATACTTTTAATCCGAAAATTGAATCACCGGAATACCCTGAGGATTTCGAATTTAACCTTGACAGGATTATTCGTGATTGCCGATCAAGAAGTATTCCGGTAATAATAGTTCGCCCTAAGGCAAACCAGTTTTTCCCTTCAGGTATCGGAAAGGGAAATTTTTCATTTTACAGGTATCTAGGCATACAAGACAAAATAGCGAATCAGATAAGTATTCCTGATCCCCGGTTCAAAGAAGCATTAATGTGTCACGAATCCGGCAATTTTCATGAAGCGGCAGTGCTGTACAAAGAAATACTGATAAAGCCACACGCTGCAGCCATGAGTCAGGAATATTCGCTATTGGTTTCGAATAACTATGCAGTTGCAAAAGCTGAATCCTGGAATTATGAAGAGGCTGTTTATCTTTTACAATTGCTTCTAAAGGAAGCAGGGGTAAGAAAAGAAATTATACTTTTTAACCTTTCACAAATAAAGAAACTTCAGGGTAATCTGAAAGAAGCTGAACGATTAATGGAAGAGTCATTTGAAAGTGATACCTCTTTATATCGTGTTCGTTTCCCCTATATTCAGGCAGTAGACTCGTTGATTAAAAAATATCCTTTTGTGAAGTCAGTTGATATGTATGAGCTTATCGCTGATGAGTTTTACCTCGATCATTGTCACCCGCTACCGGAAGGGCAACGTATACTGGCAGATGCAATTGCGGAAAAATTTGCAGAAGTTGGTGTTTCTGGCAGTACGAAGGCAGGTATAAAAAATATATTGTATAACCCCGAGTTCGCAAATGGAAATAAATCTTTCTTTCATGATTATTTTAAAACATTTGCACCATTCTCCGAGGCTGAAATCAGTAGCCAGTTAAGTGCTTTCCGGAATGCTTATGACGCGTCAAATAATGATAGCGTTATCCCGGAAATAAATACGGCCACTCGCGAAATGAAAACAGCATTTGAATACTTTCTGCGCCATCCTGTTTTTACCTCTTTTGAAGATATTCTTCGGTTTCCACCAAAATATCCAAGTGATATTGGAAGGTTTCCGGAATATTTTATCATACGGCACTTAATTCCTTATGTAGCTTTATATGAATCAATGAAAGGTACTGATGCAGAAATCAACTTTGAACATAGTATATTACGATCATCGACAGATTTGCTATCAATTTTACCTGAAGAAACTCGTTCACTTGTAGATAAAGCCCCACCAGCAATAGATATTATATACGAAGAGAAAAGAATAGCTCTTATACTTGATAAAGTGAACAGATTACTGCTTAAGCATCTTTCACTTGGTAATCAGGTATACAACAGAACGAAATCAACAATTTTCTGGTATGTAAGAGAAACATTACGCTTTGGTTCACATTCGAGGTATTCAATGCGATATGACAGGATGCTGTTAGAATATTTGGCAGAAGGGTTGGTTGTATCAAAAATAATAAACTGTCATTTAAATAACAGATATACAGACGAAATTAATAAACTGGTAAATGCATTGAATCAGACAGTAAGTATTCATGATGATTATTGTTCCAGGTTTAAACTTTCAGAAAACAGCTCTACCCTTTTAGAAAATTATGATAAAGCATTAGAGGGTATCCATTATCAATTAATCAATAAAAAGAAGTAACGATGAATATACTTGGCATTTCTGCGTTTTATCATGATAGTGCTGCTTGTATTATTAAGGATGGTAAAGTGGTTGCTGCTGCCCAGGAAGAGCGATTTACAAGGATCAAGCATGATTTTCATTTTCCTCGACATTCTATCAAATTCTGTCTTCAGAAAGCGGGAATCGGTATCAATGATATTGATTATGTGAGTTTTTACGAAAAGCCTTCTCTGAAATTCGATCGGTTATTTAAAACCTATCTGATGAATGCACCCAGAGGCTTTGATTCTTTTATTACGGCTATGCCTTTATGGGTAAAGGAAAAGCTATGGATGGGTAAGGAGATAAGAAGTGAGCTGAAATATAAAGGACCAATTATTTATCCCGAACATCACCAATCGCATGCAGCAAGTGCTTTTTTCCCTTCACCATTTAAACAAGCTGCAGTTCTTACAATGGACGGAGTAGGTGAATGGGCTACATCGAGTTGGGGAGTTGGCAAGGGGAACGATCTTACGATAAAAAACGAAATACGGTTTCCACATTCTCTTGGACTACTCTATTCTGCTTTCACTTATTATACAGGGTTTAAGGTAAACTCCGGTGAATATAAACTGATGGGGCTGGCTCCTTATGGAGACCCGCTGTATGTCGATTTAATCTATAAACATCTAATAGATGTGAAAGAAGATGGATCATTTCATCTCGACATGAGTTATTTCAATTATTGCACCGGTTTTACAATGACCAGCGAGAAATTCCATAAGTTATTCGGACGTGAACCCAGAAAGCCTGAATCAACAATTACTAAGATGGATATGGATCTGGCTCGTTCAATACAGGTTGTAACAGAGGAAATTGTATTAAAAATTGGCAGGCATATTCATAAAGAAACCGGGGAAAAGAATCTTTGCCTTGCTGGAGGAGTTGCTTTGAACTGTGTTTCAAACGGCAGGTTATACAGAGAAGGGCCATTTGAAAGAATATGGATACAGCCAGCAGCTGGTGACGCAGGTGGAGCTTTAGGTGCTGCATTATATGCGTGGCATATGACACTTGGTAAGGAGCGTAATGTAGATGATGTATCTGATCTTCAGTTCGGATCATTACTTGGGACTTCATATAGTGAGTCTGATATCGAATCTTTCCTGAAACAAAAAGAAGTTAAATACCGCAAATATTCCAGAGATGAACTGTCAACAGAAGTAGCCAAATTAATTGCAGATAATAATGTAATTGGCTGGTTTAATGGCCCTATGGAATTTGGCCCAAGAGCTCTCGGATCCCGCAGTATTATCGGTGATTCCAGATCAACAAATATGCAGTCGGTAATGAACCTTAAAATTAAGTTTCGTGAAAGCTTCAGACCATTTGCGCCAGTTGTACTAGCGGGGAAAGTAAAAGAATGGTTCGATATGAAAGGCGTGGAACAACGTAGCGATTTTTCGTCACCATATATGCTCATTGTAGGTCATGTACATAAAGATAAATCAGGTGCCATTGTTTCTGATGAAAAGAGGGGTGAAGGATTTGAGCGTTTGAAATCGGTAAACTCGAGTATTCCGGCGGTTACGCATGTTGATAATTCAGCAAGGATACAAACTGTTCATAAAGAAATGAATCCCGATTTTCATCAGCTTTTGACTGCCTTTGAAAATCTTACCGGTTGCCCTGTGCTGATCAATACATCGTTTAACGTGAGAGGAGAACCTATAGTGGAAAGTCCAGAAGATGCATACCGTTGTTTTATGAGGACAGGTATGGATTATTTGGTGTTGGGCAATTTTGTTCTCGACAAAAAGGAACAGCCCGAATTGATCGAAACAACTGATTGGCAAAATGAATTTAAACTCGACTAATATGAGCTTTATACTAAAAATCCTTTTTACCATAGTCTTCTTTTTTATACTTACACCTGTCGGATTAATTCTCAGACTGTTTGGAGTTGATTACCTGGATGTGAAAAAGAAAGCAGGTCGCAATTCTTACTGGGTTAATAAATAAACAGGCATCTTATGTCAGAACAAGTATATACCCCGGAAGCTGGTAAAAATCTGCCTACCCTAATTTTTGAATGCGCCAATGCTCATGGCGGCAGTATTGATATTCTACGATCTACAATAGAAAGGTTTGATTCTATAGAGTATCCCTACAAGCATATAAAATTTCAGGCTTTTCATCCGGATACTATCGCGCTTCCCGATTTTAGTGGTTATCCTATTTACCAGGATTTGCTTTTGCAGCATGATCAATGGCAGGAGCTGATTGGTATAGCTTCTAAAAGTTTCAATGGTATATGGCTTGATATTTTTGACAAGTATGGTGTAGAAGTATGTGCTAATAATAGTGCCAATATTACCGGAATTAAACTTCAGGCATCGGTATTAGAGAACAGAGATATATTTGAAGGACTTAAACAGGGCAACCTGCTTAAGAATAAACTCCTGATGATTAATATTTCAGGTTATGATATCGCTGCGATAACAGAATTTATAGATATTTTTTTACAGTTGGAGATGGGGGAACTTATTCTTCAGATTGGCCATCAGGCTTATCCAACTCAATTGAAAGATACAGGCTTACAGAAAATAAAGATACTGAGAGAATATTTCCCGGACTACCGAATTTGTATTGCTGATCATGCACAAGCAGAAGATGATTTTTCATGTATTATCCCTTTGCTTGGAATAGCAGCGGGTGCCTCACTTGTAGAAAAACATATTTGTCTGGAACGCAAAAAATCAAAGTATGATTTTTATTCGGCCATTGAACCTTCTGAAATGGAATTATTGGTAAATCGTGTGAAATCCACATCAGATATATTGAACGGTCCATTTGTTTCAGAATCTGAAAGCGAATACCTCAAAAAAAGCATACAAGTACCCATCTCAGAGAAAGTTTTGCCTGAAGGCAGTTTGGTAGCGGGCAGCGATCTTATATTCCGGAGAACTTCTCAGGAAGGTCTGACATACGCAGCTATATCAGAACTGCAACAAAAAGGATACATTCTCAAAGAAAAAATAGAAGAAGCAAAAACTATTCAGGAAAGCCATTTTAAAATGGCAAGAATAGGTGTAATAGTAGCTTGTAGGATGAAGTCTAGCCGGCTCAAAGCAAAGGCATTTGAATCTATTGATGGGATATCTTCCATTGAAAGATGTCTGATGAATTGTCTAGATATGAAACAGGCTTCCGTAGTTGTACTTGCTACTTCCACTGTAGACGAAGATGCGATACTTGAAGAGAAGACACTGGGAGGAAAAGTTGAATTCTGGAAAGGAGACCCTGATGATGTTATCCAGAGATACCTCGGAGCGTGTGAAAAATATAATTTAGATATAGTTGTACGAGTTACCGGTGATTGCCCTGTAATATCAACAGATATTATGAGTCATTTACTTCAACATCATTTCAAAACAGGTGCAGACTATACCGCAGCTAAAAAATCAGCTGTGGGAACAGCCTGTGAAATATACAATGTAGAAGTCTTAAAACGTATACTGAAATATGTTGGGAAAGCACAATATTCTGAATATATGACATGGTATATGCAGAACAATCAGGAGATTTTCAAAGTTGAAATCATTGATCTTCCTGAAAACTTGGTACGTGATTATAGACTGACGCTTGACTATCCCGAAGATCTGGAACTATTCAATGAATTATTCAAGGAGTTACGCGTGCGATCACTTGCACCAACTATTGAAAATATTTTCAGTGTTTTGGATAACAATCCGGAGATAAGCAAACTGAATTCACATCTTACATTATTGTACAAAACTGATCAGGCACTGATAGATAAACTAAACCGAGAAACAAAAATAAGCATTGCATAATAAGCTCACTCTATGTATCGAATCATTTCTGTAATAGTTTTTTGATTTTTTTTACTGTTAATGTATAATATTTTTATCCTTACAGAAGGTGGCGGTAATACTGGCATGGGGCATATTTCAAGATGCTTGTCAGTTTATCAGGCATTTGAAAAAAGAGGATATCGCCCGCAACTGATCATTAACGGTACAACAGAAGTTTCTCGGGTTTTAAATGGTATACGTTACCATTTATTCGATTGGATTAATGAAGAGGAGAAAATGAAGGTGCTGATTAGAAATGCGGATGTTGTTCTTATAGATTCTTACAAATGCCCTCAGGTCTTATATCAGCAAATCGCCTACTTATGTAGGAAGGCTGTATTTATTGACGATAATATACGCTTAGAATACCCTTCCGGAATTGTAGTCAATGGAGTAATGGGTGCGGAGAAACTAAACTATCCGATTCGTACTGATATTGACTATCTTCTAGGGGCGCAATATGCTTTTCTCAGATCAGCATTCTGGGATATTCCGTCGCGGAATATTAACAGTGAAGTAAAGTCGGCAATGATCAGTTGTGGCGGAAATGATGTTGGACTTTCAAGCCGGATTACAAAAATAGTGAAGGAGCAGTTCCCTGCATTGAAAATATCAGTAGTTGTAAAAGACATTCTTCAAAGTGAGATTGATTATATTCAGGAGCATGCCAATGTATTTGCAGGTCTTGGAGCGGATGATATGAAAAAACTAATGAACGAATCAGACATCGCCATCACAGCAGCCGGACAGACTACTTATGAGTTATGTAGAATGGGAACTCCGTTTGTTGCATTGCTTACTGCCGATAATCAGGCATATAGTATTGCCAACTTCTTTAAAAATGGTCTTGTACAGGAAGCAATAAAACCCGATGACGAAAAGTTTGAAGAGTTGTTAATCAGCCAGGTAAAACATCTTATAGATCCTGATGTCCGTAAAAAAATAGCCCAAAAAATGCAAATATGTATTGATGGCTCTGGTTCAGTTAAGCTGGCAGATTACATATTACACCATATCTAATTATTCTAATCTTCAAAAAAAATAAATATGACAAAAGTTGAAATTGAACAGGCAGTTATCAATCTGTTTAAACAAGTAATTACCAACAGCGGTAAATCCTATGATGGAACTGTTGACAACAATACACCCATCATGGGAGCTGAAAGTCCGTTCGATTCTATCGACTTGGTTACATTTATCGTGGCACTTGAACAGATGATTGAAGATGACTGGTCATTTTCAGTAACACTAGCCGATGACAGGGCTATGAGCCAAACGATAAGTCCATTCAAAACAATCGGAACTATCAGTGACTATATTGAAGTATTGATCAAGGAACAGCAGTAAAATTCAGTTATGGTTATTGTAATTACCGGCACCAGAAAAGGTATTGGAAAGGAACTCGCTGAATATTTCTGCAATGCAGGGCATATTGTAATAGGCTGTAGCAGGGGAGAAAAAAGTATTGAAAATGTGAATTACGAGCACCACTCATTCGATATCACAGATGAAAAGTCTGTTAAACTTTTTTTCAGCCAGCTTAGGAAAAACCGTGGGGGACTTGATGTACTTATTAATAATGCTGCAGTTAATAATGCATTGGCGCCGGTTGCACTCGTTTCTTATAATGCCGCTGCCTCAACAATGAACACCAATTTTATGGGATCATTCCTGATGGCCAGAGAAGCAATTAAACTGATGATGAAGAACAGTTTTGGACGTGTCATCAACATGGGAAGTATGGCAGTTAAGTATGAAGAAAAGGGGGAAGCTATTTATACAGCTTCAAAAGCGGCAGTATTGGCTATGACAAAAATACTTGCGAAGGAAGTGTATCAGTATGGTATTACTTGTAATGCAGTATCGCCTTCTGCAATCAAAACAGATCTTATGGATAATATCGATCCTGATGCATTAAATGTTGTCCTCAAAAGGAATGCAATTCCGGAAATGGGAACAACAAAAGAATTAATTGATACTATTAACTGGTTGATCAGTCCTCAGGCGAATAAAATAACAGCACAGAATATTTATCTAGGCGGAGTGTAATGAATCAAATAACCATCCAACGTATCATAAACGGAAAATGGGCTGAAAATTGTTATATAATTTCAAGCCATAGTAAAGCACTGGTAATTGATCCTGGTGGAAATTTCGACGTGATGTGTACCTATCTGGAAAGTAATAGTCTTACTTTGTCTGCTATTATCAATACACATGGCCATTTCGATCATATTGTATCCGTTGCAGATCTGGTGAAGAAGTACCAATGTCCTTTTTATCTCCATTCAAGGGATGAAAGGTTGTTAAAGTCTGCAAATCTTTATATGAGTTTGTTCGAAGGAGAGGAGAAAATCGGGATACCTGTTGTTAATTTTTATTTTGATAAGATACCCTCTACACTCTTAATTGATGGCTTTGAAATAAATGTATTATTTACTCCAGGACATACGGAGGGGAGTGTATGTTTTTTAATCGGCAATCATCTTTTTACTGGAGATACACTTTTGAAAAATACAATCGGAAGGATTGATCTGCCAGGTGCAAACAAGGAAAAATTAGCCGGATCACTACTAATGCTTTCCAAATTGAACGGAGATTTTACTGTATATCCCGGTCACGGAGATGAAACTACTTTGGCTGCAGAACTTTCTTTTAACAAACGTTTTATTGAACTCATTGCATGAACGCTGTAATTAAACAAATCGAGTATTACTTACCGGAAAAGATTGTTTCTAATGATGATCTTCGGAATGAATTTCCGGCATGGGATGTTGATAAAATACAAACTAAATCGGGAGTTGCAAGCAGACATATTGCAGCTGCTGATGAAACAGCGCTTGATCTTTCCATAAAAGCATGCGAAAAATTATTTAGTACTTACGATAAAAATCAAATCGACGGGATAATTTATTGTACACAGAGCCCTGATTACATAATGCCCTCTAATTCTTTCCTGCTTCAGAAACATTTTTCGCTGAACGAGAATTTGTTTTGTTATGACTTTAATCATGCATGCACAGGATATATTTATGGATTGATGATGGCAAATTCGTATATCAAATCGGGTCTTGCAAAGAAAATACTACTAGTTACAGCAGATACGTACTCCAAATATATCAATCCGGCAGATAGATCTACAAGGGTGCTTTTTGGAGATGCTGCAGCTGTTTCAGTGATTGAAGCCACGGATAAGACTGAAGGAATCATTGATCTTCAAGTAGCTACTTTTGGGAATGGGTTTGATAAATTTATTATTCCGGCGGGAGGTGCACGTCTTCCACAATCACCTGAAACAGCTATAACACTTACCGATTTTCTAGGCAATGTAAGGACGAAGAATAATATAAAAATGGATGGGATGGCTGTATGGTCTTTTATTAATTCAAAAGTTCCAGACCAGATAAATAATTTGCTTGAAAGAAATCACCTTACGGTATCAGACATAGACCTGATCGTTTTTCATCAGGCAAGTTTAATGACCCTTGATTCACTCATTAAAATACTTAATCTCGATCAAGATAAGGTGTTCATCAATATACGTGAACTTGGTAACACCGTTTCTGCCTCTATTCCTATTGCACTCAAAGATGCAATTGATACAGAGAGAATCAAAAAAAATCAGCGACTACTACTTTCGGGGTTTGGAGTAGGATTAGCTTATGGAACAATACTAATTAATACATAAATATTATGGATAATCAGAATCCGATTGGTTTTTTAGAAAAGGTATTTATAGAAGAAGCTTCAAAGGAAGCAATTATCTGGAATGACCAAAAGTTTACTTATCAATGGTTAAATGAGCGTGTTCAGTTTTTTAAAGCATTACTCATTGAAAAAAACCTTCCAAAGACTTCAGTTGTAGTTCTCAAAGGAGATTTTACCCCGGAATCGATAGCACTTATGCTTGCATTGATTTCTCATAAGTGTATCATTGTTCCTTTGACAAAGTCAGTAAAAAATGAAGAGAAACTATTAACCATTGCTGGTGTTGAGTATGTCTTTACTATCGATGAAAATGACTCACATAGTTTAAAAACAATTGGAACCTGCGAAAAAAATGATTTGTACAGGGAAATTGAAAATAGAGATCATCCAGGTTTGGTATTGTTTTCTTCGGGAACATCTGGTGAACCCAAATGTGCAGTTCATGATTTCTCTAAATTATTGGCTAAGTTTCATGAAAAAAGAAAAGCACTTAGAACACTTAATTTCCTGATGTTTGATCACTGGGGCGGGCTGAATACCATGTTTCATATTTTGTCTAACGGCGGAGTTGTTATTTCAACTCATGTTCGTACACCCGAAAATATTTGCAGGCTGATTGAAAAGAACAAGATCGAACTTCTTCCGGCTTCGCCTACTTTTCTTAACCTCCTCCTTCTTAGTGAAATATATGCCAAATTTGATCTTAGCAGTTTAACAATGATATCCTATGGCACTGAGCCAATGCTTCCTTCCACACTGCAAAAACTGAAAAATCTATTTCCCAATGTTAGACTTTTACAAACATATGGTCTTATAGAATTGGGTGTCCTTAAGTCAAAGTCTAAAAGCGATGATTCGCTGTGGGTTAAACTCGGTGGGGATGGATACCAATTACGTGTAGTAGATGGGTTATTGGAAATCAAAGCCGAATCAGCCATGCTGGGCTACTTAAACGCTGACAGCCCCTTCACAGAAGATGGGTGGTTCAAAACCGGAGATTCAGTACTAGTTGAAGGGGAGTATTTTAAAATACTTGGACGAAAATCTGAGTTGATCAATGTAGGCGGTGAAAAAGTATACCCAACCGAGATAGAAAATGTTATCAATGAAATGGATAATGTGGCAGAAGTGATGGTTTATGGTGAAAGAAATCCAATTACCGGCAAAATTATTGTGGCCAAAGTGAGGTTGTCGGCAGAAGAAGATAAGAAGCAGTTTATTGCTCGGCTCAAAGAGCATTGTAAGGCACGTCTGGAAAGTTTTAAAGTTCCTGTAAAAGTATTGGTTGATAACGAAATACAGTATGGCGACAGGCTTAAAAAAACACGCGTATGATAACAGGTGTATCTGTTGATCTGAAAGAGATGGATGAAACTGATATTGAACAGGTTCGGCAATGGCGGAATTCCAGAGAGGTATCAGCACATATGCTTTCACAGCAAATCATATCGCAGGAACAGCAGGTTAAATGGTTTGAAACAGTAAGAAACAATGCTACGCAATGCTATTTTGTAATAATGGCAAAGAACGGAAATAAGCTTGGAGTGGTAAATTTCAGTAAGATAGAACATGTAACCGGAACTGCTGAGCCCGGTCTGTATATTGGAGAAGCCAGCGAACGGAACTCACTGTATGGCATGGAAGCTTACTATCTCTTACTCAAATACGGATTTGAAGAATTGAATCTTCAGAAGGTTTATGGTACAGCACTGGTATCAAATCCTACAGCTATGAAAATGAATAAATCTTTTGGATACGCAGTCGATGAAATTGTGAAAGATGGAATTATGGTAGACGGTGTACCCGGTGATTTAGTCAAATTGCATTTGCTGAGAAAAGATTTTTATGCAAGTCCAATGGTCAAATTTTTTCAACGCTCACAACATAAATGAGCCAGTGATACAATCTATATCATGAAAACTATTAAAATAGGTGATTTTCTGGTCAGTGAAACCGGCCCCGTTTTTATTATTGCTGAACTATCTGCGAATCATAATGGTAGCATCGAAAATGCAATTGATACCATACGTGCGGCCAGACGTGCCGGTGCCAATGCCATCAAGCTGCAAACATATACAGCAGATACTTTAACACTTGATGCAAAAACAGATGATTTCATGATCAAGCAGGGTACCATATGGGACGGGCAGTACCTTCACGATCTGTACCAGGAAGCCTACACACCTTGGGAATGGCATGCACAGCTCTTTAAAGTTGCAGCTGAAGAAGGGCTCATATGTTTTTCATCACCTTTCGATAAAACAGCAGTTGATTTCCTAGAACAACTGAATGTGCCAGCGTATAAAGTGGCATCTCTTGAGATCACCGACATACCTCTTATAGAATATATCGCTTCAAAAGGTAAACCAGTCATTATTTCTACGGGAATAGCAGATGAGAATGATATTAACCTTGCTATTGAAGCGTGTAAAAAACAAGGAAATGACCAAGTTGTTTTACTGAAATGTACAACAAGCTACCCTGCACCCATGGCAGAAGCCAATCTTATTATGGTAAAAGATATGAAAGATCGGTTTGGCTTAATCAGTGGGTTATCAGATCATACGTTGGGTATCACAGCACCAGTAGTAGCTACAGTATTCGGTGCCAGAGTAATCGAAAAACATTTTATTACAGATCGCTCTATCGGTGGGCCGGATGCATCTTTTTCTCTTAATGAAAAAGAATTCACTGATATGGTAAATGCTGTACGTGAAGCAGAAGTGGCAATCGGAGAAATAAACTACTCACTTACTGCTAAACAGGTTAAAGGTAGAGAATTCAGCCGGTCTCTTTATGTATCAGAAGATGCGCAGGAAGGCGACGTAATATCTGAAAAAAATATACGATCGGTTCGACCTGGTTTTGGCATGCATCCAAAGTTCTTTGCAGAAGTGATTGGCAGGAAGTTTTCAAAAAAAGTTAGCAAAGGGCAAAGGTTAACGGACGATCTTATTCAGTAATGCAGGTATGAGCTCAGATTACCTTTTAACCGAACCCATATTAGCTGGATACTGTTAGATGTCAGATAAGCAAAAGCAGTTAAGAAATGTATTCTGGTATTTACTGCCCGTTATAGTTGGAAATGCAATTCCAATTATAACATTACCTGTTTTTACCCGGTTGCTTTCTGTGGAAGATTATGGCATTTATGCACTTGCATTAGTGTATGCAATATTTGTAAACGGAATATCTAATTTTGGTCTTTCTGTCGGCTACGAACGAAACTTCTTTGAAAACAAAAATGATCAACAAAGGGCGGGATTGTTATACACCACATTAACGTTTGTAATCTCTGCGTACATTTTTTTTGCTGCACTAACTTTCATTTTCAGGACCCCGCTTTCAAAACTTATTATAGGTTCTCCGGAATATGGTCATATTCTTTTTATAGCATATGTTGCTACAGGTATGACTGCGTTAAAAACCTACTTTTTAACCTATTTCAAGAATACGGGAAATGCAAGATTATATGTCTGGTATACAATCGATGAAAATCTTACAACTGTATTGTTCTCATGGGTCATGATTAAGTACTTTGGATTGGGTGTAGCAGGGCTGTTGTGGGGGCAGCTACTGGCAAGTGCTATTGTATTTATGCTTTTGAGTATACGTTTTTTAAGAAAACTGCCTTTTAATCTCGATTTTATATCATTCAAAAATTCTCTCAGACTTAGTTTACCATTAACACCTAGGATTTTTTTTGGTGTGATTGGTAATCAGTTCGATAAATACATGATAGGATTATTAAATACAGTTGGTGGTGTAGGTGTATATAACCTTGGGCAAAAAATTGCAAATGTAACTTTTACATTTATGACAGCAATACAGAATGTTTTCACGCCTCAGGTATATAAAAAAATGTTTAATGAAGGAGAGTCAGGGAGAGAATCCATCGGACGTTACTTAACGCCTTTCCTCTACGTATCTGTGGCCGGTGGGCTGATACTGTCATTATTTGCAGAGGAACTTGTCGTTATTCTGACACCCGAATCTTACCATGGTGCAATAAGTATAGTTACTATCTTTTCTTTGTTATATATCACTTATTTTTTTGGCAAACAGCCACAGCTTATATATGCAAAAAAAACAGGCATTACTTCTTTGCTGACATTGCTTAGTATTGTGCTGAATATTCTCATCAATATTCCATTCATCTATGTATGGGGGGTAGAAGGTGCTGCATGGGGTTCTTTGGTAGCTGGTATTATTTCAGGTGGAATAGCTTTCAGGGTATCTCAAAAATACTACAGGATCGCCTGGGAATATCATAAACTGATTCTTATACTTGGTTCTTTTTTTGTTTTTGCACTGCTGTCATTATTCCTTATGCGGCAACAAGTTATGTATGAACTAAGGATATCGGCCAAAGTGATATTTGTAATTCTCTTTGTGCTCATAGGCTACAGGCTAAAAATTGTTTCAAGAGATAATATACTGTTGATAAAGCAACTTTTTACAAAAGCTAAAATAAACAGTATCTGACCTGCGGGTGTAAATGATAAAGCATATCCATAAGTGATGATCAGCTTACTGAATAAACTAACACAATTACCTTTTTTCCGGAAGAAAAAAAAGGCACTTATCAGGCAGTATATGCGTGGTTTTCAGGTGTTAAAAAAAAATGATGAACTGGATATTATTTCTGTTGTAAAAGAGGACATGAGCAGAACATCACTGGGGATTACAAAACAAAATACTGTTCCTCTCATTTTTGGATCAGCGGTGAATGATCCCGACTTGGTTATGCGTCAGTTTCTTATAGTTAAAATACTGACAGTAGAATTCAATAAAAGTGTCTTATTGGCGGTATTAAATCATAAGCGTGAGATCAGACACCCACTTCCCAAAGAGTGGAGGAATATTCTTGAGAAACATGGTTTTGTAGTAAATACATGGTACAATAAAATAAGATGGGCATTCTTTGTTTTAACATATATGGCATCTGGCTGGACTTCAGTATTGTTGTATCTATGGAAATCTGCCGGATACTTGTTTACAAAAGAACCATTGCATGAACCATACGCATATTTTCAAACAATTGCCGGAAATAATTTCCCGGTCAAACATACGGATAACAGACAAAGCCATGATATTATCAGTTGGTACAGTCAATGGAATGGTAAACCAGCTACTGTTAAAAATTTTGCCCACAGTGTTACTGACATCCCAAAAGACAGGATTACGGAAAATACTCTATTTATGCCTTTCCCATATCCTTACCTGCACTCAATAAGTCAGATTATGAGATATATGACTTGGGGGATTCTGGCTTCGCTATATTCACTTTTTGATGTTTTTCGTGGGAAAAGCTGGCATGCGTTGTTATTGCGTGAATCTTCAAAATCTAATATAGTCAGATTGCTTGGGCAGAAAACATTGGCAAAGGATTATCTACTGCATAATTCAAACCATATCTTTAGACCACTTTGGACTTATGAAGCTGAAAAAAAAGGGTCCCGGATTTTGTTTTATTTTTATTCAACAAATTGCGAAACATTTAAAACCAGTGCAGGATACCCTTTGCAGGAACATACGTGGCATGTAATGAGTTGGAGCAATTATCTTGTGTGGGATAAATATCAGGCTGATTTTATCAGAAGATGCGTAGGAGACCAAAGCAATAATATTCATATTGTTGGCCCTATATGGTTCAGCACATCAGTTAAAAAAATTCCTGCTATAGATTCCGGGAGAGCAATAGCTGTTTTCGATGTACAACCCATGCGCGACTCGTATTATTGTATATTAGGCCAATCCAATGGCTACAACACACCTCATATTGTGAACCAGTTGTTGAGTGATGTAACTGAGACACTTTTAAAACGGGATTTTACCATTTTGTTTAAACGCAAAAGAAACATTGGCAACCTGGTGCATAAAAAATATTTCAGGCTTGTTGAAAAATTAAATACCAATAAATCTTTTATCGCTGTAGACCCTGAGTTAGATGCCGTCAGACTTATTGAAACCTCTGCAGCTGTAATTTCTATGCCTTTTACTTCTACAGCTATTTTGGGTAAGGAATTAGGTAAACCATCTGTCTATTATGATCCATTCGGACAAATACAAAAGGATGATAGAGCAGCGCATGGTATCAAAGTAATAGTCGGAAAAAGAGAATTGAATCAATGGTTGGATGAAATTTTCCATGTTATAAAAGAAGATAATACAACCATGAGTAAAACAAGTTAATAACCCACCCGTAAAATAAATATGCAACACAAACAATCTGTATTTGTCAGAATCATTCGAAAGATAGCAGGACTATTAAATGTCAATGATTTTTTTCTGAACTTAATCCGGAATAGAAAAAAAAGAATTGTTTATAATCAGATAGAATACACATTTTCCACACCGAATAGCCTTTGTCTGATACGAGCAAATACTTTTGCAACTAAAGAACCGGAGACATTAAAATGGATTGATGGATTTGCACCCGGGTCTGTTTTATGGGATATTGGTGCAAACGTAGGCCTTTACTCAATTTATGCAGCAAAATCGAAAGAATGTGTGGTGTATTCTTTCGAACCATCTGTTTTTAATCTTGAGGTGCTTGCAAGAAATATCAGTCTCAACGACGTTGGGAAATATATCACTGTGATGCCATTTGCATTGAATGACAAAATGGGAAGAGGGGACCTTAGTATGAGCTCGGATAATTGGGGTGGGGCCCTTTCTACTTTTGACAAATCCTATGGTATGGATGGCAAAGAATTCAATGTGGTTTTTAAATACCCGATGTTCTCAATGGCTATGGATGATCTGGTTAACAAACTTGGTTTTACATATCCTGATTATATTAAATTAGACGTAGATGGTATCGAGCAATTGATACTTGCTGGTGGAACAAATGTGTTATCGAAAGTTAAAGGGGTACTCATTGAATTACCCGATCTTTGGCCAGAACAAACTAGAATTTGTGAAGACTTCTTGCAAAAAGCCGGGTTAAAAAAAGTGCTCAAGAACGTATGGCATCCTAAAGACAATCCATATGGTTCTGCAAACCAGATTTGGCAACGCATATAATCGTATAGCGACAGTTCTAATCTAACGAGTAGCGAAATGAATAAGCTTAAGATAATAGTAAAATTATTCAGGAAAGATGATTTTCGTTTCTTCTGTTATCAAAAATATTCCCTCTTACTGGGGAAAATATCAACTCATATCAGCCTTCTCTTTTATGGGAAAAGATTGAAAATTACCCGACCGTTCAATGTTTGGGGGAAAATACGTTTTGCAATACTCGGCGAGGGAAAGATTACTATCGGAAAATATTTGCATGCGGTATCAGCTCGTAAGCGTTCTGTTATAACACTTTTTACACCCTGCCACATTTCGTTGATCGGAGATGCAACGATAACTATCGGCAATAATGTAAGCCTTAATGGAACTACCATTACTTCTCGGGCATCTGTTTCGATAGGCGACAATACACAAATAGGCCCCAATACCATTATTATGGATTTTGACGGACATCCCGTATGGCCTCCAGAAGACCGATGGGAAAAAAAAGGACCTGCAGCACCCGTAGTGATTGAAAATGATGTATGGATCGGGATGAATTGTTTGATTCTGAAGGGCGTAAAAATTGGTCACGGTTCTGTTATAGCTGCGGGTAGTGTGGTTACAAAAAATGTAGAACCTGAATCCATTTATGGAGGTAACCCTGCAAAGAGAATTAAAAGTATTATCCCATAATTATAGATAATATGTCTAATTAAGTTGCTAATCAAATGAAATAATTTATGGATAATTCTCAAAAAATAGAGCGCCCTTATACATTAGGTTCATGGATAACAATTGGCCATCCATCGATAGCAGAAGTTATGGCAGATGCAGGATTTGATTGGTTATGTATCGATCTGGAACATTCTGTTACTGATTATGCAGAGGCGCAGCAATTAATCATGGCAATTCAAGGTCGCGGATTAAAAGCATTTGTGAGGGTAGGTGAAAATAATACACGGATTATCAAGAGAATACTGGATGCAGGTGCGGATGGTATAATTGTGCCTAGTGTTAATTCGGCAGAAGAGGCCAAAAAAGCTGTAATGGCGCTTAAATACCCGCCTATCGGTGCAAGGGGAGTAGGTCTGGCCCGTGCACAGGGGTATGGATTTGGATTTGAAAAATACAAGACAGAGATTGCGAATGAGATTAAACTGATCGTTCAGATCGAACACTATAAAGCTATTGAAGAGCTTGATTTAATTCTGCAGGTGGAAGGGGTTGATGGAACCTTTATCGGTCCTTATGATCTGTCTGGTTCAATGGGTAAACCAGGAAACTGGGACGATCCGGAAGTAATAGAAATATTAAACAGGTATGAAGTAATTGCCAAAAAGTATAATAAGCTAATAGGCTTTCATGTAGTACCGCCAGATTATTCATTAGTGATAGAAAAAGTGAAAAAAGGCTACAATTTTATTGCATTCAGCTTCGATGCTAATTTTATGGGTCAAATGATCCGTGATCAATTAAAACTAAGGAAATAGTATGAAAATTCTTGGAGTTGTTCCAGCTCGAATGGCCGCAAGCAGGTTTCCCGATAAACCTATGAAGCAGATACTCGGTATGCCTATGGTTGAGCATTGTTACCTGAGAAGTGCCATGTGCCCCTTACTTGATGAAATAGTTGTTGCTACCTGTGATTCGTCAATTTATAATTACATCACGGATAGTGGTGGGAAAGCTGTAATGACTTCAGACCAGCATGAAAGGGCTACCGAAAGAACAGCCGAGGCACTTCTGGTGCTGGAAAAAGCGAATCCCGATCATAAATATGATATCATAGTTATGATACAGGGTGATGAACCTCTGATTGATCCTGAAATGATCAGCCAGGTGGTAAAACCTCTTCTTGACGGCAAAAGACAGGTTTCTAATCTCATGGTGTCTTTAGCAACCAAGGAAGAAGTAACCAATCCTAATAACGTAAAAGTGGTTACTGATGTTAATGGCAATGCATTGTATATGTCAAGAGAACCAATTCCTTCAAAAGAAAAGTTCAAAGGACAGATTAATTATTTCCGTCAGCTAGGTCTTATTGCCTTTACTAGGGAAGCATTACTAAGATTCATCGCTTTACAGCCATCGGAACTTGAAAAAATAGAGTCTGTTGATATGAATCGTTTTCTTGAGAATGGCGTCTCTATTTGCATGGTTGAAACTAAGTTTGAGGTCGATGCAGTTGATACACCGGAAGATTTAGTTCGTGTGGAAGAAAAAATGAAAAAAGATACATTGTACAAGAAATATAAAGAATCGATTTCATGAAGGTAAAAGTTTCAAATGTGGCTTTCTCAAAGAATCTTTACCTGATTGATAAGTTGCAATCAGAGTTCCCGGATGCTGTTATAAATGATAAAGGGAAAAGGATGGGTAAAGACGAATTGATCAATTATTTTTCTGATGCTGAGGCTGCTATTGTGGGTTTGGAAACGATTGATGCCGATCTGCTCGATAAACTTCCGCAGCTTAAAATGATTGCCAAGTTCGGTGTTGGTCTTGATAATATTGACTTGGAAGCCTGCAGGCAAAGGAATGTAACAGTTGGTTGGACAGGAGGTGTTAACAGACGATCTGTGGCTGAAATGACTCTTGGTTTTATGCTTGCATTATCTCGTAATCTTTTTTCTACATCCATCCAGCTTAAGGAAGGAAACTGGAACAAAAATGGCGGATTTCAGCTAACCGGGAAAACAATTGGTATTGTGGGATTTGGCCATATAGCCAGAGAATTGGTATTACTTTTAAAGCCCTTTAATTGTAATATCATCGTGAATGATATCATTGATCTTTCGCCAGTTGCTTCAGCATATGGAGTATTGCCGGTTTCAAAAGAAGTGTTATACAGAGAAGCGGATATTATTACAGTACATACACCGCTTACAGTCGATACAAAAGATCTCTTTAATATGCGTGTCTTTGAAATGATGAAGTCTTCATCGTTTCTTATCAATACGGCAAGGGGGGGGATTGTTAATGAAGTTGATCTTAAGTCCGCCCTTCAACAAAAAAAGATAGCAGGAGCTGCATTGGATGTTTTTTATGAAGAGCCACCTGTAGATACTGAACTGTTACAGCTGCATAACCTGATTTGTACACCCCATACTGGAGGTAATTCATATGAGGCTGTGGTGGCAATGGGTATGTCGGCGTTAGAACATCTTGTCAATTATAAAATAACCAGAAGCAAATAATAATCTACAATGGATAAATTAAAAGTGGGTATTGCAGGATATGGAATAGTCGGGAAAAGACGACATCAGTTTATTGATTCTCATCCCTCATTGCAGGTAACTGCAATATGTGAACAGAATTTTACTGGTTCTTCAGTTGCACTGCCCGGTATATCCTGCTACAACAATTACAAGGAACTTCTTGAAAAAGAGCAATTAGATGTATTGTTTGTTTGCCTTACCAATAATATTGCAGCTGAGGTTACCATGGCTGCTTTAGAAAAACAACTGCATGTTTTCTGTGAAAAGCCGCCAGGAATGAATGTTGAAGAAATCAGAAATGTGATAGCAGTTGAAAAAAAATATCCGGACCTCAAATTAAAATACGGGTTTAATCACCGGTACCATGATTCGGTAAAAGAGACACTTCGGATAATTCAATCGGGAGAGTTAGGGGAAGTAATTAACTTGCGTGGGGTATATGGGAAAAGCCGTATCATACCATTCTCGGGAGGCTGGCGCTCAAAACGGGAGCTGGCAGGTGGTGGAATACTGCTGGATCAGGGAATACATATGGTGGATCTCATGCGCTTGTTTTGCGGGGAATTCGAACAGGTAAAAAGTTTTATATCCAATGATTTTTGGGGACACGATGTAGAAGATAATGCCTATGCTATCATGAAGGACCGGAAAGGACGAATAGCAATGCTTAATTCTTCTGCAACCCAATGGCAGCATAAGTTTAATCTGGAAATATCCCTTTCACAAGGCTACATAGAACTGCATGGTATATTATCAGGATCTAAAAGCTACGGAGAAGAAAAAATTGTTATTGGTCTTAGAGATGAAGAGTCGGATAACGGACAGATGGAGCAAAAAACCATCAAGTTTTTACAGGATAATTCATGGCGCGATGAAATCTTTGAATTTGCATCCGCTATCATAGAAAAAAAACCGATATTATCCGGGACTAGCTATGACGCACTTGAAACTATGAAGCTTGTTTTTAGTATATATTACAGCGATGAGGTATGGCGTAAACAATACAATATTAATAACCCAAATCAATAATTGAAATAGTATGAATAATCTGGACAGAATTTACCGCGAAAATCCTACTGAAATAGCTTCTTTCAGTAAAGGATACTGTGATTACCTGATAACCCTTTTACAAAAACTGGATCATAAGCAGTTAGCAGATTGTTTTCAGCAGATGGAGGAAGCAAGACAAAACGGCAACACAATTTTTGTAATAGGAAATGGAGGATCTGCATCAACTGCATCTCATATCGGGAATGATTTTGGACTCGCAGTGTTAAAGAAAACAAACAAAAGTGTTAATAAGTCTTACAGGGTACTTGCACTGACCGATAATATGTCGGTTATCTCTGCAATCGGTAACGACAGTACCTATAATAATATTTTTTTAGATCAATTAAAAGTTCATTATCGCACAGGGGATAAACTCATCGTTATTTCTGCTAGTGGGAATTCTCCCAACTTAGTGTCAGCTACAGAATGGGTTAAACAACAGGGTGGAATTGTAATTGGCTGGCTCGGCTTTGATGGCGGTAAACTAAAAGATATGGTAGACTTGCCGATCGTTATAACATCTCCCAAAGGCGAATATGCACCTGTGGAGGATATGCATCTGATTATTAACCATATCATTGTTACATGGATGCAGTTTCATGTTCTGAAAGAAGATAATCTCTTATAATTAAATTAACGTTCTTTTGTTATCAGAAACACATATTGAGATTGCTAAAAATGCCTTGGATAAAGCCAGAACAATAGCTCTTACATACTTTAATAACCCTGGTATATTAAAGAATGAGTTCAAGGATATAAAAACACTTGTTGATCTGAAAATGAATGAGTGTCTAATTGAGGAGCTTTCTCGCACAGGTTTCCCCATTCTTTCGGAAGAATCAGAATTGCAGAATGAAATATTTCCGGAATGTGGCTGGGTAATTGATCCATTGGATGGAACATTCAATTTTACCAGAAAATTTCCCTGTGTAGGTATATCAATAGCATTCATGGAAAACCGAATTCCATCTTATGGCTTTGTTAAAGATATTTTCAACGATATCACTTACAGCTGTGAACCCAATAGGAAAGCAAATAAAAATGGATACGAGATGAACGTATCGGATGAATCGAAACTGGGTAATGCAATACTTGCAACCGGGTTTCCTTCTGGTAGCAATTACGAAACCAATGAATTATTGACTTTCATTTCAAACGTACAGGAGTTTAAAAAAATCAGGGCTATCGGTTGTGCAAGTCTTATGTTGTGTCTGGTAGCAGAAGGTATATTTGATGTGTATTATGAAAAAGGAATATACATTTGGGATGTTGCTGCCGGTCTTGCTTTAGTGCAGGCTGCAGGCGGTAAGTATTTGCTTAAAGAAATGAGTGATCCCTTTAAATACGAAGTTGTGGCTTCCAATCCCTTAATTTTTCGTACAGCCTGTCAAAAATTAACAGGTAACCTCTCCTAATTTATGCAACCAGTTTTCTTGTCTTATTTTTATGAAGAATCAACACCTGTTTATGGTGGTAAAACAGACACCATATCTTTCATTCCGAACAGTTCAATAAGTAAAGGGGATACCGCAAATAGTGTTACAATCAATCTTCCTAATCATTCGGGAACACACCTGGATTTTCCCAGACACTTCAGCGATGATGGGAAAACCTGCTCAGATTACCCTCCGGCTTTCTGGATATTTGAAAAAGTAGGTTTTCTCGCATGTAATATTGAAGAAGTTCCAACAAAAATAGCGGAACTTCAGACCGATATCGAATTGCTTATTTTAAAAACAGGATTTGGAAGCAAAAGAAATGAAGAAGTTTATTGGTCTTCCCAACCGGTAATTCCTGCTTCATTCGGGCCACTTCTCAGAGCTGCATTCCCTCAATTACGCGTTTTTGGTTTTGATCTTATTTCATTAACAAGTAAACTCGACAGGGCAGAAGGGAAAAAAGCACATTTGACTTTTCTTATTGAAAATGATATACTGGTTCTGGAAGACATGAACCTGCAGGATTTAACCATATCTCCATCTAAAGTAATCATCTGCCCTATATTGATAAAGGATGCGGATGGGACACCATGCACCGTTATTGCATTTTGAATCGGTGTATCCACATTTGACTATGATGACAGAAAATCAGTTTCTGGATCTTTGTGCCACCTGCAAAGCAATATTGCAGTCGGGCGATTCTTCTATTCAGCGTGTTGCCATTCCATGGATGCATCCCATTAGGGAGCATCCTATCGCATTGGAAAGATATGCTGACCTTTTCAGTAAACCAAGATGGACGGCAGTTGTAAAAAAGCGTATTAAATCCCGGATTCTTCATACATGTATATGGTTAAGACAGATATACAGGGCTGTATCACGCGGAAAAAATTATTGGCAGAATAACGATGTATTGCCGAATGAGGTTGATTGTTTGTTTATTTCACATGTTGTAAATCCATCCCACTTAAGTAATACAGATGATTTTTACTTTGCCACGATTCCTGCTGAGTTAGTGAGAAGAAACTATAAGGTTTTGGTCGGATACATCAACAATCTGGGCCCTTTTGAGAAGAATATTAAAAGCAAAACGGTAAAGTCATTATTTTCTAAATTGTATTTTACCGATTCGTTATCTCTGAGTAAAGAGTTGGGTATTCGGAAATCGTTACGTCGAGAGTCAAGCATATTGAAACGTAATGCCCGCAATGCAGAAAAAATACTTTTCAAACAGGTTTATGAAACAGCTTCTCATGAAATATTATCAGGAGAAGCTCAGGCATCGTTAAGAATTTTTGAACAGGTAAAAGAAGTTATTAAAAAAGTAAACCCGAGGACGATAGTAATACCGTACGAAGGCCATGCTTATGAGAGAATTTGCTTTGCAGCAGCGAGATCTCAAAAACCGGAAATAATCTGTATTTCCTATCAGCATACTGGTATATTCAGATTGTCAAATGCTATAAGACAAAAACTTGCAGACCAATATAATCCCAATATTATTCTGGCACCGGGAAGTGAAACAAAAGATGAACTCAGAAAACTGCCAGAATTTGAGCAAATTCGAATAGAAGTGCTGGGATCCATTCGGGGAGTAATTGAAACTGATACAACATCTATATCAGCAGTAGGGAAACAACCCGCATGTCTTGTGATGCCTGAAGGTATAATACCTGAATGTGTGCTGTTGTTTAAATTTTCAATTCAGTGCGCCTACATAAGACCGGATATTAATTTTATCTGGCGACTTCATCCGAGTGTTTCCTTTGATCAAATAATGTCGCAGGAAACAATATTTAAAAATCTCCCTGCTAATATTATTTTTTCCTCCAATACACTTGAAACCGATATTGAAAACTGCAGATGGGTGCTTTACAGAGGTACGACGGCTATCCTGAAAGCAATATCCGGAGGACTGCGTCCTTTTTATTTACAAAACCCTGGTGAGTTAACGATCGACCCGCTTTATAAACTCGATAAATGGAGAATCAATGTTTCGGAACCTGAAGAACTCATTCGCTGGATGTTACATGATATCAATTCCGAATTCATGGATTTTTCAGCTAATCTCCCGATTGCCATGGCAGCATGTAAGGAAAGGTTCTCAAGTCTTGATATTGATGTGCTCGTTAATATACTTAATGAACGAATAAGTAACTGATCTGAATGCCTGTAATACGCGAAGCTGTGTTTGAAGATTGCTGGCAGGTAGCAGACCTGCAACGCAAATTTGGTTTAGAACCAGATACGCCTGAAGATTGGGAAAGGTTGTGGGTTAATAATCCTGCTAAACATGCCAATGTTCCCATTGGGTGGATTTTGGAAGAAAAAAAACAAGTTGTAGGTTTTCTGGGTAATGTATCACGCAGCTACGACCTCGCTGGGAAAGAAATAAAAGCAGTAGCTGCAAGAGGATGGGTGGTAGAACCCGACTTTAGGAATATGACAGTTTTGTTACTCTCAAAATATCTTAATCAGAAAAATGTAGATATACTGCTTAATTCAAGTAGTAACGATAAGGCTTATCATGTTTTTGTGAAAATGGGATCAAGAACAGTTCCGCTCAATGTTTATGAAAAACTGCTTTTCTGGGTTACAAATGGACAAAACTTCATTACCTCGGTTGCAGCTTACCTGCGGATGCCGCCAGTTTTGAGCCGGGGAGCTGGATTAATCGGAGCCTTTTTTTCTGCGTTACCGGTATGGGGTATAGATTATTACATGAATCGTAAAATCACAATACTGTCAAACAGATATGTGATGAGGGTTATTGAACCAGATATGATAGGTAATGAATTCGATCGGTTATGGGAAATCAAAAGGTCTGAACATACAAGGTTTTTAGCAGATCGTTCTTCTTCAAAATTAAAGTGGCATTTTTCAAAAGAGGCATTTGACACACGTATAATATGTTGTTATGAACAAGGGGAACTGAAGGGCTATCTTGCTATAGCAAAAATGCGAAACGGTAAAACAGATTTTATACGACATGTAATTATTGACCTGATAGCACTGAATGATTCCCAGTTGGTAGTAGAATATTTAATAGCTTCAGCTTATAAGTTTTCCCGGTCAGAGAAAGCAGTAGCTATGGAAATATTAGGGTTTAACGATGAGATAAGAAAAGTTGTCAAAGGAATGAAAGCTATGGGGCGAAAAAGTTTCCCTACACCATTTACATTTAAATTGGTCAACAAAGATCTATCACAAGATCAGTTTGAAAAAAAAGATATCTGGTATCCATCGCTTTTCGATGGAGATAGTAGTCTTTGATGATAAGTTATTGTATTATAGAAAAAAAAGTACTTTGCTTTTACGGGATATTATAAAAGTGCCGTTGGGTAAATTATTTTCCAATCTGCCTTCAGCAAGGAAAATAATCAAGAATGGCATTACTGTGTTTGTATATCATGAAGTGACAGATACCCCTAGTCAGTTTTCTTTGGATTACGGGCTAGCTGTTTCTACTGGCACATTTCGTAAACAAATTAACTGGATAAAGAAAAACTTTACAATTGTTCATCCTGAACAACTGAATAGTAATGCTGAATTACCTCATTCTGCAGCCCTCATTACGTTTGATGATGGTATGCTGAGTAGCTTCGAAAATGGTCTTGCAATTCTGGAGGAAATGAATGTGCCGTCATTATTCTTTCTTAATATGGGCTCTGTAATTGAAAGAAAACCTTTAATTTCTGCAATAGCGTGTTTTATGGGGCAACAATCTCCTGCGTTTAAGGGGTATTGCAGCTCAAATCAAATTGAACCTCCGTACCATCTTACATTAAGGCCTGACGTTGCCAGAGTTTTTTTTGCTGAAAATTCTGAAATGAATGATGAAGCCATTTTGGCGTATCAAGGAAAATTTGCAGAGATAGACTTGGTTATGAAATGGAGTACTTCAAAAAATGTAATTTATGGAAATCATTTATATGAGCACTGGAATGCCGAGGCACTGAGTGATCAGGAATTTATGGACCAATACATTCAAAATGAACACTTACTTTCCAATTTAAATAATTCAGTGAAATACTTCGCTTTCCCTAATGGACAGCCTGGTACTTGTTTTACAGAACGTCATATTATGTTGCTGAAACGTTTGGGAGCAGAGCGTATTTTTTCTTCCTCAGGGAATATCAATGTCAATAGTGAAAATTTTTTACTAGACCGGATCAGTTTTGGTAATTATGACAGAACCAGTGGTGCGATGTGGTTTAAAGTTGGTCTTACGTATCTAAAAAAAAGTTTGCATAAATTATTTTCTTAAGTAATGCAGAAGTTTAGCGAAAAAGCACATTTTGTGTTGTTATTGCCCTCTCTTATCATTACAATGGTATTGGTAAATCAGTCTGACAAACTATTCATACTGATTGGCCAGTTAACAGGGTGGGTAAGTTATATTTTTGCTGGGTTAGTTGTATTTAACTCATTTCAGAATAAACTATGGATCTATTTATTATTTCTCCTCATTATTATTACTAAAGCACTTGCGATTCTATCTGGCTCATCTACAATTGAAACCCTGTACATTGTTTGTCAGAATACACTTTTCTGCATGGCAGGAACAATAATTGCTTTCCTGAAACCCAATCTTGTGTATAAGCAAATAATGGTATTCTGTATTCTGAATGTGGTCTTTATGATTCTTCAGGTTACGGGATTGGGAGGGCAGCTGGCAATGATTTTTACAACACATGGAGAAGCAGGGCAAACCCCTGTTTTAACTTTTTTTAAGGAGGAGGCTGACTTGAATTATCTTCTGATACAAGGTCGTCCTGCGGGTCTTACTCAGGCAAATATTATTCTTTCACTAATCATTATTTTCGCTATTGCAATTCATTTCTCACGTCAATACAACGTTTTCAAATGGGGAACACCACTCCTTAGTTTGTTGATTATATTGTCGATGGCTAAAATGGCATATTTCGGATTTATTGTTTCTGGCTTGATCATCTTGATCTGGGGTAGGCGTTATCAAAAGATACGAATACTGAGAGCCGCATTTTTCATTATGGTATTTTTATTTACATATACTTTACTGTTTCCGGGCTTAGCTTCTGTTAACCTTTCTAAGGAAACAATTGATGCCAGTATTTTCTTGCGTGCCAATGATATTATGTTTGCATTAAATCCGGAATACCTTATTGGTGAAAACAGACCATTTTTTGAAGGAACAAGTTTTTTTTATGATGGTGAAGAAGGTGAATACATATCTGGTATTGCAAGTGTTCTGGCAAAAGTATATGATCATCTCACGTTGTTTGTAACAGGATTAACTTTGATGGTTTTTTTATATGTATATGGGCTTAGAAAATTGAAGACCAAATTTAAAAGTATACGACTTAAAGTCATAACGGTATTGGTTATTATATGCATATTTCCTGTCACGCACCCTATCTGGCCTTTCCAGATTTATTGGTTTATGCTTGGTTATGGATTATTGCCATTTTATTTTTATATCCATCCCCGTTTTATTGAGAAACAGGTATACCAAACTACATGATTTTATCTTAAACTTACCTCATCGTTACATAATATATAAATGACTGGAAATATAAATTATACAGCATCAGATCTGGCTTTCCTCGTACCTACCAAGGACAGACCTGAAAAAATTAAAAACCTCTTAAACAGTCTTGTAATACAAAGCACTAAATGCAACAGGATCATTATAATAGATGGTGGAGAGAGTATCGAAAATGTGGTAATGAGTTATAAGGACCGATTGCCTGTAGAGTATTATGAATGCAAGCCACCCGGACAGATCAGGCAGAGAAACATGGGGATTGCCTTACTGGATAACAGAACCCGACTGGTAGGCTCTTTAGACGATGATATCGTTCTCATGCCGGATGCAGTAGAGAAAATGATAGAATACTGGAATACACTACCTCAGGAAACAGCAGCTGTTTCTTTCAATATTATTAACTGTAAACCCGAAAAGCATACCTGGTTAAAAGGGCTAATGGGCCTTACAGGGCCTCAGCCAGGTAAGGTACTGAGATCTGGTATTAATACACCCATATTGTCGATAAATGAAAACATCTCTTCGCAATGGGTTTGTGGAGGAGCTACAATATGGCGGCAGGAAATACTGAAAACGTACACTAACTCACCACAAGATGCAATGTGGGCCAGCTCAGAAGATTTAAACTTTAGCTACCCCATAGGGAAGCTTTATCCGCTTTTCGTATGTGCAGATGCAAAGGTTAATCACGAACATGTATACGATCTGAGGATAAAACGAAAACACCGTTACTACGGACGTACAGAAACCCTTTGGCGTTTCTTTTTTGTTGAATCTAATCAAGAACTTTCACGTACTGTTTTTCTATGGTCACAGGCAACCACCATTGTTGCAAGATTTATTAAAGGAATTATTTCTTTTCAACCAAGACATTTTGAGTTCGGGCTAGGACAGATTGAGGGAGTGATATCCGGATTGAAGGCAATTGTAAAAAAACAAGACCTGAAAGAATTGCTCAACGAAACAAAAGCAACTGCAAAATCCATCAAATAGGAATTCGGGAGTATCGATGAAAAGGAAGAATATTTTACTTGCAATTGGTTGTTCAAAAATCGGGGGTGCACAAAAAGTTTTTGCTACAATTGCGAAGCAGTTGGTAAATGAAGGCCATACTGTAACAGTTGTATTGCCTGAAGGACCACTTGCCATAATACTTCGTAAAGAAGATATTATAACCGTACCGGTAAAATACAAATCCCTGCAGGGAATAAGAACTATAGCTAAATTGCTGAAGAGGAAAGAGATTGATATCGTAAATACACACCTTACCAATTGCAGTTTTCTAATCGCTGTTATCAATATCTTTTATCGAAAAAAAATATGTTGTGCATTGCATAATGCGATTATTCATGAAGGGCTGGGAAAAGTACAAAAGCTTATTTATCCTTTTTTATATTTTCTCATATATAAACTCAGCAACGGCATAATTGTTAATTCTGAAAAGAATAAACAGCATTTTATAGAAACAGCTCGTATCGATCCTGATCATATCAGGGTTATATACAATGGCATCAACGCAAGTGAATATGCTGATGCTGGCAATGTGTTAAAGCAACCCGGTCAAAAATTTCAAATTGGATATATCGGCCGGTTGTCAGTTGAGAAAGGTGTGATTTATCTTATTGAAGCGTTGACACAACTGCATGAAATTGATTTCGAATGCAAAATAATAGGCGAAGGCCCGCTCCGTTCGGAATTGGAAAATGAAGTTTTGTCAAAACAGCTGGGTGACAGGGTGAAATTCCTTGGTTTTCAAGAAAATGTTGTCCCTTTTTTTTACCAGATGGATGTATTTGTACTGCCTTCGCTAAACGAAGTTTTACCCATTACCATCATAGAAGCTTTTGCGCTTAAAGTGGTTACCGTGGCTGCAGCGGTAGGAGGTGTGCCGGATTTAATTACTAATGAACAAACAGGTATGCTTTTCCCAGCTAAAGACACAAAAAAACTAGCAGAAAACATTAAATGGATCTACAATAATGCAAGCGAGAGACAGCGGATGATTGAAAATGCATATGCCAAATTTATCCATACTTTTACAAGCGATGCAATGCTCAGACAAATAACTGATTATTACGATTTTATCATTTATAAATCATAGGATAATCTTTTTTAGTATTTAGAATAGCATTATATTTGCACTTCATATAATAAATTCCTTATATTATGTTCATGGATGCCTTATTTATTAACGGGCCATTTTTGGATGGTTTTTCACGAGAATCACGAAGTCCGGCTGTTACAAAAAGCGGGACCTTGTATTATCCAGCCTGGTTGGCGTATGCCTGTGGTTATGCTGAAAAAAAGGGATTTAACTGCAAACTGGTTGACTCGATAGCAGATAAAATTTCATTTAATGATAGTGTAGCTCTGGCAAAAAATGCAAATCCACGTATAGTTGTTATTGGAACCAGTACACCAAGTATTGATGCAGATCTGGAGTTTGCAAAAGCAGTAAAAGAAAGTCTGCCTTCATCACTCGTCGTTTTGGTAGGAACACATGCAAGTTCTATGGCCGATCAGATTGTGCTTGATAATGACTTCATAGATTTGATCGCAAGAAGAGAATATGATCTTACCATTGTTGAATTACTTGAATGTTTAAAGGAAGGTAAGGACTGGACAGGCATATTAGGGATCACCTATAAGCATAATCAAAGTGTATATTTTAATCCAGATCGTCCGTATATTGAAGATCTCGATATTATCCCATTCGGTGCGGAGATATATGCCAAACATCTTACTATTGAGAATTATTTTTATGCGCACGTTCGATTCCCGATGATCTCAATTTTCACAAGCCGGGGATGTAATGCTAAGTGTTCTTATTGCCTGTATCCTCAAACAATGTTTGGAAAGTTCAGGGCCAGATCTCCCAAAAATATTGCAGATGAATTTTTGTGGATAACGCAAAATCTTCCTGCTGTGAAAGAAGTCCTTATTGATGATGATACATTTACAATGGATAAGGAGCATGCAAGAGAGGTAGCAAGGGAGTTGATAAAAAACAACAATAAATTGCTGTGGACATGTGAGGCGAGAGCTAATCTGGATTATGAGACCCTGGTGTTGATGCGTAAAGCTGGTTGCCGATTAATTGTAACAGGGTTTGAATCTGTGTCTCAGGAAGTTTTGAACAATGTAAAGAAGGGTATCAAGCAGTCGAATGTAGATGATTATGTAGATTCAGCCAATAGAGCTGGTATCAAGATACATGCATGTTTCATGGCTGGAAATCCCGGTGATACAATGGAAACACTGAATGCAACGCTTGAGTGGGCCCTTACAAAGAAAAATTTCGATACTGCACAGTTCTTCCCATTACAGGTTTACCCAGGTACAGCTGCCTACAAATGGGCAGAAGAGACAGGTTACCTCAAAAAACAAGGATTCCGTGACTGGATTACACCATCAGGCATGCATAATATGACGATCCTTAATAACGATAAGGGATTAACTTTCCAGCAATGTCTTGATTTTTGTGACTACGCGAGGAAGAAGTTTTATCTAAGACCTAGTTTTATTTACAAGAAAGTTATTCAGGGAATTAAAGAGCCGCAGGAATTTAAAAAGAATATAAAAGGATTTTTCAAAATATATAAATACCTTTTCAAGAAAGTATCAAAAGAAGTTAGTTAGTATTTGTATATATGAAATATCGGCTTAGTAAGATAAAAGAAGAAAGGAATAACAAGTTGTTATTCTTTCTTCTTTTAATGAGGTTCTGTCATTAATCACTTTACCAGTAAGTTTTATTTAAGATGCAGTTGTTTTTCTGGTTACTAGTATTTTTTGTTGTTTACGCATACTTCGGATATCCGTTAGTATTAGTCCTTTTAAATAAGTTGCTGCCTTATATCAGAAAAAATCAAACAATTTCTGAAATTGCGATAAGTGAATGGCCTACAGTTGATCTTTTAATTGCGGCGTATAATGAAGGGAAAATAATTGAAGCAAAAATACTAAATGCCATTTCCTTAGATTATCCCATCGATAAATATAATATCTATATAGCCTCCGACGGATCTACTGATCAAACTAACGACATAGTAAAAAAACTGGCTAAACAATATCATAATGTTCATTTACTCGAATTTCCACGAACAGGTAAATCTGGGATATTAAATGCTGCTATAAAATCTTTGAAGGGAGATATCGTTGTTTTTTCTGATGCTAATACTGAGTATGCAAATGATTCAATAAAAAAATTGGTATCAAACTTTGCCAGAACTTGTGTTGGATGTGTATGCGGACGCTTGATTTATAGAAATCCAGGTCAGGTAGTAAGTGGAGTTGGGGAAAGTTTCTATTGGCGTTATGAGACAACTCTAAAAAAACTGGAAAGTAATATTGGATATATAGCCGGAGCAAATGGTGCTATCTATGCCATACGTAGAAAGTTATTTACACCATTTCCTAAGAATACGATTAATGACGACTTTACCTTATCCATGAAAATTGTTGCAAATGGTCATAGAAGTATATATGATGATACTGCAATTGGATATGAAGATGTAGCTCCGTCAATGGAGTCAGAATTCAAGCGTCATGTAAGAGATGGTGCCGGACACTATATAGCGATTATTCACTTATTGAAATTGTTGAACCCTTTATTGGGTATTCGATCTTTTATATATTGCTCACACAGAATTATACGATGGGCAATCCCTTTTTTACTGATTATTCTTGTATATATAAACTATCAACTGATTGAAAGCCCTCTGTATGAGTTTATTTTTTATTCTCAATTGGCTTTCTATTCAATTGCTTTATTAGGCTGGGGGTTATCATTATTTATGAAACTACCGTTTATAGTTTATATCCCCTTTTATTTTTGTAACCTTAATCTGGCGTTGTTAGTTGGCTTTTTTAAAGCTGTTTCAGGTACACAGAAGGCTAAATGGGAAAGTACAGAAAGAGCTACAATTGTTCAAACCTCGTGATGCGTTCAACAATCGCAATTATTATTTTATTGTATGTACAGTAGAATTATAGCCGTTTTATTGTTTATACTCACATCGCCAGTTTTTGTGATAGTTAGTATATGGATTTATTTAGAAGACGGGGGACCTGTTTTTTTTAAACAGAAAAGAATAGGAAAGGGGTATACTTTTTTCCAGATTTATAAATTCAGGTCTATGAAAAAAGAAACACCTAACGTTGCTACTCACTTACTAACCAACCCTGAATTTTTTTTACTTAAAAGCGGAACATTTCTTCGGAAATTAAGTTTAGACGAACTGCCAAACTTAATTAATATAATTAAAGGGGAAATGGTATTTGTTGGCCCAAGACCTGCACTGTATAATCAGACTGATTTAATGGAATTAAGGAAAAAAGCCGGAATAGAAAACCTTAAGCCGGGTATTACAGGCTGGGCACAAATAAACGGCAGAGATGAGATATCTCTGGAGGAAAAAGTTAATCTAGAGAAATATTATCTTACAAACAAGTCTCTCTTTTTCGATAGCAAGATTATTTTTCTCACTTTGTTTGCTGTTTTTTTACGCAAAGGTGTAAAGCACTAAGCATCGGCTTTATTTTATGAAAAAAGTCTGTATTACACAATCGAATTATATACCCTGGAAAGGATATTTTAAAAATATAGCTGATGTTGATGTTTTTGTTGTTTACGATGATGCACAATATACCCGTAGAGACTGGCGTAATCGTAACCTGATAAAATCACCTGATGGTTTAAAATGGCTAACAATACCAGTAGAGGTAAAGGGTAAATTTCATCAAAAAATTAGTGAAACACAAATAAGTAATACAAACTGGCCGCTTGATCATCTAAAAACGCTGAAGCATTTCTATTCTAAGGCTTTACATTATAAAGAAGTAAAGAGTTTAATAGAGGAGTGGTATCTGAGTGTACCTGCCACTAATTTAAGTGAAGTTAATTGTCATTTTATCAAGCGAATCTGCAGCTACTACAACATAAATACTGAAATAGTATCATCAAATACATTAACTTTTGAAGGAGATAAAACTACGAAGCTGGTTAATATATGTACGCAGCTTAATGCGACAGATTATTTTACCGGACCCGCAGCTAAATCGTATCTTGATGAAGTTCAGTTTTCAACTAATGGTATTAATGTTCACTATTTTAATTACGAAGGATATCAAACATATAATCAGTTATACCCACCATTCATGCATGAAGTTACTATTCTTGATATGATGTTTAATATTGGAGATGGTGGTCGTGATTTTTTTGTTGCAGGAACTTAGTTGAATATTTTATAGTTCTCAAATTGATCTTATAAAAATTTACAGCATAGTATATAATGTGTGATATATCTATTATAAGTCCTGTTTACATGGCTGACGCAATAGTTGACGAACTCGTTAGTCGTATTTCTGATTCTGTTCAAAGAATATCGGAAAAATATGAAATTGTATTAGTCGAGGATGGGAGTAGTGACCAAAGTTGGAAGAAGATAAAAAGTAATTGTTATAAAGATTCTCGTATTAAAGGGGTCAGACTTAGTAGAAATTTTGGACAGCATTGTGCAATAACCGCTGGCCTTAAAATCGCTACCGGTAACTGTGTAGTCGTGCTTGATTGTGATTTGCAGGATGATCCTATATATATTGCAGATCTGGTAAAAAGACATAAAGAAGGATTTGATGTGGTTTATACCAGGCGAAAGAAAAGACGATTTGGGTTGATTAAAAATCTGTTTACTCGTTTGTTCTACAAAATTTATAATTACCTGGTCAGCGATGTTTTTGCTAAAGGAACAGATCTGGTTGGAGGATATTCGCTTATATCCAGAAAAGTTGTTAATGCTTATTTGGAAGTTGGGGATTATCGCCGTCAGTATTTGATGATTATTAAATGGCTGGGGTTCCGTCACAGTTTTATTGAAATTGAACATGCAGAAAGACATAGCGGAAGAAGTTCCTATAGTGTAAAGAAACTGATACAACATGGAATTGATGGGATTACTTCTCATTCAGTTAAGTTGCTTAATTTGATGACATATTTTGGATTCCTGCTCTCATCCTTATCCTTTATAGCAGGTATTACTCTCATTATAAGCTATTTGTATACACCGTTTCAAGCAGGGTGGACAAGTATATTTGTACTGATTCTATTTATTGGCGGTATTATTATTTCATGCGTAGGCGTTTGTGGCATATACATAGGACGAATATTCGAACAAGCCAAAGGACGGCCAATGTATTTAATAGATGAAACAATCAACGTTGAGCACTGATTATAGCAGCGGAAAAAGTAAGTAGTCCCTTCACCGGAAAAGCAGACTGTGTTCCTGGATTTATATAGTCTAAATACGTAAGATAGTAGGCAATTTAGTTCAGCTAAAAACCCCTTTCATTAATTTCATTTTTCCTTAAGTCAGGAAGCCAACGTTTTGAGGTTTAATGGAAATCGCTGTTATAAATTTTTTAGTTATTGAACTGACTAAAATGGATAGTCTGTAGTTCACCCAAAACGGATTTTCATCGGCCCTTCCAAAAGCGAGTAATAGAATGTTTAACTTTATAGAAAATGAGTAGTAAGAGAATGATTGTTCAGGTACAACATACCCGGAATCTTTGATAGTCTGAAAGCTTCAGTACTGAAATACTAAGCAAAACTACTTGATCCATGATTGTATTTCTTTCTAATGCTAACTAAAACAATTTAAGAGCGAAAAGTCATGAAAAAGAGAATTATTATCATAGGTCTTTCAAACAATGCGAAGCTAGCAGCCTATTATTTTCAAAATGATAGTATATATGAACCAGTTGCTTTCGTGGTAGATCCGGAGTATAAAACAATGGAGTCGTTCTTTAATCTTCCTGTATACACATTTTCGTCTATCATAACTGATTTTCCTCCTAATGAATTTTCCGCATTTGTTGCAGTTGGTTACAGTAAAATGAACCAGACTCGCGCTTTGCTATACAATAGAACAAAAGAAATGGGCTATCAATTAGTCAACTATATCAGCTCAAAAGCTACTATTCTGACCACTGAAACTATGGGCGATAATAATATGATATTAGAGGATAATACAATCCAGCCATTTGTGAGTATTGGTTCAAATAATGTTTTTTGGTCCGGTAACCATATTGGTCATGATGTAAAGATCGGAGATCATAATTTTATAAGTTCACATGTTGTTGTTTCGGGGTTTACTGAAATAGGTAATTATTGTTTTTTGGGAGTTAACTCAACTTTGCGGGATAGTATCATTATTTCAGATAAGACACTTATAGCAGCCGGAGCAGTCGTTCTTCAAAATACGGATCCGGAAGATGTGTGTTTGTCAGCTAAAGGAACTGTAATGCCTAAAATGAGTTCGAAAATTAAAATTTGACCAATGAAATGGAAAAAGGTTGGCCGAATTTTTGAAAACTCTGGTGTGCATCCGAAACTACAGACGCATGCTGCTAATCCTTTGGCTTTACCCCTTACGGAAAATGTTTACAGGATATTTTATTCAGGCCGGGATGCTGATAATCGTTCTTCCGTGTCATATTTTGATTATGATTTTGAACGGATGATTCTAGTAAAGGATCACGTAATACCAGTAGTTGTTCATGGTGGTGAGGATAGTTTTTATTCTCATGGCATCAGTCTTGGGAATTCCTTTGAAGTGAACGGTAAGAAGTATATCAATTTTATGGGATGGCATATACCCCCGAATGAACACTGGATGGGTAAAATAGGCCGTTTAGCAGTTGATGATACATTAAATACTTTAACCGTAGATCCGGATCAGCCATTTATAGATATTGATCCGGCAGATCCCATAAGTTTATCATATCCATGGATTCATTATAACCATGAAGTATACCAGATGTGGTATGGCTCAACCGTTTATTGGAATAGTGAAACAGAAGAAATGCTTCATGTCATCAAATATGCTGAGTCGCGAGATACAATTACCTGGAAGAAAATGGAGAAGTCAGTACCTCATATTATCGGACATTCTCAGGCTTTTTCCAGACCTTCCGTAATTCAGCATGAAGACGGTTATGATATGTGGTTTTCCTATCGGGGTAAACTAAACAGTAAGTACAGAATAGGCTATGCTACAAGTCCAGATGGGATTGAATGGAAATGTGAGTATGATAAAGTAGGAATTGATGTTTCAGCGAATGGTTGGGATAACGATATGATTTGTTATCCTTTTGTTTTTTTCAGGAATAAATCTTTATATATGCTTTATAACGGAAACGGATATGGTAAGTCTGGGATTGGCCTTGCTATACTAGATAAGTAATTTATTTTCCCAAAATTAGTACGATAACCTTTTTTAATGGATAATCAGCATATCGCCTTTAATAAAGTATACTTAACAGGTAATGAGTATAAATATATTCAGCAAGCTATTTCCAATGCAAAAATTTCAGGGGGTGGTTTTTATACAAAGAAATGTCAGACTTTATTAGAACAGAAATACGGTTTTTATAAATGTCTTCTTACCAATTCATGTACAGCGGCTCTTGAAATGGCTGCAATATTGATTGGAGTTAAGCCGGGCGATGAAATAATAATGCCCTCATTTACTTTTGTTTCAACTGCAAATGCCTTTTTGCTGAGGGGAGCAAAAATTGTTTTTGTTGATTCTCAACCAGGTCATCCAAATATGGATGCGTCATTGATAACATCATTGATAACTGAAAAAACTAAAGCAATTGTAGTTGTACATTATGCGGGTGTGGCATGTGATATGGAAAAAATCATGTCTATAGCAGTAGCAAACAACTTATTCGTTGTTGAAGACGCTGCACAGGCGATTGACAGTTTTTATCATTTTTCAGATGGAACACGGAAGCCACTTGGTGGTATTGGTCATTTAGGTGCATTTTCTTTTCACGAAACAAAAAATATAAGTTGTGGGGAAGGGGGTGCTCTAATTATTAACGACCCTTCATTTGCCGAGCGATCTGAAATTATATGGGAAAAAGGAACAAACCGCTGTTCTTTTTTCCGGGGGGAAATTGATAAATACAGATGGGTTGATATTGGCAGTTCTTTCCTTCCATCAGAAATAACTGCAGCTTTTCTCTTTGCTCAGTTAGAAATGATAGATGTAATTCAGCAAAAAAGGAAAGATATCTGGACTTTATACAATTCTTTATTCACTGAGAAAAAATTGAATAGTATATTCAAGATTTCTGAAATTCCCGGATATTCAGATAATAATGCGCATATTTTTTATCTTGATTGTATTACAAACGATAAACGAAAGAACCTTATTGAATATTTAGCTAAAAATAACATTAATGCGATATTTCATTATTTGAGTTTACATAAAAGTCCGTTCTTTCTTGAAAAACATGATGGCAGAGAATTGCCGCAAAGTGATTATTATTCTGACACCCTTCTTCGATTACCCCTTTATTTGGAATTGACAAAAGCAGATATAGAACGAGTAGTACAAACAATTAGCGACTTTTCAAAGAATGAATGATTATACAATTATTGAAGGATTTAAATGTTATAATCCAGAAGTGGCTTTTAGTAACAATGGATTCTCCCCAGAGGCATTTGATATCTTGCATAGTACTGAGCAAACAAATTTCTGGTTCCGGGGGAGAAATAGAATAATCTTATACATGATCAGAAAATTTTCTGGATTCTCTCGCAAACAAAGATTTCTGGAAATTGGATGTGGTAACGGTATAGTATTAAACAGTTTGAGGAAGAGTACAAACTATGAATTACTTGGATCAGATATTTATATACAAGGGTTAAAAAATGCAAAAATTAGACTAAAAGGTGTCGAACTCATTCAAGCAGACGCCAGTAAGTTTATTGATGCTAACAATTACGATGCAATCGGAGTATTTGATGTATTAGAGCATATTGAAGAAGATAAAAAAGTTTTACATAATCTCTTTCAGTCATTACGACCGGGAGGTTATTTATATATCACAGTGCCTCAATATATGTACCTGTGGTCTCAATTTGATGATATTGCCTTTCATAAAAGACGGTATGAAATGATGGAGTTACTTGAAAAAGTAAAAGAAGCAGGTTTTAAGGTTGAGTATTTAGGCAGTTTTATTTTTTTCTTATTTCCCATTATGCTTGTCTCTCGGAGTTTGACGAAATTCAAAAAATCAAAGGAAATTAAGGGTACTGAAGAATTTATATCAGGGAAAATGATAAATGGAATTTTACAGTTCTTTATTTATTTGGATGAAGTTTTAATCCGGATGGGTCTTAGATTGCCGTTCGGAGGGAGTTTAATTTGTGTAGCAAAAAAAGAGGAGAACATTATATAAATGCTGACAAATAAAAAAGATGTTCCTAAGCTGTTTCTGACTGAGAAAAGCCTGATATGGCTTAGTCTACTTTTAGTCACTCTATTTTGCCTGCCATATCTGAGTCTCGGAGAAAATGCGTCAGTTACGATCAATGATAATCTAGATTCAATTTTTGTTTGGTACAAGATAATCCTTGATACCAAAACAGTTTTTGCAGCTAATAATGTTAGCATTCCACCTTTTATGAGTGGAATTACCCGGGTATCATTTCCCAGTGAATTTAATTTTACTTATCTGTGGTTTTGGATTTTTGGTCCGGTAAACGCATACATATTCGAAAGATTTTTACTCAGCTATATAGCTTTTTTCGGCATGTTATTGTTACTTAAAAAGTATATAATTCCTGGAGAAAGATATCTGCTCGTTCAATATGGAGTGGCTGTTTCTTTTGCTTTATTGCCACATTGGCCATTTGGAGGATTATGTGTACCGGGACTTCCAATATTACTTTTTGCTTTTCTTAATTTGCTTAACGGCGAAAAGAGATTTAGTAATTGGTTCATAATTGCCTGTTATCCATTTTATTCTTCCTTAATAACATCTGGATTTTTTTTTATAGGCCTGCTTTTAATTATACTAATCGATTATTTTGTCAAAAAAAGAAGAATCCCAGTAACTTTTTGTTTAGGAATTTTAGTACTTATAAGCTTATATATCATATCACACTACAGGCTGTTTTGGGCATTCTTAATTGATGGAAACTATATTTCACATAGAACAGAATTTGTACGTGAAAAAATTACATTGTATAAATCGATAGCAAATTTTGTATACGGACTGTATTATTCCAATCAAATCGTTTTAACATCGATCATTATTTCCTGTTTTGTAATGTGGAAATACAAAGAGATGTCAAGAATGTTTAAAAATGTACTTCTCTTTATTATTATTACTCTTCTTGTAAGTTCATTGTTGGATTCTGTTTTTCTTACTACTGTTACTAATTTTTTATTTCAAAAACTGCCTGTTAACTTAGAACGTATTGCCTGGATATATCCATTATTATGGATGATATTATTTGCAATAAGCCTTGCTTATCTTACTAGAAAGTACAAATTTGGAATACATTTCGCTTTAACAGCTGTATTTCTTCAGTTGATCTTTAATATTTCACGACATGAACTTGTTGTTACCTCTTTAAGTATTAAATCGGGGTATTTGAAAATTGAACGGGATCCATCATTTAAAACTTTTTTTGCTACTAAGCAGTTTTCTGAAATCTCCGAATTTATAGGTGACCATAAGGAGTCGTATCGAGTTCTTAGTTTGGGAATACATCCTAGTATTTCACAGTATAATGGATTCTATACCATCGATGGATATGCATCTCTTTACGAACTTAAGTACAAAGAAATATTCAGACGCATCATCAAGAATGAAATTTCTAAGAATGCTTCTGTAAATAGTTATTTTGAGAATTGGGGTTCAAGAGCATACTTATATACAGCAAGCGATATTGGGTATATGAACCTTAAAAATAATTCAATTGAATTACCTCATTTGGATTTCGATATTAAGATGATTAAACAATTAAATGGAAAGTACATATTATCTGCAGTAAGACTCAATGAAGCGCTGAACCCCGATTTTCTTTTTTTGAAGAAATTTTCAGATGCAGACTCTGCATGGGATATCTATTTGTATAAAATTCAATAGGTATGCAATCAATAGTGAATTATACTGATAAATTCATAGTAACTACGAATAGAGCCATATATCGCTTATAAAATAAAAAACGACGGCCTGGTGATGCAGTAGAAACGGGTTTGAAATGATATTTTTGCAGGAGGCAGATCAGGAGCTCATCAATAGCTGTTGATTTAGACAGTAAAGTGGATACTTGTAAAGGCAGGAAAATCCAACATATTATATTTAATAAAATGGAATATAGGTATTTGATTGTAAAAGTAATATCTTTAAGATGATAGCCTGTAAACTATAAAGTTGTATATAGATTTGTTATATGTTTAATAAAATAAATATAGTTCCTCGCTGGATTATTTTTTTGATTGATTCTGCCATATGTGCGTTCACAATGGTATTTGCACATCTTGTAAGGTATAATTTATCGGTGGAAGCCATGGACTGGCAAATTCTGAGTGGAAATGTTTTGATTTTGGTGCTCATTAATTCAATTGTCTTTATCAATTTTCGAACGTACGCAGGCATCATTCGTTATACTGGTATACAAGACGCATTGCGCATATGCTATGCTATCCTGATGACTACATCGGTTTTGTTCTTTATAGGCCTTGTATCTACGAATACTGGTGGTGGGGCATTAAATTTTCCAACAGTAACCCTGATCATTTATAGTCTTTTTAGTTTTCTCTTTCTTATTTCTTACCGGGTTATTGTAAAATATGTATTCGCTTATCTCCGTAACTATAAAATGGATCGTAAAACGGTAATCATTTATGGCGCCGGAGAAGCAGGTTTTGCCACCAAAAGGGTATTGGAGCATGATGCTACTTCGAATGTGAGTGTGGTGGCTTTTGTAGATGATGACATGCGAAAAGTAGGTAAAGTGGTAGACGGCGTAAAAATTCATCATACGCTGGATTTGCAGACTTTAACAATGGGCCAAAAGATTGATGAAATTATCCTGGCAGCTTTTACGATTGCCCCTGCTAAAAAGAACGAACTCGTAGATTTTTGTCTGGATCATGATATTAAGGTATTGAATGTACCACCGCTTGATAAATGGATAAATGGTGAGTTCTCTGCCCGCCAACTGCAAACCATTAAGATTGAAAACCTGCTGGAGCGTGAGCCGATCAGGATTAACAATGAAGAAATTGCCAACCAGGTAAAAGGTAAACGTGTATTGGTAACTGGAGCTGCGGGTTCTATTGGTAGTGAAATTGTTCGTCAGTTATTGCGTTTTCAGCCTCATACCATTATTCTTTGCGACCAGGCAGAAACACCTTTGCACCAATTGGAGCTGGAACTACAGGAAATTAATACCCAAACAGCCTGCATACCCTATTTAGGTGATGTAACCAATGAAGACAGAATGGGAGAGATGTTCGCCATGTACGAACCCCATTATGTATATCATGCGGCTGCCTATAAACATGTACCGATGATGGAACTTTGTCCATCAGAAGCTATTCTCACCAATGTAATGGGTACCAAGATCATTTCTGATTTATCTGTTAAGTACCATGTAGAGCGATTTGTAATGGTTTCTACCGATAAAGCAGTGAACCCGACCAATGTAATGGGGGCTTCCAAAAGATTAGCTGAATGTTATGTACAATCGCTTTGTCATTCTTCTGCCACCCATTCCAACGATAAAGATAAATTCACCAAATTTATCACCACCCGTTTTGGCAATGTACTGGGATCGAACGGATCGGTTATAATACGTTTTAAGGAACAAATTGAAAAAGGTGGTCCGGTTACGGTTACCCACCCCAATATCACCCGTTTTTTTATGACCATACCCGAAGCCTGTCAACTCGTACTCGAAGCAGGCAGCATGGGCAGCGGTGGTGAAATATTCGTTTTCGACATGGGTAAACCCGTTCCCATCGTTGACCTCGCCAAAAAAATGATACGTCTGTACGGCTATGTACCAGGTATCGACATCGACATCAAATACACCGGCTTACGTCAGGGTGAAAAACTCTATGAAGAACTCCTCATGGACTCTGAAAACACTCTCCCTACCTATCACGAAAAAATACTGATCGCCAAAGTTAGAACCAACGCCATCGATGCCATTCAGCATGAATTTGCTGAACTCATACGCCTCGCCAAACAAAGGGTTAATACCATGGATATGGTAGCTAAAATGAAACAACTCGTCCCCGAATTTGTGAGTAATAACTCTGTATTTGCAGAACTGGATAAAAAGAATGAAGAGAGCAAGGATGCGAATGTGGTGACGATGAAAGTGGGATAGGAGGAAAGTCCGGGGTCGGAAAGACCGAAAGATTGGATGTGTTGGCCTTGCCAACACGTTTTTTTGATCATCTCCCGCGCGTCATCCTGAGGGAGTGTCTCGATCGCAGATCGAGTTCACGACAAAGGATCTTTTTGATGTAAGATGTCGGATCTCAGATGTCGGATTTGAATGGGTAGTGGAAGGCATATGTTCTTTATTTTTTTGCTTACCTCTGTGCAACTCCGTGGGTTTTAAAAGTGATTTTTATGTGAGGTTTACTACTATAACATAACTCTCCCTTTACTTTTTGTCTTGACACAAAAAAGTAACAAAAAAAGTCAAGGCTGTCGAAAAAAAGCTGAAATTTGCTTCATTGCGCTACAATGGATGAAGTCTAAAGCCGGACTTTTGCTCATTGATTTAACGAAGCTGTGCTTCAGCTTTAGTTAAAGCCAAACATCATCCATTGCTTTACGCTTCATTACGTAAATTTCTTAACGCTTTTTTTCTAAGGCCGGAAGGTGATGGAGGGCAAGACAAAGGATCTTTTTGATGTAGGATGTCGGATCTCAGATGTCGGATTTGAATGGGTAGTGGAAGGCATATGTCCTTTATTTTTTTGCTTACCTCTGTGCAACTCTCCGTAGGAGTCTCCAAAGGAGTTCTATGAACCTTTGGACCGTGCCTCACTCTGTGTAACTCAGTGGTTAAAAATAATGATTACACAGGAGTGCTACTACTAATAAATAACGCTATTTACTTTATGCCCTCTAAAGGCGGACAAGCCCCTTCTTCGCAACCGCTCTCCGGACGTAGTCGGGATTTGTCCGGCTAGCACTCGAGGCTTGATTCTAATCAAGTTTTAATCAACAGGGCTGCGAAGCGTTTATCTTTCGGATTCCCGGTCTTTCCGACTTTCCCTTAACTTCGCAATCTTTTTAACTACTACACACACATGTCTACAAAAATAAGGGTTGCCATTGCTGGTATTGGGTCTTGTGCTTCTGCACTGGTGCAGGGAGTTGAGTTTTATTTGAGGAATCCGGAGAATATGATTGGATTGATGTACCCGGAGATAGGAGGGTATAAAACGGAAGATATTGAGTTTGTACTCGGATTTGATATTGATACTCGTAAAGTAGATACTTTTTTACAGGAAGCACTCTATGTACTGCCAAACTGTAATATGCGGGTGATTGACCCAGCTTCTAAGTTTCAGTGTATTGAAACCAATGCCAGAACTTTTCGTGGTCCTACACTGGATGGTATTGCGCCACATATGCTTAGATACCATGGAGACATCACTTTCCAGGAAGATACCAAGGCTCATATAATCAGTGCTGAGGAGTATAAAGAATTGTTGAAAAAGCATAAGGTTGACATCCTTCTTAACTATATGCCCGTGGGGGCAGAAGAAGCTTCTAAATGGTATATCACCCATGCTATTGATGCGGGGGTACATGTGATTAACTGTATGCCCACATTTATCTCAACAGAAGATGCCACGGCACTGGAACTGATGGCTATTAAAAATAAAGTAACCATTGTTGGTAGTGATATGCGTTCCAGCTACGGCGCCAGCCGTCTCTCTGAAGTATTACAGGGTAGTATGATGGATGCCGGTCTGGTAGTTACACAGCATATCCAGATGAATATGGCTGCCGGTACTACCCAGGGGCAGGAACATATCATCAATGGCCGCTCAGCCAATACCGATTTCCTTAATATGGCCGAAAAAGCCAGGCTGCATAGTAAACATGTATCGAAAGAGAATGTACTAAGTGGTCAATCTATTGTGCGGGGTAAAGGATTGGAAGGGATGACCATGTTTGCAGGTCCGTCATTGACGGTAGTGCAGCGTCCGGGTGGGGACTATATGGGTACCGACAATAAAGTATGTAATATAGACCTCGTAGCTTATGGTTTTGCCGGCGCCAGGTACGAACTCACGGCCCGTTTATCGGTGCAGGATAGTCCGAACAGCGGCGGTATAGTAGTGGATGCCATCCGTTTCTGCCGGGTAGCCCGGGAAATGGATATCGTTGGTTACCTGCGTGGACCTTCTGCCTGGTCGCAGAAGACACCTCCGGTACAGATGACAACGGCCGATGCTAAATTTGAATGTGATGCCATGGCGAGAAGAGTGTATACTCCGATTACGGAGAAACAAAAGATCAGTAATCTTTTTTCTGTGAGTAATGAATTACTTATAGAAAAAGTAAAGGAACTTCCTTTTACTTTTCAAAAAGGGAAAACGGAGTATGAATAGATGGAAGATGTCTGATCTCAGATGTCGGATTTGAAATGTGTTGGCTTTGCCAACACGGTTTTTGATCCTCCCAGCATGTCATCCTGTCCAAAGGACTCCTATGGAGAGGAGTGTCTCGATCTTAGATCGAGTTCACGACGAAGGATCTTTTTGATAATGCTACTCAGTGATTATAAAGAGAAGCTTTTCTTGAATGGGGTTACTAGTAGTTACTAGCCCTCCGTTTACTTTTTTGTCTTGACACAAAAAAGTAACAAAAAAAGTCAAGGCTTCAGAAAAAAAGCTAAAATTTTCTACGTTACGCTACAATGGATGTCCAAAGGACTCTTCGAGAAGTCTAAAGCCAAACTTTTTGTTAATGACTGAACGAAACTGTGCTTTAGTATTTGAGTAAGGCCAAGCATCATCCATTGCTTAACGCTTCACTACGTAAATTTCTTAACGCTTTTTTCTAAGGCCGGGGCAAAGGGAGGGAATAATGTCCGAAGATTCATAGAACTCCTTTGGAGACCCCTATGGGGAATATCTAATGTCCAACTTCGATATTGGATATTGGACATTCTGCTGTTCTTCTGTTTTCCTCCCCCCTTGTTTTGGGCATTAAATTTAGATTTCTGATATTTGATACTTAAGGATTTGTATGAAAATGATTTTAAGAGGATTGATTGCAGTGGTTTTTGTTTGCTTTCAGGTGATAACTGTCTGCGGACAGGGTCTGCCGGTTAATATAGAGAGCCTTTCTGATGAGCAATTGATTCAACTGGCTACGAAGTATAACCTGATGGGCTTGAGTGAAGCGGAACTCGAAGCCAAAGCCAAAGAAGCCGGACTGGGGAGCGACCAGATTCTATTGCTGAAGAAAAGAATTGCCCTGCTTGACCCCTCGGTTACAGGCGGACAAATTGCCTATAGTAACAAAACAGATAGTTATGTACTCAGGAATAAGGTACTAACCAAGGGCCCTTCTATTCGTTCAAAAGACTCCAGCGGGGTCTTGTCGGTTTTTGGGGCCGAAATTTTTGATAATGTTGACCTGAGTTTTGAGCCCAACCTATCTATCGCCACCCCTTCACAATATATTATTGGTGTGAATGATCAGTTAGTAATTGATGTGTATGGGGTTTCGGATGTAACTAAAAAATTGAAAGTAACCACAGAAGGCGATATAAGATTTCCGAACCTGGGCCCGATAAAAGTAGCAGGTAAATCGGTGGATGATGCACGGCTGTTGATTAAAAAAGCACTGACCAAAATTTATCCCGGTATAGCTACGGGGGCCGTGGCTGTTCAGGTATCGGTAGGTCAGATTCGCAGCATTCAGGTTACATTATTGGGTGAAGTGCGTAGACCGGGTACTTATACTATTTCTGCATTAGCCACGCTGATGAATGCTTTGTACGCATCTGGTGGTCCGAATGATATAGGTTCGTTCAGAAAAATAGAATTATTGCGGGGTGGTAAAGTAGTGACCGAATTTGATCTCTATGATTTTCTATTGAAAGGCGATCTGAGTAAGAATAGGTTATTGCAGGATGATGATGTAATTCGTGTAGGAACTTATACTACCCGTGTGGCGCTCAAAGGTGCTTTGAAAAAACCAGCCATATTCGATCTGAAAGCGGGCGAATCGGCTGCTGACCTGATTGAGTATGCAGGTGGTTTTGCAGATGTGGCTTTTAAAGAAAGGGTGCGTGTGGCCAGATTAGGTATTACCCAACGGGAAATTTTTACAGTACCTGCTGCTGAACTTAAGCAGTTCAAACTGTTTTCGGGTGATACAATTACCGTTGATTCATTACCCTCTTTATACGCCAATCGTGTTTGGATTACCGGAGCCATTAATCATACCGGTGCGTATGGTCTTCAGCAAGCCAGAGATTTGAATGAACTGATAAAACTGGCCCGTTTAAGAGAAGATGCCTACCTGGAAAGGGGGATACTTCGCAGACTGAAATCGGATCTTACGCCTTCTCTGGTTCCTTTTAGTGTTACTGATGTGGTACAGGGTAAATTTAACCTTGCACTTCAAAGAGAAGACTCGGTTCATATTTTCAGGGCCACCGATCTGCGGGAAAAATATACGGTTGATATAAATGGGGAGGTGAATAAGCCAGGTACTTATGCCTATTTTGAACATATGCGGGTACAGGATCTGGTATTATTGTCAAATGGATACAGGGAAGGTGCCGCCAAACAGAAAATAGAAATATCGCGACGTTTATCTGCCAGCGGAACGGAGAGCGATACGGTATCGTATGCAGTAATAAAAGAAATCAGCTTAGATAAAACAGAAGACCTACAATTTGAATTAAAACCATTTGATATAATAGCTGTTCGCCGACTGCCCGTATACAAGGAACAGATTACGGTGAGTATTGAGGGCGAAGTGTTTTATCCGGGTACCTATACCCTTTCTTCGAAAAATGAAAGATTGTCGGATATCATAACCCGTTCAGGCGGATTGAAATCTTCTGCTTTTGCAGAAGGTGCCGTGTTGATCAGGAATACCTATGTGGGTGTAACATCTTCTGATGCTGCCTTGCTGGGTAGTAAGGCCCGGTTGATTAATCAACAGAGTGGTAAGAATATTACACCGATTGAAGGTGGCGACAGTACCCTGTTAAAAACCCTGTCGGCACAGCAAAAGCCCATGAGTATACGTTTATCGGATGCGCTGAACAATAAAGGCGGGGCTGATGATGTATTTCTGGAAGAAGGTGATGTGATTAAAATCCCTAAATCTATCCAGACCATCCAGACTTTTGGAATGGTGAATTTACCCAAGCAGATTGTATACCGAGAAGGGATTACACTGAAAGAAGCGGTGAGAGAGTCGGGTGGTTTTGCCGTGAATGCCTCGCGCAAACACGCATATGTTGTGTATGCGAATGGTGAGATAAAAACAACAAGGAATTTCCTCTTCTTCCGATCATACCCGGGTTTGAAAACAGGAGCAGAACTGTATATACCATCAAAATCAGACCGGAAAAAATTATCAACCGGTGAAGCAGTGGGATTGATTTCGGGGTTGACTTCTTTGCTGGGGTTGGCGATTGTGTTGGTGAATACAAGCAAGTAGTAGAAGCACAGAGGAATAAGAAATAAGGAATAAGAAACAGGGGACAGGAAACAAGAAACAAGATTCAGGGATTGGGGGAATATTATATTTAAGTAAGGTATACTTACAACTACTCACCACTCACTATTGACTATTCACCATTGACCATTCACCACTACCATGGAAACAATAAAAGCTTCAGATATTTTAGATGCATTGGGGAGAATGATTCATTTCCTGAAACAGCATTTCTTTAAAGGAATTTCAATCATTGTGCTCTGTGCTTTACTGGGTGGGGGCTATGCCCTTTTACAAAAACCAGGGTATACCGGTGAAGTGAAATTTATACTGGACGAAAAAAGCAGCGGGATGAGTAGCGGCCTTGCAGGACTGGCTTCTCAGTTTGGGTTTGATATTGCCGGACTGGGTGGAAACTCTGGTATGCTGGCAGGTGATAATATTCTTGATATTCTTACTTCACAATCCATAGTAGAAACGGTTCTATTATCAAAAGTTGACAGTACCAAAGGGCCGGCATCTCCTACATTGGCCGACAGGTATCTTGATTTCTCCGGATTAAAAGTAAAATGGAAAAATAAAGAAACTGCCCTAGCGGGTATTTCTTTCGCAGCATTGGTGCCAGGGAAATCACATAGTATAGTACAGGACAGTGTTTTGTTTGTTTTGTATGAAAAATTAATTAAGAAACATGTTCAGGCTGATCGACTGAACAAAAAAGGATCTATTATTAAAGTAGTAACCTTATCGCCAGATCAGGTTTTCTCAAAATTATTTTCTGAACGTCTGGTTGACGAAACCCGTAAACTCTATATTAATGTAAAAACAAGTGTGTCTTCTGCGAATGTGGCACGCTTGGAGGCTAAAGCGGATTCGCTTCAGCGGGTGATTAATATAAAATCTTACCAGTCGGCCTCACTGCAGGTATTGGATGCGAATACTGCATTTAAAACAAATACCGTTCCGGCAGAAGTATCGCAGCGCGACAGGATGGTGGCTTATGCCATTTATACCGAAGTGGTAAAAAACCTGGAAGCCAGCAGAATGGCGGTTGCCAACCAGACTCCGGTAATGCAGGTGCTGGATGTTTCAAAATATCCATTAAAAGATAACAGAAAGTCTATGTTGACTTTGCTGCTGATTGGAGCTGCTGCAGGTATATTTATATTTGCAGTATTTGTTTTTATTTTCTATCCGAGACAAGGGTTAGTCTCGCCTGAGGCGAGATAGCTGTTAGCTATTAGGTATTAGCTGAGTGAGGAATATGTAATGGTGAATTTCTTCCTGCTTCTTCCTAATAGCTATAAATAAATAAGTAATGACTATAAAGAAATGGTTAGTAGTGCTGGCTGGACTGATATGCGCTATCTCTGTGGGAGCGCAGACGGTGCCTGTGGGAATGGTAGGGTTTGATGACCAGTTGAAAATTTTACAGTTACAGGGTAAATTAGGGGTTGAACATTCTTTGATGGCCCGTCCTTTTTTTACCAATCGATCATTGGATACGGATAGTATTTTCAGACTGATTGATTCCAATAATATTTATCAGCCCTTCCGCAGGACTTTGGTGAACGGGAAGGGAAAATTTGAATTACTTCCTTTTCATTTCTACAGCAAATTCAACAGCGACAGACCCTATTCCTGGAACCAGGCAGGCTTTTTACAAGCCAGGGGATTACAGACATTGTTGTCTGTGGGTGCCTATGCCTCCTATGGATGGTTTGATGTACAGCTGAAACCCGAATTGGTATATGCCGTTAATCCAGCTTTTCCTTATAACGGTTCTTATGGTGCACCGACCAGAGGTGCATACAAAAAAATGTTTTTTGGGCAGTCTTCTATAAGGGTTAGTAAAGCAGGACTTTCGTTTGGCTTGTCGACCGAGAATATGTGGTGGGGGCCGGGGTTGCATAATTCATTATTGATGAGTAATAATGCACCCGGTTTTGCGCACCTGACATTGAATACGACTAAACCCATTAAAACACCTATAGGTAATTTTGAATTTCAATTGATTGGTGGCAAACTGGTAGAAGATACTTCGGTATTGCTGGAAAATAAGAATCTGACAAGTCCCTATTATGATCCGGTTACGGAGGGAGGGAATTCAAATAATTACGATCCTAAAAAATCATGGCGTTATTTGAGTGCAGTTACGCTTACTTATAATCCTAAATGGGTGAAAGGATTATTCCTTTCTATAAACAGGGTGGGGTATACTTATAATTTTAACCTTGATAGCAGTTATGCTGGGTTTAACTTCTTTAAGAAATATATGCCAGTATTATTTGGTGTACTCAGACAGAGTTATCCATATGGAACACCCACCGGAAGAAAAGGGATTTCTTATAAACAAATGGCCTCTTTTTCTGCAAGGATGGTATTTCCTGAATCTCACACAGAGGTTTACACCGAATATGGGTATGGAGATAATTTTCTAAACTTACGAGACTGGAATACAGATGCGCCACATGCAACTGCTTACGTACTTGGCATTAGAAAACTGAAAAAATTAAACAAAGGAGCCTGGCTTGATATTTCTGCAGAAATGACGAGGATGTCGGAGTCGGTGAATTATTTATTAAGAACAGCGGGTGACTGGTATGGGTATGAAGGTGGTTATACCAACCAGAGCAGACATATTGGTGCCGGTGTTGGCCGGGGAAATAATGTTTATACTGCCAGGCTGCAGTGGCTGAAAGGTTTTTCCAGATTAGGTGTGGTGATTCAGGGAATACATCATGGACCTACCGCAATTGTTGGAGGGTTCTCTAATTTTGGTATGCGCGATATAAAATGGAATGATTTTGCAATCGGCTTCACAGGCCAGCACCGTTTTAAAAAGATGATACTGAGTGCTGAGTTACAATCGGTAAATACCAAAAACTATGCATGGGAAAAAGGCAATAACCGGTTTAATTTTTATGGATTTTTAACGGCTACTTATTTATGGTAAAATATATACGGATTTGTGCTTTGCTGATATTGAGTATGGTATTTATACCGATAATCTATGCACAACAGGGGCTTTTGCAGCAAACACAGCTGAATGATTATTATCGCAGGCTGCAATTGGCAGGAGATACCAGTATAAAAAGTTCATTTACGTTACAGCCATATCAACCCCGGTTTACAGAAGCATTGTTTCAGCAGAAAAAAGACAGCTTTCGGCTGCAATCAGTTATTGGGTTTACCCTTCAGCACAATTCAGCCCTGCCTTATGGGTATAATGATGAAAGTCTTTTTCCTGCCATTGGTTTTCAACAGCGTTTTACGGCGGGTGTAAACTTTGAAACAAAAGATTTTCAGCTTAAGCTTCAACCCGAATGGGTGAATGCTTCCAATACAGATGGTAAGGACCTGATTCCTCCGCCTGATAATACACTGAATAATTATTGGGGTAAATATTTTGCCATGCTGGCCAACCGCATCGATATGCCTTCTCAGTTTGGTAATCAGCAACTGAGTAAAGTGTTTGCGGGTCAGTCGGCCATACGCTACAAATTTGGTGGTTTTGCTGCGGGTGTATCTACAGAAAATATATGGTGGGGGCCGGCACGTTACAATGCACTGATCATGGGTAATAATGCCCCGGGTTTTTTGCATGCCAACCTTACTACTACCAGACCTGTTGCTACCCCCATTGGTGTATTTGAGGCTCAGGTAATTTTTGGTAAATTAAATGCTTCGGGTATTACTCCCCCTGAATTTGATCGTATTTCTCAATTGGGCTGTCCGCAATGTTACGAACCTGCCCCGGATACAAAGACCAGGAATATAACAGGCTATGTTTTTTCTTACAGTCCAAAAGGGATGGAGAACTTTACTGTAGGTATGGCATATGCGTCTTACAAGTATGCGGATACCGGTTTGAAAGCTTCTACGCTGGGTTCTTTATTTTTCCGGTATGTGATGCCCAAAGATCATGCAGAAATTTATGCGGAATATGGCCGGTCAGACAAAATGATGAGTCCTTTTGCGATGTTTAAAGATTCTGTGCCCTATGGTTATACCATTGGTTTCAGAAAAATGGTACCCACACGCAAGCGCGGAGATTTTATCAGTATCTCAGCCGAATTATCACATCTTGGTTTATCAAAAGCCAAATTGATTTTTGACCCGAACAATGTATTTGGAGGACCTAATCCGAACTCCTATAGCTGGTACACCAGTTCGAGTATTCGTCATGGTTATACCAATTTTGGCCAGGTAATGGGGGCTTCTATTGGTCCGGGCAGTAATAGCCAGACATTGAATATTGCATGGGTATCGGGAGAGAAACAGATAGGTATGCAGTTGCAAAGAGTAATGCGTAACACCGATTTTTATTATTACTACTATTTTAATGGTACCATTGGGCTGGGTAATACAGCTGCTTTCTGGGCCGATATCTCTGCTTCTTTGTATGGTCAGTGGAAGTTTAAACAATTACAGGTAGCTGGTTCAATTGACTACCTCAGTTCCATCAATTATAAATGGCTGAAACTGGATGGCGATTTTGGAAGTCCATCGTCTTTATCAGATAAAAGAAATTTTCAGATTAGGGTTTCTCTGTTGTATAGTATTGATTGGATGAAGTAAAAGGGAATGAATATCAAATATCCAATATCGTCCAAAGGACCCCTTCGGGGAATGTCCAACTTCAAAATTCCCGAAAGGATCTTTTTGATGTAGGATGTCTGATCTCAGTCCGAAGGCTCATAGAACTCCTCTGGAGACCCCCTCGGGGAATATCGAATAATCAACTTCGATATTAATTATTCATTATTCGACATTCTACCGTTCTTCCCCTCTTGCTACTTTTTATGGAAAATCCGATTACAGTTCTTTTGCTCAGGGCCTATGGAGACTTTATTATTGCGGTTCACCTGGCCTCGAAGAATACCCTTAGCGCTGCTATTACACTGGTAGCTTCTAAGCATTTAGAACCCTTATACCTTGCCATTTCTCCCTCTCTTCCCCCCAATGTTAGCATCAGATTTTTCGATTTTGGCATCCGCCATAATTTAATGGGTTGTTTTACCGATCGCTATCTTTTCCATCCACAGTCCTTCCGGGAAATATATCGTTTGCGAAATTTTATTCGTCATCATCCGGTTGCCGAACCTTATTATTTGGAACAGCAGAAAAGAAGTCTGCTTCTTGGCTTGATCACTGGTCATTCATTCAGGCATATTATTTCTGCTCAGCATGTATACCGTGGATATGCAGATTTTTTTTCGGCATCACTGGATGCCCTTGAAAATATTTCACTTGACCTGAATCAACAGGGATTGAAAGTACTGGTTTTACCTGATGCCCGTCAGGCGAAGAGAAAGATCAGTGATGATATTATTGATAAAGTAAAAACTGCTTTTCAAAAAAATGAATCCATTATCAACGTCGCCCTATTTGGAAAGACAGGTAATAAGCTAAATGGTGATACCATCGTTTACAAGGATTTTTCTGCATTGATACAACTGATCAGGGAATCGGACCTGGTAATAGGCGGAGACAGTATGCCGATACATATTGCACAGTTAATGGGGAAGCCTCATTATATCTTATACCCTGCTTATGTAAAAGACCAGTTTTTTACACCATTTAGCCTGAAGCACAAATCTTATTTTACATTTGAAGCCATAAGAGCAAGAAAATCTTTTTTTCCAGATGAAGCATGATATACCGGGCTATATTATAGGATCGATACATGAAGCTGACAGAGTGGAAAATATTAATACACTCAAAAGACAAATGCCTTCTTTGCAATACGAGGAAGCGGTATATCCAGATTATGTGAAAGTTCCTTTTCTGAATCAGCTCAGACAACTATCGCTTCGTCGAACAGGACATCAGTTAAGCAATGGAGAACTTGGATGTTTATTAAGCCATAGAAAAGTATGGAGGAAAATTATAGCATCCGATCGTCCTGCAGAGAGTATGTTTTTAGTATTGGAATCAGACAGCAGTTTTACAGCAATAGAGGTACTCAAAGATCAGTTTAATCTGATGGGGCAAGCGTTTGATCTTTTCTTTTGGGGCGCCTGGGAGGGACATATGAAACTATTCAGAAGCACACACAAAAGACTTGCAACCCGTTTTATATTTGGTACCCCTTATATTAAAACCGTGTATTGTACTTATGGATATTCACTAAATAAAAAAGCAGCAGCCTATTTATTGCAAAAAACAAAAAAAGCAGCCTATCCTGTAGATCAGTTTAAACAGTTCGTAGATGAAAATGAATTAAAAATAGGAGGGGTGAATCCGGAACTGGTGACTACTGTGGGAAGGAAAAAAAGTTATATCCAGACAAACAGGAATAGTGTAAAAGAGTTTTTTGTTTGGTTGGTATTGGATATAAGGAATAGCATTGTATGCTATTTTAAATAGGATGGCTGCTGGTGAAGCTTTTCGAAATAAGATTTATTAGTAGTTGCTAACCCTCTGTTTACTTTTTTGTCTTGACACCCTCCAGAGGCGGACTATCAAAAAAGTAACCTGCCTGACGGCAGACAGGCAAAAAAAGTCTCCAAAGGAGTCCTTCGGACAAGGCTTCAGAAAAAAAGCTAAAATTCATTGCATTGCGCTACAATGTATGTCCAAAGGACTCCTCTGGAGAAGTCTAAAGCCAAGCTTTTTTTCATTAATTATGCGAAGCTGTGCTTCAGCATGAAGATAGAACCGGGCATCATACATTGCTTAACGCTCCATTCCATGAATTTCTTAACGCTTTTTTTCTGAGGCCGGGGAAGAGAGCGAATAATATCCGAAAGACCCCTTCCAGGGAATATCGTCCAAAGGATACCTTCGGGAAATGTCCAATATCTAATATCCAACTTCCCCAAAGGGGTCCTTCGGATATTATTCTTCTGTTCTTCGGTTTCTCCCCTTTCTCTTCGGGGAAAGTTAATTTTGCGGGCTTAGTTATTTCGATTTAATCTTGTGTTCATGATGGGTTGTTCAATATGTAGGTCTACAGATCAGACGCTGTTGTTTGAGAAAACATTAGAATGTACTGAATGGCATTTAAACGGGGTGCCGTATAATTATAGGCGTTGTAATAAATGTTTGTTTATTCAGTCGGACCCTATTCCTGGTGAAAATGAGCTTGCAGATTACTACCAGGAGCAATATGCTTATGACTGGTTTCAAAAGAATATCTTCTATAAAAAATTACAGGCAAAACACCGGGCGTTCAAAATAAGAAAGTATTTAAAGGGCCGTACAAGGGTACTCGATTTTGGTTGCGGACATGGTTATTTTGTGCAGGAGCTGGCTCAAAAACATTTTCATAGTTTCGGTTTTGATATTGGGTCTGATAAAATTAAACAGCATAATAACGGTAAGATCACCAACAGACCTCAGCTCTCTGAATATGATGAGAGGGGCTTTGATATAATCACCTTATGGCATGTGCTGGAACATATGAGAGACCAGAGTGCGATACTGGATGACCTGAAACAACGATTAAATCCGGGCGGTAAACTCATAATCGCGGTGCCTAATACAAATAGTCTGGCATTTAAACTGGTGGGTCAGAAATGGGGCTGGTTGCAACAGCCCTATGTACATATTAACCACTATAACAGCAATAATCTGCGTTTATTATTGGAGCAGCATGGGTTTACCATAAGTGCCATTACAACTACCGATACCTGGGATCAAAATATATACGATCTGCTGATCAGTTACCTGTTTTATAAAAATAAATCCAGAAATACCGTTAGGCAGTTTGGCAATGGGGCAGGTGGAGGTATTTTTTTCCGGATGAATCAACTAATAAGGCTTTTATTTACGCCTCTTTCTTATTTTGTTTCTTTTATGAGAAGAAGTAAGATGGAGGGGAATGAATTAATGATTGTAGCGGAGGAGCGGTAAGATATTCCCCGAAGGATCCCCTTCGGGAAATATCCAATATCGTCCAAAGGACCCTTCGGGAATATCCAATTTCGAAGTTGGATATTCGATATTTTCTCTGCTCAGTTTAAATATGCGTATGAAATTTTTCAGGGTACAGGTGTCGAGGCAGTATTGGGCTAATCTAATCACTACATTTCTTTCACAGGCCTGTAGTGCCGCAATGATTATTGTGCTTACCCCTGTATTGCAGGAAAATTTCAGTGTGGAAGAATTCAGTAATTATGGTGTATTACTCAATATTATTCTCTTTACTTCGGCCTTTGATTTTGGACTGAATTTAGGGTTGATGCGCCGGTTGATACATGAACGTACCAAAGCATCGGTTTTAATAAGCACTTCTTTCTTTTTTTTTCTCCTATTATTTCTTATTGCCTTTCCCGTATTCCTCTATCTCTATTATAAAAATATGCTGCACATCAGCAGTGGTTTTTTCCTGAATGCTTTGCTTACTTCTTTGCTGGTATTACAAACAATTATAGCTGCATTGTTTGATGTGATATTACAATCTGCCAATAAAATATTTATAGGAAAACTGATAAGAATTGGTAAAACAGTTGTTGAGTTTGTTGTATTGTTCTTTTGCAGTGAAAAAGGATCTGCCACTCTTTTGTTAGTAGCCAGTGGTATGGTGAATGTATTTTTTATCGGAACGCTGGTCTTTTTCTCAAAAAAAGAGGCAGTATATTCCATTTCAATAAAGCGGTTTAGCTGGGTTGCTTTAATTGAACATGCCAGGTATAGTTTCTGGTATTTTTTGAATTCGATAAGCGTAGTATTTGTTTTTAATTCGCAAATTATTATGCTAAATGCGGTGACCACAAAAGCAGAGGTAGCCAGTTATATCCTTGTTTCCCGTTTTTTGGATGTGGTAAGATTGGGTGCCACAAATTTTACCCAGGTTCTTTTTCCTTCACTGGCTTCATTGGAAGCAAAAGGGGAGTGGGCGCATCTGCGGGTTAATTATTTTGCCATTTTAAAAAGAGTGGTTGTGTTTTCTATATTGATACTCCTTGTATTACTGACCATTGGTAAATATGTTTTTGTATGGTGGAGCGGACAGGCGGGTGAGGATATACTGAACCTGTACTATATAGCTTCTGTGTTTACCATTTTAATTATCATTGATAATGTTTCTGCTGTTTTTCTACACGCATTCCGCCTGAATAAAGTACAAACCCTTTTGTCGATAGGTCAGGGTTTGATTGCATTGCTGATTGGTTATTTCCTCCTGCAACAATACGGTCTGGCTGCTATGGCCATTGGATCTGTAATTGCACTTGTTGCCACAAACTTCATCTATAACCCGGTGTTTTTGATATCGCAGTTCAGGAAGAGGACGGAGCGGTAGAATAATGAATATCGAATAATGTCCGAAGGACCCCTTTGGGGAAGTTGGATATTCGAAATTCGATATTCCCCGAGGGGGTCCTTCGGACGAAATTCTTCCTACTCTCCTCCCGGAATGGTTTTGTAGACCATGAATTCTTTCTGCATTCCCTTTTTATATTGTTTAAAAATTTCCTGCATCTCTTTTTTAGGATGTTTGGGGAAACGGGAATAGTCGGCACCGATGGGTTTGGTGTGGCGCATGATGATATTGTCTATGATAGCGATGCTGTTTTTTGGATAACCCAGCAGATAGGGCCAGAGATAGTCATACCCCCAGCCGGAATAGTTGAGGCGGAAGCTGTCTTTTAATTGTAGCAGTGTGTTGATATGCATCAATGGGGCGAGTACTTCAACGAAATTGGTATAGCGTAAAAAGGAGCCGGGTTTGGGTTGTGTAAGTGGATGTGATATATAACCCGTCATAGCCGGCTGGCATAATTGTAGTTGATAGTCTGCCGCGAGCTGAAAAAGTCTGTTGATTTCGGATGTGGGTATCGACACATCATTATCCGGTAACCATACATATGTATACTCCTGAATAAGGGTCGGGTTCTTCTCTATCCAGTCGAAGAGCAGGTGGTATTTCATTCCACTCGCCTGGTAAAAATAGCGGGCTTCAAGGGTATATTTTTCTGCTACTTCTTTCTTATTTCCATAATAGATGAGGCAGAGATCGAATGCTGCTGTTCCTTCCATCCATTCTCCATGCAGGGAATCATCTCCCACCGCGCTTATAATCAGGTTCTTCATAGTTGGTGATTACGCATAAACTGTAAGGCTGATTCAATTACCTGGTGCATATCGTAGTATTTATATTCTGCCAGTCTCCCCCCAAAAAACACTTTTTCTTCTTTTTCTGCCAGTGATTTATACTTTGTATATATCTCATTGTTAGCCGCATCATTTACCGGGTAGAATGGTTCGCTGACAGAGGCTTTATAAGCTACGGGATATTCGTAACTGATCCAGGTATGTGGCGATTCCTTATAGTCGAAATGTTTGTGTTCAATGATCCTGGTATAGGGTACTTCCGCATCCGTAAAATTCATCATGGCAACGCCCTGGTAGTTGGAAACATGTTCTTTCAGCTCATGTTTAAAATTTTGTGTTTTATATTCCAGCTCTCCATATTTATAGCCATAAAACCTGTCGATCGGACCAGTATAAATGACGCGGTCATAGGCGGGTAGGGGGGCATTGAAAAAATCTGTATTCAGTCTTACTTCAATTCCTTCCAGCAGTTTTGTAAATAACTGTGTATATCCACCAATAGGTATACCCTGGTATTTATCGTTGAAATAGTTGTTGTCGTAAGTAAACCTTACGGGTAGTCTTTTGATGATGCTGGCGGGTAATAAAGCTGGTTCTTTTCCCCATTGTTTTTGGGTATAGCCTTTAATGAGTGTATGGTATACATCTGTACCCACCAGTTTAATGGCCTGTTCTTCCAGGTTTTGGGGTTCATGTGTAATGGATGATGACTGTGCAGCTATGATAGCCCTGGCTTCTTCCGGTAATCTAATATTCCATAGTTTGGAGAAGGTCCACATATTAAAGGGGAGTGAGAAAATATCGCCTTTATAATTGGCTACGGGTCTTAAAGTGAAATTATTGAATGATACGAGTTCATTGATCCATTTCCATACAAACTCATTGGATGTATGAAAGATATGTGGCCCATACATATGGAGGTGTATGCCATTTCTTTCTTCGGTGTAACAATTGCCACCTATATGCCCCCTTGAATCAATGACACAAACCCGCTTGCCTCTTTTTTTTAGCTCATTAGCACAAATGCTGCCAAAAAAACCAGCGCCCACAATCAGGTAATCAAAGGAAGTACGGGTCATGTTTTTTATTGTGTTGGAGAAAAATACGTACCGATCTGCGTTTGCGAGCAAATATAGTTTTTAAGCGGTTTAAAGGGAATAATTTGTTGGCTTTTAGCTGTTAGCCATTAGCTATTAGGAGTAAGGTGACCAAGCCTTCAGCTCCTCTATCTTCCTCCTAATAGCTAACAGCCAACCCCAACAACTCCTTATCTTTACGAACTGTAAGTAAAAGAAATAATGGCCGTAGTAAAACGTTTGTATTTTAGTTTTTTTGTACTGGTATATATGCTCTATGCCCTGTTTAACAAGGGAATTGCATATAGCTATTTGAGTGAAGCGATCATTGTGTCAGGTTTGTTATTGGTATTGTGGAACCTGCGTTCTTATGAATTTGCCTGGGACAGGCGAATGGCTTTATTGTTTTTTTTTATGTTTATGTCTATCCTCTATATCGGGAGAGGTGTCATGGAAGGATATGGGATAACCGATGTAGTTCGTGATTCGGTGATCTTTAACTATATAGCTTTTGCATTTATTGTTTATTTCTTAAAAGATGAATTACCTTTTCTAAAACAACAGCTATTTACCATTTATAAATGGTATCCCGTTTGTATGTGCTGTTTTTTCCTACTCTCTTCTTATTCACCTTTTCTTCGGGAGTTGACCATTTTCGGGGGTCAACGGATTTTTTTATACAAATTTGGCGACATGGGAGTACACTTGTTTATTGCCACTATTTTCTTGTTGAATGGTAATATTGTGCTGAGTAGACGTTATCTGGTACTGCAATGGGTTATAATTGCTTACCTGTTTCTGGTGGTATCATCTTATAGCCGGTCTGGCATGATTTCATTTATTATTCCGATGGGTGTATTTTTTATACTCACTAAGAACATGGTGATCAAGCGTCAGATGATTAAGTTGTTGAAATTCGCACCCTTTATTGTAATTCTGGCATTGCCCCTGTTTTTGTCTACCAACCTGGAAGAAAATTTCCAGGGCAGGAGTCTTAGTATAGAACAGCTTAAAAACAATGCTGTTAGTATTTTTTCTTCCGAAGATGATGGTACTACCTTAAGTGATAATAAGGTATGGCGCTTGGTATGGTGGGGCAGAATTGTAGAGTACACTTTTTTAGGCGAGTATTTCTTTCATGGCAGGGGGTTGGGCATGAGTCTCGCCGCTACTGATGATATTGATTATGACCCCACTGAAGGTAACCTTCGTTCACCCCATAGTTTTCATATGACAGTACTCGCCCGTTTTGGAGTGCCTGTTTTTTTATTGTGGTTGTATTGGATGTATTTACATATCAGTAAAATCAGGAGAAAAGAACTAAGTGCATTTATGCTGATACTATTATCTGTCAGTTTGTCTTTCCTCATTAATGCATCTTTCGATGTTTTTCTCGAGGGGCCTATGGGAGCGATGCCTTTTTGGATATTTGTAGGACTTGCCTATGCAGAAGAAGCATTTAATTCATCTGCAAATATCAACACTGCCTGATAACAATAACAACTTTCTGTGCCGGGCGGATCAATAAAAATTTTAGAAAAAGAGTAACTAATGGAGATAGAAAAATTATTAAAAGACAATCCGAGTTTTCATGTTTGGGGCGACGGCCGGCCTGCTAATTTCGGCGTGTCTGATAAGGTGGTAAAATATATTATAAGCAAGTTGAAACCGGGTTTTGCAACACTTGAAACCGGTTCAGGTAAATCAACTTTTGCTTTTTTAATGGCAGGTTGTAAGCATATTTCCATTGCTCCCGATGCTGGCGAAGGAGAAAGAATACGACAATATTGTTTAGCGAATAATTTAAATGCTGATTTCAGTTTTATTGCTGAAAGTTCTGCCGAAGTATTACCGGCATTAATGAAAACTATACCTGCGCTTGACGTTGTATTTATTGACGGGGCACATCGGTATCCTTATGCTGAAATAGACTATCATTTTACGGAACAAAAGCTAAGAGTGGGCGGATATATGATAGTGGACGATGTTCATCTTCCATCTGTGAGAAACCTGTTTGTTTTTTTAAAAAGGGAAAAAAACTGGAAACTCGAAGCGGTAATAGGGAAAACAGCCTTCTTCATAAAAACAGGAGAAGAAGTATTAATCAATGACTGGCAGAATCAGGGTATTAATAGTTTTTTCCTTGTGTATTCAGATTTTAAAGCAAGCGTAATAAAACTAATAAAGACTGTTTTATTCATGAAAAACAGGGACTGATATTTATTTGGTATTTTTTTAAAGGTCAGATACTGTTACTTTTATTGCTGAAAGACCAGCTATATGATTCCTGTTCTGAATGTACCTTTTTATGATAAGGATATAACAACAGCCGTAGAAGATGTTTTGCAAGGGATGGTATCGGGTGCTTCAACAGGTAAAAACCTCTGTATTAGTGCCACTGGTGCGCATGGATTGATTGAGGCGAGAAAAGACCCGGATTTCAAAAATGTATTGCAAAATTTTTATATAAATCTGCCAGATGGTATGCCCGTTGTATGGATCGGCAGGTTAAAAGGCGCTAAATTAATACGCAGGTGTTATGGCCCTGATTTTTTTGAGTCTCTGTTGAAAGCGAGTGCTGATAAAGCCATAAATCATTTTTTTTGTGGCGGAAAAGACGGGGTTGCAGCAGCTTTAAGCGAAGCAGTAAAATCAAAATTCTCGAATGCGCGGATAACCGGCTTTTATTCTCCGCCATTCAGGGATATGACAGATCCGGAAATGAATGAGCTGGGGCAACGAATTACGGAATCTGCTGCTCATATTGTGTGGATAGGTATTAGTACGCCCAGACAGGAAAAATTCGCACGAAATTTGGCAAAATTTATCCAAGCCGATTATATCATTACCGTAGGAGCAGCTTTTGATTTTCATACGGGCAGGGTAAAACAGGCACCAAAATGGATGCAAAACATGGGTCTGGAGTGGTTTTTCAGGCTTTTAATGGAGCCAAAGCGGCTCTATAAACGTTATTTTGAGATAGTTCCCAAGTTTATCTGGCTGAATATCAAAGAATTTTTAGATTTTTACATCTTTAAAAAGAGACATATATGAGCAGGAAGAAAGTGTTGGTATGTGGGGCAGGCGGATTTATAGGGGGGCATTTGGTAAACAGACTTAAGGCGGAAGGAACCTGGGTTCGTGGGGTAGATATTAAGGAGCATGAATTCAGCACACCGGCGGCTGATGAATTTATACTGGGTGATCTTACCGAACAGGAGGTGGTAAGAAGCATTTTGGATATGCGTTTTGATGAAATTTACCAGCTGGCTGCCGATATGGGTGGTGCCGGGTATATTTTTACCGGAGAGAATGATGCCAATGTAATGCACAATTCTGCCAGTATTAACCTGAACATATTACAACAGGCTTTAAAGAGCGGGTCTAAAAAAATATTTTATTCTTCTTCTGCCTGTATTTATCCTTCTTACAACCAGACCGATCCTGATAATCCGAAATGTTCTGAAGATTCGGCTTACCCTGCTGACCCCGACAGTGATTATGGTTGGGAGAAATTATTTAGTGAACGTCTCTATCTTGCTTTTGGCCGTAACCATGGCATGAATGTAAAGATTGCCAGGTTTCATAATATTTTCGGCCCGGAAGGCACCTGGACAGGCGGAAAAGAAAAAGCACCGGCTGCCATTTGCAGAAAAGTAGCCGAAACGCCTGATGGTGGTAGTATAGAAGTTTGGGGTGATGGCAAACAAACAAGATCATTTCTTTATATTGATGAATGTCTGGAAGGTGTATCGAGATTGATGGAGTCTGACTTGAGTGGGCCCTTTAATATTGGATCGGAAGAAATGGTAACATTGAATCAGCTTGCTGAAATGGTTATTGGTATTTCAAAAAAGAATGTTTCAATCAATAATGTGCTGGTACCTCACACCGGTGTAAGAGGGCGAAATTCTGATAATAACCTTATACAGGAAAAGTTGGGTTGGAGCCCATCTACTCCATTGGTCAAAGGTCTTGAAGATACCTATCAATGGATTGCAACTCAGGTAAAAACTGCCTACACCAAAAAATATGAAAAAGTAGTAGTTGGTGTGGAGTAAATGTTATCAGCAAGACAATAAATAATAGTAACGCAGGGTAATGCCTGCGTTTTGTTTTGGGGAATAAAAATGAGTGTCTTTTATATTTAACATCTATATATCGGTATCAAATGATTTTTATTAGAAAGTATATATCAATGGTGGTCATATTTGTATTTTTTCAACAAATACTTATGGCCCAACCCGTTTATGAAAGGCATACTTATGAAGTGTACAATTATCTATACAGGCTCGCCCAAAAAGGAATAGTGGAGTTTAACGATAATGTGAGGCCTCTCAGCAAAACCTATATTCATTCAGTATTGGATTCGGCAGCAATTCGGATAGCTGAATTAAGTGAAACAGAGAAAAAAGAACTGGCGTTTTATCTGAGGGAGTTTAAAGAAGGAGAACGTAAACGCATCTTATCTGCCAAAGGAGAAGGGTTTACCCTTTATTCAGACCCGATCCTCACTTCTTCCTATACAGGTGGAAAAGGAACGGATGTGAAATCAACAAGCCTGGGGATTAATTTCTGGGGAAGGATAGGTAAGAACCTGGGTTACCAGTTTTCATTTCATGATATTAATGAAAAAGGAAAGGGACTGGATACGGCTAAAAAGTCTTTGTTTGCCGGTAATACAACAGGAATCGTTAATCAAACCCCCTTTGCTACCAGCAGTGCAAGTTTCACTGAGTTAAGGGCCAATCTTCGCTATGAATTTAAAAATGGTGCGGTAAGTGTAGGACAGGATTATTTATTGTGGGGATATGGTGAAGCAGGACGTTTGGTATTATCTGATAAAGCACCCGTTTATCCGTATATCCGGCTCGATTACCAGCCTTTGCCCTGGCTCAAGTTTAACTATACCCATGCATGGCTTCGTTCGAATATGGTCGACTCATCTCGTTCCTATCCTATTCCAACCGGTAATGGATACAGAACAGTTGAAATTTCAAAATACATGGCTTCACACAGTATTGATATCAACCTTACCAAAAAACTTGTTTTATCATTGGGCGAATCGATTATCTACAACGACCGCCTGAATATCGGATACCTGATTCCCATCATGTTTTTTAAGGCAATTGACAACAATTCGAACTCTACTTTTCTGGAGAGGGGGTCGAATGGCCAGTTCTTTTTTCAGTTAAGTTCAAGGAATCAACTAAAAAACACACACCTCTACGGTACTCTTTTTATAGATGAAGTAAGACTTACAGGATTGTTTAATAAAACAAAACAACGTAACCAGCTCGGTTATACAGTAGGAGGTTCTCTGACAGATGTTGCCGGAATCAATTACCTCACCCTTGGAGCTGAATACACACGTGTTCGTCCGTTTGTGTACAGGAATATATTGTCTGCACAGAACTATGTTCACCAGGGTTATCTGATGGGTGACTGGATTGGCAGTAATGCCGACAGACTGATTGTTTATACCCGTTATACACCTGTTCAACGTTTGAAACTTTATGCACGCTATACGCATCTTCGTAAAGGTGGCCCGGGTACATTGGATCAGCAATACCTTCAACAACCCCAGCCATCATTCCTCTTCGATTTTCAACAACGATCGGATGAATTTTTATTCAATGCATCTTACGAATATATTCACCGCCTTTACCTGAATATGCAATTGCGCAGGTTTGACCAGCAGAACATAATTAATTTGGGATTGACGTATGGGCTGTAGAGAAACAGAGGAACAGAGAAATGTCGAATGTTCAACTTCGAAATTGGATATTCCTCTGTTTCTCTGTTCTTCTGTTTCAATACGCGTTTTCGTCTCCTTTGATCATATTTACAATGGTCTGGAAAATAATCTGGCAGTCGAGCCAGAAGTTCCAGTTTTCAATATACCAGAGATCGTAGTTGACGCGTTTGTGCATGTCGTCGGGGTGGATGGTTTCGCCGCGGCTGCCGTTTACCTGTGCCCATCCGGTAATACCGGGTTTTACAAGGTGGCGCAGCATATAGTTGGGAATAATATCTTTTGACTCCAGTGATAATGGTATGGGATGGGGTCTTGGTCCTACGATCGACATACTGCCCAGTAATACATTGATGAATTGAGGGAGCTCATCCAAGCTGGTTTTTCGTAAAAAACGGCCAACACTTGTTACACGTTTATCATTTCGTTTTGCCTGTTCAAAACCATTTCCTTCTTCTTCCACTGCCCTCATATACATAGTTCTGAATTTATAACAGATAATCTTCCTGTTATTGAGTCCCCATCTTTCCTGTTTGAATAAGATAGGTCCGCGTGAATTTAGTTTAATGGCAATGGCAATAATGGGTGCGAGCCAGCTGTATATGAGCAACAGGAAAATAATTGAAAATAAGAGGTCGAATACTCTTTTAAAGAATTTATTTTCTGCTTCGTCCAGCGGAAAATAACGTAAGCCAACAACCGGGAAACCTGCATAGTTGGTTACTTTAAAAGAAGGAAGACCGTGTCGGCCGAAATCCTGTATAAGATTTACTCTTTTTGTATTTTTCTCACATATATCAATTACATAATCAATCTTCTCAATTTCGTCGTTGGGTAGTGCAAGAAAAACTTCATCGATATTATTATTTTTGAGTAAGTCTGGGAGTTGTTGAAGACGGCCCAGGTATTTACCATTAAAAGAGTGGTGTTCAGTATCGTCGATTACACCAACAAGATTGTATTTAAGGTTATTGTTTAAGATACCTGTTCTGTAAAAATTAGCCGCCAATGCACCGGCGCCCACAATCAATATATTTTTTTCGTACTTGTATTGTTTTCGGATAAAGGCAACCGTTACCCGGAAAAAATATTTCTGAAATGGTACGGTGGCAAAAATTAATATGTGGTAATAAAATACAAGGGAACGATACACCTGAAAGTCTTCATAAAAAAGAAAGAGCAAAAAGATAAGCAGCAGCAGGTGGGTGGCCAGGTGACGGAGAAAAACAGTCATCTCCTGTGAAAAAGAAAAGATGGTGATTTCGCCATAGAGTAAGAAAATGCGTGCCGAGATATACCATATCAACAAACTGCTGCCAAATATTACAACCAGGGGCGGCCAGAGGATATGCAAAAACTTTCCTGTGTCGATAAAAGAAGCCACTGCAAAACAAATCAGCAGCAGGATTAAATCCAGGGTAATTCTGACTAAATAATTAATTTGGTTTCCTTTGAACATCTCCAGGATGGATTTAGGTGCAATATATAGCCTTATTATTATATTTAGTTGTCGGCTATTGGCTGTTAGCCATTAGCCGTTAGGTGTTAGCTATTAGGGGTTAGGAAGAAAAAGAAATAATTCCCCCTAACAGCTAATAGCTAACGGCTAACACCTAACGGCTAATAGCTAATCCCTCCCCCATACGCCCTTTTGCCACAGTTTTACTAATTTCGCATCATGTCTGAAATGTCGATAAGGGTACGTATTGTAAATGCATCACAAAATCCCTTACCTGTATATGCAACTGTCGGTTCATCAGGAGTTGATATCAGGGCTCATCTCGAACAAGCTATTACCATTAAGCCTTCTGAGCGCATGTTAGTACCAACAGGTATTTTTTTGGAAATACCTCTTGGCTATGAAATCCAGATTCGCCCCCGCAGCGGCCTGGCCATTAAACAGGGTATTACCTGTTTAAATACACCGGGAACCATTGATGCAGATTACAGGGGAGAAGTAAAAGTGATACTGATTAACCTTTCTTCCGAAGAACAAACCATTCAGCCCGGTGACAGGATAGCCCAAATGGTATTACAAAAAGTTGAAAGGATTGAATGGGAGGCAACAGATACTTTGGATGAAACAGAAAGAGGAACGGGAGGGTTTGGAAGCACGGGGAGGATTTGATGATGTTAGATGTCAGATGTTAGATGTCTGATGTCGGATGTCTGATGTCGGATGTCTGATTTGATGTGGGATTTTGGAATGGAGGGATTAAGGGGGAGGATTTGATGATGTCGGATGTCTGATTTGATATTGGGTTTCGAATGGAACTGGAACTACTTGTTGACTTGAAGAATTTGGCTGTTAACAATTTTGTTGATTTATGAATGCTGTGTTTTTATGATTGTAAAACAAAATCAAGGGAGAAGAATGAATGATAATATATCAATTGTGATTAAAAAACTTGCAGCTTGTAGCTTGCAGCTTGCAGCTAAGAACTCACAGCTCACAGCCCACAGCTCATGGCTCAAATCCTGCAGCTTGTGGCTTGCAGCTTGCAGCTTCTTTCTCTTCTCCTGTAAAACGGTGAAGAAAGTAGAGCAGATTCAGGAAGCTATTACCAAAAAAGATACGGCCCAGGTAGTGGTGATTAAAGAAACACCGGTAGTTGATTCTGCAGCCATCGTAGCAGATATCATGAGTAAAGTGGCAAAAAATAAAATCGACTTCAACACTTTTAATGCCAAAATCAAAGTTGATTATGAGGGGGCAGAAAAGAATGATAATTATACTGTATACCTCAGCATGAGAAAAGACAGCGTAATCATTATCCGGGTGAAAGGCTCATTTCTGGGTATTTCTGCAGAGGGGCTTCAACTGAAGATTAATAAAGACAGTTTGATACTGGTTCGGAAAGTGGGTGAGAAATATGTAATGAACCGCTCCATCAGTTATTTACAGGAAGTGACAGAAATACCTTTCGATTTTGCCACCCTGCAGGATATGCTGATAGGGAACCCTGTTTTTATGAGTAATAACCTTGTTTCTTATAAAAACAGCAACTCGCAATTATTGGTGGTTATGGTGGGAGAATTATTCAAACACCTGATTAACCTCGATAAATCGGATAACAGGGTCTTGTATAGTAAACTCGATGATGTAGATGTGCAACGCAACAGAACCTGTGATATTACTTTCAGCAATTACCAGCCTTTGGGTACCTATCTCTTTGCAACCAACCGGAAAATTTCGATGGCAGAGAAGTCTAAACTCGATATTTCGCTTGATTTCAAGGAATTTACGTTAAATGATCCGTTAAAATACAATTTCGATCCACCGAAAAACTACAAGCGTAAGTAATTTACCACTAATTTATTCGTTATATAGCTTGTTCATCTGACTCTGGTCCAAAATTGTAATCATGTTTAAATCTCTTTTTTGTTTTCTTGTTTCCTGTATTCTGGTAATGGGTGGCTATGCCCAGCAAACCCGTGAAGAGTTGCAGAAACAGGAGCAGGAATTAAAAAAAGAACTGGCCGAACTGAACCAGTTGCTTTCCCAGACCCAGAAAAACAAAAAGCTTTCATTAAGCCAGCTGGCCATCATCAAGCGAAAAGTGGCCATGCGCGAACAATTGGTGAACTCCATCAACCGCCAGATCAGGGATCTTGATAATACCATCTTCCTGAATGAAAGAGATATCTATCGTCTCAGAAGAGAATTGGATACGCTGCGGGTGAAATATGCAAAAAGCATTGTGTTCGCCTACAAAAACCGAAGCAGCTACGAATACCTCAATTTTATATTCTCCTCGAAAAGTTTTAATGATGCAATCAAGCGGATTACCTACCTGAAAAGTTATCGTCAGAACAGGGAAACGCAGGCAGAAGCCATTATTCAGTCTGAAGAATTACTGAAAACCAAAATTGAAGTACTGAGCAGTAATAAAAAAGAACGTATTACCACACTGGAAAAACAAAGTGAACAGTTAAAGGTATTACAGGATGATAAAAAAGTACAGGATCAGGTGGTGGCACAGTTAAAGGGGAAAGAAAAAGAATTATCTACACAGATACAAAACAAAGAGAGACAGCGTCAGAAAATGCAGCAGGCGGTAATGGCTATTATCAGAAGAGAAGCTGATGAAGCAGCCAAACGTGCCAAACAAAAAGTTGCTGATGATGCCAAAAGAGCGGCAGCCAATAATACCAAACCAGCTGATGCTCCTGCAAAAACAAATACAAACACGGGTACCACAAAAAATACAAGCATCAACGAGCCGTTGGAAGCAAGACCGGTTACCGACAGACCTTATACACCTTTTGAATCGACACCGGAAGGACGTGAAACATCGATTCAGTTTGAACAAAATAAAGGACGATTGCCCTGGCCTGTTGATAAAGGAAATGTATATGTACCTTTTGGACTTTCAACTGTTCCGGGCACAAAACTTACACAGAAAAGTGATGGCATACAGATTGCTTTACCCGAGGGCTCCTCTGTAAAAAGTGTGGCCGATGGAGAAGTGGTATATGCGAGTGAGATCAATGGCGATCTGGTAGTGTTTGTTCGACATGGTAAATACTTCACTTCTTATAACCAGTTATCTGCTATCTCCGTATCTGTTGGTCAGCAGGTGAAAGCCGGCTCAGTACTCGGCCGCTCCGGTAAAAGTATTGATGGTGAAGGCGCCATCATCTTCATGATCAATAATGAAAAAGGAACGTTGATGAATCCTGAGCATTGGTTGAAACCGAGGCGGTAATAAACAGAAGAACAGAGAAACAGAGGAATACTCAATTTCGAAATTGGATATTCCTCTGTTTCTCTGTTGTTCTGTTTTCCTATCTTAGGGTATGCAACAATACATCCTCTCCTTCGATCAGGGTACCACCAGTAGCCGGGCTATTGTATTCGACCGGGCAGGTGCCATATGTGCCATTGCACAGAAAGAATTCAAACAGATTTTTCCGCAGCCGGGTTGGGTAGAACATGATGCCAATGAAATATGGAGTACCCAGTTGGGTGTGGCAGCGGAAGCTATTACCAAGGCCGGACTTACCGTACAGCATATTGCAGCTATTGGTATTACCAATCAGCGCGAAACAACGGTAGTATGGGATAAGGTTACGGGTCAGCCTCTTTATCATGCCATAGTGTGGCAGGACAGAAGAACGGCTTCGTTTTGTGATAAGCTGAAAGCGGCTGGCAAAGCATCTGTGATTCAGGAGAAAACAGGGCTGATTATTGATGCCTATTTTTCTGCAACAAAAATCAGTTGGATACTTGATCATGTATCAGGAGCAAGAGAAAGAGCTGAAAAAGGGGAACTTTGTTTTGGTACCATCGACACCTGGCTGGTATGGAAACTCACAAACGGAAAAGTGCATGTAACAGATGTTTCGAATGCATCGCGCACCATGTTGTTTAATATCCATTCACTTTCCTGGGATAATGATCTGCTTGAACTTTTTAATATTCCCAAAGCCATACTTCCTGAAGTAAAAAGCAGTAGTGAAGTATATGGTTATACCCAGCATATTCTTACCGCACATAATATTCCCATTGCAGGTATGGCCGGTGATCAGCAGGCTGCATTATTTGGTCAGTTGTGTACGCAGCCCGGTATGGTGAAGAATACTTATGGTACCGGTTGTTTTATGCTGATGAATACAGGAGAAAAAGCTGTTCCTTCTTCCAACCACCTGCTTACTACCATTGCCTGGAAAATAAAAGGTGTTACGCATTATGCATTGGAAGGCAGCGTATTTATTGCAGGTGCCGTTGTTCAATGGTTAAGAGATGGCTTGGGTATTATTCGCCAGTCGGCCGAGGTTGAAACATTGGCGGCATCTGTAAAAGACAGTGAAGGAGTATATATGGTACCCGCTTTTGCGGGTTTGGGTGCTCCTTACTGGAACCAGCATGCTCGTGGTACCATTACAGGCATTACCCGTGGCACTACTGCTGCACATCTGGCGAGGGCCTCATTAGACAGTATTGCTTATCAGACCATGGATGTATTAAAAGCAATGGAAGCCGACTCAGGTATTGCCATCAAAGAATTAAGGGTGGATGGGGGAGCCACTGCTAACAATTTATTAATGCAGTTTCAGAGTGATTTATTGAATACAAAAGTAGTTCGTCCTACTATTGTTGAAACAACTGCTCTTGGTGCTGCATACCTGGCCGGACTGGCAGTAGGTTATTGGACAAGTATTGAAGATATTCAACAACAATGGCAGATAGACCGCGCATTTTCTCCGGCGATGCCCGATGAAGAAAGAAGCCGTCTGGCCGCAGGATGGAAAAAAGCTGTAGGTGCAGCGGAATATGGAACGGAATAGTAGGCGGTAAGAACAAAATAAAAGAGTGCAAGGCACAGGAGACAAGACACAAATACAAGGAGCAAGACACAAGGCACAAGACACAAGTTTTTTTAAAATCCGACATCTGACATCCGACATCTGACATTTCCAATCTTGCTTTATGAACCGAGCCACACAACTGCAACAATTAAAAGAAGATACCCTCTGGGATATGGTGGTGATTGGTGGCGGGGCTACCGGCTTAGGTATTGCAGTGGATGCAGCTTCGCGGGGCTATAAGATTTTATTGGTGGAACAGGCTGATTTTGGAAAGGGTACTTCCAGCCGATCAACCAAACTGGTACATGGAGGAGTTCGTTACCTGGAACATGGTAATATTAAACTGGTGAAAGAAGCATTGCGTGAAAGAGGCTGGTTATTAAAAAATGCACCACACCTTACTTCTGTACAGCCTTTTGTAATACCTGTAAGAAGGTTCTGGCAAAAATGGTATTATGGCCTCGGGTTAAGGTTCTACGATCTTTTATCGGGCAAGCTTTCACTTGGACAAACAAAATTATTATCAGCAAAAGAAACTGTTGAATTGTTACCTGCGCTTGATGCAAAAAAAGTGAAAGGGGGCATATTGTATTATGATGGTCAGTTCGATGACAGTCGCTTGTGCATCGACCTGGCTTCCACGGCTGTTTTGCATGGTGCCACACTGGTTAATTATTGCAGGGTGATCGCACTGGTAAAAGAAAAAAAGAAGATTGTAGCAGTAAAACTAAAACTGACTGATAGTGATGAGGAACTGGAGATCAGTACAAAATCGGTAATCAATGCAACGGGTGTTTTTACAGATAGTATTGTTCAAATGGATGATCCTGGCAGCGAACAAATGGTTGACCCATCGCAGGGTATTCATCTCGTAGTTGATAAAATACATTTTCCGGGTACACATGCATTAATGATTCCGAAAACAGATGATAAACGGGTTTTATTTGCTGTGCCCTGGTATAATAAAGTGGTGATAGGAACAACCGATACCCCCGTTGATGAGGTAACGGAAGAGCCATTGGTACTGGAGGAAGAAGTAGATTATATCCTGGAACATATCAACCGATATATTTCACCTGCTATTGAGCGATCATCCATTTTATCTGTCTTTGCCGGGCTGCGTCCCCTGGTTCGTTCAAAAGAAGGAACCAGTACGGCACTTTTATCGCGCGATCATACGATTGTAGTATCTGCCAGTGGTCTTGTAACCATTACAGGTGGTAAATGGACCACTTACCGTAAAATGGCAGAGGATGCGATTGATAATGCTGTTTTTATTTCAAAACAGGATAAGCGTTTATGCGTCACTAGAAATTTACCGATAGGGGATCCGATAGCTACAATACAGAAAAAAGAAAACCTGATAAAGGAAAGACCCGAACTTGATCAGTTATTACATCCAGATTTTAATTATAAATGGGTGGATGTAGTATATGCAGTGCAGCATGAAATGGCCATCACTGTTGAAGATGTGCTGGCGAGAAGAACAAGGATACTTTTTTTGGATGCAAAAGCCGCTATGGATTGTATGGATATTGTCATTAACTTGATGCGTGAAACTTTAGGTGAATCGGAAGCGTGGGCCAGTGATCAACAAAGAATATTTCTTGATTTGGCAGAAGGATATCGGTAGGAGGATGTTAGATGTCTGATGTCGGATGTCTGATGTCGGATGTCTGATGTGGGATTTGATATGAGGGCTTATAAAAATTTATCTCTTGCAGCTTGTTGCTTGAAACTTTCTAATAGTAAACGAATTGAAACTTACTGTATGACAACATTCTTAGCTGAACTACTCGGTACTGCTTTAATGATTATGATTGGAAATGGTGTGGTGGCCAATGTGGTTCTGCCCAAGACAAAAGGCAATGGCGGTGGATTACTTGCTATTTGTTTTGGCTGGGGGTTGGCTGTATTTGTAGCCGTTTATGTAACTGCTTCTGTGAGCGGTGCACATTTGAATTCTGCAGTTACAATAGCACTAGCAGCCGCCGGAAAATTTTCTTGGCAGGAGGTACCCCTGTATTTAACTGCCCAGTTATTGGGTGCCATGCTGGGTGCTTTTTTTGTATGGGCCACTTATCGTCAGCATTTTGATGCTGCAGAAGACGCCGGAGCAAAACTGGCTTCGTTTTCTACATCAGCTTCTATCAGTAATCCGGTTCAGAACCTGTTATCTGAAATCATTGCAACCACTGTTTTTATACTGGCTATCCTGTTTATTACCAAAGCCGATCATAGTCTTGGTTCACTCGATGCTTTACCCGTAGCATTACTGGTAATAGGTGTGGGGCTGGGGTTGGGCGGACCTACCGGCTGGGCTATCAATCCTGCCCGCGATCTGGGCCCACGTATCATGCATGCTATTCTTCCCATCAAAAATAAAGGAGGCAGTAACTGGCGCTACAGCTGGATACCGGTACTCGGGCCAATCATCGGAGCATTGATTGCAGTAGTGATTTTTAAGTTGCTTGCTTAAAAGAAAATTATAAGCCACAAGCACGATAAGATATAAAGGGGAGGTTAAGAGCTGTGAGCTGTGAACTTCGAGCTACTAGCTACTAGCTATTAGCTTTTTTACAATTAATCAACTTAAAAATAAATCCTACATCTGACATCTGACATCTGACATCCTACATCTTACATCCTCTTTCTATTTATTTCTCATGAATGGTAAATTCAGGTAACTGTTTTGGGTTTTGCGTTTGCGTTGTGTGGCCGGGCGCTGGTATTCATTATAATAAATGCGGAGCAGAATAATAAAGTAGGAGATAAGCAGGGGACCAAAAATTAGTCCGGTAATACCAAAATAATGCAGCCCCATGATAACACCTAATACGGTGATGATGGGATGTACATCGGCCATTTTTTTTGCCAGCAGAAAACGAACCACATTATCCATACTGCTGAGTAATACCGCCCCCCAGAGCAGCATAAAAATACCCTGCCAGTTTTGTCCGGTTACAAGCATATACGCACCTACCGGAATCCAAACCAGTCCTGTACCCACAATTGGGATAACAGAGGCGAAGCCGGCAACGACAGCCCAGAAGCCGGGATTGCTCATGCCAGTGATTAATAAGGCGATATAGGCAAATAAACCCTGTATAACGGCGATGAGGGGTAATCCTACGGCATTACTGAAAGTTTGAGCCCTTAGTTCACGGCCAAATAATGCAATCTGACTTCTTTTAAAAGGGAGAAAAAGAAACAGGGCCGCTTCCATACGGTTGGCATTCATGATCATAAAGTATAGGAAGAAATACATCATGATTATGGAGCTGAATAAATTGGCTCCCTGTGTTAATGCGGTAGAAACAAAATTGGTGACATATGTCTGCAATTTGATCATATTCTCATCCGAGAATAAACTGAACTGAAGTTCTTTTTGAAGAAAATGATCCAGTTGAGAAAGGGGCTCAGACACTGTGGAGAAATCTTTGGCAACAAGGGCTATCTCCTGGTACATCATGGTACCCAATACGGATACTGGAAGTAAAATGATAAAAAATGAACTCAGGATCACCAGTATGGCTGCCCATGACCTCCGCCAGTTTTTTCGCTTCACCAGCCAGTCGACAGGTTTCTTACTCAATACATAAAACATAATGGCTGCCAGGAATGCAGTGAAAAAAGCCATCAGACTATAAATCAGGAATAACCCGATAATGAGGATAAAAGCAAGAAAAATATATCGGTTAACCTTATGTTCGGGTGTATTTTGCATGGCGCTAAATTATAATATATTAATCCTTTTCTCAGTTAAAATACTGTTTTATCAGCGAATTCTGTGAGGAGGGTTGTTTTGAGCTACAAGCTGTCAGCTTCAAGCTACAAGCAGAAGCTGTCGCTAAGAGCGATAAATCACCTTATTTATAAGTGTGTTTAGCTTACCGCTTGTAGCTTGTGGCTTGTAGCTTGAAGCTGGCAGCTTTTGTGGGTAAAATTTAGTTGATGGATTTGCCATTTTTTAGGGCACATCCCCTTACCTTTGCCGCCAAATCGGAAAACCTGTTTTCCGTGCCCGGAAGGGTATATTTTAAAACCTAATTATATCTCCTGATATGGCTACAAAAGGTAAGATCAAACAGATCATCGGTGCGGTGGTTGACGTTCATTTTCCTGATAAAACTTTGCCTGAAATCTACAATGCACTTGAGATTTCCAAAGAAACTGGTGAAAAACTTGTTCTGGAAGTGCAACAGCACCTCGGTGAAGACAGTGTTCGTACAATTGCAATGGATGGTACGGAAGGACTGGTACGTGGAATGGAAGTGATCGACACCGGTAAAGCGATTGCCATGCCAATTGGTGAGGGCATTAACGGACGTTTATTTAATGTTACCGGTGATGCTATTGATGGTTTGCCACAGGTAAGTAAAGCGAATGGTCGCCCTATCCATAATAAACCACCTTTATTTGAGAACCTGAGTACAGCTACAGAAGTACTGTTTACGGGTATCAAAGTAATCGATCTGATTGAGCCTTATGCAAAAGGTGGTAAGATTGGTTTGTTTGGTGGTGCGGGTGTAGGTAAAACCGTATTGATTCAGGAACTGATTAACAATATTGCAAAAGGTCATGGTGGTTTGTCGGTATTTGCCGGTGTGGGTGAGCGTACCCGTGAAGGTAATGACCTACTGCGTGAAATGATTGAAGCCGGCATCATGAAATATGGTGACGCTTTCAAGCATAGCATGGAAGAAGGTGGATGGGACCTGAGCAAAGTGGATATGGAAGGGTTGAAAGAATCAAAAGCCACATTCGTATTTGGACAGATGAACGAACCTCCCGGTGCACGTGCACGTGTGGCATTGTCTGGTTTAACCATTGCCGAATATTTCCGTGATGGAGATGGTACCGGTAAAGGAAAAGACATCCTGTTCTTCGTAGATAATATCTTCCGTTTTACCCAGGCAGGTTCTGAGGTATCGGCCCTCTTGGGTCGTATGCCATCAGCGGTAGGTTACCAGCCTACACTGGCAACGGAAATGGGTCTGATGCAGGAACGTATCACTTCAACCAAAAATGGTTCTATTACCTCTGTACAAGCGGTATATGTACCTGCGGATGACTTGACTGACCCTGCTCCTGCAACAACATTTGCCCACCTGGATGCAACTACGGTATTGAGCCGTAAGATTGCCGATTTGGGTATTTATCCTGCGGTGGATCCATTGGATTCAACTTCAAGGATCCTTACACCGGCCGTAGTGGGAGAAGCGCATTATGAAACGGCCAACCGTGTAAAACTGATTCTTCAGCGTTATAAGGAGCTGCAGGATATTATTGCCATCCTCGGTATGGATGAATTGAGTGAAGAAGATAAAATGACCGTTCAGCGTGCCCGTAAAGTACAACGTTTCCTGAGCCAGCCATTCCATGTGGCTGAACAGTTTACCGGTCTGAAAGGTGTATTTGTAAGCATTGAAGATACCATCCGCGGTTTTAACGCTATTATGGACGGTGAAGTAGACGAATATCCTGAAGCAGCATTCAACCTGGTAGGTACATTGGAAGATGCCATTGAAAAAGGTAAGAAATTGTTGGAAGCAGCAAAAGGCTAGATTTAATTTGAAAATTTGGGAATTTGAAAATTTGAAAATGGAGCGAGTCTCATTTTTAAACTTTTATACAAACAATGTTTTTTTTGATTTCCCGATTTTCAAATTTTCAAATTTTCAAATTTTCAAATTACTATGACCCTCGAAATATTAACACCCGAGAAAAAGCTGTATAGCGGAGAAGTATACGGGATTCAATTACCCGGTATTACCGGATTATTTGAAGTACTCGATCAGCACGCTCCACTGGTAAGTGCGTTGGGGAAAGGCAATGTGAAGATTCTGAAAGATAAAACCAATACAGAACTGTATAGTATACAGAGTGGTTTTGTAGAAGTATTGAATAATAAGGTGACGGTTTTGGTAGAGGGTGCATCTGCCATTTGAGCCTAATGGGTTACTGAACACTTGAAAATAAATAAAAGCTCCGGTTTCTACCGGAGCTTTTTTATTTTCAAGTGTCTCGTTCGGCTATAAGCTGACACAAAAATCCTGTAAACACTGTTCTAACGCTTTGTAAATTCATTATTGCAGGTCAGGTGATGATTTATAGCTGAAACTAATGTATGCCCGGAAGAATAAAAGATTACGATTCTGCAGATTTGGTTCTGTCAACTATTACTTTAATCATGGTATCAAGCTCTGTGGCAGATTCTTTGAGATAGTGCAATAACTCTGTTTCCGATAAGTCATTTTTTTTCAATTCGTAAAGTGTCAATAAGCCAATAATATTTGCCACTGGCTTACGAATTTCATGAGATTGCATCCAGGCAATTTTTTTCAACTGCTTGTTTTGCGCTAACATTTTTTCCTGCAATAGCTGAGTTTCAGTAATATCATGATTAATGCCAATTAGCCTGATTGGTTGGTTAGCAGCGTTGCGGATACATTTTACATTACCCGCAATAATCCTGACCTCCCCATTGGGTCTGATGATGCGAAACTGTGCAAATAATGGTGTATTGGATTTAAGTATTTCCTCTATAGCTTTTTCAGTAGCTGGTAAATCATCGGGATGGACTTTGCATGTAAAGTCTTCCATCTGGTGATGAAAATCTTCTTTTTTCACACCATAGATATCATGCATTTTATTATCCCATATCAACCGGTTATTGATAAAATCAAATTCCCATACACCGAAGTTGAGCAAATGAGAAGCCAGCAAAAGCCTTTCTGCTTCTGAAAAAAAGAAGTTATGAATATACTGCTGGGGGGTAGTCAAGTATTAAATTCAGTATAAGGTAGTAAATCAAATTGGTAAAACAGGCATAGATTGGCTTAAAAAACTGAAAAAGCGTGCTTTCAGTTGAGCTGAGGGTCCAGGGGATAGTTGATCATCTGACTATATTCTCCGCCCAGTTCAGCCAGTGCCTTTTTCCAGATAGCACTTGCTTCCGTATGAAAAATCAAACCTTTATTGGCTGGTCTGGTGATCCAGCTTTTTTCGTCCAATTCGCCCTGAAGCTGGAGTTCGCTCCATCCGCTGTACCCGATAAAGAAACGCAGATCACCAGGTAGCAGTTCTTTTGTTTGAAGCAATGCCAGTACTGCGGGAAAATTACCGCCCCAATATACCTGCTCGGTTACTTTACTGCTGCCCGCAATAAGATCGGGCCGCTGGTGCAGAAAGTGTAATGTATCTTTTTGTACTGGTCCGCCTTCGAGTAAGGGAATATGAAGACCTGCTGCTTCGGGTACCACATCTTCCAAACTAATACCAAGTGGTTTATTTAGAACGAAACCGAAGCTGCCTTCATTCTGGTGTTCGCAAAGGAGTACAACTGTCCTTAAAAAATTAGGGTCTTTCAGAAACGGGTCAGAAATAAGTAATATACCAGGCTGTAAGAGATCCATAATGAAAAGTTAAGCTAAACATTTTAATCATGCAAGCAGCCGGGGGGCGTTAAAAAGGTGATAAACATAGCCAATACCTGTTTGCTACTTGTAACAGACCATTATATTTGTATGGATGAAGAGAACTTTCCCCGTTATCGTCATACTGATTACGCTCTCACTGCTTGGACTTTTTATCGTACAAAGTTCATGGCTGAATAATTTATTGGAAATCAGGAATACCGAATTCAGGAGTAAGGTAGATAATGCGGGAGGCAGGGTTGCCATACAACTGAATGGTGCGGCAAAAAGTACACAATCACTTCGTTTACCCAAGAGAGGCGGACTTACTTTTAATTCAGATTTTCACCTGCATGTATTAAAACCCCCAACCATTGACCAGCGGTACAGTGTACAGGATATCTATCGGATGATCAGAACAGAATTGGAAACAGAAGGTATACGCGATATTAATTTTGAATATGCCATAATAGCTCCTTCAGAAGATATTGAAATGTCGACCCGAAATTTTTCAAAAGAATATTGGGATACAGTGGTAAACAGACGCCATTATTTTGGAATTGTTCCTGAAAGCGGATCTGATTTTGAAGGGATCAGTAGTATTGAAACACTTGTAATTGTAGTACCTGATTTTAAGAAACAGGTTTGGGCCTCGCTTAAATGGGAATTGATAGGTGCCCTGGTATTCATGCTCATTATCATTGCTGCTTTTTATGTAACCATACGATCATTGCTGAATCAGAAAAAATTGAGTGAAATAAAGAGTGATTTCATCAATAATATGACGCATGAGTTCAAGACACCATTGGCCACGATATCATTGGCTGTTGATGCGATCAGGAATGATAAAGTGCAGGCAGACCCTACGAAGATGAAATACTTCAGTGGTATTATCAAGGAAGAAAATATTCGCATGAATAAGCATGTGGAAACAATTCTTCAGGCTGCATTAATGGAGAAACAGGAATTAAAACTCAATGAAGTTCCATTACATGTACATGAAGTGATACAGCATGCACTCGATAACCACCAGTTACAGTTACAAGACAAAGAAGGAGTGGTAGAATTATACCTTAACGCAGCGAATGATTTGATTGAGGGCGATGAAGTACATTTCACCAATATGATTTCTAACCTGGTCGACAATGCCATTAAATATTCTAAAGACAAGCCCATCATTCGTATTACCACTCACAGCACTGCCCGTAGTATTGTAATTCGTGTGGAAGACAATGGTATTGGAATGAATAAAGAAACCCTCAAACGGATTTTCGAAAAATTTTACCGTGCACATACCGGTAATCTCCATAATGTAAAAGGGTTTGGTTTGGGTATGAGTTATGTGAAAACAGTTATTGATGCACACAAAGGCAAAATAAAAGTAGACAGCACTTTAGGGAAAGGAAGCAGTTTCACACTTGAAGTTTCTTTGAAAAAAGGAAATGCATAGGAGGTGGTATAGCTGCTGGCCACGAGCTGCCAGCTACTAGCTTTTCAGGAAAATCTTTTTCTTACTAACTTTGGTAATAGCTTATAGCTAATAACTACTGATTAGCACCATAATAAACAACCATCACCATAACTCAGGAACCTGAATTGATGGTCGAGTGCATAATCATAAATTGTTCTCCAGTCAGATCCGGTAATGGCAGCCACGAGTAATAATAGTGTTGATTGTGGCTGATGAAAATTCGTAATTAATGCGTGGATGATCCTGAACCTGTACCCGGGTGCAATAATAATCCTGGTTTTAGTGATCAGTCTATCTGTATTGTTCAATTTCAGCCAGTTTAATAAAGCATCTAAGGCCACACCGGGATCAGCCTGTTCGTCTTTTTCATACGGTTCCCACTGCTCAACCAGTAAAGCTGCTGTATTAATGTTTGGGTGATGTATAATTTTTACCCCTAACCAGTATAAACTTTCAAGCGTGCGTAAGGAGGTGGTGCCGACTGCAATAATCTTATCAGACAAATGTTTTTTTATTTCTTCAATCGTTTCAACAGATACATCAATAAACTCAGCATGCATATCATGATCCTGCATGAGTTGGGCCTTAACAGGTTTAAAAGTTCCGGCACCAACATGTAAGGTTACAAATGTGGTATTTATGTTAGCTGCCTGCAGTGAAGAGAGTAAGGATTCGGTGAAATGCAATCCTGCAGTAGGCGCCGCAACAGAGCCATCATATTTTGCATAAACTGTCTGGTACCTGTCATGATCCGTTGTTTCAGCCGCCCTGTTCATATAAGGGGGTAGGGGCAAATTACCAGCGGCATGTAATACTTCTGCGAAAGAAATATCGGGGTTGTTCCAATGGAAAGCAATGATATAATAGTCTTGTACCTGTTCAATTTTTTGGGCAGTAAGTGAAACGGATAAACCTTTGTATAAAAAAGATAAAGAGAGAAAAGGCTCCTTCCATTTTTTGGCGCCACCTATCAGGCATTTCCAGTATACTTCTTGTTTTTGTAACATGGCCGTTGTAATATCAGCATAACGGTCATCTGGTTCCAGACAGAATATTTCGATAAGCGTACCGGTTTCTTTCTTAAAATATAATCGTGCTTCCACTACTTTGGTATTGTTGAACACCAGCAAGCTGTTTGAAGGAATTAAGGAAGGGAGGTTACTGTAAACAGCACTATCAATCTGTTGGTTGCGAAATACCAGCAGTTTACTCTGGTCTCTTTCTGCTAATGGATAACGTGCAATTTTTTCTTCAGGTAAATCATAGATATAATCCAGTATCGATAAATCTTTAGGATGTTTCATTGCACAATATTGAAGCGGCAAAGTTAGTGTGGGAGAGCTTTACAGTTATATCATTTCTTTCTCCGAACAAGTTTTAAGCCGCTCCATTCTTCACTCACTGCGCAAACTTTTATATCAACCCATCCGGCTGGTAGAATAATGTCTCTGATACGATCTTCCGTAAGGTCGGTTACTATCCCAGCTGATTTTTTATACCATGACACCCATATACATCCTGTTTCCGCAATTTCTTCAATCAGCCTCGGGAAGAGATTTTTCAGTTCGTTCTGGCTACGAACAAAACAATGAACCATATCGGCTTTTCCACTTTTTACCACTTTTAGGGGTGAAGGAAAGTCAATGAGCCTGGCATAGTCTGCCGGCGCAGCGATAAGCCTGATACGGGTTTCCGGTTGAATGCCCAGTTTCTGCCAAACAGGTTTGCCTGAATATCCGGGGTTAGCCATTATTTAATCTTTTATGGATTGATTTTCAGTGAAATATATGCCAGTTACCGGTTTTAATAGGTTATTCACTCACTATTCACACTAATCCACAATTCATTCACACCCCTTTTTCGAGAAATCTGCTGAAAATCAATGCAGTATTGAATTATAGCGAAATGAAATCTGTGGATAAATACAGTCGCTCCAAATTCGGGTAGAAAGTGGGAAAAAGTGTTATTTTGTGTCAACAAGTGGTAATCATTTAAATATTTATTCACCAATGACCGGATTTCACGGAGAATATGAAGCTACAGTTGACGCGAAAGGGCGTTTTCTGCTTCCTGGCGGACTGAAAAAGCAGTTGCCGGAAGGAGAGAGCCGTTTCATCCTCAGCCGTGGCTTTGAAAAATGTCTCACGTTATATCCATTGAAAAGTTGGGAAATAATTATTGCAAAGATCAGCCAGTTGAATGATTTCGACCCCAAGGTACGCCAATTCCGTCGTCAGTTTTTGGGCGGTGCAACAGAAATAGAGCTGGATAATGCCGGCCGTATGTTGTTACCCGCTTCGCTGAAGGAGTTTGCGGGCTTAAGCAAGGATATCATCCTCGCTGCCGCCCTTGACCGTTTCGAGATCTGGGATGCCGGTAAGTACAAACAGCTCTTTGAGGATTTCTCACCAGAAGCTTTCAGTAGCCTGGCGCAGGAAGTGATGACAGAAAAAATTTGAAAATGAGGCAATTTGTCCAAAGGACTCCGATGGGAGAAAATTTGAAAATGAAATACATGTGCTGCTTCATTTTCGGCTTTTCTCAGATAGTCGTATTTCCAAATTTCCAAATTTCCAAATTTCCAAATTGATCATTTTTCAAATTTCCAAATTGAATCAAGGTTATCACATCCCCGTCCTCTACAATGAAACCCTGGAAGCATTGTCTATCCGACCCGATGGTGTATATGTGGATTGCACTTTTGGAGGTGGTGGACATAGCAGGGGGATATTAGCGCAGCTCAATGAAAAAGGTAAGCTTATTGCCTTTGATCAGGATGCTGATGCGCAACGTAATATTCCCGACGACAAACGAGTGGTATTTGTGCCACAAAATTTTCGTCACCTGCAACGCTTTCTTCGTTTGCATGAGATTACTACCGTCGATGGCATTCTTGCCGATCTGGGTGTAAGCAGTCATCAGTTCGATGAAGGTGATCGCGGATTCTCTATTCGCTTCTCCGGTCCGCTGGATATGCGGATGGACAGACGTCAGTCGATCAGTGCGGCGGATATTGTACGCAGCTACACCGAACAGCAATTGCATAAAATGTTTGAGCAATATGGGGAAGTCAGCAATTCAAAAACGCTGGCACGTCATATTGCACAACAACGCAATCATCTGCAGGTGCAAACCATTGAACAGTTCAAGGCGCTGATTAGTACTGTGGTGAAAGGAAATCCTAATAAGTATTTGGCTCAGGTATTCCAGGCGCTTCGTATGGAAGTAAACGATGAAATGGGGGCATTGAAAGAAATGCTGCAGCAGGTTCCTGCTGTGCTTAAAACAGGTGGCCGTGTAGCCATCATTACTTTTCATTCCATAGAAGACAGGCTGGTAAAGAACTTTTTCCGGCAGGGGAGTTTCGACGAAACACCAGATAACCCCTTATTGTCTGTGGAGAAAGAACAGGTGTTGAAAGTGATCACAAAAAAACCGATATCAGCAGCAGCGGAAGAGATTAAGCAGAATACAAGAAGCAGAAGTGCAAAACTGAGAGTAGCTGAACGGGTGTAAGCAGTGAGTAGTGAATAGTCGGTGGTGAGTTGAAAAAAAATTAAATGTCTGAAACAGAAAAAATACAGCAAAACAAAAATCCACTGAGAGGGTTGTTCAACTATCAATGGATACTGAAGAATATTCCATTCTTCCTGTTTTTATCAGTATTGGCTGTATTGTATATCGCAAACGGACATATGGCAGATAAGACGATCAGAAACATAAATAACACTACCAAAGAGCTGAAAGAATTACAATACGAATATAAGACGCTGAAGAGTGAAGTGATGTTTAAGAGTGAAGAACAACAAGTGATAAAAGCAACAGAGCCATTGGGATTGAAGGTGATTAAAGAAACACCTGTGAGGCTGAAGAGTGAGAAGTGAAAGGGGAATGGTGAGTGGTGAATGGTGAGTGGGGAATGGTGAGTGGTCAATGGTGAGTAGTTAGTAATTGATTAAACATAAAGGATCCTTTTTGTGAAGCAGGGAGGGTTCGGGTGAATTGAATAAAATATACCAAACCAGCTTGGAAGTAAAACGCGACATATTATGGAGAGTCTACCTCAGTTATATACTGGTAGTGCTGGTATGTGTGGCCATTTTTGGTAAAGCGGTGTATATACAACAGGTAGAGGGAAGTTACTGGAGAAGCATGAGCGATAGCCTGCATCAGCGTATCGATGAAATTGAAGCAGAGCGTGGAACCATCTATAGTGAAGATGGACAAATGTTAAGTACCAGCATTCCGCAGTTTGATATCTATATGGACTTTCGTGTAGAATCGCTGCGCGCTAAAAATGGATTGTTGTTCCGGGAAAATATTGATTCGCTGAGTTATTACCTGGCCAATTTATTTGGCGATCAGAGTAAGGATGATTATAAAGCATTGTTGAAGCAGGGATATAAAAACAACGACGCTTATTTTCTGCTAAAGAAAAAAATATCATTCAGGGAATATGAAGAACTCCGCAGGTTTCCTTTATTCAAACTGGGCAGGTATAAAAGTGGATTGATTGCGAACGAAAAAACCATTCGTCTCAATCCATACAAAATGCTTGCGTTCAGAACCATTGGTCTGGCAAGAGATGCCAACAAAGTAGGTCTGGAAATGACTTACGACAGTATACTGAAAGGCAGGAACGGGAAGCAATTGGTGCGTTCTATTGCAGGTGGTGTTTATGTTCCTGTTGATGCAGATACCTATGAAATAGAGCCCGAAACAGGAAAAGATATTGTGAGTACCATTGATGTGTTTATACAGGAAGTAACAGAAAATGCATTGATGAAGATGATGGTGAAGAATGAAGCTGAATATGGAACAGCGATTGTGATGGAGACAAAAACAGGAAAGATTAAAGCAGTGGCCAATCTTGGAAAAAGGGGTGAAGGTGTGTACTGGGAAGATTTCAATTATGCTATCAGTCCTTCAGAACCCGGATCAACTTTCAAGCTGGCCACTATGATTGCACTGTTGGAAGATAAAAAAGTAAACCTTAATCAGGGTGTAGACCTCGAAGGAGGTACCTGGAAAGTAGCTGGTCAGGTGGTGTACGATAGCGAAAAACATGGTCGTAATGTGGTGTCTGTGAAACAGGCATTTGAACTCAGTTCTAACGTGGGAATGGCAAAACTGGCAGTGGCACATTATTCAGCTAACCCGTCACGTTTTATCAGTCACCTGAAAAAAATGCGGATGGATACACTTACAGGCATTGATTTGACCGGCGAGCGTAAACCTACCATTTTCAAACCCGGACATAAACTCTGGGGTCCTACAACACTTCCCTGGATGGCATTTGGTTATAACCTGTCTGTAAGTCCATTACAAACTTTGGCACTCTATAATGCTGTAGCGAATAATGGTAAGATGATGAGACCTTATCTCGTAGGAGCAGTAAAAGAAGAAGGGGTATTGCAGAAATCTTTTTCGCCTGTAGTAGTTGATGAAAAAATATGCAGTGATGAAACGCTTCGTCAATTACGTGAATGTTTGGAGGGTGTTTGTATATCAGGAACAGGGGCATTGCTGTTTAAAGAAACACCATACAGGGTAGCGGGCAAAACCGGAACAGCACTGGTGGCCAATGGTAACAGGGGTTATGCCGATAAAGTATATCAATCATCATTTGCGGGTTATTTCCCGGCCGATGATCCGCAATATACCTGCATCGTTGTTATTAAAAACAAACCACATGCACCTGTTTATTATGGTGGCTCCGTTGCAGGCCCGGTGTTTAAAGAAATAGCAGATCGTTTATACAGCACTTATGTAAGGGTAAATAATCTCACAAAAAAATCGGTAGGTATCGATAGCAGCTATTTTGCCTATGCAGGTTTTAAAACAGACTTAACCACTGTTACAAAAAAATTAAATATTCCTTTTAAAGATTCGACCAAACGGATTGATGAGTGGGTAGCGGTAAGTGGTAGAGATAAAATAATTACGCTCAATACAAAAGCAGTTACAGATAAATCCATGCCACAGTTAAAAGGAATGGGTTTGAAAGATGTGGTGTACCTGTGTGAAAACCTGGGATTAAAAGTTCAGGTACAGGGAAAAGGTAAAGTAGTAGCCCAATCGGTACAGGCAGGTGAAATAATTGCAAAAGGACAACTGATAAATATAGCACTCAATTAATATGACGAAACTACAGGACATATTATATAGGGTACACCTGAAACAGGTGCATGGAAGTACGGACATCACTGTTTCCGGTATTCAGATAGATTCCAGAAAACTGGAAGCGGGAAATGTATTTATTGCCATTAAAGGTGCTTTGTCTGATGGACATCTGTTCATTGAAAAAGCCATAGCTGCTGGTGCTACAGTTATTGTTTGCGAAACAATGCCTCAGTCGGTGCAGAATGGCATTACATACCTCGAAGTGGCCGACTCGCAGGAAGCAGTTGCTTATATGGCACACCAGTTTTATGATGAACCTTCTGCAAAAGTTAAACTGGTAGGTGTAACCGGTACCAATGGTAAAACCACCATTGCTACTGTACTTTTTAAACTGTTTTCAAGATTCGGCTATAAATGTGGACTCATCAGCACTGTACAGAATCAGGTGGGTGATGAAATTATTCCTTCAACGCATACCACTCCTGATGCTGTTAGCCTGAATGCATTACTGAAACTGATGGCAGATGCCGGTTGCAGTCATGTATTTATGGAATGCAGCAGTCATGCTATTCATCAGCACCGCATAACGGGGTTACAGTTTGCAGGTGCATTGTTCAGCAATATCACACATGATCATCTTGATTATCATAAAACATTTGACGAGTATATCCGCGTAAAGAAATCATTCTTCGATCATTTACCCGCATCTGCTTTTGCTATTTCAAATGCAGATGATAAACGCGGAGACGTGATGTTGCAGAATACACAGGCATCCAAATACCTGTACAGTCTTAAAACAGTATCGGCTTTTAAAGGAAAAATCCTGGAGAATGCACTGACAGGATTGATTATGACGGTGAATGGTAAAGAAGTGCATTTCAGGTTGATTGGAGAGTTTAATGCTTACAATCTGCTGGCTGTATATGGAGCTGCGGTTTGTTTAGGAGAAGATAGTGACGAAGTATTAACTGCATTGAGCATGTTAAGTGGTGCCGAAGGGCGATTTGATTATGTAATCAGTAGCGGATTGATTATTGGTATTGTAGACTATGCACATACACCCGATGCATTGGAAAATGTGTTGATGACGATTAAAAAATTAAGAAAAGGACATGAGCAGGTAATTACTGTGGTGGGATGTGGTGGTGACAGGGATAAAACAAAGCGCCCTGTGATGGCACAAACCGCATGCGACCTGAGCGATAGGGTAATTCTAACCAGTGATAACCCCAGAACAGAGGAACCTGAAGCTATACTGAAAGACATGGAAACAGGATTAAGCAGTTCGGCAAAAAGAAAATATATCAGTATCACAGACAGGAAAGAAGCAATCAGAATGGCAGTAAGTTATGCTGGTCCGGAAGATATTATACTGGTAGCGGGAAAAGGGCATGAAAAATACCAGGATATAAAAGGAGTGAAATATCCTTTTGATGATAAACAGGTATTACTGGAAATGTTTGCAGCACTTAATAAATAACAATAACAAAATTAAACCACCTTATGCTGTATCAATTATTTACATGGCTGAAGCAGGAATTTAATGTACCGGGTGCAGGTATGTTCCAGTTCCTGACATTCAGGATAGCAATGGCCGTGTTGCTATCGCTGGTAATTGCTACAGTATATGGCAAACGCCTGATCTTATTTCTGCAAAAAAAGCAAATCGGTGAAACAGTTAGAGAGCTTGGATTGCAGGGGGAGCACCAGAAAAAAGGTACCCCAACCATGGGTGGTGTTATTATTCTGTTGAGTATACTGATCCCAACTTTATTATTTGCCAATCTGGATAAAGTATATATCCGTTTAATGGTATTGTGTACAGTGTGGCTGGGTATTATCGGTTTTCTGGATGACTATTTTAAAATCAAAGCAAGAAGAGCTGCTTTACAAAAAGGAGAATCATACAAGAAAAAAGACAGTGATGGGTTGGCGGGTATTTCTAAGATTATCGGACAGGTAGGATTGGGTATTATTATCGGCACTACTTTATACTTCAGTAATGCAGTAACGGTAGAGAGAGAAATTATATCAACCAATGCTGTTGAGTTACAGAAAGGAGAACGACTGGCGAAAGACACCAATGTAATTGTAAGAAATATCAATGGTGTAGAAAGAAGATACGTAAAAGTAAAAACACCTATCACCACTATTCCTTTTGTAAAAAATCATGAGTTCAATTACAGTAAACTGATTAGCTGGATGGGTGAGGGTGCAGAAAAATATACCTGGATCATTTATATCCTGATTGTCACTTTCATCATCACTGCAGTGTCAAATGGAGCCAATATAACAGACGGGCTTGATGGTCTGGCGGCAGGTGTGAGTGCCATTATTGGAGTGGCATTGGGCGTATTTATTTATGTGAGTGGTAACTACGTATTGGCCGATTACCTGAATGTAATGTATATACCCAATCTTGGTGAACTATCCATTTTCGTAGGTGCGTTTGTAGGAGCCTGTATTGGGTTTTTATGGTACAATGTATATCCGGCTCAGGTATTTATGGGCGATACTGGGAGTTTGGCATTGGGCGGTATTATTGCTTCACTGGCCATTATTGTAAGAAAAGAATTACTGATTCCCATTTTCTGTGGCGTGTTCCTCGTAGAACTGGTGAGTGTGATGCTGCAGGTGAGTTATTTCAAGTATACAAAGAAAAAATTTGGTGAAGGCAGAAGAATATTTCTCATGAGCCCTCTTCACCATCATTACCAGAAGAAAGGATTTCATGAAAATAAAATTGCTATCAGGTTCTGGATCGTAACAGTATTGTGTGTGGTGATGTCGATCCTGACACTGAAAATGAGATAATAAATGAAGAAGCATAGACTGGTCATATTAGGTGGCGGCGAGAGTGGTGTAGGTGCTGCATTGCTGGGCAAAAAAAAGGGATATGAAGTATTCCTGAGCGACGGTGGCCCCATCAAACCAAAATATGAAAAAGAGCTCCTTGACAATCAAATTGATTTTGAATCGGCGAAGCACAGCCTTGATCTGATATTGAATGCAGATGAAGTGATGAAGAGCCCGGGCATACCTGAAAAGAATGAAGTGGTAAAAGCCATTCGTGCAAAAGGTATACCGGTGATCAGTGAGATAGAATTGGCCTATCGCTATAAAGGCGATAGCAAAATTGTAGCGATCACAGGAAGTAACGGGAAAAGTACTACCACTGCATTGATTTATCATATCTGCCAGACAGCAGGACTGGATTGTGCATTGGTAGGCAATATCGGGTATTCATTTGCAAAACAGGTGGCAGAAGAACCCAAAGCGCTGTATGTGGCCGAGATCAGTTCTTTTCAACTGGATGATATAAAAGATTTCCGTGCCGATGTAAGTGTGTTATTGAATATCACAGAAGATCATCTCGACAGGTATGAGTACAGGTTTGAGAATTATATCAACAGCAAGTTCAAAATCATTCAAAACCAGACTATGAATGATTATTTCATCTACTGTGAAGATGATGAAGTGATCATGGAAAAATTGAGACTACTAACCATCCATACTAACCCATTACCATTCTCTATGAAACACGAAGTAAAAAAAGGCGGCTACATCAAGGGCGACCAGATGATGCTAAGAATCCAGGAAGAAAGAGTAAGCATGAGTATTTACGATTTCGCCCTTAAGGGTAAACACAACAACTACAACACTATGGCCGCAGGAATTGCCGCTACCACTTTGGGTATCAGAAAAGAAAAGATCAGAGAAGCTGTGAAAAATTTCCACAGCCTCGAACATCGGATGGAATTTGTGGCCATGGTACGTGGTGTTGAGTTTATCAACGACAGTAAAGCCACCAATGTAAACAGTACCTGGTATGCACTCGAAAGTATGACCAAGCCAACTGTGCTCATTCTTGGCGGAACAGACAAAGGGAATGATTATTCACTGATTGCCGAACTGGTAAAAGATAAAGTGAAAGCAATTGTATGTATGGGAGTAGACAATAGCAAGATTATTGAAGCATTCAAAGATATTGCGCCGGTTATTGTTGAAACAGATAGCGCCAAGAAAGCTGTAAACACATCATTCAAATTATCTGCAAAAGGCGATGTGGTATTGTTGAGTCCGGCCTGCGCCAGCTTCGATCTGTTTAAAAACTACGAAGACCGCGGAGCGCAATTTAAGGATGCTGTAAAAGAATTGTAATACTGTGAAGCCGGTAATGAAACTATTACCGGGAAGGAATAAATATTATGCCAGAAGTAACCGATAAACTGTTTTCCCAGATACCCAGTGTAGAAGGTGTACGCAGCCAGCTTGTAGACAGAGCAAGGGGCGATAAGTATATCTGGGGTATCGTATTGCTTTTATCGCTGATCTCTATCCTGGTTGTATATAGCGCAACGGGCTCGCTGGCTTATAAAATGTACAAGGGTAATACCAATATATATTTGTTTAAGCAGGTGTCATTTACCGTGGTAGGATTAATGCTGATTTATTTCCTGCATCGGATTAATTACTCTTTGTTTTCAAGGATTGCAACCATCCTGTTTTTACTGTCTATTCCTTTATTGATTTATACTTTATTTTTTGGAGCAAAAATAAACGAAGGTAGCCGGTGGATCAAATTGCCGATTATTCACCTGACAGTTCAAACCAGTGATCTTGCAAAGCTTGCTTTGTTTATGTATATCTCAAAATTGCTGAGTAAAAAGCAGGAAGTAATCAAGGATTTCAAAAAAGGGTTTATTCCCATTGTTACACCAGTATTGATTATCTGCGCACTGATTATGCCTGCCAACCTGTCTAATGCCTTATTAACAGGAGCCACTTCTTTATTGTTGATGTTTATTGGCAGGGTAAGCCTGAAACATATTTTACTAACTATTGGTGTGGCACTAATACCGGTTGCCTTTATTGTTTCAGTAGCTGTAATGACACATAAAAGCAAAGCAAGTAACAGTGATGTAGTAGTGGCAGAAAAAGCAAAATCAATTGGTCGTTTTGGAACATGGGTAAAAAGAGTACAGGATTTTATTTATGCCAAAGAAGCAGAAGTGCCTTATCAGGTACAACAGGCTAAAATTGCCATTGCCAATGGAGGGGTGCTCATGGGGCTTGGTCCGGGTAATAGTCAGCAACGCAATTTTCTTCCTCAGGCTTATAACGATTTTATTTATTCCATCATCATCGAAGAATATGGATTGATTGGGGGAGCATTCATGATATTTATTTACCTCGTTTTCCTTTTCCGCTGTATACGCATCTTCCGGAAATGTCCCTATGCATTTGGGGCTTTTCTGGCATTGGGATTGAGTTTTACGCTTGTTATTCAGGCGGTAGCTAATATGGCAGTAAATGTAAACCTGGTTCCTGTAACAGGGGTAACACTACCATTGGTAAGTATGGGAGGAAGTTCTTTTTTATTTACCTGTTGTGCTATAGGTATTGTGTTGAGTGTGGCGCGTAATGTGGAACAGATAGAAGGTAAACCAGAGCCTGCTCCAATCGTAAATTCTTTAGTAACAACTGCGGTGTAAACAAATGGCAAAAAAAATCATCATAGCAGGAGGGGGAACAGGCGGGCATATTTTCCCTGCCATAGCCATTGCAAACGCCATAAAAAAATTGGTGCCTGATACGGTATTCCTGTTTATTGGTGCATTGGGTAAGATGGAAATGGAAAAAGTGCCGCAAGCAGGTTACAGCATTGAGGGATTGGATATTGCAGGATTTAACCGGTCGAATCTTTTTAAAAATATTTCACTTCCCTTAAAACTCATCAAGAGTTTCTGGAAGGTTAAAAAACTGGTGAATCGGTTTCAGCCAGATGCTGTAATAGGTGTAGGGGGTTACTCAACCTTTCCGGTGTTGCGTTATGCCCAGCAGAAAGGAATTCCAACATTTATTCATGAGGCCAATTCCTTTGCAGGAAAGAGTAATATGTTGTTGGGTGCCAGAGCCACTAAAATATTTGTAGCAACAGCCGGAATGGAAAAGTTTTTCCCGGCAGAAAAATTGATGGTAACGGGTAATCCGGTGAGAAAATCAATTGCAAATATTGTCTTGTCAAAAGAGGCCGCACTGGAAAGTTTTGGATTAGAAAAAAATAAGACAACCATCCTCGTAATGGGAGGTAGTCTTGGTGCTAAAAGTATCAACGATGTAATAGCGGCACATGTACATGAATTCATTTCGCTCGATATACAACTGATCTGGCAAACAGGTAAGACGAATGCCACCGCTTATAAAGAAAGGGGCAAGATTTTTTCAAATGTATGGGTCGATGCATTTATAACAGACATGGATAAAGCATATGCTGCTGCAGATATAATAGTATCAAGAGCCGGTGCTATGTCTGTGGCTGAGATATGTGTGGTGAAAAAGCCGGCCATATTTGTACCCTACCCACATGCAGCAGAAGATCATCAGACAGTAAATGCCATGCACCTGGTAAATAAAGGAGCTGCCTTAATCGTAAAAGATCAGGAAGCAGTAAAAGAATTGTTTTCAAAAATGGTGGCATTGGCAAAAAATTATGAGCAGCAACACGAATTAAAAGAAAAAATAACACCACTCGGGATAGCAAATGCTGATGAAGTGGTAGCAACAGAAATATTAAATACAATCGGTGGTTAAGTTAAACGACATACAGAAAATATATTTTATCGGTATCGGTGGTATTGGTATGAGTGCGCTTGCGCGTTACTTTAAATCCAGAGGTGCAGCAGTGAGTGGTTACGATAAAACCAGTACACCGCTTACCCGTGAGCTGGAAGAACAGGGTATTGCTATTCATTATGAAGAGCGGGTTGACCTGGCTCCAAAAGATGCCGATGCTGTGGTGTACACGCCTGCTATTCCTGCAGCTCATGCAGAGCTCGTGTATTATCGTGAAAATGGGTACACAGTAGTAAAGCGTAGCGATGTATTGCAATGGATCACCGAAGGTTCATTTAATATCTGTGTGGGCGGAACACATGGAAAAACAACGGTTACATCTATGATCGCACACTTATTGCGTCATTCAGGTTATGGATGTAATGCATTCCTGGGCGGAATTGCAGCCAACTACAATACCAATTTCTGGAGTAGTAATAGAAATGTAGTAGTAGTAGAAGCAGATGAGTACGATCGGAGTTTTTTAAAACTGGTACCCGATATCGCAGTGGTAACTGCTATTGATCCCGATCACCTTGATATTTATGGAACACCACAGGAAGTAGAGAATGCTTTTGTACAATTTGCAGGAAAAGTAAAACCCGGAGGCTGTCTGGTAACAAAAAAGGGGTTGAGTAGAGAAGCTGATCTGCAGGCCAGCCTGAATTACAGGTATAGCTACAATCAACCCGAAGCAGATGTAAAAGCTGTTAACCTGTTGGTGCAAAATGGCAGTTATAATTTTAATGTAAGTGGTCCGGGATGGATCATTAATAATATTACCCTTCATATGGGCGGGTTACACAATATTGAAAATGTGATTGCAGCCATAACAGTTGCCAAACATTTAGGTATTAGTGATGATGCCATACGTGCAGCAGTAGCTGATTTTAAAGGTGTACGAAGAAGATTTGAATACGCACTAAAAAATGAATCACATGTGGTCATTGATGATTATGCGCACCATCCGGAAGAATTGCGCGCGTTAATCAGTGGTGTAAGAAGCATTTTCAAGGATCGGCAGCTGACGCTGGTATTTCAACCTCATTTATTCAGTCGCACAAATGATCTGGCGGATGGTTTTGCGGAAAGTCTCGATATGGCCGATGAAGTAATACTGCTGCCTATCTATCCGGCACGTGAACTACCCATGCCGGGTGTAACCAGTGAATTATTGATCAGTAAAATGAAACTGGCAGATAAAAAGCTGATGGAAAAAGAAGAAATGCTGGAGTGGATAAAAACAAAACAGCCATCGCTGGTGGTGATGGCCGGGGCAGGTGATATAGATGCATTGGTAAAACCGGTGAAAACAATATTGGAACAATAAGCGATGAAGAAGATTGAGTGGAAGAAAAGATTGATCCAGGCTGCATGGATACTGGCAGGAGTTGGTACAGTAGTACTGATGGGCGCAGCTATGCAGAAAAAGAACAGGAAAACCTGCACAGATATAAAGATAGAAATAACGGGTATTGAAGAGAATATGTTTATAGATGAAAAAGATATTCTCGAACTGGTGAATCATAAAAGAAAAGTGATTGGTACGCCGGTATCTATGTTAAACCTGCGTTCCATGGAAAATGCATTGGAAAATAATCCATGGGTAAAGAATGCAGAAATGTTCCTGGATAACCAGCAGGTATTACAGATTGAAATCGATGAAAGACAGCCGGTAGCAAGGGTCTTTACCATGCAGGGGAGCTCTTTTTATCTCGACAGTGCAGGCATTCGATTGCCGCTGAGTGATAAATTAAGTGCCAGGGTACCCATGTTTACAGGCTTTCCATCGGATAACCTTAAGTTATCAAAACCAGATAGTCTTTTGTTAAATGATATTGTAAAACTGGGCAGGTATATACTCGAAGATTCTTTCTGGACGGCACAGGTTGCACAAATTGATATTGAACCGGGCAGACAGTTTGAACTGATACCTGTTTTTGGTGATCATGTAGTAAGCATTGGTAATGTTAATGAACTCGATGCGAAGTTCAACCGTCTGCTTACTTTTTATAAACAGGCCTGGTTGCAGAACGGTATACATTACTATGAAAAAATCAATGTTCAGTTCGATAAACAGGTGGTAGCGGTAAAAAAAGGAATGGGTGGAATACGACAGGATTCAACAACAGCCCTGGAACTGATCAGACAGATGACCACAGCGGCAGATTTGACGGTAGTTCCTGTAGAGAAAAACCGGACGCTACAAGCCGACAGCATTGTTAAGCCACCGGTTGTTGTGCAAAAACCTGTTAAAGAAACTAGCCCTGCTAAAACTGTTACTAACATCAACAATAAAATAAATACGAAACCGTTATCGAATAAGGTCGATCCGAAAAAGAAGCCGGAACCGAAAGCGGTTATGAAGAAAACTAAGTAGTGAGCAGTCAGTAGTGAGTAGTAATTTAAAATCACTCACTACTCACTACTGACTACTCACTAAACATACAAACAACTAAAACACATACCTTATGAATCACAATGAATCACCGATCATTGTTGGTCTGGACATTGGAACTACCAAAATTGCGGCCATCGCGGGGCGTAAAAATGAGTATGGTAAACTTGAAATACTCGGTTTTGGTCGTGCCAATAGCAGCGGCGTACAACACGGTCAGGTGTTGAACATCGATCAGACCATTAAAGCCATTCAACAGGCTTTGTTAAACTGTTATGAGAGTAATCCTGATCTTGAGATAAATGAAGTATATGTAGGTATTGCCGGGCACCATATCAAGAGCCTGCAAACCCGTGGCGATATGGTTCGTCAGGATCCGGAAACGGAGATTCAGCGTTGGGAAATTGATCAGTTACTGAATAACCAGCGCAAAACTTTTATACCTGCAGGTGACCAGATCATCGATGTAATTCCACAGGATTTTCATGTGGATAATATCCAGAATATTAAAGACCCGGTTGGTTATAACGGTGTGAAAGTGGGTGCTAATTTTCATATCATCACCGGCGACAGGAATGCCATCAGAAATATTCACCGTGCAGTTGACAGAAGTGGACTTAGTACCAAAGACCTGGTATTACAGCCCCTGGCTTCGGCAAGTGCAGTAATGAGTGATATTGATATGGAAGCAGGTGTGGCCATTCTTGATATTGGTGGCGGTACCAGCGACCTGGCTGTTTTCTATGAAGGTATCCTGAAACATACAGCAGTTATTCCTTTTGGTGGTGAGAACATCACCAACGATATACGAATGGGATTAGGCGTTTTGAAAAGTCAGGCAGAAGCCATGAAAGTACAGTTTGGCAGTGCATTGGCAGATGAGGCCAAAGCCAATGCCTACATAACCATTCCAGGATTGAAAGGTATGCCGGCTAAAGAAATCAGTGTGAAAAACCTGGCTGCCATTATCCAGGCGAGAATGAGTGAGATACTCGATTTTGTAACCTATCATATTAAAACCGTAGGTCTCGACAGCCGTGCATTGAATGGTGGTATTATTCTTACAGGTGGTGGTTCACAATTAAAACACCTGATTCAGTTAACTGAATATACAACAGGTCTGAATGCAAGAATTGGCTTACCCAATGAGCACCTGGCACCTAATCACATTGAAGAACTCAAGAAACCAATGTATGCCACCTGTCTGGGTCTGATACTAAAAGGTTACAGCGATTACGACCACAAACACAAAGAATTTACCGAACAGTTTAAGAAAGTGGAAGTGCCAAGAACCCTGAAAGTAGAAGCACCTGAAATGGAAATCCCTGTAATGCAGGCTGTAGCGGAAATTGACGGTAATGCAAGAAAGCAGAAATTCTGGGACAAGTTTAAGAATAACCTGATTGATCTGTTTAAAGAAGAGGAAGATCAGGTAATAAAATAAAATGCAGTTAACATACGTTTCCTATATACCGTCCCATTGAAAACTAAGTAATCTACTAACCCAACAAAAACGTTCTCTATGATTCACTTTGATCTTCCCAAACAGAAATCCTCCATCATCAAGGTACTTGGTGTAGGAGGCGGTGGAAGCAACGCCGTCAACTTCATGTTTGACCAGAATATCGAAGGTGTTGATTTTATTATCTGTAATACCGACGCCAAAGCAATCGAACAAAGCAAGATTCCCAATAAAATACAATTAGGTCCACACCTTACGCAAGGTCTGGGTGCAGGAGCTAATCCTGAAGTAGGTAAGAAAGCTACTGAAGAATCGCTGGAAGAAATTAAGCGAATCCTTGAAGTAAATACCAAAATGGCATTTATTACCGTGGGTATGGGTGGGGGTACCGGTACCGGCGGAGCTCCGATCATCGCACAAATTTGTAAAGAGCTGGGTATCCTGACCGTTGGTATTGTAACCACACCATTTGGATTTGAAGGTCCACGCAGACAATTACAGGCCGATGAAGGTATTCGTCAACTGAAACCATATGTAGATACATTGCTGGTGATCAGTAATGATAAACTGCGTATTCAGTACGGTAACCTGAAAATGAAGGAAGCTTTTTCTAAAGCAGATAATGTACTGGCAACTGCAGCAAAATGTATCACAGATGTTATCAATAGCCGTGGACATATCATTGTTGACTTTGCCGATGTATGCACGGTGATGAAAAATGGTGGTGTGGCAATACTCGGTAAAGCTGAAGTAGAAGGTGAAAACCGTGCACAACTGGCTATTGAAGAAGCTTTGTCGTCTCCATTACTGAATGATAATGATATAAGAGGTGCAAAATGGATACTCATCAACATCAACAGTGCAGAAGGTGATCATGAGTGTACGATGGATGAACTGGAAACTATTAACAGTTTTCTGCGTATGCAGGCAGGTGAAGATACTGATGTAATTGTGGGTATGGGTTATGACAACACATTGGATAAGAAAATTGGTATCACTTTAATTGCTACCGGTTTTGAACATAAAGACCCTTTTGCTAAACCTGTTGAACAAAAAAAGCCTGAACCCAAACAGGAGAAAATTGTAATGACCCTGGATGTTGAGCAGGCAGAAACAAAATCCGTTCAGCAACCCATTCAACAAACATTACCACTGGAAGATAAAGATCCATTTGCGCCAAGAATGGAAGAAGTGATAGAAGAGTCACCTGTTTTAAATTTCTTCGCAACAACAGCTATTGTTGAAGAAACAAAAACAGAAGAAGAGCCTGCTGAAAATTTCACACTTCAGTTTGAACTGAGTACGGAAATTACAGAAGAAGTGGTAGTACCCGAATTACCGAAAGAAGAAGTGCATGTGGTGAAAACTGTTGTTCAGGAAGAATTACTGCAGTTTAAAGTAAATGAACAACCGCAGCAGCCTGCTACTACCATGTTCAGCAAACCCATGAATATTTATGCAGAGCCTGAAAGACCAGCCCCAGCACCTGTTCAGGAGCTTACACCTGTTGTGCCTGTGGTAGAAGAAAAGCCCGTAGCACAGGAAGAGGAAATGCTGATGCAACTGGTAGAGAAAGAAGAAAAGCCGGCACCTGTAGCAGTAGTAGCACCAAAAGCAAGTTTTATAGACGATTCGGTATTGGATGATGCAGAAGAACAGAAAAGAAGAGCCGCTGAACGCATTCAAAAACTCAGGAACTTGTCTTTTAACATGAGTAATAACGCAGATGCCAACAATGAGTTTGACAATGTGCCTGCTTATGTAAGAAGAAATATGGAACTCTTTGGAAATACCCTTACTTCTGTGGAAGACTTTTACAGTAAATACACAGTAGGAAAGGATGAAAATAATCAGACACAAATTTCCACCATCAATACCTTTTTAGATGGTAAAAAGCCTGATTAGCGATTGCTTATCATAGATGTTTTAGCCTGGTGATTTTAGTTGTTGATCCCGCCGAAAGGCGGGATTCTTTTTTCAACCTTTATTGTCGGATATTTGTTATATCAATAAAACAAATGGAAACAGTACTCATTACCGGCGGAACAGGCATGGTTGGCCGATATCTTACCCGGTATCTGCTGCAGAAAGGGTATGCTGTAAACTGGCTTAGCAGAAAGGCAGGAGAAACAAGTGTTGGAGGGAACGAGAGTCAAGAAAACAAGAATCAAGGGAACAAGAGTCAAGAAAACAAGAGTCAAGAAAAGAAGGTACGGGTGTTTCAATGGGATATTGACAGGCAAACGATAGATGAAGAAGCCATCATATCGGCAGATTATATTATTCATCTTGCAGGTGCGGGTGTAGCTGAACAACGCTGGACTTCAAAACGGAAACAGGAGATACTGGATAGCAGAACCAAAAGCAGCGCATTGATTGTAAAAGCATTGAAGGAAATTCCTAATACAGTAAAGACTGTAGTAAGTGCATCAGCTATTGGCTGGTATGGTCCAGACAAACAGGACAGCAAAAATCCTTTTACCGAAGAAATGCCTTCTTATCCGGGTTTTCTGGGTGATACCTGTAAGGCATGGGAAGAAAGTATAATGCCTGTAACAACATTTGATAAAAGACTGGTTCGGTTGAGAATAGGTATTGTATTAAGCGGGACCGGAGGTGCGATTACCGAATTTAAAAAACCACTCAAGGCAGGTATTCTACCCATATTTGGTACAGGTAAGCAAATAATAAGCTGGATACATATTTATGACCTGTGCAATCTCTTTTTGTATGCTATTGAAAACAGAGAAATGCAAGGTGTGTACAATGCCGTTGCGCCAAATCCGGAATCAAGCCGTGGTTTGATGATGTCGCTTGCGCAAACTATGGGTAGGAAATGGGCACTGCCAATACCTGTGCCAGCATTTCTATTGAAACTGCTTTTGGGAGAAATGAGTATTGAGATACTGAAAAGTGCAACAGTAAGCAGCAGGAAAATAGAGGCGGCAGGATTTAAGTTTACTTATCCTGTCATAGACGAAGCCCTCGCGAATCTCTGATGTCAGATCTCAGATGTCAGATTTTTTTTTAAATCTGACATCCGACATCTGCCATCATAAATCTCTCTTACTATGTACCTTGTAACAAATAACCCAGATAATCACTGTAATAACAATCGTGAGGCCAATATGCATGGGTATGGCATCTAATGCTTTCTGGTATCCGGCTTTCATATCCTGACCAAAATTGCCTATAAAAGCAGGTACAGGAATCAATCTGTCAGAGGCTTCGAAAGGAAAGAATCTTCCAATATCATTTTTAACCTGGTACTTAAACCATGATACGGCTATATTTTCGAGAATAAGATAATAGAACAGGAAAACGCCCAATGCGATGAATGCTTTTTTAATCAGGTAACCCAATAAGAAAGCAATGGAAAGCTGTGCAAATGTTTGCAGGAAGAATAATGGGATATACTGCAGTTGTTCGCTCCAGCGATAAAAATTTTTACTGTCTGTATAAGAACCATAACCAATGGCAACAATGGTATAGGATAAGGTAATGATTGTTGTAACGATCAGTACATCACATAGTTTACTGGTAATAAAATCTTTTCTGCTCCATCCATCAATAATATTCTGTCTGTGGGTGCGGTAATTATATTCGTTGGTTACCAGCATAATAACGAGAATGGCAGGAAGTATAATAAAGAAAGAAGAAAAGAATGCCACTGTATGCCATGTTTCTGGAAACGCATACGGATTGCCAAGTAACATTTTAGCAATGGCACCTGTTTCTTTTCCTTTGGTAATATCTTCATACACTTTCAGGAACATCAGGTTAATGCTTGGATAGGTTAATGCCACTATACCCAGCATCCACCAGAAAGCGGGGTATTTTTTAATTTTTAACCATTCTATTTTTATGAGGGAAAGCATAATATCTTTTTTAGGATGAATTAGTCGTTGGTTAATTCAAAGAATTTGGTTTCAAGACTCTTCTTCTTTAACAACAATTGATTAAGTGTAACACCTTGTTCAAAACAGTGACGGTTAAGCTCTTCCATGCGGGCAGTACCCAGCGGGAAATACAATTCAAATAATTTACCATCCTGTTTTAAATGAGAGTGGCCGCTGAATCCTTCCAGAACAGATTTGAGTTTATCTGTATCAATAGCAGATATTTCAACAATATCTTCATTGGCTAATACTTCATCTACTTTACCGGCAGTAAGCAGGGTTCCTTTTTTAAGAATGGCTACATGCGTACACACTTTTTCTACCTCATCGAGCAGGTGACTGGCCATGATAATGGTTTTCCCTTCTCTGGAGAGTTGTTTAATTAATTCACGTATCTCGGCAATACCAACCGGATCAAGGCCATTGGTAGGTTCATCAAATACCAGCACTTCGGGGTTGCCAAGCAGGGCAGCGCCAATAGCGAGCCTTTGTTTCATACCCAGACTATAGGTTTTGAACTTGCTTTTTTTACGGGCCGATAATTTTACAATCTCCAGTACCCTGTCAATATCTGCTGCATCGCCACGACCACTGATGGCTTTGGTGATATTCAGGTTATCAACTGCGGAGAGATAATGATAAAAATTAGGCGTTTCCAACAGTGAGCCAATCTGTTTCCTTGTTTCGGGCGAACCGGGTTTTCCAAACCAGGAATAATTACCCGAATTGGCTTGTAAAATATCAAGGATGATACTGAGCATGGTTGTTTTACCACTACCATTGGGACCCAATATACCGAAGACACAGCCTTGCGGAACGTCGAACGATACATTGTTTAATGCCTGGATAGAACCATACCTTTTCGATATTCCCTGGATGGAGAGAACAGGTTGCATAAGCAGTTGTTAACGATGAATAATATAGGTGTACTATATACACCCTCTTACCGAAGATACTCAGAATAGAGTGAGAATGAGAGAAAAGGGATGATCAGTTTTTTACATGTACCAACGGTAGTTGGAAGGGCTGAGCTTACAAAATTCTCTGCGAAACCTCCGTTATCTCTCGTTCTCTGCGGTAAATTTACTCGAATATTCACCGCAGAGAACGAGAGAACGCAGAGGTTTCGCAGAGTAGGTTAGTTTCTTAATGGACGACCGCTTTTTAATACACTTTGAATGCGTTCAAGTGTCTTTCTTTCGCCGCAAAGACTCAGGAAAGCCTCTCTTTCCAGGTCGAGTAAATATTGTTCTGATACAAGTGTGGGTTCGCTCAAATCGCCGCCACACATTACATAAGCCAGTTTTCTTGCTACCAGTGCATCGTGATCGGTGGCATAGTTACCTCTCCACATGCCATTGATGCCCGCATATAAAGCACCCAATGCCGAGCGACCCAATACTTTAATATCGCTGCGCTGAACAGGAGTGGTATATCCGCTGTCAGCAAGTTCTATCACCGATTTTTTAGCTTCTGTGAGTCTTCTTCCCAGGTTCATTACAATTTCATCAGCACCTTTTCTAAGAATACCCATTTCAATTGCTTCCTGTGCCGATGTGGCTACTTTAGCGGTGGCAATAGATAAGAACCTGTTTTTAAGTGTAATGGTTTCGGGTTCGTCTTCATGCATTTCATCAGCGGCGCGTAATACAAACTCTTTAGTGCCACCGCCACCGGGAATCAATCCCACACCTAACTCAACCAATCCGATATAGGTTTCTGCTGCTGCGCAAATTTTATCTGCGTGCAGGTTCATTTCACAACCACCACCTAATGTGAGGCCGTGCGGAGCAGTAACAACAGGCACCGAAGAGTAGCGAACACGCATCATGGTATTCTGGAACATGCGGATGGCCATATCCAGTTCATCGTATTCCTGTTCAATGGCCAGCATAAATATCATGCCCACATTGGCACCTGCACTAAAGTTGGCGCCTTCATTACCAATAATCAATCCCTTGAATTTTTCTTCTGCAATACCAATCGATTTATTGATGCCTTCCAATACCTCACCACCAATACTGTTCATTTTGGTACTCCATTCTAATCCGGCAACACCATCACCAATATCGTATAATCTGCAGGCACTGTTTTTCCAAACCAGTTTATCGCGGTGGTTATTCAGTACAAGGAACGATTCTCCACCCGGAATGGCTTTATAAGTTTTAGAAGACTGGTCATAAAACATTCTGCGACCATTTTCTACTTTATAAAAACTGGTAGCGCCTGAAGCCAGCATCTCATCAATCCATGCAGCAACAGTATGACCGGCAGCTTTCATGGCTTTTACAGTGGCTTCAACACCAACGGTATCCCAGGATTCAAAAGCGCCTATTTCCCAGCCAAAGCCAGCCATCATGGCATCATCTACACGATAAATTTCATCGCTTATTTCGGGTATACGATGTGAGATATAGGAGAAGAGTGAAAAATGAAATGCACGATAAAATTCACCGGCTTTATCAGGTGCTGCGGAAAGCATTTTAATTCTTTGCTTCAAATCATCAACAGGTTTGGCCGCTTCAATACTTGCAAACTTGGGTTTGTTGCGTGGACCATATTCCATGGTAGACAGGTTGAGAGTCTGAATCTCTTTACCTTCTGCCGATTTTATTTTTTTGAAAAAGCCCTGACCGGTTTTATCACCCAGCCAGTTATTGGCTACAATTTTATCGAGCCATGCGGGGATATTAAAAATAGCTTTTGCTTCGTCATTCGGACAATTATCTGCCACACCTTTTGCCACTTTTACCAGTGTGTCAATACCTACTACATCAGCAGTACGGAAAGTGGCCGATTTAGGTCTGCCGATAATGGGGCCGGTTAAGGCTTCAATATCATCAATGCCCAACCCCTGCTTATCCATAATATGAAAAATGCTCATGATGCTGAATACCCCAATACGGTTGGCAATAAAAGCAGGCGTGTCTTTACACAAGACTGTAGTCTTGCCGAGATAGAGATCCCCATACTGCATCAGGAAATCAACAATTTCAGGATCGGTATGCGGTGTAGGAATAATTTCCAGTAAACGCAGGTAACGGGGTGGATTGAAAAAATGCGATCCACAGAAATGTTTTTTGAAATCATCGCTTCTTCCTTCCGCCATCATATGAATAGGAATGCCGGAAGTATTGGAAGTAACTAGTGTGCCTGGTTTGCGAAACTGTTCTACTTTGGTATAGATCAGTTGTTTGATATCGAGTCTTTCCACCACCACTTCAATAATCCAGTCGCAGGTGGCAATATCTTTCATGTTATCATCAAAGTTGCCGGTACTAATTCTTTTTACCACAGCCTTTGAATATACAGGAGAAGGGTTGCTTTTAATTGCAGCCTGTAAGGCATCATTTACCAGTTTATTACGTTCTGCCGGTTTGGTACTTTCTTCTGCACCTTTTGCAACCATGTCTAATAAGAGTACTTGCACACCAATGCCTGCAAAATGACAGGCAATACGTGAACCCATAACACCACTACCCAATACCGCAACTTTTTTGATAGAACGTTTCATGTGTGTATTTTTATTGATTTTGGTCACATGGAATTCGCCAATAAACATTCTAGCTGATATCAGCTTTTGTTATGGCTCATTTCATACAATATGCTTTACCGTAAAATTAGTTAGTTATGCAACTATTTATATCGAAGATAAGGGAATTTATTTTTACCGGGAGGGTAGGTGCCGGGCAAAAAAATATCAAACAGCATTGCTACTGTTTGATATTGTGGCTCTTCAATTAGAATTGTTATACAAGTATATTCATTCCTCTGAAGGAGCCGCTCCCTTGTATGCCATATACAGGCAACCGAGGTAAACAATTAAGAGTACGTAAACTAACATAATCGGGGGGGGATTTTGTTTCTACAATTTATGATGAAAACGCTTTATTTATTGGATGTTTAACAGTCCTTTTATTCACCTTATGTGGATAGCCAATGAAAAATGCCTGATTTATAGCGCCTTAGGTTAATGTTAAGTTTCCAGATAACCTGTAGTAGATTCGTATGGCCTGTTAAGTTGATTAAAACAACCGGAATTTAATTTTGTTCTGATTTTTTACCATTTAACAATATTCAATTGCAATTGACCTGCTTTCAGTTATTTTTGTTTACATGGAACTGACGGCCGAACTCATTGATCATCTGGCACATTTATCAAGACTTCATTTTACAGATGAGGCAAAAAAAGAGATTCAGGATGATCTCCAGAAAATGGTGGTATTTGTGGAGAAACTATCGGAACTTGATACTACCGGTATACAGCCTATGCTGCATATGGGACAGTCGTTCAATGTATTGCGGGATGATGAAGTGAAAGGCTCTGTGAGCAGGGAAGAAGCATTACAAAATGCACCCGGCGCCAATGATAGTTTTTTCAGGGTTCCTAAAGTAATTCGAAAATAAATCGTTTAAATACAAAGTCAGCACATGTCAAACCAGGTGATCATCCGACTCGAAAACATCCAGAAAAGTTATTTCATGGGTAACCAGGCCATTCCGGTGCTGAAAGGTATTACACTCGATATCAAGAAAAATGAATATGTGGCTTTAATGGGTCCCTCAGGTAGTGGTAAGAGTACATTAATGAATATACTGGGTTGCCTCGATTCTCCTACAGGTGGTAAATACATCCTGAACCAGAAAGACGTGAGTAAAATGGCAGATGATGACCTGGCAGAAGTTCGTAATTCAGAGATTGGTTTTGTGTTTCAGCAATTCAATTTATTGCCCAGGTTAAGTGCGGCCGAAAATGTGGCGCTTCCATTGATTTATGCCGGGGTGAGCAAAAAAGAGAGAATGGAAAGATCATTGGAGGCACTGGAAAAAGTAGGACTTGCAGACAGGAGTCATCACAAATCAAATGAACTGAGTGGTGGTCAGATACAGCGTGTGGCCATTGCACGGGCCCTTGTTAATAATCCATCTATCCTGCTGGCCGATGAGCCTACAGGAAACCTCGATTCCAAAACATCGGTGGAAGTAATGGAGATATTCGGAAAAATTCAGCAGGCGGGTAATACGGTAGTGCTGGTAACCCATGAAGAAGATATTGCAGCTTATGCACACAGGGTAGTTCGCTTACGTGACGGACTGGTTGAAACCGATAAAACACGAAGCACTGCCATGGCGCATTTATCGTAGCAGGTATTGCTGGGTGCAGATTTTGTGGGAGCTTTAACCGGCTCTCTTTTATCTTTCGCCGTTGTTGGTCGCCTGACCAACAACCTTTTTTATAAAGCGAGTTATACACCTGTAGCCCTAACTGAACCAATCAAATCTATTTTTGTTTTCACTACAATACAGTAACAATGGCACTAAAAATATATACCAAAACCGGCGACCTGGGTAAGACATCTCTTATCGGAGGAACCAAAGTACCCAAGAGTCATATTCGTATAGAAACCTATGGTACGGTAGATGAACTCAACTCTCATATAGGATTGGTGGGTGATTATTTTGATGAGCCACATTCACGTTCTGTTCTCAAAGAAATACAGGATCGCTTATTTACCATTGGTTCATCACTGGCCTGCGACCCTGATAAAGAACCATTGATGAAAATGCCCGATTTAAAAGAGGCAGACATTACGGTGCTGGAAAAAGAGATTGATAAAATGAATGAAGTGTTGCCACCGATGAAATTTTTTATTCTCCCTGGTGGTCATATCGCTGTTTCCTCCACACATATTGCACGCTGTGTTTGCAGAAGAGCAGAACGTTGTTGTGTGAATATGCAGGAGCAGGAAATTTTTGTAGATCCTTTAGTAATTAAATACCTCAATCGTTTAAGCGATTATCTTTTTGTACTTGCACGTTTTATGGCGCATCATTTAAATGTGGCGGAAATTGCGTGGAAGCCGAGGGTTTAAGGGTGGTAGGTAGTTAGCAACGAATCTACATTGATGCGTTGCCTTTTCCCGATATGGAGGAACAACCCAAAAGCCTCATTCTCAAAGCTATCCAAAAGATCCAAAAACGATTGGAGAGCATATTAGAAAGCGGCGAATGGATCTGGGGCTGAACCAAACGGATATCGCACGGCTCTTTAAGGTCTCCAAAGACTGTGTCTGCTACTGGGAAAACGGTTGCTCACACCCGCACATGAAATACTATCGTGCCATCATTCATTTCTCGGTTACTACCCGTTCGACCACGAAACGAAAACCTTCGGTGATATGATCAAGCGGTATAAATATGCGCATGGATTGAGCAACTGGAAGCTGGGAAAACAGCTTGGAGTGGATGAAGCGACGGTTGCGAATTGGGAGCGGAACCAGCGAGTTCCGACAAAGAAGCGAATGAAGTATGTTCTTTCGCTTATCACCAAACATACCTCCTGAAGGGTGTGTTTTTGTATTCGTATGTACAAAATCGTCAATGTGGAAAACACCAGCGAATTTTATAAAAAAAGGGTGTTTTCCACATTACGAATTACAACATATTACTTTATTTTCACAACGAAATACAATAATGCATTATTGGTTCGTCTATCCCCCCCTTGATGAATCGTATTTCATGACACCTTACCATTTTAGATATATTTTGCGTGCGATCGTTGATGTTAACATGGCGTTATAGTGGAGTGACAAGACAATGAGTTTAACTCTACAAAGAGTCGTATGGTGCATTTGTAAAGGGCTTATTTTTTTTATAAGAAGCGCCTTTCAGAATTAAATTTTTGACAACTACATATCAAGTCTAAACAAATGGAACAACACTTTTTGAAAAGAAATTAATAGTTTACTCAGAAAAATTACTTACAAAAAATATGTCAACATGAGAACTGCTTTATTATTATGTACATTAACTATGTGTTTAATCACAGCCTGTAAAAAAGAAAAAATAGGTATTGACAACAGTACAAACACTGCTGAAAGAAATGATAAATTGGATTTAAGCAAATGGCAACCAATTCTAATGACTAATCATTTAATTAATTCACTAACTCCAGATATTAATAGAAAAGTAGATTGGCCTAATGCGTTTGTTCGAAAAAATGATGGGCAAAATGAATTTTATCTCCCATTACATTCAAACAATCAAAATTTACAATTACTAAGAGTTTTTGCGAATGTAAGAGACTCCATAGAATCTGCGGAAGTCATTTTGATAATGAATTATAAAAATGATGTTTCTACTAGCACTAAAGGAATAATCAAAAAGGAAAAGCAAGGGTTCAATTATTTTTCAGGACTTGCACAAGTTTTTGATTTAGATAAAAAGATAAAACATTATGAGTTATATGTTAATGGTCGATTAGTGTCGAAAAATAAGTTTGTAAAAAAAGCAAAAAACTCGGAAATTCAGATAAAGACTAGCACTCAGCAAGCAAGTGGGACAGTGTGCTGGGATACTTATTGGGTTTCTTTTTATTCAGATGGAACACAGACATGGAACTACATGTATACTACTTGTGGCGATGATTGCACAACCACTACTATAATAGATATAAATCAATCTCTTTTTATTAAATCTAATTGTGGCGGAGGGGGTGGTTCACCATATCCACAAGGTGACGAAGTGCTTTGGACACAAGAAATGTTTGAGTTTCAAACTGATTACAGAACAAGAATGAGTCAAGCCGAATTAGACATATATGATAATGAACTTACTTCTAATCAAAGACTCAAATATCTAATTAATGCCAAAACTGCACTTGAAAAAGCTGCATCTCTCTTTCCGACGTCAGTTTGGAATGGGAAAGGGGATGCTTTTAGACATGCACATTTTGTAGCTGCAAATGCAGAAAGCCTTGGCCCTATTTTAGCAGCTCGATTAGCAGCCGCTCACGAACTGAATCCTAATAATCACCCATTAGAAAAAGAAATGGATACTAGAAATAATGCAATCGGGATACAATTATTCAACACAATGCTTACTAATGGCTTGACAGGTCATTTTTTTAGAGAAGGACTACAGATCCTGTTAACGCAAATGATCAATAATGGTGGATTATGGATTATTAGCCCTTTAGCATCTAATGGAGCTCCTATAGACGGGGTTTCTCAATTAGTTCATTCAAATGAGTAATTATGAGAACAATAATTTTTTTCATTTTATTCTTATTTGCACTCGGATGCGAAAAAAGTAAACAAAATATTTTTGTTATAGATACTTTCACAAACGACACAGCATTCGTTATCACAAGTAAAAGAACGAATAATAATACAACTCTAACTCTTGCAGTTACGGGAACTTCTAATGATACTACCTTATTGCAAGGGCGAATTAAAATACCTCCTGGGTTATCGATAAATGAGTCTATTCAATTGGACTTTTATGGAGAAGAATTTGTCTTAAACTTCTCTCCTCATAAGGCGACTAAGGGAAGAATCCAGATTAAGTATTCTGTTCATTAATTTAATCTATATTTTGTACGAGTCAACTTTGGGAAGGTTTCGGAACTTTCCCAAAATTTTACATAATAATATTGGGTATAATTCTATTGCAGGGAAACGGAAGCATGAGACGTGAAACGTGAGTGCACACTATGAATCATATAAACCAGTTTCTTCGTCCAGGTTCATGATGTCAACGATATTTTGTTTCTGTTGCTCCTTCATTTGTTTTCTATATTTCATAATATCATCGAACTTTATTCTTCTGTGCTTTCCAACTTTTGTAAATGCAATTTTCCCGTCTTCAAGTAGCTTTACTAAATGAGGTCTTGAGCAGCCAAGAATTTCAGCAGCGGCCTGTGTAGTTACTTCGGTAGCAATAGGTACAAGAGAAATTAATTTGCCTTGTCCCATCGCTTTTAAAATATCTCCCAGGAGCTTTAAAGCACTTAGTGGAATCTTAATTTTTTCGCTTGTTTCTTCAATTTCAATTTCTGGTTGTTCAGAATTCAGTTGCTCTATTACGGAAGCTAAAGCGTCGTAAGATTCACTTGCAATCTTTTGGTCAAGTTTTGAGGGTTTTCTTATTTGCTCTAATACTTTCATGATAATCATTGTTGAATGCTAGTGCAAATTAATCGAAATAAACGAAATAAACAGAATAAGCGAAACTGGTTCTGTTATGATAAAAGCTGGTTTTTGGTACGATAGCACCCAAGAAGGAGTGTCTCTTCGGGAAAACACGCTTTTTAAAGGCAGATCATCAATACCAAAGCCTTACCAGACAAGGGTTTTCCTCTTACCTGCTTCCGGCTTTCTTCGGGAAATTCCCGAAGCAGCTTCAAGATTTCTTCTAGAATTTCCCGAAGAAACCTTGAAGAAAGCCTGAGCAAAGGTTGGCTATGGTGCGGCTGTGGTGTTACCAATGTGTGGAAGATGTTCGGAAGAAATACCCCAAAAAAAAGGAATGTACCTATTGTAAAATAGAAATATTTGAAATATTTTTATACGAAATGAGTATGTTTCGTAAAACATAATTCAACTGAGTAGATTGGTGAAATTGAGTTTCGGCAATTTACAAGTTGGCTGTAATACGGCAAGACCGTTCACATTTAAAGTTCTTTGACCAAAATATTGTTTTGCTTGACAAAACACAAAAACTTGGACATCCAAATTAAGTTGACTATTGATCTTGCAATGTCCTTAATCGGAGTTGTGGCGTTTTCTTCATTTTTCATATTTGTTGAACAATTAAATAACACGATTATGCAAACTTCAATAACAACCGTAAAATCTATTTTGAAAGTTTTATTTGTTTCTGTTACAGTGGGAGTAGCCCTCGTGTGGAGAAAATGGTCCTAACTCCGATTAACATGACATTGAAACTTTAGAAGACTTAGTTTGCCAAGATTGAGGGCGGGGGTTCGAGTCCCCCTCTCCACTTTTCAACAAATCATCTAAATATAAAGACATGGCTCTTACAGACTTTTTCAGAATTAATTTACCATATGGCTTGAAGAGAAACTCTAAAGGTGAATGGTTCATATTTAACAGAGAATACGTACCATTAGGATGGAATTCTACCGCAGGGGCAAAAAGTATTTTTGACGAAAATGCATATCCTGGCTATCCTGTTTATACTAAATACAAGGGTTTGACAGAAAATGCTATTCTTAAAATAATAACAGACCCCGACAGAGTGCAGCGAAATAAAGCTGGAGAAATTGATAGCGTTTTTTTTTATAACGACAAGACGAATCCACAGTCAAGTCCTCAATATTGGGATGAATATTTTAATATTATTAAGGCATTTTCGAAGTTTGAAATCTCAACAAAATAAAACTACTACAGCCAACATGCGGTTTGGCGTTATGGCAGCTTGAAGGAATACAATTCGGCTATAGTTTGGCTATTGTGCTGCATATCCAGCTTGACGGAAAGATTTGAGCAGTAGAATAAAACGTGTACATTAGTTCATCGTTTGGCTTTAGTTGTCGGCGGACGGAACCCAGAATACCGCCACATTGCCAATGCTTCACTGTTAGCTGCAACCCTAAGATGACACAACGATTATGAAAGAGGACATAAAGAAAATTAGAGAATTACTCGACAATATGGAAAAGTCTGAAACTCAATCGGACAGTGAAAGTGTAAAAGAAACATTCGATTTGTTCGAGCTTCCGCAACTTGTAAAAGACATCGTTGATTTTTTACAACCAGTTATTTCCCCATATGAAATGGATGTGTATTGGTTTTTATTTAGACATTCAATTCTTGAAAATGGTGACATATTTATAAGAGCTAGTAACGCAAAAATCGCAAAAGGTATTGGTTCGAAATTTAAAAACTTAGACAGCCAAAATCCACGGTCAGGAGAAAAAACTGTTGCGGAGAATTTAAGGTCGTTGGAAACCTTGAATGTGATAAAGAAAGTTGGAGACACCAATAGAGACGGCACATTGTATAAGATATTTCTACCAGAAGAAATTGAAATTTGTCAAGAAAAAATGAAATCACTTGTAAAGGAAAACCTTCCATTTGTTGACCCTAAGAAAGAACAAGACTATTATAACATTAAGGAAAACAGGCTGAAAATATTCGAGCGAGATAAATATTTGTGCTACAAATGCAAGAAGCAACTGACAAGGTTTAATGCCACACTCGACCATATTCAACCGGTGAGTGAAGGTGGTGATAATTCATTTGACAATCTTGTTACGTGTTGTTTTCATGACAATGCAAGCAGACGTGCGACACCAATTTCAGACTTTATTCCTGAATGACAAGAAGGACAGTAGCAAACAGCGGTATGGCAAAAGGCAGGCTGATGTGCTTCGTAGAAATATTTGTACAAGGTTCAGCATTTGCACTTCGAATGAGCCGCAGTGCTATAAATACCACCTTCGACAAGCTGCAAATCGTTGGCAGTAATGGTATACCCTTCGTAACGACAAACCTCTAAAATTTGAAAATGTTTGACGATCTAAATAAATATAAACAAAACGGCCATTTTTTCTTTAAGCAGACAGACAACTTAATTTCAGTTTGTAATGCACCAAATGACAAAAGTGGAGTGTATCTACTTTACGCATTAAAAGACGGAAGAGTAGAGCTTATTTATATAGGGCGTTCGGGGGAAATAAAACAAGATGGAATACTTTTTATCCGTAAAGCAGGACTTGGCGGACTTAAAGACAGACTTGTAAATGGCAAACAATTTGGTGAACCGAGACGGAACTCCTGGAAAGCTGTAATGAATTATGAAAAAATTGAAGCATTAGACATTTACTGGTATGCGACACATTGTGAGAAGTATATTGATTGCCCGAAAATTCTTGAAAACAAACTGCTTCGAAAATACTTTGAAATTTACGGACGCTTACCAAAATGGAATAACGAACTATGAGAACTAACTTTTGGAAACTTCCGAAAGGTTAAAATACGATGAGCTGGTTACGAGACTTGAAAACTACATGGAGATTTTAGAAAATATTCAGCGAAATAAAAACGATGCCCGAACAACAAAGCATAGAATATAAACAAAGCTGGCACGATGAATATCTGAAATGGGTTTGTGGATTTGCCAATGCACAAGGCGGTGTAATATTCATTGGTAAGGATGATGCTGGTAAAGTGGTTGGCATTAGCGATTACAAAAAGCTGATGGATGAAATACCCAACAAGGTTAAAGACCTGATGGGTATTTTGGTTGATGTAAACCTGCATGAAGAAAATGAACTATATTATCTTGAAATAATTACACAGCCTTATGCTGTGCCTATTTCTTTACGTGGCAGGTATTACTATCGCAGCGGAAGTACCAAACAGGAATTGATTGGAGCAGCACTCACCGATTATTTACTTCGTAAAAGTGGTAAGACATGGGATGAAGTTGCCGAACCCACGGCCACACTTGATGACATTGATGATGCCAGTTTAAAATCATATATAGCAGCTTCTCTTCATGCAGGCAGAATTGCAGATGTGGAAGGATTAAGCAAAGCAGATTTGATTGCCAAACTCCGCCTGACAGATGATATCGGTAATATTAAAAGAGCAGCCATTGTTTTATTTGGACAGAACCCGGGAAAATTTTTTAATAATTGCGTTGTAAAAATGGGCCGCTTTGGTAAAGACGGCAGCGACTTAAGATTCCAGGAGACGGTTGAAGGCAATATTGTTTATTTACTGAAAGAAGTGATAGAGCAACTAAACCGGAAGTTTTTTACCCGTGCTATTTCGTTTGAAGGCATACAAAGAATTGAAAAAGGTGAATATCCCATCGCCGCAATTCGTGAAATGTTACTGAATGCACTTGTGCACAGGAATTACTTGGGTACATCCGTGGTGCAGATGCGTATGTTTGATAATCATTTTAATATCTGGAACGAGGGTGAATTACCAGCTGGCATTAGCTTAGATTCACTCAAAAGACAGCATCCATCATGGCCAAGAAATTTATTGATAGCCGATGTATGTTTCAAAGGTGGCTACATTGATGCATGGGGAAGAGGCACACTAAAGATTATCAGTACCTGCAAAGAAGCAGGATTACCCGACCCTGAAATTATTGAACAGGATGGCGGCATATTGGTAACGCTGTTTAAAAACAAGTACAGTGCTGAACAGTTGAAGAAATTAGGATTGAATGAGCGACAGCTAAAAGCAGTATTGTATGTGGTTGAATATGGTAGTATTACTAACTCAAAATATCAAGAGATAAATGAAGTTGGCAAAACGCTGGCTACTGAAGAATTAAAGGAATTGATTGGCAAAGATATCATAAAGCAAGCGGGTTCTAAAGGGCGAGGAAGCAAGTATGAACTTGAAAAATAATTGGCCGCTAATTGGCCGTATTGGCCGCTAAATGGCCGGAAATAGGCCGTTTACAGTAACAAAATATGGATGAGGATTTCTCAAATCATTTAAAGGTGAATCAGGAACTTTCGGAGCAGGAATATCTTATCAATTAAAAGGGTAGTAATAGGGCAAATGGGGCAAAATATTCGGACTCAAAATGGACTCAATTTCATTAATCGAAAGTTGACTCGTATAAATCCTGTTTTTGGTGCGTAGCTTTTACGTGAGAGGTGAGACGTGAGAGGGTTAGGCCATGGTCCATGGGCTATCAGCCATGCACTATCCTCCCATCCTTCATATGCAACACCCGATCACTCAACCCGGCCAATTCCTCATTATGTGTAACAATCAAAAAAGTCTGCTGAAATTGTTGTCTTAGTGTGCCAAAGAGGCTGTGTAATTCACGGGCATTGGTACTGTCGAGGTTACCGGTGGGCTCATCTGCAAAAATAATATCGGGCTGATTAATGAGTGCCCTTGCCACGGCCACACGCTGTTGTTCTCCACCCGATAACTGGTTGGGTTTATTCTCCATCCGGTCACTTAAGCCTAAGAGATCGAGTAGTTCAGCGGCTCTTTTTTCCACATTTTTCTTAGGGGTACCGGCAATCCATCCGGGGATGCATACATTTTCTATGGCTGAGAATTCGGGTAGGAGATGGTGAAACTGGAATACAAAACCAATATGCCGGTTACGGAAGGCAGATAGTTTTTCGCCTTTTAAAAGATCAACCTGCTGTTCATTGAGCCATATAGAGCCACTGTCGGCCTTATCGAGCGTACCCAGCATATGCAATAAAGTGCTTTTTCCGGCACCGGATGAGCCTACAATACTCACCATTTCGCCCCGGGAAATTTCTATATCCACGCCTTTCAGCACTTCCAGTTGACCATATTTCCGGGTTATATTGACCGCTTTAAGCATAATTCCCACCTGTTTAATCGTTCAAACTTAGCCTATATCAGCCTTTTTTTAAACATTTCTTTACACAGGAAGTCCAACCACATTTGGTGGTATCGTATATACGGTTACATTTGCAAAAAATTAAAAGGTAAGTTATGTTCTGGACATTAGAATTGGCAAGTTACCTGGAAGAAGCTCCCTGGCCAGCCACAAAAGATGAATTGATCGATTATTCCATCCGTAGTGGTGCGCCCATTGAAGTGGTAGAAAATCTCCAGGAACTGGAAGATGAGGGTGAAGTGTACGAGAGCATAGAAGATATCTGGCCTGATTACCCCAGCCAGGAAGACTTCATGTTCAATGAAGACGAATACTAATACCCGCTTTCAGGTTGAATAGTTTTTAGAAAAAATCCCGCCTCTTAGTTAGGGGCGGGATTTTTTTGGTCCATAGTTGATAGTCCATGGTCCATAGTCCATAGTCAATAGCCAATGCCATGGTCTATGGACTATGGACTCTTCCTAAAAGTAAGTTTAAAATAAAACAGCACCAGCGTCAAAGCCAGCACTACAAAGTTGGCTACAATGACAGGACCGCTTTCTATGGCAAAACCATATACCAGCCATACAATGGTGCTGGTTACAACAATGGTAATCATCCAGATACTCAGGTCGCCCACACTTTTCGATTGCCAGGATTTGTATACCTGGGGAATAAAAGTAATAGAGGTTAAAAATGACCCGAGATAACCAACGAGTTCGATCCAGTTCATAGAGCATTTTTTGATGTCAGATGTCAGATCGCAGATGTAATCAAATCTGACATCTGCGATCTGACATCAAAAAATTTTATTCAACACCCAGTTTCGTCATCACATCCATACTCACCCCCGTGGTAGAATAACCACCATCGTGGAAGAGGTTTTGCATGGTTACCATACGGGTGAGGTCGGAGAAGAGGGTGATACAGTAGTTGGCACAATCTTCTGCACTGGCATTACCCAATGGTGCAATGGCATTGGCATAATCGAAGAAATCGCCAAAGCCTTTGATGCCAGAACCTGCTGTGGTTTTGGTGGGTGACTGCGATACGGTATTGATACGTACTTTTTTCTCTAATCCATAATGATAACCAAAACTACGTGCGATTGATTCGAGCATGGCTTTAATATCGGCCATATCGGTATAGAAAGGATAGGTACGTTGTGCGGCTGCATAAGATAGCGCTACCACACTGCCCCATTCATTAATAGCATCTAATTTTTTTGCCACAGCCAGCATTTTATGTAGCGACATAGCCGATACATCTATGCCTTTCATGAAATACTCATAATTAGATTCTGTATAAGGTATTTTCTTACGGATGTTTACACTCATACCAATAGAGTGTAGCACAAAATCTATTTTACCACCCAATACTTCCTGCGATTGGGTGAACAGGGTAGTGAGTTCTTCCACGCTTGTAGCATCGGCGGGAATAATCTGAGAATTGGTTTTCTCTGCCAGCTTATTAATCTCACCCATACGCATGGCGATGGGGGCATTGGTTAATACAAAACTGGCACCTTCTTCGTGTGCTTTTTCAGCCACTTTCCAGGCAATTGAATTTTCATCGAGGGCACCGGTTATGATACCGCGTTTTCCTTTAAGCAGGTTATAAGCCATAATAAGTCGTTTAAAAATGGTTTAGTAGGGGTAAAAGTATAGAATATCGGTTAAACCCTAATTCATCATCATTTCGCGGGCATTTTCGAGAGCGGCGGCAGTTGGTTTTTCTCCACTCAGCATTCGGGCAATAGCAGTAATGCGTTCATCTTTATCCAGTAATCTGATATTGGTTTTTACAGCGTTTTCAACGATCTCCTTGTACACAAAGAAATGCGCATCGGCCTTGCCTGCTATCTGTGGCTGGTGGGTAATGCAGATGATCTGTCTGTTGGCGGCCATATTTTTCATGATCAATCCCACCTGTTTGGCGGCTTCGCCGGAAATACCGGTATCTATTTCATCAAAAATCATGGTGGGAAGGTCGATAGAAGCAGCTACCAGTGACTTAATACACAACATCAAACGACTCAGCTCTCCACCACTAGCCACTTTACGTATGGGTTCGAAACGGTTGCTTTTGTTGGCGTCAAACAAAAAGTCAATCTGATCCTTTCCATATTGATGTAATGTGCTTTCCTTCAGGTCTACTTTCAGTTTGGCATTGGGCATACCCACTTGTGTAAGCAAACGGTTCACTTCCAATTCAAGTGGTTTGATCTGTTGTTGTCTGGCGACCGATATTCGTTCTGCCAATTGTTCAGCCTGTTTGAACAAAGCTGCTACTTCTTTTTCTTTGGAAAGAATGGTATCATCAATATGTAAAACAGTTTCTAATTTTTTTGACAATTCCTGTTGCAGCGCCAGCAATTCATTGGTGGTTTGAAGGGCATGCTTCTTGAGTAATTTATACCCATCTGTAAGCCGCTGATTGATCCATTCAATTCTTTTTTCATCAAACTGAACCTGGTCATTTACATGGTCAATTTCACCGGCAATATCCTGTAACTCTACCTGTGTACTTTGTAAGCGTACAATGATGGCAGCAAGGTCTTTATGTAAGTCTGCAAAAGGCTGTAACTGCTGAATCAGTTGTTTGATGCTGGTAACAACCGGCTGCTCGCTTTCGCGTAATGTATAAAACACTTTATTGAGTGCAGATTTAATACCCTCGGCACTACTCAATATTTTCAATTCCTGATCCAGCTCTTCCAGTTCATTTTCTTTGAATGACAATTCATTTAGTTCATCAAATAAAAACTGATGGTAATCAGCTTCTTTGGTAAAAGCGTTTTTCTGCTCCTTCAACTGTTCCAGTTCTTTCGAAATCAACTGCCATTGCTGGAATACTTTTTTAAACTCATGCAATACGGGTTCATTACCTGCCAGTGCATCTAATACCTCACGTTGAAAATCGCTGTCGCCCAGTTCAAGCGTATCAAATTGCTGATGAAGATCTACAAGCAATGAAGCCAGTTGTTTTAATTGCTGAACAGTAGCAGGGGTATCATTAATAAAAGCCCTCGATTTTCCATTGGCCGCAATCTCCCGGCGTAATACCAGTTCATCTTCAGCATCCAGTTCATATTGTTGTAAAAAAGAAGCAACTTCAGGTTTATCATGTGTGCTGAATATCCCTTCAATAAAACATTTTTTTGAACTGTTCACCAATACCGAACTATCAGCCCGCTCACCCAATATAAGACTCAGTGCCCCCATCAATATACTTTTACCCGCTCCTGTTTCACCTGTAATAATATTCAGGTTATTGGAGAAGTTAATCTCAATCTCATCAATGATGGCGTAGTTCTGTATGTGGAGCTTGGTGAGCATGGGCAAGGGTGAATAGTGAGTAGTCAGTAGTGAGTAGTCAGTAATATAACAAGAAATACTCACTACTGACTACTGACTGCTCACTAACATTTTCTGCCTGCAATTTATACAAAAGACTATTCCCCTTTGCATCTCAATATCCCCGATTTGGCGCGTTGGTCTAAGGAATTTTTATATTCATGGTCGCCCATGTCTAAACAACGCTGGTAATATTGTATGGCCAATGCTTTTTGTCCCTTCGCTTCATAAATCTGTCCTATTTGCACCGCGGCACGCGCAGCGTAATATTCTTTTCTGAATTCGCCCAGTCTTATAGCGGCGAGATAGGCATTGATGGCGTCATTTTCACGGCCGAGGTCATCATAAATACGGGCGGCGCGGTACACATATTCAAGCCTGTCTTCTTCTTTGTCGAAATCGTTCTCCGTTTTACCATGCAGCAAGGCCAATGCTTCGCGATGATAGCCACCATCATTAAGCCATCGGGATTTCAGCAGCAAAATATTGGGCCAGTAATTGGCTTTGGCATCTTTTAATGCTTTTTTGTCGGCATCAGAATCGGTATTTCCTTTTGTTAGTACCAGTTGTCTTGCTTTTTCAGCAGCGGCTGTATTGCCCTGTAAATAATAGCAAAGCCGTATTTTGTCGTACACGTCTTTTACATAAAAATTGCCCTTGAATTTTTGTAGAAAACGTTCGAAATATGGGATGGCTTCTTCTGGTTTGAGCTGGAATGTTTTTACAAAACCCATTTCAAAATCCCAGATGGGAATATCAAGGTATTCGGCTGAATGATTCCTGTTTTGAACAATCTGTTGTGTGAATTGTGACTGCTTGTTATTGAGGCTGAGATTGGCAGCCATCCAGCCATGTAAATGATTGTTGACCAGATCCAGTTTTTTTTGCTGGATAAAAGCCATCGCTTCATCTTTTTTATTATCCATATAAAACAACAGGTAGGGATAGATAAAGTGTGCCTCATTCATCAGCATTTTTGCAGACGGATCATTGCTGTTTACAAATGCCTGTACTGTTTTTAAACCTTCGGTAACAGAACCACGCATACCCAATACACTGGCCAGCCATTTATATCCTTTGGGAATGGTGCCAATCATGGTTTGCAGTGTTCCATACATCAGGTCATCGGGAATAAAGCGGGGGAATTTCTTTTTGTTGTCTTTCAGCAAAACCCAGGCCCGGCGTATATCCCAACCTGCTTCCCACATTTTCCCAAACTTGATGGCCGATGTGGCTTTGTGTACCCGAACAGTGCTTAGCGCAAAACGATGATAAGGTGAGTTTTCCGGTCCATCATCCAGCGCATCAATTCTTTCACTGAATCTTGGATACCTGAGTTTATAGTCTGCCGGATTTTCATTCAAAAACAATATGAGGAAATCAATATAGCTTTCAAGCACCAAAGGAATCAGGTTATCAGGATTTTGTTGCCGTGCTTTTTGAATCAGTTCCTGACCATGTTCAATTTTTAAACGGGTGATCTCATGATAAGCCTGCTGACACAGTGCATTGAAATCGTACACTTTCTGACTGATACCTGAAAGTGACAGCAGTAAAAACGAGATAAAGATACTTGCCTGCTTCATGCAGCCCGAAAATAAGAAAGGACAGCGATAAAGCTGTCCTTTCAAAGTATTTTAACGCAGGTATGTTTATTTCACATCTACGCTGTCGTTCAAATCTGCGTCTACCAGGATACGACCACAGTTTTCGCAAACAATGATCTTCTTGTGTAAACGAATTTCGCTCTGGCGCTGAGGAGGAATAGAGTTAAAGCAACCACCACATGCATCGCGCTCAACAGGTACTACCGATAAGCCATTACGGTAGCTCTTGCGGATACGGTCGTAGCTGTACAACAGGCGGTCGTCGATATGACTACGTGCTGCTGCGCTTTGTTTGTTGAAATGTGTTTCTTCTTTCTCGGTGTCGGCAATAATTTTTTCCAGTTCGCCTTTTTTATGGTTGAGTACACCATCTTTTACTGCGATCTGCTTTTTAGCCACATCCAATGCTTTTACTTTATCAGCCAGTTCGTCATTGGCGTCGCGGATATGTTTTTCAGCCAGTTTAATTTCCAGCTGCTGCATTTCGATTTCCTTGTTGATGGCTTCAAACTCACGGTTATTCTTCACGTTCTCGCTCTGCTTCTCATATTTGGCGATCAGTGCTTCACTTTCTTTCATCGTAGTTTTCTTGCTTTCGATGAATTCTGTGATACCATTGATTTCTTCTTCTACGCGGGTCTGACGGCTCTGTAAGCCCTGGATCTCATCTTCCAGATCGCTTACTTCCATCGGAAGTTCGCCTTTCAGCACCTGAATTTCATCCAGCTTGCTGTCGATCTTCTGCAATTTGAGCAGATTAACCAGTTTTTCTTCAACCGAAAAGTCTTTAACGGAAGCCATATTGTATAAGTGGTTTATTGTATGATTCTAAATGCTTGTTCCTTGATCCCTGTAACTTGATTCTTGTATCTTGTTACTTTTCCCTTGTTTCCTCTTACGTGAAGTAGTTCACCACATTGGTTTTTACCCCGGATTTGAGGACGGCAAAGGTAGGGAATTTAGCCTGTAAAACATCAATCAGCAGGTCGGTTGTATATTGTTCACTTTCCCAATGGCCGATATCGGCAATCAGTATCCGGTCATTGGCATCGAAAAACTCATGGTATTTAAAATCGGCTGAAATATAGATATCTGCCCCCTTCGACACCGCTTTTCCGGTTAAAAAGCTGCCGGAACCACCACAAAGGGCCACTTTTTTGATCTTTTTGCCCAAAAATGGGGTGTGACGGATGATTTTGAGGTCAAAACTCGTTTTGAGCATCTCTAAAAAGAATATTTCGTCCATGGCTTCGGGCAATTCTCCTATCAAACCACTTCCAACATCCTGATAATCATTCGATAAGCTAACTAAGTCATAAGCCACTTCCTCATAAGGGTGTGCTTCAAAAAGTGCAGCCAGTACCTGCTGTTGACGCCAGGCCGGGAAAATGACTTCAACTTTTGTTTCTGGCTCAAAATGGGTTGTCCCGATTTCTCCTACATGTGGGTTGGTACCCTCACCGGCCCTAAAACTACCCGTTCCTTCAGCAGAAAAACTACAGTGACTATACTTACCAATATCTCCCGCTCCGGCAGCGAACAAGGCATTTCTCAATTTTTCAGCCTGGGCATGTGGTACAAAACTGTACAGTTTCATCAGTAAACCGGCTTTTGGCGCCAGTATTTTACGATTGATGAGTCCGAGCTTATCTGCAATCCTGTTGTTTACCCCATTAATAACGTTATCGAGGTTGGTATGAATGGCATAAATGGCAATATCATTTTTAATGGCAGCTATTACGGCTTTCTCTACATAGTTTTTACCATTGAGTTTTTTGATTCCGCCAAAAACAATGGGATGATGGGCCACAACGAGATTGCATCCTTTTTCCTTTGCTTCAAGAATTACCGCTTCGGTTGCGTCGAGCGTACAAACAATGCCCGTACATTCCCATGAGGGAGAACCGGTAATCAGTCCTGCATTATCGTAACTCTCCTGTAAGGCCGGTGGCGCCAGTTGTTCCAATACCTGTATGATATTATTGATGTTCATATTTGCTGATTGCTAACAGCAAGTTACCTTCATTCTATAATTGATGGTATGCAGGAAGGCGATTTTCTTTTTTATGATGGACAATTATTACGGTCTGACAGATTACTGATTTCTCCCAATAACAGATCGTACAGGTATGGCGATGGTTGTTTTGAAACCATAAAACTGCTCGATGGAAAGATCCAGTTGGCCAATTATCATTTTGAGCGGCTGATTTCTTCGCTTGAACTGCTTCATTTTAAAAAGTCGGGTTATTTTACCGCAACCTGGCTGGAGAAGCAGGTATTGGCAGTGGCTGAAAAAAACGGACATATGCAGTCTGCGCGAATCAGGCTTACGGTTACCAGGGGAGATGGGGGCGTGTATGATGAACAAAACCAGTTTCCTTATTTGCTCATTCAAAGCTGGCCGCTCTCGCCAACAGTTCAGGAGTTAAATGAGAATGGATTGGTGATTGATATTTATAAAGATGCAAGAAAAGTAATAGATCGCTTTTCATCAGTTAAAAGCAATAGTTACCTGCCTTATGTTATGGGTGCTTTGTGGGCAAAGGAACAACAGTTGAATGATGCCATTCTGCTTAATCCGTTTGATCGTGTAGCCGATGCCACCATTGCCAATGTATTTATTGTGAAAGATGGAATGATAAAAACCCCGGCACTTACGGAAGGTCCGGTAAATGGCGTGATGCGTCGTCATGTATTACAAATGCTTCGCAAAGAAAACATGCCGGTTGAAGAAGGATCCATAACAATAGATGAACTGATGGAAGCTTCGGAAATATTTTTAACCAATGCCATACACAGCATCAGGTGGGTGAAACAGTTGGGTAGCAATAACTACAGCAACCTGCTCACGCAAAAACTCTACCAGCAACTGATAAAGACAAAGGGGTAAAGATTTCTAAGTTATCTATCGAACCATTTATTCGCGCGCGTGTTACAATCCTAAAATCTCACTCATGAAACCTCGCATACAGGTAATGTGGTTCCGCAGAGATCTTCGTTTGTCAGACAATGCGGCATTGTATCATGCTTTGCGTACCGGTATTCCTGTATTACCTGTTTTTATTTTCGATAAAAATATTCTCGATCAGTTGGATGATAAGGCCGACAGACGTGTGGAGTTTATTCATGCAGCCATAACAGAATTACAGCAGCAACTTGTGCAAATGGGTAGTACACTGGAAGTGTATTATGATTACCCGAAAGAAGTGTACAAAAAATTACTGGAACGATATGATATTGAGGCTGTATTTACCAATCACGATTACGAACCCTACGCCCAGGAAAGAGATGCAGCAATTGCTGCTCTGTTAAAAGAGTATGGAACAGGTTTTAAAACCTACAAGGACCAGGTGATTTTTGAGAAAAGCGAAGTGGTAAAAGATGATGGCAAACCTTACACTGTATTTTCTCCTTATGCAAGAAAGTGGAGAGCGAAACTGAATATTTTTTACCTGAAAGCATATCCAACAGAGAAATATTTTTCGAATTTCTATCAACAGACACCTGTAACAATTCCTACATTATTATCCATAGGTTTTCAGCCTGTAGCGCTTCCTTTTCCTTCGAAAGAGCTGGAAGAGGCTGTGATCAGACATTATGGCGAAAACCGAAATTTTCCTTCGCTTGAAAAAGGAACATCCAAAATGGGTGTGCATCTGCGTTTTGGAACGGTGAGTATTCGCTATCTCGCACGAAAAGCCATGGAGTGGAACGATGTGTACCTGAATGAACTGATCTGGAGAGATTTTTATCATACCATTCTCTGGCATTTTCCGCAGGTAGGTAAAGGCGCTTCTTTTAAACCGGAGTATGATAAAATTGAATGGAGGAATAATGAAACTGAATTTGAGCATTGGTGTAATGGAACCACCGGTTATCCGATTGTAGATGCAGGTATGCGTGAACTCAATACAACAGGTTATATGCACAACAGGGTGCGTATGATTGTTGCTTCTTTTCTCACCAAACATTTACTCATAGACTGGCGTTGGGGTGAAGCCTATTTTGCACAAAAGCTACTTGATTTCGATCTGGCTGCCAATAATGGTGGATGGCAATGGGCCAGCAGCAGTGGTTGCGATGCAGCTCCTTATTTCCGTGTATTCAATCCATCACTGCAAACAGAAAAATTTGATAAAGACCTGCGCTATATACGCAAATGGATACCTGAACTGAATGAGTTCAATTATCCTCAACCCATTGTACAGCATGAACTGGCAAGGAAGAGGGTGCTGGAAGTTTATGCGAAAGGACTTAAGGGGCTGTGAGCTTTAAGCTGCTAGCTATTAGCGCTAGCTTCCAGTTTCGATTGTTCATGGCTTATTACTCGCGGCTCACAGCTCATAGCCTTTCATATCATTCTCATATTTATAAAAATAACCCTGCGCCACCTCTCCGTTTCTCCCGTTCTCTGCGGTGAAGAAAACTTTCGCTAAAAAAGAAAATAATTTCTTCACGCAATGGTAATATACAGCAATAGGCAAGACGATAACTTCACGCTCTCAAAACTTAATGACTATGCGTTTGTTATCAACCCTTATTGCTTTTCTCATTTCAGTTGCTGCACTGGCACAAGACAAAGACCAGAAAATTATCATCATCACAACTGATGGATTAAGATGGCAGGAAGTATTTAAAGGAATGGATGCAGAGATTGCGAAGAACCCGAAATTTAACCAGGAAGACAGCGCAGGAATTTTCAAAAAGTATTGGGATAAAACAGAAGCCGGCCGCAGACAGAAGCTGATGCCTTTTTGCTGGGGAACACTGGCCAAACAGGGACAGCTATATGGAAACAGGGCTCACGATAACAAAGTAGACAATGCAAATCCTTATTGGTTTTCTTACCCGGGCTATAGCGAAATATTAACCGGCCATGTAGATACACTCATCAATTCAAATGATTATCCGCCTAATCCGCATACCAATATTCTGGAGTTTTTTAATAAAATGCCGGCCTATAAAAACAGGGTAGCTGCGTTTGGTGCATGGGGTGCTTTTGACAGAATCATCAATGAAAAACGTGCAGGCTTTCCTGTACTGAATGCTTACGACGACAATACAGCAGCGCTTTCAGATCCAATCATGAAACTGCTGAATGAAATGAACCAGACAGGCTTCAAACCATTTGGTGCAGGAGAAACATTGGATGTGTTTACGCATTTTCAGGCATTACATTATCTGCAGGTTAAAAAACCAAAAGCATTTTATATTTCTTATGGTGATACAGATGAGTTTGCACATCACGGCGATTATAAGTATTATCTTGATGCGGCACACCAGTTTGATGAGTGGGTGGGACAAATCTGGAACTGGATTCAGCATGACCCCGATTATAAGGATAAAACCACATTACTCATTACAACCGATCACGGAAGAGGTGATGCAGTAAAATCTGAATGGACTTCTCACGGTCAAAAAGTATTGGATGCTTCGCAAATATGGTTTACTGTAATTGGTCCGAAAGTAAAACCATCAGGAGAAATCAAAAAGTCTCAGCAACTCTATCAAAAACAATTAGCGGCTACTGTGGCACAATTGGCAGGTTTCAATTTCACTGCAGAACATCAAGTGGCCAAAGCTGTTGAAGTAGAACAGAAATAATGAAAAATAAACAGCTCAAAACTGTTGTTACTGTTGTGCTTGTACTGTTGTTTGCAACAGTACAAGCACAAACAAAAAAGCTCGCACCCTGGTCGAGGGGCATGTTTGATATTCATCATATCAGCACAGGCAGGGGTAACGCTACTTTTATGGTATTTCCCGATGGAACTACTATGTTGTTTGATGCCGGTGAAATTTCTGATACACATCCCCGAACCTTATCAGACAGAAACAGCAGGTTGCATCCGGATAGTTCGAAACAGGCATATGAATGGCTAGTTCAATATATTACCGAGTTCTCACCATTTGCAAAACCGCAGATAGATTATGGTGTCATATCCCATTTTCATGATGATCATTTTGGTGAATGGGATATACAAAAAAAGAAATCTGTTAATGGTAATTATGTGTTAACAGGATTTACCGGTGTAGGCGATATTGTTCCTATCAAAAAAATGATCGACAGAGGCCATACTATACCGGTTAACTTACGTTCTGAATCATTTCAAAAACGTTATGAGAAAGATGAATACCATATTGTACAATCACTAAACAATTATTTTTCTTTTCTGGATGCACAGAAGAAAAAGGGCATGTTGTATGATAGTATTGTGCCAGGAGCAAATGATCAGTTTGTTTTAACCCGTGAGTCAGGCAGTTTTCCGGAATGGGAGATTAAAAATATTGCTGCAGGTGGCAGGGTGGCTACAGGGTATAAAAACAGAGAGTCTGTAAATGTGTTTCCGGAAACTCATTATCCGGGCGAAAATCCACTCAGTGTATGTTTAAAGATCCGCTATGGAAAATTTGATTATTTCACCGGTGGCGATGTATCGGGTATAGACGAATTTGGTGCGCCCGATTTTCAGTCGATGGAGGCCCAGATTGCAGCGTTGATTGGTGCAGTAGATGTGGCTACTTTGAACCATCATGGCAACCGCGATTCGCAACAGGGTTATTATGTAAGAACATTACGTCCTAGGGTATGGATACAGCAAACCTGGTCGTCTGATCATCCGGGGCATGATGTATTAAGACGTATCATGTCGACCAGTATTTATCCCGGGCCAAGAGATTTGTTTGCAACGGATATGCTGGAGTCCAATATCAATGTAATCGGCGATTCATTTGTGAACAGGGCCTATAAAGCAAAAAAAGGACATATTGTTATTCGGGTACAACCTGGTGGAGATCGTTATGCCGTATATGTGCTCAACGATTCCAGTACAGATAAATATATTGTTTCAGAACACGGGCCGTACGAGTCGAGGTAAAACTGAAAAAAATGCCCCTGTTTTCTGCTGAATATAATTTGTTGCAGAAAACAAGGGCATTAAAGATGATAGATAATAACTGTTTACCTGAAGCTGATTAATTCCACATCAAATATCAAGGTACTGTTCGCACCGATTTGTGCACTTACCTGACGCTCACCATAAGCAAGATGTGGTGGAATAAAGAAACGCCATTTGCTGCCCGCTGGCATAAGTTGTAAACCTTCGGTCCAGCCCTTGATCACCATATTTAAAGGAAATGCCGCCGGACGACCACGCTGTACAGAACTGTCGAAAATGGTGCCGTCGATCAGTGTGCCGTGGTAGTGACAGGTTACTTCATTGTGTGCCTTGGGTTTTTCGCCTGTACCCGTTGTTAATATTTCATATTGAAGACCACTCTCCAGTTCAGTTACTTCGGGTCTTTGTTTATTGCTGGCTAAAAAATCCTGGCCTACTTTTAAATTAGCGGCCGCTTTTTCAGCCTTGAGTTGTGCCAATTGATCTGCTACTCCCATAAAAATTACATTTTTTGCAAAACTAAGGTAACCTGTTTGCATCTGAGCGTTTGCAGACGAAGAAACCTGTTTATATTACAGGTAAAACAGGTTATGCAGGAAGATATCATTATTCAGATCAGTAATCGATTGCGTGATCTTCGTAAAGAAAAAAATATTACACTACAGGAACTGGCAGAAGCTGCAGGGGTATCAAAAGCCATGCTGAGTCAGGTAGAGAATAACCGAACCATTCCTTCTTTAACTGTTTTGTTGAACCTGATTAAATCGCTTAATATAGATTTTAATCATTTTTTCAAAGACATCAATCTCTTAGCACCAGACAGTAAAGTAATATTCCGGAAAAAAGAACAATACCAGCCCTTTGAAAAAGAAAATGCAAGCGGGTTTTATTATCAACGGTTGTTCTCAACAACTGTTCAGGATTTCCATACCGATTTTGTACTCCTCCGATTATCAGCAGATGCAAAACGCCCTATGGTAAAAACTGATGCATTTGAATTCAAATACCTTATCAGCGGGAGCGTAACTTATTTTATTGGCGAAGAATCTTTTGATATGGAGGAGGGAGATTCGCTTTTCTTTGATGCTGGTGAATTGCACAATCCTGTTAACCGCGGAAAAGATGATGCCCTGATGCTTGTGATCTATATTTTTAAAAACCATCCTTTATAGCGCTTAACGATTTATTAACTAAAGTTTAATATTTGTTAATAATCGACCAATAATCGATCTATTTGTTAAGTCACACTTTACTTTTACTTAACCTACAGCACATTTTACCATAACATTAGCAGGATAGGTTTGTGGCCTAAAAAAAACATAACCTGCTTATGAAAGCGCAAAAAACTGTTTGGCGCAGCGTGAGATTGGCCTTTTTCTTAATGGCCCAGCTCATTAGCTTCTGCACCCTGGCTCAAACAAATGTTACTATCAGGGGTAAAGTGTCTGACGCAATTACCAAGAAGCCTATTGAAGGCGCAAGTATTTTAAATAAAACCAATGGTGTATTTACCAATGCTGAAGGAGAGTTTTCCATACTCGCAGCCAGTGGTTCTCAAATTACCATCAGTTCGGTTGGATATACAACTGTTAAGCAGTCTGTAACAGGTGAATACCTGAGTATTTCATTGTCGCCCGTTGCACAACAGTTAGACGATGTGGTTGTAACAGCATTGGGTATCAGAAAAGAAAAAAAGAAACTGGGTTATGCTTCACAGGAATTGAAAGGAGAAGCATTAACTACTGCAAGAGAAACCAATGTGGTAAATCAACTCGCTGGTAAAATTGCCGGTGTTACTGTTGTAGGAAGTAATTCAGGTATTGGTGGTTCGGCCCGTGTAACCATTCGCGGAGAAAGATCTATCGACCTGAATAAAAACCAGCCTTTGTATGTTATTGATGGTGTACCCATCAATAACTCTTTAACAGGTGGTTCAGGAAGAAATAACCTCGAAGTAGATTTTGGTAATGGTGCCAGCTTTTTGAATCCGGATGATATTGAATCAATCAACGTATTAAAAGGGCCCGCTGCATCTGCATTATATGGATCAAGAGCGGCCAATGGTGTAATTGTTATTAAAACCAAATCAGGTAAAAATGCAAAAGGAATTGGTGTAGAAGTAAATTCCAATTTCACCATGGAAAAAGCATTGCGCTTACCTGATTACCAGAATAAATACGGACAGGGAAATGGTAATGGTGGAGCTTTTGCTTTTGTAAACGGCGGTGGTGCAGGTCTTACTGATGGTACCGATGAATCATGGGGTCCAGCATTTGCCGGGCAGTCATATCCACAGTTTAATTCGCCACGTACATTAAACGGACAAACCATTCCATTTCTGGGAGGAGACCTGAATGCACCTGCGGGAAGCATCATTACAGCTACTCCATGGCTGAACGATGCCGATGGGGTGAAGAATTTTTTCCAGACAGGAACCACAGTTACGAATAATGTAGCCCTGGTTGGCGGTAATGATTTCGGTGATTTCAGGATATCATACACCAACCTTGATCAGAAAGGAATTGTACCTAACACTGATCTGAAAAGAAACACCGTTTCTTTTGGTGGTGGTTATAACCTCACCGATAAATTTTCTGCAAGGGCATTTGTAAGTTATATCAAGAGTAATAGTGGTAACAGACCCTCTATCAGTTATGGTACAGAGAACATCATGTACCTCTTTAACTGCTGGTTACCAAGATCTGTGCAACTGGATGAAATGAAACGCTTATGGCAGCCGGGTCTCGAAAACAGAAAGCAATTCAGTTGGAATTATAACTATCACGACAATCCTTATTTGACGGTATATGAAAATACCAACGGTCAGAATGTAGACCGTATTATAGGTAACATAACGCTGAAATATGATTTGTTGAAATGGTTGAGTGTACAGTTTAGAACTGCTACCGATTATTCAAGTGAAGTAAGGATGTACAAAAGAGGTTTCAGCTCACAGCGTTTTCCATTTGGTCAGTATCGTGAAGCACGTGTAATTGCTGAAGAAAGAAACTCTGATTTCCTGTTTAGCGCAAATAAACAGATCAACAGCGACTTTACTATCTCCGGTACATTCGGTGGTAACCAAACCATCCAGAAAAGCGATTATAATGAATTAAATGCAGGTCAGTTGAATATACCTGGCATTTATAAACTCAGCAATAACCGTGTTCCGCTTGATGTAAGTCAGTCAACATCTGAAAAAAGAGTAAACAGTCTTTATGGCTCTGCACAAGTAGGTTATAAGAATTACCTGTTTCTTGATATTACGGCACGTAATGACTGGTCAAGTGCACTTACATTACCCGCCAGTTTGAAACTGTTAGGAAACGAGCAGAATTCATTTTTCTATCCATCAGCAGCATTGAGTGCTATTGTGAGCGATATGGCGAAGCTGCCATCTTATATCAGTTTTGCAAAACTGAGAGCCAGTGTGGCACAGGTAGGTAACGACACCGATCCTTTCACATTTACACAGGCATTTAATCCAGGTACAGCATTTGGTACGGCACAGATATATGGTGAAACAGATCGTTTGGCAAACCTGAGTCTGAAACCAGAGATCAGCACTGCATTTGAGATTGGTACAGAAATTAAATTTCTGAAAAACAGGATTGGTCTTGATCTTACTTATTACAACAGCAGCACTAAGAACCAGATTATCAATATCCCTTTATCGAATACAACTGGTTACAGCAGCAGGGCCATCAATGCCGGTATGATTAAAAACTATGGTTTTGAAGCCATGTTGAATGTGGTGCCTGTGATTACTAAAAAAGGGTTCAAATGGTCTGCCGATATCAACTTTTCAACCAACAGGAGCAAAGTGGTATCACTGTCTGATGGTTTAACCAATCTGGTTATGGCAAGCAGAAGAGTAAGTATTGAGGCACGCGTTGGTGAAAGAATGGGAGATATGTACGGTATTGGTTTTGCACGTGTTCAGAGCACAGACAAAACAGCGCCATACTATGATGCTTCAGGAAAATACACTGGTCAGATGGTGTTTAATAATGGTCGCCCTATTCCAACTACACAACGTATTAAGTTGGGTAACTACAATCCAGACTGGTTAGCAGGTATCAACAATACATTGACGTACAGAAATTTCAGACTTAGCTTCTTATTCGATATCAGACAGGGTGGTAAAGTATATTCAGAAACACAAACAGTAGGTCGTGAAGGAGGTATTATTACCGAAACACTCGAAGGTCGTGCGGATGGATATGATCTTACTAAACCAGGTAATGGTGTAATTGGTCAGGGTGTGGTACTGAATACAGATGGTTCATTCAGTCCGAACACTGTTAAAAGAACTGCACGCGAATGGCACACTGCCTGGACAGGTGGACGAAACATTGCAGAAGGTGTTATGTACGATGCAAGTTTTGTAAAACTGAGAGAGGTTCAGATTGGTTTTACTGTTCCGGATAAATTATTCAGAGGTACTCCTTTCAGGGGTGCAACCATCAGTCTGGTAGGAAGAAACCTGGCACTTTGGACAAAAGTTCCACATGTTGATCCTGAAGTAATGTCGTTTAGCGGAGGTACTGCTTTACCAGGTATTGAATACATGTCTATTCCATCATCCAGGAGCTTTGGCGTAAACCTCAGCTTTAAATTATAACCTGAAAATATTAGTGATATGAAAAATAAGTTTCTAATCATAGGATCATTGTCATTACTGACACTCGGATCATGTACAAAGAATTTTGAAAAAATCAATACCAATCCGAATGTTCCGAGTTCTGTAACACCAGATCTTTTATTATCGGGTGTTATCAAGAATACCATTAACGATCAGGTGAATGAAGCCTGGGGAATTGGAAATATTGTTGCACAACATACAGCCAAGATTCAGTTTGTAAACGAAGACAGGTATTTATGGGGAGAAAGAAATGGTGTATGGAACAGTGTATATGGCAATATGCGTAACGTTCAAAATATGATTGACCTGGCTACTGCTTCAACTCCGGTACAAAATAATTATCTCGGTGTTGCGCTGATCATGAAATCATGGATGTTTTCACTGGCAACTGATGCTTATGGAGATATTCCTTATACAGAAGCAACAAAAGCCAAAACCGGATCAGTATATACTCCTAAATACGACAAACAGGAAGATATATATACCGGACTTTTAGCCGATCTGAAAAAAGCCAATGATATTCTAGGCACCAGTAGTGAAGCTATCAGTGGAGATATTCTGTACAACGGATCGGTTGATAAGTGGAGAAGACTGGCCAATTCACTTCGTCTTCGTTTATTGATGCGTTTGTCGAAAAAGAAAAATGTGAATGCAGATATGCAGGCAATCGTTGGCAATCCAACCACAAACCCGATTTTCTCAAGCAACAGCGATAATGCTGAATTGAAGTATCTGGCTGATGTACCAGCCAATCAGTGGCCTTTATATAGTGCACGTGTTGGTTCATTCGATGAATTCAGGGTAAGTAAAACATTGAGCGACAGACTTACTGTTTTAAATGATCCACGCCTGGCTGTATTTGGTCGCCCATCGCAAAAATCTGTTGCGGCAGGTACTCCTAAGATTGAAGGTATTCCGAATGGATTAGGCGATGTTGCCGCACTTAACTACAATGGGGGACCTCAAGGTGTTTCACGTGTTGGTTATAGTTATGCATGTCTGGTATGTAACGATGGGGGGCAGATTGCACCGCAACCAAATGTGGCCAGAGGACTAATCATGACTTATGCTGAATTGCAGTTTATATTGGCAGAAGCAGCAGAAAAAGGAATGATTACTTCAGCTACTACTCCCGAAGATTATTACCTGCGTGGTATACAGGCGAATTTCAGTTTTTACAATGGTATGATTCCGTCACAGTATGGAATCAATGTAACACCGCCCGCCGGTTATTACACACAAGCAGGTGTAGCTTATGCAGGTACACAGACAGAAAAACTGGAAAAAATTGCATTACAAAAATGGGTAGCCCTGTTCTTTAATGGACTTGAAGCATGGTTTGACTGGCGTCGTACAGGCATGCCTGCAATAATACCCGGTGCAGATAACCTGAATAATAATAAAGTTCCGCTTCGTTATATCTATCCGCTTTCAGAACAATCATTGAATGGGAAGAACAGAACTGAAGCTGTAGCCAGACAAGGGGCAGATGATCTGAATACTGCAATATGGATCATTAAATAATTCATAAAAAGCTGGGAAAGGTTTATTGTTAGTAGAGAATGGCGTAACCCGCTGGTTACGCCATTATTTCAACCAGCTTCCCTCAGATTTATTGAAAACCATAAATCTTTTTCTATGACAGTGAATATGATTGATACACACATTGAAAACATACTTACACTCTATAAGACTTATGGAAATGAAAATTATATAGGGGAAAAAGTATCGCAGGTAGAACATATGTGTCAATGTGCGCAATTGGCGGAAGCAGAAGGCTACGACGACGAAGTAATCCTCGCGGCTTTCTTTCACGATATCGGGCACCTGTGCGAACATATCATGGACGTACATTATATGGATGATTATGGAGTAGCTGATCATGAAAGAATTGGGGCAGCTTACCTGTTGGGTAAGGGCTTTTCCGGAAAAATTGCACAGTTGGTGGCTTCACATGTAGCTGCAAAACGTTACCTCACTTTTAAATACCCGGAATATCTGAGGAATCTTTCTAAGGCAAGTCTTCAAACACTACAATTTCAGGGAGGGGTGATGTCTGCAGAAGAAGCTGCAGCTTTTGAAGCGGATCCTTTATTTAATCTGTACATCGCCCTACGTAAATGGGATGAGCAGGCTAAAACAGAAAATGTTCCGTTGCCTGCACTTGAAGTTTACGCAGAACGTATGAAAAACCATCTTTTAAAACAGCATAACCTATTGATATGAGTAAAATAGCATTGGTTGTATTTGATATTGCAGGAACAACAGTAAGTGACGCAGGTAATATCAATGATTGCTTTCGCGATGCTTTCGCAGAAGCAGGTATTGAAGTGGAGAGCGCAGAGGTAGATACAGTTATGGGTTACCGTAAAATAGACGCAGTAAGAATAATTGTTGAAAAGTACAACAAACTCGAAGGAGCGGAGAATGAAAAGCTGATTGATAGTATTCATACCCGCTTTAACGAACTGATGGTTGCTTTTTATCAGGAAACAGAAACACTGGTGCCATTGCCTTACGCAGCGGAAATATTTAAATGGTTGCAGGAAAGACAGATTAAAGTAGCACTTAACACGGGTTTTACAAGAGTTATCACCAATGCACTTCTTACAAGATTGGGGTGGAATAATCATCCGGACATCGATAGAGTAGTTTGCAGCGATGAAGTACTTGAAGGAAGGCCAGCTTCATATATGATACAATACCTGATGAGAGAATTGCAGGTTTCAGATGCAAAAGAAGTGGTAAAAGTAGGTGACACTGAAGTTGATATTAAAGAAGGCAGAAACGCCCATTGTGGAAGCGTAATAGCGGTAACAACGGGCGCTTATACAAGAGCGCAGTTGGAGCAATATCAGCCCGATCATATTATTGATTCACTGGAGCAGTTAACAACAATACTTAATTCATAAGTATGCTCTTTAGCCAGAACCGTGCAACAAAAAAAGATATTCAGGTTGCCATATATGCTGCACTGATATGTTTTTTAACCTACGCATCTGTATACGCTTTCCGTAAACCCTTTACCGTAGGTATGTTTAGCGGAGAACGCGATATTTTTGGTCTTGCGTATAAAGATGCATTGGTTATTTGTCAGGTACTGGGGTACATGTTCAGTAAGTTTTATGGGATAAAGTTTATTTCGGAATTGGCGCATATCGGCAGGGGGAAATCGGTATTGCTGTTGCTGGGAGTTTCGTGGTGTGCCTTACTGTTGTTTGCAGTGGTGCCATCTCCCTGGAACATCATTTTTCTTTTTGTAAACGGGTTTCCATTGGGAATGATCTGGGGAATCATTTTTTCCTTTGCGGAAGGACGAAAGGCAACGGATTTTATTGGAGCAGCGTTAGCTGTAAGTTTTATTTTTTCATCCGGCTTTGTTAAGTCTGTTGCCAAGTGGCTTTTTTTGAACATTGATATAGCAGAAAAGTGGCTGCCTTTTATTACTGGTCTTGTATTTATGTTGCCAGTTCTTATACTCGTTTATCTCCTCGAACAAATACCACCCCCATCAAAAGCGGATCAGGAACATAAAGTTGTTCGCGTTCCCATGGATCGAAACCAACGAAAATCATTCTTTAAAAATTTCAGCATAGGTATTGTGTTGCTGATTGTTGTGTATGTTTTTCTGACCATCTTCAGAGATATTCGAGACAATTTTGCGGCAGATATGTGGAATGAACTCGGATATGGTAATGAACCAGGTGTATTTACCAATACAGAGATTCCCGTTACCGTTTCAGTATTATTACTTATTAGTGCCATGATGTTGATTCGTAATAATCGTAAAGCATTCATTATTACACACTATCTTATTATCGCAGGTTTTTTAGTAGCCGGTATTAGTTCGCTTTTATTTTCTCTCGGCTTTCTGAATCCTTTCGCATGGATGGTTGCAGTAGGATTGGGGCTATATATGGGTTATATCCCTTTCAATTGTATTTTATTCGACAGAATGATAGCTGCATTTGGTACTGCCGGCAATGTTGGATTTTTAATGTACCTGGCCGATTCATTTGGCTATTTAGGCAGTGTTGGTGTTATCGTAATGAAAACAGTGCTTAAAATAAAAACGCAATGGACCGATTTATACAGTACTGGTGTGATCTACTTATCGGTGATTGGGATATGTCTTACGATTGCTGCGATGTTTTATTTCATCAAAAAACTAAAATCAACAGTAGTATATGAACCATAAAACAGCCATTGTTGTTGGTGCGGGTATAGTTGGACTGGCAACAGCGAGAGCTTTGTCATTAGCCGGTTATAAGGTTACTGTAATTGAAAAGTCTGAGAAGCCTGTAGGTGCTTCTATTCGCAATTTTGGTATGGTGTGGCCCATTGGCCAGCCTGAAGGTTTGCTGTTTAACAGGGCTATGCGGAGCAGACAGGTATGGAAAGATATCAGCGATAGTACAGGTATGTGGTATAGTGAGTCGGGAAGCATGCATCTTGCCTACCATGCTGATGAATGGCAGGTTTTACAGGAATTGGCAGCCTTGTTTCAGCAGGAAGGCAGACAGGTTTTTTTACTTAGCTCATCCACAATAGCCGCTCGCTTTCCTCATGTTCAGCAAAAAGGATTATTGGGTGGATTGTTTAGCAATACAGAATTGATTGTTGATCCAAGAGAAGCAATTGTAACTACTGCCGCATATCTCGAAAATTTTCTTGATGTACAATTTCTGTATAAAACTCAGGTTGCAAATGTTGAAACAGGAGCAGTGTATATTGGCGATCAAAAAATACTGGCCGATCTGGTATGGGTTTGTAGTGGGCAGGATTTTGAGACTTTGTTTCCAACTGTTTTTTCAAATCTTCCTATTACCCGGTGCAAGTTACAAATGATGCGTTTTAAATCTTCTGATGAAGTAATGAAAATTGGTACTTCGGTTTGCGGAGGTCTGTCACTTATTCATTACAAATCGTTTACAAAAGCTACCGGTTTGCAAAAACTGGAAGAGCGATATAAAGCAGAAATGCAAGCGTATATCAAGTATGGGATACACGTAATGGTTGCTCAAAATGGAAATGGAGAGTTAACAGTTGGAGACTCCCATGAGTATGGCCATAGCTTCGAACCGTTTGATTCTGCTCATATAAATGAACTAATTTTTTCATATCTGAAACAGATGATGGATTGTTCTTCATGGAAATTGATACAAAGCTGGAACGGAATCTATCCAAAAATGCAGAATGGCGCAACAGAAATCTGTCTGTCACCTGCTACTGATGTATTTATTCTCAATGGATTGGGCGGAGCCGGGATGACACTTTCCTTTGGTCTGGCAGAAGAGATGGTGAAACAGTACGCCTGATCCTAATATGAACTTATTATTAAGAAATTGTAAACTGGCGAAGGTGAAACGCCGAAAGATTAACATTGCGCTCCATCCATTTGCTGACTTCAACTGCTTACCATGACTACTATTGTAAATGATAAAGGAGAAACGGTTGCTTATTTGTATCTGACAATCATCCTTGATGTTAGTCAATCAAAAGTCCTTGGTTTAATATTAGGTAATTGTGTATTTGGTCAGCATACTGCTCCTATCGGAAAATTCTTCAAAGACACTTTCAGGAAGCAAAATGGAAAAATAGTGGCCAAACTGGGAAAGGAAGTTTTCCCCAAAAAACCGGCAGATGAAAAAAAGGTTCTGGCAGATGCATGGTCCATGCTTAGTAATGTGAGAGAACATGTTTGTATGTGGGTTGAAGAAAATGAAAAATGGACACAGGAAAACTTTATCAGTTTTTTAGCAGTAGAGGAAAGTGTGGCTATTGCAGTTTAATATGGAATGAAAATGCTGCTGATTTTAGACCTCCGGCATGTTAATACGCTTAATCTCTTTTACTAAGAATTTATCTTTCTGGTTAAATTAAACATTCTCAATAACTAAACTGTAACTCTAAGTTTACTTTGGATCAAATAGATATAATCCAGACCTGCTCTTGCATTTGCAATGTTAGTACTGCTAAGTTTAAAGAAACAGTTGAAGGCGGAATGATTTATTTGTGAATAAATCCTGAATAAACCAACTAAGCTATAAAAAAATAACTTTTACATCATTATTACTTGGTATATAGTTCTGGTAGTTGATTTTTCTCTTATATCATTAAATTAAACTGTTAAGTTGAACTCTTTATTACCAATAGTTTATCTTACTATGAAGAAATGTTCATGGAATCATTAAATTTCCCGGGACCTGTATTTCTTGCTTAACAAAACAGAAACATTTGCAGTCTTAAAAACTGTTTATGAAATCTGTATCTACCCCCTTTCCTCAAAAACTATTGCTATTGCTGTGTTTATTAACAGCTTCAGCATTTGTACAAGCACAAACTGTAAAAGGTATTGTAAAAGACAGTGCATCAAATCCATTGGTTGGTGCCACTGTTCAGTTAAAAGGTGCATCTGTAAAAACCGCTACCATCAACGATGGCTCATTTGTATTGAACCTGCAGGGAGTTTCGTTGGTTAATGCTGTATTACAGATTAGCTATACCGGTTATGAAAATTTAGAAATACCTGTAAAAGGACTCGATAACCTGTCTATTCTGCTAACAGAGAAAAAAGAAGTGCTTCAGGAAGTTGTTGTAACAGCATTAGGTATCAGGAGAGAAGAAAAGTCGTTAGGATATGCGGCGCAAACAGTGAAGGAGAATGCTGTGAAAGATGCCAAAACCAATAACTGGGTAAATACCTTATCAGGTAAAGTGGCAGGTTTAAATATTCAGGGAACAGGGTCTGGCCCGATGGGTTCTTCACGTGTAACCCTTCGCGGAGAAAATTCTTTGAACCTCGACAATAATCAGGCGTTGATTATTATTGATGGTGTTCCGGTTAGTAGCAGGATTACCGGAACAGGTTACAATTCTCACCTTGCCGCAGATGGTCCCGTTGACTTTGGCTCTGGTTTATCAGATATCAACCCCGACGATATAGATAAAATAACAGTGTTAAAAGGTCCCGGCGCAACAGCTTTATATGGTAGTCGTGCAGCAGGTGGTGCCATTATTATCACAACAAAATCTGGTCAGCGTACAGACAAGGGCATTGGTGTTACATTTAATACCAACGTGAGTATTGATCAGGTAAACCGCTGGCCCGATTACCAGTTTGAATATGGTGAAGGAAGAACCAGTGCTTATTATTCTTATCTCGACGGAGCTGATGGTCCGAATACCAGCACAGGTGTTGCGGCAGGTAGAGCCTGGGGACCTCGTTTTAACGGGCAACAATATTTTCAATACAACCCTGCTGCGCCTGATGGAAGACCAACTGTAAGAACACCATGGGTGGCGCATAAAGATTATATCTCAGGTTTTTTTAAGACAGGAGTTACTGTATCTAACAGTATTTCTATGGAAGGAGGAAATGATAAAGGATCGGCTCGTTTGTCGCTCACACATTTAAAAAACGACTGGATACTTCCCAATACAGGATTTGAAAGGATCAATGCTGCATTGTCTGTTTCACAGAAAATATCGGACCGTTTAAAAATTACCGGTAAGGTAAACTATACCAATAAGCACAGTGATAACCTGCCTACTGCTGGTTACAATAACCAGACTATCATGTATTTTCTGATTATTGGAACAGCACCTAATATCAGACCTGAATGGTTTAAACCTTATTGGGAACCCGGACTGACAGGTGTAAAGCAGAAAAATCCATTTAATCCCGGCCCTGATAATCCCTACCTCGATTTGTATGAAATGCTGAACAAGATGAACAAACATGGGGTAATTGGAAATATAGCAGCAAACTACACCATCAATAAAAAACTTGAATTAATGGTTCGTGCAGGTACCGATATGTCTTTTGAATTTCGTTCACAACAGCGACCATTCAGTATGACAAAATACCCGCGTGGCATGTATCGTGAACAGAATGTTTTCAACTATGAGATGAATGCCGACTTTCTGTTGACTTATAAAGACAGGATAAATGATGATATTAATTACACAGTTTCAGGCGGAGCCAATGCTATGCGTCAGACATATGATTTCTCTGGAGCTTATGCTGATCAACTTTCACAGCCTGCCATTTACCAGGTGTCTAATAGCCTGGATCCAGCTGTAGTAGATGCAGTAAAATCAAAAAAAGCAATTAATAGTGTTTATGGAGCTGCACAATTTTCATATAAGGAGCAGGTGTTTGTTGACCTGACAGGAAGGAATGACTGGTCGAGTACTTTACCTTTTAAAAACAATTCATTCTTTTATCCTTCTGTAAGCACAAGCTTTTTACTAAGCGACATGTTTACACTGCCTTCGAAAATATCATTTGCTAAATTCAGGGCATCATGGGCACAGGTTGGTAATGATACCAGACCTTATCAGACCGATAAATACTACGATCGTATTTATGGTAACAGTTTTACCAACCCATCTACATTATTCAATACAGATCTTAAACCTGAAATCACTACCAGTTATGAAGCCGGACTTGATCTTCGTTTTTTTAAAGGAAGACTTGGGATTGACATAGCTATGTATGATAACAAAAGCCGTAACCAGATATTGGCTATTCCATTAGATCCTGTATCTGGTTATTCAAGTGCTCTGGTAAATGCTGGTTTAATCAACAGTAAGGGGATTGAGTTGACCGTAACAGGTAAACCCATAGTTCGTAAAAATTTCGCATGGGTTACTACACTTACGTGGAGCCGTAACAGAAGTTATGTTCGAGAATTGGCAGCAGGTATTACCAATCAGATCATTTATAGTCATGGTAGCAATGTGAGTATCGAAGCCCGGGTTGGTGGAAGAATGGGTGACTTGTACGGCAGAGGTTTTCAGCGAACAGCTGATGGACAAATCATCTACTCAACCAACGGCTTGCCTGCGCCACTTGATCCTGTTGCAAAGAAATGGGGTAATGCTTTTGCAGACTGGAAAGCAGGTTTAATGAACGAGTTTACTGTTGGAAATTTCAGGATAAGTATTCTGTTGGATGGCCAGAAAGGTGGAAGCATGTATTCTCAAACCAACCACAAGAATAATACACTTGGAAAAACAAAAGTAACCCTGCCGGGAAGAGACAATGGAATAGTAGGTGATGGAGTGGTATTCAACAATGGAACAGGCAAATATGAAAAGAATGCAGTGAATGTTGCTGCCAGTTCTTACTACGATAATATTTATGCCATCAGCAATGCAGAGATGAATATTTTCGACGCCTCCTTCCTGAAGCTCAGGGAAGCCAGGGTAGAATTCAATCTGCCAAAGAAAGCGTTGGCTAAAATTGGTATCAGACAAACAAGCGTTGCTGTTTATGGACGCGACCTGTTTAATATTACCAGCTTCCCGGGTTTTGATCCGGAAGGAGGTAACCTTAATAGTGGGACACTGACACCGGGTGTTGAACTGACACAGTTTCCATCTACCAGAAACATGGGTGTAAACCTCACTTTTAAATTCTAATCCCGACAAAATCATTCAATATGAAAAAGTATTCATTCAACTATTATATTCTGCTGCTCGTAGTAATGCTGATGAGTAGCTGTGCAAAAAATTTTGAATCTCTGAACACAGATCCTAATAGACCCAAAGAAGTGAACCCCGGTGTAATGCTTGGGCAGCTTCAATACAGGATCGTAAGTTCAGCTGTTACCTCTTCCAGAAATTTCACTCATGAACTGATGCAGGTAGATGCACCTCGTTCCAGCCCTGGTGGCACAGGATTGCATCGGTATGTTGTGAATCCCGGAGCAGGTGTCTGGAGTAATTTTTATGCGTACTTAACCGATATAGAAGATATCTATCGCATAGCTGATGACTTAAACGAGCCCAACTATAAGGCAATAGCGCTGATCTATAAATCATGGGCCTATTCTATACTAACCGATTTATATGGAGATGTTCCTTTCAGTGAAGCCACCAAAGCAACAGATGGAAATTTTCAACCAGCATTCGATAAACAAAAAGATATCTATACCAGAATATTAGCTGATCTGGAAACTGCAAATGAACTGATCAATACAGGTAAAGCGCTTACTTATGGAGGCGATATTTTATACAATGCAAATGCTTTATCGGGTTCAGTTAACCCCGGTATGGTAAAATGGAAACGTTTTGGTAATTCATTAAAGCTCCGGTTACTAGTAAGAATATCTAAGCGTAATGATGAAGTAAATGTAAATAACCAGATCAATGCCATGCTGGCCGATCCAGTAAAGTACCCAATGTTTGTAGTAAATGGCGACGAAGCAATACTTAAGTTCACCGGATCATTTCCTTATTTCAATCCATATTACAATGCAAGGCAGTTAGATTGGAGAGATGGTACATATTTTACAAAATTCTTTATGGATAAAATGAATGCCGATAATGATCCGAGAAGAACATTATGGAGCACGACAGTAACCGTAGGGGGTGTTCCCTCATATGTTGGTATTGAAAGCGGATACCCTGTAACTACTGAATACCAGGTAGGACGTAATTCAAGTTATAATGATGTATTAAAAACATATGTCCCTATGGGTATTATGATGACCCTTGCGGAACTGGAATTTATTAAAGCAGAGCTGGCGGTAAAAGGTTTTGCAACCGGTAAAACTGCCAAACAACATTACGATGCGGGTATAACTGCTTCCATGGCTCAATGGGGACTCACTTTACCTGCAGGGTACCTTAACCAGCCCGGTGTGGTATATGATGCAACTGCATCAACCGCCCAGCAATTGGAGCGAATTATGTTGCAGAAATATTACGCGTACTTTTTTGTGGATTATCAGTCATGGTTTGAAAAGAGAAGAACAGGATATCCTGTTCTTCCCAGAGGTACTGGTATCCCTGCTGAAAATAAATTTCCAAGTCGTGTGCCTTATCCAACTTATTTGCAATCACTCAATGCAGCAAACCTGGCTAAAGCCATCACATCAATGGGTGGAGATAATAGCGATATAAAAGTATGGTGGGAGAAATAAAATCATTTAAATCATCACAGTATGAAAAAGAATAGCTTATTTATAATGGTGTTGCTTACTTGCCTGCAAGTGACAGCACAAGTAGATACTTCCATTAAAACCCTGATTGTTTTTTTTGACGGATTAAGACCTGATTATATAACCCCTGAACTGATGCCTAATGTATATGCATTCAGTAAACGAGGGTCATATGGAAAGCAGCATCACAGCGTGTTTCCAACAGTAACGCGTGTAAATTCTTCATCTTATTCAACAGGAAGCTATCCCGGAACAAACGGTATTATGGGTAATACGGTTTATTTTCCGCAGGTAAATCCGGTAAAAGGGTTAAATACAGGAGACGCTGCAGAACTGAATAAAATTGCTGCTGCAACAAACGACCGTTTATTAACAGCCGTCTCATTAGGGGAAGCATTGGAATCTGTAGGACAAAGAATGATGGTATTCAGTTCAGGTTCAACAGGGCAGGCATTATTGCAAAACCATAAAGTAGGAAATGGTGCCATAGTAAATACATCTATGATATTGCCGGCATCTTTTAAAGATGAGTTGGTAAATGTGCTGGGCCCTATTCCGGCACATGGTAAACCCAATAGCGCACAGCATAAATGGATTACTGATGCGTTACTGCAATATGGATTTGTAAAAAATGGCCCCTTGGTAAATGCCATCTGGTATTCTGATCCTGATGGTGCGGCTCATAGCGATGGCATTGGTTCGGTTGCAGCCAACGCCTCAATTAAATCAGTAGATGAGCAGTTTGGGAGAATCATAACTGCATTAGACGAAAAAGGAATGCGTAATAAAGTAAATATTATTATATCAACCGACCATGGCTTTGTAACCAAGGCGGGTAAACTGGGTGTAGCGGATTTCCTGATTCAGAAAGGAATAAAAAAAGACCGTGAGTCAGATGATATTGTAGCTGCAGAAGGGGCACTTTATGTAAAAAATCATGATCCGGAACTTATTCGTAAAGTAGTAACAGCTTTGCAACAGGAAGAATGGGTAGGGGCCATATTTACAAAAGCAGATAAAACAGGAAGTATGAAAGGTTGGATTCCGGGTACACTTTCTTTTGATGCCATTCACTGGAACCATCCTGAGAGAACAGCCGATATTCTGGTTGATGAAAACTGGAATGACGCAAAGAATAGCACTGGCTATGCAGGCACAAGTTATGCACGCGGAGTAGCCGGGCATGGGGGCTTTAGTCCATATGAAGTTCATATAGCCTTGCTCGCTGATGGACCTTCATTTAAAAAAGCATTTGAGGGTAATCTGCCAACTTCAAATGTAGATATAGCACCAACGGTTTTATCTATTCATCATATTCCTGCCCCATCAACTATGAAGGGCAGAGCATTTTCAGAGTTGTTGATAGGTTCAAAAGCGCCACCGGCAACTGTAAAGAAAGGACGTGTTGAAACCAGTACAGTGGTAGGAGGTATTACTTATAAACTGCTGCTCGATATAAGTACTATCGGTAAATATCGTTATATCAATTATGCTAAAACAGAAAGAACTACTGACCTGTCGATGGGTAAATAGTAAATACTAATAAAAATGCGCCTGCTGATATTATTGCAGGCGCATTTTTATTTTAAGGACGAAAGACTATTTCAACGAAGCCAGATCGATGACAAACCTGTATCTCACATCAGCTTTAATCATTCTTTCATATGCTTCATTGATTTGCTGAATGGAAATTACTTCCACATCAGAAACAATATTATGTTCTGCACAGAAATCGAGCATCTCCTGTGTTTCTTTGATACCACCGATCATAGAGCCTAAAATGCTTCTCCGTTTAGGCACCAGGTCGAATGCAGGCACTTTTGAAGCTGATTCGGGAAGCCCTACAATAATCATGGTTCCGTTTGTTTTTAACAGGTTCAGGTAAGTGCTGAATTCATGATCTGCAGAAACGGTGTTCAGAATAAAATCAAAAGAGTTTTCGAGGCTCTTCATGGTGTCTTTATCTGTAATCAATGCGAAATGGTGAGCGCCCAATCTTTTTGCATCGGCTTCTTTGGAAGGAGAAGTACTCAGCATGGTAACTTCTGCACCAAAAGCGGCGGCAAATTTTACACCCATATGTCCCAATCCACCCAAACCAAATACAGCTACTTTATGTCCTTTCTTTACCCCAACATAACGCAAGGGTGAGTAGGTAGTAATACCTGCACAAAGCAATGGCGCAACGCCAGCAAGTGGAAGTTTATCGGAAATATGCAATGTGTAGTGTTCGTCAACCACAATATTGGTTGAATAACCTCCATAAGTAGGTGCGTTGGTAATACGTTCGCGACCGTTATAAGTACCCACCATTCCGTCCTCGCAATATTGTTCAAGATCGCTTTTGCAGTTTTCGCAGGTTCTGCATGAATCAACAAAACAACCTACACCAGCGAGATCACCCACTTTAAACTTGGTTACTTTATCTCCTACGCCCACAACCCTTCCAACAATTTCATGTCCGGGTACCATCGGGAAAATGGCTTTACCCCATTCTTCGCGTGCCTGGTGAATATCGGAATGGCAAACTCCGCAATACAAAATGTCGATATGTACATCGTATGGGCCCGGTTCTCTTCTTTCGAGTTGAAAAGGGGTGAGTCTTGCTTTTGGTGTTTCTGCTGCGTAAGCCTTGGTTGCTATCATACAATTAATCTTTATGCGAAGGTAACAGCTAAAAAAGTCTGTTGTTCACGCTTTGTTTTACTAAAGTGGAAAATAAATCCGGTTACTTCATGTTGGCTGCCCAAAAATCCAGTGTTCTTTTCCAGGCCAGTTTTGCTGCGGCTTCATTATACCTGGCACCAGAAGTGTCGTTATGAAAAGCGTGATTCACGCCTTCATAAATGTACACTTCATACTTTACGTTGTTTTTTTTGAGGGCATCTTCATAAGCCGGAATACCAGCATTGATGCGCTCATCCAGACCACCATAATGTAATTGTAAAGCTGCTTTTATTTTGGGAACATCAGCGGCATCGGCCTGTCTGCCATAAAAAGCAACGGCAGCTTTTAAATCAGGAACATTCACAGCCAGTTGATTCACCAATGCACCACCCCAGCAAAAACCTACACAACCGGTTAAGCCAGTACAGTCTTTGCGGCTTTTTAAATAGTCGAATCCTTTGGCAAAATTGATGAGGTTTTGTTTTGCATCAATTTTACTGAATAATTCTCTTGCCTGGTCCTGATCGGTAGGCGTGCCACCGGCAGACGATAGTGCATCTGGTGCTATGGCAATATAACCAGCTTTTGCAGCCCTGCGTGCTACATCGCGAATATGATCATTCAGTCCACGATTTTCATGAATTACAACCACACCCCCATATTTTCCATCTTTTTTTGGTTTGGCCAGATAGGCTTTCATGGTTACACCACCTGCATCATAGGTAATCTCTTCCGTATGCAGTTCAATATCCTGTTCAGGAACAGTTGCGGCTACTGCATAATTGTTTTCCAACATGGGTAATATGGCCATGGCAGCAGTAGTACTGCCTGCCAGAATAGCCAGACGTTTTAAAAATACCTCGCGTGGTAAAGGTTTATGTGTGTACTCATCGTACAAATTAATAATCTCCTGTTTCATATGGGTATGCGGTTTTGTATAAATATACCGATTGCATATGGGCAGGCAAAATGGTTTACCGAATAAAAAACGCTATCTGCCGAGCCTGGCAGATAGCGTTTAGGAAATAATCATAAATATCGGTTATTGAATCAGGCTTGCCATTTTTCCAATAGGTAACTGCGATGCCAGTGATATCAGTTCGGCTTCGGAGCTGTTATTTATTTTTAAACTGAGAAGTGCATTACTCAGCGGAATTTCTAAGCGGTACGTATTCTGTTCGTCATCTTCTTTATTCAGTCTTGCTTTATAATTACCCACTTTTACAATTTTTGTATTCGGATCACCACCAAATCCTGCCATTAAAGGAGCGTTGATATACGCATTGAGGGTATTTAATAAAGGTGAATTAATGACCACATTCAAAGCTGCTTTTTTACTAAAATGCCCATAATTTTTTTCAATGGTTACGCCTGTAAACTGACTGCTACCTGAAACATTTTCTTCTTTTGGAACAGGGGTCAGCGTATCCAGTGATGTTGGAAATAATTTTAAAACCTCTTTGCCAATAGTGATATCAAGGTCCTGCATCATTTGTAATAAAGCGAAATGTGCATCCTGTAATTTACCTGAACTGTAACTGTTTTGTGCAGTTGCAATATTTTTTTTGAAATCCTGTGCATATGTCAGCGAGGTTAACAATAATGCAAGCAGGATACTGTAAGTCTTTTTCATTTATTTGTATTTACTTATTGTTGACCCATTGTTTTTTTAATCATATCGATATCAAATTGCTGAACTGCGTCCATGATATCTTTTTCTGTAGTAAAATTGATGCCTTTCCAGGTAATCATACCGCCAGTACCCATTTGCATCAGTATGGTATAACCTTCTCTTTCTTCAAATTGAATAATGGCTTTATTGCCTTTTATCCTGATTTGTTTGGTGTTTTGTGTTTCACCGTTTGATTGAGTGGAAGCAAACCCAAAGTACATATCAAGTGCACCGGCATACATAGCGTTATTACCTATAAGCACAGATAACTGTTTGTCATCTTTCTGGTAAACACGCTGTATGGTAAGGTTGGCCCAGCCATAACGAACACTCATTACCCTGTCTTCAGTTGAATCTTTGGGCAAACCAACAATTTCAGTAGGGAGCGATTGCAACAACTGGTTGCCAATTTGAAGTTCAACACCGAGTAAAGCCTGTTGAACAGAAAACCTTGCTTCGCCAAACTGTTGCTTATTGAATGCAAGATCAGCATCTGTAATCTGTTGTAAAACATCAGGTACGGTAGAATTTTTAAGTCCTTCACCCGATTTATTAATCGGTCTTCCATTTTTAGTAGTACCCGGCAGATTTGTATTGGTGTTATTATTGGCAGGGACATTCGTTGTTCCAGTTTTGTCGGTTACTTTTTTGTCGAGCACTTCTTCCGCCTTTTTTTCTACTTTGTCTTTTAGTTTTTTTAGAAAACCCTGTGAATAAGACTCAGTTTGTAAAGCAAGGGCCGCACACACAAAAAGAATGGTGAATAGTTTTTGTTTCATGGTAATGATTTCGAAACACAAAACTATTGTTGCTTAAAAGCCAATACAAACCATTCATGATGGCATACGACCGACTATATCATCGGTTATTGTTGATTTACAATGCGTTATCAATTTTATCACATAAATATGTGAGCGAAAATTAGCAATCAAAAGATGTGTCTTTGCTCATCCTGTTTTTTTTCATCCAGCTTTTGCTGCTCTATGTACAAGAGGTGATTCGCTTCAAGTAGTTTTTCCATATACTCATATAATAAGAGTATGGCAGCTCTTTCTCTATTGGTGAGTGTTTTATTGTAGCTACCGGTAACCGTTGTTTTCAGCCAATCCCATAACATTATTTTCAATTCCGGTAAATGTGCAAAATCGAATAATTCAGCAAGTACAAGTTGTGGATTATTGATTTCTTCTCTGGTTAAAGCCGACAAGATTGGCTTTTCGTGATGAATTTCCTGTTGCATGGTAAGTTATTAGAAATCTTTCAATACTTCTAACGCGAAGTGTTGCGGCAGATCACAGACTTACGACATTTAATTTTTTCGTTAATGACCTGTATTGATATTATTTCTGCGGGTTTTACCAGGCCAAATCAGGTATAAATACGTATTGCAGCATTTATATTTTATCTCTTTCTTCGTAAGGTATTGAAGAGGTAAAAATATAAAATCGTTTTCTATCATCTTCTATCTGAATTCCGACATTTTCTAAACATTTATACACAATGACAGCTCCAGAAAGATTTTATCAGTTTATAGAATATAAACGTTTACGCCCAAGAAAAGTAGAAATAGAATGTGGTTTATCAAATGGCTATTTGGGCAAACAGCGCAAAAACAAAGGCTCTTTCGGGGGTGCCATTTTATTCAAGATTGAAAAACGTTTCCCCGAACTGAATATTACCTGGCTACTCTCCGGAGAAGGTGAAATGCTCAATGCAACGTATCGCGAAGTGAAAATGGAAATAATGAATACGGTTGAGGAGGAGTCCGCCTCATATGGCTTGGTGATGCGCGAATTGGTACCCTTATTGAAACAACAAATCAGTCAACTTGAAGCTGCTTTACTCGATAAACAGAAGCTTATAGAAATACTGGAGCATCAGATAAAGCAGGGAGAATAATAGTATTGTAAAAAGTTGTCAGATCGGGCAACTAGAAAAAAGTCCTTCTAAAACAGAAGGACTTTTTTCTAGGACGATTCATTCAAACATTATTGGTTATTCTGTTACATAGGATGAAACAGGTTCACAGGTACAGATGAGGTTCCTGTCTCCATGTGTATTGTTTACCCTTGCCACACTGGGCCAGAATTTATGCTGGGTTACATAGTACAATGGAAATGCAGCTTGCTGACGACTATAAGCATGTTTCCATTCATCGTTACAGATAACAGCCTGAGTATGGGGTGCATTTTTCAAAGGGTTATCTGTTTTATCAGATTGGCCTTCTTCAATCGCTTTTATTTCTTCATAGATTGATATCAGCGCATCGCAGAAACGGTCTAACTCGGCTTTGTCTTCACTTTCTGTAGGCTCAATCATGATGGTGCCCGGCACAGGAAAACTCATGGTAGGTGCATGGAATCCATAATCAATCAGTCTTTTGGCAACATCTTCTGCTTCAATACCAACACTTTGCTTAAATGGACGCAGGTCAACAATAAACTCATGCGCACAAGTGCCATTGGTTCCGGTATATAATATCTTATAGTATTTCTCCAGACGTGCTTTCATATAATTGGCATTCAGGATGGCATACTCCGTTGAGCGTCTGATACCCTCTTCACCCAACATCTTAATATAACCATAACTGATGAGTAGTATGCTTGCAGAGCCATATTGTGCGGCACTTACAGCCAGTGCAGGGTTGCCCAATACTGTATGACCTGGTAAATAAGGCGCCAGCTTATCGTTTACACAAATTGGTCCCATGCCCGGGCCACCACCACCGTGTGGAATAGCAAAAGTTTTATGGAGATTAAGGTGACAAACATCGGCACCTATCATACCAGGACTTGTTAAACCAACCTGTGCATTCATATTTGCACCATCCATATATACGAGTCCGCCATTATCGTGAATAGTCTGACAGATATCCTTAATGGTTTCTTCAAACACTCCATGTGTAGATGGGTAGGTAACCATTAATGCACCTAAGCTGTCTTTGTATTGTTCTGCTTTAGCTTTAAGGTCTGCCACATCAATATTACCTGCATCATCGCATTTTACTACTACAACTTTAAATCCGGCCATTACTGCGCTGGCAGGGTTGGTTCCGTGTGCGCTGATAGGAATGAGTACCACATTTCTGTGTGCTTCATTTCTTGCTGCGTGATAAGCACGAATGGTTAATAAGCCGGCATACTCACCTTGTGCACCGCTGTTGGGTTGCAGGCTGCAGGCAGTAAAACCGGTTATTTTACACAAGTAATCGTTGAGTTCATCGATGATTTGCTGGTAACCTGCTGTTTGCGATGCAGGTGCAAATGGATGTAATCCTCCAAACTCAGGCCAGCTCACCGGAATCATTTCTGATGCCGCATTCAGTTTCATGGTGCAACTTCCCAGACTGATCATACTCGTATTCAGCGATAGGTCTTTGTTTTCCAGTTGTTTTATATAACGCATCATCTGACTTTCGCTTCTGTGCGTATTGAAAACAGGATGGGTGAGGTAAGATGAAGTACGTAAGAGACCCTCAGCTAACTGGTAATTACTGTGAGATAAATCAGCATCACTAATTGTTACCAAAGGTTTTCCTGCTGCTTTTGAAAAAATACTGAGTATTGTATTGATATCATTTACAGAAGTAGTTTCATCAATGCTGATGATTATTCCATCTTTATGGTAAAAGAAATTGGCTTCATCGGCTTCTGCTGTTTTTTTAACGGCTTCTTTGTCTACCCCTGAAACAGATAAAGTATCAAAATAACTTTTATTTACCTGAGCAATACCCATCTTCGCCAGACCATCAGATAATAGTTTAGCAAGGAGGTGAACACGGGTAGCTATTTGTTTTAGTCCGGTTGAACCATGAAATACGGCATACATTGCTGCCATATTAGCCAGCAGTGCCTGAGCAGTACAAATATTAGATGTTGCTTTTTCTCTTTTAATATGCTGTTCTCTGGTTTGGAGAGCCATGCGCAATGCACGGTTACCCTGTGCATCGATACTTACACCAATCAGTCGGCCCGGCATTCCTCTTTTAAAATCATCCTGGGTAGCAAAAAAAGCAGCATGTGGACCGCCAAAGCCCATGGGTACACCAAAACGTTGTGCACTGCCCACAGCAACATCGGCACCTAGTTCACCCGGAGGTGTGAGTAAGGTAAGTGCCAGCAGATCGGTAGCCATAATCACCAAACCACCTGCACTATGTACTTTCTCAATAAAATGGCGGTGGTCTTCTGCTGCACCTTTACTGTTGGGGTATTGAATCAGGGCCCCAAAATAAGTTTCATCAATACTTGCAGTACTATAGTCACCGATTACGATGTCAATTCCAATAGGTTCAGCTCGGGTAACCAGTACATCTATGGTTTGCTGGAATGTATGCTGGTCAACAAACAATCTTGGTTTACTGATTACATCGGTTTTATTGACGTGGTGGAAGATCATGGCCATGGCTTCAGCTGCAGCCGTAGCTTCATCTAACAGAGAAGCATTTGAAATAGGCAGACCTGTGAGATCGGATACCATTGTCTGAAAATTAAGCAGACTTTCAAGACGACCCTGTGAAATTTCAGCCTGATAGGGGGTGTATTGGGTGTACCATCCCGGGTTTTCAAAAATATTACGCAGGATTACGCTGGGCGTAATAGTGCCATAATAACCCTGACCAATATAATTTTTAAATACTTTATTCTTCGATGCAATCTTTTTGAGTTCACTCAGGTAGTGGAATTCGCTGATGGCTGCCGGTACACCTAATGGTTTTTTGATGCGGATGCTGTCGGGAACCGTTTTGCTGATGAGCTCATCCAGTGAAGCGGTGCCAATTACTTCTAACATTCTATGGGTATCGGATTCATTGGGTCCGATATGACGTGTCTGAAACTCTGCTGATTGGTGTTCAAAAAGATTCATATTCAGGAATGGCTTAAAATGATGATAAAAAACCCAGCTTTAACGGCAGGGGGTTTTAAACGCCGCAAAGGTAAGCTTCCACAACGGGAAAATTCATCTTTTGTTCATCCGGTTAATAAGCTGTGAATCAAATTATTTCAATATTTTTAAAATCATAATATTGCACATGAAATCAACGCGTTGTGCCAACTGCGGCCGGGAACTGACTCCCGATTTTAATGTTTGTCCGGGATGTGGTCAGAAAACGAGCATTCACCGTTTCACCATGCCCCATTTTTTGCATGAGCTCTTACATGCGTTTACACATGCCGACAAAGGGGCCCTTTTTCTGCTAAAAGAATTGATCGTAAAACCTGGAGTGGTATTACAGGAATATATTCTGGAAGGTAAAAGGAAAAAATATTTTAACCCTTTTACTTTATTATTAATTGTACTGGGGTTTTCGGTATTTATGAATTCTATTTTTCATCCTTTTCAGAAGAACCAATACATTACCGAGGAACAGATTGCATCTGCAAAAACACAGGAGAAAAAAGCCTTCTATCAGCGTATTACAGAAAAACAGGCGAAGGTTAATGATTTTATGGAGAAACGAACCAATATCGTTACGTTTCTGATTGCTCCTGTTATGGCATTTGCTTTCTGGCTTGTATTTAAGGGAAAGCGATTGAATTTTGCAGAACATCTTGTAGCCTATCTTATACTCACCAGTATGCTTTCGTTACTGAGTACCATTTCATTTGTTCCTTTACTGACATTGTTATCACGCGATAAATTTTACATCGTAGCTACTTCAAATCTGTTGATTCAGTTCGTGTATACCAGTTTTGCTTATTCTAAATTTTTAAAGTTAAAAGGCTTTGGTGAAATACTGATGGTAACAGTGGCCAATATTTTAGGGATGGTTTTCTGGCTCATATTGATAACTATTGCCACATTTGTTTATTTTCTCACTTCCTGAAGTATAAAAATGATAGTGTTATCTTTGCCTAAATATTTTTCATGCAGCAATGGGAAAAATTAAGTGCTGATCATCAGAAGCAATACAAACAATTTCTGCAACGAGCCGATAAGAATAAGGTATTGAAACTATTGCCTGAACTACATGAGAAAGCATTTGCTGAAATAGATTGTCTCACTTGTGCCAACTGTTGTAAAAACTATTCGCCCCGCTTTAAAACACCTGATATAAAGCGTATCAGTAAATTACTGAAACTAAAAGAAAGCGCTTTTATTGATACCTATCTTTCACTCGATACCGAGGGCGATTATGTTACCAATACAAAACCCTGTCCATTCCTTGGCTCAGATAATTACTGTAGTATTTATGAAGATCGTCCGTCTGATTGTAAACGCTTTCCCTACACAGATGAAGATGTGCTGATAAAGAGACCTGTAATTACACTGAAAAATTCAACTTTTTGCCCGGCTGTACATCATGTACTCGAACATTTACTGAAGTCATAAACAGTTCCGGTTTTTTTTGTATATTCTCGCCATTCCCTGAGCGCATTATCTATTTTTAAAGATTGGACTATGGCACATTTACCGGTTTTAATAAAAGACCTGGCGTTGATTCTTGGTGCGGCAGCAGTGATTACTTTGTTTTTTAAAAAAATCAAACAGCCGGTTGTACTGGGGTATATCATAGCAGGTTTAATCGTTGGCCCTAACTTTAAATTATTTCCTACCATTGGCGATGTAGAAGGCATAAAGATCTGGGCCGAAATCGGCGTGGTATTTCTTTTGTTTGCATTAGGATTGGAATTCAGCTTTAAAAAACTGGTGAAAGTTGGCGGCTCTGCAGCCATTACGGGTATTACAGAGTTATTGTGTATGATGCTGCTGGGGTATGGAATGGGGCAATTTTTGGGTTGGTCATCTATGGATAGCATGTTTTTGGGGGGAATCATAGCTATCTCATCAACCACCATCATCTTTCGTGCTTTTGATGAACTGGGTTTGAAAACAAAACATTTTACCGGGCTGGTATTGGGTGTGCTTGTGATTGAAGACCTGGTGGCCATTCTGTTGATGGTATTATTATCAACAGTGGCTGTGAGTAAGCAGTTTGAAGGCACTCAAATGTTTTTATCGATTGGTAAACTCCTTTTCTTTCTTTGTCTCTGGTTCCTGATGGGTATTTTTTTACTACCCACTTTTTTTAAAAAGGTACAAAAATGGCTTAACAGTGAAACCCTACTGGTGATTTCGCTGGCCCTTTGTCTGGGTATGGTGGTGCTTGCTAATCAGGTTGGATTCTCAGCAGCGTTGGGGGCATTTATTATGGGATCAATTTTAGCTGAAACTACCCAGGCACATAAAATAGAACATCTTGTTACATCTGTAAAAGATTTGTTTGGTGCTATTTTCTTTGTATCGGTGGGTATGCTGATAGACCCCGCCATTCTGGTAGAATATGCATTACCCGTATTTCTGTTAACGATGGCTGTTATGCTGGGTAAAACAATTTTTGTAACAACCGGTGCATTGCTTGCCGCCCGCCCGTTGAAGCAGGCAGTGCAGGCCGGTACAAGTATGTCGCAAATAGGTGAATTCTCATTTATCATCGCTACACTTGGCGTATCACTGGAAGTAACCAGTTCTTACTTATATCCCATAGCAGTAGGGGTATCGGTTATTACAACGTTCACCACACCTTACATGATTAAACTGGCCGAGCCGTTACATCAATTTTTATTACGAGTGTTGCCGGACAAATGGATCACGGCATTGGAAAAGTACAGCAGTAGCTCACAAATCATCGAAAGCGAAAGTAACTGGAAGCGGTTATTACGGTTCTATATTCAAATCATTATACTGAATGGCGTAATCATGATTGCGCTTACCTTACTCACCGCATATTTTCTTCAGCCCTTCCTGTTGAAATATATTCAGGAACCGCTTACCGCGAAAATTATCAGTGCGGTGATTGGTTTAATTGCAATGGCACCGTTTATCTGGGCACTTACCGTGAAAAAAATGAGCAAGAGTGCTTATGCGGCATTATGGCTCGATCGTAAATATAGTCATGGTCCACTGGTAATGCTTGAAATTGCCCGAAATGCAATAGCTGTTGTGCTGGTTGCCTTTCTTTTACGACAGCTTTTCGATTTCTGGATAGCTGTTGGGGGTACACTTGCGGTGATGCTTATTATCGGTATACTGTTCCGTCAGCGATTGCAACGATTTTACCAGCGACTGGAAGACCGTTTTCTGCAAAACCTGCATGAAAAAGAACTGCTCGAGCAAAACAAAACACAGAGTCATTTGTCGCCCTGGGATGCTCACCTTACTCATTATCGAATCAGTCCACATGCAGGCTATATTGGTAAAACACTGGAAGAACTGCAATGGCGTGAATCCTACGGTATCAATGTGGCATTTATTGAAAGAGGTAATAAGGTAATGTTCGCGCCGGCAAGAACAGAAAAGATTTTCCCTTTTGATAATATCGGCGTTATTGGAACCGACCAGCAGATGCTGGAATTTGGTAAAATAATGCTGTCTTATTCTGAAGAATCTGATACAGAAAAAGAACTGGTAGAATTGGAAAAAATTGTAGTGGATGAACATACACGTCTCAAAGGCCTTACCATCCGCGAGTCTGGTATCAGGGAAAAAACAAATGGACTGGTAGTGGGTATTGAGAGAAAGGGAGAACGTATTCTCAATCCCTCTTCCTTTACACAATTAGAGTGGGATGATATTGTATGGATTGTGGGAGACAGGAAGAAAATCCAGCAACTTTATCATACCTGACTTCTCTGCGAAACCTCCGTATAACTCTGTGTCGTACTCAATTAATCTCCGTGGTAAACAACAGAGGTAAAAGTACAAAGGACTCCTATGTAGAGTAAGGTTCGGAGTTACACAGAGGTAGCTTTTACTGGGCTTATTTGGTTACGTGCAGAATATATTTTTCGGAGAAATATTCTTCGGGAAAAATTTTGTCTACCGGCATCATTCTTGGCCGCAGACCGCTTTCAAAAATTTCCTGTGCAAGGTCACCGCCTTTTAAACAGATCAATCCATTGGCAATTTCCTGCTGATGCCCTTTTTTTAAGAGTGGCCCGGCCCATTGCCAGAGTTCTTTTAAGGGCGCCACTGCACGTGATACTGCAAAATCAAATTTCCTGTTTTTTATTTCTTCAGCCCTGCCATGTTGTGTGGTAATATTTTTAATACCCGCACCTTCCGCTACAGCATTAACCACTTTTAATTTTTTAGCGATACTATCTACCAGGTGAAACTTTACTTCCGGAAAAAAAATAGCCAGTGGCACACCAGGAAAACCGCCGCCACAACCTATATCAATTACCTGTGTGCCGGGCTGAAAATCGGCAATGGCAGCAATACTCAGCGAGTGAAGTACATGGTGCAGGTAAATACTGTCGATGTCTTTCCTGGAAATTACATTGATCTTTGCGTTCCATTCAGTGTATAATCCTTCCAGCGCCTCAAACTGTTGTACCTGATGCGGTGTAAAATCGCTGAAATATTTCAGAACTAATCCCAGTTTTTGCGGGGTGCTTTCCATATGGCGGGAACTGTAAAGATGAAATAAAAGAACATCCAGATATCAAAGAAAAGAAACCAGGGCCAGAGATCCTTCTCATTCAACTTCTTCATTGATTTATAAAGAACGACAGCCTGTAGTAAAAAACGAACACCAAATACTGCCAATGCCATCCACCAGTTATAAAAAATAATGCTTACGGCCAGTAATGGATATATCCAGAATAAAGAAAAAGAATACAAACCCAGTAGTAGTTTATGATGTCTTTTGTAATAATTACTGGTGGTATAATGACGATATTTTTGCGTCATCCAGTCGCTCCATCTCGTTTTAGGTTCGCTCAGGGTATGGGCTTCGGCATCAATACAGATGGTGGTGTTATTGGGGCGTGCTACCTGATTGATAAACAAATCATCGTCGCCACTGGGTATCTGGTTAATGGAAGAGAACCCTTTATTCCGCAGGAAAACATCTTTTTTATAACTGAGGTTCCTACCCACACCCATATAAGGTACACCTGCAAGTGCATAGGATAAATATTGAATGGCCGTATGAAAAGTTTCGAAACGAATGAGTTTATTGAGCAAGCCAGGTTTTTTATGGTAGGCGCCATAGCCCAAAACGATTTCAGTTCCTTCTGTATAACATTCCTGCATGTGTTGAATCCAGTGTTCAGAAGCAGGCACACAATCTGCATCGGTGAGTAAGAGTATTTCGTGTTTGGCACTTTTGATACCCATCGACAAGGGAAACTTCTTTCCACTGATCATTTTGGCTTCCTGGGTAAGCTCAATGTAATTGATGTTTTTAAACATTTTCTTGAACTCATCAACCAGGTACTTGGTATCGTCGGTAGAATTGTCATTCACCAATACCACTTCGTGGGTGCTTTTATATTGCTGAACCAGAACACCCGGCAATGTTTTTACCAGGTTATGGGCTTCATCTCTTGCACAAATGACTACGGAAATAGCATGTTCAATAGAGGTTTCTTTTTGTGGTGCCCGGAAAAAAGCAAGACGTCGGAAAAAATAGAGATAGTAAAACAACTGAATGGCAATAATGCCACAAAAGATATAAAAACAAATATCCCAGAGCAGAGTTGGTATGGTCATTTGGCAAAAATAAGGTTTGAAAGAGCTATGTGTGAATGGAGTGTGGAGATGTGGAAAAGTCTGAAAGTCGGAAAGACCGGAAGTCCGAGAGAAGATGCGGTACTATTTAAGTTTCTTCCAGCCTTTCGGACTTGCCGTCTTTCGGACTTTCCAACTACTTTTGCCCAATGGCGGCACTTACATTTGAACTGGAAACAACTTCGGCCAACAGCAGGGCAAGAGCAGGCAAGATCAGAACCGATCATGGGGAGATACAGACACCTATTTTTATGCCCGTCGGTACAGTGGGTACCGTAAAAGCTGTTACCCAGCAACAACTTAAAGATGATGTAGAGGCGCAGATCATTCTTGGAAATACGTATCATTTGTACCTGCGCCCCGGAACAGAAGTACTGGAAGCTGCGGGAGGATTGCACGGTTTTAATGGCTGGGATAGGCCCATTCTTACCGACAGCGGAGGCTACCAGGTATTTTCGCTGGCGGCCAACCGCAAGATTAAAGAAGAAGGTGTGATGTTTCAATCACATATTGATGGCAGCAGACATTTATTCTCACCTGAGTCGGTTATGGATATTCAGCGAAGTATCGGGGCCGATATTATTATGGCATTTGATGAATGTCCACCATATCCGAGCGAGTATGGTTATGCTAAAAAAAGTATGGAGCTTACTCATCGCTGGCTCGACCGCTGTATACAAAGACTTACTGAAACGCCCGATAGGTATGGATACACACAGAACCTGTTTCCGATTGTTCAGGGTAGTACCTATAAAGATTTACGGAAAGCTTCCTGTGAATACATTGCCTCTAAAGGGGCAGTTGGAAATGCGATTGGTGGATTGAGTGTGGGCGAACCGGAAGAAATGATGTATGAATTCACCGAATTGTGTACCGAATACCTTCCATCCGATAAACCTCGTTACCTGATGGGTGTAGGCACACCCTGGAACATACTGGAATGTATAGACAGGGGTATTGATATGTTTGATTGTGTAATGCCCACACGAAATGGCAGAAATGGTATGATATTTACTACTGAAGGGGTAGTAAATATCAGGAATAAGAAATGGGCCACCGATTTTTCTCCGATTGACCCCGGACTGGATAATGAAATGAGCCGTTTTTATACCAAAGCTTACCTGCGTCATTTATTTGTTGCCGATGAAATCCTGGGTATGCAACTGGCCAGCATTCAAAACCTGTCATTTTATTTATGGCTTGTGGGCGAAGCCCGCCAACATATTCTTGCCGGCGATTTTACTTCCTGGAAAACAGGTATGATTGAGCAGGTGAAGACAAGGAGGTGAGTTGATAGTCCTAGTCAATAGCTAATAGACCATGGTTCATGAACTATGGTTTATCGACCATCTCCCGCTTTAACATCCTTTTTTCTACCCCAACCCTTCAACCCTGTATCTTTGATGCGATAAGCCGCTATGAAGAAACTAGACTGGTACATACTAAAAAAGTTTTTGACCACTTTCTTTTTTGCCATCTTCCTTTTTGCGGTAATTGCTATTGTGGTAGATGTGAGTGAAAAAACCGATGATTTTGTGAGATCTGGTTTGTCGGTACAAAGCATCATTACAGAATATTATTATGGGTTTGTACCCCATATCATTGCCCTTCTATTACCCCTGTTTGTGTTTATAGCCGTTATCTTTTTCACTTCCAAAATGGCGGGCAGGAGTGAAATTATTGCCATTCTGGCCAGTGGCACCAGCTACAGCAGGTGGTTAAGACCTTATTGGATAGGCGGGGTTATTCTTGCCGCATTACTATGGTTTGCCAACCAGTATGTGGTGCCAAGGGCCAACCAGGTAAGGGGAAGTTTCGAGGCGAATTATATCGACAAGAACAGCAGTTATAATGCCTTACTCAGTACCAGCAGTTATATTTATTTAAGGGTTGATTCATTTACTTATGCCGGTATATACGCATATGATACTCTTACGAAAAGAGGGGGGCCATATTTCTCATTTACGGTAAGGAAAAATAAAGTGGTAGAAAACCTCCGCGCCGATCAGATTGTGTGGGATACAGCCACCCGTAAATGGAAACTGGAATCATTGGTACAAAGAAAAATTGCCGATAACGGAGAAGATGTTATGCTGACAGCTGAAAAGATCATGGATTTTAATTTTAAACCAGTTGACCTGAGTCGAGATAAATACACAAAAGATAAATTAACCACCCCTGAACTAGACCGGTTTATTGAACTGGAAGAATTAAGGGGCTCGGAGGGATTGAACAGTTTAAAAGTAGAACGGTACAGAAGGGATGCAACCTGCGTAACAGTTATTTTATTAACCCTGATCGGAGCCATTGTTGCGGGTAGAAAAGTAAGGGGGGGAAGTGGCGTACACCTCGCAGTGGGCTTTGTAACGGCCGCTTTGTTTATTCTTACAGACCGTTTTTCCACCATCTTCTCCACCAAAGGCGATTTACCCCCATTACTGGCTGCCTGGATACCCAATTTCATCTTCATTTTTGTGGTGATTCTACTTTATCGCAAGGCCCCCAAATGATTTTAACGGACTTTACACAAGCTTCATGCTTTTAGTTTTGCTGAGCATGGCAACTTGTGTTACCTTTAGCGGCCTGAAAAGCACCCGGAGTAAGACTTTTAATCATTTTTTATAACGAACGCCATAGCTAAAATTTTACGAAATGGGAATCATTAAAGATCGATTCAAGGAGAAAGCAGATGCTGCCAATGTCGAGATCAAAGACATCCTGAAAACACATGGAAATAAAAAGATTGGGGAAGTTACCCTTGCACAGGCCTATCAGGGTATGAGAGGTATAACAGGCCTGGTAACTGAAACCAGTTTATTAGACGCTCAGGAAGGTATTCGATTCAGGGGTTATTCTATTCCGGAACTGCAACAACATTTACCCAAAGCACCCGGTGGTGGTGAACCTTTGCCAGAGGGTTTATTTTACCTGATGCTGGTAGGCGAAATGCCAACAGAAGAAGATGCCAATCACATCACCAGTGTATGGCAACGCCGCAGTCATGTGCCTAATCACGTATTTCAAACCATCGACGCATTACCCATCAGTGCCCACCCGATGACGATGTTTGTAACGGGTGTAATGGCTTTACAGACGGAAAGTAATTTTGCCAAAGAATATGCAAAAGGCATTAATAAAAAAGAATACTGGAACCCGGTATACGACGATGCAATGGACCTTATTGCACGGCTACCCAGAATTGCAGCCTATATCTACCGTCGTAAGTATAAAAACAACGAACATATTCACCCCAATGGTTTATTAGACTGGGCAGGTAACCTGGCTCATATGATGGGGTATGATGATGAAAGTTTCAAAGAACTGATGCGTTTGTACATGACCATTCATGCAGATCATGAAGGGGGTAATGTATCGGCTCATACCACGCACCTCGTTGGTTCTGCTTTAAGCGATCCTTACCTGAGTTATGCAGCAGGTATGAACGGGCTCGCCGGTCCTTTACACGGTCTTGCCAACCAGGAAGTGATCAAATGGATTTTTGAAATGCAGGCTCAACTCGGTACCGATGATCCAACCAAAGAACAGATCGCTGACTATGTACAGAAAACCCTGTCTTCAGGAAAAGTAGTGCCGGGTTATGGTCATGCTGTATTGCGTAAAACCGATCCCCGTTTTACTGCACAGATGGAGTTTGGAAAAAAACATATGGCCGATGATAAACTGGTGAATACCGTTTGGAAAGTATATGAAACAGTGCCACCCATTTTAGAATCTTTGGGCAAAGTAAAAAATCCATGGCCCAATGTAGATGCACATAGCGGTGCATTACTGGTGCATTATGGACTGGTTGAATACGAATTCTATACCGTTTTATTTGCCGTGAGTCGTGCACTCGGTGTATTGGCAAGTCTTTGCTGGGACAGAGCCCTCGGGCTGCCCATTGAGCGCCCCAAATCTGTTACTACAGATGCGGTGAAAAAATGGCTGGATGGTAAGGACGAAATCTGGGAATAAACAGAATCGTTAAAAAATAAAAGAGAAAGTCCGTAGGTAACTATGGACTTTCTCTTTTTTATCCCGGGTTGATTTTTTATATTGAGCCAACTCAAACGATTATCCATGGCAAGAGCAACCGCATCCAAAACCGCCACCAAAAAAGTGATAAAGAAAAAAACTACTAAAACTGCTGTAAAAAAGACGGCAACAAAAGCACCTGCTAAGAAGGCGGCCCCTGAAAAGAAAAAAAAGGAAATTAAAATAAAGTACTCCGATAAATCTGCCGGGCAACCGGAACTGGTTCCCATATTCGACAATATTAAAAAAATGTTGTTAAGCTATCAGAAAGATAGTCTTGAATTGGTAGGAGGATATGGTGGTATGATGTGTTTGGTGAGTCAGAAACCTGCGGTTATTCATGGACGTCAGCGCGATGAAGTCTGGTTTGCAGGAATTCTGGTACAAAAAGGATATGTAGGGTTTTACTATATGCCTGTGTATGCCAATCCTGATATGAAAAAAGTATTCAAACCTGAATTACTCAAATGTCTGAAAGGCAAGAGTTGTTTTCATATCAAAAAGAATGATCCGGTTATTATGGGGCAGATTAAGGAATCGCTGAAGATTGGGTATGAGATGTATAAGGAGAGGGGATGGTTGTAAGCGGATTAAAAATTTTGCAGGAAGCAGGTCAGCCCATACATTTGCAGTCCTGTAATGGCGAATTAGTTCAGTTGGCTAGAGCGTCCCGATGGTAATCGGGAAGGCTATGGTTCAAAAATAAGGGGAATTAGCTCAGTTGGCTAGAGCGCTTGCATGGCATGCAAGAGGCCACCGGTTCGAATCCGGTATTCTCCACAATACAAAAGTTAGTCTTTAGGACTGACTTTTTTTATGCAACGAATGATTGCCTCTTTATAACACTTACTGATTGCAAGTTTCAAAGGTTTTCAACACATCGTGTATAATAGTTCTATCATCTCTCACCATACCATACTATTTTAGAACCCGGATTTGGTTCCCGCATTGCGGGATTAAAAGGGAATCCCGTGTAATTCGGGAACTATCCCCGTAGCTGTAAGCTTCAATAACCTGTTTCATCTACAAGTCACTGCCCCGTTATCAGCGGGATGGGAAGGCAGACAACAGGGAAGTAAGTCAGAAGACCTGCCAACATCAAATTTAATTAGTAACGTAAGCTTTCGGAGGAAAAGCCGGTACTGAAATGACTGTTGCACATTGTGTACTTTTTTTCAGCTATCAGTATTTGCACTGCCGTGAGCATACACAAAAAAGTATGCTATGGAACAAAACAATGAAATTCTCCTGAGGGAGAACAAGGATCGCTTTGTGATCCTGCCAATTAATTATCCTGCTATCTGGGAACAGTACAAAAGACATGAAGCCAGTTTCTGGACCGCAGAAGAAATTGACCTTAGTAATGATCTTAAAGACTGGGCATCTTTAAATGATGGGGAGCGTCATTTCATCAGCCATGTACTTGCTTTTTTTGCAGCCAGTGATGGTATTGTCAATGAAAATCTCGCCGTGAACTTCATGAGTGAAGTGCAGTTGCCCGAAGCCCGCTGTTTTTATGGTTTTCAGATCATGATGGAAAATATTCACAGCGAAACATATGCTTTGCTGATTGATACTTATGTAAAGGACCCTGTTGAAAAAGATAAACTCTTTCATGCAATCGAAACGGTCCCTGCTGTAAAAAAGAAAGCAGAATGGGCACTTCGTTGGATTGACAATGGAAATTTTGCGGAGCGTCTGGTCGCATTCGCCGCAGTAGAAGGTATTTTCTTCAGCGGCAGTTTCTGTTCCATCTTCTGGTTAAAAAAGCGGGGGCTCATGCCGGGATTAACTTTCAGCAATGAATTGATCAGCCGCGATGAAGGCCTGCATTGCGAGTTTGCCTGTTTATTATACAGCATGCTGCAAAATAAACTCACACAGGAAGCAGTGTATGCAATCATTACTGATGCAGTGACCATCGAAAAACAATTCATCACAGAAGCGCTTCCGATAAACCTGATTGGCATGAACGCCCAGTTAATGCAGCAATACATTGAATTTGTAGCCGATCGCTGGATCAGTGAACTAGGATACGCTAAACTCTATCATACTAATAATCCTTTCGACTTTATGGAAATGATATCACTTCAGGGAAAGACCAACTTTTTTGAGAAACGTGTAGGAGACTATCAGAAAGCAGGGGTAATGAGTGGTAAAGACAACCAGGTTTTTTCTACAGAAGAAGATTTCTAAAACATTTCAGTCATCATCCTTAAAAACTAATCTATGTATGTTATAAAAAGAAACGGGAAAAAAGAGTCCGTAAAATTTGATAAGGTAACAGCGCGTATTGAAAAACTATCCTACAGCCTGAGTCCGATTGTAAATGTAATTGATGTGGCTAAGAAAACGATTGAAGGAATTTACGAGGGTGTGGCTACTACCGATCTTGATAACCTGGCGGCAGAAACAGCAGCATCATTAACCATTACGCACCCGGATTATGCAATATTGGCATCACGTATAGCGGTGAGTAACCTGCATAAGAATACCGTGAAATCTTTTTCAGTAACCATGCGTAAGCTGTATCATTATACGGATGAAGCTACCGGAAAAAAACTTCCACTCATTGCCGACGATGTTATGCAGGTGATTGAAGAAAATGCCGACCTGCTAGACAGTACGATTATTTACGACAGGGATTATGGATTTGATTATTTCGGCTTTAAAACACTGGAGAAATCATACCTGCTGCGGATCAATGGAAAAGTGGCTGAACGACCACAGCATATGTATATGCGGGTAGCAGTGGGTATTCATAAAAATGATATTGATTCTGTAATTAAAACCTATCATTTGATGAGCGAGCGCTGGTTCACCCATGCAACACCTACCTTGTTTAATGCCGGAACACCCAAGCCACAGATGAGTAGTTGTTTTCTGCTTACCATGAAAGAAGACAGTATTGATGGTATTTACGACACGCTGAAACAAACAGCAAAAATTTCGCAAAGTGCAGGAGGTATTGGGTTGTCTATTCATAATATAAGAGCAACGGGAAGTTATATTGGCGGTACCAATGGAACCAGCAATGGAATCATCCCCATGTTAAGGGTGTTTAACGATACGGCACGATATGTGGATCAGGGTGGTGGTAAACGTAAAGGCGCATTTGCCATTTACCTGGAACCCTGGCATGCAGATATTTTTGAGTTTCTGGATCTGCGTAAAAACCATGGTAAAGAAGAACTGCGTGCCCGCGATTTGTTTTTTGCCTTATGGATATCAGATCTTTTTATGAAACGTGTAGAAGCGAATGAAGAGTGGAGTTTGTTTTGTCCGAATGAAGCGCCTGGTTTAAGCGATTGTTGGGGAGAAGCATTTGATCAGTTATACATAAAATATGAAACAGAGGGCAAGGCAAGAAGAACAGTAAAGGCACAGGAACTGTGGTTTAAAATTCTGGAGTCGCAGATCGAAACAGGAACGCCTTATATGCTGTATAAAGATGCGGCCAACAGCAAAAGCAACCAGCAGAATATCGGCACTATTAAAAGCAGTAATCTTTGTACGGAAATACTGGAATACACTTCACCCGAAGAAGTGGCGGTTTGTAATCTGGCATCTATTGCATTGCCAAGGTTTATTACAGATGGAAAATATGATCATCAGAAACTATACGAAGTAACTTATCAGGTAACAAAAAACCTGAATGCTGTTATTGATGGAAATTATTATCCGGTGGAAGAAGCAAAATATTCCAATATGCGGCATCGTCCTATCGGGCTTGGCGTACAGGGATTGGCAGATGTATTTATTATGCTTCGTCTTCCGTTTGAAAGTGATCTTGCAAAGCTGTTGAACAAAAACATATTTGAAACCATCTATTTTGCTGCAATGACGGCCAGCAAGGATCTGGCAAAAGAGCAGGGTGCTTATGAAACATTTGCAGGCTCTCCATTGTCAAAAGGTATTTTTCAATTTGATATGTGGAACGAAACGCCCAGCGATCGCTGGGACTGGGAAAGTCTTCGGAAAGAAGTAAAAGAGTATGGCGTTCGGAACTCTTTGTTAGTGGCACCCATGCCAACTGCATCAACTTCGCAGATATTTGGAAATAATGAGTGTTTTGAACCCTACACATCCAATATCTATACACGCAGGGTATTGAGTGGAGAGTTTATCATTGTAAACAAACACCTGCTCAAAGACCTTGTTCAGCTTGGCTTATGGAACAACAACATGAAGAATAAAATCATTGCTGCAAACGGATCTATTCAGCATATTGAGGAAATACCGGCAGATATCAAAGAGTTGTACAAAACAGTATGGGAAATCAAACAACGCAGTATCATTGATATGGCGGCAGACAGGGGGGCTTACATATGCCAGTCGCAATCATTGAACCTGTTTATCGATAGTCCTACCATCTCAAAACTTACATCCATGCATTTTTATGGATGGAAAAAAGGATTGAAAACAGGCATGTATTATTTGCGCACACAGGCAGCAACACAGGCAATTCAGTTTACGGTCGACAAACAAAAAGAAACAGTAATAGAAGATCGGAGTATTCCGCTAACAGGTGCGTCTCAGGTAGCGGACAGCGATGTTGAACCAACAGTAGCTGATGGACCATCCTGTTCTATGGAGGATGGATGTATCAGTTGTGGATCATAAAAGAAAGAGGAGATATATCTTATTATATTTGAAGCAACCCTGATTTATGAAATATATATTGATAGTGTTCTGTTTTTTATTAGCCGGGTTTTCATATCCGTTTCAGCAAGGCAGAACAGTGATTAATGGTACATGTGTTACTGATACCATTCCGGTAACGATGCCCGCCATTGTTTCAGATGATTATGGTATCAGGTACACGATCAGTGACTCACTATGGATACAACATCCATCATCACGATACCATATTTTACGCTGGGATAAGGAGAAGCAGTATATCATCGCAAAAAATGATGCCCAAAACAAATCAGATGCAGGGCTTTATACAAGAATTGACTATATGAAGTTCGCCGGAATGGAACCCTATACATGGGGATTCTGTTTGAGTGTATATAACGCAGTTTCGGATTCAATAGCAGAATTCGGTCCCAATAAAACAGACAGGTCCAACCCACGGAAAGGGTGTAACGGATTCCCGTTTTCAAGAATGAAAAAATCAGAGTAATAGAAATATCCTCAAAAGAGTCCGGCTCAATAAAAAACATGCAGTCACAAACTGCATGTTTTTTATTGGACATAGGTATCCGGAAGGTTTTTTGCTGAATTTGTTAAAATACTGTTAATCGCTTTTGGCCTACCCAGCGCTTTTTGATTACTGAAGGGTATTCATAGTAGTTAAGTAATCAAAAAAGCAAAAAAATGAAACAAAATCGTATAGCCCGTGTATGGATGATTGTACTGATGATCGCTGCACTCGCTTCATGTACCAAAAAAGACCTGCCTGTACCTGTAACCAATCCCAACCATCCACAGCAGGGTGGCGGACACCAGCAGCCACAGCGGCTGACTATTAAAGTACAGGCCATCATCAGAATTGGTGACATTATCTATGATAATATTCCCGCCAGTTTTACCCTTACCAGTTACGACAGTAGTATGCAGCCTCATATGCTGAATGTGAGATTGAAACCCGGCGTAAATGAAATTAACATACCTGCCAATCACGTTCGCTACCGTTTATTTGTAAAAGAATGGAACCAAACCGATGAAATGACACTCGACCGTAATAATATTCAGGAAGATGTTGTTTATACGCTTGGTGGGGGTAGAGCGGCCAAGCAATTAAAGTATGAACTGAATGCCGTATTAGTGAATGGCACCTATCGTGCGGAAAGTAAAACAGAATACCGGTATGATGCCCTGGGAAAACTGGTAAAAGTGCTGCTGTTTAGGAAAAGGACAAATGGAGACATATATGTAGCGGTTACCGAAGACCTGATTTACCAGCAGGGAAAAGTAACCGAAACAATCAAAAAAGATGAGAGCGGTAATGAAATCAGTAAACTCTATATCAGTTATGATCAGCAAGGAAAGATAAACTCTTTGAAACATTTGCGCGGAACTGAGGAAACCATCGGTACTGTTACATACACAATTAAGCCTGAAGGAGTAGAAACACATTTAAAAAACAGCAACACAAATGGTACAGTAGATTATTATATGTTATCGCTAAAAGGCAATCAGGTAAAACGATCTTCGGTAGCATCCAATAATATCAATGAATGGTCGGATTACGGGTATGATTCAAATATTAACCCCTATATACATATGAACTGGCCCGATATATTAATGTCGCGCAATTCAAAGAATAATATTAGCTGGACCGGTAAAGAGTATTTTTCTGGAAACCTGACACTTGATCCGGTAAACTATCGCTACGCTTATGATAGCGAGGGTTACCCAATTAGTCTTGTAAAAGAATATCGTTCTGCGCAAACCGGTACCATTTTGAACACAACAAAAACCACTTATCACTATTAATTACCCATGAACAGGGAAGTTATTCCCTGTTCATGGGTCTATTGATAATTTTGCAAACTCAAAAAAATGAAAACAACGATCACCCTATTAACAGGCCTGTTTTTACTGGCCTCCTGTACCGCAGTAAAAATTGCCGTACCCGAACAATTCAGTTCACAGGCCACTCCCATGAAAGTAGAGGGTTTAAATGGATGGAAATTCAATGAACAACTGAGCTTTGGTACCTATGTTACATCTTCTGTTAAAAGAGGCTGGGATATATCTAATGGCAGCCGCTTCAGCAGGTTTAGCCTGAAAGCAGAAGATATTATTCTCAGCGGATTTAATATTCATTCCGACAGAGAAAAATACAATGAGAGAAATCGTTTTCAATATTCAATTCAGGATGCAAGCCTTGTAACAGAAGTATTGGCACAGGAGCGTTTTTCTGAAAATCAGATTGTGTACAAGTCGAATATGGACTGGCTCAATAACCTGAAGAGAACGGATAAGTATGAATATGCTTTTTCTGCAACGATTATTCCTTTGAATTTTAATAAAGGAGAAGTATGGTCGCTAACCATGTTGAATGAATTTGATGCAAAGAAGACAAAACAAAATATAGGAGAACGTCCGCAGACAAAAGACCTGGGTTATGTAACCAATGGTAAGGAGAAAATTGAAATCAAACCATTGTTTCTTACCAAACGAATTACTGCGTCTGGTAAAGAAGGTAAAGTATTGGGTGGTCCCATTCATACAGGTTACGAGCTGCGTTGGGATGATGGCGTAGTAGGTTTGGTTGATATTATGGATAATAAAGTATGGATCGTAAATGAACTTGATCGTAAAGAAAAAATGATTCTCTCGGCTGTAGCTTCAGCCATCTTGTTGAAAAGAAAACAGGATGTTTATACAGAGCGGACCGATAGCATATAGTAATAGTGTAAAGATTAAATGACAGAAGCAGGTTGTGATATTGAATTATTGGTGCGCGATTGTATAGCAAACAAGAGAAAAGCACAGGAAACACTTTATCGCGAGTTATATGCTTTTGCCATGCAGATAGCACTTCGTTATTCACGCGATGAATTTGATGCAGCCGATATTCTCAGTAACGCTTTTGTAAAAATATTCAAGTATATCCATCACTTCGATCCTCAGAAAGGTTCCCTGCATGGCTGGGTTAAGAAAATTATCGTCAATGAAGGACTTGACCAGGTTAAATCAAGACAACGCTTTAGTGAAAATGTAGAACTCGAAACAGTTGAAGAGCCATTGATCGACAATCGTGCGCTTCAGAAAATGGGCGCAGATGAACTGATGGAACTGATCAGGAAATTACCCCCTGCTACCCATGCCGTATTTGTTTTGTATGCTGTAGATGGGTATACCCACAGAGAGATCGCTGAACAATTGCAGATCAGTGAGGGTACATCGAAATGGCACCTGAGTGAAGCCAGAAAAAAATTACAACAAGCACTATTAAAAACATGAATCATTTAACCACATACGAGCAACTGGTAGCAGAAAAACTGCAGCAACTGCCTGTGCCCGATATGGCTGATGCCATCTGGGCAAGGATTGAGGAGCAACTCGATGTGGATATGCCTGAAGACAAACCAGGAAATACCCATACCGGAGGCAGTTCATTACCAGGTTTTCAGTTTCCGGGTAATATTATCTTTTATATCTTCCTTGCTACACTTGTAAGTGTTATTTTCTACCTCAATCGACCCAAACAGCTTACAGAAACATCAAAAACTCCTTCAGCAAATACCATAATTATTCCGGCAACTGATGATCATAGTGAAAAGAAATATTCATCACCCGGAAAACAGGCTGAGGCGATTTATACCGATAAAGCTGATCTACCTGTTGATCCTGTAAAAGAGGATATGCTAACTGAAAAAGAACAGTCCTTCATAACGAATCAGGCCGTGGAAGTAAAAGAAAATGAAATGGTAAAGAAAGAAGAAGCACCCCCGTTGATCGAAACAATTCAGAAAAAAACAACGACTCCCATTCAAGATTCTATTCAAAAAAAATCAAGAGGTGTAAAAGGAATTACATCCAACGATTATCGCATTGCACCAGTGCGGAAAGATAGTTTGTAGCTCTCTCACAAGATAAATTAGTACAATGCCTTATCTTGGATACCATGCATAAAACCCTGGATAGTTTTATTAATGGTTTTTATCTCGATTACTGGACTCATCAATGTCATCCTCTTATCAGGCCATTGATAGAAGAATACCTGCCTTCTTTATTATCTGATGCTGGTGGTTGGACAGCTTTTCTGGCTGAGTCAGAGCCACCCGATGAAGCCCTGGTTCAACAAAAACCGGTTACAATTTCTTTTAAGGAACACCCCAACTGGAAAAGTCAGTATGAAGAAGTATGCTTTGCTCTGTTGTTAAAAATATTACATGGAAAACCGATAGGTCTTTATACTGTACAATTGGTTTTTTATTATCCAACAAAAGAATCCTTAGAAATAGCTGTAGAAGACCTGATTACTACCTGTAGCCAATTGGCAACCGGACTTACAAAAAATCAAACAGAAAACGGGTTCTCTATTCATTCAACAGAAAGTAACGTGAATGCCTATTTTAAAACAGACTATCACGCAGCTGCTCAAAAGCACCGACTTTTCTTTAGCACGGTACCATTCTTTTTCGAGTATGATTGATTATTTCTTAATCTGACTCATTCCAAAAAATAAATACCTTTCTGTTTCAAATGATGGATATGAACAGAAAATATTGCCTGCTTATTCTTTTTGTTGTTCAGTTGACTATTGCCAAAGCTCAAAACCTGGTTACAGGAACTTTCAATGTTCGGTTAGAAACACCCAATGATATTGGTAATCTCTGGACAGACAGGAAAATATATGTAGCTAACCTGATTCGCTTTCATGGGTTTGATTTATTTGGTACACAGGAAGGGTTCAAAAATCAACTCGATGATATACAACAGCAGTTACCTGAATATGCGCGTTATGGCATTGGTAGAGACGATGGGCAAGCAAAAGGAGAACACTCTGCAATTTTCTATAAAAAAGATCGGTTCGAATTATTAAAAAGCGGTGATTTCTGGTTATCCGAAACGCCCGATAAACCCGGCTTTGGTTGGGATGCACGTATTAATCGAATTTGTTCATGGGTACAGTTGAAAGAGAAGAAAACAGGAAAGAAATTTTACTGTTTCAATGTTCACTACGATCACCAGGCCATGGTAGCGAGGAGAGAAAGCAGTAAGCTGTTACTGGCTAAAATTAAATCTATAGCAGGAGATGGCCCTGTAGTATTAACCGGCGACTTTAACGGCAATCATGCAACAGAATGGTACCAATTGATAGCCAATTCAGGAACACTGCGTGATACATATAACGAAGTAAAGTACCCCTATGTAAACAATGGTACTTTCCAAAACTTCGGGCGTAATTATACAACAGGTGATATCATCGACCACATTTTTGTAACTCGCCATTTCTCTGTAAAAAGATGGGGTGTTTTAACTGATTCATACAATGGAAAATTTCCATCCGACCATTATCCGGTACTGGCTGAAATTCAGTGGGGGAAATAATTGCATTTTTCATGTAAGAAATAGTCTATTGCCCCTACTAATTAGTAAATTAGAAGCAGGTATCTGCTGATGCCTGCTTAAACATAAAACTGCACGTATGAATTTTCTTATTGATTATGGCTGGATATTAGCGGTCATCCTGCTTTTATTCCTCTCTCTTGTTACAGTAAACCAGGGTACAATCGATGTCATTACCATGTTTGGTAAATACAGGCGGATACTGCGTCCCGGATTGAACTTTAAAATACCTGTACTGGAACAGGTATTCAAAACAGTAAGTATACAGAACCGGTCGGTAGAACTCGAATTTCAGGCGGTAACAATTGACCAGGCCAATGTAAACTTCAAAAGCATGTTGTTGTATTCTGTCATCAATCAGGATGAAGAAACCATCAAAAATGTTGCGTTTAAATTTATTAGTGATAAGGATTTAATGCAGGCATTGATCAGAACGGTAGAAGGCAGTATCCGTTCATATGTGGCTACCAAACGCCAGGCTGAAATATTATTGCTACGAAGAGAGATTGTTGAGTTTGTAAAAGAACAGATTGATATATCGTTGGAAGAATGGGGCTATCATTTACAGGATTTACAGATCAATGATATCACATTCGATGCCCGTATCATGGAAAGTATGAGTAAGGTAGTGGCGAGTAATAACCTGAAAGCTGCTGCTGAGAATGAGGGACAGGCCCTGCTTATTACCAAAACCAAAGCGGCAGAAGCAGAAGGTAATGCCATTAAAATTGCCGCTGAAGCGGAGCGTGAAGCAGCCAGACTGAGAGGTCAGGGTGTGGCGCTGTTCCGTCAGGAAGTAGCTCGTGGTATGAGTCAGGCTGCTGAGCAAATGAAACAGGCCAATCTCGATACCAATGTGATTCTTTTCAGTATGTGGACCGAAGCTGTTAAAAACTTTGCTGAATATGGTAAAGGCAATGTTATTTTTCTTGATGGCAGTGCACAGGGTATGGATAGAACCATGCAGCAGATCATGGCCATGATGAAATCGAAAGATATGCAGGCATCTTAGTCAATAGTCCATAGTTGATGGTCCATAGACCATGGGCCATCAACTATCGACCAACTGTTAATTGTTAGTGAAAGCACCCCATTATGTGCAAAAGCTTTCCTAAAAAGCTTCTCCCGGGTAATTTTATTCACATGCAGAGCTTTCTTTTGTGTTAGGGTCTAATTTTAACCTAACCCAAATTACCCGTATGTTCCAATTATTGCAGACAGATACTTTACAACAGGCAGCAGGTACTGTTGTCGCAGCAGCTGAAAAAATTTCAATGTGGGACCTGCTTCAGAAAGGCGGCTGGATCATGTATCCTTTGTATGCATTGCTGGTAGCGGCCATATTTGTTTTTGTAGAAAGACTCATGGCCATACGCAGGGCTTCACGTATTGAACCCAATTTCATGAATATCATACGCGATAATATCATGTCTGGTAATGTACAGGCGGCACGTAACCTCGCACGCAATACGAATAACCCTGTTGCAAGAATGATCGACAAAGGAATGCAGCGTATCGGTAAACCACTCGACGCCATTGAAAAGAGCATGGAAAATGTAGGTAAACTGGAAATGTACAGCATGGAAAGAAACCTCAATATTCTTTCACTCATTGCCGGTATTGCGCCAATGTTTGGTTTTCTGGGAACCATTGTGGGTATGGTACAACTGTTTTATGGTATAGCTTCAACGGGTGAGTACACACTTAATACGATTGCAGGTGGTATCTATACTAAAATGATCACTTCGGCAACTGGTTTGATTATTGGCCTGATTGCCTATGTGGGACATAATTTTCTGAGTACGCAGATCGATAAAACCGCCAATAAAATGGAGGCAGCCAGTTCAGAATTTATTGATATCCTTCAGGAACCAACACGATAACCCGATCACCACCGTAAACAGATTGTATGAACATCAGAAAAAGATTAAGAACACATCCCGAAATGCATACAGGAGCGCTGAATGATATCCTGTTCATTCTGTTATTGTTCTTTCTGATTGTTTCAACACTCGCCAATCCTAATGTGATCAAGGTATCTAACCCGAAAGCAAAAAGTGATACCCGCGCCAAACAAACGGTAGTGATTACAGTGGATAAAGACCAGAATCTCTACATTGGCTCTCAACGCACCACACTCGAACAATTAGAACCTGAATTAAAAGCTTACCTGTCGAAAGAAACAGAAAAACCTTCAGTGGTTATTAATGGCGACAGTACCTCTCATTTAGGTACCGCTATTAAAGTAATGCAGGTGATTAAGAAACTTGGGGCAACGCCTGTAATGGCCGTTGATAATTCAGGGCAGTAGGTATATCAGTTTAATTGAGCCATCACCATCCGATCGTTTTCGTTTAAGTCTTTCCTGAGTGTAGTTTTGTATCCTGTCTTTTCAAAAACTGTACATACTTCGGTGCCCAGCAGCTGGTTGATTTCCAGGAACACCATGCCTTTTCTCTTCAGGTGTGTTTTTCCAAATAGGGCTATTTTTTTGTAGAAAATCAAAGCGTCATCATCGGGTACAAATAAAGCCAGATGCGGCTCATGGTTCAGCACATGTTTCGCCATTACATTGCTTTCGGAAATTTTTATATAGGGCGGGTTACTAATAATGATATCAAACTGCGCAAAACCAGACCAGTTATTTTCATTCAGGAAATCTATCTGACTGAAAATAATTTCAGTGCCATGCTGTTTGGCATTCTCTTCTGCAATCTGTAAAGCACCGATACTCAGATCAATGGACTGTACACGCCAGAGTGGGAATACTTTTTTTAATGTAACAGGAATACAGCCCGATCCGGTTCCGATATCGAGTACAGACTGCGGTTCAGGTATCGCTGCCGCTTTTACCCATTCAATCAGTTCTTCCGTTTCAGGTCTGGGAATCAGGGTATGTTCATTTACCATAAAGCGCAAACCCGCAAACCATGCTTCTCCCAATACATATTGAACAGGTTTACCTGAAGCCAGTTCATTGCCATAGAGTGTAACCTGGTGAACTTGTTTGCTTGAAAGCGCTCGTTGCTTATTAATGGTCCTGTCTGTACGGTTCATACCGGTAATATGCTCCAGTACCATATGAACAATCTGCTCAGCCTCCCTGTTGTGATACAGCGGAGCAAGACATTGTAATAATTCTTCTTTGGCCTGTAAAAGCGTCATGCTGCAATGTTAAGCAGCATTTGGCTATTTTTGTCCATTCACATGGCCGATCTTCATGAAGCATATATGTACCGTTGTATTGAGCTGGCCCGGCAGGGAGCGGGTTCTGTAGCGCCCAACCCAATGGTAGGTGCTGTATTGGTACATGAAAACCGCATCATCGGTGAAGGCTGGCATGAGCAATATGGCGGCCCGCATGCAGAAGTGAATTGTATTAAAACAGTTGCTGAAACAGATCGTGAACAGATTCCTTTCTCCACTTTATATGTTTCACTTGAGCCATGTGCTCATTTTGGTAAAACACCACCCTGTACAAAACTGATTATTGAACAAAGGATTAAAAAAGTAGTGATTGGCTGCAGGGATCCTTTTGAAGCAGTAAATGGGAAAGGGATTGAACAATTACGCAACGCAGGCATTGAAGTAATTGTAAATGTACTGGAGAAAGAATCGATAATACTCAATCGGCGATTCTTTTGCTTCCACCAGTTACACCGACCCTATATTGTACTGAAATGGGCGCAGACCAACGACAGGTTTATGGCTGGTGCTACTTCGGAAAGATTGTTTATTACCAATGCCAATAGCAATCGCCTGGTTCATCAATGGAGAAGCGAAGAGTCGGCCATACTTATTGGTGCCGGAACGGCATTAAAAGATAATCCATCACTCACCAATCGGTTATGGCAGGGTAAAAATCCACTACGAATGGTGATCGACAGAAAACTTGACTTGCCCGGCTCGCTTACATTGTTTAATGATGGTTATCCACTTATTGTATTCAACGAAGAAAAAGAATCAACAGCAGGTATTGTTCAATATATAAAGTTGGAGAAAGCAACATCATTAATTCCGCAAATACTTTCATACTGTTATCAACAGCAGATACAAAGCGTACTGGTTGAAGGAGGTGCTGCTTTATTGGAAGCTTTTTTAAGAGAAGGATATTGGGATGAAATTCGCACGCTTACCAACCTGCAGTTAAATATCGGTAACGGTTTGAAAGCGCCTGTTTTGCCGGAGATTACAGCATCAAAAACTATTCGTATAGGATCTGATGAAATCAGGTTTTATCAGCAAGATCAATTAAGAACTGTATGATCACCTATTTAATAGGCAGTATTGTTTTAACCAGTTACCTCACACTGTCTTTTAAAGCCTGTGAAAAATTTCGTGTTAATGTATTTCAGGCAATCGTATTCAATTATATTACCTGTGTAATAACAGGTTCTGTGGTGAATGGTTCATTCCCTGTTCATGCAGCTAATATGGCAATGCCCTGGTTTAAATGGGCCTGTATTATGGGAGCCATGTTTGTAAGCATTTTTAACGTAGTGGCAGTAACGGCACAAAAAAATGGTGTAGCGGTTGCTTCCGTAGCCAATAAATTATCGCTGATTATTCCGGTAATACTCTCTGTCTACCTGTATAATGAAACAGTAGCAGGCTGGAAAGCAGCAGGTGTTGCATTGGCCCTGGTAGCGGTAGTCTTTACCTGCTATACAGCACGTAAAGATGCAATGGGTGAGGGAAAACAGGGTTTAATGCTGTATATGTTGCCACTGGTGTTGTTTTTGAGCAGTGGTTTACTGGATGCGCTGATTAACCATGTTCAGATAACCTATGTAACAGAAGAGAATAACAATGATTATCTGGTAAGCTCATTTTTTTCTGCAGCTACCATTGGCTCTTTATTATTATTGATTCAGCTAATAAGAAAGAAACAGCAATTTCAATGGAAAAGCCTGTGGGCAGGGATATTAATAGGAATTCCTAATTATTTTTCTATCTGGTGCCTTGTACATTTCCTGAAAGAAAGTCCCTGGCAAACCAGTGCAAGTATTCCTGTCAACAATATGGGTATTGTATTATTCAGCTCAGTAGCTGCCGGGGTCTTATTTAAAGAACGTTTATCAACAATCAATTGGCTGGGAATACTCTTGTCGCTTTTAGCCATTTACCTGATTGCATTTGGAGACCAATTATGACTGAACAAGATTATTACCAGACGATAGAGAAAGCAGGCTTTGCCGAATTTAAAGATAGGGGAAGCCGCTTCCTTGCTTATACTTTTCCATTGACAGCTGTGGAAGATTTTAAACAACAGTTGCAAAACCTGAAAAAAGAACACCCGAAAGCAGTACACCATTGTTTTGCCTACCGGATAGGTATCGACGGCAACCAGTTCAGGGTGAGTGACGACGGAGAACCCTCCGGCTCTGCAGGCAGACCCATACTGGGGCAGATAGACAGCAAGGGGTTAACCAATATTGGCATCGTTGTAGTGCGTTATTTTGGCGGAACGCTATTAGGTGTTCCGGGTTTGATTAATGCTTATAAATCTGCTGCAGCAATGACTTTACAAATGGTACCTGTTATTCAGAAGTCAGTTGAAATTTTATATGATCTGCAGTTTGATTATACAAGAATGAATGAAGTAATGATATTGGTAAAACAATATAACTGCTCAGTACTGATGCAGGAAATGCAATTGTTCTGTCAGCTTCGGATTGGTATACCTAAAGCGAGATTAGACGATATATTATACAAACTGAAAGACCTTCATACGGTAGAAATAACAAAAACTAAGCTTTCCCGGTAAGTTTGTAAGCAGCCAGACCGATCATTTCTTTTAATAATTCAGACCAGATTTTTAGCAACTTGGCATCGGGCATAATCATATCATCAAATGAAAATTTTTCTTCAACAACCTTATAGTCGCAAGGGTAGGGAACAAATTGAATGGCTGCTTTTTTGAATACAGCAATAGATCTTGGCATATGGGAGGCCGATGTAATCAATAAAAAAGGAGGCTTAAGTTGTAATGAGTCGATGATCTTTTTACTGAATAGGGCATTCTCATAAGTATTCCTCGAAAGAGGTTCAACAATGATATCTTTTTCCGGAACGGCATTGGCTACCAGGGCATTTTTCAGGTACTCAGCTTCTGCCGGGTAATCGTGTAACAACGATCCGCTTCCCCCAGTTACCAGTATTTTTTTAATCTTTCCGGTATGGTACAAAGTCGCTGTTTGAATAAACCTGTCGGCAGAACCACCAAAAAAACCTTGGTTGTATTTATCAAACTGCACCATACCTGTTAATAAAATACCCACTTCATATTGTTCTTGGGGCAATAAAACTTTTTTAGGTGTTTGCCATGCAAGTGTTACTTTTTTATAGAACCAGGGGTTTGAAAAAATAATAGCTATACAAACAGTGAGTATGGTTAATCTTCTTTTTAGCCTGACAGATTTTACAAAATATATCCAAACCAATAGAATGATAATCCAGAAAAACGGGATCAATAAAAAAAACAGCAGTTTTGAAAGAATAAAAAACATAGGAACTGTTTAAAATAAAAAGGATGAAAATATTTTCATCCTTTGAGTTGTTTATTTTTTGAAACGGGCGCTTACAACCAATTCTTTACTACCGGGGGTATAGGTATAAAATCCTTCGCCAGATTTTACGCCTAGTTTTCCTGCAGTTACCATATTTACCAGCAAAGGACAAGGAGCATATTTTGGGTTACCAAAACCATCCTGTAATACCTGCAGAATACTCAGGCATACATCAAGCCCTATAAAATCGGCTAATTGTAATGGTCCCATCGGGTGTGCCATACCCAGTTTCATAATAGTATCAATGGCTTCTACATCGGCAGTGCCTTCATATAAACTGCAGATGGCTTCATTGATCATGGGCATCAATATCTTGTTGGCAATAAAACCGGGGTAATCATTTACTACACAGGGTACTTTACCCAGTGTTTTACTCAGCTCAGCAATGGTTTCACTTACTTCAGGTGAGGTAGCATAGCCATTAATGATTTCTACCAGTTTCATTACGGGCACAGGATTCATAAAGTGCATGCCAATTACTTTCTCCGGTCTCTTGGTAACAGCAGCTATTTTAGTAATTGATATAGATGAGGTGTTCGAAGCAAGTATGGTATGTTCAGGAGCGGCTGCATCCATCTGACGAAAAATATTCAACTTGAGTTCTACATTTTCAGTAGCTGCTTCAACTACCAGATCGGCATTCGCCACACCTTTCTTAATATCCGTTTCTGTAACAAGCCTTGAAATGGTGGCGGCTTTTTGTTCTTCTGTAATGATGGCTTTGCCAACCTGTCTGTCGAGATTTTTTGTAATGGTTTGTAATGCTTTTTCAAGTTGAGCGGCATTAACATCTATCAAATGAACCATACATCCATTCTGCGCAAATACATGTGCAATACCATTTCCCATGGTGCCCGCGCCGATAACACTTACATTTTTAATTGGCATATCTCAATCGTTTAATATGCGCAAATGTAAAGCGCCGCATGGAACCACACGAAACTCATCCTGTAAAATCAATAAAATAGCACTGAAACTTAGTCTTTTCGCTTAAAATCACCCCTTTTCCAGGCTTTAATAAAGTCGGCCCAGGCAGCAGGATTAAGAATATTCATCGGGGGAAGCTGTCCTGAATAGTAGTATTTATTGGCCTGTTGACGAAGCTGGTAATTAATGGCTTCCTTACCATCTGCCGGTAAGCTGTTGATAAGAATTCTTCGCTGGGCCTCATCTGTATTTTTTCGGGCAATTTCATAAGAATCATCAGCAATTTTATTATTCACAAAATCGCGCTCGAATTGCTCCCGGGTAGGTCGGGGCTTTAAAATGGTAGCAGGAAGATAAGCGGTGTCGCTCACCAGTAATTGAATAACACTGTATTGATTATCAGCAAGATTTAAGGGAATTTCAATGCTCCTGTTTTTAAAACCGATACAGGAAAAAGTAATTCTGTCACCCTTTAGTACTGCGATAGAAAAAACCCCGTCGGGATTGGTGATGGTTCCCCGTCCTTTTCCTTCCACAATTATACTGGCTGACGGGATGGCACGAAGGCTATCGGCCGTCATTACTACACCATATAACTGCACTACTGAATCCCTGTACACATTCGGTGTTTGCTGAGCAGTTGCCTTGGCACTGGTCAGCATTACGATCATACATAAAACAGAAATGCGTAGAAGTAATTTCATTGATGCAAAAATACAAATGGTTTTCCCAAAATCGACAACAACCGGCTTCTCAGATTGTTGAAAACAAAATGAATTCTGACAAAGTAAGGCTGCGAGCGGTTAACTTTGCATCCTCATTGACTTTTTTAACAAAAACTTGCGTGATGACTGAAGCTGCAATATTGAATGCCCTGAGTAATGTTCAGGAGCCCGATTTAGGAAAGGATCTTGTAACACTGAATATGATAAAAGATATTCAGATAAAAGATAATAACGTAAGTTTTACCATTGTGCTTACTACACCTGCCTGCCCCATGAAAGATATGATGCGGACAGCCAGTGAAAATGCAGTGAAATTACTGGTAAACAAAGAGGCCAATGTAACGGTAAATTTCACATCCAATACATCTACCACCCGAAAAGATAACCAGCAGGTATTATCTGGTGTAAAAAATATTATTGCAGTAGTAAGTGGAAAAGGAGGTGTAGGTAAAAGCACAGTTTCTGCCAATCTCGCACTGGCACTTGCCGAAGGCGGTGCTTCTGTAGGGTTGATGGATGCCGATATTTATGGACCCAGTGTACCCATCATGTTTGGCGTACGTGGCGAGCGCCCTTTGATGAAGGAAATGAATGGAAAAGGAATGATTGTTCCCCTTGAAAAATTCGGTATCAAACTCATGAGTATCGGATTACTCGTAGATGAAAAAAATGCGGTCGTATGGAGAGGGCCCATGGCCAGTAGTGCCATCCGTCAGTTTGTGACCGATGTTGATTGGGGAGAACTGGATTACCTGGTAATAGATATGCCTCCCGGAACAGGCGATATTCATCTTACTTTAATGCAAACCGTACCGGTTACTGGTGTTGTTATTGTTACCACACCACAGAACGTAGCATTGGCTGATGCCAAAAAAGGCATTGCCATGTTTGGACAGGCCCAGATTAATGTACCCATTATTGGACTGGTTGAGAATATGGCTTATTTCACACCTGCCGAATTGCCCGATAATAAATACTACCTGTTTGGGAAAGACGGTGGTAAAAACCTTGCTGAAGAATATGACCTACCGTTTTTAGGACAGGTTCCATTGGTTCAGGATATAAGAGAGGGCGGCGATACAGGCATTCCTGCCATGGTTGGTAAAGATGAACTGAGCAAGCAGGCACTCCGGAACTTTGCTGCCAATGCGGTAAGAAATATAGCTATCAGGAATGCCAGCATACCACAAACAAAACCGCTACAGGTAACTACATAAAACCTGGTTGGTTTGGTATAAACGGCGGGTAAATCAGGTAAGACTTTGATAATTTTGCAATCCGTAATCATTACTTACCATGTACCATTTGCCCGTATACCAGGAAAAAGACAAACAACGTGTGCTTGAATTTATGCAGGAGCATCCTTTTGCTACACTGATGGGTGTATCTGCAGACCAGCAACCCGTTGCTACACAAATACCTCTGTTATTTAAAGAAAGGGCGGGGAAATTATTCCTGGTGGGCCATCTGATGAAACAAACCGATCACCACAAAGCATTTATGAATAATAACCAGGCGCTGGTTCTTTTTACCGGCCCTCATACCTATGTGAGTGCCAGTTGGTACGAAAACAAACAACAGGGATCGACCTGGAATTATATGACGGTTCATGCAAAAGGTATTCTGCATTACCTGCCCGATGAAGATTTGCCAGGTATACTCGATGAACTAACTTCTTATTTCGAAAACAACACATCTTCACCATCATTGTATAAACATTTACCCGAAGAATACCTGAACAGACTCATGAAAGCGATTGTAGCTTTTGAAATAGAAGTGGAGCAAACAGATGCTGTTTTTAAACTGAGCCAGAACAGAGATGAAAAAAGTTTTCAGCAAATTATCGGACAGCTCGAAAAAGGTAATACAGGTGCACAAAGTATTGCCGGGGAAATGAAAAAAATACAGACAGCATTATTTGCGCCATAAAAATATTACTGAAATGCGATTTTTTAAGAACCCGGCAAAACTGCCGGGTTTTTTTATGCTATAGAAAAATAATGGTAGATACAAAACTGCTAATGCTCAATTCTCGTAGATAAGCGGGTAAACAAATAAACCCAATAAAATAAAGTCGAGATGAAAAAATTATTTTTTATGATCTGCGCTGCAGTTTCAATGAACACAGTTATTGCACAGGAAAAAACAGTAGAAGTAGGTGGTGCTCCCATGTATCCGTCGAAAAATATTGTGGAGAATGCAGTGAATTCAAAAGACCACACTACATTGGTGGCAGCTGTTAAAGCCGCCGGACTTGTTGAAACATTACAAAGTGCCGGTCCATTTACCGTTTTTGCACCAACCAATGCTGCATTTGGAAAACTACCTTCGGGTACCGTTGAAACACTGGTAAAACCTGAGAACAAAGCAACACTTACAAAAATTCTCACTTACCATGTAGTAGCAGGCAAATACGATGCAGCGGCTATTGCACAACTTATTAAAGAAGGCGGTGGAACAGCCAGTTTAAAAACTGTTTCAGGTGGCAGTCTGAAAGCATCAATGAAAGGCAAAAAACTGGTACTTACCGACGAGAAAGGAACCAGTTCAACAGTTACCATCAGTAATGTATATCAAAGCAATGGTGTAATTCATGTAATTGATAGCGTTGTATTACCCGGATAGTAAGAATGTTTTTCTGAGTTTCAATAAAGCCCCGTCATTACTGTCGGGGCTTTGTGTTTGTAAGTTGATCATTTTACTGCAACTTTGCCGCCAGCACTGTATGAAAAAAATTATCATCACATTAGACGGCTTTTCTTCCTGTGGAAAAAGCACACTGGCCCGCCAACTGGCTAAAGAATTAAATTATGTGTTCATAGATAGCGGTGCCATGTACAGGGCTATCACTTTATATTTTATCCGTGAACATATTGATTGCAATAATACCGAACAGGTTAAAAAAGCTTTGTCAGAAATCAATCTGTCATTTGAATACAATCCGCTTAGCGGACAAAGCGATATGTACCTGAATGATGAAAATGTAGAACTGCTGATTCGAGAAATGGTAGTAAGTGAGCGTGTAAGTGAAGTAGCTGCATTAAAAGAAGTGCGTGAATTTGGAGTGGCACAGCAGCAACAGATGGGCAATAAAAAAGGAATTGTAATGGATGGACGGGATATTGGAACCACCGTATTTCCACAGGCAGAACTTAAAATATTTGTAACGGCAGACCCGGCTGTAAGGGTAGAAAGAAGGTTTAAAGAGTTGTATGAAAAAAATCCAGCCATTACCATTGAGGAGGTTAAACGGAACCTGGAAATGAGGGATTATGTAGACAGTAACCGTGAATTCAGTCCGCTCAGACAGGCCGCCGATGCCATTGTACTGGATAACAGTGATCTTACAAGAGAAGAACAGCTTCAGGTAGCTTTGGGATGGGCGAAGGAACGCATGGAAGACCGGGCCTGATAAAATTTGACCGAGTAGATTAATTTATCGTTATATTGCAAAAAAAAGGGTCCCTCCGTGGAAACGGAACGACCTCTACGATTGCTTGCCATACGAAAATTCTTAAAGGGTTTTATCCCTGGTATCTTGAACGCTGAATGCGTTGATTGCGATTGTTTGTTGTCTCTCTTCGATTGCCTTGCCGTATGAAATACGTTTGCTGATCTGTTGTAAAAGTAGGTCACAGAATAAATGTAAAAAAGACAAGTTTAACCCGGTTTTTTTATGGTAAAAAAGGTTTTTCTTGTCTGAAAGCCCTTATTTCATTGGCTTTCTGGTTAAAATTGATATGATGCCCAACCGTACGCAGGATCCCTTATTTCAACTCATAAAGTCGCTCCAGAAATCGGAAAAACGACATTTCAAGCTATATATCAAACGAAATTCGGCCAAAGACGACCTTAAAGTCATACAACTCTTTGATGCACTGGATAAAATGACTGATTTTGATGAGAGAAACCTCCTCAAAAAACTCTCTGGAATTGAGAAACCCCAACTGCCCAATCTTAAAACCCATTTATACAAACAGCTCTTATCGAGCCTGCGGCTGCTGAAGAGTACCGAAAGTATTGATATGCAATTGCATGAACAACTCGATCATGCACGTATACTTTACAATAAAGGGCTATACCACCAGAGTTTGAAAATACTCGACAGGGCAAAAGATATTGCACACCAGTATCACCAGGACAGTTTTCTTATACAGATCATTTCACTGGAGAAAAAAATTGAGACCCTGCATATTACGAGGAGCATGCAGGACAGGGCCGAACAATTAACGGTAGAAGCCAATCAGGTAAATGATAAAAGAAGAATCATTACGCAGCTATCAAACCTGGCTTTACAGTTGTATAGCTGGTATGTGAAAAATGGGCACGCACGCAATGAAGCAGATGAAAAAGGAATAAAAGATTTTTTTAAGTTACAGTTACCACCCGATGCAGACAAACTACAGGGTTTTTATGAACGATTGTATTTATACCAGAGTTATTGCTGGTATGCATTTATCCGACAGGATTTTCTGATGTATTATAAGTATAGCCAGCAATGGCTGAACCTGTTTGAAAATGAGCCGGTAATGATTGAGGTAGAAACAGGACATTATATTAAGGGCCTGCATAATTTGCTCAATGCACATTTTGATCTGCGTAATTTCAAAAAATTTGGAGAAGTACTTGCAAAGTTTGAGTCCTTTGCCGCTACTGAACTTCCCAATAGGCATGATATTTTCAGGGTGCATAGTTTTATTTATATTACCAGCGCCAGACTGAACCAGCACCTCATGCAGGGCACGTTCCATGAAGGTTTAAAACTGGTGCCCTATATTGAAGCACAGCTGGAAGAGAATGCACTGTATATTGATCAGCACCGGATACTCGTATTCAACTATAAAATAGCCACCCTGTATTTTGGCAGTGGTGATTATAATACCTGTATTGATTACCTGAGAAGAATTATCAATGATCATGTAGACCTGCGGAATGATTTACAGTGCTATGCCCGTTTATTACACCTGATTGCACACTACGAACTCGGAAATGCAGAGCTGATTGAAACATCACTGATTAAATCGGTATATCGGTTTATGGCGAAGATGGATAACCTTACAGTGGTGGAGGAGGAAATGTTCCGATTCTTGCGCAATTCTTTCCAGATGCCGGCTAAGGAAGTAAAAACGGCACTCAAAGCGTTCCTGCAAAAAATCAAACACTATGAAAAAAGTCGTTTTGAAACAAGGGCTTTTGCTTATTTAGATGTGATTTCATGGGTGGAAAGCAAAGTACACGGCAAAACCATGGGCGCCATCATCAACGACAAATACCTCGCAAGTAAAAGAAAATAAATGTCCCTGCTCAGGGATATTTATTATTCTTCAAAATATACAAGACTGCCGCCCACCCATTCTTTGTCTTTGTTGTAACGCACACCAATCATTTTACCTTTGCTTAACCGGGCGAGGTTATTGGTGGCAACAGGTCTTGGTTCACCTTCTTTCCAGAAATAAAAAATACGGATCTCTGCTTTGGCTGGGATATCGGGTGTCTGAATAATATCAGCATATTTCACCTTGCGCTGTAATATCCAGTTTTCCGGGTCGGTAATTTTTTCAATATCATCTTTGCTTACATCAATCACTACCCCCTGACCCGCAAAAGAAAACAATGGTTTTAATACATATTGATCCAGGTCTGGGGGAATAGTTTCCAGTTCATTCAGGAAAAAGGTTTTGGGAACATAGGGGTGATCTATAAAAGGCAATGTGTATTTGCTGATACGATAAAACCAGTTAGGGTGTGGTACCCATTCTACCTCAAGGTCTTCGAGCAAGAGTTTCCCTTTTTCGCGTATGGCTTCAGACTGCTGTTGAAGATCATCGAAAATGATGCGGTTGTAAATTCTTTTTACCTGTATTTTTTTTCCTTCAGCATTATGGTAGTATAATTTTTTCCCTTCCTGCACCAGTTCGGTCAAGCAAACCACTGGTATGCCTGTATACATACTGGTACAATAAAAATCAATTTTTGTTTTTTGCTGATGGGGTAATAGCTCGAGCAGTATTACATGTTCTGCTGCATGAGTGCCCAGCAGTATTTCTCTTAACAGTGAAATATAGGTATCGCGCGTAAAGCCATTCAGGTATGTACTGTATCCTTCCGGAACATTGAAATGTCTGCGTGTAACTTCATCCTGCCAAATCTGGTAACCAAAGAGGGTAGGAAAGCCCTGCATTTCTATCAGCTGAGGTTCATATTCACCCGCTTCATTTTCACAGATGCCAAAATCGAATGCAATAAAATGTGTGTGGGCATTTTCATTAGGTACCCTTACATCCGGTGGAATAGCATGTGAGGTAAGAAGATTAAAATTGAACTGTGTGATTACATTCACTATACTTTCACAGGCACCCAGCACTTTATCTTTAAAGGCGCGGTCAATGAATACAGGTGTTTCTGCTACCCGGAACTCAATGGCACCGGGAAAGAGGCTGTTTAAGTCGGCTAAATAAGCTTCGTACTGTTCTGCACTGAACTGTTTATTAAAAGCCTGCCTGATGGAGGGAACCATAATTATTCTTTAGGTCTTTGAAAATATAAAAACCTTTTGATAACAGGAAGATATTTACAGCAGCCGGCCTTTAATTAATTATTTCTCTGCAACACATTCCTGCGTAGCCATGTGGAGAAAATTGGGGAGAATGGTTTTGTAGGTAAAGAGAATTTTACCGGGGTCCTGCAATTGTTCTACCATGCTTTGCCATTTAGGCGCTCCGTGGTTTTCAATGACAGTCTGTTTTTTATCTTCTCTCATCAGGTACATATGCATACCTGTTGCATCTGCTTCGGGGTGAAATTGGGTACCTATAAAATAATCATTAAAACGGATGGCCATCAGCGCTCTTTCGTATGGAACATGGGGTCTGTTCTTTTCAATTGCCAGGATAGAGGCGCCCATCTGGTGCAGTTTATGAATATCGGGTTCAATTACCTGGTAATCACGGCTGTCAACACTATAAAACGGGTCTTTTAGTCCATCGAAAACGGGTTCTGTCGTTCCTTCATCAAGCATATGAATAGGGAAAACACCAAAAGCGGTGGATTTTCTTTTACATACATTTCCAATTCCATAATGACGACAAACCAGTTGAAAACTATGACAGATAAAAAACACATGTTTTTTATCTGTTTCCTGGGAAGAGAAATTCCAGTCTTCTATGCTTTCCAGCCATTTAAAATAAGCAGCTTCCCATTTACTGCCTTCCGATTCGAGTGGTGAGCCCGGGCCGCCACTCGAAATATAGAGGTCGAAAGAAGTGTCAGGAACAGCCAATTGCTGACGCACATCAAATTCTTCGTAATACAGATCGAAACCTTTTCCGGCACACCAGTCGTGAACGATTTCCCTGATACATCGCATACCCTGATTGGCCTGGCCCTCATAAAGGTCAAGAACAGCTATTCGTATATTTTTTTGCTCACTCCACATATTCGCAAACATAGAGGAATCTTTGATTTTTTGATCTTCTGATTTCAAACAATCAATTTCCCTCAAATCAAAAAATCAAAGATCAAAAGATCAAAAATTATAAATAACTGAGGTTTGTTTTCGGCGTCAGCGCCAGCAAACTATGGTACATGAGTTTGATGGTTTCTTCAATATCGCTTTTATGCAGCATTTCTACTGTTGTATGCATATATCGCAATGGAATGGAAATGAGTACCGAAGGGCATCCATCATTGGCATAGGCAAAGCTGTCGGTATCGGTACCTGTGCTTCTGCTCAGTGTTCTGAACTGAACCGGTATTTTATTTTTTTCGGCCACATCTTCTACCAGTTTCAGTAGTTTGTTATGAATGGCCGGTGCATAAGCGAGTGAAGGGCCCTTGCCACACTGGATATCACCTTCAATAATTTTACTGATCATTGGTGTGCTGGTATCGTGTGTTACATCAGTAATAATGGCCACATCGGGTTTTATCCTGCGGGCAATCATCTCAGCTCCCCTTAATCCGATCTCTTCCTGAACGGCGTTCACAACGTACAATGCAAAGGGTAATTTCTTTTTATTTTCCTTGATCATTCTTGCTACTTCAGCAATCATAAAACCACCAATGCGGTTATCAAATGCGCGGCCGATATAAAAATCGTTGGCCAGTTCATCAAATCCTTCCTGGTAAGTAACCACGGCACCAATATGAATACCCAGTGCTTCTACTTCTTTGCGATTGCGGGCGCCACAATCGAGACAAAGATTATCGACTTTAGGTTGCGGTTCTTTTGCTTCCGGATTGCTTAAACGGGTATGAATAGCCGGCCAGCCAAATACTGCTTTAACCGGTCCTTTTTTGCCATGTATCCATACACGCATGGCAGGGGCAATCTGGTGATCAACACCGCCATTTCTTTTCAGGTAAATCAGTCCCTGTTCATTGATATAATTTACAAACCAGCTGATTTCATCTGCATGGGCCTCAATTACTACTTTAAAAGGCGCAGTGGGATTAATCACACCTACTGCCGTTCCATAAGGATCGGAGAAAAAACTGTCGGTATAGGGTTTTATGTATTCCATCCATACTTTCTGGCCACTGCTTTCAAAACCAACGGGTGATGGGGTATTGATGTATTTTTTTAAAAACTCCAGTGAATGATCGGTAAGAATAGATTTTGACTTTGTTTTTGTTACGGTCTTAGCCCTGGCCATACTGTATAATTTAAATGAATATAGATATGATAGTAAAATCGATTATCTGTTGCTTATAAAACTGCCGGCAATACCGCATAGCGCTTTTAACAGCATCATTCCGTCGATGATTGCAAGATAATAGAGAATGCTTTTACGACGGTGCATATGATAGGTGACAATTATCAACATAATAAATGGAATAGTGTTGATGGCCATACGCAAAAGCGGGAAGGAATGCGTAAAACCATAGATCAGAAATACACCCAATCCGGCCAGCGTAAGCGGTATGATGATCAAAAAAAGTGTTTTCCTGAGTCCGTAACGTACCACAAAAGTTTTTAATTCCTGGTTATGATCGGCGGCATAATCCTTGATATCGAAGAGTATACATAACATGGTAATAAACATACCGTTCTTGATAAAAAGCAAGAGATGAAATATTTCAGGCCGATACGGCTGTTCGTTTTCAAGTACAGCAAAAAAAGCGGGATAAATGGTTACTATTCCTGCCCAGATAAACCCGATTACAAAGGGTTTGATCCAGCCTCGTGAACGTAAGCTGGATCCTTTCACCAAAGGTATTCTGTCGCCATAATACCAGATGCCCATCAAAGGGAAAAAAGCAAGCATTAACCATTGCCAGATGGTGACCTGAAAAAAATGATCCTTCCATTCAATGAAGAAATATATGCTTATAAAAGCGGCAATGACAGTAAGTATCCATTGAGAGTAATAAATCCATTGCTGGTACTGCCGGTACCAATGGTTACGGGGATTGATATTGGGTTGATGATACTCGTTCAGGTAAGCATGTGTATAATAAAGCACTGTTACAGCAAAAAGCAGCAGGTAAAAAACGGGTCTGTTCAGCGGATAATCCTGCTGCAGATTGGCTTCTATGGCAAGTGCCACCACGCAGCAACCATAGAAATAGTTGCCAAAAAAGAAATGATGAAAAAAACGTTCCGCAGGTTTCAATAACAGCTTTTTAGTGCTTTATTGCCGGGTTAGCCAATAACTTATTTCACAATAACAATATCAGGCGACACCACGGTATCGCTCACATTTTTTGCTTTGTCTCTTGTCCAGAAACGGAAAAAACAGGTATCGTTTTTAGAACAGGTAGGAATAACAGTATAATTACTGCCCGGGATAAAACCGGTACTATAACCAATTTCAAAAACACCTTTCAGGTTACTGGTAGGCGTAAAGGCAGGGATTTTTGCGCGGTCACTAAAACTGTTACAACCATTTACTTTTGTAACTTTTTGTACCCAGATGCTATCCTGTACATCACCTTCCTTATCAGTAAATTCAATTGAAAAGATAATAGCAGAACCGCTGCCGAATACTTTTCCGTTCACACTTTTAAACTCAAGTTGTGGGCGGGTGGTATAGGTATCTTTCTTACAGGCTGTAATGCCTAGTATAATTGCGCTGAATATCAATAATTTTGCCTTCATTCGTTCTGCTTTCATTTCAAATTTAGTTAAAACATTACAATACATGACCGGGTTACCGTTTGATGTTAACAATATTTTCTCTGTTTCGACCGGTCAGTTCGAGGCAACCTGTATGTCTGTTTTCCGCTACCAGTATCAATTCAACCCCATTTACCGGAAATGGTGCGATATGATGGGTAGTACCCCTGTTACTGTTCAGACACCCACTCAGATTCTACCGTTGCCTGTATCTTTCTTTAAACAGGAAACAATTATAACAGGTGCTAACGCTACTCATTATTTTGAAAGCAGTGGTACCACACAAACCCAAAACAGCCGGCATTGGGTGCGTGACCTGGATATCTACCGGCAAAGTTTTAACAAGGCTTTTGAACTGTTTTACGGACCGGTAACAGACTGGTGTATACTTGCACTACTGCCGGCTTACCTGGAACGCCGGCACTCTTCACTGGTAATGATGGCTGATGAACTGATAAGAGACAGTGCGCATCCACAGAGTGGTTTTTATTTATATGACCATGAGCGATTAAACGATACATTACACTTACTCGAAAAAAGCGGACAGAAAACCCTCTTGCTGGGTGTAACATTTGCCCTGCTTGATTTTGCTGAAAACTTTCCTCAACAGTTAAAGCATACAATCGTAATGGAAACAGGAGGAATGAAAGGTAGGAGGAAGGAAATAACAAGGGCCGAAGTACATGCTATCCTTACGAGTAAACTGGGAGTGCCAACCGTACATTCGGAGTATGGAATGACTGAGTTGTTGAGTCAGGCTTATTCAAAAGGAGAAGGGGTATTTGAATGTCCGCCCTGGATGAAAGTGATGGTGCGAGATGAGGAAGATCCGCTTGGTATGAGTACTACAGGCCGGGGGGTAATACAGGTGATTGATCTGGCCAACCTCTATAGCTGTTCGTTTATAGCCACGGAAGACCTTGGGCAGGTATATTCCGATGGCAGCTTTGAAGTATGGGGCCGACTTGATAACAGCGATATCAGGGGTTGCAGCCTGATGGTAGTATAGAAAAGTATTATCTGAAATTTACTTTGGCAAATAGGGTGGTTTGCCATTATATTTGCAGCCCTGAAACCGGTAATCCATCTATAAAATGGGTTCAAGATCACTGCCCAGGTGGCGAAATTGGTAGACGCACTGTGTTCAGGTCGCAGCGTTCGCAAGGATGTGCTGGTTCGAATCCAGTCCTGGGCACTTTTTTAGAGACGGCACCACCACCGTCTCTTTTTTATGATTCTTGCCATACGATTTTTCTGTATTCGTGTGCAACACCAAAAAAGCGAAAAAACAACTATCTTGTAAAGAGCAATACGATAAGTTGTTTAGGAGTCAATGAAAATAGCCAGATATCTTCTTATTCTTCTCCTGCTAACCGTTATTCCCCGGCCGTCTTCTGCTGCTGGCGATACACTGAGGGTTCAGTTAAAATGGTGGCATCAGTTTCAGTTTGCCGGTTATTACGCAGCTGAGCTCAAGGGCTATTATCGGCAGGAAGGATTGAATGTAAAACTTATTCCCGGCGACCCTCAGCATGCACCCATTTCTGAAGTATTATCTGCCAGGGCCGATTTTGGCATTACGGGTTCCGATTTGGTGATTGAGTACGCAAAAGGCCAGCCTGTAATTGCGTTGGGTGCTATCTTTCAGCATTCGCCCTATACTATTCTTTCGTTAAAAGAGAAGAAAATCAATATTCCCTCAGATCTGATTGGCAAAAGATTAATGGCTTCTCTCGACCAGGGTTGGACAGAGCTTCAGGCTGTTTTTCTGAAAGAGGGGATTAATCCTGATTCTTTAAAACTCCTTTCCCATACCTGGAAAAATACAGATCTGATAGAAGACAAGGTTGATGCCATTACGGCGTATATATCGGTTGAAATTAATCAGCTACGTAAAATGGGTGTAGAGCCTTCGTATATACTGCCCATAAATTATGGGATCGATTTTTATGGTGATGTATTGTTCACCAGAAAAAATATGGCCGATACCGATCCTGTTACCATTGGTAAATTTCGAAAAGCCAGTTTTGCCGGCTGGGAATATGCCATGTCGCATACCGCAGAAATGGCCGATTATATTTTAACACTTCCGGGTGTAAAAGAAAGAGGGGTTACCAAAGACGATTTGCTGGTAGAAGCCGAAGCCATGCGCAAACTAATCCTTCCCGGACTGGTTGAGATTGGCCATATGAATGAAGGCAGGTGGAAACATATTCTGGATGTGCACCAAAAACTGGGTGTTATTGCCAAACAACCTGAGCTGACAGGTTTTTTATATGACGGAACAAAAAAGGTTTCCTCGAAATTCCTTAGAAATACAGTGTATGTATTGATTGCTGTATTGGTGTTGTTGTTGCTCTCTGTATTGTATGGTTTTTCATTGCGTAAAGCGGTGAAAAAAAGAACAGAGGAATTAGAAAGTGAAATTGGGGAAAGGGCTACTGCACAACGCCTGCTTTCCATCAGCGAGCAACGGCTTGAAATGGCTACAGTAGCGGCAGGTTTGGGTATATGGGACTGGGATATTAAAACCGGTCAGGTATATTTTAATGACCAGTGGAAGATGATGTTGGGTTATGCACCTGCTGAATTATCCAATGACTTCGACACATTTGAAAAACTACTGCATCCTAATGAGAAAGAATCGTTGATGCAATTACTACAGGATCACCTGGATGGCAAAAGCAGTGTTTACCAGGCTATGATTCGTATGCGTACCAAAGATAAACGCTGGAAATGGGTATTAACCATGAGTAAGGCCAGTATGCGTGATGATGAAGGTAAAGCCATACGGTTATCGGGTATACACCTCGATATTGATGATATCAAACAAAAAGAAATTGAATTAAAAGAACTGACCCAGGAACTCATGCATAGTAATAATGAGTTACAGCAGTTTGCCTATATTACTTCTCATAATTTACGGGCGCCGGTAGCTAACCTTATCAGTTTGCTCGGGTTGTTCGACAGGGAACATCTTTCAGAAAGAAATACAGTGTTTCTGGAGAAAATGGAAATCAGTGTAGAGCGTTTACATGCTACGCTGAACGACCTGAACGAAATTTTATCATCCAGGATTAATAAGGCCGATCGAGATGATCAGTTGGTATTTGCAGATGAGCTTAATAAAGTAAAAGAACTGATATCAGAAGAAATCAGGTTGAAGGAAGTGGTTATTCAGGCGGATTTTTCAAAAGCTCCTGAAATATTTTTCTCGCGAAAAGTAATGCATAGCATTCTGCTGAACCTGCTTACCAATGCTATTAAATACCGTAGACCGGGTGTACCGCCCTTGATTAAGCTATATACAGAAGAAGACGGCGACTATATTATTCTGTATGTAAAGGATAATGGACTCGGAATTGATATGGAAAAACATGGTAACAAAATATTTGGGCTCTATCAGCGTTTTCATGATAATAAAGACGGGAAAGGACTTGGTTTATATATCATTAAAAACCAGGTGGAGGCGTTGGAAGGTAAAATAGCAGTTGAGAGTATTGTGAATAAAGGAACCATGTTTCATGTGTTTCTGAAGAAAAAAAAGGGACTATATGAGTAATGAAGCATATCAGATATTATTGGTTGACGATGATGACGTAACGAATTTCCTCAGCAGGGAAATGTTGCGTTTGTATATGTCGTCGCCCAAAATTGATATTGCACTGAATGGACAGGAAGCGGTAGACTATTTGTTGGCAAGGGCCAGTGATCCCGACAGTTTACCCAACCTGATTCTGCTCGATATTAATATGCCCATCATGGATGGCTGGGATTTTCTTGCTGAGTTCGATAAAATAAAGGGGCCGGGCTTTGAGAAAATCAATATCATCATGTTTACCTCTTCTGTTTATTATGAAGATATTGACCGTGCCAGGACTTATGCATCGGTTCAGAATATTTATTCAAAACCTCTCGACGAACAAAAGATCAAGGAAATTATTGCCTCCTGCTCCTGATATTTACGGAGTAATTGAATTGGATATTTATAAAATATAAATTAAATTTGTTTTTTATTTTGTTGATTATCATTTGTTTACTTTCTTATTAGCTATTCTCGACTATTTTAACTGATCTAAAATTCAGTGTTTTCCCCAGCATAATTCAGTGAATAAAACAGTGTTTCAGCAATGCGCCTCATGTATCTTGCACTCAGTAAATGATTCATTAGAATTGTTTCGCTGATATCCTAAGAACCAAAAAAAATGTAATAACACGTTATTACATTTTTCCATCGATCCAATCTCCTTTAGTATACAAAATCTTATATTCTACTGTAAAGACCAAGAGAATGGGGTAATTCGTTACCCCATTCTCTATTTTAGCCCTCCCCGTTCATGAAAGTTTTACGTGATGTATTATCATAAAAATTGAGTAACTTTCAGAGTGTCATCTAACAGGTTCTGTTTTTTGTCTTTAAAGAATCATATCGGCGCTGCTTTATCCGTTTCTGCCTTTTTTAAAAATATATCTCTGAAATAGAACAATAAAGCAGTACATAATTGCGTGTATAGCATATATTAGTAGCATATTTCGCATAATTGATTTCTATATCAACTGACTGACTAAAGGGAACTTAAATGAGAATATTGATTGCAGATGATCATAGCCTGATTAGGGAGGGATTACGTAAGATTTTATTGGAATCGCTTCCTTTCGCTGAAGTGCATGATGTGGCTGATTCAGCCGATCTTTTCAAAAAAGCGATCAGTGAAAAATGGGATATTATTATCTCGGATATCAGTATGCCTGGATATTCCGGTATTGAAATACTCAAACAAATAAAGGAACATGCTCCCAATACGCCCGTATTGATGTTGAGTATGCATACTCCTGAACAATATGCAGTTCGTGCCATTAAAGCAGGTGCTTCCGGTTATCTTACCAAAGAAAGTGCTCCCTATGAACTAGTGAAAGCCGTTCAGCAAATACTAAGTGGCAGAAAATACATTACAAGTGAGGTAGCAGAAGTATTGGCCGGTTCGCTCGAACAAAAAGACCAGCGCGCACCACATGAACAATTATCAGATAGAGAATTTGAAGTATTTAAGATGATTGTAATGGGTAAAAGCATTTCGGAAATAGGCGAAATACTTTCTCTGAATGTGAATACCATCAGCACTTACAGGGCAAGAATCATGGATAAAATGAAGTTGCATAACAATGCCGATCTGGTGAAATATGCCATTCAGAATAACCTGGTATAAGCAGGTTATGAAAAAATGACGGTTATTGTGTAGTATAAAACCTACAAGATTTTCACAGGTTATATTATTGCAACTTGCCAAAATAGATTAGTCCTTTGTATGGAGATCGTGCTGTATATCCCCCCAAATTGACAGCCGGTTATCTGTCAGCATAATATTCCACTATCCTTTTTTTAAAATCTTTTTCCGGCTTGGTGTAAACCAAACCTAAACGTATTTATCCTGGAAGAACCTTGCAGCCAAAAGCTGTAAGAGCTTTGTAGGGTGTAACCCTGCAAAGCTCTTTAAAATTAATATTCTAATGATGCCTTTTCCCATTATGGTGGACCGCGCCCTGAAAATATTATTGGTTGACGATTCTGAATTTATACTTCAGCGTATCCAGCATCTGCTGGAAGATATGAAACAGGTAAAAGAAATCCGTACCGCCACCAGTGCCGAAGAAGCAGATGAATGGATTGAGGCATTTAATCCCTCCCTTATTTTTCTGGATATTAATCTCCCCGGAAAGAATGGGTTACAGATGTTGAAAGATATACGCAGTAAAACTACCATCGATCCAGTAATCGTAATGCTCACCAACAATACATTGTCTGGTTACAGAGCAGAATGTATGCAGGCCGGAGCCGATTATTTTCTGGATAAGGCAAAAGATTTTTCAAGCATTCCTGATATTATCCACCAGACAAGAGAGAAACTGATTGCCGGTTCAAAGTTTAATTAAACTGTACCTAAATACCTAAAGCAGCTTTCAGGCGGGTATAACCCGATTTACTAACCGGAAGCCTTACTCCAATACTCAGAATAGCAAGATGACCCTCTTTTTCATAAGGATCAATTCTGCTGATCAGGTGAACATTAACCAGGTACGATCTGTGTATACGGATGAACAATGCCGGATCCATTTTCTGTTCGAAGAACTGCATGGTTTTATTTTTTAAAAAGACAGCTTCAGGCGTATGAATTTTCACATAATCATCTGCTGCCTCAAAGTACTGTACCTGGGCAGTAGGAATGATCTTGATCTTGCCATTGTCTTTTAATACAATTCTGTTTTGCTGCTGTGGTGTGGTAGCTACAGTATCGAGTAATTCACTGGTTCTGTTTTGTTGTACCAGTTTTTCGGTTGATCTCCATTTGTCCATTGCTTTCATAAATCTCTCTTTACTGAATGGCTTCAATAAATAATCAATGGCATGTGCTTCAAAAGCCTTGATGGCAAATTCTTCAAATGCAGTTGCAAAAATTACAGCAGGTGGATTTTCAATCAGCTCCAGCATCTCAAAACCATTGATCTTTGGCATTTGTATGTCCAGTATCACCAGATCGGGCTGGTGTTGCTGAATGGCTTTTACGCCTTCAAAACCATCTCCGCATTCCTGCACTAATTCTATATCGGGATAGGCAAGCAGGTATTCTTTTACAATACTTCTTGCAAGCGGCTCGTCATCAATGATGATTAGTTTCATGAGTTCATTTTTATTGATTTTAGCCACATGGAGTTCGCCAATGAATATTTTCTTTGGTGTTATATCCTGGTATGGCTCATTTCATGGTTGTATTGTGGTATAAGGATATGAGTAGTAAATAATTGATCGGTTTTTGAAGTACGTATCAGATCCTGACGTGCATATAACAAATACAGCCTTCTTGCAATGGAAGCCAATCCAAAACCTGTACCCTGTGTGGCAATAGTAGTAGATGGGTCAAATGGGTTTTCAATCAATATCTCGAGCATATCTTTTTTGGTGCCGTCTGCTTTAATCCTGATGAGTACATTTTCTGTTGTATCATATAAGCCAAATTTAATGGCATTCTCCACCACAGGTTGAAGGAGTAAAACGGGTATCAGCATGGAAGCTGCCTGTTCATCTACTTCAAGTTTGGTTTGGAGCCGGTGACCAAAACGTACTTTTTCTATATCGAGGTATAATTGTAAATGATGAATTTCTTCCTGCAGGCTAACCTGCTGGTGTTCTTCTTTTTTTAATGTACCTCGCAGGAAATCAGATAACTGCTGAATCATATGTCTTGCTTTCTCCGGCTGTGTTCCAGCCAGTGCACTGATGGAGTTGAGACTATTGAATAAAAAATGCGGCTGCAGCTGCTGACGGAGTTTTAATAATTCTGCATCTTTTGAAATTTTTTCTGCCTCTTCCTTTCTCTGTTCATTTTCCTGTTGTTCCAGTAAGGTATACCACAATAAACTGATCATAGACATACAACCGATCATCAGAAACCCTGTGATGTAACGGATATAAAACGATTGCCTCAGCAGTGTCAGGTAAACATCATCTTCTTTAAACCAGACTTTTAAAATGGTTCTTACAAGAAAAAGATAGAGACTACTCAGTACCAGACTGATGATAAGTATATACCAATACCGCTCATTTCTTGGCAGGTAGTATTTCATATTATTCACTACCAGTAAACAAAAAGCGGCCAATAACAGGTTTGATGTAAAGGCATCGGCTAATGACTGTATAAAGCTTACTTCGTATTCACGTAACACCCAGATGTGTACAATGATCCATACCAGCCACCAGGTAGTGAAAGCCAGGTAAAAACTGCGTCCTTTTGTAATGGGTGTTACCATGGGTTAGAGTGCTTGCAGAAACTGATCTGTACAAGACGATAACAAATATCCTGCTTTTAAGCGAACCTCACGCTGGTAACGGTTCGAGTCTGAAGGTAAACATACCTGAGACAATACTTCAGCCCCATCGATTAGCTGGTTGAGTTTATATAATTCAGTAACATCAATAAAATACCAGTTGACCTGGTGAATGGTTTGTTCATCTGATATGAGTTGCTCCTGCTGACCTATCTGTTGTGCTTTATGAAAGGCATGCAATTCATCCTCTGCCTGTATGAGTCGTAACTGCTCATCAAATTGTATATGAGTGGTATCGGCCGGAGATTGAAACCGGTATACGAGTTTTGCGAGAAACCATTCCATAAGCAGGGTGTTGAATGGGTTGATTAATAACTTTTTATTTCAATGCCGCCAAATACAGACGTGCCACTTAGGATCAGTACTTTGTCGGGATCAAATTTGCTGCCGGGTAAGAGGTTGCGTTTGTCTTCGATGCCTGCAAATACGGCTACGGTTTCGGAACGTATTTCCCAATTGGGCGGAACCACCAGTTTGGCACCCCCAAAAACAATGGTTACTTCCAGAAAAACGGGCCCCTGTATATCGGCTTGCGAGAGATTGATCTGTGAACCACCCATAAAACATACTATTTCTCCCCCTTTGAAATTTTTGGAAGTCACCATTTTCTTTACTTCACCAAAAACAGAAGTGCTGTCGATCCGGTCTTCTGAAGAAGGGGGAAACTCGGTTTCATTATCGGTTTTTTGTTTGGGTTTAAAATTGAGTAAAGGGTCCTGACTCAATGAACTCATTTTCGGACGGAAGATGAATAAGATACCAATGCCAATAATCAATCCCGGCCAGAGAAAGCGACGGATCTCTACGTCTTTAATGAACTCGTCAGACATAAAAAATAATCCAACTGCAATCATGATGATCCATGAAACACCCCTGAATTTCACTTTCAAACCAGATATTATGCCCACTAGTACAACAATGGCCGACCAGTCGTATAACCAGGATGGGAGGTATACGCCTACTCTTTTCATAAGTATGGCTGCACCTACAAGTATTAAAATGATACCAGTAAAAAATCGGTCGTTATGATTTCTTAAACCGTAGCCTCTGTTGCTCATTGTTTGAATGTTTTCAGCAAAGCTATACAGGCGGCATTGCAGCGGAAAACAGATTTAGGTTATGGTATATAAAAGGGCGGTAAAAGATGGGAAATCGTCGGTAAATGATCCCGGGAATTTTCTACTGATGTGGTTCACCGGCAACTTTAGATTGCCAGCCTATCAGTAATACACCAATAATTACGAAGATAGTGCCAATGATCTGCTCGGTTATGATAGATTCACCCAGGAAAAAATGTGCCTGTAAAATGGTAGATACAGGACCAATACTGGTAATGATGGCCACATTATTACTACCAATTTTTTTCATCCCTACACTCATCATAAATGAAGGTAAAACGGTTGCAATAATAGCCAGCGCAATACCATATGCAGCCAGTGGGGTAGTTAAATGAAAATCTGTAATCGGTTGTTCAATCAGGTAATGAATGAAAATACCTGCAGTAGCCGTAAGCATGGCATAAGCAGTATAACGTGTAGCACCCACACTGTTTACCAATCTGCCGGTACCAACAAGGTAGAATGAATAAGTAATGGCGCATAAAAAGATCATGAATGAGCCATAAAAAAATTGAGGTCCGTATTGTGCATTACGAATTTCTCCCCAGTAAGCGATGCCAATGCCTATATAAGTAAGAACAAGGGCAATGAGCTGCATCCTCCCCAGTTTTGTTTTAAAATAAAAGGTATTGATAAGTACGGCAAATGTGGGGTAGAGAAAAAGAATCAGTCTTTCCAGACCTGCAGAAACATATTGCAAACCAATAAAATCGAAAAGACTACTCAGGTAATAACCAAAAATGCCCATGAGCATGATTAAAAACCACTGGCGGCGGGTAAGTGGTTTAACCTGATCTTTTCTGGTGGCCAGCCATACTGCAACCACATAAAAAGGCAATGAAAATAACATACGCAAACTCAGTAAAGTAAGCGCATTGACTTTTGTTTCCTGAAAAGCCAGTTTTACAAATATGGCTTTGGTAGAAAAGAAAATGGCACCCCCAAGGGTAATGAGAAAACCAAGCAGACTTATTTTTTGGATCTGGTTATTCACGGTTGATAGTTTATAGTCTATGGTCCATAGTCCATGGTCCATAGACTATAAACTATGGACCCTCTGCTATACACTTACATTGAAGTCTCTCAATGCGTCGTTCAGGCTGGTTTTGAGATCGGTGCTGGCTTTACGCTGACCTATGATAAGGGCACAGCTAACCTGGTATTCGCCTGCATTGAATTTCTTGGTATAACTGCCGGGTATAACCACGCTTCTTGCCGGTACACGGCCCTTGTATTCGATGGGCTCATTACCACTAACATCGATGATTTTGGTTGATTGTGTTAATACCACATTGGCACCCAGTACTGCTTCTTTTTCAACTATTACGCCTTCTACTACAATACACCTGCTGCCGATAAAACAACCGTCTTCAATAATTACCGGACTGGCCTGCAGTGGTTCCAGTACACCTCCAATACCTACACCACCACTCAGGTGAACGCCTTTACCAATTTGTGCGCAGCTTCCTACAGTAGCCCATGTATCAACCATGGAACCCTCATCTACATACGCACCAATATTTACATAACTGGGCATGAGTACCACATTTTTTGCCACAAAAGCACCATAACGCGCAACGGCATGTGGAACGGCCCTTACACCCAGTTCTTTATAATTGGATTTCAGTAACATTTTATCATAGAACTCAAAAGGAGGGAGGGTCCAGGTTTGCATTTGCTGGATACCAAAATACATAAGGATGGCCTGTTTTACCCATTCATTTACTACCCATTTGCCCTCTGCTGGTGTAGCCACACGCAAACGACCTTTGTCTACTTCTTCAATCACTGCTCTTACCGCATCACTATGTTTATTGGCCTGTAACAATTCTCTGTTGAGCCATGCTTCTTCAATTAATGTTTTCAGTTCCATTGCCTTAAAATTTTTGCAAACATACAGGTTCATCTTAAAGGTTGTATAGGCGGCAGCATATTGGGTACAATTTGTACATTGCAGATGCGATGCTTCCATTTCAAAACGATATCGATTCCTGTCTTGAAGTACTGGAAAAGGGCGGCCTGATTCTCTATCCCACCGATACCATCTGGGGAATAGGCTGCGACGCCACTAACCCTGCTGCTGTTGAAAAAGTATTTCAGCTTAAACAAAGAGCCAATCATAAAGCCATGATTGTACTGGTGGCAGATGAAAGAGATATCCTTCAATATATAACTCAACCGGATCTTCAGGTATTTGATTATGTAAAAGGGTTATCTGGACCTATTACGGTTATTTATGACGGCGCTATTGGTTTGGCAGACGCATTACTGGGAGAAGATGGGTCGGCAGGTATTCGTATAACCACCGATACATTTTGTAAACACCTCATCAAACGATTCAGGAAGCCATTGGTAAGTACTTCTGCCAATATTTCCGGCTACCCTGCACCCCGTTCATTTCCAGACATAGAACCGCTGATTAAAGAGGGGGTTGATTATGTGGTAAGGTACAGGCAGGCCGATGAAAACTATTATAAACCATCATCAGTAGTAAAATGGGACAAAAACGGTGTTTTGACCATTTTGCGCCCATAAGTGTGCATAACCCTGTGCGAAAATTGCTTTTTCTGTTAATTGTCTGTTTCTGAGTCAATTAGGTACAATTTGTTACAGTGTGGCAGGAATTTTGTTGAACTTTTAGTTGTATTTCTTGTAATTAAATGCAAACTTAAAGTAAGAAAATAACCGCATGGCACGTGTAATACTGGATGTTCCAAACGACAAAATGCAGCCTTTTTTGAAGGCCATCCTGAACCTCGGGCTGGATAGTCATGCGATCAGTTCAAATGAATCAAGACGGCGAAGTCTTTCTTCCCGCACCAGGAAAAATATACTCAAACATCTTTCCGGCAGTTTTCTTCTTTTCGACTGGGAATTTTTCAGCAATGAGCTGGAATATGAATAGTCCTCTTCTCAAAGAAAGCTTTATAGTAATTTTGTTGGATGCAGCGTATCCTGGTTATTCAAACTGCTTTTATTGGTGATGTTGTACTGGCAACAGGTTTATTGGAAAAATTGCACTGTCAGTTTCCAGATGCCGCTATTGATATAGTTGTAAGAAAAGGCAACGAAGGTTTATTCGTGAATCATCCTTTTCTTCAAACCATTCATATTTGGAATAAAAGAAAAAACAAGTACACCCATTTACTGCAATTGGTTTTTTCCATCCGGAAAAAGAAATACGATATTGTGGTGAATGTTCAGCGTTACATGGCTACTGGATTTTTAGCAGCATTTTCCGGAGCCAAAAAAACCATTGGTTTTGATAAGAATCCACTCAGTTTTTTATTTACAGAGGTAATACCGCATAATTTTTCCGGAGCAGGAGCTGCCATACACGAAATTTATAGGAATCATGCATTGATTCGATCTATTACAGATGAGCAGGCTGCTAAACCAAGATTATATCCCTCAACAGCTGATGAAGAAAGCGTTGCTGCTTACCAGACAAAACCTTATATCTGTATTGCACCGGCTTCAGTATGGTTTACCAAGCAATATCCCGCCGAACGTTGGATAGCGTTTATCAGGCAATTACCCCGGGAGTTCGCTGTTTATTTATTAGGGGCACCCGGCGATGAGGCCTTATGCAGTTTCATACAAAATCAGTGCAATCAGCAGGTAATAAACCTCGCCGGTAAATTATCTTTTTTAGCATCAGCAGCTTTAATGAAAACTGCAGCAATGAATTATGTAAACGATTCTGCACCCATGCATTTTGCTTCTGCCGTAAATGCACGGGTAACTGCTGTGTATTGCTCTACCATACCTGCGTTTGGATATGGCCCGCTTTCCGACCTGTCTTTTATAGTAGAAACACCTGTTGCTCTACGATGTCGGCCCTGTGGCTTGCATGGTCATGCAAAATGCCCGGAAAGGCATTTCAATTGTGCCCTGAACATTGGTGCAGAACAGTTACTGAAAACACTTACAGCCGTATAAAACCCGAAAGGAATTACATTTGCAGCAGATGGATATTGTTTGTACCGATAAGGAGACCTATATTTTTGAAACCATTGCCAAAGCCGCAGCAGCACTCAACCTGCCCTGTTACCTTATTGGCGGTTTTGTGCGTGATAAACTGATTGGCCGCCAGACAAAAGATATTGATATTGTCTGTATCGGTGATGGTATTGCACTTGCCCATGAAGTAGCCAGCTTTTTTAAACCAAAACCACCTGTCTCTTTTTTTAAAACATTTGGTACGGCGCAGATTAAAATAGATGACCTGGAGATAGAGTTTGTAGGGGCCAGAAAAGAGAGCTATACAGATAACAGCCGTAAACCGGATGTATTGCCCGGTACTATTGAAGACGATCAGAATCGGAGAGATTTTACCATTAATGCATTAGCCATTAGCCTGAATGCCGCCGATTACGGAACTTTAATAGACCCTTTTAATGGCAGGCAGGCACTGAACGATAAAATTATTGTAACGCCATTAGAACCCTCTCAAACTTTCAGTGATGACCCGCTGCGGATGATGAGGGCCATTCGTTTTGCGACGCAGCTTAATTATACCATAGTTCCTGTAACACTTGCTGCTATTGAATCTAATGTGGATCGAATTGGTATTGTTTCTCAGGAACGTATTACAGATGAGTTGAATAAAATAATGTTGTGTAAAAAACCATCTGTTGGATGGGATCTTTTGTTCAGGACCAAATTGCTGCATAAAATATTCCCACAAATGGTTGAGTTGTATGGGGCTGCTTATATTGATGGGATAGGGCATAAAGATAATTTTTATCATACACTGCAGGTACTTGATAATATTTCTGAACATACCGATGATCTCTGGTTAAGATGGGCGGCATTGCTTCACGACATTGGCAAACCTGCCACTAAACGTTTTGAAGAAGGGCATGGGTGGACCTTCCACGGGCATGAAGTAGTTGGTGCCAGAATGGTTCCCAAAATCTTTACTAAATTAAAATTGCCCTTAAACGAGAAAATGAAACAGGTGCAGAAACTGGTATTATTACATTTGCGCCCGATAAGTCTTACAAAGGAGAATATTACCGATAGTGCTATCCGTAGATTGTTGTTTGATGCAGGAGAAGATATTGATGCGCTGATGATGTTGTGTTCGGCTGATATAACCAGCAAGAATAAATCGAAAGTAAAAAGGTACCTCCAGAATTTTGAACTGGTAAAACAGCGCCTGTCTGAAGTGGAAGATGCAGACCGTATCAGGAACTGGCAGCCACCTATTACCGGGGGAATAATTATGCAGACATTTGGGTTAGGACCTGGCCGGCAGGTAGGTATTATAAAAGATGCCATCAGGGAAGCCATATTGGATGGGGTTATTCCAAATGAGTATGCTGCGGCCAGGGCCTTTATGTTGGCGAAAGGCGCAGAACTGAACTTGCAGGCGGTAGAATAAATTGTATTTTAGCATTTCTGATAGCACAAATACTGCTATTATATTCATCAACAAAAGCTTAAGTATTTAGAATGGCTGTTTTAAAATTTCGGATTTACCTGGAAGAAGATGATGCGGTTTACCGTGATATTGTGATCAAACATACCCAGCATTTCATCGATCTGCATTTCGCCATTTTGAAAGCATATGAGTTCGATCAGAAACACCAGGCTACTTTTTTCCGAAGTAATGATAACTGGCAACGTGGTCGCGAAATAAGTTTCGAAAAGTATGATAAAACCTATGTAGCCGAGCCATTGTTGATGGCCGATACGACCATCGGGAGTGAAATCAGAGACACGAACCAGAAATTTATTTATCTCTACGATTTTACAAAAAACTGGGTATTCCTGGTAGAACTCATCAATGTAAGTAAAGAAGAGAATGCCAAAATGAATTACCCTGCTGTTTCAAGGGTAGAAGGAATTGGTCCGCAACAATATGGTACCAAGAGTTTGCTGGGCGATAAGTTTGCAGATATAGAAGAGAAATACGATCTCTCCGAAGCAGCAGAGGGTTTTGGAGAAGAAGGAGAAGAGGGGGAAACAGACTCAGATGATTCTGAAACAGAAGAAACCAACGAAGAAGAATTTTAATCATTTTCCCTGACCCGGATTTAAATCCGGGGCAGGGAAAATGTACAATATTTATTTTGTCTCAACAACATACAGTTATACTCGTAGCAGGACCCACGGCAGTTGGTAAAACAGCGGTAGCCATACAGCTGGCCAAACAATTTGAAACAGAAATCATTTCAGCCGATTCAAGACAATGTTACCGTGAAATGGATATTGGTGTGGCCAGACCTTCACCTGAAGAACTTGCTACAGTTCCTCATCATTTTATTGCTTCTCATACTATAAAGGAAGAAGTGAATGCAGGCGTCTTTGAGCAATATGCATTGGCTCAAACGGAAATGCTGTTTGCCAATCATCCGGTTGTGGTGATGACGGGTGGTACAGGGCTTTATATAAAAGCTTTTTGTGAGGGTATAGATGAAATGCCTGCTATTCCATCTGCCATTCGTGAAAACATTATTCAGTTGTACGAAACAAATGGGTTACAGTGGTTACAGGAACAGGTACAGCAAAAAGATCCTATTTTCTGGCAAAGCGCTGAACAGCAAAATCCGCAACGATTAATGCGTGCACTTGAGTTTGCAGAAGCCACGGGAAAATCGATTACATTATTCAGGGCAGGAAAAAAAGCGGAAAGGCCGTTTCGTATTATTAAGATTGGCCTGGAAATGCCAAGGGAATTGCTAAATGAAAGAATCAATCAAAGAGTTGATGTGATGATGAAGAGCGGACTACTGGAAGAAGTAAAAACTTTGTTTCCATTCCGTCGTCTCAATGCTTTGCAAACAGTGGGTTATCAGGAAATATTTGATTACCTGGAAGAAAAAACAGACTTAAAGCGGGCAGTGGAACTGATTAAACAACATACGAGACAATATGCCAAGCGCCAGATGACCTGGTTTAAAAAAGACAGCAGCATCCACTGGGTGAATGCTGCTGAAAATATGGAAGAGCAGATCAAAGCTATTCTTCAGTTATATCATTTGTAAGGTTATTAGAACTTAAATCCAAAGGTCAACATCACATTTCCCCTCGAACCGGTTTGTTCTGCAAAAGTGTTGGGTTTATCGTTGAGTCTGTACGCAAACTGAACATCGCGGTTGAAAGCGTGCGCATAACTCAGGTCAACAAAAACACCTTTGTTACGGTAACCTACACCGCCCGTAGCCATGATACGGTGGGCCTTCAATTCACTTTCTTTATAAGGGCTACCATAGTAGGCACCACCCAGGCGGAACATTACTGTATGGAATTTTAATTCGCCACCTAAGCGAAAATTGATATTGCCTTTATAAGTGTCTTTGATAACATTATTCAACATATCGTAATAGTTCACTAAGGCCTGATCATTTTCATCTTCTGCAGCAAATCTTGACCCCCGATAATTTACATATTCCAGATCGGCGCTTATAAATGCCCTCTGTCTGCGTGTATCTTTTATTTCCCTGAACACATAACTGGCACTAACAATAGCGCGCCATGGGGTAATAAGGCTGTAATTACTGTTACCTGGGTTGCCGCTGTTCAGGTTATCGCTGTTTTCAGACCTTAAACCGGCATAAGTTTCTGTATTGGCGGTCATGGAAGCACGTACACGATCTTTAAAGCTGATAAATTGTGGTGTATGAATGGCAAAACCAACACGCCAGTAATCTTTGGGTTTATAAATGGTACCAATTTTAGCACCTACACCCAAGCCGCGTGAAGTAAAATTTTCCTTGAATTCAAAAAAACCAAACTGGTTATTTGGATCGTTTGTTGCATCGGTTTCCCTGTACACTAAATCTCTTGTGTAACTGATAACCGGAATGGTAAGGCTACCACCAACGTATAATTTATCTTCCATATTGCCAGCCATACCCAGGGCTATTTCATGATAGCCGCCACGGGTTATTGCATCGTAAGACTGGTTAACACCGGAAGAAAGTGGTACAAGGCTCTGATAGCCGATAAAATTTCCCGAAGCGTTATTCGCAGTATCTATCAGGAATGTTCTAAAAGCTAGTGAGGAACCAAAAATATAATTGCTTAATGCAGCATTGGTATCGGCCAGATCGCGGGTAAGTTCTTCGAGGTATTGTTCAGAGAAAGAACTCATGTTATTAAAACCTTTGAACTGAATCCTGTTATTGTAACTGGCGAGTTGATTAACCGATAGGGCAAATGCACTGCTGGTCCACTTGCGGTTATTTTTATAATTACTACTCAGAATAATACCCGAAGCCCCATAACCGAAATTATTTTTATTATTCAGTGTATCAGTACCACGGTATTTGAATTTGTTATTGTTAAGTAGGAAACCGGGCGATAAAACAAATTCATTGGTTTTAAATAAACCAAGTCCGGCAGGGTTAACGTGGTTGGCAGTAATCTCACCGCCCAAGGATCCCATAACGCCGCCTGTGGCAACGTTTCTGGCAGAACCATTTTGATTGAACCAGGCCATTCTCAGCGAATAGTCGGGGTTTTGAGCCGAAGCGGAAAGGGTAGTAAACAATATTGCGATAAAGGGTAGATATGATTTCATATTACAATGCGTTTGGATATAGGTTTAGTAATGGTGTGGTACACCTGACTCTTATTTGCTTCCAACAATCGATCGGTTAATTGCCCCTGCCACCTCTTCCTGAGCTGGAGCTGCTTCCTGTACTTTTTACACCACCACTGTTTCCACCCGCATTGCTGCTGGGAGTAGCAGTTGAACCAGTGTTCGTATTGGTAAAACTTCTTACAGGCCTGTCAACAGAAGTACCTGATGAGCTATTGTTGCCACCTGTGAATACCCTTTTCAGGAGGTTACCAAAACTGTTGTTATTACCACCAGTATTTACAAATGAACCGGTTTTAGGATTGTAATATCCCTGGTTATTATTGTTGAATCCTTTGGTGTTTCTATATGCAGCTAAATTGCTGCCCGATGTGCTGCCACTGTAAAATTTGGGAGATGCATACACAATAACCGTGTACATAGGATTATTCCAGCCCCATCCATAACCTACACCCAACTGTGGTCTCCATCCTCCATAACACACTCCGAGGTTCCAGGGATTGTTCCAGGTATAGGTGTTCCAGTTGTTGTATGGATTGATGCGGTTAAAATCGTAACGGCTGTCGTACCAGTAATCAAAATCATCGATGCCAGACCAGCGGTTTCGGTTGGCAACTTTCATGCGCAGGTAACGATCATCCTGACTGCTGATATATTCCTCATAACGTTCCTGTTGTTCTTTTGCTTTATCCTCTTCTTTTCTGCTCATGCCTTCACGAGCCGGAGAATAGTAAACATCGTCCGGCGTTTGCCCCGACTGGTAAGCCGTAGAGCAGCCGGAAAGAAGTCCGATGGTGAGTAATGAACTGAGTAAGGTTGTTTTCATAACGTGAGGATTGACAAGGTTATATAATGTGAAGTTACATACATTTGCGCTGTTGCAGCTTCTCAGATATTGCGGCAATTAGTTTGCCAACTAACATCTGTAAGCAATGAATTTTGTTAAGAGAATTATAATATTTTATGAGTAAGGAAATTACTTCAAGGGCACAAGACTATTCTCAATGGTATAATGACCTTGTTTTGAAGGGAAGCCTGGCCGATTATAGTGCTGTTCGCGGGTGTATGGTAATTAAGCCTTATGGCTTTGCACTTTGGGAGAATATGCGTGATGTGTTAGACAGAATGTTCAAGGAAACCGGGCATCAGAATGCCTATTTCCCGCTATTTATACCCAAGAGTCTGTTTGAAGCAGAAGAAAAGAATGCAGAAGGTTTTGCGAAAGAATGTGCTGTGGTAACGCATTATCGTTTAAAAACCGATCCAAATAATAAAGGGAAGCTCATAGTAGATCCGGAAGCGAAGCTCGAGGAAGAGCTGGTGGTTCGCCCAACAAGTGAAGCCATTATCTGGAATACGTACAAGGGCTGGATACAATCTTACCGCGATCTTCCTATCCTCGTAAACCAGTGGGCCAATGTGGTTCGTTGGGAAATGCGTACCCGTTTATTTTTACGCACGGCGGAATTTTTATGGCAGGAAGGACATACCGCACATGCTACCAAAGAAGAAGCAGTGGAAGAAACAGTAAAAATGCTGGATGTATATGCCGACTTTGTGGAGAACTGGATGGCGGTACCCGTTATTAAAGGAGTAAAAACACCCAATGAACGTTTTGCTGGTGCAGAAGATACTTATTGTATTGAAGCCATGATGCAGGATGGGAAAGCTTTACAGGCCGGTACCTCGCACTTCCTCGGCCAGAATTTTGCCAAAGCATTTGATGTAAAATTCAGTGACAAAAACAATAAACTGGAATATGTATGGGCCACCAGCTGGGGTGTAAGCACCCGTTTAATTGGTGCGCTGGTTATGGCACACAGTGATGACGACGGACTGATATTACCTCCGCGTATTGCACCCATACAGGTAGTTATTGTTCCTATCTATAAAGGAGAAGAACAGAAGGCAAAGATTGATGAACGTGTTCATCAGTTGGTGGCTGAACTGAAAGGCATGGGTGTTACTGTAAAATATGATGATAACGATAATACCAGACCAGGATGGAAATTTGCTGAGTATGAAATGAAAGGTGTTCCTGTTCGAGTGGCATTGGGGTTACGAGATCTTGAAAACAATGTGGCGGAAATAGCGAGAAGAGATACCAAAGAAAAAAATTCGGTTTCATTGGATGGACTTTCTGCACATATCAAGCAGTTACTGGAAGATATTCAGCAGAATATTTTCAATAAAGCAAAACAATACAGAGACGAACATATTACGCCTGCCAATAATTGGGATGAATTTGTTGGTTTACTTGATGGTAAAGGTGGTTTTATTTCGGCACATTGGGATGGGACGGCAGAAACTGAAGACAAAATAAAAGAGCTTACCAAAGCAACCATACGCTGTATTCCTTTGAATAATGTACAGGAAGAAGGAGTCTGTATTTTAACAGGAAAGCCTTCCAGTCAGCGGGTATTGTTTGCAAGGGCTTATTAAAATACCAACGGATCAATCCTACTAAAAAAGCCATCCCGACTCAGTCGGGATGGCTTTTTTTTAATGTTTGGATTTCAATAAAGTGAAATATATTTAATATAAATTATCTTAGATATATTCAACCAAAACTGCACATGGAAAACAGAACACACTATCGAATGGCCTATCATGGAACGGGCATGGACCTATTCCGTATTGAAATTGTAAATCTTATTTTATGCATGGTTACGCTTGGATTTTACTATCCATGGGCGAAAGCTAAAACTCTGCAATACCTGTACAGCCAGACCCTGTTTGAAGAACAGCCCTTTGTTTTCTCCGGAACAGGTCAGGAAATGTTCAAAGGATTTGTAAAAGCATTTGCGCTCATTGCAATTTTGTGGGCTGGTGTATTTATCAGTCTCTGGTATGGCGGTGAAATTATTCAGCTCACGCTTCTTTTATTCTACCTGATTATTATAGCGATGATACCACTGATTATTCATGGTTCATATAAATACAGGATGGCAAAATCGTCCTGGCGAGGCATACGATTCGGATATACAGGTGAGCGGAGCGAGCTGATTAAAATATTCTACCGCGACCTGTTTTTAACGATCATTACATTTGGTATTTACGGATCATGGCTGGCAATGAATATCCGCAGGTATGTATTGGATCATGTGCGTATTGGAAATGCCACCTTCACCTATCATGGTAATGGAGGTGATTTTTTCTTGCTCAACCTCAAAGGATATTTCCTCACACTGTTTACCCTTGGGATATACATGTTCTGGTGGCAAAAAGATTTGTTTGAATATTTTGTAAATAACCTCAGGCTAAGACAGGGCGACCATAAAGTGGCATTCCGCTCAAAAGCAACAGGCGGAGGGTTTGCAGGATTACTGATTGTAAATTTACTGATTGTTATTTTTACCCTGGGATTTGGATATGCATGGGCAGTAACACGCACACTGAATTACGTTGCAAACAACATTGATATCTATGGCGATTTATCATTTGATGAATTAGTGCAGTCACAATCAGATTACAGTGATGCCACTGCAGATGATATGGCCGATTTCTTTGACTTTGGATTTATTATATGAGTGAGCATCCCCGTTTATTATTTTTTGATGCAAATAATGCCAGCCCGCGTGAAGTTTATGCAGAAACGGGTAATGGGAAAATTTATCTATCAAATATAGATGACCAGGATGGGCATGTATTGATATTTGAAACAGTGAATGCTACCGTATCGGCAACGGGCAATCGCTTATTTATTTTCCTCAATAAAAACGGGGCCTATTTATCTGTAGAGGCGGGTCATCCTTCTTATCATGATCTTAAAACTGCTGTACAACCGGAACGAAAAAGCTGGTTTGGTAAAATGATGGCACTGAAATGGCCGGTATTGGTTACAGTACTGGTTGGCATATTTATAATCGCATATTTTATTATGGCGCGGGTTATTCCGGCAGCTGCGTTAAAAATAATCACAACTGAACAGGAAGCAGAGATCGGCAATAGTTTCTATCGGTCATTGATGACTACTGAAGAAAAAGATACCGCTGCTACAAGGATTGTTAATGAGTTTGCCAGCCGTCTTTATTTAAGTGAAAAATACCGCATCAGGATTACGGTTATAAAAGAAACTGAAGTAAATGCATATGCATTACCGGGAGGGAATATAGTATTGTATACAGGAATACTGGAAACCATGGATGATCCGGATATGCTTGTGGCATTACTTGGACATGAGGCAACGCATATTAATGAAAGACACAGTCTGCAAAGTATGTTATCGGCCATGAGTATGTCCCTTTTACGTTCGATGATATTGAGTGGATTTGGCGATGTAGGCAGTATAGTATTAGAGCATGCCGGTACACTGGAGCAATTAAGTTATTCCCGAAAACTTGAAAGAGAGGCCGACAGAAAAGGAATGGAACTGATGATCCGGAACGAAGTAAATCCTGTTGGGATGAAAAAACTGATGACAGGTTTGCAGGAAGCAAATGATAATTTACCCGGTATCTTTTCATTTATCAGCACGCACCCTATGTCTGATGAAAGAATAAAGACGGCTGATGCTTTCGCTGCTGCACATAAAACGGCTACTTTTGCACCTGACCCTGAACTCAGGAAACTCTGGCAGCAATTGAAAGCAAGGAAATGAAGCAAAAAGAAATACATCCCGCCTTACAACCTTACCTGGATGGAAAAGTGATTTTACTGGATAAACCCATCGACTGGACTTCTTTTGATGTGGTGAAAAAAGTGCGTATCCTCACAAGAATATCTAAAGTGGGTCATGCCGGAACGCTCGATCCACTGGCAACTGGATTATTGATTGTTTGTACGGGTAAATTCACAAAGAAGATCAATGAGTACATGGGTATGGAAAAAGAGTACACGGGTACTTTTACTTTAGGAGCCACAACGCCTACTTACGACCTTGAATCAACCCCTGAAAACATAAGGGATTACACGCATTTATCGGATGCACAAATTCATGCAGCTACATTGCAGTTTAGCGGTCCGATTATGCAGGTACCACCTGCACATTCCGCAATAAAAAAAGATGGCAAACCTGTTTACCTGGCAGCAAGAAAAGGATTGGAAGTAAAACTGGAGCCACGTCCTGTTACGATTCATTCTTTTATCATTGAAAGGATTGAACTGCCTGTGGTGTACTTCAGGGTAGTTTGTTCAACCGGTACCTATATCAGGAGTCTGGCACACGATTTTGGTGCGGCACTGGGTGTAGGAGGGTATATGAGTAGCTTGCGCAGAACGCGTATCGGTTCTTTTGCAGTTACCGATGCAGATGATCTGATAAGTTTCGAAAAAACAATCGATGCATTGAAGGCGGTATCATCAGAAGGGTAGGCCAATACCAAATTGCAGGGCTGCATTGTTTACTTTCAAAGTAGGTGTTCTTTGTTCCGACCATACAAAATCTTTGATGCTCATCCAGCCACCATTGGTGCTTCTGGCAGGGTCTTTTACACGGTAGGCCACATCGAAGCGAATAAGAAAATAGGAAAAGTCGAATCTTAAGCCTGTGCCAATACCAATGGCAAGGTCTTTCCCAAGATTACCAAACGAAAACCTTGAGTCAGGGTCCTGCGCATTTTTTTTCAGGTTCCAGATATTACCTATATCAGCAAATACAGCACTGCCTATTTTGAATGAACCCAGTGATGCCAACTGAAAACGGTATTCGATATTGGTTTCCAATTGCATGTCGCCAAACCTGTCGCGGTAGCTGCTGTTTACGGTATCGCTGAATACAGAACTGCCCAACCCTAACTGACGCAGGCCCCATGCACGCATACTATAAGGGCCACCCACAATAAATTGTTTAAAGAAAGGGAGCGTTCTGCCGATAGTAGGGTCACTGCCGTAATTATAACCGAAACCTGCAAATGCACGATACGCCAACTCCGATTTAGGATATAATATTCTTTGTCTGTATTCTGTTTCTGTTTTTATATATCGGTAGATATTATTTTGTAAACCGGGTAATAATCCAAACAAACCACCTGCTTCCTCTATGCCGATTCTGAGGTAATGACTTTTATTCCTGTTTTTGGGGCTGGTAGTGGTTCTGATGAATGATAAACTCTGACTTACAATATTCCCTTCATTAAAAGAAGCCTGTAGAAAAGGATTGTTCTTAATGAGGCTGTCAAGACCCGCCAGTCTTTTAATACCATACAACTCAATATTGAGTGGTTTATACAACCATAAATGGTCTCCGTTTTTTACGGGCTTACGCCATTCATAGCCAATACTGGCGGTAAAAGAAGTTACGTTGTAAAAATTCTTTCTGTCGATATAAGAACTGTTCAGTGTAAATAAAGTTTTCTTGTTTTCCAGGTTGCGCAGTGAACGCCAGTTGCCAAAAGGAGTAAGAATTCGTGGTAGTACATAGGTATGACTTCCACTCAGTAAAAATGTTTGCAGGAGTGGGTTATTACCCTGACTGAGGAGGTTAAGTTCTACACCCGTTCTCAATACTGTTTGTTGCTGAACGGCCTGACGCCACCTGTTTCTGTTGGTATAACTAAGGTTGGTAGAAATACCAAGTGTATTACCCGTAATCACATCACCGGAATTTCTGCTTCCTTCCAATTCCGCTGCCACTGTTTGCTTAATGGCCGGTACCAAAAGAATATGCATGTCCAGTGTATCCTTATCTCTTATACGTAAAACAGCATCAGCCTGTTGCCATGCGCCCAACTGTCCCAGCCTGTTGATGGTTTTATAATAATTTGCTTCATTGTATTTATCACCCCTGCTCAGGTAAGTATGTTCACGGAGGGGTCTGAAACGAAACAAACCTTTGTTGTATTTCATAATACCAGCCCTGAAACTATCTGTTTTAAAATCTTTTCTGCGTATAACACTGTCAGGAATATCAGCAATGCCTGTTTCGGGGTAATAATAAATATGCCCCATACTAAACTGTAACAACTTGCTTGAATCAAATATGGGTCGATGGGTAAGGTTAATATCCCAGGTAGGATTTTCTTTTCTTCTTTTATCGGCTTGAGCAATAATTTCTGCCTGCTTAAAAGGATCGAGGGTGAGGGGTAATAATTTAGTGTCCAGGGTATCAACCACGGCCATCAAATCGTCCCTGTTGAAATTGTAATACCCGTTCTGGCGGAATAAATTGGTGAGTCGATCCAGTTCATCACTGATTACCTGCTTGGTATAAGCCTTTCCTTTTTTTAACAGGCTTTCCGATGTATTGGCCAATACCAATGCCCGTAAAGTTGAATCTGAAAAATCATAGGAAACAGAATCGATGCTGATGTTTTTCCCAACGGTAATATTCATGAATACATTAGCGCGCAGCTGTGTTTTAAATGTATCATAGGAAACAGAATCTTTTAAGCCTGAATAAAAGTATCCCTGACTGTTGAGGTAGGCTGTCATGAAAGTCATGGAACGGGGAATATTACTGCTGTCGAACACCGGAGGATTGGAAAGAATGTTTTTAAGACCTATATATTTCTGAACGATTCTTACCTGCAAGCTGTCTTCCCAATAATTCTGTAGTTCGGTTATTAGTCGTTTTTTCTCATCTTTGGGAAGGGTGTCAAGGATATTGATCTGGTTACTATAAACAAATGGCCTGTTTTCAGGGAAATTGACAACTTTAATACGTTGCTGTTGAGAACAGGAGCTGAAAAGGCTGATCAACAGAACAGTTGTAATAATAAATGCCAGGGAACCTCTTTTTCCAATCAAACGCATAGTAGATGTTAAGCAAGAATGAACTCAAATATATCCAATCTTTGTGCCAGAAAAAACAAAGGACGGCTGAACGGTTGTTTCTGGCTGAAGGGGTGAAACTGGCAGCTGAGTTACTGGATGCAGGTTATCCGGTAAAAAAAATATATGCAGTGGAAGAGTGGGAGGCACCTGTTACCAGCGTTCCCGTCACCCGTATTCCCTTATTTGAACTGGAAAAAATCAGTTCATTGCAAACGCCGAACCAGGTACTGCTTATTGCGGAACAACAGGAGCCGGCAGGAGAACCTGTACTGAAAAACAACTTTACACTGGTACTCGATGGTATACAGGATCCAGGTAACCTGGGCACCATTATACGTATTGCAGACTGGTTTGGTATCAATCAGGTCATCGCCAGTAAGGATACTGCAGAGTTGTATAACCCCAAAGTCATTCAGGCAACTATGGGTAGTTTTTTACGGGTAAAAACATGGTATCGCGATCTTGAAACCATACTTGCACAAAAACAGGTACCTGTATATGGTGCATTGCTCAATGGTAAATCAATGTACTCCATAGAATCAGTGAAAGAAGGAATATTGGTAATAGGGAATGAATCAAAAGGTATTCGTGAAACAGTTTTACCGCTGATTAATCAGGCTATTACCATTCCGAGAATGGGTAAAGCAGAATCGCTGAATGCTGCCGTGGCCACTGGCATACTTTTGTCGCAATTGAAATCACCCCAACATAATCTTACCTGAACTGGATGGCTTTTACCGGACTTATTTTTCTGACCAGTATGGAAGGCAGTAATAATGCACCATAACAAACCAATGCAGTACCTGTAACAACTGCAATTACCTGCCACCAGATAATTTCCATAGGTGCCTGCGATACATAATAGGAAGCTTCATCTAAACTGATAAAACCTGTCATTTGCTGTAGCCAGCAAATGCCTATACCCAGAAATGCTCCCAAACCAATGCCTGTAAAAGTTATTACAGATGCGTGATAGAGGAATATTTTCTGTATGGTCCAGTTGCTTGCACCCAAAGCTTTCAATACACCAATCATTCTTGTTCTTTCAAGAATAAGAATGAGTAAACAGGTAATGAGATTGATGATGGCTACGGCCGACATAACAATAAAAATTACATCCCTGTTTACATCCTGAATATCGAGCCAGTCAAAAATATTCGGATATACTTCACGAATGGTTCTGCTCATCCATTCTGCAGGTAAAGCAGCAGACAAACTTTTGCTGATGCTGTCCATTTGCCTGTAATCGTTTACGAAAATTTCATAACCACCGCTCTGGTCATCTCTCCATTCATTGATTCTTCTGATAAGCCTCAGGTCGCCCATGATAAAAAGCTTATCGTATTCTTCAATACCTGTTTTGTAAATACCTTTTACTAATAGTTTGCGATAAGTACGACTGTCGTCAATGGAAGAAACAAAATGTACTTTTACCGTATCATTTACTGCAATATTCAACTGGTTGGCAAGCGCTTTAGAAATAATAATCTCTTTGCTGTAGGAACTGTCTGCAAAATTGATCCAGTAGCCACTTTGCATAAAAGGTTTTAGTGTAGTGCTGTCGTAGCCTGCATCGATGCCTTTTATTAGAACACCTTCAATCTCATTTTTATTTTCTATCACTGCCGATTTGGTAGCAAAATTCTGTACCCTTATCACGCCGGTTTGTAAACGAATGGTTTGTCGGATGCCACTGTCCATGGTTAATGGTGTTTCCTCAGCGATCAGCGATTTGCCTGCTTCATATTTCTGTACCCTCATATGCCCCCAGAAACTGAAAATTTTGCCTGCAACAGTATGTTGAAACCCATTTACAAAAGCCAGTGTAATGATCATGGCCATTACACTCAGTGTAGTGGCCGCAATCGACAAACGAATGATAAAGCGGGAAAAAGAATGTTGATGATTAAATGCAATTCTTTTAGCTATGTCGAATGAAAGTCCCAAATGGCATGATTTTGGTAAAAATACGAACTGCCGATGAATGATCGGAACTTATCGCTGTGGTGTTTCTGTATTGTATTATCTTGTATTGCTAAGCACCTTATTTAAGTACTATGAATGGTTGTTTAATTACCCTGGTTATTGTTTTATTGACGAATAGCGTGGTTGCGCAACGACAGCCCGATCGTGTATACATGGAAGGCATAAAAACGGTAAAACTGTTTCAGCAAAACGATCAGCAATCAATTCCACTGATAAAGCTCGGAAGCGCCGATCAGCTGGAGCTGCATTTTGATGATATGGCAGCTTATCCGCGCAATTTCTTTTATACGTATCAGTTATGTAATGCCGACTGGACTCCTGCATTGTTAAATCCTTTTGATTATATCCGTGGTTTTGTACAGAACCGTTTATCGCAATACCGGATGTCATCTATTGCACTTACACGTTACATACATTACCAGGCATTACTGCCCGACAGAAGTGCAGTTCCTACCAAGAGTGGTAACTATCTGTTAAAAGTATTTTTGGATGGAGATACTTCCAAGCTGGCTTTTACCAAACGGATCATGATAGTAGATGATAAGGTAAATATTGGAGCCAGAATAGCACAGCCTTTTAATAACAGTCTCATACGCACCCATCAGAAAATACAGGTAACAGTGGCTACCAAAGACCTGAATATCATGAGTCCGCAGCAGCAAACCAAACTTGTAATTATTCAGAATAACCGCTGGAACGATGCTGCCACAGGGCTGCAACCTGCTTTTATACGTAACAATGTACTGGAGTACAATGGAGAGCAGGATGCTTTATTTCCTGCAGGCAAAGAATACAGATGGGCTGACCTGCGTAGTTTTCGTTTTTCGAGCGACCGTATTGATAGAATAGATAAAACGGCCCAACCCAATCTTATCTATATAAAACCCGATCTTGTAAGAAACGATCTGCGTTATGCATTTTTTAATGACAGAAATGGATGGAATGAAATTGGTACCACTGAATCAATTAATCCATGGTGGCAGGGTGATTATGCTTATGTAACATTTACTTTACTGCCACCCAATGCAAAACCATTTGCAGGGAAAGAGGTGTTTATAACGGGAGAATTTACCGGTAACCAGGCAGGCGACAGCTCATTGATGGAATTTGATACGGAGAAAGGCTTGTACAAAAAAACACTTTTCCTAAAACAGGGTTATTACAGTTATAATTACGTTACAAAAGATAAAAATGGGGTAACCGTAAGATCAGATCCGGCACTTACAGAAGGTAATTACTGGGAAACGGAAAATGAATACCTCATATTATTCTATTTCCGCCCACTTAGTGGCAGGCATGATGAGCTGGTGGGTATTACCCGACTGAATTCAAGAAACCTTGGCAGTGGATTTTAAAGTTCACATAAAATCAATAACTCAACGCTTAACTCCCCTCCTCCCTTTCTCTTTGCTAAATTCCTCTTGAATATTCGCTAGGTAACTCAATGCAAGAGTTTTAACAAAGAGAAAGGGAGCCGTTTGATATGGGTAAGATTAAAATCTGCGAATCTGCGGCTAATATATTTACACTCATAGGGTTAAATCTAAAATTACCGGGTAACTAACTCAAAAAATTAGGGAAAATAGGAGCCAACCCTTACTTTTGCACCGGCAGGTCTTACACGACCAGCTCCTGCCGAACCTCCCCAGGGCAGGAATGCAGCAAGGATAGGCGGTTGAGCGGTGCGATGTGAGTAGCCTGCCATTTTTTTCCCCCTTTCGCCCCTGAAGGGATCACGAAAGGGATTTTAATGTATACACTATGAAATTTTTTATTGACACCGGTAATCTCGCACAAATTAAAGAAGCAAATGACTTAGGTATCCTGGATGGTGTAACCACCAATCCTTCACTGATGGCCAAAGAAGGCATAAAAGGGGAAGAAGCCATTGCTAATCACTACAAAACCATTTGCGAACTGGTAGATGGAGATGTAAGTGCTGAAGTATTGTCTACCGATTTTGCCACCATGGTAGAAGAGGGAAAAAAACTCGCCGTTATTCATCCGAATATCGTTGTAAAAGTTCCGATGATTAAAGATGGTATCAAAGCCATTAAATGGTTTACAGATAATGGTATCCGTACCAACTGTACACTGGTATTTTCTGCCGGACAGGCCATTCTGGCTGCAAAAGCAGGTGCTACTTATGTATCTCCCTTCATTGGTCGTATCGACGACAGTGGTTGGGACGGCATGGAACTGATTGGTCAGATCCGTCATATTTATGATATACAGGGATTCAAAACAGAAATCCTCGCTGCATCTATCCGCAGTGCATTACACATTACCAAAGCAGCTGAACTGGGTGCCGATGTATGTACCTGTCCACTTGATTCTATTCTGGGATTGTTAAAACATCCCTTGACTGATATTGGACTGGCGAAGTTTCTGGAAGACGCTAAAAAAATGTAATTTTCTTTTGAGTGAAATAGAAGCCGGATCTGTATGATCCGGCTTTTTGTTTTATATCCTTTATAGTTTGTCTTTAACTGTAATTGCTTTTCTTTCTCTGCTGCTTGTTCTGGCTGCTTCCAGTATCTGCATAACACGTATACCATCTTTTGCCGAAACAGGGTTTTCTCCTTTTCCTGTCAGTGCATCGTATAAGCGCGCATAATAGTGACTATAGTTGCCTGCAATCGTTGGAATCGTTCTACGCTCCTCCATACCATGGATTTTCGTGTTCAATAAACCCATTTCAGATTCAGGCTCTACACCCCAGTTTGGCTGATCGGGTTTTCCACCTGCCAGCAATGCGCCTTCCTGTATATCGGCTCTTGATTTGATGAATGATCCATATAATCCGTGAACAGTAAAAGAAGGTAAGGGCTCTTTCACCAACAGGCTCGACTTTAAACGCACTCTTATAGATGGGTAATACAAAAGCAGGTCGATATAATCGTCAACCTGTGAGTTGCGTCGCAAGGTTCGTATATCGGCAAACACAGCATCCGGCATACCAAACAGGCATACAGCCTGATCAATTAAATGTGGCCCGAGATCGTATAACAAACCTGCTCCCGGAGCGGCTGTTTCTTTATGCAGTTTCGGACTCAGTTCTTCTTTATACCGGTCGAAATGAAATTCAGCTTCATGCACGGGCCCCAGTAGTCCGTCGCTGATTACTTTTTGTACAGTCTGAAAATCACTATCCCACCTGCGATTCTGAAATACCGATAAGAGCCTGTTTTTTTCTGTTGCCAGACGATCGAGTTCAACGGCTTCATCAACAGTGGTGGTAAACGCTTTTTCTACCACTACATGTTTATTTGCTTCCAGTGCTTTTTTGGCATAGTCGAAATGTGTTCCGGTAGGGGTGTTAACAACAATCAGTTCAATACTCTTATCATCGAGCAGTTCCTCCATTGATCTGGCAATATGTACATAGGGATAAACTTCTGTTGATTCAGACTTTGTTCTTTCCCAGATGGCTTTGAGTTCAAAGCCAGGGTGCAGGTGAATAAAAGGCGCATGGAATACTTTGCCGGATAAGCCAAAAGATAGAATGGCAGTTTTAATAATTTGCATATGAATGATTGAAAGGAGAACTAAAATAAACCATTCTCACGACTTTCTTAACCCGTACTTATTTAACGAAACAGTGTTTCGCAGAGTTGGTTTGTTATTTGTGAGAGGATGTGATGGTAAGTGTAAGAATAAAAAAACCTGCTGTTGATGAGCAGGTTTTTCTTTTTAATGAATCTTATTGGCCAGCGGGTTTTTCTCTCGCTTTCATTTTGTCCATATAACTGATACCGTCAATGATCCATTTCTCTGCAGGCTTACCGAGGAGATAATGTTCAAACCATTCACGCTGACGTTTCTGGTAATCAACCTGGTTTTCTTTTTTGGCCAGGCCATGATTCTCATCTGCATATACCAGCATAACATGTGGTTTCTCCATCCTGCGCATGGTACCATACATTTCAATGCCCTGATGCCAGTCAACAGCACCATCTTTATCGCCAAAAGCCACTAATAAAGGTGCTTTTATTTTTGCAGCATTGAACATGGGTGAGTTACGAATATGCTCCTGTGTACGCTCATACCATGGACCATCAAAACGACCCTGACTGGTTTCGAAAATTTTCTGATCGGGGGTACCGGTATTCCAGTAAATAGACAATGACATACTGATCAGATCGGTTAGAGGAGCACCTGCGCAAGCTGCTTTGAAAATATCTGTTTGTGTGATGATAAAAGATGTCTGATAAGCACCCCAGCTATGTCCCATTAAACCTACTTTGGTTTTATCGATCATGCCTGTTTTTAATACTTCTTCTACAGCAGGCACTACACAGTTTACGGCACTCATACCAGGTTCATTCGTATCATATACTATATCGGGTCTGAAAACGAAATAACCATTGCTGGTATAGTTGGTGGTATTATAAGCACTGCGTTCAGAAGGTGTAACATAACCATGAACTGTGTTCGACAAGAGTTCATAGATGTAAACAATCATCGGATATTGTTTGCCGGGCTCATAATTGGCAGGATAGAATAAGGCGCCCTGTAATTTTTTGCCCTTTTTACTGGTGAAATTCACCAGCTCGCTCTTACCCCAGAAATAATCGGTTTGCTGCGGGTTGGTGCCGGTAATTTTTTTCTGGTTGCTGAAATCATCGGTTACATATAGTTCTGGTGACAGGTTGTAATCCTGTTTTACATAGCTGAAGCTATTGGCTTCTGTTGCTTTTGTAATACGGCCTACAGAAAGGTTTTCATAGATCAGTGACTGAACAGTATTGTTCTCGAGTTTGGCATAACCAAATTTCTTTGTTTTATCTCCATACAAAGAAATATAAATGGGTTTGCTGTCGTCGATATAAGGGTATTCAAAATCGGTTCTTGTTACCCGGTGTGTAATTTCATCTTTCTCACCATTAGTAATCTTTCTGGCAGCACTGCCATCAGGTTTTACTGCCCAGATATTGTACTCGTCATACAACAAAACTTCCTTATCGTCTTTTATCCAGCCACCCAAACCAAATGGAGGTTTGCTGGCAGTATGGTCATCTCTTGTATTCCAGAAAGCGGTTTTGATATTTTGTGTGATGTTAACTGTTTGCTGTGTTGCAACGGAATAAGTCCACCAGTTTTTATCACGGAAAAAATAAAAATATTTGCCATCGGGAGAAGACTGTGGCCCGGTAAAAAATCCCGCAAGCATTTTTTCATAGAGCAATTTCTCTTCACCGGTTTTGGTATTTACCAGGAAGAAATCGGCATAATCTTCTTTGAATGCAGGTTTGTATTTTTTGCTGGTAGAAGTAACGGCATATGCCTGGTTGCCACTTAATAAAGCCACAGGTGTGTTTTCTTTAGCAAGTTGGTAAAACTGGCTGTTGCCCATATTCCATACCGACAAATAACTGGCTTCTTTGTCCTGCCCGAAAGTAATTTTCTGTCTTGGCTGAATTTCAGGATCCTTCCAATGCCAGATATCTACGGCAGCTAATTTATCATCGGGTTTGGCAGCGGGCTTGGGGGCCTGTTTTGCAGTGTCGCCAGGTTTCTTTTCCTCTTTCTTAGGTTTGGCGGTCCAGGTTTTTATGCCAAAAAACAGGGCATTCATATCATCACTTAACCTCGCTACACTTCCATTGTGAACACGCATATCTTTTGGAAAACCGCTTGCCTGTTGCGGGTCGAATGTTTTGAGCGATGCATTGGTGTAGAGGTTGGTATAACCATGAACGGTGGCATTTTCTTCTTCGTAGTCTTTGTGTTTAAAAGTTTTAAAAAATGTAAAACCTTCACCTTCACGCTGCCAGTTAAGCCTTGAAAAACGAAGGGTATCGCTCGCAATAATTTTAAGACTGTAATTTTTGAGGTTCAGTAATTCTACTGCATTGCCTGCTGTATTGGCCGATTCTACTATGTATGAGAGGTAATCGCTTTTCTTGTTGAATGCATATTCTGTTACATTACCAATGGTATGTGTGGTGCCATCGGTCAGGTTTTTTACCAGTAACACACTGCCTTTGTCTTTATGCTCTTTGGGTGGGGCAAGGTATACTGCAAGAAATTTCCCATTTTTTGAAAAACCAAAACGGCTGATATTCTGCACTACTTCTTTTTTGCCGGTAGCAAGATTGAGCAATCCCATTTTGTATTCTATAGGCCGGCTCTGTTCACGTAATTTTTCCGCTTCTTTGAAAGGTATGCCGATACGATAAGCTACCCACTGGTTATCGCCGGAAAACTCAAAGCTGGTAGCAAACTCCAGTTTATATACTTTATCTGTTTTCCGATTAACAATATAGACGGTGTCATTGTCTTCCTGTATGGCAATATGATAACCTACCCAGTTGCCATCGGGTGATAAATCGGTGATGCCCATTTGTTGCCATTTACCATAATCGGCGGAGGTAAGTTGTTTTTTTTGCTGTGCATATACCGTGGAAGTGATCAAAGAAAAAATGACCAGAAGCAATAGTAATGAATATCTCATGTTGGTTGTTTTATCCAGACAAGATAATAAAAAATGAAGCAGTTTCCGGAAGCACCTGCAATTTGCAAAAAAGGGGAAGAAAACTTTGCGGTAAATTTTTTGTTAAAATAGCCGCCTGTGGCAACTCTTTCAGGCATCTTTTGTTATTGTCGCAATATTTAACCCTTATTACTGGCCTGAATAACAGTTAAACATGAAGATTTTACTGATTGAGGATGAAGCCGCTGTGGTATCCCTTATTGAGCGGGGATTAAAAGAAAAGGGACTGGAAGTAAGTGTGGCCATGGATGGCAATACCGGTCTGCAAATGATTCGCGATCACCATTTTAACCTGGTGATTTTAGATATCATGCTGCCAGGTATGAATGGGGTGCAGATTTGTAAAGAAATCAGAGCGATTGGTCTGGAGTTGCCCGTTTTAATGCTCACCGCCCTGGGTAGTACAGAAAATATTGTAACCGGTTTAGACAGCGGTGCAGATGACTATATGGTAAAACCTTTTAAAATAAATGAACTCATTGCCAGGGTAAATGCACTTGGCAGAAGAACGTTCAGAAAAGTACAGGTTACAGACTCGCATATTTTACAGATAGCCAACCTGCAACTCGATACCGATGCCAAGATTGCTCAGCGCGATGATGAAATTATTTCACTTACTTCCACCGAATATAAATTACTGGAGTTCTTTATGAAGAACCAGGCACGTGTACTTTCCCGTATGGAAATACTGGAAAATGTATGGGATATAGATTTTAACCTTGGTACCAATGTGGTAGATGTGTATGTAAACTACCTGCGGAAAAAAATAGACAAGAACCGCGATGCCAAGCTCATTCATACCATGATTGGTATGGGATATATGATGAAGGAGAATGCCTGATGAATATCCGCAATAAAATTACCACACTGTTTACCATACTCACAGGAGCCATTATCCTGATGCTGAGTATTTTCATTTATCATTTCAGTAAACGATCTGTAGACAAAGAATTTTTTCACCGCTTGTCTGTTCGCGGAGGTATTGCCGCACAGGCACATTATGAGGAAGAAACACTGAGTGCTGCAGTGTACAATGAAATCAGGGAAAAACACCTGCAACGTTTACCCGAAGAAAGGGAATATTTTTTTGATACCCTGCCCGATGCTGATTCACTGAAACAAAGCGGAATTTTATTACCTGTAGGTTTTGAAGACCAGATGGCAAAAAATACACGTGTAGAGTTCATCATCGGTAAAATGTATTATGTAGCGATCCCTTACGAGCACGAAGGAAAAAAGTATACCGTACTTATGTCGGCCAGAAACGAATCTGGTGAACTGGCCATGAAAGATATGCGGCAGAATCTTTTTCTGGGGATAGTATTGTCTGTGATCATTGTATTTGTAGTAGGGCTGCTTTTTTCAGCAGAAATCGTAAATCCTATCTCTACGATTATCAGCAGAGTGAAAAAAATAAGTGCTTCCAACCTCGACATGCGTTTGCCTGAACGGGAAGGCAAAGGGGAGATAGCCGATTTGACACAGACTTTTAATGACATGCTCGACAGGTTAGAGACTTCATTTGAAACGCAGAGAAATTTTGTGAATAAGCTGTCGCACGAGCTGCGCACACCCCTTACAGCTATTATTGGCGAAGCCGAACTGGCACTTGATAAAGAAAGAAATTCAACAGAATACCAGGAAGCTCTGTCTGTTATTGCAAGAGAAGCCGATCAGTTACATCATTTAACAACCAGCTTATTGGAACTGGCACAGGCAGGTAACAGTGTTAATGAAGAATTTATGGGCGAAATTCGACTGGATGAACTGGTCTTGTCGGTAAAAAAGCTGGTTGATTTTACCGATCCGCAAAATCATATTCATCTCAACTTTGAAGAACTGCCTGATGATGAAACAAGGATCACCATTTTTGGTAACCAGAATCTCTTAAAGCTGGCCATTACCAATGTGGTACAAAATGCCTGTAAGTATTCTAATAATGGAAAAGTAACCATTTCACTAAGGGCTACTGAAAAACAATCTATCCTGATAGTGGAAGACCAGGGTATTGGTATACCCCAGAAAGAACTCCGTTATATTTTCGACCCTTTCTTCCGGGCCTCCAATACTACCGCCTATAAAGGCTATGGTGTGGGGTTGCCACTGGCCCAGAAAATAATCCGTATACACCGTGGTGAAATTAAATTCACCTCCATGGAAGGAGCCGGTACCAGGGCCGAAATGCGCTTCCCTATTCAGTCATAAGCTGCCTGATTTTCAGGGGTTTAAAAATGTTGTAAGAGCCGCATTAGAATTTAGAGCCCATTCTAATGCCATTCTTAAAAACTTCTAACCATCTCTTAATTGAATCCTTAGACGGTACCAATACCTGCAAAATAGTTTTGCTTTTTATAACGAATCATCGTTTAATCATCAAAATCAAACAGGTATGAAAAAGATTATTATTCCAACCAGGTGTACTGAACATGCGGTACATCTTTTTCGTCTGGCTACAAAATTGTATAGCAATGAAGGATTCCACTGTACATTTCTCCAGGTTGTACCCATACCTGAGAATGAAAGTGATCTGCTGACCCTGGGAAGACAGCCGGCAGGATATATTTTCTCTGATGAATCACTCAGCGAAATCAGGAAAATGGAAAACGAATTTGCACACGTGATAAAAGGGTATAGTATCGACAGGATATATGGCGATTCTCCGGCCGTATTTAAACAATACATACAGGAATTTGGTGCCGATATGGTATTTTATTCGAGAGAAGAATGGCAGGAGGCCCGCAAATCATTAAACCTCGATGTATTCAGGATGTTATGCCGTTCACGGTGTCCGATCATGTATATCGCAAAATCTGATCTGGCGAATATTTCAGAAGAATTACTGCAGCCACAAACAAGGGCCTACCATACAGCAAGAGAAATGTCGGATGCAGTTTCACTGATTGATGCAGCTAAAGCAAAAGATATTCCTGAAGCATTGGTGTACCAGTTTAATGCAGTAGAGAAAAAATTATCCGGTTTCTCTGAAATGATGCAGAATAAAGATATTCCTACTGTTAAAATGGGAAAACTGTCGAGCTATTTTATGCGTGAACAAAGACTGGAAAGAATATTGATGCAATCAAATGTTTCATTGCTCTTACTCACTATCTGATTAAATTTTATTCAACTGAAAAACAGTCTTTATGTTATTGAAGGGTAAAATACCGGTGAAGTATATAGTGGGTAAAATAAAGTATGAAATAATACTCATTTTATTGTACACCTGTACCATCTGGTACCTGAGTAAGGAATACAATATTCATGAATTATCTATTCCACTGGGCGTACCTACTATTTTAGGAACAGTGCTTTCCCTCTTACTCGCTTTCAGATCGAATCAGGCATACGACCGGTGGTGGGAAGCCAGGATTATCTGGGGTTCAATCGTCAATGATTCAAGAACACTTACCAGGCAATTACTCTGTTTTGTACAAACAGGGTATAATGATCCGGAGAAAAAACATTTTATAGACCGTTTTGTCAACAGACAGATTTTCTGGTGTTACAGTTTAGGAAAAAGTTTGCGTGGATTAGATGCTCTGGAAGGTTCTGCAAGATTACTGACAAAAAAAGAAATTGCGTTTGTAAAGAATCACGACAGCGTACCCTACGCTTTGCTGAACCTGCATGCTAAAGACCTGAAACTGGCACTGGAAGAAGGTTGGATCAATGAATTTCAGCAGGTAGAACTGGATGATACACTCAGCAGGTTATGCGACGCCATGGGTAAATGTGAAAGAATCAAGAATACGGTTTTCCCAATGACATACAGTCTGTACATTCATTTCGCGCTTTATTTCTTTATTCTTTTACTGCCCTTTGGTGTCATTGAATATGTAGGTGCTATTGAAATTCCGCTGGTTACTATTTTGGCTTCTTTCTTTTTACTGATTGAAAGAATGGCGGTTCATTTGCAGGATCCTTTTGAAAACAGACCCACAGATACACCCATGCTGGCTATTTCAAGGGGGATAGAAAGAAACCTTCGACAGATGTTGAATGATGAACAAGTGCCGGAAAGAATGGAAGCGGAAAAATATTATTTGATGTAGGGGAGGGAGTCCGGAAGACAGAAAGTCCGGAAGACCGAAAGTTGGATGAAAATAGTAAGACCTCCGTGTAAACGCTGTGCCTCACTCAGTACGGCACAGCGTTTACACGGAGGTCTTCTATATAAAAAAGATCTTTCGGACTTTCGGTCTTCCGTCTTCCCGACTTCACTAAAACAATTTCAATCCATAATACCCTATTGCTGTAAATAGAGCGCAGCGGGTGAATACACCGAGACAGCACCAAACCAATAATTTTTGTAAGGGTACATTAAAACCAACTCCCACACCAATACTTACAGGAGCGCCAACTGTCATGGTACCGAAAAAGCCCAGACCAATAACACCATATTTTTCCCAGAGGGTATAGATAAGGCCGGTTTTTGGTTTTTCGGGTTTGGGTTTACGGTACCTGGCTAGAAAGGCTTTTATTTTATCGCCGAGGAAAGTGGCCACAAATACACCCACCAATCCACCAATCAGGCTGGCAAGGAAAATAACCCAGGCAGGAAGTCCGAATGCAAATCCGGCAGGGATGGCGGCATAAATTTCAAATGTGGCGAGACCGGCAACGGTTAAAATCTTTAGTATCATAAGGAGGAATAATCACTGTTTTCTTCAGGCCGTGAAAATAGGGACAGATGATGGTTAAACACGGGTTTGAAAGATAATTGTTTGTGAAGGTTAAAGACGGAGTTATCCCCGCCTTATGAACAATACTTCATTTTCGGGGCTGGAAACTTGCATTTACGCAAGCTGCTTTCTATTTTGTTCAGTCAAATCATTTTCCCCCTTAAAAAAACGATTGCTTATGAACACCACAAAAATGTTGATTTCCGGTATTGCCGGAGGTATTGCCGCCTTTTTTGCAGGATGGGTCATTTATGGAATGTTATTAATGGATTTCATGTCTCAAAACAGTGGTACCGCTACCGGCGTAATGCGGGCCGATGCAGACATGGTATGGTGGGCATTGATTGCCGGTAACCTGCTTACCGGTATTTTGTATTCTTATATTTTCAACCGCTGGGCCAATATCAATACATTGGCGGGTGGATTGTCGGCAGGTGCCACCATTGGTCTGATCATGGGAGCAGCTTTTGATCTTACCATGTTTGGAACGTCCAATATCCTGGCATTAAAAGCTGTTTGGGTCGATATTGCCGCTTCAGCTGTATTGGGTGCCATTACAGGTGCCGTGGTTGGTTGGGTAAATGGTATGGGTAAAAAAGCCTGATTAATAACAACAACTGATAACGTTAAAAGCGACCCCCGCCGGGTCGCTTTTTTGTTGACCGGTTTCGGAGATAAAGTATGAGTGTATATCTTCAGATTTATATATACTGTTATGAACCGCATCGACCGCCTGTTTAGTATTCTTACTTTTTTACAATCAAAAAAATATGTGCCTGCTGAAAAGATTGCTGAAAAATTTAATCTCAGTATCCGAACCGTGTACCGCGATATCAAGGCACTGAATGAATCAGGCGTACCGGTGAGTTTTGAACAGGGCAGGGGCTATTTTATTGTGAATGGGTATTTTCTGCCCCCTGTTTCTTTTACGAGTGAAGAAGCCAATGCATTGTTACTGATGGAAGCGGTGGTCAATGGTTTTTCGGACCGGTCTATCCAGAAAAATTATTCGAGCGCATTGAATAAAGTGAAAAACGTACTACAGTCAACCCAGCAGGAAAAACTCGAAACACTGGCATCACGTATTCGTTTGCATGTACCGGAATGTATGACCTTACAGGTATCCTATCTCTCCGTGTTACAGGAAGCCATTACCGGAAGAACCATGATACAGATTGCCTACCTCAACAAAAACCTGGAACCCAGTGTGCGAAAAGTAGAACCTATCGGTTTAATATTCTATGCACTGGCCTGGCACCTGATAGCCTGGTGTCATAAACGCAATGGCTACCGCGATTTCAAAGTGGCCCGCATACAAAAACTCACCAATACCGATACCCCCTTTATTCATAGAAAGCATATTTCGCTGGATACGTATATGAAAGATATTCCGGTCGAATACTGAGAGAACAGAAGAATGTTGAATGTCGAATATTCAATATCGAAGTTCATTATTGGATATTCGACATTCAATATTTTTTCAAACCGGCTGCCATAGGGTTGTCAGTGCCTGTTGATTGTTTTGTGATATCAATTAAAACAATCAATTATGACAATCATTCAAGCCTTTCAGCAGGAGCTGGAAAATGAAGCAGTAGTAACCCGTAAAATGTTGGCCCTGGTACCCAGCGACAAATACCAGTGGAAACCCCATTCAAAAAGCATGACCCTGCAGCAGCTGGCCACCCACACTGCAGAATTACCCACCTGGATCGGAATGGTACTGAATACCGATGAACTCGATTTTGAGGCACATCCATACAGTCCGAAAATCATTGAAAACACGGCGGATCTCATTGCTTATTTCGATGCCAGTCTGAAAGAAGGACGCGAGGAGTTCAAAAATGCCGATCCATCAAACCTCTCTAAAAACTGGACACTCCGCAATGGCGAACAGATTTATACGGTGGAAACAAAGTATAGTTTTCTGCGTAGCACATTGAGCCAGATCATACACCACAGGGCACAATTAGGTGTTTACCTGCGCTTACTCGATATTCCGATACCGGGCAGTTATGGTCCGAGTGCGGATGAGCATATGTAGAACAAAAAATCCCCTGACATATTTTGTCGGGGGATTAATTTGCCGTAATCAAATCAACAATAACCAACTACAAATTAAATACAATGAGTTTACACACATCAATTAGAAACAGCGTTGATTATAATATTTGGGTCACTGAGCAACTGGTGAATTGGTTGAGCAATTACCCTGAAGAGTTATTACAAAAGGAATGTCCATCGAGTTTTAGCAGTATCGCAAAAACGCTGAAACATATCAGCGACACACAATTGTATTGGTCATCAATGATTCGTGAGACGCCGATACCAGGGTTTGATTATATGGCTCCAGACGTAGATGTTAAGATTGAAATGGCAAATTTGCTAAATGAAGCTAAAGTTTTGGCGACTTATGTAAAGGATAATAACGAAGCCATGAGTGAGCGTCGGTTGATAGAATCGGAATGGTTTTCATCAAATTTCCCCAAATATGAATACCTGCAACATTTGATTATTCATACAACCTATCATCGCGGTCAGATAGTAACGATTGGGCATCATACAGGTGTTTCAAAAGCACCTATGATGGACTATAATTTTTGGAATGTTATGAACCAGCAAAATAAGTAACAAGCTGCTGACGAGGGCAAAGTTAGTTTTGAAACGGTAGTTGTATAATCAGCGTTCTGGCAATTGCTTTTAACAATTCGTTTCTATCTTTCTCATTGTGCATATACATTTATAATGAGTATCTTACCTATATGCAAGTGGGCGCAAGCCTGATCTCTCACCTGCTTCGGTGAGGAAGATAATAGGGTGAATAATCCAATTTTGTAATCTATAAATGCAATTGCTTAAAACCATACGACTTGTCAGCGGTTTTTACCGAAACTTCTTATTGTTTTCAATAGTAATTACTGTTTGTTGTGCAAGCATCTTCTGGAACAATGGGTTGAGTAGTTTTATGACTATTTTCTGGTTTAAAATAATCACCCTCGGACTCATTTATTATTTCGTGAACAGTAATAATAACAAGCAGTATTATTATTATTTCAATCTGGGTATTTCTAAATTCGTGCTCTGGACTACAACAGTTGCTTTTGATTTAGCCTTGTTTTTATTCATTCTCCTGCTCATTCATAAAATCAGATGATACATACACTCGAAGCAGATGGTATTCAACTGGAGTTTGGTGGGAGAAAAATCTTGTCCAGTGTGTATTTAAAATGCGAAACCGGAAAGATAACCGGGCTTCTGGGTAGAAACGGACAAGGAAAAACCTGCCTGATGAATATTATTTACGGTAGTCTGGATGCTGAAAAGTCTGTTCGGTTTGATAATGTACCTCAAAAATTTGCTTTCAGACGACGCGATTTATTATTGTATCTCCCGCAATTCAATTTTATTCCTAAGGGTTTTTCTCTGAAAAGAGTATTCAGAGATTTTGAGTTGGATTATTCAGTATTCGAACAACTGTTCTCTGAATTTACTTCAAAATATACCACTGCCATTGGAAGTCTCTCAGGTGGTGAGCGAAGGTTAGTGGAGCTTTACATAATACTCAAAAGCAGGTCTCAGTTTGTTATGCTGGATGAACCTTTTACGCATTTGAATCCCATTCAGATTGAAAAGGCAAAGGAATTGATGTTGGAAGAGAAAAAACATAAGGGCTTACTTATTACGGATCATATGTATCAACATATTATTGACGTTTCTGACAACCTGTATGTTTTATCAAACGGAAAAACGCATCTAACAAAAAGTATAGACGAAGTTGAAAGGCTTGGGTATGCCGGATTTAATGCCTGATAGCACTGAGCGCAAGTAGGGATTGTTGTTGACTGAATTCAATATATTAATATTAACTTCCATTATGAATAACCATACTTTGTTTCCAAATGAAAAACTTTGATGTTCCTAACTGGCTAATAATAATAGGTGCAGTCGGACAAATGTTTACAGCTATTATTTATCCTTATATACGTCATGTTGTGTTTGACTGGTATAATGATATCAAAAAATTGAAACCTTTAAATCAGGAAATTGCTAAAACATACGGCCGGTATATTCAAGGATTGAATTTTTCTTTTGGTTTAATATCACTTCTGCTAACAGATGAATTAAAAAATCAAACAGGACTGGCAGTTGCAATTACTGGGTTGATTGCTGCTTATTGGACAGGTAAAATAATTACGCAGTTTGCCTATTACCCCATGTATCAAATACCTAAGAAAACGATATTCCGGATTGGTGAAATAGGGATGAATCTTTTGTTTATTACTTTTGCAATAGTTTTTTTACTCTTATTTATTACAAACTTGATTGGTTATTCAGTACATACTTAAGATATCAGTTTACTTATAATAATTGACACTAATAAATAGAAATCCCCCGACGAAATGCCGGGGGATCTTTTATTGAAACGGGTGAATGGATTAACCCGCCACCTGCTTACGAATAATATTCAACGCACCACCCGCTTTAAACCACTCAATCTGCTGTTGGTTATATGTGTGGTTTACAGTAATACGATCAGAAGAACCATCTGCATGGTGTAATACAACCGTTAATGGCTGACCCGGTGCAAAAGAGGTAAGACCTTCAATATCGATGGTATCGTCTTCCTGTATTTTTTCGTAATCGTTTTTATCTGCAAAAGTAAGTGCCAGCATACCCTGTTTTTTCAGGTTGGTTTCATGGATACGCGCAAATGATTTTACCAGAATGGCGCGAACACCTAAGTGACGTGGCTCCATGGCCGCATGCTCTCTTGATGAACCTTCACCATAGTTTTCATCACCCACTACAATTGAACCAATATTGGCTGCTTTATAAGCACGCTGTGTGGCTGGAACAGGACCGTATGCACCACTCAGCTGGTTTTTTACAAGGTCTGTTTTTTCATTAAAGAAATTCAGCGCACCAATCAGCATATTGTTACTGATATTATCGAGGTGTCCGCGGAACTTCAACCAGGGACCCGCCATTGAAATATGGTCAGTGGTACATTTGCCTTTTGCTTTGATGAGGAGTTTTAATCCTTTCAGATCAGTTCCTTCCCATGCTGCAAAAGGATCGAGTAACTGTAAACGTTTTGATGCAGGATCAACTGCTACCTGAATACCACTGCCGTCTGCGGCAGGTGCCTGATAGCCCGCATCTTCTACAGCAAAACCACGCTGTGGTAATTCCTGACCGGTAGGTTCATCCAGTTTTACCTGCTCACCTTTTTCATTGGTGAGTGTATCTGTAATAGGGTTGAAAGTAAGATCGCCTGCAATAGCTAATGCAGTCACCAGTTCTGGTGATGCCACAAATGCCATTGTATTTGGATTGCCATCGGCACGTTTGGCAAAGTTTCTGTTGAAAGAATGTACGATGGTATTGCGTTCTGCTTTTTCTGCACCCACACGATCCCACATACCAATACAGGGGCCACAGGCATTGGCAAATACAGTAGCACCTATTTCAGAAAAAATATCAAGGAAACCATCACGCTCAATCGTGTAACGAACCTGTTCGCTACCGGGTGTAATAGTGTATTGTGCTTTTGTTTTCAGTCCTTTTTCTTTTACCTGACGGGCCAGACTAACGGCACGGCTGATGTCTTCATAAGAACTGTTGGTACAGCTACCAATTAAACCCACTTCAACTTTGGTGGGCCATCCGTTGGCAGCGGCCATTTCTTTCATTTTAGAAATAGGAGTGGCCAGGTCTGGTGTGAATGGTCCATTCAGGTGTGGTTCCAGTTCGCTCAGGTTTATTTCAATTACCTGGTCAAAATATTTTTCAGGAGCAGCATATACTTCAGGATCGGCATTCAGCGAATCTTTTACTTTATCTGCCATAGCAGCTACTTCTTCACGGCCAGTGGCTTTGAGGTAACGGCTCATACTATCATCGTAACCAAAAGTAGAAGTGGTGGCCCCAATTTCGGCACCCATATTACAGATGGTTCCTTTACCGGTGCAACTCATGGCACTGGCACCTTCACCAAAATATTCCACGATGGCACCTGTTCCACCTTTTACGGTGAGTATGCCGGCTACTTTCAGGATAACGTCTTTAGGAGCTGTCCAGCCACTGAGTTTACCTGTGAGTTTTACACCAATCAGTTTGGGCCATTTCAGTTCCCAGGGTAAACCCGCCATCACATCACAGGCATCGGCACCACCAACACCAATGGCAATCATACCGAGTCCACCGGCATTCACCGTATGCGAATCGGTACCAATCATCATTCCACCAGGGAATGCATAGTTTTCCAGTACCACCTGGTGAATAATACCTGCACCTGGTTTCCAGAAACCGATACCATATTTATTGGATACAGATGCGAGGAAGTCGTACACTTCTTTGCTTTCTGCATTGGCCACTTCAAGGTCTTTTTTAGCTTCCAGTTTGGCAGTAATGAGGTGATCGCAGTGTACAGTGGAAGGAACGGCTACTTTTGGTCTGCCGGCCTGCATAAACTGCAAAAGGGCCATTTGGGCCGTTGCGTCCTGCATGGCTACACGGTCGGGGGCAAAATCAACATAAGATTTACCTCTTTCAAAATTACTCAGTTGTTGATCCTTGTGCAGGTGTGCAAAAAGAATCTTCTCCGACAGGGTAAGCGGGCGTCCCAGCGCCTTACGTGCAGCATCAACCTTAGCAGGCATCTCAGCGTACACTTTCTTGATCATTTCAATGTCAAATGCCATGGAATATTAATTTTAGATGTATGATTAGGGATGTCTGATGTCTGATGGCAGATCTCAGATCTCAGATGGCGGATTGAAGGCCTGAAACAGGGGTTCAATCAATGTTTTGCCTCTGATGGGTGCGAATTTACGAAAAAAGGAGATAGCTTATGGTCCATGGTCGATGGTCCATAGTTAGGAAATTTTTTACCATTGACTATGGTCTATCAACCATAGACTACTTTCTTTTCACCAAAATTCTCTAATTTGCTGTTCAAAGCCCCTTTAATTAACCGTTGATTATGCAAAAAATCAGAGAATTTCTTGAGCTGAGGGCATTTGGTGTTTGTACCGCTATTGGCGAAAAGCTGGGTATCGCCAGTTCAAGGATCAGGATGTGGTTTATCTACATTTCTTTTCTCACCATGGGGTCGCCCGTTATCATCTACATGATCCTTGCTTTCTGGATCAATATCAAAAATTATATACTGGCAGGCAGGAGAAATCCGTTGAGGAACTGGTGAAAAACAGAGGAATATCGAACAGAGGAACAGAGAAATTTCCAATGTTAGTGAAGCTGTAATTCCTTAGTTCTTCTGCTTCTCTGTTCGATATTCCTCAGTTCTACTGTTTAACTGCTCCTCTAAGTTTCACCAACTGCTCCAACAACGGTTTCAGTAAATCAAGTCTTAGCATGTTTGCGCCATCGCTTTTGGCTACGGCGGGGTTGGGATGGGTTTCAATAAAAAGTCCATCGGCACCGGTAGCAATAGCTGCTTTGGCAATGGTACCAATGAGCTGGGGGTTACCGCCCGTTACACCACTGGTCTGGTTGGGTTGCTGAAGCGAATGAGTACAGTCCATAATTACCGGACAGCCATGTTCCTGCATCCAGGGAATATTTCGGTAATCGACTACCAGGTCCTGGTAACCAAATGTGGTACCACGTTCGGTGAGCATAACCTGGTTATTACCTGCCTGTTTAATTTTATCTACTGCAAATTTCATGGAGGGGCCACTGAGGAACTGTCCTTTTTTAACGTTTACCACTTTTCCGGTATCGGCAGCAGCCAGCAGCAGATCGGTCTGGCGGCAGAGAAAGGCAGGTATCTGTAAAATATCAATAAAAGGAGCAGCCATAGCAGCTTCATCATGTGCATGAATATCTGATGTAGTAGGCAGTTTATAGGTATCGCCTACTTTTTTGATGAGTGATAAACCATTGTCGTCACCAATACCTGTAAAGGATGATGCACTGGTACGATTGGCTTTTCTGTAACTGGCTTTAAATACATAGGGGATACCAAGATCGGCGCAAATTTTCGATACCGTATCACCCACTTCCATTACCAGTTCTTCACTCTCTACTACACATGGACCTGCAATCAGAAAAAAATTATTGGAATCGTATTGTTGATGTTTAAATAAATCTGCTAAATAAGCTGGGATCATGGAACTTGTTTAGGGGTAAAATTACGGAATTGTGGATGAGAAAGCAGGAAAGTGAGTAGTGAGTAGTCTGTAGTGAGTAAAAACAGCCTACTTACTCACCATTGACTACTCACTATTCACTTTTTCCTTTTCTTTGCTTCTCTAAAACAAGATTGCATGTCGCAGCAAAAAGAAAAAATACTGGTAATTGGTGCGTCGGGTCAGATTGGTGTTGAACTGACGATGGCGCTGAGAAAATTATATGGGAATAATAATGTGATCGCATCCGATTTACGGGAACAGAATCCTTTACTGGAAGGAACAGGTCCTTATGTAAGTCTGGATGTAATGAATAAGGAAATGTTGCATGTACAGGTAATTCGCCAGAATATTACACAGATTTATCTCCTTGCTGCTATTCTTTCTGCCACGGGTGAAAAAAATCCAAACCTGGCCTGGCACCTCAATATGCAGGGTTTATTAAACGTACTCGATATTGCGCGGGAAGAAAAACTTACCAAAGTTTACTGGCCCAGCAGTATTGCAGTGTTTGGTCCTACATCTCCCAAACAAAACTGTCCGCAGCAAACTATTATTGAACCCACTACTGTGTATGGTATCAGTAAATATGCCGGGGAGTTCTGGTGTAATTATTATTTTCAGCGTTATGGAGTGGATGTGCGCAGTTTGCGTTATCCGGGATTGATCAGTTATAAATCGGCGCCGGGTGGTGGTACAACAGATTATGCAGTAGAAATTTACCATGATGCATTGGAACATGGTAAGTATAAATGTTTTTTACAGGAAGACACGTATTTACCGATGATGTATATGCCCGATGCCATTCGTGCAACGATGGAGCTGATGGAAGCACCGGCAGATAAAATTGCTGTGAGAACTTCTTACAATGTATCGGGTATGAGTTTCTCACCCAAAGAAATAGGAGCAGAAATTACCAAACATATATCCGGTTTTTCGATGAGTTATGCGCCCGATTACCGTCAGCAGATAGCCAATAGCTGGCCACAAAGTATTGATGACAGTGTGGCTACGCACGACTGGGGCTGGAAACCGGAATATGACCTGTCGAAAATGACAAAAGATATGCTGGAGAACCTGAAAAAATAAGGTATGAAAGCAACGTTTTTCATCCCTATGGTATCATATATTACGATTTGACACTGGAATCATTCCTTCATTCAATCAAATCTTTACCGGGGGGTAAACTAAAAGAGCCGCAATAATTTATTGCGGCTCTTCTTTTACAACAGGTTTTGTTAGAACCTGAATCCAATATTGATACCAGCTCCACGAATACCGGCCCATGGGCCGTCTGACTGTATACTGGCACCGGTAGCAGTTACCACTGCATTTTTAAATTTAAACGGACTGGCATCGATGCCATCCAGTTCTGCTTTTAAAGCGTCTCTTTCCTGTTGTGTAGCAAAAGATTTTACCACACTCAGGTCGCCTTTACTGCTTCCATAATGCCCGCCAATGATCCAGATATCTAAAACAAGCACTTTGAAGATTCTATGTTGTGTACCAAACATGATACCACCACTGGTAGATTTTATTTTTCCGGCAATAGGAGCTTCTTCTGTTACATTACCCGAACCATTATTATAGGTGTACTTGATTGGGGCTGTAATATCGAAAGAAGCAAAACGTAAATAGGGGGCTACATAAAATCCGCGCAGGTTGCCTTTGCCAAGGTAAAAACGTATTTCAGGCGTGAAAGCGGTGTTACCCATCTCAAACTTGTTGAAATTAAAATCTGATCCTTCAACAATGTTCTCAAAAGTACTTTTGAAGGGCAGACTGCCTTTGGGCATTGTTCTGAAACCCAGGGAAGCTGAAATGCGACCAGTGAGTTTTCTTTCATAAGTTAAATGGAAGTTCTTGGCTACAAGTGAACTTACATTGAGCTTAACGATATTTTTCCCGCTTAATACAGGAACCTGTGCCTCCGTTACAAACGGAATACAGATAAGGAGGATGAGCCATTTTTTCATACTGTTAGTTTTAGTGGTTACAGGATAGCCAGATCGGCTACCGTTTTATTTTCAAGTACTTTTAATGTATTATCTCTCACTTCAATCATGACTTTATTCAAACCGCATTTTTTTTCATTGCAGTCATGGCATTTTTCATAGAAGTTAAGACTTACGCAAGGCAGCAGTGCAATAGGACCTTCAATCAGCCGCATCACTTTTGCCAAGGGGATTTTATGGGGCTCAACATTGAAGAAATAGCCGCCACCTTTTCCTTTTTTACTCTCCAATAAACCGGCTTTTTTTAATTCAAGCAGGATATTTTCCAGAAACTTCAGTGGTATCTTTTTCTTGCTCGCAATTTCAGCTATCAATACCGGGCCCTCTTTTTTGCGTTCAGCCATAAAGGTAAGGGCTTTAAACGCATATTGTGTTTTTTTTGATAGCATAAGGAGTTGATTGAGGGGATGATTATTAATGGTGCAACTTTATATCATTGACCAAAAATGTTTTTCTTTACAAAGAAATCAATCTCATGCGAAAAGTATCAAAACTTTCTTTATTTATCATCATCGCAACAATTTTTTGTTCGGCAGCGCAGGCTCAAATACTTAAAAGACCCCGTGCACTCGTGTTTGGCAACCTGGCTTATGCTTCACCTGCAGGTAGCGGGTTAGACCAAAACTACCGTGCCGGTGTTGCCGGTGAATTTGGAGGCGGACTTGGTTTGGGTAAAACCATCTTTACCGGCAGTGTTGGTTATCAGTTATTCAGCAGCAGACCGGGTGTTACTGCGGGTAACCTGCGTATTGTTCCGGTTAAAGTAGGGGTAAGACGTTATTTGTTGGGAAGTATTTTTTTGCAGGCACATGGTGGTATTGCCACACAGAGTTATGCCTACAGCGGTACGAAAGGATCTTCTTTTATATATGAGCTGGGTGGCGGATTGAAACTGCTTAAAATGCTCGAAATACAACTTACTACCAATAGCTGGAAACAACCTGCTTCCTTCAACAGGTCGAATGCCTGGTTTTTGAAAGCGGGCTGGTCGCTGCGATTATAAACCCAGCACTTCTTTCATTCCCAGTACACCTTTGTGGTTTACTGCATATTCGGCAGCAAGAACGGCACCACCGGCAAACCCTTTTCTGTTATGTGCCGTATGAATGATCTCGATATCATCAATTGGTGAACTGTATTTTATTTTATGCGTACCGGGTGCCGGATCAATCCTTTCTGAAATAATGGAAAGCTCATCTGTTTTTGTTGATGGTTTGTTTACCCAATGAGTTTTGGTAGTAACAGCCGCCATAATCTGTTCTGCCAAAGTAATTGCGGTACCACTTGGGGCATCTTTTTTCTGTGTATGATGAATCTCTTCCATCGATACATCATAATCCGGATGCTTACTCATGAGCTTTGCGAGCTGTGTATTGATTTCAAAGAAAAGATTCACGCCAATACTATAATTGCTCGCATACACCAGGGTTCCGTTTTTCTGTTCGCATAATTGTCTGGCAGTTTCAAATTTATCTAACCAGCCTGTTGAACCACATACAACAGGTATGCCCAGTTCAAGACATTTCATAACATTATCAAATGCACTGTGCGGACTGGTAAATTCTATGGCCACATCTGCTTTGGCTGCATTCTGGGCATTGAGCTCCTGTGCATTGTCGAGGTCTATTTTTAATATAATGGTATGGCCTTTTGCTACTGCAATTTCTTCAATGGCTTTTCCCATTTTACCATAGCCTACTAAAATAATATTCATTGACTGCGTATTTGTATTGTGTTATCGGATATTAACAGGTTTCTTGTTAGGTGGCTTGATATTCATTACCAGTCCAAACCCCGGTGATCTGGTTACGGGATTAAAAGTGGGTGTTACCTGCATACTCAGGTCATTGCTTACATCGAAATGTTTGAGGTGAGCAAAAACGGTGGCATCTGCAATCTGTAATCCATAAGCAATCACAAACCATAAAATAGAATAATCACGGTCTCTTCTGAATGCGTTACGGTAACTCTGAACCGATGAAATGCTGAGTCCTTGTAACTGTGGGTCTATCAGTCGGTAATCTGTACTATCCGGTATAGTTGCCTGTGCTTTAAACAAAGCCTCATAAGCGAACTTGGTTTTTTTGTACATACTATTGTTGTAAAAAAAAGTTACGGTGGGTATGGCCAGTATACCATATACAACGGGTATTTTCCAGTATTGCTTATTGTATGCCTGTCCCCAACCGGGCAATAAAGCACGACGTGTAGCTATTTTTGGGATATGGGGTTTGCTTACTTTTTTAAGTGTTGCAGTAACACTGTCTTTTTTTACAGTGGTATCTTGCTGACTGAACATACTGGTTTTGGCCAACTGATCTTTATCAGATTGCGCCTGCAATGTGGAGATGCCATTGCATAAGATCAGACATAGTATGAGGAACCGGAATACACGCATGTAGTTATTAACTCACCGTTACATTCATGGCATCAAGTATTTTATTCAGTTCTTCCAGTGAAAAATACTCGATGGTGATGCTGCCATAGCCTTTTTTGTTATGAACCATTTTCACTTTGGTAGCGAAATGTGATGCTAAATTATCTTCAATTTTCTTGTAAGCAGGGGGCAGATCGGCTTTTGCAGAAGATTTAACAGTACCTGTTTTATCGGCCTGGTACAATTTACGCACCAGTTCTTCTGTCTGGCGAACACTGAGTCCACGCTGCTGAATTTCTTTGTAAACGTATAATTGTTTGTCAACCGTGTCAATATTAATCAGGGCGCGGGCATGACCCATACTCAGGTTACCGCTTCTTACTGCGAGTTGAATATCGGGTGGTAATTTCAGTAAACGGATATAATTGGTTACTGTACTTCTTTCCTTACCCATTCTTTCTGCAACCTGTTCCTGGGTATAATCCAGTTCATCCATCATACGTTTATAACTGAGTGCAATTTCAACAGCATTCAGGTTTTCACGTTGTAAATTTTCCAGTAAAGCAAGTTCGAGTAACTGCTGGTCATTGGCCTGTCGTATATAAACAGGCACATCTTTGAGTCCGGCCAGTTTAGCTGCACGAAAACGACGTTCCCCTGCAATCAGCTGGTATTTATTACCCGCCAGTTTTGAAACGGTTAGCGGTTGAATGATATCATGCAGTTTTAATGATTCAGCGAGTTCGTTCAAAGCCTGTTCATCAAAATCGCGGCGTGGTTGTTTGGGGTTGATCTGAATATCAGATAAAGAAATCCGGCTGATATGTGTCACCTGCTCCACCACATCGGTTTTTAAAGTGCCGGCAGTGGTTTTTAAATCAGCATCAATATTCTGCAATAAAGAGCGGAGCCCTTTACCTATGAGTTCTTTATTTTGTTTTGGATTGGTCATGGTTGTTTTTTTGGGTCCATGGTCTATTGTCGATAGTCTATAGTGAAAACTTTTTTCTTGCGATGGACTATCAACTATTTACTACTCAATAATTCTTTCTTCGTTCGACATTTTCGTGAGCCCGTTATTCTGTAATATCTCTTTGGCCAGGTTCAGGTAATTAATGGCTCCCTTACTTTCTGCATCATATAAAATAACAGGCTTGCCTACGCTGGGCGATTCACTTAAACGGGTATTTCGATGAATGATGGTTGAGAACACCATTTCATCGAAATGTCTTCTCACCTCACTTACTACCTGGTTGCATAGGCGTAAACGACCATCATACATGGTCATCAGAATACCTTCTATCTGTAGGTCAGGGTTTAAACGGCTTTGAACAATCTTAATGGTGTTCAGCAGTTTGCCTAATCCTTCCAACGCAAAAAATTCACACTGCACAGGCACAATCACACTGTCGGATGCTACCAATGAGTTTACGGTAATCAAACCAAGAGAAGGAGAGCAGTCGATGATGACAAAATCGTATTTATCTTTTACTGCATCGAGTATTCCTTTCATCACATTTTCGCGGTTGGGGTAATTGATCATTTCAATTTCTGCACCTACCAGATCTATATGGGAAGGAATAATATCAAGATTGGGTATCTCACTTTTGAGAATGACATCGGCGGCAACAACATTATTTACCATGCAGTCGTAGAGACTACTGGTGATATTGTGCAGATCGAAACCAACACCTGTTGTACTATTGGCCTGTGGATCGGCATCAACCAATAATGTTTTGAACTCTAATACGGCCAGGCTCGCCGCCACATTAATGGCCGTGGTCGTTTTACCGACACCTCCTTTCTGATTGGCAACTCCAATAATTCTCGCCATAATTGTCTGCTGTTCGTGTTACCGAACTTTTTGTTTTAAAGGTCTGTAGAAGCTCCGATAGCCGGTAATATTAATTCCTTACCAGCAGCGGTAAAAGCCTGTATGGCTGCTTCTGTATCAATTTTTATAAAACCAAATGTGTTGTAATGTACTCCCACCACTCTTTTGCACTGAACAAAATCGGCACAACGAATAGCATCTGCCACATCCATGGTGAAATTATCGCCTAAAGACAGTACCGAAAAATCAAGTTTTGCCCAGCTGGGTATGAGTTGCATATCCAATGTGAGTGCGGTATCACCGCTGAAATAAAAATTACCTTCATCTGTGATGAATAAAAATCCCATCGGGTTGCCTCCATAACTGCCATCGGGTAAACTGCTGCTGTGTTGAGCAACCACACATTTTACCACACCAAAATCAAAAGCCCATTTACCCCCCGTATTCATGGGATGTGTTTTTACTACACCCTGTTTATTGAGCCACTCATGAATTTCCCAGGCAGCTACCACTGTACAACCTGTTCTTTGGGCGATCGACACCGCATCGGCAATATGATCTGCATGACCATGTGAAAGGAAAATATAATCGGCTTCTATTTTGCCTACCTCAATATCTTTTGCCAGTTCATTATAAGTAATAAAGGGGTCGAACAGGATCTTTTTTCCCTTCACTTCCACCTGAAAACAGGAATGTCCATAATAAGTCAGTTTCATAGTCGCCAAAGTTTTGAAGGATGCCAAAAATACGGTTTCAGGCACATCTTTTGAAAGAATCTTATCCATAGGAGGCTGTCTATGGTCCATGGACTATAGACCATAGTTTTATGTCTCAATTCGTGTTTGATAATTTGTACAAAAGGGGTAAAGTATAAAATGCTATGGTCCATAGACTATCGGCCATGGTCTACAATCCCCAAAATGCAATATTTTCACCCCCTGTACGTCTATAAACACAATAAAACTTTTACATGCGGAACGCGGGTACTCTCTGGGTCATTGCCTTGATTATGTTATTACTGGATTTCTATGTATTCCAGGCAGTAAGAATTGTTACGCAAAACCTGTCAGACAGGGCCCGTATGTGGGTACATATGGGGTATTGGGTGTTTTCGGGTCTTGCACTGATTGCTTTATTGTCTTTCCCTTATGTGCAGGCTTTACAAAATTCCAGGTTCTACCGCAACTATGTATTTGCCATTCTTGTAGGTTTATTTTTTGCCAAACTCATTGCCGCAGTCTTTTTCCTGACCGATGACCTGCGAAGGGTTGCATTATGGCTCATGAGCAAGCTATTTCCGGGAACCGGGGCTCAATACATGAATAATAATGGTGGTGGAATACCCCGCTCTACTTTTTTAAGCTGGCTCGGACTGGGTCTGGGTACTTCTCTTTTTGGTACTTTATTGTATGGGTTCAGTAATAAATATAATTATCAGGTAAAACGAATCAGGCTTCGCTTTGCTAACCTGCCCGCTGCATTCAGCGGTATGAAACTGGTACATATTAGTGATGTGCATAGCGGTAGTTTTCAGAATAAGAAAGCGGTTAATCATGGTATCGACCTGATTTTACAGCAAAATCCCGACCTGATCCTCTTTACGGGCGACCTGGTGAATGACAGGGCCAGTGAAATGGATGAGTATAAAGAAGTCTTTGCCCGGCTAAAAGCACCATTAGGTGTTTACAGTACCCTGGGTAACCATGATTATGGCGATTATGTAGTCTGGCCTACCGCAGCGGAAAAAACGGCTAACCTGGATGCACTCAAAAAAGTACATGCCGATATGGGCTGGCGCTTATTGATGAATGAACACGTGAAACTGGAACGGAATGGTGAACATATTGCATTGCTTGGTATTGAGAACTGGGGTGCTAAAGGAAGATTTCCCAAATATGGTAAAATGAATGAGGCCCACCCGGGAACGGAGAACAGCCCGTTTAAAATTCTTATGAGCCATGATCCCAGTCATTGGGATGCGCAGGTGAGAACTGAATACCCCGATATAGACCTTATGCTTTCCGGACATACACATGGCATGCAGTTCGGTATAGAAAATCCTTATTTTAAATGGAGCCCTGTACAGTGGATGTATAAACAGTGGGCCGGGTTATACGAAGAAGGAAAACAGAAACTATATGTAAACCGTGGCTTTGGTTTTATCGGTTACCCGGGAAGGGTAGGTATATTACCGGAAATTACGGTGATTGAGTTGTTATGAATGGTGAATGGTGAAATATTGACCATTCACCATTCACCATTCAGGCCTCATTATAACTTAACCGGCATTACCACTCTCAGGTATTCCCATTCAATGGCGATGGAAGCATTCTTGCCGTCTTTTTCTATCAGGTAGCTGAGACGCTGTACCATTTTATCTTTTTTAACGGGCTTTACTTTTACCCTTACCAGGTCTTCGGAAGGATTATACTCATCTGCCAGGTGTTGTTTGTTCCTGGAATTAATGATAATCGTCCATTCATCTTTTCCCGGGATGGTAAAGAGTGCATATTTTCCTTTTGGAATATTCTTTCCTCCGATGGTTACGACTGTAGAAAAATCAACGGTAGTAGCATTGTGTGCACCGGTTGCCCACACCTGATCGTAAGCTACCAGTCCACCCCAAATCATCCTCCCTTTTACACCTGGCGATCCATATTCAATATGAATATGTGTATCACCAATGGTTTCCATAGTTACACGCTTAGGGCTGCTTTTTAAAGTGTCTTTTGCAATCAATCCTTTGTTCACGCTGTCTGCATAACCACTGTTGGCCTGGTGATTGTGTTGAGCTAAACATATATTGGATAAGCCGATACCAATAAACAGAAGCAGCAATGACTGACGCATAAATGGATGATTTATGCAAATAAACGAATAAAGCCCTTATCGTTTGCTAATCTTATTACTGCTGATCGCTCGCTGTCTGCTACACTTGAAACGACTGATGCCCGTAGCTCGGATATGACTGTGTTTGGTATTTCGTCCTTTCATTCTTTTCCTCCACATGGTAAAACTGCTTTTTTTACTGTGTCTGCGCATCAGTTCAATGACTTGTGGCTCTTTTATACCAAACTGAAAATGAATGGCTTCAAAAGGGGTGCGGTCTTCCCAGGCCATTTCAATGATTCTGTCGATCTCTTTTTCCGTTAAAAATTCCATAAAGCATTAACACCCGCAATAAAAAAACGTTGAATGACGTTACAATTTTGCCCAGACTCCCTTTTTTTAGCACCTCGTACAACGAAAGGGAGCCAATCCGGGTCTTGGATAGCAAGTTTGGCACGGTCATTGAAATAGGTAAGAAGAATAAAATAAACCTTATGAAGAAAGTATTATTAGCAATGTTTGTGGTAACAGTGTTTACCACTTCATTAAAGGCACAGGGTATCAGACTGGGGGCCAAAGTAGGAGCCAACCTCAATAAAGTTTCAGGTCAGTCATTCAGTGATGGATTTGACCTTGCCTATCATGTAGGTGGTTTTCTTGAAATAGATTTTAATAAAAAATGGGGTATCCAGCCTGAAGTATTATGGAGCCAGACAGCTACCAAACGCTCCAGTTTCAATACCATATATGCCAGTGAGATTAACCCTTTTAATAACCAGGAGAAAATTAAACTCGATTACCTGAGTATACCTGTATTGTTTCGTTATAATATAGGGGGTATTCTTACGCTAAACCTGGGGCCACAGTTTGGCATTTTGCTGAACCAGGACAAAACTCTGTTACAAAATGGAGAGTCGGCATTTAAAGGAGGCGATTTCTCGATGGTTGCGGGCGGACAACTAAATTTTAAAGTTTTACGTATTTATGGCAGGTATAATATTGGCCTGCAAAACATTAACGATATCGACAATAAAGATAAATGGACAAACCAACAGATTCAGTTGGGTCTGGGGTTGAGGTTTTAAAATCCAATATCCATCCGGATTTTCTAACCAGGGGTAATCTTCTTTCGAGGATTACCCTTTTTTATGTTGGCTTACTTAATCTTGAATGTCTTTTTTAATACTGCTATTTTTTGTTTGAAGGACCCGAGTTCAGCCAGTTGCTGTTTGATAAAACTGTTGTCTTCCAGTTTGCCAATTACGGAATTCATTTCTTCAAAACTTTCATAGACCATTTTGCGGAAAGGATTCTGGTAGTCCTTTGCCCTGGAATCATGTATGCCTTTGGTCATCCATTCTTTTGTAGTAAGTGCATTATTGAATAACTGACCTAATTGGTGTGAATCTATTTTCTTCAATGATAACTCTGTAATTTCTGCCAATGAAGCCAGTGCATGTGCTCTTTTCTGCACGGCATATTTATTACCCAGCATGGTATAATGTGCATGCACTTCATCCCATGATTTTATCTTACCTGATTTTATTTTTTCTTTTAGTTGCCGGTGTTCATCTGTAGTGATTAATTGTCCACCCAGATTAACCCAGCCAGTTCTTTTGGTACGGGCGGGGAGAACAGATTTCAGGGTATCGACAGAACGAAGCTGCTCTTCGTTAATCAGGTCTAATAAATGAAGGGTTCCATAATAGCGAATCAGTTCAATAAACAAATGATAAGCAATGCGTGTTTTAATAAGCACTACTTTTCGTTTGCTGTTTTCGAAGCCGTCAACAGTAATTTCCAGTTCATCCACGAGTTTATTGCTGCTCAGCAATAACTGTTTTCCAATGGCAACCGCTTCTTCACTGGTAAGTATTGCTTTGCTGTTGTTTTGTTTGCGATGATAGGCCCTTCCTGTAGCTTCTTCAATAATGGCTAATGAGTCAAAGAGTTCGTTGATGGTATCTGGTGCCAGATAATCGTATTCTATCAGTTGAACGCGCTCTGTTCTTTTATCCCTGTCAACATATTTCCAGGCATTTCTGGCCAGGGCATACATATTGTAAAGGAACCAATAACCAGGCATTACTAAAAGCTGATCCTTACTTACATCATTACTCACCAAAGAGAAGGGTAACCTGATATTCAGTTCTGCAGGATAATCGCCTTTTGTAAGAATGGTAAAACCTGCAAATACAGAATTGTGTTTGAGGCTTACACAGAGTCCGGGCCAAAAGCCACGCCCCATAATAATTTCACCATCAGCCCCACGGCTATTATGATTTGAGCCAATCGTGGCGCCGGCAGCAATATTACTTTGCCCCATTACCAGTGCCGCACATAAAAATGAATTGTTGTGATGCTGTTCGTGTGCCGGAAATATTAATGAATTCAATACTTCGCAGCATGATATGGTAGCATTATGCCCGAGGTAAGAGTTAATAAGCCTTGCGCCATATTTCAGTTGAGAATGTGAGGCCATAATAAAACGCACGGCTTTTACACCGTAAAACATTTTACAGCCATAACCAATGATACCATTTACTGCTTCACAACCTTCACCAATTTGTGTACGCCCTTCTTCACCTGAATTAATGGTTAGGTTTTTGAGTTTGTTAGCGCCTTTTATATATGCATCTGTACCAACCCATACATCCTTAATAATGTTACAGTTTTTGATAACGGTGCGATCGCCTACCTTACCATAATAACCTCTTCTGTTGTCGTAACGCGCTTCTGTAAATGCAACAAACTTATCCTGCAGGAGCTGGTCATTTTTGTCTCTGCTCCATAAATAAGCATCTCCGGCCAGCATACCGTTAAAAGGCAGTACACGGCGACCCGTATTTTCGTTACAGATTTCCATCCATATCCGTACATCTTCCGACTCACCCTGTTTTATAATACCATTGCCGAATTTGGCATGATTGGTAGATACCAGTTCATTTACATTGGTAATAATTACTTCACTGCCAATGATATAGTGAGACAGATAGTTCACATTATCAACGCAAACATTGTCACCAAAATCGCAGCTGATGATGGTTGAATTATATAAACCCACAGGTACTTTCAGGTCACTGAAACCCAGACAGAAAGGTTCCAGTTTGCCGATGCGCACCAGTCCGAAAAATTTGCAGTTTTTTACCAGCTCAGGATTGAATGCATCCGATACTAAAATTTTGTTCCAGTCATCACTTGTATTCCTGTTACGTACCAGCACTTCAATTTCATAGGCATTGAGTATGCGGTAGGTAATACCATTCCGGTTTTGCATATTCCGTAAATAATATTCATCCTTGCCTTTGGGCAATTCATTATTACCCAGAAAATGGTAACCCAGTGATGAAAGCGGTGTTTTGCTGATCTTATTTTGTGCCATGCAAGTTTTGTTTGAACGCTTCTACTGAATATTATTCTACTGTAACACTTTTGGCAAGGTTTCTGGGTTTATCCACGTCGAGCCCTTTCGCCAGTCCAACATAATAACTTAACAGTTGAAGTGGTATGGTGCTGAGTAAAGGAGCAATCACTTCATCTGTATCAGGTACAAACATTACATCATCGGCCATACCGGGGATAATATCATCATTAACAGTGGCCACCGCAATAACTTTACCTTTTCTTGCTTTGATCTCCTGTACATTCGAAACGATTTTTTCGTAGTAAGAATCTTTGGTTGCTACGAAAACCACTGGTAATTTCTCATCAACCAATGCAATCGGTCCATGTTTCATTTCTGCAGCAGGATAACCTTCTGCGTGTATATAAGATATCTCTTTTAATTTGAGCGCTCCTTCCAGTGCCACAGGGAAATTATATCCCCGGCCAAGGAACAGGAAATCGGTGGCGTCTTTATATTTTTCTGCAATTCTTTTGATATTGGAAGTGTCTGCCAGTATTTCTTTTACTTTTTCCGGAACGGCTTCCAGTTCTTTCATTAGTGACAGATAGCGTTTCTCATCGATAGTACCTTTGACATAACCAATTTTCAAAGCCATCATGGCAAGTACCGCCAACTGACCTGTAAATGCTTTCGTGCTGGCCACGCCAATTTCAGGGCCGGCATGGGTATAGGCGCCTGCATGACTGAGCCTGGCGATACTGCTGCCTACTGCATTTACCACACCAAAGATAAAAGCACCTTTTTCTTTGGCGCTTTCAAGTGCCACCAGCGTATCGGCTGTTTCGCCACTCTGTGAGATAGCAATAATTACATCTCCTTTGTTTACTACAGGATTTCTGTAACGAAATTCTGAAGCATATTCAACCTCTACCGGTATACGGCATAATTCTTCAATCTGGTATTCGGCAATTAAACCGGCGTGCCAGCTTGTACCACAGGCAACAATTAAAATTCGTTGTGCATTTTTTAAAGCTTCAATATGATTGTCAACACCGCTCATAATAATCTGCCCGGTTTGTGGCAGCAACCTTCCTCTCAGACAATCGAAAATTGTATCGGGTTGTTCGTGAATTTCTTTTAGCATGAAATGCTCGTATCCGCCTTTTTCAATAGCAGCAAGCTCCATATCGAGTTTGGTAATAAAAGGAGTTTGTTTTTCATTACCCAGGTTTTTCAGGATAAGTTCATCGGGTCGAATGATGGCAATCTCATAATCATTTACATACACTACTTCTTTGGTATATTCAATAATGGGTGATGCATCGCTTGCAAGGAAATGTTCTCCTTTACCAATGCCAATTACCAGCGGACTTCCTTTTCTTGCTGCAATAATTGTTTCAGGGTCATCTTTAGAAATCAGTAGAATACAATAAGCACCTACAATACGTTTGAGTGCAATACGTAAAGCTTCTTCAAGCGAGCAGTTATTATTTGTTTTGATGTCTTCAATAAAATTGAGCAATACTTCTGTATCGGTGTCACTTTTAAAATCATACCCTTTAGAAATCAGTTCCTGTTTAATATGTGCATAGTTTTCTATGATACCATTGTGTATCATAGCCAGTTGTCCGCTTTGCGATAAATGCGGGTGCGCATTCCTGTCGCTGGGTTCACCATGTGTAGCCCAACGGGTATGACCAATACCAATATGGGCGTGTACATCTTTGCCCATGGTATCTTCTTCCATTTCGGCTACTTTCCCTTTCTTTTTGTACACATTTAATTGCCCGTTATGCAGTAGTGCAACACCTGAGCTGTCGTAGCCACGGTATTCCAGTCTTTTTAATCCTTTTAATACAATCGGGTAGGCTTCTCTATGACCAACATATCCAACAATACCGCACATAATTTTTTGCTTTAATAGGTAAATAATCAAGATTAACTTTCACGGCGGAAAATTACCCTGGATTGCAAATATTCAACTTAAACTTAAATAAATTCAATGCATTACACATTCGATCTTTCAAAAGAGTATATACTTGAAGATGACTGCGTTTTATTGCGGCCTTTAAAAGCAGATGATTGCGATAATCTGCGGTATTTCTCCCTAAATGAGCCAGATATCTGGACTTATTCTTCGCAAAAAGCAGCAGGAGAAGAAAACCTTAAAAAGTATATAGAATTTGCACTGAATGCCCGTGCCGCAGGAAATGAGTATCCTTTTATTGTTTTTGACAAAAGAACACAGTCTTATGCCGGCAGCACACGGTATTACGATATCCAGTTACAACACCTCACCCTTCAACTAGGGTTTACCTGGTATGGTAAAGCTTTTCAGGGTACGGGGCTGAATAAACACTGTAAATTCCTGCTTCTGCAATTTGCTTTTGAACAAATGGGTATGGAGAGGGTAGAATTTCGGGCCGATAACAATAATGCCCGCAGCATAGCAGCCATGAAAAGCATTGGCTGTACACCCGAAGGAGTATTAAGGAGTCATGCCATTAAAGCCGACGGAAGCCGCCGCGACTCTATTGTACTGAGTATACTGAAAAATGAATGGTTTGGGCATGTAAAAGAGAATATCAGGAGGAAGATGGCAGATCTATGATTGCTGATCTCAGATGTCTGATATTCATGCTGCATCCCCCTTGAACATTCATTATTCAGTATTCAACATTCATAATTTCTCCCCGTTTATACTTATAAATCGGTAATTGCGTCTTTACACAGGTGGAGAATCAAATAATGTGCGTATTTTTGTTTCATAGACAGTAACCCCCCGCTGATTCTAATTTTTTATTGTATGCAACAGCGGACTATTATTACCCGTACGGAGGATATCCGTAGTATCGCAAGAGATATCAGTATCTTTTCTTGCAAGAAGCAAATCTTTAAGGTTCAGTTGAGCCATATCTCTGAAACAGAGAATTTTGAAGTTGAGAAAAAACTGGTGCGGCTTTACTCACTCGGACAGCATGGGTTCTGGGCCGTACTCCCTGTTTACACCATTCTTGTGTACCTGCTGATGTTGTTTGCTAACATTATACCTTATCATGAACTGGGTATTGTTCCTACCATCCTTCTATATGCTCCCTTTGCTATAGGAGCAATCTTTTTCTTAAGAATTCTGGCTACTTTCTACGCCAAACGTTCATTACTGAAACTGGCACAAGAATTACAAACCGATCCTTCTTTTACTTTTGGATAAACGAACTGGTTTTTACGATTCGATTGATTTAAGTTTCACTTCAACAGGTGGAACTTTTTTATGAAGCGTCGTTTGAAGCCTTGTTATGGTTAGAGTAATAAACCCTGCAGGAAGAAATAAGCGAAACTGAAATAAATAATCAGGCCTGTTACATCTACAAGTGTAGCAACAAAGGGTGCTGAAGAAACGGCAGGATCGGCTCCGAGTTTTTTGAGGAAGATGGGCAGCATGGATCCGGATAAAGTTCCCCACAGTACAACTCCAATTAATGAGAAGCCTACAGTAAAAGCAATCATCATCCAGTGTTCCCCATAAATTTCGGGAAAGAAAGAATGCCATACAGACACGCGAACAAATCCAATAATGCCCAGAACGGTTCCGAGTAATAAGCCACTTAATATTTCCCTTCTTAATACGCGCCACCAGTCGCTAATGGTGATTTCGCCAACGGCCATAGCCTGAATAATCAGTGTAGAAGCCTGTGAACCACTGTTACCGCCACTGGAAATAATTAAAGGAACAAATAAGGCAAGCACCACTGCTTTGGCAATTTCGTCTTCAAAATATCCCATGGCAGTTGCGGTGAGCATTTCTCCAAGAAAAAGAACAATGAGCCAACCCACACGTTTTCTGAATAATTTAAACAATGGGATATCAAGATAGGGTTCGTTCAGCGCTTCCGTACCACCAATTTTTTGCATGTCTTCACTGAACTCTTCATTGGCCACCCATAACATATCGTCGATAGTAATAATACCCAGCAAAATATTATGATCATCTACCACCGGAAGTGCCACACGGTTATTCATTTTAAATACCTGGTTGGCATATTCCTGATCGTCATTTACATTCAGCGATACCACACGTCCGTCGATGATTTCATCAATTCTTTTATCTGGTGGGGCAAGAATTACATCCCTGATTCTTATATCATCTATCAGCGCACCTGTTTCATCTATCACATAAATAACATCGATGGTTTCACTGTTCTTACCAAATTTCCGGATCGTACTAAAAACTTCCGATACTTTATTATAGGCGTACACATACACATAGTCGGGAGTCATCAGCCTGCCTACACTGTCTTCCGGATAACCCAGCATGGCCAGTGTAATTTTACGTTCTTCGGGGTCAAGCAATTTAATGAGGTCGCGGATGGCTGCCTTGGGTAATTCTTCCAGAAAGTCGGTTCGGTCATCGGCAGGAAGTTCGTTCAACAGTTCTGCTGTTTTTGCAGAAGGTAATTCCTTAACAATATCTTTCTGTTGTGCAATGTCGAGGATCTTGAAAACACTGGCCGCCCTGTGTATGGCCATATTGGCAATGATCTGGGCTTCATATTCAGGGAAATCATTGATCAGCTCGGCCACATCACTGATATTCTGGTGATCAAGAAATTCCCTGATCTCCAGTTTATCTTCTTTTGCAATCAGCAATTCAAACTGCTCATTAATGCCGGGCTGTTCCAGTTCGAGTGACATGAGCGCAATTTACGGGGGAATGACCAATGGGCAAACCCGGACTCAGGAAATAACGTATTTTGGAGCCATCAGACCAAGCTTCAAATTAGTAATATGATACTTCCTATCCTTTCTATCGCTCCTTCACCCGAACGAGGCAGGGGTGTTTTTACAACACAGGATATAGAAACAGGTACTATTGTTGAAATATCACCTGTGCTCGTATTAGATCCGGAAGAGAGGGCCAAAGTAGAACAGACCCTTTTGTTCGACTATATTTTTGAATGGGGTGATGACCTGAAAAGTGCCTGTGTGGCGTTGGGATATTTATCGGTATATAATCATTCCTATACCGCCAATTGTATCTACGAAATGGATTTTGAAAATGAACTGATGCAGATAAGAACAGTAAAACCTATTAAAACAGGAGAAGAACTCTTTATTAATTACAATGCAGACCCCGATAATGCCAAACCCATCTGGTTTGAAGCAAGCTGATTTATATGGACTATCAAACTTATTTACCTCAGGAAGATTTAGCGGCTTTCATCAAATGCTACTGGACTTTGTCTGCACCAGCTTCTTCTACAGAAGAAAGGCAGCGTATAGTGCCTGATGGCTGTATGGAAATGATTTTTCATGCAGGCGATCTGTATCGCCAGTACCTGCCTGATGCAACATATATTATGCAACCCAGGTGTTTTGTTTTCGGACAAATTACACAGCCGCTGGAAATTGCTGCAACAGGTCAAACGAAAATTTTTGCTGTGCGTTTTCATCCGGAAGGATTTTTACCATTTATCAATATGCTTATCCGGGAAATGGACAATAAGGCTATTTCTCTTGAGCGTTTGTTTGGTGATAAAGCGGCGGCTTTTGGAGAAGCCGTATGCACTGCAAAAGAAGTTGAAGAACAAATCAGTCTGGTAGAAAATTTCCTGCTCCAGCAATTACAAAACCAGGAAACCAGTGATCGTATCGCTGCCTCAAGTGTACAGACGCTGCTTGCTTTAAAAGGGCAGTTAAGTGTAGATGAATTGGCCGGTCAGTTACAGGTTCATCGCAGACAACTGGAAAGAAAATTTGCAACAGTAATCGGCCTAAGTCCGAAACAACTGGCAAAAATTATTCGTTTGCAGGCCACATTGAAAATGATGGGTGAAGGGCAATATGATAACCTTACCGAACTGGCTTATGAAAATGGTTATTTTGATCAGGCCCATTTTATCAAAGACTTTAAGGAATTTACGGGTGTAACACCAGGTGAATTTTATGCAGATCAGTTAAAGATGAGCCACTTATTCAGTGGCAGCTGATAAATGTCGCGATTTTACAATTTTAGATATACGGATATCTTCAGTTTTGATAAAAATTATGGAAATGAATAAGATTATTGTCATTATCGGATTATTACTGGCAGGAAACACAGTTATGGCCCAACAAACCAAAGCTGTTCAGTGGATGCTGGGGGTATGGAAAATAAGCACACCACAGGGAACTGTGGTTGAAATATGGGAGGCAAAAGACGACAGTACTTTGCAGGGACGCAGTGTTTTTGTAAAAACAAACAATGATACCATTCCACAGGAACGTATTGAAATGGCTTTCAGAAACGGGGAGTGGTTTTATATACCCACGGTGAGTAACCAGAACCAGGGGAAACCAGTTTCATTTAAAGTAATCTTTATTCATGGCAATGAGTTTGTAAGTGAAAACCCGGCGCATGATTTTCCGCAAAGAATTGCTTACCGCAGAATCAAACAAAACATGTATGCCAGTATCGAAGGAAAGCGAAACGGCCGGTTCAGTAAGCAGAATTTCGACTTTACAACAGAATAAGCATCAAAATAACTCCGCGTAATCTCCCCTTCTCCCTTTCTCTTTGTTAACCAGTCTTAGATGATTGAGACCAGCTGGATACATTTTTTTAAACAAAGAGAAGGGGAGGTTTTAGTTGAGGATGTCATTTACATTTTTACCGATGTTTTCAGCTATTCTTTGCATGGGTAAATCATTGTCATCTTTCCCAAATGGGTCTTCAATTTCTTCGGCAATTACTTCAAGGCTGGCCAGTACATAAAAGATGAAGACAACAACGGGTATGGTAATATACCCCAGCGATAAGGCAAAACCAAGTGGTAGTGTAATTACATAGATGAAAATGAATTTTTTGATGAAGGCGCTGTAGGAATAGGGAATGGGGGTGTTTTTAATACGCTCACAGGCACCACAGATATCCAGGAAGGATTGTAATTCATTGTTTAAAAACAATAACTGGAAATCATTGATCTGTTTATCGCGATGCAGCAGGTTTATTTTATTCATCATCAGCATTACCACCTGGTTGGGGATATGTTTGCTGGTATCGAAACCAACGATTTCGGGATGTGGGCTGGAATCTAATGCCAGTCTTGTTTTTTCATTTTGTAAATGAGCCCTTAATTCATTGGCGAATAGCGGGATGATTTTTTTAAAGAAAGCCCGGTTCTTATCATCGTCATTTGGTAATATACTGTTCAGTTTAACGGCCAGGTTGCGACTGTTGTTTACCAGTGAACCCCAAAGTTTTCTTCCTTCCCACCAGCGGTCGTAAGCTGTATTGGTTCTGAACACCAGCAGCATTGAAATGGCGAAACCCAGCAGGCTGTGCATGATGGTAATATTCTTTGCATGACTGCTCTCAGAAAGCTTCAGGTAATTGGCTTCGAGGTAAACAATACCCCATGAATAAATACTGATGAATATTAATAAAGGAAATAACTGCCGGATGGTTTCTGTTTTATGAAAACTGAAAAGAAAACGCACCCAGTCTTTTGGATTATAACTGATCATACAATAAAAATAGTGATCCCGTTCCACTCTTGTATACTGCCGGTAACAAAACCTTAATATTGACCTTCCGGGTCTATACAGCAATTTCGCAGAAATTGCCACATTGCACCAGCAACACGCTTTACTGAAACAATCTTTTGGTCGGAATTTCCAGTGGGGAGTGGCCATTTCAGCCGCACAAAATGAGGGCGCCTGGAATATTGATGGCAGAGGTCCTTCTATCTGGGACCAGTTTGCACGTAAACAGGGCAAAATAAAGGGCAGTGCAAAGCCATATACTTCCTGTGATTTTTATTACCGCTATAAAGACGATCTCATGCTGGTAAAAGCCATGGGATTCGATTGCTTTCGTTTTTCCATTTCCTGGAGCCGCATATTGCCAGAAGGTATGGGGAGGGTAAACAAGGAAGGAGTAGCTTTTTATAACCGGGTGATTGATGAATGCCTGCAATTGGGCCTAACACCTTACGTTACTTTATACCATTGGGATCTGCCACTGGCTTTACATAAAGAAGGTGGCTGGACAAGTCACCAGATGCTCAAATGGTTTACCCGCTTTGTGAATGTATGTACAGAATCGTTTGGCGACAGGGTAAAAAACTGGATTGTATTGAATGAGCCGATGGGTTTTACTTCATTGGGTTATATGATTGGCAAACATGCACCCGGAAAAACCGGCTTGAGTAATTTTTTACCTGCGGTACATAATGCAGTGCTTTGTCAGGCAGAAGGTGGAAGGCTGATAAGAGCCGCTGTTTCAAGGGCTAATATCGGTACCAGTTTTTCCTGTAGTGAAGTGATACCATTTACACAGAAAGAAGAAGACATCAAAGCAGCAAAGAGAGCCGATATTTTGCTGAACCGCTTATTTATTGAACCTTTATTAGGCAGAGGTTACCCACAGGAACAAGGATTTACCTTGCTAGATAAACTGCATCTCCATAATAAAGCCTGGAAATATACAGAACGGATGCAGTTCAATTTTGATTTTATCGGGATACAGAATTATTTCAGTACAACGGTCAAATACAATCCGCTCATTCCTTACATACAGGCATCTGAAGTAAAAGCCATAGCAAGAAAAGTACCACATACCGATATGGGCTGGGAAGTAAATGCAGACAGCTTTTACCGGATGATCAAAAGGTTTTGGTTATATGGTGGTGTTAAAGAAATCATGATCACAGAAAGCGGGGCTTTCTATAAGGATCAGATGATAAATGGAGTAATAGCAGATACCGAGCGGGTTCAATATTTTCAACAATACCTCAATGCCTTATTAAGAGCCAAAAAAGAAGGGGTGAATATCGGCGGTTACTTCGCCTGGACACTCACAGATAATTTTGAATGGGCTGAAGGCTACCATGCAAGGTTTGGACTTGTGCATGTAGATTTTAACACACAGTTACGGACCATTAAACAATCTGGTTACTGGTTTCGTGATTTTCTGCACGACAGGCTCTGAATTTAATTACTCTCATCATGTTTCAGTAAATTTGGTACTACTAAAACCAAACAGATGCGTCGCTTCCTGATTCTTTTATTGATCCTTGTTATTATTACTGATGGCAAAGCACAGTCAAAAGTGCTTGTTCCTTTTCATACTGCTTATGCAACTGGATGGAATGCACATAAAGTAAACAGGCCCTCTGCGAGAAAAGATGCTCTGTTATGGTCTGATACAGCCACACAATTGCGCTTCTTTGTGCATAATTCCAAAACAGGAGCACTCCATATTGCGTTGAATGCAGTTTCACTGCGAACAGCCAAACAACTGACGGTTGAAGTAAGGGGGAAAAAGATGAATATCACAGTACCGATAAATACACTGACTAAAGAAATAAAAATCGGAACAGTACAACTGACTGATACTGGATTTGTGGAACTGGTATTGTCATCTAAAAAATTATTACCAGGGGCACTGGGTATCGGCAACCTGGTTTTATCGGGTCCTGCTTCAGAAGGTTTAAGGTTTAATACAAAAGAAAGATTGAATGCCGCATCTGTTCATCTTCGTTATCCATTGGCCGATTCCATTAAAGCAATTGGTTTTTATAATGAAATAACGATTCCTCAGGGGTACGATCCATTGTATAGCTATTATATGGCTACAGGTTTTTCAAGAGGTTATTTTGGTATACAGGTTAACAGTGAAAAGGAACGCCGTGTTATTTTCTCGGTATGGGATGCAGGCAATGAGGCCGTCGACCGTGGAAAAGTGGCCGACTCCAATAAAGTAAAACTTTTAGCCAAAGGGGATGCCGTAGTGACCAATGATTTTGGTAATGAAGGAACAGGTGGGCATAGCCATTGGGTGTACAACTGGAAAGCAGGTGAAACCTATCGTTTTCTGGTAACCGCACTTGCCGACAGTGCTTCTCAAACCACTATTTATACAGGCTACTTTTTTGTTCCTGAACTGCAACGCTGGAAACTGATTGCAGCATTCAGGACACCAAAAGATGGCAACACCCTGAATAAGTTGTATTCATTCAATGAAAATTTCAGTGGGGAAAACGGACACTTACAACGCAGGGCATTATTTGGTAACCAATGGGTACAACAGCAACGCGGTGGCCGCTGGGTAGCATTAACAGATGCCATCTTTACCACTGATGCAACCGGCAGGTCAGGCGACCGTTTTGATTATGGGGCAGGTGTGACCAATGAACAGTTGTATTTATGGAACGGAGGGTTTAAAGAACAGGAAGCAACACATAATGATCAGTTCAAGAGACCCAATACCACTAAAGCTCCTGTGATTGACTATACAAAAGATGCTGACAGTCTTGCACAGGCTAGAAAAGACATACAGGAAATTACAGATGCTGTAAAGAGTGGAAAGATTGATACAACAGGAAGGGTCGAATCAGTTTACTATCATATTTTACAACAGGGTACCGGGGAATATGTATCGGAAACCGATACGGTAACTGTTCATTACAAAGGAACATTATTGACCGATGGAACTGTTTTCGACCAGACAAGGGATAAGCCTGCCGTATTTCCTTTACGCAGGCTCATACGAGGATGGCAACTGGCACTACCCAAATGCAGGGTAGGAGGCAAAGTACGGGTCATTATACCCTCTGCACAGGCATACGGTATAAGAACACGCAGTAAGGACATCCCACCCAATAGCATTCTGGTATTCGATATTGAAGTGGTGGCTACCAAAAAAATGTAGCAAACTTGGTTCCCGGGATAGGTAATTGACATTTTATGCAGATTCGGAACAAAGGGCTTGCATAAGGCCAGAAAGCTGTTTATCTTAAGACTATCTACTTCTCAACGATAAACCTTGCGTATGAAAGCTGCCCGTCAACTTACCATCGCAATGCTCTTACTTGCCGTTATAGCAGCATTGTATAGTGGTTACAGCCTGATTTCAGATCCGACAGGCTCTACACTTGGTATACCTTTTTACTGGCTCAATGGAACCATGTTTAAAGATTTTACCACACCTGGCTGGATTATCCTGCTTGCCATCGGTGTATTGGGAATCATTACAATTGCCACCGTAATAAAAAGAATCAGGCATTTTCATCTGCTGGTAATTGTACAGGGAGCCATCATCTGTATTTTAGTGATTGCACAGATGATCATTATCGGGGAAGAAAATATGTTGCAATATCTTTTTCTGATGATGGGTATGGCCATCGCCATCGTAGGTGGTTTGTTGAGCCAGGCGGATAAGAAAATAAGAAATAAGGAATAAGAAAATGTCAAATCCTACTTCCTCATTTCTTATTCCTTATTTCTTATTTCTCTGTTCCTCTGTTCTTCTGTTCCTCTGTTTCCTTCCTCATCGCCAGGTACACGCCATTGGTCCAGCCAAAACCATCCTGATTGGGGTACTCTCCACCGCCGGCTTTTGTATTGGTATCAGCCACATTGTATTTCTCCATCATCTTACCAGTTTCAGCATAAGTTTTTTCATTCAATCTCATCCATCTTTGACGAATTTCTTCAGCAAGCGTATTCAATCCGTAATTATTCAGTCCTTTATAAGCAATCCACTGGAGAGGAGCCCAACCATTGGGAGCATCCCATTGCTGGCCGGTTTGTAAAGTAGTGGTTAATACACCCCCTTCCCCCAATAGTTGTTTGCTGATTACGATTGCTGTGGCATTTGCCTGTATCTCATCTGCTATTCCAATAAATAAGGGAAAACATCCGGCCATGGTGATACGGTCACTAACCCGATGTTGCTTCCAATGATAATCGAAATAAAAACCCTGCCCGGCACTCCAGCAATATTTTTGAATGGCATTTGTACGGCTGGTCATTTTTTCCCTGAACCTGTTTACCGAATCATCATCTTTTTCAAGAAGGTAACAGTTAAGCAATACTTTTTCCAACTGCAGTAATAAGCAATTCAGGTCAACAGGCACCAGGTCTGTTGTTTGAATGCTGTGCATGTATTTTTCATCTGCAAACCACCGGCTGCTAAAATCCCAGCCCGATTCTGCAGCAGCCCTGATATGTCTGTACACTTCTTTACTATCCCTACCCGATTCTGCAGCCACATGAATATCTTCAATATACGCTTCTGGCCGGGGAGAAGGATCATCGTCCCAATACCTGTTTAATATTGAACCGTCGGGCATTTTAACTACTCTTCGTACGGATGGGTTTATTACAGTAACCTGATCAATGCCATCCATCCAGAAACTGTATTCTTTTTCCAGTGCAGGCAAATAGTCTCTCAATATTTCATCACCCTTAATCGACGCCAGCAATGAAACCATCATGGCAAAAAAAGGAGGTTGCGATCTGCTGATATAATAAGTTCTGTTGCCGTTGGGAATATGCCCGATTGTATGGATAAGATGCGCAAAGTTCCTGATCATGTTTTCAATCAGGTCATATCTTTCGCTTAGTTCCAGTCCCAGCATGGTGAAATAACTGTCCCAGTAATAGATCTCCCTGAATCGCCCTCCCGGAACAATGTAGGGGAATGGCAACCCGATTAATGTACCGCCTGTTTCATCAGGATTTCGTTGTAACACTTTCCAGAGTTCCTGCAAATGAACAGTAATAGGTTTTGCTGCAGAAGAATAGTCCTCCTGTTTATTATCGGGCAGTTCGAAATATTGCTGTACAAATGCCAATAAATTGAATGATGGACTTTTTTTCTCGGTTAAATATTTTTCAAGAATGCCGGCTGTATTTTCTTTTGGCAATGCATCTACGAAATATTTGGAATCGGAGAAAAGGCCTGCTTTTTGAACATCCTCATACAAAGGCGATAATGCGGTGATATGAAAATATGGCTCCTTCATGGTTAATCTGCTTTAGCTGTTTGTTTTTCCCTGCGTTGTAACCTGTTGAAGAGAAACAAACAAACCACCAGTATAGCCATTGGTATAAGTGAAAAATAAAAAGCCTGTTTGCCATCATAATGCTCAAAAATATTCCCGGTAATAATAGAACCAGTTGTACCACCAAGTGCTGAAAAAATAATGATCAGCCCCGACATTAAACCATGTTGTTTAACCGGCAGTGTGCTCAATATTACGGAGTTAACGGCCGGATAAATAGGTGCCAGCAATAAACCAATCATCGGAAATACAAAAGCAGCCAGCGGGGCAGTAGACCAGCCTGTAATAGGTTGTCCGGTTGTTTTTTCAGCCAATGGTATGGCCACCAGCACCAATACAGCAGCCAGTATAAGACAGGATATCAATACAATCATCCAGTTCAGCTTTTTCAGTACCAGACCGGCAAAGAAGCGCCCGAGTGCGGTTGATCCTGCCAGGATACTTGCCATCTGAATACTTAAAGCAGCAGGTAAGAGCAGCACTTTGTTATTGAATGTGGGTAACCAGCTCATGATACTTTGCTCAATCAACACATAAAAAAAAGCACAGAGTACAAATACCAGTACAATGGGTTTAACCATGAGTTTGAACATATCCGTAAACTCAGCAAACATAGATTTCTGTTCTTTTGCCTGTATGGAAGATTCATCCAAAGATGCTGACCAAAGCAATAGGAAAGCAAGCAATGAAATACCTCCTAATACATAATACACATTGAGCCAGGCGGTTGATTGGGGATTGGTATCATCAACAAAATAACTAAAGATGAAATAGCCGGTGAGTATGCCCACCATAAAAAAAGATTCAATAAAATTCATCAGACTGATATGCTCTTTCTCATTTTTGGTAACCAGGCCAATGGTACTGTAAACAGACATTTTAATCAGTGCAAAAGAAGAACCGACAGCTGCAAATAATAATTTCGTGGTGAAAAAACTGGCCGTAAATGGCATGATAAAACAGATAATACTAATGAACCCCAATGCGATGAGCATGGCATTTTTATAGCCAATCCGAACGATATAGGAAGAGACGAGAAAAGAAACAATGGCGATACTCAGATCCTTGAAGGCTTCCAGCACAGAAGCCGAACCTTCAGTTACACCAAAATTTTGTTGTACCTGAAGTATAACTGTTCCTACACTATTGAGTAGTATGGCAAAAACAAAATAGTTAAGGAACAGAGATGTTTTTATTTTCCAGTTTTGCATATAGAAGTATTAAGCGTTTTATTGTTGTGCAGCAATCAGTTTCAAACAAACGGGGCTGGGAACTTCAACCTGTCTGAGCATTTGTTGTAATAAGCCTGTTTCCTTGTTTACACGGTAGATGACAATATTGTTGGTTTTCTGGTTGGCCACCAGTATAAAATTGCCATTGGGTGCAATGATAAAATTTCTCGGTCCTGCCCCCGGTATAGGCTGGTAGCCTTTAGCCGTTAGTTTTCCGGTTATCTGATCAATGGAAAAAATGGCGAGATTATTTTCATCTCCGCGATTGGAAGCGTATAAGAATTTTCCGTCGGGCGATACATGTATATCCGCACTACCCGGCTGACCCTTATAGTCGGCGGGATGTGTAGCAATATTTTGAATACCCGTCATAAACCCATTGTTGTAGCGGTATGCTTTAATGGTACCTGTTAATTCTTCCAGCACATATACAAAACGTTGGTTGGGATGAAAGTCGAGATGTCTTGGCCCACTACCCGGGGCAGAAGCCGCAAAGGGCATGGCTGCAGGTTTTAGTGGCTTTTTGAGCAAGGGATTAAACTGGTATAACATCACTTTATCGGTACCCAGATCAGGGGCCAGTATGTATTTGCCATCAGGTGAAAAGAAAGTAGCATGAACATGGGGTTTGTCCTGCCTGCTTTTGTTTACACTGCTGCCTGTATGTTGAATCAGTTGTGCGTAATGTTCTAATCCACCTTCTTTATTAACTGGCAAAGCTGAAAGATTACCTCCTGTATAATTACCAACCACCACCCATTTCCCGGTTTTATCAACCGTTACAAAACAGGGATGATCACCGCCACTGGGTTGTGCATTGATAAAATATAACTGACCTGTGGCCTGATCAAAATCATACGCACTTACATAGCCGGGTTGTTCGCCACCCGTTTCATTTACTGCGTAGAGTTTGGTGCCATCGGGCGATAAAGAAATAAAAGAAGGATTGGTGGCACTATCGGTACTGCTTACCCATTGTACTTCACCATTTTGTGAATTAAAACGGAATACATAAATGCCCTTGCTCTTACCCGAAGTATAAGTACCAACAAAGAGATAATGATCCTGTGCCAGCAAGCCAATGCTGAACAGGCAGAACAAAACAGCAATCAGGTGTTTCATAAAAGCCGGGTTTGCTCTAAGATAAAGATTGCGTTGCATTCCTGTTTAACTTTATTTTATGAAATAAACCGATTGGCTGTACGGATATGTTTATTATGAATATTAGCATACTTTTTTAGTAGACTATCTTTACCTTCGCCAACCAAATTTTTTCTATGAAAAAAATACTACCATTAATGTCAGTTCTATTTGCAGCCTGTACAGGCGGACCTACAACATCATTGGAAACAGGAGAGTGGCAGGGCAAACTGTTGCGTGAAGATGGGAATCATATTGTATTCAATTTTGAAGTAAGGCAGAAGAATGATTCACTTAGCTGGGTGATTAAAAATGGGGAAGAGAAAATTGAAGTAACAGATATATTGCTCAATGGCGATTCCATTCTGGTGCATATGCCTGTTTTTGAATCCTCATTCAAACTGATAAAACACGGTACTAATAAATTAATAGGTACCTGGACCAAAGCGGGATCGGCTGGCTTTATTGATATGCCATTTGAGGCTGTATCTGGTACAAAAGAAAGATTTAGTACAAAACAAAAAGCCGGTAATAATATTTCGGGTAAATGGTCAGTGAAGTTTTTCAGGGCAGATGGTTCACCCCGACCTGCCATTGCCGAGTTTGTGCAAAAAGACAATGATCTCTCCGGAACTTTTATTACACCTACAGGTGATTATCGTTATTTAAAAGGAGTGGTAGATGGTGATTCTTTAAAACTATCTACGTTTGACGGTAGTCATGCCTATTTCTTTAAAGCATATATCAATAGCGATAATTCCATCGGTAAAGGATTTTATTATTCCGGCGCCACAAGTACCGAGCCCTGGGAAGCAGTGAAGAACGACACAGCAAGTTTACCCGATGTAGCAGCCATGTACCTGAAAGAAGGGGAAGAAAAACTCGATTTCAGTTTTCCTGACCTTGATGGGAAACGGGTTGCTATTACAGATGAAAGATTTAAGAATAAGGTAGTTATTGTTCAGATCATGGGATCATGGTGCCCCAATTGTATGGATGAAACAGCCTTCCTGAGTACATTTTATAAAAAGAATAAAGACAGGGGTGTAGAAATTGTAGCGCTGGCCTATGAATACTATGAAGATTTTAACCTGGCAGCGAACAGTGTAAAAAAATTCCAGAAAAGATTTGATGTGCAATACCCGATGCTGGTTACAGGGGTAACAGTATCAGATACATTGAGAACAGAAAAAACATTACCGCAGCTCACCAAAATTAAGTCCTTTCCATCTACCATCTTTATTGGTAAAAACGGTAAAGTAGCCAGAATACACGCTGGTTTTGAAGGACCCGGAACAGGAAAGCGACATGAAGCGTTGAAGAAAGAGTTTGAAGAAACGGTGGAAGGGTTGTTGAAGCAATAGCTTTGATGTCAGATCTCTGATATCGGATATCTGATGTAAAGGGAATGGAACACGGATGGTCATGGTTATTATGATTTTTCATGATCCATCATAATAATCATGACCATCTGCGTTCTCTTTAATCTACAAAAAAAGCCATCCACAAACGGGATGGCTTTTTTTGTAATAAACTAAATTTTATTTAGCTCCCTTCACATACTTATCCAACCACTGCTGTTGTTCAAACAAAGTATGCAATACATTTTCCTTTCCACGATAGCCATGTGCTTCATATGGCAGGAACACAAAACGAACGGTGCCGCCATGACCTTTGATGGCCGCATATAAACGTTCGCTGTTGATGGGATAGGTGCCTGTATTATCGTCACTATCGCCATGAATTAAGAGGATCGGCGTTTTAATTTTATCCGCATAACTAAACGGACTCATCTCATAATACAATTGCGGTGCCTGCCAGTAAGTACGATCCTCATTCTGGAAACCAAATGGCGTAAGGGTACGGTTATAAGCACCACTTCTTGCCACACCTGCTTTAAACAGATTGGTATGAGCCAGTAGGTTAGCCGTCATAAAAGCGCCGTAGCTATGTCCACCCACACCTACACGGTTTTTATCTGCAATACCCAGACCAGATAAATGACCGATAGCGGCTTCTGCATTCATCTTTAACTGAGCGACAAAATTGTCGTTCGGTTTTTTGTCGGCCGAAGCTGCAACGATGGGCATTTCTGCATTATCAAGCACTGCGTAACCTTGTGTTACATAATAGATGGGAGAGCCCCAACTCAGTGTGGTAAAACGGTATTGACTTCCACGAATCTGTGCAGCATCAGCGGCACTGTTGAATTCTCTTGGGTAGGCCCAGATTATAAGTGGTAAGGGGCCGTCTTTATCTTTGTTATATCCTTTGGGCAGGTATAAATCACCGGTAAGGTCAACACCATCGGCTCTTTTGTATTTTACTTTTTCTTTCTTCACCCCCTCCAGTTGCGGATATGGATTGCTGAATTGAGTAATGGCTTTATCGGCAATACGAAGCACCAGGTTTTTAATAAAATAGTTAGGTACATCTGTCTGCGATTCTCTCCTGGTCAATAAAACCAGTTTATCGGCATCCAGCACTTCATTCACTGTTTCATACACCCCTTCCTGACAACGCCAGATGATTTCATTCTTTTTGCTGGCAAGATCAAACTTGGCAAGAAAAGGAAGATCACCTTTGGCAGAAGCACCTGTGGTATTGTTCATTAAAATTTTCGTTCCGTTATCAGTAGTTTGAATAACAGGTCTGCCAAATTTGTTGCGTGTTAAAACAGGAGAACCCGGATTATTATACGCATCGGTCTGGTTTCTTTCAATCAGTAATTCAAATGAACCGGTGCTACTGTTATACCTGCTTACACGGATGGTTTGTTTTGATCTTAATACTTCCTGCACCAAGGCGAGGTTTTCGTTACCCCATGTAGTGCCACCATAACGTGTTTTGGTTTTGAACAGTTCTTTGGCTTCACCGGTAAAAGGTGCGCTTAATGCATATACGGCATCATGGTATTCTACCTGTTTTTTAATCAGACCACTATCCAGAGGCATGGCCCAGGTAATGGTAGCCGCTTCATCATCGCGCCAGTCGAAACTTCTGGGTACGTTTTGTGTGTTATCGTAGCCGGAAGGAGTTCCTTCAGAAGAAGGCAATTCAGCCAATACCTTCACTACTTTACCACTTAGGTCATTGATAGTGATGGTAGAGGGAAACCCATTCGCAGTAACTAAGTAAGAGAAAGGTTTACGGATGGTTCTCACCATCATGTATTTTTTATCGGGCGATAAACTGAAAGTTGAAACAATACCGGGTTTGCCCAACACTGTTTCCACTCCATTTTTGTTTTGAATGAGTTGGCCCATGGCATAAAACTCAAACAACTGTTCATCAAAAGGCGATTTAATCAGATCCTGGTAAGTAGGGCTAGGGGCTGCTTTACCCAGGTTCTGCTGAATGGTTGGACCCTTTGGTGTAATCGGTCTTTTGGGTGCATTGGCCGCAGATTGTGTAGCGGCTTTGTAGATGATGGTATTATCATCCACCCAGGTGTAAGAAGTTCCTAATACGGTATTCAATGCCTGTTTATTAATTTTTGCAGCTTTTTTGGTAGCAATATCAATAATATACAAGTCAACACGTGAACCGGTTGTATGTGTAAAGGCAATTTTTGTTTCTGAAGGATTCCAGCTCACACCACCTGCCAGTAAATTGGCGGGTAAGCCACTTACCTGTGAACTCTGCCCCGATTTAATATTCTGCAGGGTGAAATTGTTGATGAAGTTCTGTCTGCTCGGAGAAAAATTATTCGGGTTGATACGTAAGCCCGCAACACGTAATTCAGGCTGACCCAATTCTTCAACCGTTGGATAACTGTTGCGTTCACTGAGCAGCATCCATTCTGCTTTTCCATCAATGCTTACAGAAGGTGTTGGTTTGGCCAGCAGCAGTTCCATTACTTCTTTAGCAGGTGTACGATAGGTATTGTCGTCCTGGGCATATGCAGCAGTAAAGCTGAAACCCAGTATCAACAATCCGAAGAACCATTTTTTCATAGCGTTCTATTTTAGTTGGTGGTTTTATATTAGTCCGAAAATCCGGAAGTCGGAAAGACCGAAAGAAATTTTAAATGAAGCGATCATCTTTCGGACTTTCGGTCTTCCCGTCTTCCGGTCTTCATTGATAAACTCTTACATAATCAACAATCATCTGTTGCGGGTACACTTTTTCATCTACGCCTTTTTGCCCGCCCCAGGAACCGCCCACTGCAATATTGAGCAATAAATGAAAAGGTTTGTCAAAGGGCCAGGCCTCGTTACCGGTATGTTCGTTTTTAAAAGTGAAATAAGGTTTCTTGTCTACAAACATTTTAATGGTTTCTTTATCCCACTCTAACATGTATACATGAAATGTTTCACTGCAGTCGGGAACAGATACAGTTCCTGTTTTTTGGGTGCCGATGCTGTGGAAATATTTTTTGGTATGCGCCGAGGCATGAATGGTTCCCTGGTTATACCCCACATGTTCCATGATATCTATTTCACCATCATCGGGCCAGGTAATTTTCGGGGTACTGGCCAGCATCCAGATGGCGGGCCAGGTGCCAACACCTTTGGGTAGTTTGGCGCGTACTTCTATGCGGCCATAGGTCCAGTCGCCCTTGCCCTTGGTTACTAATCTTGCAGAACTGTATTTATTATCACCTGTTTGTTCTTTATGAGCCTCAATAATGAGAAAGCCTTTTTCCACCCTTGCGTTGCGTGTATTCTTTGATGTATAGTATTGTAATTCATTATTACCCCAGCCATGTCCGCCCACATCATAGTTCCATTTGGCAGAATCGGGTAAGCCATTAACCGAAAATTCATCGCTCCAGACCAGTTTTTTCTGTTGGGCATTGGCCATAGCTATGACAAACAGGGAAATCAGGGAAAGGAATAATCTTCTCATGTATTCGCAGTTTGGGGAGATGAAAGTTAGGTAATCTCAGGTAGTTCTGTACCTGTATTGGATGATCGGGTGAAAAAAATTTGCGCATAACCACAGTTGACTGTATTTTTGCCATCTCATGAAACAATTCGCACATATCCACCATCATCATTTCTTACCCAGAGGGTAGGCTGTTGGTGTTATGTGCTGATCATAAACATTAAAAGGCTTACCAACAGGTAGGCCTTTTTTATTTTAACGCAGAACTATGAAATTAAAATTAGCAATCCAGAAAAGCGGCCGTTTGCACGATGATTCCATTCGTTTGTTGAAGGAATGTGGTATCGATATCAGCAATGGCGTAAACAAACTGAAAGCAGAAGCATCCAATTTTCCGCTCGAAGTTTATTTTTTAAGGGATGATGATATTCCGCAGTATGTGGAAGATGCCGTGGCCGATATTGGATTTGTGGGTGAGAATGTGGTGTACGAAAAAAAGAAGAAACTCACTGTAGTAGAAAAACTGGGTTTTGGTAAATGCAGACTAAGTATGGCCGTTCGCAGAGGTGAACAATATACAGATGCTTCCTTCCTCGAAGGCAAAAGAATTGCTACCAGCTATCCGGTAATTGTTGAATCTTTTCTCCGCGAAAAAGGAGTAAATGCAGAGATTCATGAAATCAGCGGCAGCGTGGAAATTGCTCCCGGTATTGGTTTGGCCGATGCTATCTGCGACCTTGTAAGCAGTGGTTCTACCTTGTTCATGAATGGATTGCAGGAAGCAGAAACCATCCTGCAGTCGCAGGCCGTTCTTATACGTAATAATGAGCTGGATCCTGTTAAAGTTCAGCTGATCGACCGTCTGTTATTCCGTATACAGTCGGTAAAAAAAGCAAAGAACAATAAATACATTCTGTTGAATGCACCCAATGATAAACTGAAAGAAATTATTGCATTGCTGCCCGGTATGAAAAGCCCGACTGTATTGCCGCTGGCCGATCCGGGTTGGAGCAGTGTACACAGCGTACTGAATGAAAATGATTTCTGGGATATCATTGAACAACTCAAAGCAGCAGGCGCACAGGGAATATTAGTGGTACCTATTGAAAAAATGATCGTCTAATCTACAATGTATGAAACGAATTGAATATCCTTCCCGCTCACAATGGAATGAACTGCTGCAAAGACCGGTTATAGATACGGCTACTTTACAACAGCAGGTGAAAGCTGTAATGGATGTGGTTAAACAGGATGGTGATAAAGCTGTAATGCAATTTACCAGACAGTTTGATGGTGTTCAGCTGGAAACTTTGGAAATGACAGAAGCGCTTATCAATGAAACGATTCAACTGGTTCCTGACGATTTAAAACGCGCCATCAAGCAAGCTGCACATAATATCCGCATCTTTCATGAGCAACAAAAAACACCGGTTGAAATAGTTGAAACCATGAAAGGGGTTCGTTGCTGGAGAAAAGCCGTAGGTATTGAAAAAGTAGGTCTGTATATTCCGGGTGGAACAGCACCTTTGTTTTCAACCATCCTCATGCTTGGTATACCGGCACAGATTGCAGGTTGTAAAGAAGTAATTTTATGTTCACCACCCGATAAAAACGGGAAACTGCATCCTGCCATAGTATATGCCGCGAATCTGGTAGGCATCACCCGCATTTTTACTATCGGCGGTGTGCAGGCTATCGCCGCCATGACCTACGGTACCGAATCTGTTCCTAAAGTGTATAAAATATTTGGTCCGGGCAATCAATATGTAACCTGCGCCAAACAGCTGGCCCAGCAGGATGGTATCGCCATTGATATGCCTGCAGGCCCCAGTGAAGTTTGTGTAATGGCAGATGATACAGCCAATCCTGCTTTTGTTGCAGCCGATTTGTTGAGCCAGGCAGAACATGGAACAGACAGCCAGGTGTTATTAGTGAGTACAGATGCAATACTGGTTGATAAAGTAATAGAAGCGTTGGATGTACAATTGGCACAATTATCCAGAAAAGAAATAGCCGCTAAAGCACTTACTAACAGCAAAGCTATTATTGTAAAGGATAAGAATGAAGCAATTGATCTTGTAAATCAATATGCGGCAGAACACCTGATTCTTTCCTGCGAAGACGATGAGCAGATAGCTGAAAAAATTATCAATGCAGGCTCTGTGTTCCTGGGTAATTATTCACCGGAGAGTGTGGGCGATTATGCCAGTGGTACCAATCATACCCTGCCAACCAATGGATTTGCAAGAGCGTATAGTGGTGTAAGTGTTGATTCTTTTGTAAAAAAGATTACTTATCAGAAACTGTCGAAAGAAGGACTGGCATCAATTGCACCCACTGTTGTTATTATGGCTGCAGCGGAAGGACTTGATGCACATAAGAATGCTGTACTCATCAGACAATAGATTGAATCACATTATAAGAGAGTTATTATATGTTTAACCTGGAACAATTAATCAGAAACAATATCAAAAATCTGAAGCCTTATTCTTCGGCCCGTGATGAATTCAGCGGGGAGGCAAAAGTGTTTTTAGATGCCAATGAGAATAGTTTAGGGTCGCCACTTACAAAATGGTATAACCGATATCCTGATCCTCATCAGCAGGCAGTAAAACAGCAATTGAGTAAAATTAAGGGTATCGGCGCCGAACATATTTTTCTGGGTAATGGAAGTGATGAATGTATTGATATACTGTTTCGCTGTTTTTGTGAACCCGGGAAAGATAATGTAATCATCTGCCCGCCTACTTATGGTATGTATGAAGTAAGCGCTAATATCAATGATGTTGACATACGTAAAGCCCCGCTGCTGCCCGATTTCCAGCTCGATCTGGTTCATATGGAAAACCTGACAGATGACAATACTAAAATCATCTGGCTCTGTTCACCCAATAATCCAACCGGTAATTCCTTGCAACGGGCAGATATTGAAATGGTGTTGAATAACTTTAAAGGTATTGTGGTAATTGATGAAGCCTATATCAATTTTGCCCAACAAAAATCATTTGTACAGGAACTTACAGAATACCCGAATCTTGTTGTGCTGCAAACATTGAGTAAAGCATGGGGACTTGCTGGACTTCGTTTGGGAATGGCATTTGCATCGCAATCGGTTATTGAAGTGATGAATAAGGTAAAACCACCTTATAATATCAACCAGTCAACACAGGAACTTGTACTGAAGGCACTTGAGGAAGTAGGGCAGGTGAATGATATGATTAAAATACTGGTAGATATGCGCATTGCGCTGACTGAGGTATTTGAATCGATGCCTACGGTTGAGAAAGTGTATCCATCGGACGCGAATTTTATACTGGTTAAAATTGCAGAAGCCAGAAAAATATATGAATTTTTACTGACTAAGGGCATTGTGTTGAGAGACAGGAGTAATGTTGAATTGTGTGAAAACTGTCTGAGAATCACCATCGGTACAGAAAAAGAGAACACCGATTTGGTGGATGCCATGCAGGAATGGTACTCTTCACCGACAAACTGAGTAAATCTGTGTTTTCATTTGTAATTTTATTCCAAATTCAATCGTATATGAAAAAAAGGCTTCTATTTTCTTTCGCCATCTTTTGTGCTGTGGTTAATCTTGTTGCAGCAAATGATTCTACTAACACTACTCCAAAAAAATTAGTAGCTGATCCTGTAAATGCCGGTTTAAAAACACCCAGTGGTTTTTCAGCATCTATTGTTGCAGATAACCTTGGCAGGGCCAGGCATATTGTGGCTACTGAGCAGGGGGGCATATATGTAAAACTGGAACGCTTGAAAGAAGGGAAAGGTATTGTTTACCTGAAAGATGCAGACGGTGATGGTAAAATGGAAATCAATAAAACATTTGCGAATTATTATGGAACAGGTATCGCTATTAAAAACGGTTATCTCTATGCGTCATCTGATCAGGATGTGTTCAGGTATAAATTGGATGATAAAGGAAATGTAATCGACACCGAAAACCCGCAACGTATTGTAAAAGGTTTGTGGGATAAACGTCAGCATGCTTCTAAGTCATTGGCCTTGGATGATGCCGGGAATATTTATGTAAATATTGGAGCTCCTTCTAATTCATGTCAGGAAACAGACAGAACAAAAGGTTCCAAAGGAATGAATCCATGTCCGATACTGGATTCAGCAGGTGGTATCTGGCAGTTTAAAGTAGATCTCGCAGACCAGAGTTATCATAATGGGGTACGTTATGCCACCGGGTTAAGAAATGTAGTGGGACTTGACTGGAACCAGCAACAGAAGAAATTATATGTTACCATGCATGGTCGCGATATGCTGTACACTTTGTATCCCGATATGTTTGATACCACTGTAAGTGCGGAGCTTCCTTCAGAAACTATGTATGCCATCAATAAAGGTGATAATGCAGGATGGCCCTATGTTTATTATGATCATTTTCAGCAAAAGAAAATACTGGCGCCGGAATATGGTGGTGATGGAAAGAAAACAGGTGGTGAAAATGCCATCGATCCGATTGTGGCTTTCCCGGCACATATGGGACCCAATGCCCTGTTGTTTTATACCGGCAACCAGTTTCCTGAAAAATACAGACAGGGTGCATTTATTGCATTTCATGGCTCGTGGAACCGTTCTCCTTTGCCACAGGAAGGTTACTATGTAGTATTTGTTCCTTTTAAAGATGGTAAACCCAGTGGTAAATGGGAAGTGTTTGCAGATGGATTTTCGGGTACAGGTGTAGTGAAAAATCCAAGAGAGGCACAACACAGACCCTGCGGACTTACACAAGGGCCGGATGGTTCTTTGTATGTATCTGATGATGTAAAAGGAACCATTTATAAAATCAGCTATCCGTCTAAATAAAGAAAGATGAAGTTTGTTTATATCGTTACAATTTTATTGACTACTACAGCTTTTGTATTACCAGAAGAAAAAGCAACTGTTGTACAAGCCCCATTGAAAGCTTCTATAGAGAGAGGTAAAACAATTTATCTGCAAAGATGTATGGCCTGTCATCAGGCAGATGGCGGGGGTGTTCCAAGACTGAATCCACCACTTGATGCAGCTTCTAAAGTAAAGGGTAATGATAAAGTCTACCTGGTCAGGGTTATTATTAAAGGAATGACGGAAAGGGTAGAGTTAGATGGGGAGTATTACGATAATAATATGTCGGCCAATCCCGACCTTACCGATATGCAGATTACTGATGTATTAAATTATATCAGGAACAGCTGGAGCAATAAAGCAAATGCAGTAACTGTAGCAGAAGTAAAAGCTGCCCGGGCAAAAATCAAGTAAAAGCAATGAAGCCAGTATTATTTATAGACCGCGACGGAGTAGTGTTGCAGGAACCACCACAGGATTTTCAGATTGATGATATTGGGAAGACTGCTTTTGTAAAAGGCAGTATTACAGCATTGTCGCAGATCGCAGCCTCCTTTGATTATTATAAAGTAATGGTAACTAACCAGGATGGATTGGGAACAACGAGTTATCCTGAAAAAGATTTCTATCCATATCATGATCTCATGATCCGAACACTGGAAGGTGAGGGTTTTGTGTTTGATGAAATGATCATTGATCGCAGTTTTGCAGCAGACAATCAACCTACACGTAAGCCCGGTACAGCCCTGCTGCAACATTTTTTTGATGAATCGAAATTCGATCTCACCCATTCTTATGTTATTGGCGACAGATGGAGCGATATACAATTGGCTAAAAACCTCGGATGTAAAGCCATCTATTTAAAATCACCTCTGCATTCGCTTACAGCAGAACAGGAAGCGCAATTGCGTTCGACCATTGCTTTGGAAACAGATAATTGGAAAGCAATCTATTCGTTCTTGAAACTTGGTTTGCGTAAAGTGCAGCATGAGCGTAATACGAATGAAACAAAGATTAGTGTTAACCTTAACCTTGATGGTACTGGTGTATCGTCTATTCATACCGGTATTGGTTTCTTTGATCATATGCTTGATCAGATTGCAAGACATGGACAGATTGATTTATCTATTGAAACAAAAGGAGATCTGCATATTGACGAACATCATACCATTGAAGATACAGGTATTGCACTGGGAGAAGCATTTGCAAAAGCATTGATCGACAAGCGAGGTATGGAACGTTATGGTTTTGCTTTGCCGATGGATGAAGCTGAGGCAAAAGTGTTGATTGATTTTGGTGGTCGGAACTGGATCGTATGGGATGCTGAGTTTAAAAGAGAAAAAATTGGTGAAATGCCAACTGAAATGTTTTTTCATTTCTTTAAATCATTCAGCGATGCTGCTAAATGCAACCTGAATATTGAATGTAGAGGAGAAAATGAACACCATAAAATTGAAGCCATTTTCAAAGCTTTCGCCAAAGCCATCCGAATGGCCGTAAGACGAGATCCTTTCTCCAATCATTTACCTTCAACCAAAGGGTTGTTATAGCCAGTTATACGCTTGTATATTTAAACGACTCTGCGAAACCTCTGTGCTCTCTTGTTCTCTGCGGTGAACTTATTCGAATAGTCACCGCAGAGAACAATAGATAATGGAGGTTTCGCAGGGTAATTTATTTTCCTTTTCCGGATAGTATGATACGTAAAGTATGCATCATGATTTTGAAGTCGAGGAGGAGGGATGCATTTTCAATATAAATGAGATCATATTTCATGCGCTGGATCATTTCTTCAATATTACTCGCATAACCAAATTGTACCATTCCCCAGGAAGTAAGTCCGGGTTTTACTTTTAGCAGATAACGGTAATAAGGTGTTTGTTGCAAAATCTGATCAATATAAACTTTTCTTTCAGGTCTTGGACCAATCAGACTCATATCACCGGTAAGTATATTCCAAAGCTGTGGTAATTCATCGAGTCGCCATTTACGCATGATTTTACCCCAGGCAGTAATACGTGTATCATGATCACTTGAGAGAGCGGGTCCATTTTTTTCAGCATCTGCAACCATGCTTCTGAATTTATAAATAATAAATGGGCGACCCTTGTATCCTACTCTTTCCTGCGCATAAATAACAGGGCCGACTGATGAAAGCCTGGTACGGATGGCAATAAACAAAAGCAATGGTGATAATAATAATAACCCGGTTACAGCAACAAGAATATCAGTGATTCGTTTGATATTTTGCTGCCATGCACTAAGTGGGCTGGTACGTAAATCGATTAAAGAAGCGGTGAATATATTGTTGGTTTTTACAGAGCCAGAAACGATATCAAGCGTATCTGCCACCAGTTTTATGTCAACATCTTTTTCAGTCAGTATATAAACGAGTTCGTCTATTAATGCATGATCTTTTTTCTCTAAAGCGAGTATCACTTTTTCTACCTGATAATGTTGTATGATACTGTTTAATTCTTCTGTTGATCCCAATCGGGGAATCCATTTACTTAAACCATTACTCGTTTTTATTTCATGTGTAACAAAACCTACTACCTGCATTCCAAGGTATTTGAAGTTCTTGATTACTTCATGATACACTTTTACAGCTTCTTTATTATTACCGATTATGATTGTATTGAAACGAATTTGACCATTTAGAATAGATCTTTTGATGAGAAGCAGAACAATGCTTCTGTCGATGGCAAAAAGTATAAAATGAAGGAAGAAGAAAAGAATAAAGAAGTTGAAAAAATCAGGGCGCCCCCCGAAAAAAAACAAGGTGATCGCAAGGCTGCCAATCGCAGTCTGGATAAAGGTTTCGGTTATTTCATTCAGCCTTGATTTCTCGTATAATGATTTCTGGTAAGTACCCGATAGCCCAAAAACAAGCAGCCATACAAAAGCAGTAGTCAGACAGCCTAATATAGTAGCTTGAAAAGGCCAGGCTGTTGAGTCGGGGTAAAGCAGATAAAAAAACAACAGATAACCTGTTATGGCAAAAAAGTAGTCGGAAAAGATATACCAACTGATCTGTTTCTTTTTGCCTTGCATGTGTTACACCAGGATACTGGTATTATTGATTTTGTCCAATATCTGATGTGCTACTTCCATTGCCAGAAAACCGTCGATCTCGCTTACTACAGTTGGTTTGTTGTTAAGAATGGCGTCTACAAATGATTCGAGTTCCAGTTTAATGGCATTAGCTTGTGGAATGATGGGATTGGCAATGGCGATGGTTTTCTTTCCGTTTTGGGTATCAATATCAAAAGAAAACACATTCTGGTCATCAGGTTGTTTGAGTTTGATGATCTCTGTTTTTTTCTCCAGGAAATCAATGCCAATATATGCGTCTTTCTGAAACAGACGCATTTTCCGCATTTTTTTCATGCTGATCCGGCTGCTGGTAAGATTAGCTACACAGCCATTATTGAATTCTATACGCACATTCGCAATATCAGGCGTTTCGGTCATTACGGCTACTCCGCTGGCAGAAATATTTTTTACATCACTTTTCACCAGGCTCAGAATAATGTCGATATCATGAATCATCAGGTCGAGTATCACGCTTACTTCGGTACCTCTCGGATTAAATTGTGCCAGCCTGTGCACCTCAATAAACATGGGGTTCAGGTTCATTTCCTGAATGGCGAGGTATGCGGGGTTAAATCTTTCCACATGCCCTACCTGCATTTTTACATTTGCTTCACGAACCATGTTTACCAGGTCTCTTCCTTCCTGAATGGTATGGGCCAGTGGTTTTTCAACAAAAACATGTTTGCCTTTACGGATGGCCATCATACAAATATCAAAATGATGATCAGTAGGAGTAATGACATCAATAATATCACAGGCATCCATTAGTTTTTCTTCGTCTGAAAATCTTTTCACGCCATATTCATCCACTGCAATACGGGCATTATCGTTGTTGGGGTCAAAAAAGCCAACGAGTTTCACGTCTTTTATTTCTTTCCAGTTATTCAGGTGAAACTTACCCAGGTGTCCAACTCCAAAAACGCCTACTTTAAGCATAGCAATACAGGTATTTAATGGGTAAAGATAAATAATAGCCGCCCCCGAAAGCTAGTAAATTGTCTTATGTGGATATCCTGTCCGGCAAAACAGCCCTTTCTTCCCTGCTCCTGAAATCTTACTTAATATTGTAGACGCCCGGTACAGATACTTGAACCCGGATATTATCCTTAACCTGGTCAATAATGAATGTGGTTATCTATAGTTTATTGGTAGTTATTGCATACCCTTATGTTATATACCCCTGTTTGTCTTTTTTGATCAGTCGTTTTAAAACTGAAAAAAAGCATCCTCCATTTTATCCCTCTGTAACTGTGCTGATTGCGGCTTATAACGAGATAGATTATATCAGGCAAAAACTGAACAACACATATGCATTGGAATATCCTCGGAATTTATTACAGGTAATAGTGTTGACAGATGGATCAACTGATGGTACCGATCTTGCAGTTACTGCCGATGGAAGAGCGATACTCATACATAATCCTGAACGGAAAGGGAAAGCTGCTGCGCTGAATAGTGCCATCGGAAAAATTGAATCAGCTATTGTTGTATGTACAGATGCTAACACCATGCTCAATAAAGATGCACTCGTTGAATTGGTTAAGCATTTTGAGGACCCTTTAATTGGTGCAGTTGCAGGAGAGAAACGAATAATAACAGAAAAGGGAAGTGGGGGTACTGTAGCGGAAGGATTTTATTGGAAGTATGAGTCGAAGCTCAGACAATGGGATTCAAAAAATTTTTCAGTCACTGGTGCCGCCGGTGAATTATATGCAATTCGACGGGAATTAGTACAACCAATACCGCCAGATACTGTTTGTGAAGACTTGCTCATTACCATGCGCGTAATTGCGAACGGCAAAAGGGTGGTGTATGAACCGCTTGCATATGGCACAGAGAAGATGTCGGAAACAGTAGTAGATGAATGGAAAAGGAAACTGAGGATCGCTGCCGGCAGTATACAGTTTTTAGGGCGAATGAAAATGCTGAAGTTTTTTAGTAACCAGCCTTTAGCTGCATTTCAGTTCATGAGCCGGAAATTATTTCGATGGCTCATTGTACCTTATTCATTGGTTGGATTATTGCTGATCGGGTCTTTACAAGTATTTCAGACCGATGACCGCTGGATACTGATTATCTGTATTGCTCAATTCTTTTTTTATTGCTGGGCAGTAGCGGGGTGGTTTTTTAGCAGGTACAGAGGATTGCCAGGCGTGTTTTTCTTTCCTTTTTATTTTGTTATGGCTAATGCGGCCATTATTGCAGGAACCAGTCAATACATAATGGGTAAGTCATTTGTTTTATGGGTTCGGGTTAAGCGAAGTTAAGTACATAAAAAAACTCCCCGCCGAGGCAGGGAGTTTTTTATTCTTAAGATCGAAATCTGAATTAGTATCCAGGATTCTGAACCAGGTTTTTATTGGCACCCAGTACACTTTCAGGAATTGGCAGTGCCCATTCTCTTGCAGTAGCTGCAAGTGTGCAGTTACCGGCAGATGAGGTTGGCGTTCCGCAAATTGAACCACGCTGAATAATACGCGTAGTACGCTTCAGGTCGAAGAAACGATGGCCTTCACCAAACATTTCTCTTCTTCTCTCATCAGCAATGGCGTTAATCAGTGCAGTACCGGTTAACACTACTGGTGTATAACCAGTGATACGTGCAGCACGCAAAGCATTCAGGTCGGCCAATGCAGTTACTTCATTGGCTCCTCCCAAACGGGCATTTGCTTCAGCACGGATCAGGTACATTTCACCACTACGCAGTGCAACGAAATTGGCATTACCATCTACAAGTGTTCCTTTACCTCTGTACTTGGTAATAGCAAGGTTCGGAGTAGGATTACCCGCGGCAGGTACATTGGTAAAGTAAGCCTGATAACGCAGGTCATTACTTTGAATTAAACCGGTAGTTCCAGCTGCTGTTGCTACTTCTGGAGCAGGTCTGAAATAACTACGGTTACTTGTTGCAAAGAAAGCAATAAATGAAGGACCAGACTGACCAGCTTCAAACTGAACGTTCCAGATGATTTCTCCTCTGTCTGTTTGTTTGTACATACCGGTAAATGCAGACTGTGTGGTAGCCAGTGGACGACCATTCAGAGCGTTGGTAGCGGCAGTTGCAGCATCAGCCCAGTTACCTGCATAGAGGTTAACCCTTGCCAATAATGCATATACTGCATTACGATCGAGGAAGGGTCTGGTTAAACCGCTGGCAGGGTTTACCGCCTGATCTACATTTCCTAACAAAGTAACTGCCTGATTCAAATCTGCAAAAATGTTATCGTAGTAATCTTTATTATTATTACGAACAGGTTTTACAGAAGTAGAAACGGTGAAGTCTTTGATATAAGGCATTGCCAGATCAGCAGTACTGCTGCGATCATATTTTACCGCAAAAAAACGGAACAGATCGAAATGGGCCATGGCACGTAATGCGTAAGCCTGTCCTTTAATCCTGTTAGACTGTCCCTGGTTATTGGCATTGGTAAATTTGTCAACATCTCTCAGGATAATATTCGCGTGTGCGATGGTATTATACGGAGCAGAATACAAGCTTGTAATCTGGCCGGTTGATGAGTTGAAAATCCAGTCAGCCATTGCTCTTGAGTTAGCCAGTGTTTCGGCAGAAACCTCATAGAGGTTGTCGCTCATTACATCCGGCATTAGTGCCCAGCCAGAACCGGTACCACTACCGGATCCGAAATAATCGGCTGCTCTTAAACTTCCGTATGCACCTGTTAAAACTTCTTCCACCTGTTTCATGCTGGAAGGGTTACTCAAGGCATCCAGAGAAAATTCGGGAGTCAGTTCAATGACTTCCTTTTTGGAACACCCCTGCACCAATGTAAATGCTGCAAAGGCGACGATTGTATTTTTTATGATCTTATTATACATATTATGCATTTTGATTGGTGATTAGAATCCAACATTCAGACCGATGGTTGTTTGTACCAGTGCTGGGTATTGTGCACCCACCAGCGATACTCCTGTTGCTTCAGGATCAAAGCCCTGGAATTTAGTACCAGTCCACCAGTTCTGACCCTGAACGAATACACGGGCAGAACGGATACCTGTTTTCGACAACAATTTAGTCGGAACAGTATAGCCTAATGTTACGTTACGTAATCTCCAGAAACTGCCGTCTTCCAGGAAGAAAGTAGTTTGTGTCTGATAAGGATTGGATGGGCCTAAAGCGGTAGCACCAGATGTTGGTCTTGGGATATTGGTAATATCACCGGGATTTCTCCACTCTTTCAAGAGTTCAACCCACATATTATCAAAGAAATAAGTAGGGTTAACTACGTTGTTTTTATCATTGTTATACTGTACCCTGTTGAGGAAGAAGTTCAACTGAGCACTCAGGTCGAAACCTTTGTAAGACCATGATGAAGTGATACCACCAAACCATGGGGCATCTGAAGTACCCTGGTACACTTTATCATTTGGTGTGTATACCATGGTAGTGCTCTTATCTTTCTTCTGGTATTGCGCGTTACCATTAGCAGGGTTAACACCAGCATACGGAACGAGGTATAAAGTATTCAGCGCTTTTCCTTCTTTCAGGATAGTGATACCAGCTACAACTGAGTCTGTAGGCAGGTCAATAATTCTGTTCTGGTTGTAAGTGAGGTTAGCAGCAATAGTCCATGAGAAATCTTTTGCTCTTAACACATCACCACGGAGTGATAATTCAATACCACGGTTACGTAAGCTACCGAAGTTACTTGGAATGCTACCAAAACCACTGATAGACGGATCGATTGGAAGTGCATAGAACAGATCAAGTGTTTTTCTGTCATACAATTCAATACTACCACTCAGTCTTCTTTTCAGGATAGAGAAGTCGATACCAACGTTGATCGTACGGTTGGTTTCCCAACGGTAGTCTAAGTTACCTGGTGATCCTGGAGACCATCCACTAACACCTGCATAGGTAGAGCGACCGAAGATAGGAATAGGGAAGTCACCAGCCTGTGTATTGTTGTTACCGGTTGTACCGATACTGGCACGTAAACTCAGGTTATCAAACAATTTGCTGTTCTCCATGAATTTCTCCGAAGAAACAGACCATGTAACACCCACAGAACCAAAGTTCGCATAACGGTTGTTTACACCAAAACGTGAAGAACCATCGCGACGGCCTACTAAGGTTAGGTAATATTTACTGTCGTAACCATAGTTGAAAATACCGAAGTAAGACTGGATACCATTTCTGCTACCACCACCACCAATGGCAGGGATATAGTTAGCATTGGCGGTACTACCTGCAGTTAAACCTGCTTCGTTGGTAAAGCCATTAGTGAAACCATAACCGGTAAAACCAAAGTTTCTTGAATCACTCTTAACAACTTCTGTAAATATCCCACCATCAAACTCATGCTTACCAAAGTTTTGCTTGTAGTTGATAGAAGTAGTTCCGGTATAACGGAAATTCCAGGCACTATTTCTGCTCAATGCACCGGCTCTTGCCTGAGCACCTGCGGTACGTGGGTCGTTAAATGCTGTAGATTCGTTATTGGTATAATCAATACCCCAGTTAGTTCTGGCAGATAAACCTTTCAGGAAAGGGAAATGGAATTCCAGGTAACTGGTTGCCACTGTTTTTATCTGGATAGAATTATTATAATCAAGGAACAGTTCCATGGCACCGTTAGGCTGACCAGAAGTCAGGTAACCAGGACCACCGAATTGCTGAAAATCTCCAGTTCTTGGGTCTCTGTCTCTTTCATAAGGGTTAGACCAACGGATAGCATTCAATGGAGTTGCCAGACCTGTATTGGCTTCACCTGTTTGTTTCAGTTTAGAGAAACCTGCCTGCAGGTTAATACCAAAGCGCCAGTTTTTAATGGTATTGTCTACGTTGATACGGGCAGTATAACGTTTTAAACCAGTAGTTTGAACGATACCTTCCTGATCCATATAAGATAATGAAGCAAAGAATTTGCTGGTAGCAGTACCACCGCTTGCACTGATCATGTGCTGATGGGTCATACCTGTTTGCATTAAAGCATCTTTCCAGCTAAAGTTTACTTTGCGTAAGCTGTCTGCTTCAGCAGTAGTCCAACCGTAAGGGTTACCACGCTGTAATTCATAGGTAATTTTCTGATCGCTGTTCATCATCACCAGGCGATCCTGAGGCAATGTGCTCCATCCCACTTGAGCATCATAGTTCAGTTGCAGTGTTCCTGCACGACCGCGGCGGGTAGAAATAACGATTACGCCATTTGCACCACGAGAACCGTACATAGCTGTAGCCACGGCATCTTTCAGCAATTCAACACGCTCAAAGTCGCCCTGGTTTAAGCTGGAGAAGTCAGCAGCAGTAATTTCAATACCATCCATAATATATAATGGTACGTTACCACCACTGATTGAACCATTACCACGGATACGAACAACGGCATTAGCACCTGGCTGACCGCTATTGGCAATAACAGAAACACCCGCAGCCTGACCCTGAAGGGCCTGGTCGAATGAACCAAAAGGTTGTTTCTTCACCTCCTGGGCTGATACGTTGGCAATGGCACCAGAGAATTTCTTACGCTGGATGCTGGTATAACCGGTTACAACAACTTCAGATACACTGTTGGCATCTGCAGTAGTTAATGTAATGGATAAAGCACTTCCTGTTAAGGTTACGGTACGGTCGTTATAACCGATGGAAGTAACCACGATAGAAGTGGTGGCCGTAGGCACAGCAACCGAAAAGTCGCCACTCGCACTGGTGGCGCCAACTGGTTTGCCATTGGCACTAATGGTAGCACCGGAAATAGGTGTACCATTCGATTCTGTTACCTTACCGGTAACAGTTTTGTTTTGAGCGAATGCAGATGCTGTAAAAAGCATAAGCACCGTCAGTAGTGATACAAGTTTTCTCATTTGTTCCAATTTTTAAAAGTTTAGGCTTGTTTCATAAAATGTAGTGGGTACATTTTCGTTTAGGTGATGGAAAATTTTAATGGTGTTTGATTAATTTCTTTCTTTTCGGTATTTTTCTATCCAATACCTCAAAAAGTATCTTTTTTACTGTTTTTAAATGGTAAAGTGAGTTTAAATGACAAACGATGCTTCTTTCGAATAAATGATATTTCATTATCTACAGCACAAAATCTCACAACGTCAGTTTTTCTAAAGGCAGGATCGAAGCATCAGCACCTTAAATAAGACCACCAGCGGGTCAAAGTGCTGCATTAATAGGTGTAAATGTTAATAAAAGATTAATGCAAACAAAAAAATAAATAAATATTATTTTATTATATGCTCAAGTATATTTAAATGAATTTTTTAAGTGTTATTTTTTTTGAAATAAGAGGATATTTATGGTCGATTTTGCCGGCTAAAATCTCCTGGAAAATTAACAAAAGGCTGAAATATTGATCAATCAAGCCAGGTTTTTTCTACTATCCCTGCGAGGAAAACACCGTACATTTTCTAAAAAATACCGTTTTTTCCACATTGAATTAACAGTTAATATGCAATTGATTATTAACGTTTTGTAACCCTAACTAACCCCAAAACGAAAACGTATGGAAAAAAAGCTACGCATTTTTCTCACCCTTTTATCTATTGTATTGATCAGTATCACTACAAAGGCGCAAACGAATTACTACGTTTCTGCCACAGATGGGGATAATCTGAACGATGGATTAAGTGCTGCAACAGCTAAAGCTACTATTACTGCAGCAGTAGATGCTGCATCAGCTGGAGACATCATTCATATAGGTGCCGGTACTTATGTTCAATCTTCTACCATTCAATTGAATAAATCAGTTACACTCAAGCCGGTTGGTATTGCCGGGTCGGTAACCATTCAAACCAGTGGTTCCGCTTATCTGTTTTTGGTAACCGCTCCACAGGTTTCCATCCGCGACCTGGTAATTACTAAAACAGATGATTCACCCAGCCATAACCTTATTGGCGTTCAGGCCAGTAATTTTGAACTGGCAGGATGTACCATCAGTGGCCAATATGCCATGACCGGTGGAAATGTTTCCCGTGCACTGGAAATATCGGGCGGACTAACCGGATTGAATATTCATGATAATACCATTTATAATCTCCGTCAACCCGGCTATATCAATAACAATGTAACAGGTACCATTGCCAATAATCATGTGTACGGTACCCGTGGATGGGTACTGTTATCAGACTGTTCCATCAGTTTTACCGGTAACCAATGGGGTTCTGGGGCTAATGCCAATTATTATGATATTGCCATTCTGAATGCTGCAGTGAATAAATACACTGATATCGCTGCAGTGAGTGCAGCAAATAATAATGCAAACATCGAAAACCAGCACAGCTCATATGGAGCTCCTGTTTTGTCTATTGTATATGTAGATGCTTCCTATGCAGGTACTACCAAAAATGGGTCTGTTCGTGATCCGTATGCAACTATTACACAGGCTATCCCCCGTGTTGCAACCGGTGGTAAAATCATCGTTGCACCAGGAACTTATACTGGTAATATTACCATCAACAAACAGGGTATTAGTTTACTATCTACCGGAGGAGCTTCTGTAACACATATTAATTCAACCGTTATTGGTCTAAATACTGTTGCACTTAGTTCTGGTACTAATAATGTAACCATTGGTGCTCCCGGTAAAGGTTTTACCATTACAGGTTTTGATAGTAATGGTTCATCAGAAACGGGTGCTGTTTATTTATTGGGAAGTCATACCAATATCCGTATCGAGGGAAATGAAATTGTAGCAAATGGAGAACATGGTATCGGTTCCAATTTTAATACTGCTATTGACAATATCATCATCAATCAGAATACTTTTTCGGGTAAAACATTTGCGGGGGCAGAACCAGGCGGTTGCGGTTCTACGGGACAATTTGTAGCCGGTAACAATATTCCCAGACAATTAGTAGTATTAGGAGGAAGCAATACTGTAACCAATTCGAAGAATGTAAGTTTTACCAATAACAGGGTAATTGGTACAACCGGTGGATACAATAGTGCTTCCGGATGTTTTCAGGGAAATACACAGATAACTATCGATGTAATTGGTGCTTTTATTTCCGGAAATATTTTTGATGGTGTTACCACAACAGGATCAAGTTTACGTACAAGAGGTAATGCTACTTCTATCAGTTGTAATACTTTTTATAACAGAAACCTGGGCGAGGGAGCTACCCATATTTTCTTTTTCGATCAGGATCCTTTAACCGGAGCAGTACCCAATACCATTCATGGTGTATTGGAAGCCAATGCATTTCCGGGTGGAGGAACCGGTTTCATAGCAGGTAATATTCCTGGCAATTCCGGAACTTATTTTATCTATAGAGATACAGTACAGGCAACAGCCGTAAATGCAGCATTGGGAAATATATATCCAATGGCAAACGGTTTTGCCGGCCTGGCCACATTCGTTCGCCCTTTGTTTGATTACAGTGTGGTGAATGATGCCAATGCCTGTGGTGGTACTGTAACACTTCAAACACCCGAAACCTATAGCTATTGTGCTAACAACGCTTCTGTAACCAAAGATTTCCAAGGTGCTTTCTTCCCGATTGGAACTACAAAAGTTACCTGGACTATTACAGACAGTAACGGTAATACCGATACAGCTTCTCAGTATGTAACAGTAATCGATAATGAAAACCCGACCATCGAAGCCATGCCTGCCACTACGTTGTGTTATAATGCATCGGGCAATTATCAGGTGCCATCATTAGTAGCCACAGATAATTGTGGAATCTATTCTGTGTCATATGTCATCACAGGTGCCACCAACAGAACAGGAACTGGTTTGGATGCCAGTGGTAATTTTAATGTAGGCAGTTCCACTATCACTTTTACGGTAATGGATGTAAATGGAAATATAAAAACGGGTTCTACAGATGTAATCATCACTGCAGCGCCGGTTGCAGCATATACAGTAAGTACACCCGATGCCTTTTGTAACCAGCTTGTATTAACCGCCAATGCTGCTCCGGGAGCAAGTTATACCTGGAAGCAGGGTACAACAACAGTTTCAACTCAACAAACACTTGGTCTTGGCTTAACGAATACTGATGGAACCTATGAATTAACCACCACCACTTCAAACGGTTGCACTTCTTCACCTGTTACATATGTTTACAACAAACAGACGGTTGCGGGCAATTATACAATCCTTGTAGCCAATGATGTAAAACTGGGTGTTGGCAATAAAGTGGTTACAGGAAGTGTAGGTGTGATGAACACGCTGGGAAGGGCCATTTTTGAACAAAACAGTTCAGTCGCAGGAATGGGTGCATTTGTAAAAGCACCCAAGGTATATAAATACGGAACGGGTATCAACCTCGCATCTGTAATATTGGGAAGAGCAACTGTAACACTTCCAAGCATGAAGTATAATACGGCCTCAACAAAAAACCTGCGTAATTATACTGTGAACAGGAATACTACAGTCACTTTAAGCGGTAATTATGCAGACCTGATCATCCGTGAAGGGGCTAATGTGGTTTTAAGCGGTGATAATTTTAAAACAATCTGTATTGGTGCAGGCGCACGGGTACAGTTTACTGCTTCAGTGATCAATATATCCGATATGGTAGTGGAAGCCGGAACAAGTTCAGCCAATACCACCGTACGTTTTGCTGCAGATGCAGAAATGAAAATTACGGGCAGTGCACAACTCATGTCTAACACAAGAGTAAACCCCGATCAGCGAAAAGTTACTTTTTACATGGGCGACAGTAATAATGATGATGAGCGCTTTACTGTTACCGGGACCAATATTCAGTTCACAGGAAATGTATACCTGCCAAAAGGCCTCATAAAACTGAACCCTGATGGCAGAAGCAGCAGTACAAATTCCAATGTATTCATGACAGGTTTCTTTATTACACAGAACCTGGAAAGCACACTGCCAAACGTTACCTGGAATAGTTATTCATGTGGTAATGCTTTACCGGTTGTTTCAAGCGGATGGACTTCTTCACAGTTCACAACAGCAGAGAACAAAACAACTGATGAAAGCTTTACAGTGCAGGTTATCGGAAATCCTTCAACCAGTTATTTCACCCTGAAATTACAAAGCAGCAGCCAGGCAGCAGTACAGATCAGGGTAACAGATGCTACTGGCCGGATGGTAGAAGCAAAAGCCAATAATAATGCCAACAGCACTGTTCAGATTGGACATGATTTCAAACCGGGTATTTACTATGCTGAATTACTACAGGGCTCAAGCCATAAAGTGGTTCAGTTAATGAAACTGCGTTAATCCCCCTTGCCATACCAATTGCTTAATGCCTGAGGCCCGCCATTTGGCGGGCCTCTTTTTTCTCTGCGGTCTACCCCCGCGTTCTTCTTTCTCTGCGGTGATGATTTGAGTATGATTCACCGCAGAGAAAGGAGAACGCAGAGATTTCGTGAGGAGATTATTTTTGGAAAGACTTAATATGAGCTGCTACTTCTACCATGGGTGCAACAAGAATATCTTTTTCATTTTGTTTGAGGTAGGTTAGAAACTGACGATGGGCACTGAGCGATACATCCAATCCATTTCCGCCACCCACACCATGAAAAAGTATAACCAGTAAAGAATTAGTGGCAACCGCTTTTTTTACCCATTCAATCATTTCTTCTGCTGAATGATTGTTCACCATATAACAATCAACATTGTATAAATCAATCTCATTGATTTTGTGCATTTGATTCCTTACGGCTCTGGCGGCAACAAAATCATTCTTCATCGCATGGATAAAACCAGAGTCTCCAATTTTCATATCACCACAGGTATAGGCAAATGTTCTTTTAGTTTTTCCATCCAGGGCATGCAAAAAAAGATTGGTCATGCGGGTTTCGTCTATCATTTGCTGAACAGTATAGCTTCTCATATCGTATTCAGGCTTTACCCATTCTCTCCCTTTACCACCTACACAAGGATGAAAAAGGGTATGATTGCCCAATTCGTGCCCTTTTTTATCAAGATTTTTCCACTCATTCATTCTTTTCTGTACAGAATTGGAAAAAGCAGTAACGTAAAAACTGGCTTTAAGTCCCAATGAGTCGAGTAATGGTGCTGCATTGTCGAGATGCTGGTCAAGGGCATCATCATATGTAATTACCACGGCACATTTTTTCCCGTTCCAGGGTTGTGCATCGATACGTGCAACAGTAAAAAATAGCAAGAAACAAAGCAGGGCTCTCATAATATTGAAAATTAATTAGTAATCACCAATGTGGTAACACTGTTCGCGGGCGCATCAAATGTTACTTTTTTATCTGAAATGGTTAATGTTTTTTTATTCATGACCATTGTTTCAGAACTGGTATAAGATACAACACCTGTTTGTGTAATTCCGGTTACCTGTACATTGTTTATCGGGAAAGCTTCGGGATTAATTATGACCATGACAGTCTGATTATCTTTTTTATAGGCCGATAGTTTCAGGTAAAAATTCAGGGTAGCATCTGTGCCAATGCGTACAAAACCCGGTCGTATAAACTTTGAAAAATGGGAGAAAGCAAAGCCACGTTTTAATACGGCACCATTGGTAGTGCCTTCTTCTCCATCACCAAGAAAAGAGTAATAACGCTGAAGGTACCACCAGATATATGCGTTCCAGTTATTCAGCATTGCGTCATGCACAGAAACAAGCATTTTTATAGTCTCTCCCCATTTGGCAGCTTCTGTATAAGTGCTCCATTTGGCTGCCCCTGTATTACCTGTATTCAGGTTTAAGAGGTATTCTGTCATCCATATTTCTTTTTGTTTCTGTTCCGCTAATGGAAATTTTGCCAATCCTCCACCATAAATATGTCCGGCAACAATATCAATTTTCTGCGCAGCAGCATCGTTCGATAAAATTGCATTAGTCATGTTCTGATTAAAATTTAATGATTCAGGAGCCGCTACTTTTGCACCTGTAATCTGACCAGGCGCGTTTAAAAAGTTAATCATTTCATCAGCGGTCCAGTCGCAGGATTCATAAGTAGGAGTCCAGTCGGGTTCATTCTGAATAGATACTACATCAATTGTGGCCCCATTTGATTTCATATAGGCCAGAAACTCATTGATATAGTTTTTAAACGCTGTATAATTTTGTGGTAATAATCTACCCCGTATATCACTGTTATTGTCTTTTAATGCGGGAGGGGGCGACCATGGACTCGCCAATACTTTAACGCCATTTTTATTGGCTTCTTTCACGGCTTCGATAATAATGGGCCATTCAGTTTTATTAGAAGATAACCTTACCCTGAATATACTTAACCCTAATTCGTCAACACCCATACCAAAAGCTTTCTGCGCTTCTGCGGGTGTAAGTGATTGTGTTCCCCACATACGATTGGCGCCACCAAAGCCTGCAATGGTCTGGTAAGTGGTTTGCGGAGCATAGCTAATGGTTACTGACGGAGTACTGGATGGTGGATTGACAGATGGATCTGTTTTTGATTTTTTACAGGCTATTAACAGAGACAGTATACAAAAACTGAAAAGAATATTTTTCATGCACAGGTTTTATGATAAACGATATATATGCTTTTCATGTACTGCTTACTCGGTATTTTAATCAGGGGTAAGTAAGTAGTATACGAGGGATTTATTTTAATTCGAGTACTACGACACTAAATGGGGGCAGACTGATTTTTAGTTCATTTCCATTTAATGTGGCTTTGTTGAAAGAAGCAGGTACAACTGTATTTGGTTTATCGAATGTATTGTGGTCTTGTATGTTAGATGAACTAAGGATACGTCCTGTAACAGATTTTGCTCCAGAGTTACCAAGGTTAATGGTAATGGTTTGTTCTTTGGTGCTATGTATATTAACCAATGAAACATGTGTAATTCCGTTTTTATCTTTTGAAGCCGAAGCAGAAACTGCCTGAAGTTTCTTATCTCCCATTACATAATCTTCACTGGTTACGGTTACAGGAATCATTACAGCATCCTGGTGTACATTGTACATCTCCATTACATGATAGGTAGGAGTAAGGATGAGTTTTTCTTCTTTAGTAAGAATAACAGCCTGTAACACATTTACAATTTGTGCCAGATTAGCCATACGAACACGATCAGCATGGTTATGAAAAATATTGAGTGATAAACCGGCAATCATAGCGTCGCGCATCGTGTTCTGCTGATAGAGAAAATTTTTATTAGTACCCGGCTCCACTTCATACCAGCCACCCCATTCGTCTACAATAAGCGCTACTTTTTTCTTCGGATCATATTTGTCCATTATTTCACTGTTCTTTGTAATAAACCTTTCCATGCGCCATGCCTGTTCCATGGTACGGAAATATTCCTGCTCGGGAAATAGCGTAGCTGAGCCTTTAGCCGACCAGTTGATCACAGAATAGTGATGAACAGAAAGACCTTCGATCAGTTTTGAAGGGATATCGCGCATCACGGTTTCTGTCCAGTTATAATCTTCAGAACCTGGTCCTACAGCAATACGAAACAAATTCTCAGAGTTGCCATAATTGGTGATATGTGTAGCATATTTTCTGTATTCACTTACGTACTGACTTGCAGTCATATTGCCACCACAATCCCATGACTCGTTACCAACGCCCCAGTATTTTACGTTCCATGGTTTTGACCTGCCGTTTTTGGCACGCATATCGGTTAAATAACTGCTGCTATTGGCATGATTTACATATTTAACCCAGTCGGAAGATTCCTGTACTGTACCACTTCCCATATTCAACGCGAGATAAGGCTCTGCTTTTATCATATCACAGAGTTCAAGAAATTCGTGTGTTCCAAAAGCATTGTTCTCTCGCACATTTCCCCACGCTACATTTTCTGTATGTTTTCTTTGTGCTTTGGGGCCAATACCATCCATCCAGTGATATCCATCAGCAAAACATCCGCCGGGCCAGCGAAGTACACCTACTTTCAGTTTTTTCAACGCTTCTACTATATCTGTTCTAATGCCATTTTTGTTGGGAATCTTTTTATTATCGCCTACATATAAACCATCATACACACAGCGACCAAGATGCTCAGCAAAATGTCCGTATATGTTTTTACTGATGGTGTCTTTCGCCTCTGAAGTGCGCAGTATAATACTATTTTGTGCAGAGGCTATACACATAAACAGTATGATGTTTGTTATCAAAAGGATACTTCTTTTTTTCATATGCTTGGTTTTAAATTGAATAAACGATTATTGTGCAGCTTTTTTTTCATAATTAAGAAAACGAGAAGCCCATGGAATAAAATGCTTAAAGTTCGGTGCATCGGTATGTCCGCCATCATGCTGGCGCCAGGCTAATTGCCCATCTAACAAACCCGTTAGTACCGGCGGCATTTTTTCTTTCAGATAGTCATTCGATACGCCAATATCTTTTGCTCCCAATAATTTAAATACTGAACCGGCAGCAACAGTAGACATATAACTACCTGTCTGGTCAAGCCATTTAGCATCTCCTTTTTCAGGAATACCATAACTGATAAATGTTAATCTTGGTGCTGCCAGTGCAATCAGCTCATGAGAGTCAACAGTCAGGTCGCAACCTGTTTTTGCACCAAAACCCGATTCAGATGTGCCATACCGTAAATAGTTGCCGGCCATCCAATGATATTCTCCGCTGCTGGTAAGGCTTTCAACTGCTTCCCCAAATATGCGTCTATGTAAAGTAGCTCCCCCTTTGCCAGATGAACCGATTAATCCTACTGCAAAACGTTGATCAAAAGCAAGCGTAACCAATGCGGCTTTACCGTAACGTGATACACCTTCAATACCTACTTTTTTTGCATCAACCAGTGAATCTGTTTCAAGATAATCTAAAGCTCGTGAAGCTCCCCAAGCCCAAGCACGCAACGAACCCCAGTCTTCTGGTTTGCGGGGTTGTCCTTTGTTTACCAAACCAATAATTCCTTTGGTTAATCCAGCTCCATTATCTGCCTGAATACTACCGGGCTCAATAGTGAGGTAACCCCAACCGGCAGCCAATAACTGCTCAGTAGGTGAAGGATCTCCGGGTGGCGGAGCTGCAAATGGATTGGCACCCGCCAACCTGGTGATAGGTGAATAAGCAGGATAACGATCAAAAATAACTTTCATCGACGGATCATTTTTGATCATCAGTTCTTTGAATGCAGTATTTAGTTTTTCGAGATCGGCAGGAGAAGGTTGTGCAGGTGCGGGAAAAGAAGGGAAACCAAACATCATCAATACCGGTACAGGACCTTTCACATTGGTAGGTACAACAAGCATCATGTTAATGTCTACATTCAATAAAGGATATTCGCTGTTGTCAACATATCCTACCAACTGCTTAACTATTGCAGGAGTTCTGCCGATAAATTCTCTGTCGGTTACTTTTACTTTCCAGTTTATGTTAGGAATTTTATTTGGAATACGTCCATACAATTCTTTTTCAATAGCGTTTATCAGTTCAGGTCTTCTTTCCTTCCACCACATGTCTGCACCTGCTACTTTTTTTCCTGATGTTGTTGTGAGGATATCCGGTAACTCCGGACATGGATTTGCTTTTGCCTCATCGTAATTGGCTGGATTGGCTGCATTTTCATTGGCATTAGGGCCGGGCCTTAATCGCTTAATGCCCAATTGCTGCATCATGTTTTGATGATCCTGTTGTGTAGTAAAGTTTACAGGTTTTGGGTATTTGCTGCTGTCTACAACAATTGTTTGTGCAGTTACCCCGTAAAAAAAGATGATGAATAAGTTGAACAATGATATTTTTTTCATCTGTTACTTGTTTTGAATACCCATATGATGAGCCCATTTTATTGTATAAGTACATTGTATCTGCATAAAACATTACTGATCGGTTCTGAAAGGCGAAGCTGGCAAACCTTCTTTGTTATAGAGATTTGGATGCACTGGGTTATCGGCCCATGCATAACGCACATACAATGGCTGAGTAATTTCATCACTCCATACAATCACTTTATTTCCTTCAATCTTAGCCTTGGCCCATACGAATTTTTTATCAGCGCCAGCAATGGCAAAATCGCCAGGTTCTTCTCCATCATTTGTAATTAACCCGCTGCCAGTGTGTTCAAAGCTGATGATGATTTTGTTGCCTTCAATAGTAGCTGTTTTAAAAAGAGGGCCTGAGTAAATGATATTTTCTCCATGCGCCAATTTTAAAGCAGCCAACGCCATTCTTTCACCCACATCTTTTTTATTATCCGGATGGATATCGTTCCATTCACCTAAATCAATGGCTACAACCATGGCACTGTTGGGTGCTCTTAATGCTTTTAGTTGTGCTTCTCTCAACATGGCCCATCCACTTTCAGAAGGGAGATAGTTGTAATCCATAAAACCCGGTAACTGTACATAAAGAAAAGGTAATGTACCCTGCTTCCATTTGTTGCGCCAGTCATTCATCAGCGCACGCATCAGTTTTTCATATTCCTGTGGTCTTCCTGCATTGCTTTCGCCCTGGTACCAGCAGAATCCTTTAATGGTATAATTAATTTCAGGTGCCACCATTGCATTATACAAAGCGGCAGGCTGATTTTGCGCATTGATGCCCCCTCCACCAAAACCCCCACCGCTAACAGGGCGATTAACCAATCCAACTTTATATTGCCAGTCACCTTTCAAATCAACTGTATCTGTGCCCGAAAAAATGCAGTAAGGCTTATCAGGAACAAATCCACCTTTACCATTGGTATTGGTTACACGAATAACAAAAGTATTCTTACCTGCTTTTAACAGGTTGCCCGGAACATAGTATCTCCTTTGCGGATATAAATAAGTCGTATTCCCAACTTGTTTTCCATTGATATAAAGTTCATCTGCATCAACAATTCTGCCAAGGAAAACCCTTGCCTGCTTGCCAACCATGGAAGCAGGTATGTTTACCTCACGACGATACCATACCACACCATTTAAATCCTTTACGCCCTGGTCTTCCCAATAACCGGGAATATTTATGTTACGCCAGTTAACAGGAACATATGCAGGATCAAACCATTTTAAAGTACCAGTCAACCCTGCATCGGCAGGTGGTGAGGGTCTGTTGAAATTGCCAGCCGGTCTGCGGTTCAAACTATTCAGGTAAGCAGTGTCTTTATTTTTCTGGATGCTTACGGTTAAAGCAGAAAAATCTTTCAAGCCTTCTTCGCTTGTCCATGCTTCAATAGGCGTACCACCTACACTGGCATTAATGATGCCAATGGGAACTTTATATTGCTGGTATATTTTTCTTGCAAAAAAATATGCTACTGCAGAAAAAGGGCGAACATCTTCACCAACAGCTGATTTCCAATAACCGGAAGGCAGATCATCCTGAACACCGCGTAAACTGGTTAATGTTGGTATCCAGAATTGTCTGATCTCCGGATTATTGGCTTCTGCAATATCTTTTGCATAAGTAACATCATGAATATTCAGTTGATGTACCATGTTCGACTGTCCGCTACAGAACCATACATCTCCTATAAGTATATCTTTTAGTATGATTTTATTTTTGCCACTTAGTTCCATAGTATAAGGTCCCCCGGCTTTCATTGGTACCAGTTGAAAAAGCCACTTGCCATCGGTGTCTGCTGTAGCCTGATATTTTTTCCCGTTGAAACTAGCCGTAATATTTTCACCCGGTGTTGACCATCCCCAGATATTCACTTTTGTATCTCTTTGTAAAATCATACTATCCCTTACAAGTCTGGGTAGCCTTATCTGGGATTGTGTTTCATTTTGAAGAAGCAACATGCCAAGTAATGCAAAAACAATTTTTTTCATACTAATTGATCTTTTTAATGAATTGTGTACTGCCATATCTTGTCCAGTCAAATCCTTCTACCTTGCTTGTGTTTATTTTGAAATAGAGATTGAAAAATTCATGCGTGGCGTAAAAATGATGTATTGTATTTGCCAATAACCTGGTCTTGTTTTGAGGGCCAGAGAACCAATACAGTTCTTTGTCTTCTATTTTTAATTCAATTGTTGAGCCATTGGGTAACTGATAGGTTCCTGTATATTTCTCGAGTTGCTCATTGCTTAACGCCAGTTTATTTTTTTCAAAAATGTACTGAAGTCCTCTTGTATAGGTTTCAGACTTAGTACCGGAATGTCCGGTGTTTTCCAAAACTTTTGAACGAATATGTACATTATTATACTTCTTATCAATAAGAAAAGAAGCCATTTTTTCAAATGAAGAACGTCCTCTCTCCACGTCGCCAATGGTCATGTATAAACGAATGGGCTTATCAATTTTCTTTTCAGAAAAAATTTTTTCATACTGGTATAGTACCTGATTATCCCAGCCAATTGCCGGGCTGGCCGCAGCATACCCGGAAAACATTTCGCTATGTGTAAGCATGGCATAAATGGTAAATAAACCTCCTAGTGAACATCCCATCAGGATTCGTTCATCTTTACTCGCCCGGTAGTTTTGCTCTATAAATGGAAATAATTCGGTTTTCATAAATGAAAGAAACCGATCGGCACCTCCGCTTTGTAATAGTCTTGCTTCGCGGGTAGGGGTGTAGTCTCTCGCCCGAAGACTGTCGGGATTTGGTTTTTTACCTCCCCAGGTAACACCTACTATAATAAGTTCAGGAATAAAACCGTCATAGTAATATTGGCCATAAATAGATTTTACCAAAGGGAAGTCCCACTGCGAATCCATTAAGTACACAACAGGATATTGTTTTGTACTGTTGCTATAACCACCCGGTAATAAAATCTGTAATTCATATTCCTGCCCATTTACAATTTCAGATTGGATAAAACGTATTTCTGAACCCGGAATGCTCACCGGAGCATATTGTGCTACAGCAGGAACTGTGCAAAACAGCACCAATATGAAGACTATTTTTTTCATTGACTTGTTTTTAATGCTAGTGCTAACCCCGTGGTGGTTGTATAATATTTAGCCAGCATATTGGGAACTTCCCATGAAGGCATATTGTTGTGTTTTAAGTATTTCAGGTAGCTTTCTGTTACACGTGCAAAATGTGCTTCATGCCCTTCTTTCAGCGAATCGGGTATTTTCACTGCCCAGCCTTTTGTAGATTTTACGAGTTGAATACCCGGATACTTAGTTGAGAGCTTTTGTATGGCAGCAGACAATACAGCTGGATAGTTAGCTTCTTTCCTGGTCGGTTCAATGTATAACTGCGGCTGATAGTTCTCTTCTTTTCCCTGGCGTATAATGAGATTGGTTTTGGTTCCCCTCATAATGGAGTAATGTGTATCGCCTGTTCCTTCCGGTGCTTTATAGTTCCATGTTACAGAGGTTTTTGCATGCACACCTTTAACAGTATAGTTAATTTCACCATTGGAAAAAACCTTCGCAACAGAATCGGTAACCACCGGCTGCAGGAAGGAAGGGAATGTATTTAGCTTCGTGATGGCACTAAACTGGCTTAGTGTTACAGGAGTGGCCCAACGTCTGGCTTTTAATACATCAATGTCTTTGGTGTAATCAATAACTGTTTCCGGAAAACATTCCCATTGCACCAGGTCAACAAGATGTGTCATTACATCAACAATACCTTCACCCTGTTGCGATACATCTAAAAACCAGGCTGGTCTTGTAAGTACAGCACCAGATACAAACTTGTAAAAATGGTGCACGCTTTCCTTGGTAATGGCCGGGTTATCAATACTCCCTTTTTCAAGAGTACCAAAAACATCGGGCAGCATCGATAATTCTTTTTGCAAAATGGTATTGATCTCAAATCTTTCTGTCATAATATCATATAACAGCAATTTGTTCTTAGCAGCTATCGAAAAAGCCTGTTTCAATTTGTCAAAACCAGTTGCATCAATTACCATTGGTTTATCGGCCAATACATGAAACCCGTTTTGTAGAGATGATAAAATATAGTCTGTTTTCTTTTGGTTATTACCACTGAGTATCACCAGGTTTCCTTTCTTTTCAGCAATCATTTTCTCAAAAAAATCGGCTCCCGTGTATACCTGCTCATTCCAGTGAGTAGGATTTTCTTTCCTGCTGTTGTAGCTGTTAATCCTGTCGAGATGCAACTGTAAGTCGTTTCCTTTTGGTGCATAAACCTGTACTATGGAATCAACATCTGCGTACATGGTTTTTTGTACCAATGCAGCATGAAAATGGCCCGGATCAAGTGTAACAAGCTGAAAAGGTTTTTGATCAATCTGTTTTGATTCAGTACACGACACTGTTATCAGTGTAAAAAATAGTATGGGGATGATATTTTTGTTCATTCAATTACTCTTTTACTTCGTATTGTTTTCTCTGTGGGCGACTTAACATGGCATTGGCTTCAGCATCGTTGCTGAATTTTTCTGTTTTAGGATCCCAGTATAATTTTCTTTTCAATTTCATGGCAATATGATGAAGCAGACAGGCCGAACAGGCACGATGTGCTTCTTCAACAGGTGCAATGGTTGCTTTATTATCCCTGATGGCTTCCAGCCAGTTACCATGATGCGCTTTACTCACTGTAAAACGAAATTCATTTTCACCAATAACAGAAGTCAGTAAGGACGGATCGCTTGCGTCTAACCTTTTTGCTCTTTCACCTGGTTTGGTTGGGTCTGTAGATGTAACCTGGTAATCGCCTCTTGAAACAAAAATCCATCCTTTTGTTCCTTCGAATTTTATGCCGTTCTGAAATTCATTGCTAACAATCATGGTAACACCATTGGCATATTTTGCTCCGGTTTTAAATATGCCATGCACATCCCATAACCCTCCGGTAGCAAACTCTGCTTTGTCGCACCAGATTTCTACGGGGCCACTTGATTCCATTCCCATACCCCAATGAGCACTGTCAATATGATGCGCGCCCCAGCCTGTAATCATCCCCGCACCAAACTGCTCACAACGTAACCAGCCCGGACGATCATAACCACTTTGTGGATGCACCCTGTCAATTGTATAATACACTTCGGGAGTAGAAGCGAGCCATAAATCGTAATCGAGGTTCGATGGAACAGGCATTTGTTCTTTGTTGCCACCAGACGGGTCGCCGGGTAAGCCAACATACACAGTTTTCAAATCACCAATCCTGCCATTTCTTACCAGTTCTGCAGCATAACGAAATTGTTCACTGCTTCTTTGCTGGCTTCCTATCTGGAATTTTACCCCGCTTTTGCTAACTACATTGCTGATAATTCTCCCTTCCGCAATGGTAAGAGAAGCAGGCTTTTGCATATAGATATGTTTGCCTGCCCTTGCTGCTGCTGCACCAATCATGGCATGTGTGTGGTCGGGTGTGCTGATGAGAACGGCGTCGATATCTTTATTCTGTAATAGTTCCCGGTAGTCGGTGTACATTTTTACGCCATCGTAAGGAGCGCCATTTTTTTTGCTGTAAAAATCATTAACCAGTTTCCTGCCTTCTTCGGCACGCTTACTATCAAGATCGCAAACTGCCATGAGTTGTGCATAGTTGTGTTGCCATACACCCGGCATATCATGAATCCTCGATATTCGTCCTGCCCCAATAGCAGCAACATTGATACGGTTACTGGGCGCATTTTTTCCAAACACGCTAACAGGTACAATAGACGGGAATGCCAGCAAAGCAGAAGCCTTCAGTGAATTACTGAGAAATGCCCTGCGCGATTGCTTTCTTTTTTTCATCTTGAGTTGATTTATGTGATGAATATGATCAACAAAGCCACAATAGGTTTTCTATTGTTACATACTTAATTGCAACACAAATCCATTTGAGTGTATTGATATTATTAAGATCATACACTCAGCGTCAACTTCATTTCCGATGCAGCATCCTTATTTTACTTCAGCCACAAAAGCCTGCCAGGCTTTCTCTGCTTTCGCCGCATCTGTTTTGCCATTAAAAACCACCAGCCTGTATTTCAGTGTATAAGTTTTGCCTGACTCTAATAACCAGTCTTTATCTTTTGTAGGTGCAAAATTTACAAATACATCACCGCGACCGCCATTTGCTTTTTTGTCCCATATGCGTAATGGTTCTGGGTGGTTGTAGTTGGAAGGATGCGATAGCATTACTATCCCGCCTTCCTCATTACCAGGTAGCGATCCATAAGTAATAATCCATTTAGCTTTTGAATTGTCTGTAGCATCTCTTGTTTTTCCTTCGGAAGTAAGCATTTCTGAATTGTCTTTATTCCAATACTCAGTGGCGCGCCAACCAAGACCCGCATACCTGTAAGCAACAATCAGTAAGGGGCTTTCAGAAGCACAACGCATTTCAGAACTGATATCGACGATATAAGAATTTTCTTTTTCATTGAATGAATGCACTTTAACCGTCTGCCATTCGTTTAGTGCCACTTTTTCAGTCCCATTCTTTTTGAAAACCACATGTTCATGCAGTGCCGTGTATTCAGCTAAACCTGCGGTACTTTTTTGTGAAGTGAATTTTGCAAAACGAACAGTTCCCTGTCTTCCTTTGATGTTCCAGAAATCAATGGTGTCTTTTTCAAATACCGTATGCGTCCATGGATTCCATATGCCATAATGATGATAATGATCAGGAGGCTGAATCCTTGTCAGCGTTTGTCCTTTTGGTGTATTCAGTGGATGAATAAAACCACTTCGTTTATAATTTGTATCCTGCCCTGCAGGCGGATACATTGTTTTAAACTGGTAGGAGAGTAATGTCTGCTGATTGTAACGGATATGTAATGCATCGGTAAGTTCTATGTTGAACTTTTGCTGACCCGAACAGGTAGCGGGTACAAAAAAAGAAAGAACAGTACCCGTAATAATGATGGTGAGGATACGTTTCATAAGATTGTTTTTGGTATGAACTACAGTTATAAAATTTGTATGGTACTATTTACCACATTACTGGTTGACTTTGTCTTTACATCTGGCTGACCACCACCGATACTGATCTTCACTTTTCCTTTTGGCTGATAACTTTTACCGGTTGTTTCGTTTACCAGTGCAAGGTCTTCAGGTCTTACGGTAAAACTGATTGTCTTGCTTTCACCTGCTTTCAGCATAACGCGCTGGAAACCTTTCAACGCACGTACAGGTAATTTTCCTTTGGTTTGCTGGTGAGCCACATAAAGCTGAACAACTTCCTCTCCATCTCTTGTGCCTGTATTCTTAACCTGCACACTTAGTTTAATGGTTTTATTTGCCATAACAGTGTTAGGTAATTTTAAACCATCATAATTAAAAGTGGTATAACTTAATCCATAACCAAAAGGATAGAGCGCTTCTCCACGGAAATAGCGATACGTTCTTCCTTCCATAGAATAATCTGTAAAACCAGGAAGATCGCTGTCTTTCTCATAAAAAGTAACAGGTAAACGACCGGCAGGATTATAATCACCGAACAGCACATCAGCAATGGCAGTACCGGCACTTTGTCCGCCATACCATGCATTTACAATTGCAGGTATATTGTTGCTCTCCCATGGAGTAGCAATGGCGCTGCCTGTCATCATTACAAAAACTATGGGCTTGCCCGTTGACTGTAATGCTTTTAGTAAAGCTGTTTGTACAGCAGGTAACTGTATCGTGGTACGATCGCCCCCATTAAAGCCAGGATAATCAACACGCATTTCTTCTCCCTCGAGTTGAGGTGAAATACCGCCTGCAAATACGATGGCATCTACGTTAGACAATCGTTTAGCCAGTAGGTTGAAATCGGTTTTCTCAAAATTACCGGTACGTAACCTCACGTTTGCTTTACCATCGCCCTGCCAGTATTCAAGAACAATATTGTATACAGAATCTTTTTTTGTTTTAAGGCGATAGGTGCGCGCACCCCAGCGATTACGCTGCCATGCATTGATGACTTCCCTGTTATTAATGGTAAAACGATAACCATCATCTGCTTCTACCTCTAAACTTATTTCACCGTCTTTTGAAGCCGTAAACGCAGTACTGTACCTTGCCGAGAAATTATTGGCTCTGATACCATCAGTAACGGCTTCTCCTTCCTGCCAGAAATGGTCAATCGTTTTTTCATTTTTTGTCACAATAGGAGAACCGCTGAGTTCACGGTTATTGAAATATTCCGCTTTAAAACCCTGCTGACCCTCCCAGGTAAATTGAGTTGACTGATCATTGTACACAAGAAGTGTATCAGTCGTGAAGTTGATGGCTTTTTCATAGATCACTTCAACATCAGTACCCAATTTGTCTTTAATGCCCTGTAATAAGGTTACCACTTTGGATGGTACACCATTGTAGTTGCCAAGAACAGCAATGCCATTGTCTGCATTCGGGCCAACTACTGCAATTCTTTTGATTTTTTTAGATAGTGGTAAAGTATTTTGTTCATTTCTCAACAATACAATCGACTGTTGCGCCATTTTCAAAGCATGTGCTTTATGGGCCGGTGCTTCCAGTGCCGATGCAGGTGTTTGTGCATAAGGAACAATGGAAGGAGGATCGAACATGCCCAACTTGAACCTTGTGGTAAACAATCGCTTTAAAGAAATATCCAGTTGCGATTCTTTGATGAGTCCTTGTTTAACCGCATCTATCAATGTTTTATACACTGTTTGTCCGCATTCAAGATCTGTACCATGTAATACAGCGTCTACTGCAGACTCAGTAGCATTTTTATGTGTTTTGTGGTATTTGAAAAAATCGTCAATAGCCCAACAGTCGCTGGTAACATAGCCTGTAAACTTCCATTGTTTGCGAAGTATATCATTCATTAAAAGATCATTACCGCAGCAGGGTTGTGTGTTTACCGCATTATAAGCACACATAACACCTTCAACATTTGCTTTTGTAATCAGTTCTTTAAAAGCAGGCAGGTAAGTATCCCATAAATCGTAAACAGTGGGATTGAAATTATCCGAATGACGGGATGGCTCGGGGCCACTATGTACCGCAAAATGTTTGGCACAGGCGGCAGCTTTTAAATATTTAGGATCATCACCCTGTAAACCTCTTACAAATGCAGCGCCGAGATAAGTAGTAAGAAATGGGTCTTCTCCATAGGTCTCCTGTCCACGACCCCAACGGGGGTCACGGAAAATATTGATATTAGGTGTCCAGTAAGTAAGGCCCAGGTAGCGTTCATTGGTTTTATTTTCCTGGATAGCTTTATTGTGTACCGCTCTTCCTTCAATCGCAGAAAAGTCTGCCATTTGTTTGAGCGAATTGGTATCCCATGTTGCAGCCATAGCAATGGCCTGTGGATAGGAAGTAACACGATAAGGTGTTCTTGCTACACCATGTAGCACTTCGTTCCACCAGTCATAAGCCGGAATGCCTAAACGAGGTATGGCAGGAGTTGCATTCAGCATCTGTGCCACTTTTTCTTCAAGAGTTAAACGTTTCACCACATCATTCACCCTTTGCTCCATGGGTAACCGGTGGTTCCACATGGGCAGCGATTGATAGTCCTGTGTAAAACCGTTAATGCTGGTCAGGATAAAGGCAATGGCAACAATCTTTTTCATAAACAGTTTATTGAATTATTGTTTATACACGTCGTCGTTGTTTTTTATTTCAAACCAGTTGTATAATGCTTTATTATCAGTTGGTTTTCCATTTGATGTAGCATACATGGCATACACACATCCTACAAAACCTCCGGCAGATTTAGTGCTCAGGTAACGCGCATCTATACCATCTGCCAGTAAAATCCATTTGTCTTTTTGTGTAGCGAAATAGAAAGCATACGCATCTGTTCTGGCTTCTATTTTAAAATAAACCTCGTTACCTGTATTGCTGTTGAGAATTTCAGATTTCACAAGGGTATCAGCTTTGAATAGTTCTACTACTTCCTTACCGTCTTTTACAGATTTACACAGATAATAACTGATTTTCTCATTTTGAAATAATAGTAATCCAGCCTTTTCATTTGCTGCTTTTGCAGTGAAGTTTAGTGCTGTAGAAGCATATCCTTTTAAATGTGGTTGATGGAAGGCTAAGAATGATGGATTGCCTTTTCCCGAACAGGTTTCAGGCTGCAACTGCATTGATAGTGAACCCGGTTTTTCTGTAAGACTGTACCATTGATTTCGAACAGTTCTCAAAAACTGGTAACGGATATTTAAGGAGGATTGACTGAATTCATCTTTGAAATGATAGTTTCCATTAAAGGGCTCCCGTTTTATATCGGCTTTGGCATTGATAGGATAACTGTATTTTACTTCATCACCACCCAAATCAAATTCAGGCCAGCCATCTTTCCATACAACAGGTGCCATAAAAGTTTCGCGACCAGTATTGTAATAATCATCTTCATAAGCGCGACAGGCCAGAAATACGCCCCACCATTTACCGTCTTTCCCTTCTACAAAATCTGCATGACCTGCTGTGGTAACAGGGTATTTTCTTTTAGGATCAAGCTGTCTTTGTGTAAGAATCGGGTTCTTTTCATAAGAAACAAACGGCCCTTCAGGCGATTTACTTCTGAAAACCACTTCAGAATGATCATAACCGGTTCCTCCTTCAGCGCAAATGAGGTAGTACCAGCCATCTTTTTTGATAAAATGCGGGGCTTCAATCCATACCGGTTTTTTGGCCATATCTGTACCGCCATTGATGAGTAGTTTTTCTTCACCAATCACTTTTAAGTTTACAGGATCAAATTCAAACATGCGTATGGTACGATGGCCATTGTGCAGGGAAATATTATTGGGTGGAATACTGTTAAAAAGAATATAGGCTTTACCATTGTCATCAAAGAACAAAGAAGGATCAATGCCATTCACCTGCGGTAGTTTTACCGGGTTACTCCAGGGGCCTTTTGGATCTTTGGCGGTAATAACGAAATTACCCAGCTTGCTTACTTCGGTACATACAATATAAAATGTGCCATTGTGATAAGAAATAGCTGGTGCGAATAAACCTCTTGATACACCAGCACCATCCAGGTTCAACTGTTCAGGACGATTCATCGCATAACCAATCTGTTTCCAGTTCAACAAATCTTTGCTATGAAAGAGTGGTAAACCCGGGTAATAGGCAAATGAAGAGTTGACAATATAATAATCATCGCCTGCTCTGCAGATGCTTGGGTCAGGATAATAACCTGCGAGTATGGGATTCTGAAAAGATTGTGCACTACCTGTAGCCATTACAGTATAGAGTAGTATAGCAGACAATAATTTCCTCATGATCAACGAATGTTTTACTGTTATGGTTTGTATGGTTGAATGGTTTGTATAAGACCATTCTCGTCATGTATCAGCTCGGTTACTTTTACACTTCTCAGGTGTGTAATACCTTTACTTAAACTACTGTCGTGATAAAACAGGTACCACCTGCCTTCAAATTCACAAATGGAATGGTGTGATGTCCAGCCGACTACCGGTTCTAAAATTCGTCCACCGTATGTAAAAGGACCATATGGGTTATCGCCGATAGCATAACAGAGAAAATGGGTATCACCGGTAGAGTAAGAAAAATAATATTTGCCTTTATACTTGTGCATCCAGCTTGCTTCAAAAAAACGTCTGTCGGTATCACCAGCCAAAAGCGGATGGCCATGTTCATCATTGATGATAATATCTTTAGGTGTTTCGTCAAATGAAAGCAAGTCATCTGTCAAACGTGCAATTTTTGCAGAAAGAGCTGGTTCTCCTGTTTCCGGCAGATGTGCGAGTGGTCCCTCGCCTTCAGCTTTAAATGAGCCTGTTCTCCATCTTTGTAACTGACCTCCCCAAATACCACCGAAATACATATAGTAAGAGCCATCATCATCTTTGAAAACGGCGGGGTCAATAGAAAAGCTTTCCGGAATAGGCAAAGGCTGAGGAATAAAAGGCCCGGTAGGAGAATCACTTGTTGCTACACCAATTCTGAATATTCCCTCAAGATCTTTTGCAGGAAAGAATAAATAATAAACACCGTTCTTTTCAGTGGCATCAGGTGCCCACATTTGTTTTGATGCCCAGGGAACATCTTTAACATGAAGTGCCGGGCCATGATCAATAGCTGCCGAACTGGGCGTATCCATAGAGAGTACATGGTAATCTTCCATGGCAAAATGACTACCCAGGTCATCAAATGGGGTGTCGTTTTCTATATCATGTGAAGGGTAAATATAGATTCGTCCATTGAAAACATGTGCAGATGGATCGGCAGTATAAATATGTTTCACCAGGGGCTGTGAAATAGCCCGTTGGTTCAGTTCCTCAAAGTTAATATGGTCAATAGCATCTTCAGGCATACTAAATATGTTTATGCGTTACGTCGTTCTTTTAAATCTGTTTCAATTCGTGTTTCCATTGTTTTGTTGATTTCATAAAAAAACAACAGCCCTGCACCAACCAGAAAAGGGATGGCGGGAAATACACTTACGAGTAATTTGGTGCCATTAATGGCTGATGCTGTTTGTACGGCATCGCTGTTGGGTACATAATCGAATAAATTGAGTATGGCAGTTAATAAGGCACTGCCAATACTTAAGCCTGCTTTTAAACCCACCATCATTGCAGAAAAAATAATAGCAGTGGCACGCCTGTTGTTTTTCCATTCACTGTAATCTGCCACATCTGCAATCATGGCCCACAATAATGGAATGGTAATACCATAAAAAAAGCCATGTAGTATTTGTGATATAAACATGAGTGCTACTGAAGTGGGAGGGAAGAAAATAAATGCGAGGATAAAAATTGTAGATATGAACAGCGTTATGCCAAATACATCTCTTTTACCATATTTATCGGCATAGCGTTTCGATAAGGTAATACCCACAATCATAAAAATAATACCACCCGCATTGAACAAGCCAAATCCTGCTGACACAGGATCTTCACCAAAAAAATTCATGCCAAGACCAGATAAGAAACCGGTTATTGGTGCTACAAAAGCTGTCAAGCTTTCTTTGTCTACATAATTTTTGAAATAATAAACATAGGAGCCACCTTTCATTGCCAGCGTAATAAATACCAGTGTGGTAAGTGTAAGCATGATCACCCAAGGCCTGTTCCGGAACAGATCGCCCAGGTCTTCTTTCAGGCTCGACTTTTGTTCGGGCTTGGGTACAATGCGTTCCTTCGTGCTTAAGAAGGTAATAATGAGCATTATGGTACCAATAATCGATAACCAGGTCATCACGGTTTCAATACCGGCTGCTTTATTTCCATTACCCACTGTTTCAATAATGGGAAGCATGAATACCTGAACAAAGAATTGTGCAAACATGACAGCCACAAAACGATAGGCCGACATGCTGTTGCGTTCTTTCATATCGCCAATGATCACACCACTTAAAGCTGAATAAGGGAGGTTATTGGCCGCATAGAACAGCAACAAAAGTGTATATGTAATAACAGCATAAATAACTTTTCCCTTATAAGAGAAATCGGGGGTGCTGAAAGCCAGTAAAGCGATGGCTCCAAGCGGTACTGCTGTCCATAGTATCCATGGTCTGAACTTGCCCCATCTCGACACCGTTCTGTCTGCAATGGCTCCAATGATAGGGTTAAAAGCAAATGCCGCTACGAGTCCAACAGTAAGCATAAGGGCAGATGCATGACTCGTTTCAAGTCCATATATATCTGTATAGAAATAGGCGAGATAGGTCATCAGTGTCTGAAACACCAGATTCGCGGCAAGATCGCCTAAACTATAACCTACTTTTTCAAGTACTGATAATTTGGTTGTGGCTGATTGATTCATATGGCTTGTTTAAAAGGATAAAATCCTTATTTATTTTTTGTTCCTATCACTTTATAATAAGCAGGTTTTGGATTGAATTCGCGATCGAACAGTAATGGATAATTGGTTCTTCCTCTTACAGGCCAATCATTCAGCCAGCTTTGGCCATCGTTCACCCCCCAGAAAGTAACCCTTGTTATCTTGTCTTTGTGTTTTAAGAATAATTTAAACAGGGCTTCGTAATCATTCGCCAATTGCTGTTGTACACTGTCTGGTAAACCATTGGGGTAGGGGTTAAGTGCAGGATTACTGGCCACCCGCTGATTTACATCTGCGCCCTGAAAACTTCTGGGTAATACTTCAATATCAAGTTCTGTGAACATTACTTTAAGACCCATCGCGGCATATTGAATAATACTTTCTTCAATGTCTTTGAAAGGAACTTTACCTACATGCCAATGTCCCTGTATGCCTACACCATCAATACGAACACCGGCATCCTGAATTTTTTTGATCAATGCAATACAGCCGGCTCTTTTGGCAGGTTGCTCATTGTTATAATCATTATAATAGAGTTCTGTTTTAGGTGCAGCCGCTGCTGCAAGTCGAAATGCTTCTGTTACAAAATTATCTCCGAGCCTGCTCAGGAAAACTGACCGGCGCATAGTGCCATCTTCGTTCAGGGCTTCATTCACTACATCCCATGAAAAAATCTGATCCTTATAACGACCAGCTACAGTATTGATGTGATTGGTAAAAAAAGTCCGGAATGAATCCACACTCCTGATATTTCTTGCAAAAGCCGGTAACTGGCTATGCCAGATCAGGGTATGTCCATTGATCTTAATTTTATTCTTCTTTCCATAAGCCACCATTTTATCAGCCAGATCAAAATTGTAAACATCCCATTGCGGATGAATAATTTCTGCTTTCATAATATTCTCTGGGGTGGCCATATTGAAGTGCTGGAGGATAACTGCATTGGCTTTAGCATCCCGCTCTTCAATTTGTGCAGTATTCATGGCCGTGCCAATTCCAAAATCTTTGGCAAATACTTTTTTCAGTGATGTTTTTTTCTGGGCACTCACCCATTGAGTTCCCATTGAGCATGTAGCGATCGCAAGTACAATGCAACGAACGAGGGTTTTGTTATTGTTATATGGCATAGGATTATTTTTTATTTGGTTGATAAATTGTTTCTGAAGGCCCCAGATAACTTGGTTTGTTATTGCCAAAATCGACTACGATTTTTTGAAGGACTACTGTTGGATCAACCATCCAGTATTTGATGGTATGTTTACCGGGGCTATTGATAGTATGTTTGGTCGATTTGATAATGATACTTTCCGATACCCATTTATTCCAGATGCCTGTACCGGTATTTTTATCTTCTTTATTGATACTGATGATCTGTGGTTGCTCATCATCCACAGAAATAGCATAGGATAAACCATTCTCTGTATTCTGCACATTCAGGGTTGGGGAGAAGTAGGCATTGATCGCGAAATTGCCTTTACTGCTTGTATAGATATCATACGATACGTAAGGTGTACCTGCACCAGGTTGCTGACTCGGTGCGGTTACCGGCATTACGGTTATTGCCGATCCTGTTCTTCCCAGATCAGGAATAACTGTCCATTTTATCGTATTGCTGTTGTAGATGTTGGTGTAATGATCTGCAGCAATTGATATGCCTCTTTGGGTGTCTTCATAAAAAGCAGCTCCCTTTTCACGCTGCGGAACCGCTGCCCGTATAGCAATTACCGGTGATTCTGTTTGTTGCTCTTTTACTGAATCCGCCGGTACATACCGAACCATTGGCATACGCTGACGGTTTGGCTGCTGCCAGTAGGTATAACCAATATGTGTCTGGCTCATCATGTGATTCCATTTGCCATTATTGAGCCGGTGATATTCGAGTGTAATCAACGAGTCCTGTAGGTATAATGATTTTACTTTATCGGCGTATATATTGGCCGCTGCATATTTTTTTGCATAAGCCTGCTGGTTCAATGCCACATTATAATACATATCGTAAAGATTACTGCATGCTTTTACAGGATGTAAAACCAATTGAAAAAAAGCATCTCTTTTTTCTGCAGGTAATTTGTTGTTAATAATTTCTGCCTCCTGCAATAGTGTTTTGTATTCATTCACTACAGTCGGCCATTCATTGTAATTGAAACTGTAAGTATTCGCATCCAGCAATTCGGGTTTTCTCCTGCCATTGTATTTGCCATATTTAGTCATAATGCCTGCAATCTCTTTTGCATACTGGTTTCCAAACTGTGCTTTCGCCCATTGAATACTGTATGTTTCCAGGTCATTGGCTTTAATGCGCTCAGGATTCCATGCATAGTCAAGAAAAAATGAAATAGGATATTCCATGGGTTTAATATCACCCACATTCACGATCCAGATTTCACGTGCATTGTATTCCCAGGCGAGGTTCATCTGTTCCCATATTCTTGGCAATGGGTTGGTGTTTACCCATTTGTAATTTCTGGGCCCACCCACATAATCGAAATGGTAATAAATGCCATATCCGCCTTTTCTTGGTGCTTCTTTTGGGTTGGGTAAGCGACGTATATTGCCCCAGTTGTCATCGCATAATAACAGCGTAACGTCATCCGGTACACGCATACCTTTATCGTAATAATCCTGAACCTCTTTATATAAAGCCCATAATTGAGGTGTTTCACTGGCAGGTTTACCGGTTACTTCAGTAATAATATCTCTCTGGTCTTTTACAATTCTCTCCAGTAAAGCTGTAGCAGTTTGTCTCGACATAGGTTCATCTCCATCCCCTCTCATACCTACCGTTACAATTTTTTCATTGGAAGCTCTTTTCATTCCGGCGCGCCAGAATTCTTTGAGCTTAGCCTCGTTACTATCGTAGTTCCATTTACCGGTACCATGTCTTCTCCATTCATCATGGGCACGCATCAATGGTTCGTGGTGAGAAGTACCGATTACAATACCGTATTTATTGGCAGCCTGTATATTGAGCGAATCGTCATCATAAAATGCATTACCCCACATAGCGGGCCAGATATAATTTCCTTTGAGGCGAAGAATCAGTTCAAAAACTTTTTCATAAAGCCGGTGATTGAAACCACCGAATTTCTCTCTGGTCCAGCCAGACAGGGCAGGGGCTTCATCATTGATAAAAATACCCCGGTATTTTACTTTAGGCGCATCGGTTATCGACAGATTTTTTTTAATGAAAACTGCATTCTTTTTTTCTACAGGAACATCAGCCCACCAATACCAGGGAGATACCCCTAACTGTTTTGAAAATTCAAATACACCATATGCAAGCCCTCTCTTATCTGCCCCGGCAATAACAATGGCATTGGTAATTCCTTTTAATGGGTTACTGATTGTTTGAAGATGGTAGGCCTCCCATTTGTTTAGGATCTCTTTAGTGGTTACCAGTTTTTTTGCTTCAAGTGTTTGTAGTAACGCCGACTTGCCGATAGTACCAAGTAAGATTAAGGTTCCGGTATTTTCTGGAACAGTAGCAGTAATTTCAGCAGTAATACCGGTTACAGATTTAATATCTTTTTGTAAAAGAGTAGCTGTTAAATGCACAAGCGCTTCTTCAGATTTATCAACATAAATAACCGTATTTCCCAGTGCAAAGCTATTGCCTGTTGATGTAGGTGAAAATATGGCCTGCCCTGTTAATGTAACAGAAACTATGCAAGCGATGATCAAAAAAACAGTTCTTTTCATATACACAATTTTAAAAACCGATACTATTACCACCGTCTACCGGCAATACAACACCTGTTATATACTTCGATGCGTCGCTGGCTAAAAAATAAGCAGCTTCACCAATATCAGTAGGCTGACCCATTACACCCATTGGTGTTCTGCCAAATACTTTTGCTTTTCTTTCCGGATCACTGTCGAGTGCTTTTGCAGTCATATCAGAATAAATAAATCCAGGTGCAATGGCATTCACGCGAATTCCTTTTGGTGATAGTTCAACGGCCATGGCCCTGGTCATACCATCAATGGCTGTTTTACTTGCACTGTAAGCAATAACTTTTGGCAGACCATATTGCGCAGCCATGGAACTGATATTGATAATGGAGCCTGTTTCTCTGGAAAGCATATGTTTTACCACTTCACGGCTGATGGCAAATACGGCCGATACATTGGTGGTAAGAATCCGCTGGAACTCTTCATCAGTTACTTCTGTAAAAACTTTTTTCATATTGATACCGGCATTGTTCACCAATATGTCTATCTGACCAAAACGTTTTAATATATCTTCTACCAGTGCCGGTATGGAAGAAAGGTTACTGAGATCGCAACTAACTGCATGGGCTCCTTCACCTAATTTTTCTTTGGCCTGCGACAGTTTCTCCATATCGCGTCCCACGATAATAGTTTCAATACCCTGGCGGATAAATTTATCTGCAATGGCGAAACCCAAACCAGAGCCACCTCCGGTAACAACCGCTATTTTTTTATCTGTTGACATAAACTTGTTTTTATGGTTCACTAATTTCCAGGTGCAAACGGAAAACGTAAACTCTTATAATAATCCAGTGTTTTATCAGGTTTTTCGTACTGACCGGGGATAGGTTTTTTGCTGAATGTCTGGAAGTATAACAAACAGGCATTTCTCCACCATACAGCTTCATCATACTGAACATTAAGCAATGAACGAACCTGATCGAATCTTTGCTGATCTACATAAGGGTTGAGATTGGCCCATGATTGCTGCATCTCTTTTACTTTGGCAGCACCAGAATAATAGTGATGACAAAGTTCGTCCCACAACGATCTTCCGCTTCGCATTTTAAAAGTCCAGGGAACATGATGAAACCAGAGCAGGTTTTTTTCTTCGCAGGTATTCATATCCTCCCATAATTTTCTTGCTTCGGGATGATATTGTACTAGTGCATTACTACCTGTTGCAGTGCGGTTAAAACCAATGCCCATGCTGTCTGCTTTATGGTAATACACAGGATTCCAGTCGGGTCTGTTGAGGTTATTCACCCAGGGTGCAGGCCCATAATGATGGCCGGTTCCCATGATATGATGTAAGCCAATGGGGTTTGAATATTGAACAAATATATCCCGGCTCTCCATCATCAGCTTTGATGCAGTTTGAATAAAAGCAGTATGGTTGGAATAGGTCATCCGCAACCATTCATCCGCAATTTTTTCAGCACTCAGTGAATGGTTCCATGCAAGACGGCCCAGTGCATACCAGTTAGCCTGTGCAAATGGGTGGCCGGTCCAGTTCACATCGGTTCCTATATTGGCCACACCGGTAATGCCTGTAAGTGTTTGGTCTTTATTAAAACTTCCGTCCAGTACTTTGGCAACCGTGCTTCCTTTGCCACTGGTATAGGTATCGCTGTCGAGACATTCTTTAAACAATGGACCCAGGTACACCAGATTGGTAGCCTGTCCTAAGTATTCCTGTGTAACCTGAAACTCCATCATGAGCGGCGTTTTTGGCATGGCACCAAACAGTGGGTGAAAAGGTTCACGTGGCATAAAATCAATGGCACCATTTTTTACCTGCACCATTACATTTTTGTGAAAAGCGCCATCCAGTGGTACAAATTCATCATAAGCCTGTTTATGCCTGTCTACATTTTTTTCTGCACTGTATACAAAAGCGCGCCACATAATAATACCGTTAAAAGGCGCTACTGCCTCTGCAAACATATTGGCCCCATCGCTGTGCGATCTCTTATAATCCTGAGGGCCAGGCTGTCCTTCACTGTTGGCTTTTATTACAAAGCCTCCAAAATCGGGTATATGCTGATAAATCTCTTTTACTTTATCCTTCCACCACTGCCTTACTTTTTCATCTAATGGGTCTGCCGTTTTTAAACCACCAATTTCTATTGGTGCACTGAACCTGGCTGTGAGGTAGACCTTAATACCATAAGGCCTGAATACATCGGCCAGCGCTTTTACTTTTTCAAGATAATTTTTAGTAAGAATGGTGGCATTGGCATTTACATTGGTGAGTACCGTACCATTAATGCCAATGGATGCATTTGCTCTTGCATAATCTTTATAGCGGGGATCAATATAACCGGGTAAGCTGTGCCAGTTCCACAAGGAGAAACCGGCATAACCTCTTTCCACTGTTCTGTTAAGGTTATCCCAGTGATTCAGCATTCTCAGTTTTACTTTCGGAACAGACACTGTTTCTAAGTTACTGATCGATTGTTGCGTCTGAAGCAAGCGAAGAAAATGAAACACGCCATACAGGATGGCCTTATCTGTATTGCCGGATATAATAATTCTTTTTTTTCCGCTGAGGTTTTTGGAAATAATTATAAAACCTTCTTCTCCTGTTTGTGCCAGTAATTCTTTTATACCTGCGGTGGCGAGAAGAGAAGATGTACCTCTTGCTGCAATAAGCGATGCAGCAGATCCCATTGCACTGGGGGAAGAAAATTTCTGCTGAAGCATGTCCGACAAACCGTTTGTTAGTTCCTCTCTGGCCATGCGAATGGTTTCAGAATTGCCATCAACATACATACTGCTGATCTGTTGGCGATACTTGCCAAGTAGGGTCTGGTCCTGTATGGGTTGATAGCGAAGCCATAAATCATACCCGGTCTCAGCATTTAACTGAGAATAACTACAGATAAGTAAAAAGAGGAACAATATTTTTTTCATGGTATGGCGACAGCTTGTTGAATAATTATTTTTTTCGGAGAGAGGATTGACGGATGATCAGGTTCGATCGTATGACAATAGTATTGGTATGTTTTATGTTAGATAAACCTTTCAGGTGGTTGATCAGGTTTCTTGCTGCAATCTCGCCCATGTCAATACCCGGATAGTCAATGGTTGTTAACTGCGGTTCAATGATCTTTCCAATCGCATCATTGTTAAAGCCAACAATAGCAATATCTTCAGGAATACGCACGCCGTGCTCTTTAAGTGTTTGCATGCAAACGGCAGCAGAGAAATCGTTGGTTATAAAAGCCCCATCGGGTAGCGGGTTCATTTTGAGGATTTCAAGTGCGGCTTCTACACCGCACTGCTCACTAAGGTCTTTTATAAGTACATATTTTTTATTGAAAGGAATATTGTTATCGTACAAGGCATCTGCATATCCTTTGTGACGCTGTGCGTATACATTTCGTTTCAGGCTGGCGGTAACGAGTACAATTTTTTTGCAACCCTGTTCAATCAGGTGTTGCGTGGCCTGGTAACCGCATTTATAGTTATCGATGATTACTTTGGTGCTTTCCCCTTTTTCTTCTACACGGTCAAAGAAAATTACCGGGATACCTTTTTCCTCAAAGAGTGCATAATGAGCCAGGTCTGCTGTATCGAAAGCCAGGGAAGCAATGAGCCCGTCAACCCTTTTATGGAAAAGGTTAACGGCATTTGCAGCTTCTTTAACTGAACTTTCTGAGGAGTGGGCAATGATGAGATCGTAACCGGCTTCTGTAGTAACTTTTTCTATACCGGCCAATACTGAAGTGATAAAATTACTGTTCAGTTCGTGTACAAGTACCCCAATGGTATTGGTCTTTTGTTTGCGAAGATTACTGGCAAAATTATTATGTCTGTACCCCAGTTCACGGGCAGTTTCCTGAATTCTCTTGCGGGTATTTTTATTAATAGCGGGATGGTCCTGTAAGCCACGGCTCACTGTTGCAGATGATAACTCAAGTTTTTGAGCAATATCATAGATGGTGACTTCCTTTTTCGTTTTCATATTGCAATCGGTTGTATAAAAATCGCAAAAAAAAATTAAAATCAAATTTTAGTTTTTCTGAAGACGAAACCAACTGATCTAAAGCATTGACAGAAGGTATTGAAGCAGGTAAGTTTTCAAAATTTACCTGCTTAAGTGAGTATATTGGCTAATTCATGTTAAAAAGAATAGGGAGCGTCTGGTTTAGATGCCGCTGTTATAGCTGTTTAAAAGGCTTTGCTGACAACCATTTCAGCAGTTTCGTAATAGTGTTTAGCCGTTAGCGGTCAGTTTTCCGGGAAAGCTGCTTATAGTTTTTTATCCGTGTAGCCTTTAGCGGTTTGTTTCTGGCTTTGATCCGTTTGTGCAGATTATGAGGTAGTGGAAAGGCTCCCAATAAGGATCAAAAACGGGATTTTTTTGTAAAAAAATTGCAATCGGTTACATTTTTTGATAAATTCTCTTATATTCGTCTTGGAATGACTGATAACTGGTCGAATCATGTCTGAAATTGCTTGCTGCGTTATATGAGAAAGTGGAAACTATTAAATAGTAAATCCTGTTCATTTTACCCGAACAGGCTCCCTTCCCTTATCACTGCACCTGCAATTTTTCATGGATAGTATTTGTGTAATAAATACACAGATTACCAGCAGGTATCAACTTTTCAAAAGCATAACAAAACTGAATTAGTATAGGGTTCCATCCCGTTCGATTCTATTCAGACATCGTCTGAAAGGTGAATTGGATGGTAATCGGTTCTTCGGGACCGGGTTGGTTATTAAGCGTCATAAGGGTCACTTGCCGGTGTGGTTTGCTTGCAGGTTAGACCGACGATTGGCAAGGGGAGTTTGGCGTTTTACTCTCCTTGCTTTTTTTGAGTCTCGTGATAATGAGAATGGAGGAAAATGAATTGATATAAATCATTATCAAATTAATATAATGGATGAATGAAGAACGGGCTGTTTCCATCAAAATAAATGTGAACAGTTGTTTGTTTTGATAAATAAGGATGAACAGCATGCTTCACCATCCAAGGTTTCAAGTATCTTGATCATTATTAATTATTGACGGAATGTTATTATTAGGTATAGATGTTGGAACTTCTTCTGTTAAGGTTTCAGTTGTCGATGCCGCTACACATCAATGTGTGGCATCAGGGCATTACCCGGAAACAGAAGCAGAAATCATCACCCCGCATCCTGGCTGGGCTGAGCAAAGTCCCGATCAGTGGTGGGAGTATGTAAAACAGGCTATACTAAAATGCAATACCAGCGGTAACTATGATCCACAGGATATTACTGCTATTGGTATCGCATACCAGATGCATGGATTGGTATTGGTAGATAATGATGGGCATGTGTTGCGTAATGCCATTATCTGGTGCGACAGCCGGGCAGTTGAAACTGGTAATAAAGCTTTTGACTTCATCGGTCGTGAATATTGTTTAAGCAGGCTGCTCAATTCACCCGGCAATTTTACTGCAAGCAAACTGGCATGGGTAAAGGAGTACGAGCCGGCTGTTTACGATAAAATACACAAGGTTATGTTACCCGGCGATTTTATTGCCTTTAAAATGACCGGTGATATTACCACCACTAACGCTGCACTTTCGGAAGGTATTTTCTGGGACTTTAAGCAGGAAGGACTATCGACAGATATCATGCGTTATTTCGGATTCGATAATGCGCTTATTCCCAATATACAATCTTTGTTTTCTGCGCATGGTTACCTGAAAGAATCAGTGGCCAGCCGTTTGTCGTTAAAGGCAGGCATACCGGTTGCTTATAAAGCAGGTGATCAACCCAATAATGCGCTCTCGTTAAATGTAATGAAGCCGGGTGAAGTAGCTGCAACTGCAGGAACATCGGGCGTTATATATGGTGTGAGTGATGAGCTGGGTTATGATCCTTATTCCCGTATCAACAGTTTTGCCCATGTAAATCATAGTGAAGCACTCAGGCGAATTGGTATACTGCTTTGCATCAATGGAACAGGTATTTTCAACCGGTGGATCAAAACCATCACGGGCGGTTCACAATCTTATTCAACACTGAATGAAGCTGCTGCATCCGTACCTGTTGGAGCAGAGGGTTTACTCGCCATACCATTTGGCAATGGTGCCGAAAGGATGTTGGATAACCAGATAGTCGGCGCTCACTTTGAACAGATTGATCTGAATATGCATGGCATAGCACATATGGTAAGAGCAGTACAGGAAGGCATTGCTTTTTCTTTCCGTTATGGTCTCGATATCATGCGGGAGAATGGAATGAACCCACAGGTAGTACGTGCATCAAGGGCCAATCTCTTTCTGAGTGATGTATTTGCAAAAGCATTCGCTGGTGTGAATCAGGTATCTGTTGAGTTTTATGACGGAGATGGAAGTTACGGTGCAGCCATAGGAGCAGGAATGGGAGCCGGCATTTTTTCCAGTGCCGCTGAAGCTGCTGCAGGGAGAAAGCCCCTTGGTAATATTACTCCGTCTAATGTGGGTTTATATGAAGAACGTTATGCAGCATGGAAAGAATCATTACAAACAAGAATTGAAATGCTGAAAAGCCATGAACCCGTTTCAGTAAGTTAAAAATATCTTTATTGTATCATACACTTATTTAAGAATTATGTCAATCGTATTAGGTCAACAAGAGTATTTTAAAGGCATCGGCCAGATCAGGTATGAGGGTGTGGAATCTGATAACCCGCTCGCATATCGCTGGTACGACGAAAATAAAGTGGTATCCGGAAAAACCATGAAAGAATGGCTGCGTTTTGCCTGTGCTTACTGGCACAGCTTCTGCGGCAGTGGTGCAGATCCCTTTGGTGAACCCACACATATTTTTCCATGGGACAAGAAAACAGATGCTGTTGAAAGAGCAAAAGATAAAGCTGATGCGGCATTTGAATTCATGACCAAACTGGGTCTTCCTTTTTATTGCTTTCATGATGTAGATGCAGTTGATTTCGGGAATGATGTAGCAGAAAATGAAAGAAGACTGCAAGCCATCAGCGAATACTTTGCCGAAAAACAAAAAGCAAGCGGTATACAACTCTTATGGGGAACGGCTAACCTGTTTTCCAACAGACGATATATGAATGGTGCGGCTACCAATCCCGATTTTCATGTGCTGGCACATGGCGGGGCACAGGTAAAAGCTGCACTAGATGCCACTATTTCATTGGGTGGACAAAACTATGTGTTCTGGGGCGGACGTGAAGGATATATGAGTTTGCTGAATACCGATATGAAACGCGAGAAAGAACACCTGGCACGCTTTCTTCATACGGCTAAAGACTATGCGCGTAAACAGGGCTTTAAAGGCACATTTTTTATTGAGCCCAAACCCTGTGAACCCAGTAAACATCAGTATGATTATGACAGTGAAACCGTGATTGGTTTTTTACGTCAGTTTGATTTGTTGAACGATTTTAAACTGAACATTGAAGTAAACCACGCAACGCTGGCCGGACATACATTCCAGCATGAATTGCAAATTGCGGCCGATACAGGCACATTGGGATCTATTGATGCCAACCGCGGCGATTACCAGAATGGATGGGATACTGATCAGTTCCCCAATAATATAAACGAACTCACCGAAGCAATGCTGGTTATTGTAGAAGCCGGCGGTTTTGCAGGTGGTGGTATTAATTTCGACGCGAAAATCCGCAGAAACAGTACTGATTCAGCAGACCTCTTCCATGCGCATATTGGCGGTATCGATACATTTGCACGTTCATTGGTAGTGGCAGATAAAGTATTGAACCTGTCTGATTACAAGAAAATCAGAACAGAAAGATATAGTTCCTTCGATAGCGGAAAAGGGAAAGAGTTTGAAGCAGGTAAACTGAGCCTCGAAGACCTCCGGAACTATGCAGTAGAGCAGGGTGAACCCGCAATGAGAAGTGGCAGACAGGAATACCTGGAGAACCTGATTAACCGTTATATCTGATTTATATAAACAAATCATAAACCTGACCATGGGATGCGGTTTGATGCATAATGCTTCAGCCGCATCTTTTTTTAAACGTAATTTTATTGTATGTTAATGCATCAGACAATGAGATGGTACGGGCCACAGGATGTGGTGAAACTATCAGATATCAGACAGGCAGGTTGTGCCGGAGTAGTTACAGCTTTACATCATATACCGGTAGGAGCTGTATGGACAACCGATGAAATTAAGCAACGTAAAAAACTGATTGAAGATGCCGGAATGACCTGGACGGTAGTGGAGAGTTTACCGGTGAGTGAAGATATTAAGAAGCAGAATGGCCAATACCTTGAACATATTGCCAATTATAAAACAAGTCTGCAAAACCTTGCTGCCTGTGGGATAGAAGTTGTTACGTATAATTTTATGCCCATACTCGACTGGTTAAGAACAGATATTGCCTACACGATGCCTGATGGCAGCAAAGCTCTTTATTTTAACAGACTCGGGTTTATTGCATTTGATTTATACCTGCTCAAAAGACCCGGTGCAAAAGAAGAACATAGTTTGACCGATCAGGAAGCTGCGGCAGCCTATCTGAATAGCCTGAACAAAGATGAACAGGAGCAATTATTCAGGAACCTCCTGCTGGGTTTGCCCGGAAGCGATGAAGCTTTTACAGCGCAACAGGTTTTGGATGCATTGGAAAACTATGCAGGTATTAATGCTGATACATTGCGTAAGCACCTTGTTTATTTTTTAAGAGAGGTTGTTCCAGTTGCTGAAGCCGCTGGTGTAAAAATGGCCATTCATCCGGATGATCCGCCATATCCAGTTTTAGGTTTGCCCAGAATTGTGAGCACTGAAGCAGATGCTGCTTTCCTGCTCCAGTCTGTTGATTCTCCTGCCAATGGTTTGTGTTTTTGCACAGGATCGTATGGGGCAAGGGCAGACAATGATATTGTTGCTATGCTTAAACGATTTGGCGACCGTGTTCATTTCCTGCATTTGCGCAATACCAAAAGAGACGCGGAAGGAAATTTTTATGAAGCAGCTCATCTGGCGGGTGATACCGATATGTATGCAGTAATTAAAGAAGTATTACAGATACAGCAGCGAAGAAATATTTCAATACCCATGCGCCCCGATCACGGGCACCAGATGCTGGATGATCTCCAGAAGAAAACCTATCCCGGTTATTCTGCCATTGGCCGTTTGAAAGGACTGGCAGAGTTGAGAGGTGTTGAATATGCGCTTGATAAAATGATGCGTTGAAAAATCCTGCCGGCTTTGTGTATTTTTATGGATGCGTAACACCACCAAGCTAAAAGCTGTTCTTCAATATTATCATATTGACCTTTCCATGAACGACCAGGAGTTGATGGTGCTAAACCTCTTTCATAAACAAACCGGTGAAGTCATGACTTTTGAAGATGCATCATACAGCAAACTCATCAGCAAAGCCTATTCGTACATGAACAAACAGTTAAAAGAAACCACAAAAAATATATAGTTCTCTGCGTAAACTCCCTGTTCTCCTTTCTCTGCGGTGGGGTTCCTAACGTCACCCTGACGAAGGAAGGGCACCGCAGAGAAAGAAGGGCGCAGAGGTTACGCTGAGATTAATTTCTTCTTGCTGGTCTTACGTTCTTTCCATGATACACATCAGTGGGGATTTTATGTCCCCAGTAAACCTCGTCGAGTAAAGCATACAAATCGGGGTCATATGCTTTCAGGTCATCGGGCGACTGTATGCGTTTGTCGCCATCATAAAATTCATAGTTCGACCAGAACCACCATTGTGTGCCTTCTGCCCAATACTCAGCAACCGTATTGATGGCATACTGCCCTTTGTACATGCCTTTTTCTTTTGCATTTGCATAAGCGGTATTAATGCGTCGCAGCATGGCCGTGTCGGCTACACGCATGGCGCTCATAATATTGTGGCTGAATTCATGCACTAAAATATTTTCACCATAGTAACGGGTACCTGCATAGCCTAAAATATTTTCTTCCGCACAGGAAGTTATCGTGCCGCCCATACCACGTGCCCTTCTGTTCCAGTATTCTCTATCAGTCATGCTGGCAATACCTCCGGGCTTGTCATAGTTTTCTCTTTCACCGGGTGTGAGGCGCCGGTCTTCTCTGGTGGGTTTTTTCCAGTTGCTTCTTTCCGGTAAATCGGTTTCCATTTCTGTTTCTGCCATGATCAATAAACGTGCACCCTGCTTTACCAGGGCTGCACGGATATCGGTACGTTTCAACAACATGTAATTGATGATATCTCTGGCAACCAGTAAAGCATCATCTGGTACTTTATGAGAAGACACAACGGGGATGCCGAATGCATCGGTGTATTTTTTATAAAAAGTATCAAGTTTTAATTCGGCTGGAGGAGTGGAAATAACGGCTGAAGAAAAACTTTGAACAATTTTTTGTCTGCCGGTCTGAGCACTGGTTACAATGATCGAAAATAAACAGCAGGCTGATAAGCATATACGCAGCATGATACAATGGTTTAATTGGTCGTACTACAAAATACTCAGTCGCTGCAAGCACGAACTGTTGCAGATTAACCGATTGTTCGCAATTTTTGACGCATAGGCCAAACATTACCCATAAACGGTCAGCAGGAAGATATTTTACTTGGCTAAGTACTGTTTAACAGACTGGTGCAATCCACTGCTCAAAGGCACAACAGGTAAACGCACTTCATTTTCAATCAAACCCTGTTCAAACATAAAGGCTTTTACACCTGATGGATTATTTTCAGCAAACATCAGATCATATGCTTTTAATAAAGGATCGTTGAGTTGCTTGGCTGTTGTAAAGTCATGTTTCAATGCCGCACGAACCATATCGGAGAATTGTTTAGGGAATGCATTGGCTGCCACGCTGATAACGCCATTCATACCACAGGCAATCTGTGCCATGGCCAGCGCATCATCACCACTCACCACCAGAAAATCGGCGGGTTTGTCGCGTAGAATTTCCATACATTGAACCATATCGCCACTGGCTTCTTTCATACCGGCAATATTGGCTACTTCATGTGCAAGGCGAAGGGTAGTAGAAGCGCTCATATTGCGCCCCGTTCTTCCCGGAACATTGTATAAGATAACGGGTTTTGGAGAGGCTTCGGCCACCGCTTTATAATGTTGAAAAATGCCTTCCTGCGAAGGTTTGTTATAATAAGGTGCGGCACTTAATACCGCAGCAGCTTTGTCTAAAGGAAAATAACCGAGGTCTTTCACTACTTCATGGGTGCTGTTACCACCAACACCTACTACTACAGGTACACGGCCTGCTACTTTCTCAAAAGTATAGTTTACAATGTCTTTCTTCTCCTGTTTCTCAAGGGTAGGGGTTTCGCCTGTTGTTCCCAAAGTAATGAGGTATTCTACCCCGCCACCAATCATGGCATCGATTACTTTTCCCAGTGCATCAAAATCTACACTAAGGTCTTTTTTAAAAGGTGTTACCAATGCTACACCCGTTCCTCTCAATTGTGTTTCTAAAGACATTATCAAGACTCTTTTAAATGATATAACCTACTTTCTTATTTCTTATTCTTTATTCCTTATTGGACATTTTTATACCGCTTCTTCCCAGAATCCCATCTTACCATATTTCTCAATACGGTTGTTGATACGCTCGGTTGGGTTGATGCTTCTGATCTCATTCAGGGTTTTGATGAGATAAGATTTCAGGATATCAGCTGCTTCGGCATAATCCCAATGTGCACCTCCTAATGGTTCGTGTACAATTTCATCTACTAATCCAAATCCTTTCATATCTGTAGCCGTGAGACGTAATTGTTCAGCCGCTGTTTCTTTTTTATCCCAACTGCGCCAGAGGATGGAGCTGCAACTTTCCGGAGAGATAACAGTGTACCAGGTATTTTCCATCATCAGCACTTTATCGCCTACACCAATACCCAATGCGCCACCGGAAGCACCTTCGCCAATAATTACAACGATCACCGGCACTTTCAGGCGAATCATTTCATAAATATTACGGGCAATGGCTTCACCCTGTCCACGTTCTTCTGCTTCCAGTCCTGGGAAGGCACCGGGTGTATCTACGAGACAAACAATGGGTTTATTGAATTTTTCGGCCAGACGCATTAAACGTAAAGCTTTGCGGTAACCTTCAGGATTGGCCATACCAAAATTGCGCAACTGGCGCAGTTTGGTATTGGTACCTTTCTGCTGACCAATAAACATCACGGTCTCACCATCGAGTTTGGCAAAACCGCCCACCATGGCTTTATCGTCTTTAAAATTGCGGTCGCCATGGAGCTCCACAAAATCGGTACACATTTTATCGATGTACTTGAGTGTATAGGGTCTGTCTGGATGACGGCTCAGTTGCACACGCTGCCAGGGAGTAAGGTGTCTGGTGATCTCTTTTCTTTTTTCAAGGATAGAGTCTTCCAGTTGCTGAATGGTAGCTGTATAATCTATTTTAGGGTTCTTTTCGGCGAGTTTTCTGGTATCCTCAATTTGTTCGTACAGTTCCTTGATAGGGTTCTCAAAATCAAGGAATTGTCTGTTTGGGTATTGGGGCATAATGATCGTTTAGAACGGTAAAATTAGGGGTTCAGATTTTTTCCTGAAAAGATTTGTTTATGAAAAGTCTTTACCCTTATCTTTGCCGTCCCGAAAACGGACTGAAAGGGATGTTTTTAGGATGATTTAACTGGTTTCCCAGTAATCACGGATCGGTAGTTCAGTTGGTTAGAATGCCGCCCTGTCACGGCGGAGGTCGCGGGTTCGAGTCCCGTCCGGTCCGCAGAAAGTCTCAGCTACAAAAGCTGGGACTTTTTTGTTTATGGCATAATATGTCTGTATCCTGCAAAGCCTCACATTTCTGTGAGGCTTTGTTGTTTTTAGGTGAATCGTCTTTGAGACCAACACCCCATTCCCTGCACCGGATTTCAATCCGGTGGAGAATGGTAGCGAATAATTTTTAATTCGTATCTTTTCCTCAAACCCTTCCCATGACCAACAACCTGACTGCCGAAAAATGGAGAATATCTTCTATTGATATCCTCCGTGGGCTGGTAATGATCATCATGGCACTCGACCATGTACGCGACTTCTTTCATATCTCTGCCATGGTTGAAGACCCTGCCAATCCGGCCACTACAACACCCGTACTGTTTTTTACACGATGGATTACACATTATTGTGCGCCCATTTTTGTGTTCCTATCAGGTACTTCCGCTTTTTTATCCGGACAAAAGAAGACCAAGAAAGAATTGTCTTCCTTCCTGCTCAAACGAGGGCTGTTTTTGATGGTGTTGGAAATTGTTGTCGTCAATTTTATCATTGTATTTGATCCCCTATACCGTTTTATATTCTTTCAGGTAATTTGGGTCATCGGATTATCGATGGTACTCTTATCTTTTCTGATCTATCTGCCACTGCGTGTGCTATTCATTATTGGTATCGTAATGGTTGCCGGGCATAATATGCTCGATGGTTTCAATTACAATAACATGAATGAAATTCCTTTCTGGCATGCATTCTTTCACCAGCAGATGTTTACCAGTTATGCAGAAGGAAGATTTTTTGCTGTGTTATATCCGTTGATACCCTGGCCGGGAGTAATGTTGCTGGGTTATTGCATGGGGGCATGGTATGTAAAAGAATTTGATGCAGCCAAACGCAAACGTTTATTACTTGGTTGGGGACTTACTACCATCGCCGCTTTCTTTATACTCCGCTGGGTGAATGTGTATGGCGATCTGGTGCCATGGTCTACCCAGAAAGATAATACCATGACCATTATTTCTTTTTTCAATGTTACCAAATACCCGCCATCTTTGTTGTATTTGTGTATGACTTTAGGCCCTGCTTTATTATTACTCATCTGGCTTGAAAAAGTAAAAGCCGGTTGGACAAATGTGGTAAGCGTTTATGGTCGTGTACCGATGTTTTATTATCTCTTACACTTCTTTACTATTCATGTGCTTTGTATTGTTGCTTTCTTCGCTGTAGGAAGACCATTAAGTGATATGGCAGCCGGTAATTTTGCATTCCGACCCAATGATTTTGGATTCACTTTACCAATAGTATACCTGATATGGATTGCTGTAGTAGCAGGTCTTTATCCGTTGTGTAAACGATATGATACATTCAAGCAACATAATAAAAGATGGTGGACGGGGTATTTATGAGTTTAAGTCAAAAGTGAAAAGGCAAAAGTCAAATAGTGAGTAGTGAGCAGTCAGTAGTGAGTGAATTATTTTATACTCACTATTCACTACTCACTATTCACTACTTCAGTTTTTCCTTTATCTCATTCAGCTTCATCAATGCCTCCACAGGTGTGAGCCTGTTGATGTCTATTTCGCTGAGTGTTTTGCGGATATCGTCGAAGGTTTCGGAGTGCGCATCAAAAATAGAGAGCTGCATTTTAGGGCCACTGATTTCTTTCACAGCCTGCTGTAATCTCTCTTTCGGACTTTCCGTCTTTCGGAGTTCCGGACTTCCCTCATCCACATGCTTTTCTTCAAGCTGCGCTAAAATTTCATTGGCTCTCTGAATCAATTCAGGGGGCATACCCGCCATTTTGGCCACATGAATACCAAAACTATGTGTGCTGCCGCCGGGGGCCAGTTTACGAAGGAAGATGATTTTGTTGCCTACTTCTTTGTTGGTAACATGGAAGTTTTTTACACGTGGTAATTTTTCTTCCAGTTCATTCAATTCATGGTAGTGGGTGGCAAATAATGTTTTGGGTGTATGTGGCGAACCATGCAGGTATTCCACAATGCTCCAGGCAATAGAAATACCATCATACGTTGAAGTGCCTCTTCCAATTTCATCCAGTAATATAAGACTGCGGGTAGATATATTGTTGATGATACTGGCGGTTTCATTCATCTCCACCATAAAAGTAGATTCACCGCCACTCAGGTTATCACTGGCGCCTACACGTGTAAAGATTTTATCGGTAAGTGGTACTTTGGCAACAGCAGCAGGTACAAAACTGCCGATATGTGTCATCAAAGTAATCAGCGCCGTCTGTCGGAGAATGGCACTCTTACCACTCATATTGGGCCCTGTAAGAATAATGACCTGTTGTGCTGAGGGGTCTAAAAAAATATCGTTGGTGATATAGGGTTCTCCCGGCGGAAGATTTCTTTCAATAACAGGGTGGCGGCTTTCTTTCAGATCGAGTATATGACCTTCGTGCAGTTCCGGTTTTTTATATTGATACAATAATGCAGTTTCTGCAAAAGACAGCAGACAATCTAATTGCGCCAGCACCTGCGCATTTTGCTGAATCGCTACAATATAAGGTTGTAAGTTCTGTAATAAGCGATCATACAACTCAAGTTCTATCGCTAATATTTTATCTTCCGCTCCAACAATTTTTTCTTCGTATTCCTTTAGTTCAGGTGTAATGTATCTCTCTGCATTGGCCAGTGTTTGTTTCCGTATCCAGTCTGCCGGTACTTTGTTTTTATGTGAATTGGTGACTTCGAGATAGTATCCGAATACATTGTTGAAACTGATTTTTAAAGAGGAGATACCCGTTCTCTCAGCTTCGCGCTGCTGAATATTGATCAGAAACTCTTTTCCCCCGGAAGCAATACTGCGGAGCTGATCAAGTTCGGCATGTATACCCGCTCTGAATACTTCACCTTTATTGGCAGCAACAGGTGGGTTATCTGTTAATGATTCAGTAATAGATTTTATCAGCGTCTCACAGGGGTCTAACAATTTAGCTGCACGCAGGAGCAAAGGATCTGTAGCAGTACTGCACTGATCCTTTATTTGGGCTACCAGTTGCAAACCTTTTGCCAGTTGTAATACTTCTCTTGGATTTATTTTTTTATTGGGTACTTTACCTACCAGTCGTTCAATATCTCCACATTGTTCTATGGCCTGTAAGAGTGGTTTGCGTGTTTCTGTATGCAGCAAAAAGTATTCAACTGTATTTAATCTCTCCCTGATGCTGGCTGCATCTTTTAAAGGGAATATCAACCATCTTCTCAATAATCTGGCACCCATCGGACTCACTGTGTGATCAATTACTTTGAGCAGGGTATTGCCTTGTTCTGTTCCGGTGCTGAGTATTTCAAGGTTGCGGATGGTGAAGCGGTCCATCCACAGAAAATCATCTTTCTCCATTCTTTGAATGGAACTGATATGTTGCAGGTTGGGATGTTCTGTTTCTTTCAGGTAATATAAAATGGCGCCTGCAGCAACAAGACCTTTTGACAGATGTTCTACGCCAAAACCTTTTAAAGTGTGGGTCTGAAAATGTTTGAGTAAACTTTCTGTTGTAAAAGCTTCATCAAATATCCAGCTCTCCATGGTATAGGTGTAGAAGCGGTTGCCATGTGTTTCTTTAAAAGCCTTCTGGTAATTACGCTGGAAAATAACTTCTGCAGGTTTCAAACCCTGTAACAGGTTATCAATATATTCTGCATTGCCTTCTGCAATAAAAAATTCTCCTGTGGAGATATCGAGAAAAGCAATACCCGTTTCTGTTTCTGTAAAATGAATGGCAGCCAGAAAATTATTATTGCCCTGATCGAGTAATTTATCGTTGGTGGCAACACCAGGTGTAACCATTTCGGTAACACCTCTTTTTACAATACCTTTTACCGTCTTAGGATCTTCCAACTGGTCGCAGATAGCTACACGGTGACCTGCTTTTACGAGCTTATGCAGGTAAGTATCGAGCGCATGATGCGGAAAACCGGCCAGTTCACTTGATGATGCAGCACCATTATTTCTTTTGGTAAGCGTAATACCAAGCACACGTGAAGCAATAATGGCATCTTCTCCAAAAGTCTCATAAAAATCCCCTACACGAAACAGCAAAATCGCATCAGGATATTTCTGCTTAATGGCCCTGTGCTGTTGCATTAAAGGAGTGTCTGCCGAAGATTTTGCCATAGGAGCAAATATAGAATTTGTCCAAGGGACTCCCATGGAGAAAATGAGACAATTTGTCCAAAGGACCCTTATGGGGAAATTTGGAAATGAAAATAGCCTTTTTGCTTTGCAAAAAGGCTATTAAACTATGTGCCATTTCCAAATTAGCAAATTTCCATCCCGTCGCTGGCGGGACCAAATTGGATTAATTCCTCGGTTTCGGCATTGCCTTCCTCGGCAGCTTCGCATCGCGCTGGGCGGTGTTGTAGGTGAAAGCAGCAACGATAGTGGCTATTTGTTTGAGGTCATCTGCAATCAGGTGATCGTAAACGTCCATATTGCTGTGGTGTGTACGGGTATCGTATTCAATAGGATCCTGAATAAACTGAAAACCGGGTAAACCCACACCATCAAATGCCTGGTGATCGGTACCGCCGGTATTGCTGATGGTTACTGTGGTGGCACCCAGGTCTTTGAAAGGCTCTAACCATGCGCTGAAAATAGGTTTGCACTCTGCATTACCCTGTAAATAAATACCACGAATTTTTCCGGTACCATTATCAATATTATAATAAGCAGAGAATTTTTCGTGAGCCGGTAAAGTCTGCATGGTAGCAGGATCAGCAAATGTTTTCTTTACATAATTGCGTGAACCCAATAAACCCTGTTCTTCACCACTCCATAAACCAATACGGATGGTTCTTTTAGGCTGTACACCCAATGCTTTCAGGATACGAATAGCTTCCATCATTACGGCAGAACCTGAAGCGTTGTCTGTAGCGCCGGTACCAGACTGCCATGAATCGAGGTGGGCACCAATCATAACGATTTCATCTTTTAATGCAGGATCTGTTCCCGGAATTTCAGCGATTACATTATAACCCTGTAAATCTTTGGTCTGGAATTTTGTTTTTACATCTACATCCATTTTTACAGGTGTGCCAGATTTGGCCAAACGTAAAATGGTGTTGTAGTCTTCAATACCCAAAGCCATATCTAAAAAGTTTTCAGGATCGGTTCCTTTATAAGCACCGCCGCCCTGGGCAAAAATGGTACCGTCGTGGTTACGGGTGCTGGTAGTAAACATACCCACTGCGCCTTCTTTCAGCGCCATGGCTTTCAAGAGTGCCAATGCACGAACAGCAGGGTTAGGGGTTCCTCTGAAACCACCGCCACCACCGGGTCCGCCAGGATTAACGGGAGGAGGTGTTGCAGCAGCCATTCTAGCCAGTTGAGAATCTGTATAACGAACAGCATCAGCTTTGAAACTGTGTTTATACTCGGTTAGTTGGTCAACAATCAAAATCTTATTTTTCAACTGCCCCCTGTAAGCTTCAATTTGAGCAGAGTCTTTAACGGTTATTACCAATACCTCACCATTCTTTAAACCTTTGGTTCCGGCTGTCCAGGTTTTGGGCCAGGCAAGAATGGGTTTGTAATAAGGAGCGGTAACGGCAACATACATTTTTTCAAGATCCCAGCCTTTGCCAAATTCACCCCATGGGTCGATGGTGGCATTGGCAACGCCCCAACCGGTAAGTGCTTCTTTTGCATAGTTGGCGGCACGTGCATAACCGGCAGAGTTGGTAAGACGGTTGCCGCTTTTATCGGTTAAATTAAAGGCAATATCCATTACCTGTGAACGCTGTAATCCTTCTTCACGGATTTTCTTCATCATGTCAAGGTCAACTTTCTCCTGTGCCATTGCGGCCACGGGCATACTCAGCGCCAGTAACCAGGCATAACGGTTTAATTTTCTCATATTGGTTGGTTTGTGGGTTAGACCATGGTCTATAGTCCATTGACCATGGTCGAAAAGGAGAGTCAATTTACTTATTCTGTTACAATCAGCCATCATCATTATTTGAGTGGTTGAGTTTACCTTTGCAGGATGCGAAAACTAAGCATGGATGAGCTGGGCCGTAAATCGGTGGCAGCATTTAAGGAGGCAGAAAAGAACCGGATAGTATTGGTATTAGACAATATCCGTAGTATGCATAATGTAGGAAGTGTATTTCGTTCTGCTGATGCTTTTCTGGTGGAGGGTATATGTTTATGTGGTTATACCCCACAGCCACCTCACCGCGATATTCATAAAACGGCACTGGGAGCTACAGAAACCATCGACTGGATACATTTACCCACCACTTTGGAAGCAGTTCAGCAACTCAAAGAGAAAGGTTATAAAGTATTTGCACTGGAACAGGCAGATGGGAGTATTTTACTTGATAAGTTTGTGGCGCAGGATTTTTTCCCGTTGGCCATTGTTTTAGGAAATGAAGTAGAAGGTGTTGATGCCGAAGTACTGAAACTATGTGATGGATGTATTGAAATCCCGCAATTTGGTATGAAACACTCACTCAATGTTTCCGTTGCAGCTGGTATTGTTTTATGGGAAATGGTGAGAGGAAAGTAAGATGTCAGATGTCAGATGTCGGATGTCTGATGTCGGATTTGGGAATTCGATATTGGATATTCATTATTCTTGCTTCTTGCCCCTTGTTTCTTGTTACTTGAATCTAATCTTATTTCGTTTTTTATGACTGCTATCAAAAACTACCTGAGTCTTGTAAAATTTTCCCACACCATTTTTGCATTGCCTTTTGCCATGATTGGACTGGTACTCGGTTTTAAACAGGCGACTGTATTGCCTTCCGGCTGGCTGCAGGAGCGTTTGGGTAGCAGTGTTCATCCCTATATCATCAGTTTTGTATTGGTACTGATCTGTATGGTAACAGCGAGAAGTGCTGCAATGGCTTTCAACCGTTATCTTGATCGACAGTTTGATGCAAAAAATCCACGCACCGCTATCCGCGAAATACCAAAGGGTATTATTTCTCCCAATAGTGCTTTGCGTTTTGTGATCTTTAATTGTGCTTTGTTTGTTCTTGCAACATGGTTCATTAATCCCATTTGCTTTTACCTCGCGCCTATAGCTTTATTCGTGATTCTTTTTTATAGCTATACCAAAAGATTTACCATGCTTTGTCATCTGGTACTCGGGCTTGGTCTGTCGCTTGCACCTATCGGAGCATATCTGGCGGTAACAGGTGTATTTGCAGTTTTACCCATTCTTTTTTCACTGGCGGTAATTTTCTGGGTGAGTGGTTTTGATATTATTTATGCCATGCAGGATGTAGAGTTCGATCAGTCACAGAAACTGTATTCCATTCCATCTGTGTTAGGAAAAAAAAGAGCATTATGGGTTTCAAATCTGTTACATCAGCTTAGTATTGGCTGTATACTGGCTGCAGGATTTAACGGCCCGTTTCACTGGGTATACTGGATTGGTTTTATTGTATTCTGTGGCATGCTGGTCTATCAGCACTCCATTGTAAAACCCGATGACCTCAGTAAAGTAAATATTGCTTTTATGACTGCGAACGGAATAGCGAGTGTGGTATTTGGGGTGTTGGTAATCATGTCGTTGTTGTTGAAATGAAAGGAGAGGTGAATGGTCAATGGTGAATCGTGAGTGAGGAAATAATATGTTTTAACCGCATAATAAAGATAACCGAGATCAAATTCCCCTTATTGACTATTGACTATTGACTATTGACTATTGACTATTGACCACTCACTAACTCCCTCCCTTTCCCTAAATTCGCACTACGGAGTTTCGGACTTTCCCGACTTCCGGTCTCTCAATGGCAAGAATACTCTGCATAGATTATGGTGGCAAAAGAACAGGTATTGCGGTGACTGATCCTTTACAGATCATTGCCAGTGCCTTAACAACTATTCCTACCAAAGAGCTGATTCATTTCCTGAAAAAATACATACAGACGGAAACGGTAGAACTAATATTGATTGGCGAACCACTTGGTCTGGATGATAAACCCACACATGCTACCCCGCTGGTTAAAAAAGCCATCCAGCAATTGAAAAGAGAATTCCCGACGATACCTCTTGTAACTGTTGATGAACGTTATACGTCAAAGATGGCTTCCCGTGCCATGATTGATATGGGGATGAAGAAAAAAGACCGCCAGAACAAAGGAAATGTTGACCAGATAGCGGCTACTATTATGTTGCAGGAGTATATGGAGAGAAGTCAAAAGTAAAAATTCAAAAGTCAAAAGCCAGACTATTTTTGAATTTTCACTTTTGAATTTTTGACTTTCAATTGTCGAATTTTCACTTTCTCTTATCCCTCCCCATTTGCTGGTTGCCCAAATTCGGGGTATTTTCGCCGATTATTAACACAGAACACGCAATGATATTACCTATTGTAGCCTACGGGGCACAGGTGCTCAGAAAGAAAGGAGCGGAAATAACAGCCGATTACCCGGGTTTGTCCAAACTGATTGAAGATATGTGGGAAACCATGTATGCCAGTAATGGGGTAGGACTTGCAGCGCCGCAGATTAATAAAGATATCCGTTTATTCGTGGTAGACAGTTCGCAGATTTTTGAACACCAGGAGGCAGAAGACAAAGGGAAATATCCGGATGAACCGGGTATTAAAAAAGTATTTATCAATGCGCGTATTCAATCGCTGGCAGGAGAGGAGTGGCCTTATAACGAAGGTTGTTTGAGTATACCCAATATCCGTGAAGATGTATTTCGAGCAGAAGAAGTGGTGCTGGAATATATGGATGAACAGTTCCAGCCACAGGTTGAAATGTTTAAAGGTATTACCGCACGTGTTATTTTACATGAGTACGATCATATTGAAGGGAAATTATTTATCGATTACCTCAAACCCCTGCGCAAAAAAATGTTGCAGGGTAAACTGAATGATATCAGCAAAGGAAAAACAAGGGTGGATTATAAAATGATCTTTATCAAATGATACGTACGCTCTTCACCATTTTTATTGTTTTTATTATTTCAGCTTCACTGAAGGCGCAGGATACTGCTGTGCTGGTGGATAATCAGGCTTTTACTTTATCTGAAGTGGTGGTGCGTAATAATTTTGATTATAAGCGGTTGCTCTCGCAGATAAAGGAGGATACTACTTTTTATAAAGCCTTCCGTAACCTTCGTATCCTGGGTTTTACTTCGTACAACGATATAAAAATGCTCGATAAAAAGGGAGCAGTAAAAGCATCTTTATACAGCAAAACCAGGCAAAACAGGGCCGATGGTTGCAGAACCATGGATGTACTGGAAGAAAAAATCACCGGTGATTTTTACGACAGTAAAAAAGAATTTAATTACACCACACCCGAATTGTATGCAGGTTTATTTTTTACAACAGGTAAAGTATGCGGGGAAGACAATATTGTAAAGGGACGTGTAAGAACTACCAGCAATAAAAAGGGAATGGAAAAGCACAAGGAACAATTAAAAATGTTGTTCTTTAATCCAGGGAAAAAAATACCCGGTATTCCTTTTATCGGTAATAAACTCGATCTATACGATGATGATGCGCATAAACTCTATGATTATCGTCTCGATCTGGAAGAATATAAAGGGCAGCTCTGTTATGTATTCTCTATTACACCCAAAGAGAATCTTGGCTTCTTTAAAAGCGACAGGGTGGTGGTAGACCAGATGACCACCTGGTTCGATCAGAAAACACTTGAAGTAATGGGACGAAATTATTCGCTCAGTTATAAGGCAGGTGTGTATGATTTTGATGTATCGATGGAAGTGGAAATGGGGAAGTTCGAAGGCTTAACTGTTCCTAAAACACTTCGCTATAAAGGTAACTGGGATGCCATGTTCAAGAAAAGAGAACGCGCCATTTTTACTGCTACGCTATTTGATTTTAAGAAATAAGGGTCGCCAGGGGCAACCCTTATCCAAAATCCCACACCCTTGTATCTTATAAGTTATTGATGTAATTGAGTATATCTGCCAGACTTTTCTTTTGCGGTTCTATTTTATACACATTACTTGTTCCCACATCATTCACTAAGCGGGTGCCCAGGTAAAGATCGGAACCCAGTCTGGAGAAACTCAGTATCCTGATTTTTGCCCCTTTGGGTATGCGTATGGTTGTAAAACTCCTTGACCGGAAATCTGCCGTAAGGTTCACTACTATTTTCTGGTTCTCGAATACAGCATATACCACTGTATTTTTATTGGTGAAATTCTGTGGCAGGTAAGCAAAAATATTGGTATGGGGTAAAGTACTGTCAATAAAACGGTTGGCAGCTGTCCACCTCAATTGTGTTGTCGTGAGTTCATAACCTTTCAATGGATTGCCAAGAGAATCCTGTCCCTGCCATGTTTTAATATGGCTGGTGTCTGTATGTCTTGTCCAGGTATGTAAAGTATCGATACCACTTGAAATAAAAGGAATTGTTTCCCTTGCATGAAATACCTGCATATTGGTTTTAGGATCTTCCGTATCTGAAAAGCGAACAGTGATAGATGCATTCGGAGCGAGCTTTAATTCCTGACCATTTTTAACTACACGGATAAAAAAACCGCCGCCACTTTCTACCAGGTAACCCGATGAGGTAGTGGGTTTAAAGAATTTGATAAAATCACCTTTCTTTTTCAACCTGAAAAATTCAATCCTTACTTTTCCGGTAGCAACTGTGCCTGAGTTTTCTATAAAAGAAGCTGCTGGTACCTGTATACTTATATAATCTTTGAATGTAATTGTATCGCCCAGTGTACAATCAAAAGTATCGATGATCAGGTCTGGTAAAAACTGACCGGCCAGTTGATGAATAGGTGCATTACCAGGTGTGGTAGCTACCCAAACCGTATCGTTTCTGAGATCACCAGGATAGGTGGTAAAATTATCTGACAATTCTTTTTTACAGGCTGTAAAAAAGAAGAGCATTGCAACCGTTGTGATGAATAAATTCTTTTTCATAATCTTTTCTTATCGCTACATCAATAAGATACCAATGTGTGTTTAATCGTTGCCTGTTATTGTCTGTTTAAATTATACCGCAAGCCAATGGATAGCCCACCCAGACTGAATTTCTGCTGGTAAGAAGCCTGTCCACTGGTGATACCTGAAAGATTATACCTGAAATAGGGTTCAAAGAATAACTGTGTATTCTCACCCATTTTTTTCAGTACACTGATACCTCCATATATGCCAAGACCAATATTGTTTTTATATACCTGATTTGTGCCTTTGCTGATGGGTACTGCAGACATACTGCTGTCGAGTATTACACCCTGGTACCAGGATGAAATATTAAAAATTACTCCGGCATTGATACCAAACTTGAGGTTATCGTTTCCAAACTGGTAACCAACCGTAACCGGGATATCAAAACTGCGGAAACGGTTTTTGATTGAATTGGTTTTATAACCTACCTGTTGTACCGTACTGGTATCGGTTACCCGCAATGTATCGCCGGGTCCACGAATAATGGTTCTCACAGAAATAACAGTAATGGTTTTTACTTCATCTTCTGTACGATAAGTGAATTTTTCATTGATCTGGGTATACTGTAAACCAGTTCGCACGAGGAAATTATCTGTAATGGGTTTCACAATGCGAACACCTGCCGAATAACCCAAACGCATGCTTTCACTACTGTCTTTTTTGGCGAGATACTGTTGTGTGGCCGATTTGTTTTCAATGCTTTTGAAAGCAATATCAGGTGAAACATATACTTCCGCAAACCAGTCGGTATTACGGGTTTTATAGGGTGGACAAACAATAATGTTTTTGAATTTCTTTGAATAGGCACTGTTGATTTGTTGTCTCTGCATCAATCCACTCAACCCGAAATTGGCTTTACTTAAGGAGATGATATTACCTGGTTCAAAATTGCCACTGAAAGTAACAGGGTAAAGCATCTCTTCTTCACTGTCTTCCGTTGATGAAATAGCTGCTTCATTTTTGGCAGTGAGGTCAGCGCTTACAAAGGGAACAGGGCGGGTATTTTTTGTTGTTTTATTCAATGCCTGTAATGATTCGATACTACCTGGTGTAATAGATTTTCTCTTGTTATTGCTGATGTTGATATTATCGATTTCTTTAGCAGAGTTCCGCTTCTCAACACTGCCGGTGTTGGCTGCATTACGCGAAGGCGTGGATGTTGTTATTGAGTTTCTGTCTGCCTCAGGTTCCTGTGCTGTTGGTGAAAGCTGCTGCTTATCTGCTGTAGGTTTATTTGAAATTGTATTATGATCAAGGGTTGTTGAGGCTTTTGTTACAGTATTATTTTCAGGCAGGTTGTTTTGTTGGTTATGAATGGATGCATTTGTTTCGGTAGTGGTTGAGGTTATTGCGGCGGAGCCTGTCTGTGCTGCAGAATCCTGGCTTTTGGTGAGGCTGCCTGAAGCATCATCACTGAATATAAAATAACCCGTTACTGAGCCGGCCAGTATCAGCAGGGCAAGCAGTGGCAGGCCCCAACGGAATTTTCTGGGGATGATAATGCCTTTGCGGTCATCATCATCATTGGCAGGGTTCACTTTATCCCACAACCCTGCCGGCACAGGCGAAGAGTGGTCGTGGAGTTTGGCCCTGACGAAATTGTCAAATTGGTTATCGGTCATTTTATACAGCAATTTTTTGCAATTGTAAGATTTGTTGTTGCAGCATCTTCCGCGCCTTTACTAACTGGCTGCGACTGGTGCCGGGTTGTATATGTAGCATTTCTGCAATTTCTTCATGGCTATACCCTTCAATCACATTCAGGTTAAATACCAGTCTGTATCCATCGGGTAACTGGTTAATCAGTTTCATCAGGTCGTCTTCTCCCAGATGCGTATAAGCACTGGCTTCCACCTGTGGGCCACTGTTACTGTGTTCATCAATATCCTTGAACTTCATTTTCTTTCGCTCTAAGTGGCGAATGGCGGTATTTACTACAATACGCCTGATCCAGCCTTCGAAAGACCCTTCAAACTTAAACTGGCCGATATATTGAAAAACTTTGATAAAGGCATCCTGAATCATATCTTCTGCCTCCATAGCGTCGTTGGCATAGCGAAGACATACAGACATCATTTTACCGGCATACTTCTCAAAAAGCATACGTTGGCAACTGTTTTCCTGCCTGATACAGCCTCTAATCAGATCGTGTTCTGTCACCTGCGGGGTAGTTTAGTGGGTTGACGTCGCTTACATAGATACCACTTTATGTGCTATTGTTGCCCGGAACGGGATGAATTTTGCCCGAAAAATAAGGAAAACCCGGCCAGTCAGCCAGGTTTTAACTGAGAAAGAAGCCTTAAAATTTAAAAATCCGACAATGACCCTTCCTTATCTCCAGGTGAGTTGTAACAGCGATACACCCTGGCGGGGCAGTTGCAGCTGAATTACCGCCTGACCATTTTTTATCCTGACTGTTTTCGGGCTTTCGAGCATGGCCAGCTGACCTGCTTTTTCCAGTTCTTTAATTTGTGCTTGACTTGGTTGTTGTGGTGATCCCATTTTCTTCCAGACCTCATAAGAATTGCTGTGTTGGTCATCAATCCGGTAATGGGTGAGCAGGGCTTTTTTAGCCGGTATATTTTTGATGCTTACAGATACCGGTGAAGCAGGTGCGGGCAGGTCTTCATCATGGTAGTTCCATACCATTACACTGGCAGTTTTGTTTTCATAACTGGCCAATGCATTTATATCTGCTTCTCTTCTCACACTTGAATCACGTACACGCAAAAAATCATAAGCCATATTACCACTTACTTCCACTCTTTGTCCGCCCATCTTTCCATACATCCTGAATACATTCAATACCGGTTTATCAACCCCATTGGTGGCCAGGTCGCGAAAACCATGGAACCAGGGCTGATCCTCAAATTCAAAAGCCCATGAAACGGCACCAATAAAATTTATTTTATAATAATCTGCCAGTTCATATTTACGTGCAAACGCAGCTGCTGTATAACTGGAGAACATGGTTCCGTTTCTATAGGCATTTTCTGGATTGGTATGCATACCACAGGCCGCACATCCTTCGGGGTCAGACTCACCAATGATGATTGGCAAGTGTTTTAATTCGGGAAAAGAAGACACCAGCTCAAAACCATTGTTTACTGCTCTTAATTGGGTACCGAGGTTCATTCTCACATGGCCTCTTACTACACTGGGTGCTCCTTTTGCATGAAACGTAATAAAATCGAGCGGCGCACCAATTTTACCGGTGGCATAATTGGTATCTCTTAAAGTATGCTGCAGAAAGCCCTCAAGTAACCGGTAACCCGATAAACGACCTAAGGGGCCTGTACCATCTACACCACCCACTTTGGCAGAAGGCAATGCTCTTTTAATGGCATCGGCTGTATAATCGTATAATTTGAAAAACTCCTGTCTGGTGCCTCTCCAGTAAGCAAGGTCGGGTTCGTTCCAGAGTTCCCAATACCATGTGTCTACTTCTTCTTTGCCATAACGTTCAACGGAATGTTTTACCCATTCATATACCAATGCGGCCCATTTCTTATAATCTTTGGGAGGATAGGCCCAACCGGTATAAATATTTCCATAAGGATCACCGGGTTTCCAGTTATGGCGGTAAGGTTCTGGTTTGGTAGAAAGTGCCTGTGGCATAAAACCTACTTCTGCCATGGGTTTGATGCCTCTGGCGAGGTAGGTATCAAAAATACTGTCTACAATTTTCCAGTTATAAATAGGATTGCCGTTGGCATCTTCTGTATACGCATTGGTAGAACCCCATTTAAAAGATGCTGACCCATCGCCTGTAGTGAGCATATTGTGTGCACGAAAATAGACTGGTACCGATGGTTTGATTTGACCAAGTTCCGTCAGTAATTTTTTTCCGTCTTTCATGTACGCATAGTTGGGTTCATCGCAACCAAACCAGGCCCATACAGGTTCCATTTTTCCTTTTACTTTGTTAATATCTACTTGGATGGAAACAGGCTGCTGTGCCTGTATGTTTTCAAAACAAAGCAGGATCAAGAATAAGAGTGGAACGATTTTCTTTTGCATAGAATGGTATGGTGATATTAAAATCGTCAAAATGACACTTATAAATATATTTAATCGGTCAGTAATCAATAATACCCGGCAAGGAGTGGGTATTATTGATTACTGTACGATCCGATAAATAGGTGGAGGGTACTCAGACTTTAAGCGTCAGAAACTGGTCGTGTATATAATCCACCACATCTACCAGGTTCTGGTTTTTATTGAATACAGACAGTTGTCTGTCGGCCCCGGTTCCATGTTCAAATATCCTGGATACATAATTCAGGGCCTGTCGGCTTCCCAGATCATCTGCTACATCATCTACAAAATCAAGTAATTCCATGATGAGTGTTTTGGTATCGGCTTCGCTTTCTTTTCCAAAATCAATCAGTGTTCCATCAATACCATACCTGCTGGCGCGCCATTTATTTTCATTAATCAGTGAGCGCTGATACATCATGAAATTAAGGTTCTGTGTCCTGAGTTTATAAATCTTGGCACAAATGGCCTGGAACAGGGCAGCGATGGTAATGGTTTCATTGATGGTCATGGGTACATCACAAATCCGGAACTCAACCGTGTTGAAGAAAGGGTGTACGCGTATATCCCACCAGATCTTTTTTGCATTATCAATGCAATTGGTTTTGATGAGCAGGTTCACATAGCTTTCGTAGGCTTCAATGCTTTCAAAAAAATCAGGAATACCTGTTCTCGGGAATTTGTCGAATACTTTGGTGCGAAATGATTTATAACCCGTTTTTCTTCCTTCCCAGAAAGGAGAATTGGTACTGAGTGCATATACATGCGGTAAAAAATACCTTGCCGTATTGGCTATATGAATGGCCATCCTGCGGTCTTCCATACCCACGTGCACATGTAATCCAAAAATGAGGTTACTGCGTGCGGCTTCCTGTAGTTCATTTACAATCTGGTTATAACGAACATGATCGGTAATCAATTGGTTTTCCCAATGACTGAAAGGGTGCGTTCCGGAAGCACCAACCCACAAACCCAGTTCGCCCGCTACATTGGCAATGGTACCACGTAAAGCCGCTACATCATTAAAGGCTTCTTCAATATCGCGGCAAATATCTGTACCTACTTCTACCACAGCCTGGTGCATCTCGGCTTTTACTTTGTCTTTCAGGATTTTTTGTCCTTCCAGTACTATTTTTTGCTCATGACTTTTTAATTCCCGGGTATGGGGGTCGATCACCATGTATTCCTCTTCCACACCTAAAGTAAAATGCGAATAATTCATATGTCCCATCAGATGAGTTTTTGTTTGGCACTGCTGCGTTTGATGTATTCACCCCAGGTGAGGTTATCGGCTCCGTCTTTCTGCGCCTGTGCTTTTTCAATGGCGTAAGTAGCAGCGGTTTCCACTACCCAGTCGAAATTTTCCTGACCCACACTTTTAAGATCGGCATCGGGAGCAGGGTTACAGAAATCGATGGCATAAGGAACACCATCGCGGAGTGCAAGTTCTACGGTATTAAAATCATAACCAAGGTAACGGTTGATGCGTAGCACAATATCTTCCATTTGTTTGAGTCGTTCAGCCGAAGGTTTAAAATCGGCCACATAGCGTAAATGATGAGGATTGCGGGGCTCATAAGACATGATGCGTACATATTTACCACCAATGCAATAACAACGATAATATTCTTCAAAAACAATTTCTTCCTGTAACAGCATTACCAGTTCACCTGTTTCACTGTGTTTCTCGAAGAAGTCTTCCATGCTGGTGAGTTTGTATACATTTTTCCATCCACCACCTGCAAAAGGTTTCATATAGGCAGGGAAACCCACATAACCGAAAATGCCATCCCAGTCTAATGGGTAAGCCAGGTTGCTGAACGACTGATCAGAAGTATCTGCAGGCAGATCGCGTGATGGCAGGATCACTGTTTTGGGAACAGGAACATCTATTTTGGTGGCGAGGCAATTATTAAAAAATTTTTCATCGGCACTCCACCAGAATGGATTGTTGATAACGGCAGTACCACAGAGGGCTGCATTTTTCAGAAAAGCCCTGTAAAAGGGTACATCCTGACTGATGCGATCTACAATCACCGCATAACCACTAGCTTCACCCTGCATCACTTTATCGATCCGAACAGGTTCGGCAGTAATACCCGGAATATTTTTACTATTGATACGCTCCACAAAGGCCATGGGAAAACTTCTTTCCTGCCCGAACAAGATGCCAATCTTTTTCATATGTCAGTAGTTTGGTGTGATTTGTCTTCAATTTAATTAGAATTTTTTGAATTTGAGTCCGAAAGTCGGGAAGTCCGAAAGTCCGTGAGACAGGAAGTCCGATAGAAAGATTATTGTGAAGTGAAATGCTTCGCACTTTCCGACTTTCGGACTTTCGGTCTTCCCGTCTTCCTCAGTTTCCCCTATTTTTGAAACATGACCGAAGTGAGAACTGAATCGAGCCTGACGGCGATTTGTTTAACCCAGCACCTGTTTCATTCCGAATACCTTGAACGGGAAGTAACAATTGATGTTTATCTGCCGCTGCAATACCAGCCACATGAACAACTGAGTCTGCTGTTGATTAATGACGGACAGGATCTTGCCAAAATGCCTTTCGATGAAATATTGGATGGACTGACAGCGGAAGGAAAGATTACTCCGATGATTTGTGTGGCCATTCATTGTGGCCCAGACAGAAAAATGGAATACGGTACGGCTTATGCAGCCGATTATAAAGGAAGGGGTGCAAAAGCAGGGTTGTACACCAAATTTATTTTTGATGAACTGCTCCCTTTTATCCGCAAAACCTGTCAGATTCCCTCTTTTAAAGACAAGTCATTTGCAGGGTTTTCACTGGGTGCATTGAGTGCAATGGATATTGTGTGGAACCATCCGAGTGAGTTTAACCGTGTAGGTATTTTCAGCGGTTCATTGTGGTGGAGAAGAAAAGGATATGAAGATGGATATGAAGATGAAAAAGACAGGCTGATGCATTTACAGGTTCGAAAGGGCGCTTTCTATCCATGGCTCAAAACATTTATTCAATGTGGTTTATTGGATGAAGCGGAAGACAGAAATAAAAATGGTGTAATCGACAGTATCGATGATGCACTTGATCTGATTATAGAACTGAAAGCCAAAGGCTACACAGACGAACATATTCATTACCTCGAACTCGAAGATGGCAAACATGATGTAGCTACCTGGGCGAAAGCCTTTCCGGAATTTTTGAAATGGGGATGGGAGAAATAAGGAATAAGAAATCAGGAATCAAGAATCAGGAATATTTTTTGAGCGTTAACAATAAACGTAATCGCTGTCGAGTTCCCCATATTGACTATTGACTATTGACTATTGACTATTGCCAAAAAAAAGCCACCCGAAAACGGATGGCTTTTTTATTATCAGGAATGTCTCTGATTAGAAGTTGAATCTCAGACCTAACTGGCTGATCCATCTTGCAGCATAAGCAGCATTGGTCGTAGTGCTTATGTTGTATGGAGTTCTGATATTAGGATTGAAACGGAACTGTGGAGTAAAATTGGTAGCACTTACATAACCTGCAAACTGTAATAACTGGAAGTTATCGTTGTTCATGAAGTAAGTACGTCCCCAATTTCTGCTCAACATGTTACCAAAGTTAAATACATCGTATGTTAACTGGAACTGGTAACGTTTATTACCGATTTTCAGGTTGAAATCCTGGGCAATTTTCAGGTCAACGATATTCGTGAAAGGAAGACGGCTGCCGTTTCTTTCTGCGAATTTACCACGGTTGCCTCTCAGGTATTTATCGTTCATGATATAAGCTTCCAAAGCATCTTTTTGTGCCTGTGGAGAAGCAGTTACACCACCACCTGTAACAAAAGTCATAGCAGCTAATTCAGCCGAAGTTGGAATGTAGATAAGGTCGTTGGTACCACCTGTACCGTCATCACGTACCATTGATCCAACACCATTTACATAACTGAATGGGTTGCCAGACTGGCCAGTATAAGCTAAAGTAATTGTGGTAGCCAGTTTTTTATTGGCATATTCAAATTTCTTGCTCAGGTATGCAAAAATTCTGTGACCTGCACTGAAATCTGAAGTAGAACGTGTGATGAAGTTACGGCCGTTAACAGTTTCCATAAATCTCCACTGACTCAGGTTCACAGAGCTGGTACCATCGTTGATAGCAGTTGAGTTACCAAATGTGTAGTTGAAATCAAATGCAAAACCATTGCGTGCACGCTTAGAAACAGTAACGGTGAAATTGTAACCAAAACCTTTAGGGCCATCGTTGTTGCTTAACAGGATAGCATTATCATAAGGGTTTGATCCATCAACATTCAAAGGAATACGAGCGTTATTGGTGGTAGGATATACATTTCTACTACCCGGTGCTACAGATACGCCAATAGGAGGAAGCAGGTTGATATTGGTATAGTAGATCTCATTCATGTTCTGGGTGAAGATACCTTCAAGGGTACCAGACCAGCCATTACCGAATTTCTTATCTACAGCCAATGAAGTTCTGAATACTTTAGGTGTGCTGAATTCAGCAGCAGTCAGGTTCAAAGGTCCTTTTGTGATACCGGCACCTACTTCAGCAGGTGTCCACTGTCCGTTTGGATTAGCCCTGAAACGGATGGTATTCAGTTGAGTGGCATTGGCAGTATAACCCCCTACGAAAATACCGTTGTTCTGGAAAATACCACCTGGCCATACCAGTGGGATACGACCTACAAACATGCCCAATCCACCACGTAACACGAGGTTTTCTTCAGGTATCTTGTAGGTAAATCCAAATCTTGGAGAGAAGGCAATAGGTACTTTTGGAGCCTGACCTGAGCGTGCACCTTTGAGATCGTAATACTGTGCAAATTTAGGAATGGCTACAGTGTTTGTATAACCATCTTCCCAGGGTTTGCTCAGCACTTTGAAATAGTCTGCTCTTAAACCAAAACTCAAGGTAAGGTTATCAGAAGCCCTCATTTCATCGTTGATGAACAATGAACCTTTGGCCATCATGAATTTTGCTGCAGCAGCGGTGTTGTCACCTTTACCCGCATCAACATTGGAGAAACCAAAAGTATAGGCCTGAGGTCTTGCATTGGTCAGAAAATCGTTGAGGTTTGAATAGGTATAGTTACCAAAAGTGTTCTGAATAAATGCATTGTATACATTGTTAAACTCCCAGTCAACACCTGCTTTCAGTGAATGTTTGCCCAAAGTAAATTTGAACTCATCATACACCGACCAGTTTTTCTGGGTTAACAGGTTTACGGTTGAACTGTTATCAGGTCCGAATACCAATGCACCAGAACCATCATTGATACGAACACGTGGGAAATCCTGACCAATCGGGCTACGGTCATCCAGTACATCGGTGAAAGTGATCAGAAATTTATTACTTGAACTTTTGCCTACCAGACTTTTCAATTCGGCAGAAGTTGAATTGGTTCTGGTTGGGAAACGGTGTCCGTTGTTATAAAAGTTAATAATACCGGTCCCGCTGCTAGAAGTATTTAAGCGCTCTGCTTTAGTATAACGGTTACTCACCGATAATTTATGTCTGTCGCTGATATTCCAGTCAACACGGGCAGTAATACGATCGGCAGATACTTCTTCAGTATTGTCCAAGAAACCACCGGGTTCATAGCCATAATTGGTTCTCAATGTATTTGCCAATGCATTAATTGCGGCAAGTCCGGTAGTTCCATTGGTATTACCGGCATACTGACTGAAATTAAATGGCTGCGGACGTACATCTCTCTGCAGGTCTACGTTGATGAAGTAGAACAATTTATTTCTTGTGATGGCGCCACCTACACGGAAACCATAGGTTTTCTTAGAGAAATTGGCCAGTCTTGTAGCGGCAGATTTTAAACCTGTTGGTGTTTTACCAGCCAGTTTTTCGTTCTGTAAGAAATAGTAAACAGAACCTTCTGTTTTATTGGTACCTGAACGGGTAATGGCATTGATACCACCACCAACGAAGTTACCCAGTGAAGCATCAAATGGAGAGATCACAACCTGAAACTGGTCAACCGCATCAATTGAAATTGGAGCAATAGCAGCCTGGCCACCATTGGTACCTGATGCAGAAAGACCAAACACATCATTATTCACGGCTCCGTCTACATAAAATGAATTGTAGCGGTTATTTTGACCGGCAATGGTAACAGCACCTTCAGCAGCACCCAGTTTAGCCTGGGGAACAGCACGCAGGTAATCGTAAATATTACGACCTACGGTTGGAAGGTTAGCCATTTTGTCGCGGCCAATCAATGTTTCAGAACCACCTTTACCCGAAGCTTCAGTTGTTCTGCGCAATGCAGTTACTGTTACTTCACCAAGGTTGTTGCTTTTAGGAGCCAGCGCAACATCTAATTTAAAAGACTCACCCAGGCTCAGGTAAATCTCTGTTTTCTTCTCATTCGCATAGTTTACGAATGTAACTTCAACTGAATATGGACCACCGGGGTTCATATTGCTGATGTCGAAACGACCACCTGTACGGCTTTGAACACGATAAACGGTACCGGTAGGCTCATGGGTTGCTGTTACGGTTGCACCAATCAGGACTTCACCTGTATTGGTTTTTACTGTACCACTCATGCTACTGGTGGTGTTCTGTGCCAGGGTTAGTACCGGCATCAGTAAAACCGCAATTACAAATTGCAAGAGTCTTTTACTTAGCATAATGTTAATTTTTCAAGTGCAAAGAAAATGAATTATTAGCTTAGATATTCAACAGAATGTTAACAAAATATTGTCAGAATGGGCATTTCAGGCCATTTGTCTAATCTTGTTCGGCTTTTTAGAGAGAAATCTTGTTTTTTATTCAAAATCCGGCGATTGTAGTCAAAAAATAACCCTGATTCCCAAATAGGTAAACCTGTTTGGTGCATCGGGCGTAATTTTGCACCGATGGAACAGTTTATACTTAACAGGATTGAGGATGCCATTGAGGACATCCGTGAAGGTAAAATGGTGATTGTAGTAGATGATGAGGACCGCGAAAATGAAGGTGATTTTATCATTGCAGCACGTCATGCCACACCAGAAGTCATCAATTTCATGAGCAAGGAAGGACGAGGACTGATTTGTGCCGCCCTTACCGAAGAACGTTGTAAAGAGTTGGATCTCAGCCCAATGGTAAGCTCCAATACCTCTTTGCATGAAACCGCTTTTACGGTTTCGGTAGACCTGATTGGTCAGGGTACCACCACCGGTATATCAGCCCATGACCGCTCTAAAACCGTTTTGGCGCTTATTGACCCCAACACCAAACCGGCCGATTTAGGGAGGCCCGGACATATCTTCCCTCTCAGGGCAAAAGATGGCGGTGTGCTCCGCAGAACCGGTCATACGGAAGCTACAGTTGACCTGGCCAGACTTGCCGGACTCGAACCTGCGGGTGTATTGGTAGAAGTGATGAACGAAGATGGTACGATGGCCCGGTTACCACAATTGATGGAGATCGCGAAAAAATTTGCCCTGAAAATTATTTCTATCAAAGACCTGATTGATTATCGCATGAAACGCGACTCGCTCATTGAAGAGCTGGTACGCGTAGATATGCCCACCAAATATGGCCAGTTTGAACTGGTGGCATTCAAAGAAAAAACAAGTGGGGGAGAACACCTGGCACTGGTAAAAGGTACATGGAAAGAAAATGAAGCAATACTTACACGTGTACACAGCAGTTGTTTTACGGGCGATATTTTAGGAAGTTTTCGGTGCGATTGTGGTGAACAGTTGCAAAAAGCCATGAAGATGGTGGAAGCAGAAGGAAAGGGTGTAATACTTTATATGAACCAGGAAGGACGTGGTATTGGATTGATCAATAAATTGAAAGCCTATAAGCTGCAGGAAGAAGGGATGGATACGGTGGAGGCCAACCTGCACCTTGGTTTTGGAATGGATGAACGCGATTATGGTGTGGGGGCACAGATATTACGTAAGCTCGGTATTTGCAAGCTCAAACTCATGAGTAATAATCCCCGTAAACGTGCGGGCTTAAAAGGGTACGGACTTGAAATAGTTGATATAGTTCCCATTGAAATTGCGCCCAATCCGCACAACGAAAAATACCTGAAAACAAAGAGAGATAAATTAGGGCATGAGATACTGGAGGAAGATGGATGATTTTTTGATGTCAAATCTCAGATGTCAGATTTGATTTTTAAATCTGACATCTGAGATCTGACATCTTTTTATCTTCTTCCCTGACCGTATTCCTGCTCTTCTTTCTCGTGTTCCTTATCGTAGGCTCTGATGATGGCTTTAACGAGTCTGTGACGAACCACATCTTCTTCATTTAATGCTATATGTGCAATGCCATCTATCTGCTGCAGAATACGTGTGGCTTTTTCAAGACCACTTCGCTGGTTTCTTGGCAAATCAATCTGCGTTGGATCACCTGTAATGATGGCTTTTGCATTGGCACCAATACGTGTGAGGAACATTTTTAACTGGAGATCATTGGTATTCTGGGCCTCATCAAGAATAATAAAAGCATTGTCGAGCGTACGTCCGCGCATATAGGCCAATGGTGCAATTTCAATGGTACGGGTACTCATATAATACCCAAGTTTATCGGCGGGAATCATATCATCCAGTGCATCATATAAGGGACGCAGGTATGGATCAATCTTTTCTTTGAGGTCGCCGGGAAGAAAACCCAAACTTTCGCCTGCTTCTACCGCCGGACGTGTAAGAATGATTTTCTTCACCAGTTTATTTTTTAATGCACGAACCGCCAATGCTACTGCTGTATAGGTTTTACCTGTACCTGCAGGACCAATGGCAAAAACGATATCGTTCTTGTCTGCCGCCAATACCATTTTTTTCTGGTTCTGTGTGCGGGCACGAACGGTTTTGCCATTTGGACCAAAGACCAGGATATCATTGGGATTGCGATCTACAAAATTATCAACCGTTTCAGCATCATCTCCTCCTAAAATCTGTTCAAAATAATTTTCGCTGAGATGGCCGTTTCTTTCGAGGTACTGAATAATAAGATCGATTTTTTCTTTTGCTGATTCAATCTGTTCCGGGGCCCCGCTCAGTTTAATTTGTGTCCCGCGGGAGAGGATCTTTAATAATGGGAATTTCTTTTTCAGCAAATCTAACTTTCCGTTGTTTACACCAAAGAATTCGATGGGGTTAACGGTTTCGAGGTTAATGATTGTCTCTGTCAAATCTGTTTCTGTTTTAGGTTCACGGAATCATGGAATACTTAACCAAACCATCCTTCTCAAATTTAATTTGTTATGTATGAGAATTCCTAACAATTATTATGCACAGGTGTGGATAGGTTAGTCTCCCAAATTTCCTGAATTGCCTTACAGGGTGGTGTGAAGATTGTGTGAAGTTTTGCGACTTTGCTGGCATGAGTGGTGAATGGTCAATGGTGAATTCTGTCTACGAACCATTCACCATTCACCCAATTCACCCTCTACAATGCTTTCAACGCTGCAATAGTAGCAATTGGGTCTTTTGAACGAAAAACGGTATTACCTGCAACCAGTACATCGGCGCCGGCATTGAGGATCGATTTGGCATTATCAAGTGTTACGCCTCCGTCTATTTCAATATGTGTGTGCAGGTTCTTATCTGTAATCATTTTTCTGAGTGTACGGATTTTTTCCAGTGTTTGTGGAATGAATTGCTGCCCGCCAAAACCAGGATTCACACTCATCAGACAAACCAGGTCAATATCGTGCAGTACATCGGCCAGTAAATGAACAGGGGTATGCGGATTCAATGCAACACCTGTTCTCATACCCAGCGACTTTATCTGTTGCAGGTTCCGGTGCAGGTGTGTACATGCTTCGTAGTGTACAGTAAGAATATCTGCACCCGCTTTTTTAAATGCTTCAGCATAATTGCCGGGCTCCACAATCATAAGGTGTACATCACAGATTTTAGTAGTGGCTTTCCTGATATGCTCAATTACAGGTAAACCAAAACTTATATTGGGCACAAATGAACCATCCATTACATCGAGGTGAAACCAGTCGGCCTTGCTCTCATTAAGCATGGCACAGTCTTTATGCAAATTTAAAAAGTCGGCACTCAGTAAGGAGGGGGCAATAATGGGCATAATTGAAGATTAAAGTTGCAAAACTGCTGTATTTTAATGGCCTTTACGAATATTTTATTGCACAATTTTTTTCTTAATCACCCAGTCGCTTTAAAGCCTCATTGGCTTCTTTGATACCGGGGTCCAATACCAATGCTTTCTGGTATTGTAATATGGCTTTATCTTTTTCACCCTTTGTTTCAAAACATTTAGCAAGCCAGTAACTGGCATCGGCATAAGTGGGTCTTATTTCCAGTGCTTTTTCAAAAATGCTGATCGCTTTGTCAGTCTGTTTTGTATCGTATAACAGGAACCCTTTCTCCATATAGGCTTCCATGTACTGGTAATCATTGCCAATGCAACGGTCGAAAGAAGCCATGGCTTTTACAAGATCGCCTGTTCTCGCAAAATAAACACCTTTTATAAAGCTGGCATGCGCCAGGTATTCACGCCCCAGCCTAAGCGATTCCACTTCATCGCAAATGGCTATGGCCTGCCTATTCTTTTTTTCAGCCAATAAGTTGGCCATACTGAGTAATGCATCGGGGGAGGGATAGATACGGACCGCCATCTGGTAACTTTGCAATGCCATGGCTGTATCCATTGCCTTTTCACTTAATTGAGCCTTATGAAACCAGATACCAAAATTGGCACTGTCTCTTTTTATCAAAGAATCCATCTGCGCCAATGCAAATGATAATGCGCCTGCACTGTCGAGTGCATTTACCAGTTGTACCCTTGGTGAAATGCTGTCGGGGTGCTGGTTTACTGCCTTGTAGAGGGCTTCTGCTTCGGCAGGTATTTCAACTTCTTTTTGTACCTGCTTTTTTTCTTCCTGCTGGCAGGCTGCTAATAAAAACAATAATAGTGCCGGTATCCATTTCATACTGCAAACATACAGCAGCAGCAGCTTTTCAATCAGGTATACCTGTTGTAAGCTTGTGAAAAAAGGAACCTGCTGTTTCGTGGCTTATAAAATTCCTCATTCAATGACAATTCTTTGACAATTGAAGCGGTTGATTCTAAATACTTTTGCGCCAGATTTTTTTGTATGAAAAGAATAATATCAACTACACTATTGCTCATCGTTACCGTTACAGTAGCTATGGCTCAGCCTTCTTTTAGTGATAGCGTCCATTTTGCTGGTGAAAAACATTTCAGGAATGTTCAGCAACTCACTTTTGGCGGCGACAATGCAGAAGCCTATTGGAGTTATGATGGAAAATATATCATCTTTCAGAAAACCTATGCCAAAGAAGGAATTCCCTGCGACCAGATTTATATTGGTAAAGTGCCCACTGCCCCGGGTGAAAAATTCTCACCAAAACTGGTAAGTACAGGCAAGGGCAGAACTACCTGTGCCTATTTTTTACCCGATGGTAAACATATTATTTATGCTTCAACACACCTGGGAAGCAGCGAATGTCCGCCTACACCCGACCGGGCTAAATATGGTAACCGTTATATCTGGCCTCTCTATAGCAGCTATGATATTTTTATGGCCGATACCAGCGGAAAAATTGTAAAGCAGCTTACTACGGCAAAGGGTTATGATGCTGAAGCAACCCTTTCGCCCGACGGAAAAAAAATGATCTATTGCAGCGATAAAGATGGCGACCTCGAATTATATGTGATGGACCTGGCAAGTGGAAAAGAAAAAAGAATCACCAATATACTTGGTTACGATGGAGGTGCATGGTTTAGTCCCGATGGAAAAAAGATAGTATGGAGAGCCAGCAGACCAAAGACCGATGCGGAGATCAAAGAATACAAAGAGTTACTTGCAGAAGGTTTGGTGGCACCCACCAATATGGAAGTATGGGTAGCCAATGCTGATGGGTCTGATGCAAAACAGGTGACCAGTCTTGGCCAAGCCAACTGGGCTCCCAACTTTACACCCGATAGTAAAAATATTATTTTTTGCAGCAATCATGAGTACAAAAGAGGATTCCCCTTCAATATGTACCTGACCGATATCAATGGAAAAGGATTGGAAAAAATCAGCCGGGATAAAGGGTTTGATGCTTTTCCAATGTTTAGTCCGAATGGAAAGAAAATTATTTTTGCTTCCAACAGAAACAATGGAGGTACAAGAGATACCAATCTGTTCATAGCAGACTGGACTGAATGATGTTTACTATGAGAATCCATTCAAGGCGGGTCTGCTAGACCCGCTTTTTTTATGGGTAGGGTTCATAAAATCTTCATCTCTGAGCTGCCGGAGCTTTCCTACATTTGATTCTTACTAATGAACCTTCCAATGAAACGGGTATTTCTTTTACTGTTTGTTGCAGTTACAGTTTCCGGTAATGCACAAGAAAATCAATCCTCAATGTCTTTTGCCAAAAACCCTGTGGTGGCCCATCGCGGCGCTTTCAAAGCGAAAACCCTGCCTGAAAATTCAATTGCGGGGTTGAGAAGTGCTATTGGTATGCACTGTACAGGATCTGAATTTGATGTTTGGATGACGGCTGATGATTCGCTTGTAGTAAACCATGATCCTAAATTTCATGAACTACCTATTGAACAAACTAAGTATGCTGATCTTTTACAGTTTACTTTATCGAATGGCGAAAAAATTCCAACCCTTCATGAATATCTTTCCGAAGGGTTAAAGAACAATAAGGAAACCCGGCTGGTACTGGAAATCAAGCCTTCAACGATTAGTAAAGAAAGAGGTAGAATAGTAGCTGAGAAAGCATGGAAACAGGTACAGGCATTGAAAGCTTCATATGCAACGACCTATATCAGTTTCGATCTCGGTATACTCACACGTATTTTAGAACTGGAACCTAAAGCACCTACGCAATATTTAAATGGTGATAAAACACCCGAAGAATTAAAAGCATTGGGTATTATCGGAGCGGATTATCATTTCAGTATCTTCAAAAAAAATCCCGACTGGATTGAAAGCGCCCGAAAAAACGGAATCATTCTCAATACATGGACAGTGAATAGTAAAGAAGATTTGCAGTGGGCACTTGATAATCGTTTTGATTTTATCACTACCAATGAACCCGAGCTGTTATTTGAGTTGTTGAAGGGACGATAGTTAATAGTCGATGGTCTATAGTCCATAGTATAACTCTTATCATGGACTATGGACCATCGACTATCAGCTATTCACTACTTTCCCTATCTTGCAACAACTAAAAACAAAACACATGGATACCGGACTGCTTCATTTACACAACCTTCTTCGCTGGGTGATATTAATTTTATTAATTGTTTCTATTGCCAAAGCCTGGAGTGGATGGCAAAACAAAAAAGTATTTTCTCCTGCCGACAAAAAAACATGGTTGTTTACCATGATTGCAGGGCATACTACATTACTGCTGGGCCTTTACCAGTGGGCCGCTGGGCGCTATGGTTTTTTTACCACCACTTTACCTGAAGGTATTAGTATGATGAAAGATAAGTTCTATCGCTTTTACTGGGTAGAGCATCCCTTAACCATGATATTGGCTATTGTGTTTCTTACATTGGCACATGGCATGTCTAAAAAATCAGTGAGCGATGAAATAAAATACAAAAAGGCATTTTTCTTTTTCCTGATAGCACTTTTACTCATCCTGGCAGGTGTACCCTGGCCTTTCAGAGGTGAGCCAATTGCAAGAGGATTGGTTCCGGGTATGTAATTAACTAATTTGGAAATGGGCTAATTTGAAAATGGGAGAAAGATACTCTTCCCTTTATTTCCAAATTAGCCCATTTCCAAATTTCCAAATTCAATAGCTATTTTGAAAACGGCAGCTTGATTTTATACCTGAACATCTTTCCAAACTGCTGCTCGAGTTTTAAAACTTCTTTTGTTTTCTTACTGATCCAGAAAATTTCTTTGTTGTTGGTATCGTCGTGTTCGAGTAACCAACAGTCTGCTTCTTGTCCGTCTAAGCCCGGTAATTTCCCGTTTCCGGTAACTGTATAAGCTACCCATTTAGGTTGTGAATATCCCGGGTCATAAAAATTAATCATAAACGTCCGGTTGTTTTGATAAGGGAGCTGAGGAAATACTTCCAGATCGAGGTGCCAGTTTAATGAATATTGTGTAAGTGCAGTATCAAATCCATCCCTGATTCTTTTTATTCTTGCAGCAGTATCTGCAGCTGTGATTTTTTTATCATTTATGCTTGCTTCTCCTGTCAGAAAATTATAACTCGTACTGCCTCTTTGTTTCCACCAGGACTGATGAAATAAAGTGCGAAAATCTTTTGCATCGGAAAAAGAGAGGGTGGTATGCATGATACTGTCTTTGTCTTCCCATACCTGTTTTATTTCAAAGGCATCTTTTCCCTGAAATTGTTTTTTTTCAATATGTCTCGACCAGATATTGAACATGGTTCGTGGGCTATCAGCTCCCATTTTAAAATATACCAGCCAGCGATGGGTGCCCGGTATCAGCACTTTTGTGTTCACCTGACCGGGCTTTATATAAACGGTATCTTTTTTCAGAGCGCTCACAGAAGTAAAAGGCAGAATAACTGCAAGTAGTGCAAATGTAATCGGGTTCATTTTTTTTATTGTAAATCTGTCCTTATTCTACCGTTTGATATTTGCTCATTAAATGCTTGGCCGATTCTGTTTAATCAATCCGGTAAAGTAATAAAAAAGGTATTCGTTGAAGAAAAACGATAATTCGTTGAATGGCGACGGGGCTGTTCTATTTCCTTGTAGCTTTGAGAGATGCAGTTCATCAGACAGAAATGGGATATAGCCCGTATACAGTGGGTTATCTGGGTATTGTTGTTTGGTATTAATGTACTGAATCTCCTTCATTTTGATACCCTGCTTCAATCAATGGGGTATTCTGTAATCATCATCAGTTCTTATATGGCGATTGTGTACGGTAATGCAGCCTTACTCATCCCCAGGTTATATATGCGTCAGCAAAAATTATTGTATGTTTTATTGGTATTGATCTTGTTGATTGCAGTTGCCTTGTATCGGTCAGGAACCTCATGGTGGTTCTATAACACTTATTACGCACCCAAACCACAGGATTTTCCCTGGACAAGTGTATTCGGTGCATTGGTATCGAGTGTGCTTATTTATTTTACCAGTGTACTTTTTTATATTGCACTCAGGTATTTTCACCTGCAAAAACAACAACAGGTTTTAGAGAAAAAACAGGTAGAGTCGGAGCTGAATTTATTAAAGGCACAGGTGCAGCCACATTTTTTATTCAATTCACTTAATAATATCTATTTCTATGCACAACGTGAGTCGCCGGTTACAGCGGCGATGCTTGAAAAACTGTCGCAGATCATGCGCTATTTTGTAGATGAGGCCCCAAAGGATATTATTTCTTTGCAAACCGAACTCTCCTTTATTCATAATTACATCGAGCTTGAGAAAACCAGGATGCGTTATCCTTTATCGGTGTCTGTTCAGGAAACAGGTAATACCACAGATGTTCAAATACCACCTATGCTGATTATTCCCCTGGTGGAGAATGTATTTAAACACGGTATTGATAAAAGAAGAGAAGATAATTTTATTGATATAAGCATTGAGAATGCAGAGCAGAAGCTGACAGTAACTGTTAAGAACAGGATTGCTGAAACCGGACCTAAGGAAGAGAGTGGGAAGGGACTGGATAACCTGAGAAACAGGATGCAGTTATTGTATGGAGACAAAAGTAGCCTCAAAGCTGAACCTGACGATGTATTAACTTATACGGCTATTTTAAGTATACCGCTATGAATACAAAAATCAGTTGTCTGATTATTGAAGATGAACCACCTGCCATGCAGTTGCTGGAAGACTATATCCGAAAATTACCAATGCTCGAGCTTAAAGGAAAATTCTACGATGCCATCGAGGCACTGGAATACCTGAAAAAGCAACCTGCAGATATTATTTTTCTTGACATCAACCTGCCTGGATTATCGGGTCTGGAGTTGGCAGAACTTATTCCCAAAGACCAGAAAATTATTTTTACCACCGCTTATGCTGAACATGCGCTGGATAGTTTTTCTTTTCATGTAATTGATTACCTGTTGAAGCCTGTTTCTTTTAAAAGGTTTCTGCAAGCTATTCAAAAGTTACAGTTACATGTTTCGCCCAGCCCTGTAAAAGAAATACAGTCGGCAAAACAAGATGAACTTTTATTTATTAAAACGGGAAGAACAGTTATCAGGATTCAGTTTTCTGATATTATTTATATCGAAGCGCATAAAGAGTACCTGTGTATTCATACCGGTCGGCAAAAACATCTCGTGTATAAACGAATGAAAGAAATGGCCGCATCCCTGCCTGACAGTTTCGTGCGAATACATAATTCTTATATCATAAACCTCCGGCATGTGCAAAAGCTGGGGCAGCAGCTGGTAGAAGTGGGAGGCAGGGAACTGCCGGTAAGTGCTGGCTATAAAGAGGCATTCCAGCAACATATTCAACAACACATGATGTAGAATTTTTAAAATACAGCTATGAAAACAATACTCTTTTTTATCAAAGCATGGTTATTGGTTGGTGTTTTAGATATTATAGCCGCAATGTTTTCTTTTTATTTGTCAACTGGTAAATCGCCTTTAATTGTATTGAAATTCATCGCAACCTCAGTACAAGGTGCTGAAGCTTATGCAGGAGGCACAACAAGTATATTACTGGGCCTGGCACTACATTTTTCAGTAGCATTTCTGTTTACCCTGTTTTTCTTCCTCATATATAAACCATTAAAATTAGATCGTTACAATAGCTACCTCACAGGCATCCTATATGGTATTTTTATCTGGCTGGTGATGAATAAACTTGTTTTGCCAATGACTTCGGTAAAACAGCAAGCTTTTCAATGGCTGGAGGCGGGCAAAGCAATGCTGATACTTGTTGCAATGATTGGATTACCACTTGCATTTATGCTGAAGAAAAGAAAAAATGGATGAACAGACAGGTTTTATACCTGAACCTTTTTCATTACTTCAATAAACTGTTTCATTTCATCCATGGTGCCCACACTGGCCCTTGCCCATTTGCCATTGATATAGTTGGAAGAACGGAGAAATATATTTTTCTGCAGCATATCGGCAGCAAAATCCCCGTTGTAATTAGGAATAGGGAAGAAGAGAAAATTGGTATAGGATTTTACCACATCAATCTTCATGGCTTTTAAAGCATTATAGGTAAAGTCTCTTGCGGCCGCATTTTTTTCTTTACTCAGTTTATGCCAGCCACTATCTTTAAGACTTGCAAGAGCGGCACTCATCGATAATGCAGACATAGCCATCTGTGTGCGGATAAAATAATTGTCTGCAAGGGGTTTAATCAAAGAAGCGTGTCCTATTACCCAGCCAATGCGCAAGCCGGCCATGGCATGAATTTTAGAAAAAGTGCCAATTACAAAAACTTTCGGATGTTTTTCAATTAACTGAAGCATGGATTCATTATCCGGTGCATCAAGAAAATCTACATAAGCCTCATCTACCGCTACATAGGCTTTCCTGGATGCTTCCATACAAAAACTTTTTAAAGAGGCGGGTGAAACGATTGTACTGCTGGGATTGGCAGGGTTACAAACATAAACCAGTGCCGTATCATCATCTACTTCTTTTAACATGGCAGGAAGATCATGTTTCTGATCAATCGTTAAGGGAACTTCCACCACTTTCTGCCCCAGCATTTTAGCAGTAGCAGGTAAGATGCCAAAAGTAGGATTGGCGGTAACCAGTTTGCCTTTATTGAAATGACGGGGCAATAGGCCCAATGCTTCTCCTGAGCCTGCTGTTATCAATACCTGATCCTCGTTTACACCATAATGTGCAGCGAGCTGTTTCTTGAAATCTTTAAGATTGGTATGATTGTATTGATAACGGTGAGCTTCGCCTAAAGCCGCCAGCAGGGCTTCTCTGGCTTTTGGTGAAATACCGTATGGGTTCTCGTTTGAACTCAGGTTAATTAATCCTTCTGCAGCACCATAGCTTCTTACAATTCCTTCCTCATTGCCCATGCCCAGTGATGGTAGTCTCAAGCCCATACCAATAGCAGCCATAGAACCAAACTTTAATAAATCGCGGCGATTGAATGATGCAGACATATGAAATTAATTTTCTGACCGAAAAGATACAAAAGATCGATGAGATTTTGCCACAGATTCATCCGCCCGGGACGAACGAATCTGTGACAAAAAATTATTTGTTCACCCTCGAAAATATCTTACTCACAATTTTCCATTCTCCGTTGATTTTGAGCATGTTCATATAATCGTATAATATGGCAGTTTCTGTTTCAATCTTGATTTTTGCATTGGCTGCACTGCCTTCGATATTCAGCGACTGAATACCTATGGTTCTTTTGCCCGGTCCGGTACCGGCTTTTACACGGGTAATATAGTCAGCAATAGGCACGTCTTTAAATTCGCCGGTATTGATATCTACATACTTCATAAAAGCACTCGGGTGAAAAGCTTTCTCAACACGGTCGCCCATTCCACTCATATAGTTTTCCAGACAGGCTTTTACACCGGCTTCTTCGGGGTTAGATTGTGCAGTGGCAAAATTTTGTAATAAGCAAAAGAGTAAAGTTGTTAATAAAAGACGTGAAAATTTTGTAGGCATAATTTGGGTTTTAATCCTACAATATAGGAGGCAGCTGTATGCGGGAACCTGTTAAATTTGGATGAACGCGCGTAAGACTCCGTGGAAGGTGGATGAAATTGTTTAGTTCCGATTATCGTGGACCCAGTTCAATTACCTGACAGTTTTTCATTTCCTTTCCTTCAATATCAAGTTTAACAAGTGTGCGAACCTTATGCCAGCCATGTTTCCCGGCAGCTCCCGGATTAATATGCAGGCATTGTAAAGTATCGTCAAACATAATTTTCAGAATATGGGAATGGCCACTGATAAATAACTGTGGTTTGCCGGAAATAATCAGTGGTTTTGCATGGCTATTGTATTTTGGTGGATAACCGCCTATATGCAGCATCATTACTTTAATATCTTCACAAACCCATTGCAATAGTTCAGGGTAAAGAGAGCGAATGTCCTGACCATCAATATTACCGTACACCCCGCGCAGTGGTTTGAACTGTCTGAGCTGCTCAGCCAATACATCGTTGCCAAAATCGCCGGCATGCCATATTTCATCACAGTCTTTAAAATGTTGAAATACGGCTTCGTCAAGATAGCCATGTGTGTCTGATAGGATGCCTATTCTTTTCATTTACGGATCAACTTTGTGGTCTTTAATCAGTTGTTGAAATAATAACAAAACACCTGGTACCTGAACCGTTTCCTGCTTGAATTCTGTAAAACTAAAAAAACGGATGGCTTCAATTTCGGCATTCACTTCAGGTGTTGATTTGAGTGTATAAAGAAAACAGTCCTGTTCCATCATTACGGGAGGTAATTCTCCATAAGCCGGGGCAGTAATATGACAATAGAATTCCAGTTCATCGGGTGTTATATCAATGGAAAGTTCTTCCTTTATTTCCCTCAGTATTGCTGTAACCGAAGTTTCTCCCTCATCTAATTTTCCTCCCGGGAGGTAATAAGCCTGTTTTCTCTTGCTGAAAGCCAGTAAAAGCTTGCGTCCTTCAATTACCACAAGTCCGGCGGTAAGTAATTTTTTAGGTGCTTCATTCATAAACTTTACTAATTTCACAGAGAGATTGCAACCTATGCCATTAAAACGAAATTTTACCTACTGGATCGATAAACGCTCATGGAAATATTATTTCCTGATGCTCTCCCTTGCACTCGTAGAATACTAATACCCCTCTGCGTAAACTCCCTTTCTCCGCGGCTCCGCGGTGAATAAAACGCTAAGTTTACTACATCAACCTTGAACCTTGTTTCTTGTAACTTATAACTTTTAGTTCTATGCCACATTATCATACATTAGGTAATATACCCCATAAACGTCACACACAGTTTCGGAAAACCGATGGGTCATTGTATTCGGAACAATTGTTTTCAACAGAAGGATTTAGCAATGATTATTCATTGCTGTATCATCATTATCCGCCAACACAGATCATTCATACAGATGATCCGGTAAATGTACAGCCACGTGTTGCAGAAGAAAAAATGCTCAAACACAGAAGCTTTGAAGGGTTTAATGTGAAACCGGAAAACGATTATCTCAAAAGCCGCAAACCTGTTCTGGTTAATAATGATTGTCATATTGTACTGGCGGCGCCGCGGGAAAGTATGACTGATTATTTCTATAAAAATGCCGATGCAGATGAAATGATTTTTGTACATGAAGGAAGTGGTGTACTTCTTTCACAATATGGTCAGTTGCCTTTTGCATATGGCGATTACCTGGTGATTCCAAGGGGCACTATTTACCAGATAAAATTTGACACCCCTGCAAACAGGCTGTTTATTGTAGAAAGCTTTAGTCCAATCCGTTATCCTAAACGATATATAAGCAAGTATGGACAGTTACTGGAACATGCTCCATTTTGTGAACGCGATATACGCACACCACAGAATCTCTTAACTTTTGATGAAGCCGGCGATTTCCTGATTCAAACCAAAAAGAAAGGTGTTCAATATGGCTTGCATTATGCACATCATCCTTTCGATGTGGTAGGCTGGGATGGGTGCTGTTATCCTTTCGCATTCAGCATACATGATTTTGAGCCTATTACCGGTCGTGTACACCAGCCCCCTCCGGTTCATCAAACTTTTGAGGCGCATAATTTTGTGGTATGTAGTTTCTGTCCGAGGTTATACGACTACCACCCGGATGCTATCCCCGCACCCTATAACCATAGCAATATTGACAGTGATGAAGTGTTGTATTATGTAGATGGTGATTTTATGAGCCGAAAAAATGTAACGAGGGGAATGATCACTTTACACCCGGCAGGTATTCCACATGGGCCACATCCCGGAGCGGTTGAAAAAAGTATTGGAAAAAAAGAAACACAGGAACTGGCCGTTATGGTAGATACTTTTCATCCTTTACAATTAACGGTAGATGCACTGGAGATAGAGAATCCGGGATATACGATGAGTTGGGCGGAATAGTGAATAGTGAGTAGTGAGTTTTTTTGTAGATTTATCTTACTGTCTTTTATTTACTCACTACTGACTATTCACTACTCACTATATGAAAGTCTACGAAAACATCGATGCCTACATTGCCGATTTCCCTGCAGATAAACAGAAGTTGCTAAAACAGATGAGAACTGTTATTCAGAAAGCTGCACCTAAGGCGGTGGAGAAAATAAGTTATGGTATGCCCTGTTTCTTTCAGGAGGGTAATCTGGTATATTTTGCAGCTATGAAAAACCATATCGGGTTTTATCCGACTTCATCCGGTGTACTCAATTTCGAAAAAGAGCTGGAAAAATATACTACCTCCAAAGGTGCTATTCAATTTCCATTGGATAAACCATTGCCGGTAAAACTTATAACCATGATTGTAAAATTCAGGGTATTGGAAAACCTGGAAAAAGCGGCTATAAAAAAGAAACTGAAAAAATAACCCCCTTCTGTGCCCTTCTGTGCCTTCTCCATGGAGTCCTTTGGACATTGGCAAATTAGTCCGAAAGACCGTAAGACAGAAAGTCCGGAAGAAAGAATTTTTGCAGAAGGAGGGTGCTTAGGGGAAAATTCTTCCGGACTTTCTTCCAATTCAAAAATTCCTTAACTTATGCTCCTAAAACGACTTGCCATATGATTAAATTCAGCGACATTAAAATTGGAGACTATGTATTGGCGGAATATGATGGAAAAATGTGGGAGGGAGAAGTTGTTCGCCTAAACGGAGATGAAAAACAGGTTTGTGTACAAACAGATGTACAGGAATTCTGGTTCAGTACCGATCAACTGCATCCGCTTCCGCTCAATGAAGATGCATTGTTGAAACTCAGTTTTGCAAAACAACCCAATGAGGATGGTTCCGTGAAATATATGAAGGGTTCATTCCGACTGGTTACGCCACAATCGAATGATTTCTCCAAAATAGAAATGTGGTATCGCGAAGACAGAAGACATCATCCTGATGTTCATTATGTTCATCAGTTACAAAATCATTACCTGGATATGACAAAGATTCATCTAACCCGGGATCCTATGTAATCCATCAAAAAGAAAATAGAAGAGGGTACCAATAAATGGTGCCCTTTTTTTGTTGGATGAGCTTCACAGAAGTGAGTTGCAACAAAGTGTTTATGTATATTGTTGATAAATTCAGTTACATGCGTTCTGTTTTTTTACTGTCTTTCTTTTTTTTAGTTTCAGTCCAGTTGCTTGCCCAACGTTTTGGAGGTAACCCTTCGCGCCAGCGTTGGAAACAAATCGATACCGATACGGTGAGGATTGTATTTCCTGATGGCAATGAAAAGCAGGCGCAGAAAATTGCAGGTATTGTTCATGGTTTACAACAAAATAACAATACTGGTTTAGGACCTGACCGAAGAAAAATAAGTATGGTCATTCAGCACCGCAGTCTTTTCTCTAATGCATATGTTGGACTGGCACCTTTCAGAAGTGAGTTCTATACTACTGCCCCACAAAGTGCCTTTGAACTGGGGGCATTTGATTGGGTGAGTAACCTGGCCATCCATGAGTACAGGCATGTACAACAGTATGGAAATTTCAACAAAGGATTGTCTAGGCTCGCATCGGTTATTTTGGGTGAAGAGGGACAAGCGGTAGCAAATGCAGCAAGCATTCCTGACTGGTTTTTTGAAGGCGATGCTGTGTACAGTGAAACACAGTTAACGGCACAGGGCAGGGGTAAACTACCGGAGTTTTTTAATGGGTATATGTCATTGCAACATTCAGGAAAACAATACAGTTATATGAAGCTGCGCAATGGTTCTTTGCGGCATTTTGTGCCCAGCCATTATGATCTTGGCTATTTACTCGTGGCATATGGCCGTAAACAATATGGGCAAGATATATGGACAAAAATAACCAACGACGCAGCCCGCTTCAGACCACTGATTTATCCATTTCAAGGTGCGGTGAAAAAACATACAGGTGTTTCATTTGATCGGTTTGTAAATGATGCGTTGGGATATTACCGTTCACAGTGGAAAGTTCTGGCAGTTGAAGAACCTGAATGGGTCACCAGCATTGAAAAGAATAATGTGTTGAATTATCGTTTTCCTTATCTCATGGAAGATGGTGCTGTTCTTACTTTACAGAACAGTTATACCCAGGTTCCTGCTTTTGCCAAAGTATTACCAGATGGTAAAACAGAAAGAATAAGGGTAAGAGATATTGCTATTGATCCGTATTTCACTTACCGGGGCAATAAAATTGTCTATACAAGTTATCGCCCCGATACCCGATGGGGTAATGTTGAAACCAATACCCTGAAAATTTTTGATCTCAGTACACAAACAGAGCAGGTAGTTTGTACAGGTACCCGTTTGTTTTCACCTGATCTGTCTTCCGATCTGCAAAAAATACTGGCTATTGATATGCATACCAATGGAGGGAGTTCCATTGTAAAAGTTGATGTAGCCACAGGGAATACTGATACTCTTTTTTCATCGGAGGATAAAGTTTTTTCTTATCCCCGGTTCGACAGCAAAAAGGATGGTTTTTATGCTGTTCACAGACAGTTAAATGGTCATATGGGAATCAGCTGGTACAGTCATTCGGTAAAGACAGAAAGAATACTGCTGGCCTCTGCCAATCGTGTGGTTGGTTATTTACAGACCCAGGGTGATACGCTTCTTTTCACGAGTACCTACCAGGGGCGGGATGAACTATGGGGGCTGATTGATGACGGAACAAACGTAAAAGGTCCGTTTCGGCTTGCCACTTATCCAACAGGTATCTATCAGGCTATATTAAGAGAAGGCAAGCTGGTAGGATCAGTGTTTACTGCTGATGGATTCAGGCTGGCCTCTTTTGTTCCTAAATGGGAAAGAGTACCGGTGGATCATATTTTGCAGCCATTATATACTGATAATAGTATAACCCCGGCAAGCTTTGGTTTTAGCGAAAAATTGGCAGACAGGAATTTTGCCGTTACCCCATATAAAAAATTCAGGCGGTTTGTTAATATTCATAGCTGGCGGCCTTATTATGACCGGCCGGAGTATTCATTCACGCTTTACGGTGAAAATTTATTGAATACACATCTCACAGAGCTGGCATACACTTATAATGAAAATGAACAAAGCCATAAGCTAAGTGCAGACTTTGCTTATGGAGGGAGCTATATCCAGAGAATTTTCGGAGCCAGTAGTACCTATAACCGTTCAGCGCGCCTGAATCAGGATACGTTGTTGCACTGGGAAGAGCAGACTGCCTATGCCGGATTGCGGTTGCCTTTGAACCTTACATCGGGCAGGGAATACCGAAGTCTGGTTTTCCAAACCACTTTCAATACCAATAATGTAAAGTGGACAGGTATTGCTAAAAACCTCTTGAAAGATCGTAGGGTCAATTATCTGGATTTTAATATTTCGTATTCGGCTCAGTCGCAAAGGGCGCTTCGGCAAATATTTCCCAGATGGGGGCGGGTAATGACTGCCCGTTACCGGACAGCCCTTGGTAAAACCGATGCATGGCAAATGCTGTTGAGCGGGGCTATATATTTTCCCGGATTGGGACAAACCCATAACCTGGTGCTTACAGGAGCTATCCAAAGTCGTGACACCCTGAATCAGTATATTTTCTCTGATAATTTCCCTTTTTCGCGAGGGTATCAATCGGTAAATTTCCCAAGGGCATATAAAATTGGGGTGAATTATCACTTCCCACTACTGTATCCTGACTGGGGTTTTGGACAACTGGTCTATTTTCAGCGGGTAAGAATGAATGCTTTTTACGATCATTCGGTTGGGAAAAGCCTTAGAACCGGTCGAAAATTCTATTTTGGAACGGTTGGGGGTGAATTAATGTTCGACACCCGGTGGTGGAACCAGGAGCCGGTAAGTTTCGGATTAAGGTATAGCCGATTGCTCGATCGGGAGTTTAGCGGTGCAACCACAACTAATTATTGGGAGATAATTCTGCCTGTGGCCCTCTTCAGATAAGTTATATTTGCCTTTATAAGGGGCTCAGGGCCATTATTTTACCCTATTTTCCACAAAATTGGTAATTTTTTCCCCGAAATTTTCATATTTCCATTGCAATCTAATATCTTTGCAGCCCCAAAAATAGTATGTCGAAACAACCGCTGATTAAACAAGATGGAGTAATTCTGGAAGCCCTGAGCAATGCTATGTTCCGGGTGAAGTTAGAAAATGGCCATGAAATCCTGGCCACCATCTCAGGTAAAATGAGGATGCATTACATCAGAATTTTGCCAGGTGATAAGGTAGGGGTTGAGATGAGCCCATACGATTTGAGCAGGGGAAGAATCATTTTCAGGTATAAGTAAACATTTGCGGAACGCTATCGGCTCATGCTGAAAGCCGGAAGCAGTAAAGCGATAAATAATAAAGCAATGAAAGTCAGAGCTTCAATCAAAAAGCGTAGTGCAGATTGCAAGATCGTGAAGAGAAAGGGTAAGTTGTACGTGATCAACAAAAAGAATCCCCGTTATAAACAACGTCAGGGATAATTTCATGTACCGTTACTGATTACAGTGGATGGTACCAGTATTAAAGTATTAAATTAAAATCAGAATATGGCTCGTATTGCCGGTATTGATTTACCAAAAAACAAAAGAGGCGAAATTGGTCTGACCTATATTTTTGGTATTGGTCGTTCAACAGCTCAGTATATCCTAACTCAGGCTGCTATTGACTTCGATAAGAAAGTACATGAGTGGAACGATGATGAGCAGACTGCTATCCGTAATATCATAAACAATGAGTTTAAGGTAGAAGGTGCATTACGTAGTGAAGTATCGATGAATATCAAGCGTTTGCTGGATATCGCCTGTTATCGTGGTTTACGCCACCGTAAAGGCTTGCCTGTTCGTGGTCAGCGTACCAAAACAAACAGCCGTACCAGAAAAGGTAAACGTAAAACAGTTGCCGGTAAGAAAAAGGCACCTAAGAAATAAATGATAACATGATGCTGGAATGACCTCATTTCAGCATCATGATTGTTATACAAATCCTCTACAGCTTGGATAGGCCCGATACAACCGGGAAAGGAGAGTGTAGCGGTTTCCGCCCCGGGCGGAATTTTTCATTGTTAAACCAATCCCGATTTGATCGGGACGACTACCTCAAAAAAGAAACATGGCAAAACCACAAAAAGCGCAGAACAGTGCAAAAGCTGCTGCCAAAAAAAGAGTAGTAAAAGTAGACGCGGCTGGAGAAGTACGTGTTTCTGCTACTTTCAACAACATTATCATCAGTTTTACCAACAAAGCCGGACAGGTAATCAGTTGGAGCAGTGCTGGTAAAATGGGTTTCAAAGGCTCTAAGAAAAATACTCCATATGCAGCTCAGATGGCTGCTGCCGATGCTGCTAAAGTAGCAATGGAAGCTGGTCTGAAACGCGTTGAAGTTTTCGTAAAAGGTCCTGGTGCCGGTCGTGAAGGTGCTATCCGCTCTATTTCACAATCAGGCATTGAAGTTATTTCTATCAAAGACGTAACTCCTTTACCACACAATGGTTGCAGACCTCCCAAGCAGAGAAGAGTATAATTGAATTTTATGATGTAGGATGTTTGATGTCTGATTTGTTTTTAAATCAAACATCCTACATCAGACATCAAACTTTTATAGGGTTCGGTATTGATTTTAGATTTTTAGGATACCGGATCGTCATTAAAAAATCGCAAAACAAAACAAATGGCACGTTACACTGGTCCAAAGACCAAAATCTCCAGAATTTTTGGAGAACCCATTCTGGGAAATGGCAAATGGTTAGGTAAAAACAGCAACCCTCCCGGTCAGCATGGAGCTGCCCGCAAGCGTAAAAGCCTTGGTGAATATGCTTTACAGCTGAGAGAGAAGCAAAAAGCAAAATACACTTATGGTGTATTAGAGCGTCAGTTCCGTAAAACTTTTGAAGAAGCATCACGTATTAAAGGTGTTACCGGTGAAAACCTGATCAAGTTACTGGAAGCTCGTCTGGATAATACTGTATTCCGTATGGGATTAACAGCCAGCCGCCCTGAAGCCCGCCAGTTGGTAAACCACAAGCATATCACTGTAAATGGTGAAGTGATGAATGTACCTTCTTACCAGTGTAAGCCAGGTGATATCATTGCTTACAGACCAAAGAGTGCAGATAATTCTTCTATCATTAGCAAAACACGCGGTAAGAACCCTAAGTTTAGCTGGATCGACTGGAACGAATCTGAGAAGAAAGGTACTTTTATTACCTATCCTGAGCGTGAGAATGTTCCTGAGAATATCAAGGAGCAACTGATCGTCGAATTGTATTCTAAATAGTGAATAGTGAGTAGTGAATAGTGAGTGTTTTACTCACTATTCACTACTCACTCCTCACTCATATCATCCGGAAACCAATAATGGGTTCCGCTACAATCAAGTAAAAAACCAAGTTTTAATATGGCCATATTAAGCTTCCAGAAACCCGACAAAATCGTTTTACAAAAAGCAACAGATTTTGAAGGTCAATTTGAATTTCGTCCATTAGAACCAGGTTATGGTCTTACCATTGGTAATGCACTGAGAAGGGTATTATTGAGTTCTTTGGAAGGATATGCAATCGTAGGTATCAAAATCGAAGGTGTAGACCACGAGTTTGCTACCATGAAAGGTGTAACAGAAGATGTTACCGAAATCATCCTGAACCTGAAGCAGGTACGTTTCAAGAAGCATGTAGAGCATGATGTAGCCAATGAAAAGATCAGCCTTTCTATCAAAAACCGCACTGAATTTACTGCGGGTATGTTAGGTGAGGTTTCACAGCACTTTCAGGTAATGAATCCTGAGCTGGTGATCTGTACCATGGATTCTTCTGCTAAAATGGATATAGAACTCACCATTTCACGTGGTCGTGGTTATATCCCTGCTGAAGAAAATAAAGTAAAAGATGCGCCTTTTGGATATATCGCAATCGACTCTATTCACACACCTATCAAGAACGTAAAATACGGTATTGAGAACTATCGTGTGGAGCAGCGTACCGATTATGAGAAACTGATCCTGGATGTAGCTACAGATGGAACCATCCATCCTGAAGATGCTGTAAAACAGGCTTCACGTATCCTGATTCAGCACCTGATGATCATCACCGATGAAAACATCACTTTCGATAACAAAGAAGACAAGAAAGAAGATGTGGTAGATGAGCATGTATTACAACTGCGTAAAGTATTGAAAACACCACTTGAAGACCTCGATCTTTCTGTACGTGCTTTCAATTGCCTGAAAGCAGCCAAAATCAACAGCCTGAGCGAATTGGTTCAGTACGAACAGGAAGACCTGATGAAATTCAGAAACTTCGGTCAGAAATCACTCTCAGAAATTGAGCAGGTGTTAACTGAGCGTGGACTGAGCTTCGGTATGGATCTGAATAAATTGGGGTTAGATAACTTAGACAATTAAGCTACTAGCTTTTAGCTACTAGCTTCTAGAAAAATACTAGTAGCTGGTAGCTGAAAGCTAGAAGCTATTTATAAACATCCTGCAATTCCTGACACGGTGCAGGGTATAAAAACAACAAGTCATGCGTCACGGAGACAAAATCAACAACCTGGGTCGTAAGAAAGCGCACAGGGAAGCATTGCTGGCCAATCTGGCTAGTCAATTGATCACACACAAACGTATTGTTACTACTTTGGCCAAAGCTAAAGCCCTGAGAACATACGTTGAGCCGCTGATCACCAAAACAAAGAAGTCTGACGATAAAGAAACCATCATGCACCAGCACAGAGTGGTATTCAGCTATCTTCAAGACAAAGCTGCTGTGAAAGAACTGTTTACAGTAGTAGGTCCGAAAATAGCCAGCCGCCCAGGCGGTTATACCCGTATCCTGAAGCTCGGCATTCGTCCGGGTGACAATGCGGAAAAAGCAATGATCGAACTGGTAGATTTCAATGAAATCTATGGTAAGAGCGCTGCTCAGGCTGCTGAACCTGCTAAGAAAACACGTCGTAGCCGTGCACCTAAAAAAGCCGAAGCAGCTCCAGCTGTAGAAGCCGCCGTAGCAGAAACACCAGCTACTGAAGAAACTCCTTCAACTGATAAAGCAGCTGAATAAATTGAAAAAACAGTTTCTATATAAAAAAGCAAGACTTAGCCGTCTTGCTTTTTTTATGTATTTGCCCGTAAAACCGGATGTGTGAAACTTATTCCGACATTTTAACCAACAATTCTTTTTTTTGCACCGTTAAACCGTGAACAATTATGTCTCAATCGAAACAACCCGCAATACTCGTACTCGCTGATGGTCATGTCTTTTATGGACATGCTTTTGGTAAAACAGGTACTACTACGGGTGAAATTTGTTTTAATACCGGTATGACCGGCTATCAGGAAGTTTTTACAGACCCAAGCTATACGGGTCAGGTACTCATTATGAACAATGTGCATATCGGTAACTATGGTGTAAAAGATACCGATGTGGAAAGCAGCAGTGTAAAAATTCACGGATTGATTGCCCGCAACCTTGAAGAGCAGTTTAGCCGTATACAGGCAAATAATAACCTGAACGATTACCTCATAGCCAATCAGATTGTAGCCATTGATAATATCGATACACGTGCACTGGTGGCTCATATACGTACCAAGGGTGCCATGAACTGTATTATTTCATCGGAGATAATGGATGTGGAAGAATTAAAGAGAAGACTTACAGAAGTACCCGATATGGATGGACTTGAGCTGGCCAGCAAAGTAAGTACTACTGAAGAGTATGAGATGGGTGATAGTAATGCTCCTGTAAAAGTAGCGGTACTGGATTTTGGTGTAAAGAAACATATCCTTCAGTGTCTGGTAGACAGAGGTGCGCATATTCGTGTACATCCTGCGAAAACACCTTTAAGCCGGCTGAAAGAATTTAATCCCAATGGTTATTTTATTTCAAATGGTCCCGGCGATCCGGCAGCAATGGATTATGCTGTTGCCACAGTAAAGGGGCTGCTGAATGAAAATAAACCCGTATTCGGTATTTGCCTTGGTCATCAGTTACTTGCACTGGCCAATGATATACCTACGTTTAAAATGCATCATGGACACAGAGGGCTGAATCACCCGGTTAAAAATATCATTACCGGTCAGTGTGAAATTACCACGCAGAACCATGGTTTTGGTGTAGACCCCGAAGCAGTGAGAAATCATCCTGATGTAGAGATTACACATGTAAACCTGAATGACCAGTCTATTGAAGGTATCAGGATAAAAGATAAACCTGCTTTCAGTGTTCAGTATCATCCTGAAAGTACACCGGGTCCTCATGATAGCAGGTACCTGTTCGACAATTTCCTCGATATGATTAAACAGGGTATGAACTGATTTCTGGTAACTCAACTATACTGGCCATGTATCAGCATATGATACGTGGCCATTTTTTTTATTAACTTCGGTACATGAAGATTGCCATCATCAATGGTCCTAATTTAAATTTACTGGGTAAAAGAGAAACCGATATTTATGGAAACATGAATTTCGATGAATATTTTGTTTCCTTACAGGAACTATTCCCCGATGTTCAACTCACTTATTTTCAAAGCAATATTGAAGGTGAACTGATTGATGAGATTCAGAAAGTTGGATTCAGTTATGATGGCATTGTACTCAATCCAGGTGGTTATACACATACTTCAGTTGCATTGGGAGATGCAATTGCAGCTGTTAAAACACCGGTGGTTGAAGTTCATATCAGTAATGTACATGCACGTGAGGAATTCAGAAAACTGTCACACGTTTCAGGAAAATCGGCAGGTAGTATCATTGGTTTAGGATTGAAAGGCTATGAGCTGGCCATTCTATGGTTGTTGGGTAAATCCTGATCTCTTGGTATGGTCTTTGCTTTTTCAGCAACATCATGTATCAATCATATAGCAGAAAAGTTTTTTGGCTGATCATCATCAGCACCATCATTAAGTTACTTGTTGCAGGATTACTGGAACTGGGTAATGATGAAGTGTATTATTGGACCTATGCCATACAATCAGACTGGAACCATTTCGATCATCCTCCGATGGTGGGGTGGCTCATCAGACTCACCACTTTGAATTTATGGTGGGTTAATGAAGTAACCCTACGTGCAGGTGCCGTTATTTGTGCTGGACTTTCTACCTGGATCATTTTCAAATTAGGCAAACTACTCGACAGTGAGAGACTGGGCTGGCTGGCTGCTTTGATTTATACATTATCTGTGTACACCGGTTTTATCGCAGGACTGTTTATTTTGCCCGACTCTCCACAAATGTTATTCTGGGTAGCTTCTTTGTACCTGATGGCTTATATACTCCTGAAAAGAGAAGAAGAAAACCTGAGCGTCTGGCTCTTACTGGGGTTTACAATAGGTATGGCTGCATTGAGTAAAGTACATGGTTTGTATTTGTGGGCAGGTTTCGGCGCTTTTCTTTTATTTACCAGGATACAATGGCTCACCAACTGGCGTTTGTATGTTGGTGTATTGGTTACTTTACTATGTATAGCTCCGATTGTTTACTGGAATATTTCGAATGACTTTATCACGTATCGTTTTCATTCAGCCAGGGTTACAAATACCCGGGTACAATGGGATATGCTGGGTAGAGAGATAGTAGGGGAAGCATTGTATCAGCATCCGTTTTTATTTATTGTTATGCTCTTATCGCTGTTTGGTATTGCCACCAACCGGATTCGTTTTGCAAGGAAACGCATCAGGAAATGGTTGTTATGGATGAGTATTCCCATGATCATCTTATTCTGGGGTGTTTCTTTATTCAATCCTACACTGCCACACTGGGCAGGGCCTGCTTATATACCCTTGTATTTTATGGCAGCAATGTATTTACAACAAAGAACCAACAGGCAATTTCCGGTTTGGATACAGGCATCCTTTATATTGGTTGTGGTAGTATTAACAGCAGGAATTATTCTTGTGCGTTTTTCCCCGGTAAATTTCGGCAGCCAGCAGAAAGAAAATTATGGTGAATATTGTCCAACGCTTGATCTTTCAGGATGGAATGATATGAGTGAACAGTTTGATCAATTGTATAAGGCTGATATTGCAGCAGGACGAATGAATCAAGATGCGGTATTACTCACGCATAAATGGTTTCCGGGCGGACATCTTGAATTTTATACTGCAAGGGAAACAGGTATAAAGCTGATCGGTATCGGTGAATTACAAGACCTTCACAAATTTGCCTGGCTCAATAAAGAACGGGGTAATCTGCAAAAAGGAGCCGATGCTTATTATATACAGGCATCCAATCTGCCTTATGATGTAAAACTCAACCTGGGAAAATACTTTAGTAGTATAGAAGAACCGGTAGTTATTAACCAGGTACGGTCAGGAAAAATTGTTCGTTATTTTTATGTGTATAGGTTAAGAAATGCGCTTCAAACTGTACCGGCATTGTTACCCTGATTATTGTTTCTGACCTGAAGTCTGTGTACTGTCTGTTGGAGCTTTGAATTGAATATCATCTGGTTTGGTAGCAAAAAGATTGTCGAAATCTTTACGATAGGAGATACTGGCACCGAAGCGATTGCGTCTGCCGATTCCTCCTGCGCTGGTATTGGAAATATCGAGACTGTTTTTATTAAAAAGAATAGCTCTTAGTTTTCGGTCTTTTGATAAAATGAATTCAATATTCAGATCAGGCAGCCATTGAAGATTCCCATTTTTTACCGCTGCCGAATTACTTACATTAAAATCAAGGTCGCCACCAAAAGTCACAACCATCTTATCCTGAAAAAAGCTTTTACCCAACTTGAAATTCACCCTTGAACGGTCAATGGAGTTACTATTGATAGCACCGTCTACAACACCGTTTGTAATTTCATTATTACTATACCATGAGGTTCCGAGGTCGAAACGTAAACTTTTATCGCCAGTAAGTTTATACAGAAAATTAGAGAACATCTTGTTAATCTCTTTTGTAAGAATTTGGGAAAGTGTATTGGCTCCAATAGTAGTGAGTGAATTATTAGCCGCATTTCCACCTCCATTTCCCACACTGGGTGGTGCAAATGTGTTAAACACAATCAGGAATGAAACCTGTTTAAGGATTTCATTTTCATCTTTCTCCAGTCTGGTAATATATTGTGATAACACGTTATCACTTTTAACCGGACTTCCAGCAGGGAAGTCTAGTCTGAAACTAATATCGGGTGCATTCAGTTTACCACGTAAAGCAGCAATTACATACACTTCACCACGATAACCTTTGGCAGCGCCGCCAACATTAATATTTGAAACAAGGTCATATAACGCAATTCTTTCTGCGGTGTATTGTGCATCAATACGGATATCAGCTTTAAAAGGATCTCCGGTCCATTCAATATAGTTACCTGCATCGGGCATCAGTATGAATGGTTTTCTGATAAAAGACTGGAAATTGAAATCATAATTTCCTCTTTCAATATTATACTTGCCATTGATTGTTAAAGGTTCAGATGTACCTGCCCTTATTCTAAGCCTGCCATTACCGGTTGCTTTAATTACATCACCTGTAAGATCATCCAGAATTACATCAATCGATGCTTTATTAGTTGCAGTAATGGTGAGGTCGACCGATAAATTAAATCCTGTTTTCTTTTTTTCATTGATCATCTCAGTACCATATTCCTTAAACACAATAAAATCGGCACTACCGCTTTCCCTGCTGATCGAATTAGGAATATAAATGTGAGAACTGTCTGTTGATTCTGCTTTCAGGATCATTTTGGCATTAGACTCTGGTCCTTTAAGGGAAAGCTCGGCGCTACCTATCGCTTTTCCATAGAATTGCTGGTTATCTTTCAATCTGGTATCAATCAACAACATTTTAGTTGTGCTCAGGTCAAAATCAAAAGCCATATTCTTAAAACCTTTTTCATACAGTTTCCCTTTCACGGTACCGGTATTTTTAAATTTATCCCTGATGGTGAAAGAGCCAAAATCGATTCCATCTTCCTCGAAGCGTATATCGGCGGAATCAATCGTATAATAAACCTGTGTGTAGTCTACCTTTAAACCCGCATTAAATAGTTTTACCCTTCCTGAAAGCGTAAGATTGGCAGGGTCGCCACCAATAAAGAGTTTGCCTTTTGCCTGACCAGACAACTCAGAAAATATGCCTTTCAGGAATTGATTGAGTATGCCTACTTTGGCATCGTTGAGGTTGATATCGGTACTCAAAGGATTGCCAATAGAATCTTTAAGGTTATAAAAACCTTTGGCAGAAAAGTCAAATCCAGGGTTGGGTGAATTAACATCAAAAGGAATTAAACCGGTCTTGCTGTTATAACCTGCTTTAATTTTTACCAGACCCACTGAGTCATCATCTAATCTGAATTGTTCTGCTGTAAGGTCAGCATCAGCATTGAACTTCCCAAAGAAATCGCGTAGTAAAATTTTACCACTGGTTATCCCTTCCATTCTCGGGCTTTTTACAAAAAGAGAAGTAAGGTCGCCCAATACCACATTTCTGAGTTTTACCACCAGGTTATTGGTATTGCCGCCATCTTCCTCTTCTGTTTCTACTACTATTTCCTGAAACCCCTGTGTAAATTTTACATTTTCTGCCAGTACAAAATTTTTCCTGATAACCAGTTCTCCCTCCTTTTCAAGATTCCATTTTTTGGTATTGAGTAAAAATGAAGAAGGCAGAAATTGAATCCGTGCACCATCTGCGAGTGTAAAAACCTCGGCATTGAGGTTGGCATCGTTAAGTGTATTATCTGCACTGGTTTTAATGGTAACCAATGAACGATCGTCCTGTGCGGTTACAGAAAATTTAGTGCCGGGAAAACTAAGGCTGTCACCAATGGTAATGGTGGTAATATCGCCGGTGAGGGAAAGCGTATCTAAATTTCCCGCACCTTTAAGTTGTACTGCATTGAATGAATATTTATCCATCTTGGCAAAAGGAATATTAGCAGTTACCTGGAGGTCATTATTCCTGGTATCGATACTGCCATATAAAGAGGCGTCATTAAAGCCCGAAAAACTTTTGCTGGCAATCTGTAAGTATGGCTCAATATAATTGGTATTGATGCGAACATCAAAACGTTGATTCTGTGGAATACTTTTTGGTTCGGGTACATACACAGGATAATAATGGTGCAGGAAAGACTGAATACTGGCTGGTAATTCAAGAATACTAAACTGGCCTCTTATTTCTGCCTTAAATTCATTACTGCCTACCCGTAAAATTTTTGTACTGTCGTCCTGAACAGAAGTAATATTCAAAGAATCGAAACTGATCTTTGTGGTTTCATCTTTTATTGAGGCGTTAAGAAACTTCGCTGTACCTAAGAAGTTGTCGATATTGGTGCCTGTAAAATTCGCATCCAATAAACCTGTTACTTCTATATGGTCCTTGATAAAATTGAGTGTCTTTAAATTTGATTGTACCAGGTCGCCCACGACGTTAAAACTGGGGACTTCTTTTGAGAAATCAATTTCAACCGATGTTGTGAAATTCAGGTTAGGATCATCAATTTCCAGTTCACCCCTGAATGCTTTTTTCTGGAAGGTTCCATTGGTTACAATAGTGGAATAAGTATAGTTGTTGAATTCGAGTGAATCAATATTTCCTTTGAGTGTTGTTCTGATTTTATCAATGGCAAAACTACTACCCTCAATTTCTCCTTTGAAATTAATCAGTCCCAGAGAACTGGTATTTAAAAAACGTCCGATATTAAAGCGCGTGGTTTCAAGATTGCCGGTATAGGTAGGTTCTCCTTTTGAGGGGAGTTTAAGACTCAGATTCGTTTTCAATCCGCCCAACTCGGTGCTGAATACACCAGCCGTTACAAAATTCTTTACTGTGCCTTTAAAATTACCCCTGTAGATTACATTGCCCAGTTCGGCAAGATTGGGTTCTTTTATTTCCTTCAATGCAGGAATAAAACTAACCAGGTCATTATAATTGGTAGATACAACACCATTGGCAAAATTGATCTGTGTGCTATTGATAGAGGGTAATCCTTTCATGGAAAGTCCGCCCGAAATATTTGTTTTATTGCCAATCCTTGCAAAAAGTTTCTCGATGGTAAAATTGGCAACAGTACCTGTATAATGTCCGGAAATATCAATATTCCTTTTTAGGGTATTTAGTTCGGGAGCAAAGAAAGCAATATCATCACTATTTATTTTTGCTTCTTTAAAGCGGGCATCCATCACTACTTTCTCTATATAGTTGCCGAAATCTTTATTGAAATCGGTGAACTTCATAGCATAATAATTTCCTATCCTGCTTTTATTGGTTCTCAGATCTAGCGATGCCAGCTCCATAATCTGTGGTGTAAACCTGAACTTAGTCTTCAACTTCTGTAACTGAAAACCGCTTCTGTCTTTTACGGAAAGATCAATATCGGCTCGAAGTGTGTCTTTGATGAATGACACCTGTTTTAAGGTGCCGTTTAATTTGCTTAACTGAATATGTGCCCCATCGAAATGTGCCAAAGCTGTTTTTTCATTGCCGTCAATATAGAAGCGGCCATTGTTAATCTGCAGGAGACTTGCTTTGATCAGCATATTACCCGCATTAAACTGTAAGCCGGTATCGGCTGAGGCAGGTTGTTTTTTTCTTCTTAATACCTCTGGCCTGAGTCCCTGAAAACCCTGTATGGCAAAAAGAGGTTGATCCAGTTTAATATCATCTATCAGAAAAATACCTTTGTTTAAATCAACTGATTGAGCATTTAATACCATGCTCAACATTTCCAGGGTCATTTTTTCACCCACCCAGCGATCATTTTTAACCAGTTTAATATTTTTCAGGTCAATCTTTTTAAGATCCAGTGCCATGCCACCGCTTTTCTTTTTATCAGTGGAGGGAGAGGAGAAATGATCAACGATATACTGGTAATTCCAGATACTGTCTTTTCTGTTGAGTTTGATTACTGCATCTTCCAGACCTATAAAACGTAAAACAGCTTTTTCTCTCAGAAAGAACCAGTCGGTGATACGTACCTTAAGACTACCTGCATATACAAGTGTGTCTTTAGAACGGTCGCGTACCAATAACCCTTCCATATTCAGTCTGTTGAAAAGCCCCAGGCTTACATGACGGATATTTACTTCGGTACCAAGCGATTTTGAGAGACGGCTGGTGGCAATACCCACCAGTTTATTCTGAACATAATCAGTTTGTATAGCAATAAAGATCAATAAGATCAGGGCAAGAATGACTAAAAGGGTTCGCCTTAATATTTTCAGGGTACGCTTCAGAACAGAATGGGTTTATCGCAAATTTACAGAATACCAACCTGAGTGCAAATTCGGTACCAAAGACGTTAAAACCACGATAAAATCTACTTAATTATGATATTAATCGGTTTAGTGCGGCATATTGAAGCAACATAATGGTTTTGCCATCTTTTATTTCACCTGTTTCCATCATGGCAAGGGCTTTTGAAAAGGGAAGTTCTAATACTTCTATGTTTTCCTGCTCCTCAGCAACGCCACCCCCGTCTGATACTTTCATGTCTTTGGTATACGAGGCCACAAAAAAATACAGGATTTCGGTAACCGATCCGGGAGACATATAAGCTTCGAATACTTTTTTAACATTCGATACTTTATAACCCGTTTCCTCTTCAGTTTCTCTTTTTATGCAATCTTCCGGGTTATCCTGGTCGAGTAAACCTGCGCAGGTTTCTATGAGCATACCTGTTTCGTTGCCATTGATAAAACTGGGTAAACGAAACTGGCGGGTGAGAATTACCGTTTTATGTTCCTGATTATATAGCAGGATAGTGGCTCCATTACCCCGGTCATAAGCTTCCCTTTGCTGTTTTTTCCAGGTACCATTTTTCTCAAGTACTTCGTAGTGAATCTTTTTGAGAATATACCAGTTATCTGAAAGAATCTCTGTGTCAATAATCCGAACGCTTGGTTGCATACCTGAAATTATTTTGCTGAATGTTGTTGAGCCTCTTTTACAGCGTCAAGATAAGATTTACTACCTCCTTTGGGGATACTTAAAGATTGCCATGCTGAATCCTTAATCATCCTGCCTACATAAACAATCTGACCCACATGATATGGGTAATGCGCCAGTTGCCTGAGAATTGCATCATACACTGTGAGTGGTTCGGTACGGATGGTTACTGTTTTCATCAGGTCTTCGGGTTGAAGCGTTTCCAGTGTCTCAAGGAGGCAGTTCCAGCCTTCGTTCCAAAAAGATAAGAGGTCTTCTTTACTCATGGAAACATGCTCAAATTCAGCATCTCTTTTCCGCCACTCTTTTTCACCGTCTTCGGTAAGAAAATTGGTCCAACGGCTCAGCATATTACCATACATATGCTGAATGATTACGGCAATGGTATTGCTTTCTGCGGTAGGTTGGTAGAAGAAGTCTTTCTCTTCTAATTGTGCAAAAGTATTATCGCCAAGTTCTTTGTAATATTTAAAACGCTTGATGGTATCTTTTAAAAACCCCGATTCAAAACTCATAGTCTGTTATTCTTTTATTAGTTTAAAAACCTGCAACGGAATCATCGCCTCTTTTATCGGCAACTGCTTCACGTTTGCCATTAGAGAGAATACGTATGCCTTCTGTTCTGCCGATCGGACTTCTGTCTTTTATTCTGTAACCCATTGCTTCCAGTTGTTTTCGTGTTTCAGGAAGGAAGTCTCTTTCAATGGTAACTTCATCTGGCAGCCACTGGTGATGAAACTTGGGTTTATTAATGGCATTGTCCAGGTCCATATTAAAATCAATCAGGTTTACCAGTGCCTGGAATACAGATGTAGGAATGGTGGTACCGCCAGGGGTACCAATGGTGAGATAAGGTTTTTTATTTTTCAATACGAGTGTAGGGGTCATGGAACTTAACATTCTTTTACCCGGAACAATTGCATTGGCTTCACCACCCAAAGCGCCATACATATTTGGTACACCTGGTTTTACGCTGAAATCATCCATTTCATTATTGAGTAAAAAACCTGCACCACCTACTACTGTTCTGCTGCCATAACCACCGTTTAATGTAGTAGTTACTGCTACCAGGGTGCCTTGTGCATCAATTACACTCAGGTGAGTAGTTTCTTCACTCTGTTGAATCAGCCCTGCTTTTACCGTTGAACTGCTACCGGCTTTTTCTGGTTGATAATCCTGCATCCGTTTAGACAGATAAGCTTCGCTGATAAGTGTATCAACAGGTACTTTCCAGAAATCGGGGTCGCCAAGGTGCTCGGCACGATCGGCATAGGCTCTTCTTTCTGCTTCAATCATTAGCTGAACACTTTTTTGTGTTTGAAAACCATAACTGCCCACCGGAAATTTCTCAATCATCTTAAGCATTTGTGCAATCAGTATACCCCCACTGCTGGGAGGGGAGAAACTGATGATATGATGCCCGCGATAATCAAAATGAATGGGCTCCCTGAGTTTAGCGGTATAATTTTTCAGATCGTCATAACTAATGATGCCCTTTCCTCTTTGCATTTCTTCAACAATAAGTTTTGCAGTCTCGCCTCCATAAAAACCCTGTGCCCCATTTTTCTGCATGCGTTTTAAAGTGCCGGCTAACTCTTTCTGGAATAATGTATCACCAGCTTTCCATTTTTCCGTTTTTACAAAAGCAACAGGTTTTGTATTGTATTTGAGCAATGATTCTCTGGTACTGTTAAGAGAAACCGCTTCTCTCTCTGAAATAACAAACCCTTTTTCAGCGAGGTCTATAGCAGGTTGTATGAGTTTTGCAAAAGACAGTTTAGCATAGGGAAGTGTAGCAAATAAACCGGCAACAGTACCCGGTATACCAGATGCGAGATGCCCGTTTTGTGAAAGTGAAATTTTTGCATTTCCATTTTCGTCGAGGTACATATCTCTCTGAGCGGCTGCAGGAGCTGCTTCGCGGTAATCAAGTCCAATGAGTTCACCGTCTTTTTTTCTGGCGAGTAAAAATCCGCCACCACCCAGATTGCCTGCTGCAGGATATACCACAGCCAATGCCAATTGTGTGGCAATTGCAGCGTCAAATGCATTTCCGCCCTGTTTCATGATCATTGCACCTACCTGACTTGCCAATGGATGAGCGCTTGATACTGCGGCTTTCTGATAACTGGCTTTTTTTACGATAGCATAATTGTAAGGGTCGATGGCTTTCCCTTTACCAACTATTGAGGGAATACCCTGAGCAGTAACCGAAGCTGATATGAGTAAAAGGCCTGTATAACTCCACCATTTTTTCATGGCAGAAAATTAGCACTTTTAACAGAGAACTGATATCAGAATAATTGCTGTCTGTATAAAAAAATGATAGAATCTGGTCAGATACCTCTATTTCTTTGCTACTTTCACGACTCATTTATCGTAATATGAAACCTTTCATTACTTTTTTATCATTCCTGTTGCTTGTATCAGCAACAGTTGCACAAAATGTACCCAGCCCGGAAAACTACCTGGGTTATAAAGTGGGGACACGTTATACACGTCACCACAAGATTGTGGAATATTTTAATGCGGTTGCAAAAGCCAGACCCGATATGGTGAAGCTGGAGCAATACGGATTTACCAATGAGGGCCGCGAACTGATGCTGGCTTTTGTGGGTTCACCTGAGAATATACAAAGACTCGAAGCCATTCGTTTGAATAACCTGAGACTGGCAGGGGTAAGCCGCGACAGGGCAGCACCGGTTTTGGAAGGAGCACCTGCAATTGTATGGCTGAGCTATAATGTACATGGTAATGAACCCTCATCTTCTGAAGCGGCATTGCTCATGATTCATGCATTAACAGATCCATCCAATGCCAAAACAAAAGAATGGTTAAAAAACACCATCGTTGTTGTAGATCCCTGTATCAACCCCGATGGGCGTGACCGTTATGTTAACTGGTTTAATTCAATGGTGGGCGATAAACTGAATGCTCATCCCATGGCGAGGGAACATGCAGAACCATGGCCTGGTGGAAGAAGCAACCACTATAATTTCGACTTGAACCGCGACTGGGCCTGGCAAACACAGGTTGAAACCCAGCAACGCCTGAAAAGATACAATGCATGGTTACCACAGGTACATGTAGATTTTCATGAGCAGGGGTATAATTCACCCTATTATTTTGCTCCCGCTGCACAACCCTTCCACGAAGTAATTACCGGCTGGCAACGCGATTTTCAGGAACTTATCGGTAGAAACAATGCTTCTTATTTTGATAAAAATGGCTGGTTGTTTTTTACCAAAGAAAGTTTTGATCTTTTATACCCTGCTTACGGAGACAGTTATCCTATTTATAATGGGGCCATTGGTATGACTTACGAGCAAGGGGGTCATAGCAGAGGTGGTTTGGGAGTCGTTACTTCTGATGGTGATACACTTACGTTGGTTGACCGTGCCACACACCATTTTACAACTGGACTGTCGACTGTAGAAACATCGAGCAGGAACCAGCAGAAACTGATGGCTGAATTCAAAAAATATTTTGATGATGGTCGCTCGGGTAAAATTGGTGAATACAAAACTTATGTATTAACAGCAGCCGATCAGCATAAATTAAATGCCGTAATTACCCTGCTGGAAAAAAATGGTATTGAATGGGGAACTGTGAGTAATAAAAACTTCAAAGGGTTTAATTATTTTACCGGTAAAGAAGAAAGTTTTACGGATGAAGGATTCAATATTGCAGTGAGTGCCCATCAACCCAAAGCGGTGATGGCGAAAGTGTTACTGGAGCCTAAAACAGTTGTGAATGATTCAAATACATATGATATCACTACCTGGTCGTTGCCCTATGCTTATGGAGTGAAAGGATATGCAGTAAAAGAAAAACTTGATCTGGGTAATGACTGGAAACAGCCGGTTATTCAGTCTGTTAACTCTACATATGGTTTATTGGTTCCGTATACTTCATTCAACAGTGCCAAACTACTGGCTGAGTTGTTGAAAAACAATGTAAAAGTTCGCTTTGCAGAAAAACCCTTTAAATACAGAAATAAAAATTACGACAGGGGTACACTGATTGTTTTGAAAACAGGAAACGGAACTGTAAACTGGAACGCAGTCACGAATGCAGCCTGCGTAAAATTTGGGGTACAGGCCGATGTGGTGGAGACAGGTTTTATGGATCAGGGAGCTGATTTCGGTTCTTCAGATATTAAAAATATCAGTGAAGCACCCAAAGTAGCGCTGCTTACCGGTGATCAGGCATCTTCTCTGGGTGCTGGTGAAGTATGGCATTATTTTGAAAGAATGTTGGAGTATCCGATTACACTGATTAATGGTTCAGATCTGGGTCGCATAAACCTGAAAGATTTTAATGTAATCATCGCTCCGGATGGTTTTTTCCGTACACTTGGAGAAAAAGCGGGCGCTGATCGCTTGAAAGATTTTGTACGTGGCGGTGGTAAAATCATTGCAATGGAAGGATCTGTTTCTGCCATGGCAAGTGAATGGGGATTGAAAACAAAAACAGACAAGGATGAAGAAAAAGGTGATTACCTCGATGTAAAAAAATATGGAGAAAGAGAGCGCAGTTATCTTCCTAATGCTATTCCTGGTGCCATCTTTAAAATGGATCTGGATAATACGCATCCATTAGGTTTTGGGTATCCCGATTTTTATTATACACTGAAACAGGACGGTACTTTATATGAGTTTATGAAAGGTGGCTGGAATGTTGGTGTACTGAAAAAAGAAGCATATGTAACCGGTGTTGCCGGAACCAAAGTAAAGAATAAACTGAAAGATGGTATGTTGTTCGGTGTTCAGAATATGGGTTCAGGATCGGTAGTGTTCCTGACAGAAAATCCATTGTTCAGGAATTTCTGGGAGAACGGTAAACTTTTAATTGCCAACGCTGTTTTCTTAGTTGGACAATAATAGTCAGAAGGCCGTCGCGATTAAATCCCGACGGCCTTTTTTATACTTCTATATGCCTAAAAGCAGGATCGGAAAGTTCATGAAAACAACAGGAATTGTATTGTTGCTCATACTCATTGCCTGGGTAATTGTGGGGGAGAGTTGTATGAAGTTTCGGATCAGCGATGAAGCAGCTACTGAAAAATTTAATAAAGCGGGTGTTTCATTAACCATTCGAAGATTATCTGTCAACCATCGCACACTGCATTATGTGAAAACAGGATCGGATAGTTTGCCGACCATCGTATTTGTGCATGGTTCTCCCGGATCATGGAATGCTTTTGAAGATTATATGCGTGATCCGGTACTTTTAAAAAAATACCGGATGATATCGGTAGATCGCCCCGGATTTGGCTATAGCGATTTCAGGGATGCGCTAAACCTGCAGGACCAGTCCTTAATCATCAATGCCCTGTTTGCCAGGGAAACAAATGGAAAGCCTGTATACCTTGTCGGACATTCATTGGGTGGCCCATTAATTATTCAGATGGCAGTTGATAAGCCTGGCTATTTTGATGCATTGGTTATACTTGCCGGTTCAATTGACCCGAAATTGGAGCAACCAGAGAAGTGGAGGCCTTTCCTGATGAATAATCCATTGAAATTCCTGGTACCTGGTGCTATGCGCCCATCGAATGATGAACTCTGGTACCTGAAAAAAGATCTGAAAATACTGGCTCCACAGATGTCTGTAGTAAATACAAGGATTTATGTGGTGCATGGTGATAAAGATATATTGGTGCCTTATGCTAATATGAATTTCGCCGTTAAAACCTTTACCAATGCCCGCAGCCTCGATACTTTAACCCTGCCCCGGGCTAATCATTTTATTCCCTGGAGTCATTACAAGACGGTAAGGTCGGTATTGTTAAAGCTATAGCCTTTCACCGATTTTTGTTTGAATGGTGTGTCATATCATCTCACAGCCTTTATCTTCGTTAGCACCATTTCTGTCGTATGAAAAAAAATATTGCACTGCTTTTCTTGTCAAGCTGTTTTTTTATAGGGGTAATTCAGGCACAGATTGTTCCGGTAACAGCCAGTTCTGCTGATATCTACCAGCAATTAAAAAAACTGAATGTACTGGGTTCTGTGCTGTATATCGCGGCACATCCGGATGACGAAAACAATGGATTATTGCCATATCTCGCCAAAGAAAAATTATATCGAACGGCCTATCTGAGTCTCACCCGCGGCGATGGTGGTCAAAACCTGATTGGACCTGAGCAGGGTATTGAGTTGGGCATGATCAGAACGCATGAATTAATGGCGGCAAGAGCTATTGATGGGTCGGAACAGTATTTTACCCGGGCTTATGAATTTGGTTTTAGTAAGAGTTCGGAAGAAGCATTACGTGTATGGGATAGAGGACAGGTGTTGGCAGACGTGGTTTGGATGATACGCACATTACAACCGGATATCATTATTGCCCGTTTTCCGCCCGATGCAAGAGCGGGGCATGGACACCATGCTGCATCAGCCATCATAGCAGAAGAGGCATATAAAGTGGCTGCAGACTCTACAAAGTTTACAGAACATTTTAAATATGGTGTAAAACCCTGGAAAGCAAAACGGTTACTCTGGAACACTTTTAATTTTGGAAGAACCAACACTACCAGCGAGAACCAGTTAAAAATGGAAGTAGGCGCCTACAACCCATTGCTTGGTAAAAGCTATGGTGAATTGGGTGGTGAAGCAAGAAGTATGCACAAAAGCCAGGCTGAAGGCAGACCCAGAAGAAGAGGTGAAGTATTTGAATACTTTGTTCATGTTGCCGGAGACTCTGCCAAAACAGATGTTATGGAAGGGGTGAATACCAGCTGGTCAAGATTAAAAAAAGGAAGAGAAGTGGCTGTTGTAAATTCACAGGGAAAAGAAATAACCCTGCAACTATCTACAGAGGCAGATATTAACCAGATACAAAATACAATTCAGGAAATCATCGATCAATACGATTTCAAACAGCCTCATAAATCGGTGCCAAGGCTTACTCAGTTGTATAAACATATGTTGAATAAAATGCCCGATGGTCCCTGGCGCTCACAGAAACTCAAAGAAATACAGGCAATCATAGAATTTGCGTCGGGTTTATTTGTGGAAGCTTTTACCCAGCAGGAAACAGCTTTAAAAGGCGATAGTGTACGGGTGAATTTCTTTGTTAATAAAAGAACCGACGTAAATGCCAAAATCAGGTCCATGCGTTTTATAGGCGAAGAAGATACAGTAGTAATGCAGCCGACAGAAAAAAACAGAAACTATCAATACGCTCGAATACTGGTTGCCAATAAAGGACCTGAATTTACACAGCCCTATTGGCTTAGTAAAACTAAAGTCAGGGATGGTATGTTTGTGGTAGAGGATCAGCAGGATATTGGCAAGGCCTGGAGTGACCCAATTTTTGCAGTAAACTTTGATATTGAAATAGAAGGTGTTCTTTTTCAGGTACAGAGACCGGTTTTGTATAAGTATGTAGACGCAGAAAGAGGAGAACTCTATCAGCCTTTTGTAATTGTTCCTCATATTGAAGTATATATGGGTTCAACAGTAGTGCTATTAAATGTTAAAGATGAAACCGGAAGGAACAGAGCAGATTCTATGTTGCATGTAGTGTATCGCTCAAATTTTTCACAACAGAATGTAACGACTACATTGAATATCCGTCAGGAGTCAATAAAACCCGTATTTAGCCGGGAGCAAAGAAATTTCGTAAAGGGGCAGCGTCAGGTGGTGAATGTACCCATTGCCAGGGTGTATAATCCAAATGCTTCAGCCCAGTATATGGAAGCCACAATCAGTATAGTTCCGCCGGGAGGGCGTGTGTTGAATTTTTCAGATTATTTCAAGTCGATTCATTACGATCATATTCCCAATATCAATTATGCTTTTCGTGATCATGTAAAAATTCTGAAGGAAGAGATTAAGGTAAGAGGAAAGAAAGTAGGATATATTCCTGGTTCAGGTGATATGATGCCGGAAGCATTAAAACAATTGGGTTACGAAGTAAGAGCACTGAATGATGCAGACATTAACGACGAGAACCTGCAGCAATTTGATGCAATTGTAACAGGAGTAAGGGCTTATAATCTGAATGAATGGCTTACCGGCAAATATGATGTGATGATGCGTTATGTGGAAAGAGGGGGTAACCTTATTGTACAGTATAACAGAAACCAGGGTGGTGTTCCATCTCCAAAGATGGGCCCTTATCCGTTTCAGATATCTTCTAACCGTGTTACGGAAGAAGATGCGGAAGTAAGGTTTGCAATACCAGATCATCCGGTATTGAATTTTCCGAATAAAATCGGTAGTAATGATTTCGTAGATTGGGTACAGGAAAGAAGTACCTATCAGGCCGATCAGGCCGATAGTCGTTACCAATCTCCCTTATCTATGAATGATACCGGTGAAAAAGCCAGTAGCGGAAGTTTGATTACAACAGCTTATGGCAAGGGAAATTTTGCTTATGTAAGCCTGGTCATGTTCAGGCAATTGCCTGCCGGTAATGCAGGAGCTTTTAAAATACTGGCAAACCTGATTGCCATGCCCAAACATTGATACTATGAAGCAGAGAAGACAGATAGGAATATTTACGATTGTACTGATTGGTGTGGGTGTAGGCTTGCTCATTAAAAATGTAAAAATTGGGTTGCTGATAGGGTTGGGTCTGGGTTTATTTGCCGGCAGCCTCATCAGAAACAGGTAATAATTGTGTCATCATGGAACCAAAAGAAAAAATACCCTTGTTTAAGAGCTGGAAAAAATGGTATTTGTTTGTACTGTTTTTCTTGCTTGGATTGATTGTATTTTTTCAATGGCTTACTAAAACCTATGCATGAGTACAACAGACTGGATTGTTTTGGTGATAACCCTTGTGGGCATCATTACATATGGTTTATATAAAAGTAGAACGAGTAAAAACCTCGAAGGCTATTTTCTGAGTAACAGAAGTATGCCCTGGTATCTTGTGTTACTGAGTATCATGGGTACACAGGCCAGTGCCATTACCTTTTTATCGGCACCCGGTCAGGCATTTACAGATGGGATGCGTTTTGTGCAGTATTATTTTGGGTTGCCACTGGCAATGATTATTCTCTGTATCACATTTGTACCCTTGTTTAATAAGCTGAAATTATTTACAGCGTATGAATTCCTGGAAAAAAGATTTGACCTCAAAACAAGAATATTTACATCTTCTCTATTCCTGCTATCCAGGGGTTTATCAACAGGTATCAGTATTTATGCGCCATCAATCATACTCTCTTCATTAATGGGCTGGGATATTTTCTGGACCAATATTGTAATGGGAGGAATGCTGATTATCTATACAGTAACCGGTGGGGCCAAAGCGGTGGCATATACACAACAGTTACAGTTGCTGATCATTTTTGCGGGGATGTTTGTGGCAGGGTATCTTATTGTAGATTATTTACCGGAAGGGGTTGGTTTTAGTGAAGCCTTAAAAGTAAGTGGTGCATCAGGTAAACTGAATGTTATTACAACAGGCATCACTGAAAAAGGGTTCGACTGGAAAGACCGGTATAACCTGATCAGTGGTGTAATTGGAGGCTTTTTTCTGGCCCTGTCTTATTTTGGAACCGATCAGTCGCAGGTAGGCAGGTATCTTACTGCAAAAGATACAACTGAAAGTCGGTTAGGGCTTTTAATGAATGGTCTGGTAAAAGTACCCATGCAGTTCCTGATTCTTTTATTGGGGGCATTGCTGTTTACTTTTTATCAGTTCAATCCATCTCCTGTATTCTTCAACAAAGCGGTGGAAGAAAAAGCCATGCAGACATCTTATAAAGATGAACTTGCCGGATTAAAACAACAGTTTAACACATACCAGGTTCAGCAACAGGAGTGGAGCCGTTTGTATACCGTAGAAAAACAGGAAGTGTATAAAGATAGTATCGCGAATGGTTCAAAAAAACTGGCTGCTATTCAGAAAGAATATAAAACTGTTCTGGCAAAAGCCAGCCCGGGGGCCGATACCAACGATACCAATTATATATTCCTACGGTTTGTGGTAGATTTTTTACCCAAAGGATTGGTAGGGTTATTAATCGCCATTATTTTTCTGGCGGCATGGGGGTCTATAGCTGCAGCGTTAAATTCGCTCGCATCCTGTACCATGATCGATTTTCATCAAAGATTAAAGGGCATTCAGACAGATAGTACAAATGCTGAACAATGTGCACTGGAGTACAGGCAATCAAAATATTATACCCTGGCCTGGGGTGTTTTCTGTATTATCACTGCTGAGTTTGCATCGGGTATGGGAAGTTTGATTGAAGCAGTGAATGTATTGGGGTCTTTATTTTACGGTGTGATACTCGGTATTTTCCTGGTTGCATTTTATATGAAAAGGGTAAAGGCCAATGCAGTGTTTGCTTCGGCTATTATTGGTGAACTCATTGTTATTGCATTCTTTCTCCTTGATAAATATAATATTATCGGATTAGGATTTTTGTGGTTGAATGTAGTGGGAGCCTTAGCGGTGGTATTACTGGCTGCTATCTTTCAACTGTTTCAGAGAAGGGGTGCGTAAGAGTGATTTCATTTGTTGAATGGCAGTCTGGTTGAGTTGTATCAAGCGCTCCCGCTGAGTTAAACCGTTTCTTATTAATAGGGCATTGATGCTTTCCAGGTTGGCAAGAATAATAAGCTGTTCCATGCTGGCATGGTCACGCATATTTCCTTTCTCGCCTGGGCGCAGTTGTTTCCATTCTTTTGATGTTAGACCGAATACGGCCAGGTTTACTACTTCGACTTCCGATGCATAAACCATTGCAGCCTGTTTTGTATTGATGGTCGGCGGAATTAAAGTTTCCATGATGGCATCGGTATGAATGCGGTTATTGATTTTCGAAATGGTACGATGAATATTCCACTCTAATTGTAAAGAAGAAGATTCACCTTCTTTAAGTCTCTGAAACTCTTTAATCAGGTAAAGCTTAAATTCAGCACTGATCCAGGCCGCAAATTCAAACGCAATATCCTTATGTGCATAAGTACCACCAGAATTACCCGCTTTTACAATGATTCCTTTCGCATTTACTGTGGTAATCCATTTTAAGGGAGAAAGCACAAAACTATTACTCCCCGCCTCCCTCACAAAGGGGTCGAATTCGACCCCTTTGAAGTCAGGGTTATGAATTTGTTCCCAGATGCCCAGAAATTCAATGGTAGACTTTGCCCTGAGCCAGTTTTTGATGATATCTTTTGGTTCATGCGGGTTTTTATAGCGGGCAATATCCGTTAACGAGATATAATCCAACTGCTCCGTCTTAAGTAATTCAATTTGTTTGCCTTTAACAACGATGGTTTGCTTAGCTTTTTTCATGTAATTATTTTAAGCCCTAAATCTATAGAGCTCGGCAATCATTGTCAATACGTATAAATACCTGATTTTCCCTAAAAATCAGTATCATCGTAACATGAGTCATCGTTTTTCAATTGTACCCTGGGCGAAGTCGGCTTCGATATATGAAGTGAATACAAGACAGTATACTCCGGAAGGAAACTTTAATGCCTTTTCAGCACATCTCCCGCGATTAAAAGAAATGGGTATTGATATACTCTGGTTGATGCCGGTTACGCCAATCAGTGTTGCTGAAAGACAGGGCACATTGGGAAGTTATTATGCCTGCAGCAGTTACACAGGCATTAACCCTGAATTTGGTACCCAAGCAGATTTTCAAGCTTTGGTTACACAAGCACATTCATTGGGTATGAAACTGATCATTGACTGGGTGGCCAATCATACCGGTTACGATCATCATTGGACCAAAGAACATCCTGACTGGTACATAAAAGATGAAAAAGGCAATTTCACGGAGCGAAATGGCTGGAAAGATGTAATTGACCTCGACTTTAGTCAATCCGACATGCGCCAGACAATGATAAACGCTATGCAATACTGGGTAAAAGAATTCAATATAGATGGGTTTCGTTGCGATATGGCCCATCTTGTACCACTTGATTTCTGGATGGATGCACGAAAAGCTTGTGATGCCATCAAGCCCTTATACTGGCTCGCTGAATGCGAAGACGTAAATTACCACAATGCTTTTGATACCAGTTACGCATGGTGGTGGATGCATACAACAGAAAAATTTGTAAAAGCAGAGCTGGGTTTGCATGAGGTACGTGAAGTATTACATGCTTATTCGCAATACCCGCAGGGTGCAAGTAAATTGTTTTTTACCAGCAACCACGACGAAAACAGCTGGAACGGCACAGAATATGAAAAATATGGTCTCTGCGCCAAAGCCTGGGCGGTATTCACTTGCACATGGCAGGGAATGCCATTGGTATACAGTGGACAGGAGAACCCGAATGTAAAACGGCTTGCTTTTTTTGATAAGGACCTGATTGAGTGGAATGAAGAACCTTTACTTCATGATTTCTATCAACGATTGTTACACTTGCGAAAAAATAATGCGGCACTTACCGAAGGCGAAACTTTTATACTGCCAACAGAATCGTCGTCGGTAATGGCTTATTTCAGGAGAAAAGAGGATAAACTGGTATTGATATTATTGAATCTTTCAGAAAAAGAAAGAGCCACCATACAGGTAACACATGAGTGGCTGAATGGGACATTCAAACAACTGTTTTCTGATATTGCATACACTTTCTGCGGTGCAGAAACCTATGAATTATTACCGGGTGATTTTCTGGTGTATGTAAAGCAGGGCTGAGGAGAATAAAAAATAAGGAACAGTAAATAAGAAAGTAGAAGTGCATTCACTTTCTTATTTCTTATTTACCGTTCCTTATTCCTTATTTTTTTCCCCTTTATTCTCTGGTTAAATTCAATGGATAAGTATAACTTCCTTCAAAACCGGGATAAATACCTTCAAGTCTTACAACGCCACCGCCTTTTAAGCTTGCTAATACTTCCTGCAACTCTTCCATATTTTTTACTTCACGTCCGTTTACACCAGTTATCACAAATCCATCCTGCATACGGCTTTTACCTAATAAGCCAGTGCCTACTTTTCTTACACGAACACCACCTTTAATATCGTTGGCAGTAGCCAGACTTTTATCGATATTCTCCAACTCACCACCGAGTTGTTCGAGTGCAGAAGCAGTTTTTACAATTTCAGTATTACCAGCTTTGTTCTTCAGGGTAATATTAACAGTGCTTTCTTTTCCGCCTCTTTTATAACTCACAGTAATTTTATCTCCGGGTTTATACAATGCTACCTGCTCCTGCAATTCAGGGCCATTGGTTACCACATTCCCGTTTACTTTAGTAACCAGATCTCCTTTTTTTAAGCCTGCTGTTGCTGCCGCGCCACCTTCGGGAACAGCAGTTATATAAACACCTTCACCTTCTTTAATAGAGGTGCCCAGTTCTTTTTCCAACTCACGTTTCTGGTCATCAGACAGGTTTTCACTAGGATAATTAATACCGATATACGCACGTTGAACCGTACCAAACTTCACAATATCAGTAACAATTTTCTTTACAATATTCACGGGGATAGCATAGGAATAACCTGCATAAGAACCAGTGGGAGATGCAATAGCCGAGTTGATGCCGATCAGTTCACCAGAAGTGTTGATCAATGCACCACCACTGTTACCTGAGTTTACAGCAGCATCTGTTTGAATAAATGATTCAACCGGACTCTGGCTCTGACGACTGTTGATACCAATGGATCTCGATTTGGCACTTACAATACCCGCTGTAACCGTGGCATCGAGGTTTAAAGGATAACCAATGGCCAATACCCACTGACCCAGCTTTACCTCGTCGCTGTTACCATACACCAGATAAGGAAGTGTTTTACCTTCAATTTTAATAACTGCAATATCACTGCTCGGATCTGTACCGATTACTGTGCCTTTGTATGATTTTTTATTGGCCAGCGTTACGTTAATTTCATCTGCACCATCTACCACATGGTTATTGGTAATGATGTAACCATCTTCTGTAATCAATACACCACTGCCGCTTGCCCGTTGCTCAGGAATTACACGCGGGCCACCAAAGAAATCGCCAAAATCATCTCCAAATAAATCAGCAAAAGGGTTGCTGCGCTGACGCTGGGTATTACTTACCTGACGGGCTTTGGTTTTTGTTTTAATATGCACAACTGCCGGTGTGGCACTCGTGGCAGCAGGTGTAAAATCAACCGCTGCTCCGATATTATTATTCTTATCAAAAAAACCGGCATAGTTCACCGGTAATTTTCCGGTATCCTGTACACCTGCACGTTGAAAATCGTTGTACTTACTAAAGCCCCAGACGCTGAGGACAGCAGTAGTGGCGCTAATGGCAACCACGGCTAAAATGTTCTTAAGATTCATATGCATGGTCTTTTAATTGAATGATACTATTTAAATCAAAAAATATGCCTTTTCAACAGCAAATAAACAAAGCTGTTTAATTGACAGTTTACCACTGACAGTATTTAACAAATGTTTTACGGCAATTCTCGTAGATCGGCTACTGTTGAACCTTAAAGTTAATTGATTATCCGCAGATTAGCACGGACACTGGTACCTGAAAAACAGACAGTTTACCGATTATTTAACGTCAAATTGCTGCAAAAAAGCCATGGTATCAACCCCATCGGCATAATCTGTAAGACCTGGATGCTGTGCCTGGCCAAATGGAACAAACCCATGTCCAACCACACATTGTATATCAGTATTGCCCATCAGTTGTTCCGACAGGCTTTTTTTATCGGAATAATACTGGTAATGAACCTGACTTACAGGAGAGAAAGGAGAACTGTTTTCCGTGAGTACAACAGAATCATTGTTCATGTAGTATTTATTTCCCATGATCAGTAATGCAAGGTGATAGTCGTAGTTATGTTTGTATTTATGGTAATCTACCAGGTGGGCATATTTTTTCAATTCCTCTAACAAAGGAATAAAATCATACCCTTCCGGAACATAGAGCTGGGTAATATTTCTGCAACCCAAACCAAAATACAGTTGAATATCATCTGCCAGTAAAGACAATTCGTTCATTGTTTCTGTTCCGTCGAGGATGGCTGCAGAAGTCCTGTTTTTGCGGATGATATTGGGGTATTTCCCAAAATAGTAGTCGAAATACCTGCCCGAATTATTGGAGCCTGTAGCAATATAGGCATCACATCCTTTTAATTGTTCGGCAAAGGAAACCTGATTTTGTACAGTAATCTCCCATTCATACATTTTTTTGATCAGGTGTTTAATAAGGAACTCATCTTTTGATGAAGTTTTAATAACCATGGCCTGACCGCTGATAAATACCGATAAAAAGTCATGAAAACCAACAAGGGGAATATTTCCAGCCATTACTATGCCAATGGTTTTCAACTGCGCAGGGGAATCTTTTACCCCGTATTGTGCAGCCCAGTTGGTTAAAAGATCGGCTCGCAGAAACCGGTTTGCTATCTGTTGAATAGAACGTTCCAGAAATTCGGGAATAAACCAGGCATTTTCGCGATAAGCCCTTTCCTGAACAGCCATCCATTCTTCGTCTTTACTCAATATATATTCACCCAAACGGGCCATTAACTGAATTCGTTCTTGTAAAATCATTTGTCAACCGTATTTTTGGAAAGCAAATGTAGAATCACTAACCCAACAAACCCATTTATATGGCCATCAAAATAACCGAAGAATGTATTAACTGCGGAGCTTGTGAGCCCGAATGCCCTAATAATGCCATTTATGAAGGTGGTGTGGAATGGGCTATTTCCGACGGAACCACTATCAAAGGAAGTTTTACCCTGATGGATGGTACTGTTGCAGATGCCGACCAGCGTTTTGAACCCATCAGTGTTGATACTTATTATATTACACCTAATAAGTGTACCGAATGTCAGGGCTTTCATGAAGAGCCACAATGTGCTGCCGTATGTCCGGTAGACTGTTGTGTGCCCGATGAAATGTACCAGGAAACGGTAGAAGATCTGCTGGCAAAGAAGGAGAAAATGCACATTTAATGCACAGGTAGTTGTGCTAAACTTTTGCTTAAAAAGCTTGCACCTGCCAAAATAACTATTTAGCTTAGTACTACAATCATTGTTGTATCTGAAAGTACGACAACTAGTAACGGCGGGTGATATTTCCCGTCAACGTGAGGTGAAGAGACGGGTAGTTTCTTCACCTTTTTTTATGTCTGATATCAGATGTCGGATGTCTGATATATTTTTTATTTCCGACATCCGACATCCGACATCCAACAATTCCTCTCCCTATCTTTGTTACTTAGTTACTTAACCTGCAAAAAATCATGAAGAAAAAACTGGCATTGGTTACGGGTGGATTAAGCGGAGAAGCCCAGATCAGTTATAAAAGTGCTGTTACAGTTGGTAATAATCTCGACAGGGATTTATTTGATGTATATAAAATCGATATCAATGCCACAGGCTGGTGGTATGAAGCGGTAAATGGAGAAAAATCAAAAGTAAACCGCGACGATTTTTCCATCAGCGATAAAGGGGCTGTTATTCATTTCGATGTGGTATTGTTGTGTATTCACGGAACGCCGGGAGAAGATGGTAAACTGCAGGGATATTTCGATATGTTGGGCTTGCCCTACACCAGTTGCGATGCAGCAACATCGGCCCTTACAATGAATAAGCGATACACGGTGGCTGTTGTTTCATTTAGTGGGATCAATGTTGCTAAATCAATGCACCTGTTTAAACATACACCTGTTGCACCTGCTCATATATTGAAGCAATTACGCTTACCTGTTTTTGTAAAACCCAACAGCGGTGGCAGCAGTATTGGTATGAGTAAAGTAAATACGGCTGATGAATTACCTCTTGCATTGGAAAAAGGATTTAAAGAAGATACACAATTACTCGTGGAAGAATTTATCAGTGGAAGGGAATTCACTATCGGAGTTTTTAAATCTGAGGGAAACATTCAGGTATTGCCTATCACTGAAATTGAAACAAAGAATGAATTTTTCGATTTTGAAGCAAAATACCAGGGCAAAAGTGTTGAAACCACGCCCGCTCAGATCGATCATCATATGAAAGAACAACTGGAATCAGCAGCCAGACGCGTATATGAAGTATTGAACTGCAGGGGAGTGGTGCGGATTGATTTTATTTACGATACGGCCCTCCAACAGCCTTTCATGCTCGAAGTTAATACAGTACCGGGTCAGAGCGATGCCAGTGTAATTCCACAACAGGTAAGGGCAATGGGCGGGTCGCTGAAAGATTTTTATACAGCAGTAGTAAATGAAGCACTTCGTTAAAATTCGAAAAAACAACTGTTAAAGACCAGTTACACAAAGGGAATCCTTTAACTTGTTTATTATTCTGCAGATTAATTTTAGGTTTGCACCAAGGCATGAAAAAATTCATACAGAAAATAACAGAAAAGCCCCTTTGGGTGAATATCCTGGCAGGCTTAGGTATTATATTGATCCTGATCATTTTATTTTTCTCTTTATTGGGATGGATCACCGGTTACGGTAATATTACCAAAGTTCCTTCTGTAACAGGACAGGAAGTAACAGCCGCTACTCAGTTATTGGAACAGGCCGGATTTGAAGTAGAGATACAGGATTCTGTTTATGTAGACAGCATACCCAAGCTGGCAGTAGTAAGGCAAACCCCTGAAGCCGACGCCTCCGTAAAAACGGGCAGAACCATTTACCTCACAGTAAACCGAATGGTGCCACCACAGGTAGAAATGCCCAGTTTAATAGGGTATTCGGTAAAGAGCGCAGAGCTTTACCTGCAAAGTCTTCAACTGAAAATGGGTACGGTTACCTATAAACCCGATATCGCCCGAAACTCAGTATTAGAACAGTTGTATAATGGTGTTACAGTAAAAGAAGGCGATAAAGTACCATTAGGCGCTACCATCAGTTTTGTATTGGGAAGCGGATTGGGTGGTAATGAAATGGATGTACCCAATTTGATCGGCATGACTTTATCAGAAGCCCGTTCTTACTTGTCCAGTATGAGTATTAATGTAGGAGCCGTAGTGGCCCTTGGCGCTATCCGTGATTCTGCTACCGCATTTGTAGTAAGACAGAGCCCGGAATATTTATCAGATATGCTGGATGAAGCCGGTAGCCGCACACCAAATAAAATTCGACAGGGACAACTGATGGATATTTATATCAGCAGTATAGCCCCCATACGCGATACAGGAAGAATTATTCCTCCGCCTAACCAAAACTAATTAACAAGTACTATTCCTACTATGCAAACAATTACTGTAGAAGAGCTCAAGGCAAAAATAGATAATGGTGAAACGCTTCATCTGGTAGATGTACGCGAACCCCATGAACATGCCGAATTTAATATTGGTGGTATCCTCCTTCCATTAGGCAAGGTGCAAACCATGCAGGTTGATGATATTGAAGAGCTGAAAGATGAAACCGTATATGTGTATTGTCGCAGCGGAAACAGAAGTGGACAAGCCTGTCTCATCCTCGGAACTATGGGATACCAAAATGTAGTTAATGTAACAGGCGGTATGCTGGCCTGGCAAGAGAGGAATAAATAACAGAAAAACAGAGAAATATCGAATATCCAACTTTTATTACTCCTAATTTGGAAATTGGGTATTCGATATTTCTCAGTTCTTCTGTTTTAAAACCTCAGATTCACTGCAATCATAAAATTCCTTCCGGCCATTGGGTAATAACCATTATCGGTATAGAACACCCCGCCACTTGTATAACTATAGCTATAGCCGTTGGGCTCATATAATTTATTGAATAAATTATTGATCTGCCCGATCAGTTGTACCTGCTTTAATGCCTTGTAGCTAAAACTGTAAGCAACACGGAAATCCTGTGTGGTAAAAGCTTTCAGTTCACTTCTTGTCAACTGGCTGTTATCCATATATTGTTTCCCCACATATTTGCCAATTAAGCCCAGTTCAAATTGTTGAACAGGATAAAACATAATCTGTGACCCACCTACAACAGCGGGAGAGAAAGAAATATCGGTACTGCTTCTTTGTACTGCATCCTGATTGCCTGAATCATAATTATCTGTGTATTCAGTAAACGACCTGATTTTATTTTTACTCAGCGTAAGGTTTCCGCCCACTGATAGCCATTCTGCAGGTTTCCATCCACCCTGAAGTTCAATGCCCAGGCGATAGCTTTCAGGAACATTAAAACGTGTATAAGCACCTACATCATTAATCTGTCCGGTTAAAACCAGTTGATTTACATATTTCATATAATACAGGTTGGCTGAAAACTGGTAATTGCTTTTTTTGAATTCAACCCCTAATTCCAGGTCCTGTAGTTTTTCTGATTTAGGCTGGCTGGTTACACCCGCTTCAAAATCATCCCTGTTGGGTTCTTTCTGTCCAATGGCGTAACTGATAAAAGCCTGCCAGTTATTTTTTCTGTAAGTGATACCGATTTTAGGATTGAAAAAATCAAATTCTCTCTTTACCACCAATGCAGGATTATTCTGAAACCCTTTCATATGATGTGATACATGACGGTACTGCACATCAACAAAACCAAAAAAATGATCAGTAAAGCGTTGCTGCCATTTGGCAAACAGGTTAGCATCTTTTTTCAGTGCAGGATTATCATAGTACCGGTAACCAGCAGGAGCAGTTCCTGTTTGCAGCCAGGGTAAAGTACCATAGTGGTCACCTTCATAAGTGCTCCAACCACCTCCGAGTGTTAATTCATTTCCCTTTTCGCGGTACTGCAAAGAAATATTCTGTCCATAGAAATAATTATTCAGCCAGCGCTGACGAACAAGATCAGTTCTTGTAACAGGTGAGCCACTAACAATAGGATCGGGTAATCCGTAATTTGAAAAACGCTGATCTGCTTTGTATTCTTCATAGTAACCATAACCACGGGTTAAGAAAGCGGCGGTTTGTAAGGACCATAAACTGTTAAACGCATGGTTGAAGAACAACTGGTAATGTGTTTGTGTATAGTTGTCGGTCTGGTTATCATACGGAGTACCCGCTTTTTCTGTTCCGGCGGGGTTATTGGTACGATCGGTTGAAAGCAAAGACTGCGAAACACCATACCAGGCCTGGTAAGTTTTTTCTTTGCCACTGAATACATTGAAACGAACCGAAGATTTTTTACTGAGCCACGCGCCACTGATATAAAAAGATTTCAGATCGCTGCTGGCACGATCAATATAACCATCGCTTTGAATACTGCTTACTCTTGCATCAAGTGTGAAATGTTTACCCAATAAACCGGTGCCGGCTTTTAAAGTATGTTTACGCGTGTTGAATGAACCAAAACTATTGTTGAGTTCACTATACGCTTTCTCATTATACTCATTGGTAGAAAGATTGATGGTTGCCCCAAAAGCAGCAGCACCATTGGAAGAAGTACCCACACCGCGCTGTACCTGAATACTGTTTACTGAAGAAGAGAAGTCAGGCAGGTTCACGAAAAATGTTCCCATACTTTCCGCATCATTATAGGGAATGCCATTAAGGGTAACATTAATACGGGTAGCATCGGTACCACGAATGCGGATGCCCGTGTAACCTACACCATTGCCTGCATCGGAATTGATAACAACAGAAGGAGTCTGGTTCAGTAGAAAAGGAATGTCCAGGCCAAGATTGGTTTTAACGATTTCCTCTTTCCCGAGATTGGTTTTGGCAAAAGGTGCTTTGTCTGCTGCACGAATGGATCTTACTTCCAGGGGCTGAAGAAATAAACTACCAGGCTCCAGTTCAATCTTCAGCTCATTAAGTGAAGCAGAAGAAAGGTCAATCTGTTTGTCTCGATACCCCAGACTTTTTACCCATAAACTGGTTTTGGCCGATCCCGACCAGGTGAGCGAGAAAAAACCGGCTTCATCGGTAGTGGTTTGAAAATTGTTAACCGATAGCACTGCACCGGCAACAGGTTGTTGATTGGTTCTGTCGGTAACTTTACCGCGAACCAGGTTTTTGTTTTGCCCGGATACGAGCAGGATGAGGAATGTCAGCGACATTGTTCCCAAAAACTTTTTCATTTTTAATGGTTTAAAAGTTTACAAATGGGAACAGGGGAACAGCTAATAGGAGAGAGGTACGACCAAAAATGTACGCCTTCCCTTCGCAGGAATTACCCTGTTCAGGTTCAACGGGTATTATCTCAGCCTCCCGATTATATCAGGAAGCACCCCGAGGAATGATCTGGTGCAAAAGTAGTAAATGTGTAAATTACCCCCAACTGTAACTTTAACCGATGATACCCGTTACACACAAAACCCCTTTTATGAAGCGGATATTTATATTCTTTCTGGCCTCAATGGCTATATTCCCTGCTTTTTCTCAGGTAGAGAAAAACCTGGTATATGACGGTAATGCAGAGGTGAGGAACTACAAAGGTTTTACAGCTGTTGATGTATCAGGTGCTATCGATCTATACCTGTCGCAGGGAACAGAAGATGCTGTGGCAGTAAGTGCAAGTTCTGATGAAATCATAACCCGCATACGTACAGAAATGCGTGGCAATACCCTGCGTATTTATTTTGATGGAAAAGGATTGAACTGGAAAAAATGGGGCAATCATAAAATGAAAGCCTATGTAACTTTCAAACAACTGAATAGTATAGAAGCCAGCGGCGCGTGTAATGTAAAAGTATCAGGAAAAATAAAACAGGAGCAACTGAAAATTGAAATGTCGGGTGCCAGTGATTTTAAGGGAGATGTTGAAGTATCAGACCTCAAACTGGATGCCAGCGGGGCATCGCGCATTACTGTAAATGGTACTGTAAAAATGCTGGGTGTAAATGCCAATGGCGCCAGTGATATAAGAGGCTACGATATTAGAGCCGATCAGTGTAAGGTAGACGCATCAGGCGCATCAGTAGTAAGAGTAACGGTAAATAAAGAATTAAATGCAACAGCCAGTGGGGCCAGTGCCATATATTATAAAGGTGAGGGACTGATCAGGGATATTAATACAAGTGGAGGTGCCACTATAAAGCGCAAATCTGATGATTAATTAAATAATATTTGGAGGAGAAGTTGCACAGCCCTACCTTTGCACCCCATTACATCGCGAGGTAGAGCAGCGGTAGCTCGTCGGGCTCATAACCCGAAGGTCGGAGGTTCGATCCCTTCCCTCGCAACAGAAAAATCTAAAGGCCTCAGATTGGAGGCCTTTTGTATTAAAAAGGTATAATTTTGAGTCAGAATGACTCGTAATTCGGCTAGGGGCTTCTCTGGATACTGAATAATGAAAGATGCGGGTTTAGTAAGGATCATTTTCACATCTTATTGTTTCGTTCTCATCTGAGTTTCCTCTTTCCGTCTTCCGGAATTTCCGACTTCCCAACTTATTATGAAATCAGGATTTGTCAACATATTTGGTCGCCCCAATGCCGGGAAAAGTACCCTGCTTAATGCACTGGTGGGTGAGAAAATGGCAATTGTGTCGCCAAGGGTCCAAACCACCCGTCACCGGATCAAGGCTTTTTTAAACAAGCCCGGTGAATACCAGGTTATTTTTTCAGATACACCCGGTATCATCGACCCAAAGTACAAGCTTCATCAAAGAATGATGGCCTCTGTAAAAAGTGCACTCGAGGATGCCGATCTGGCCCTGCTCATGGTAGATGCCAATGACGATTTCCAGGAATGTGATGCCATATTCAGCGGACTCCGGCTAAAAGTACCAGCGATCCTTGTACTGAATAAGATTGATACAGCAGCCAACGGAAAGATTGCGGAAGCCGAGGCTTTTTTTGCCGGTAAGAATTACTGCAGGCAATTGGTAAAGATATCGGCACTCCAAAAAGTGCATTTGCAAAAATTACTCGATGCAGTCCTGGCATTTTTACCCGAAGGTTCCCCATTCTATAACGAAGACGACCTGAGCGACCTGCCCACCAAGTTTTTTGTAGGAGAGATGGTAAGGGAAAAGATTTACCAGTTATTCGGCGATGAAATACCCTACCATACCGCAGTGATGGTAAATGAGTTTAAGGAGAAAGATAGGCTGGTCAAAATTCAGGCCGATATTATTGTACAAAGAGAAAGCCAGAAAGCCATCATTATTGGCGAAAAAGGAAAGATGATCAGACAGGTAGGTACGTTAGCCAGAGTAGATATTGAAGCATTCATTGGCCAGAAAGTGTTTCTTGAACTATTTGTGAAAGTAAGACCGAAATGGAGAGATAATGAATTACAGTTGAATGAATACGGATACCAATAAATTGATAATCATTTAGTTAAAATATTTAATTAATTATTTAGTAGAATAAAAATAGCATTATGGGTTATACAGTTGCAATAGTTGGAAGACCGAATGTGGGAAAGAGTACATTCTTTAATCGTTTGCTCGAAACGAGGAAAGCCATTGTGGATGATATCAGCGGCGTAACACGCGACCGCCAGTATGGTATGGCCGACTGGAACGGGAAAGTGTTTAACCTCATTGATACAGGTGGATTTGTGCCCAATACCGAAGACATTTTTGAAAAAGAGATCAGGAAACAGGTTAAAATTGCCATTGATGAAGCCAATGCCATCGTTTTTATGGTAGATGTGGCCACAGGTATAACCGATCTGGATGAGGCAATGGCCGATTTGCTAAGGCGAACTACCAAGCCGGTTTATGTAGTGGTAAACAAGGTGGATAATGGCACCCGCGAACTCGAAGCCACTGAATTTTATAGTTTAGGTTTCGCTCATAACTTCTTCATTAGCAGTATTTCAGGTAGTGGAACAGGTGAGGTAATGGATGCTATAGCTGCCGGTATTTCTCCCGAGGATTCAGAAGATACCACAAAGGATGATGGTTTACCCAAGTTCGCTATTATTGGTCAGCCCAACGTAGGAAAGTCATCCCTGCTGAATGCTTTAATTGGCGAAGAACGAACCATTGTAAGTGATATAGCCGGTACCACCCGCGATACCATTCATACCCATTATAAACTCTTCCAGAAAGAATTTATGTTGATTGATACGGCTGGTATCCGTAAAAAAAGCAAGGAAAAAGATGACCTGGAGTTTTATTCCATCATCAGGGCCATTAAAGCCATGGATGAAGCCGATGTGTGTTTGCTCGTACTGGATGCTGATAAGGGAATTACCGCCCAGGATGTAACCATTTTTAGTCTGGCTACAAGAAAGGGTAAAGGAATAGTGGTACTCGTAAATAAATGGGATCTTGTTGAAAAAGAGACAAATACAGCCCGTGATTACGAAAAAACTTTAAAGCAAAGAATAGCTCCTTTTACAGATGTTCCTGTGCTGTTTATATCGGTAAAGGATAAGACCAGGATCTTCAAAGCCATAGAAATGGGACTGGAAGTGTATGAAAACAAGAAGCGAAAAATTCCAACTTCTCAGTTGAATGATATTATGCTCAAAGCAGTGCAGGCATACCATGCACCTGTTGTAAGGGGTAATACGGTAAAAATTAAATATGTGACACAACTGCCAACCGTGGTGCCATCTTTTGCCTTTTTTACCAATTATCCAGATGATATTAAACAGCCATACCGCAATTATCTCGAGAATCAGCTGCGTACCAGCTTTAATTTTAAGGGAGTACCGGTTCGCATATTTTTCAGGAAGAAGTAAAAAAAGCTGTTAAAAGTTTGCAAAAGACAATTTGACGATTATCTTTGCGCCCAAACAAAAAAACTTAAAAAAACAAGTACAATGAAAAAAGTATTCGCAATTTTAGCTGTTGCAGGTTTCTTCGCTGCATGTAATTCAGGTGAAACAACTGAAGCTACTACTGACACAACTGCAACTGTAGCTCCTGCTGCTGACACAACTGCTGCTCCTGCTGACACTACAGCAACTGCTGACACAACTGCTGCTCCAGCTGCTCACTAGTAGTATTTGTTTTTAGACAATATTACTTCTTGCAAGAAGCTTCCCGATTTTATCGGGATAAAAGGTCTCCCGATTTTATCGGGAGATTTTTTTTGCGACAGTTTGTACCAATCGCCCCATTTTTACCTGCGTGGCACCAATATTGACTTATTTTTGCCGACTTACCTAATAGGTAACAGCTTGGCTATTCATGCCAATCTGGCTTAAGATTGAAAACGAATTATGTTGAACGAGAAACTTTTTTTTAGATCAGAAGACGATACAGACTTCATGCCCATCATCCCCATCAATGAAAATGATGGTGATTTTGATAAGGATACCGTAATTCCGGACACACTCCCTATTTTACCCCTCCGTAATACGGTTCTTTTCCCGGGTGTGGTATTACCCATTACAGTAGGCAGGGACAAAAGCATTAAAGCAGTAAATGAAGCTTACAAGCAGGATAAACTGGTAGGTGTGCTGGCCCAGAAAGATGCCAATGTGGAAGATCCTGAGCCAAATGACCTTTGTGCCATTGGTACCATTGCCAAAATCGTCAAGCTCATTAAAATGCCGGATGGGGGTACCACCATCATTATACAGGGTAAAAAACGCTTTGAACTGCTTAGTATCGTTTCGGAAGATCCTTATTTCAGGGCATCTATCCGTATGCTGGCAGATGATGAAGTACCCAAGCAGGAAGACTTTAACGCCATTGTAAGCAGTATTAAGGACCTGGCCACGCAAATTATACAGTTGTCTCCCAATCTGCCTACCGAAGCGTCTATCATCCTCAAAAACATTGAAAACCCTTCATTCCTCATCAATTTTGTCAGCAGTAACCTCAACAGCGACCTGTCTGAAAAACAGGGCTTGCTGGAAATACATGATATACACGAACGGGCAGAAAAACTGATCCATATACTGCAGCGGGAGTTACAATTTGCTGAACTCAAGGATAAAGTGACGAATAAAACCCGCACTGAAATAGATAAACAGCAACGCGATTATTTTCTTCAGCAACAACTGAAAAGCATCAAGGAAGAACTGGGTGGCGATACCAATGAACGGGAGATAGCCGAAATGAAGAAAAAAGCAGAGGGTAAAAAATGGCCCGAAACTGCCAAAAATCTTTTTAAAACAGGTATTGAGAAACTGGAAAGAATGCATCCCAGCACCCCGGATTATTCTGTGGTCTATAACCATCTCGATCTGATGCTGGATCTTCCCTGGGATGAGCATACGGATGATAATTACGACCTGAAAAACGCCAAGAAAGTATTAGATATTGATCATTATGGCATGTCTAAAATCAAGAGCCGTATTCTTGAATACTTAGCCGTATTGAAGCTGAAGGGTGATATGAAAAGCCCGATTCTTTGTTTTCTCGGTCCTCCGGGTATTGGTAAAACATCTTTAGGACGTTCTATTGCCCATGCCATTGGACGTAAATACGTTCGCCTGAGTTTAGGTGGTATGCATGATGAAAGTGAGATCCGTGGTCATCGCAAAACCTATATCGGCGCAATGCCCGGCCGTATTCTTCAGAATATCCGGAAATGCAAATCATCGAACCCGGTAATGATTCTCGATGAAATTGACAAGATCGGAAACGATTTCCGTGGGGATCCTTCTTCTGCGCTACTGGAAGTACTCGACCCGGAACAGAATAACAGCTTTTACGATAATTACCTCGAACTCGAATACGATCTGAGTAAGGTTTTGTTTATTGCAACTGCCAATAATCTCCAGAATATCCAGCCTGCATTGCGCGACCGACTGGAGATCATCGACCTCAGTGGTTATGCGGTAGAAGAGAAAGTAGAGATTGCCAAACGTCATTTACTGCCGAAACAAAAAGAAGCACATGGATTAGGTAAGGTAACGGTTAAGATGAATGATAAAGTGATCGAAAAAATTATTGAAAACTATACCAGGGAAAGCGGGGTTCGTGAGCTCGACAGGCAACTGGCATCCATCATGCGGTACCAGGCAAAAGAACTGGCTATTAAAAATAAAATCAAAACAACTCTCACAGCCGTTGATATTGAAAAAATTCTCGGTCAGGCAAGGTACAGCAATGAAATCTATAAAACGGCCAATATGCCCGGTGTGGCTGTAGGACTTGCCTGGACTTATGTTGGAGGTGATATTCTTTTTATAGAAACCATATTAGGGGAAGGCAAAGGTGATTTGAAACTGACCGGTAACCTGGGCAATGTAATGAAAGAGAGCGCAAGTACTGCACTTAGCTACCTGCAGGCCAATGCCAGAAAATATGGGATCGACCCTGAAGAGTTTGGTAAAAAATCTATTCATATACACGTGCCGGAAGGTGCTGTTCCTAAAGATGGTCCAAGTGCCGGTATTACCATGCTCACTTCATTGGCTTCTGCTTTTACCGGCAGAAAGGTAAAACCTTACCTGGCTATGACGGGCGAGATAACACTCCGCGGGCAGGTATTGCCCGTTGGCGGGATCAAAGAAAAAGTGCTGGCAGCTAAGCGGGCCGGTTTAAAAGAAATAATCGTTTGCTCACAAAATGAAAAAGACGTAAAGGAAATTGAAGGCGATTTTATCAGGGGCGTTCAGTTTCATTATGTGAAAAGCATGCAGCAGGTAGTAGATATTGCACTGGTATGACATTAAAATTATGGACCGGCTAAACCATTAGCCGTGATACTTGTTATTTAAACATCAACATTTTCTTCATGTTGGTTGTTTTAAGGGTTAAAATCCCCCATCTCAATGGGGGATTCTTTTTTCCCTGCGGTCTTCTTCCTGTTCTCCTGTTCTCTGCGGTGAACGGAGTTATTCATTCACCGCAGAGAGCGTATTAGAGTTCTGATAAAATTGAAAACAGCCTCATTTTTCTTCCTACAGTTATATTAGTTTTGAATGTATTGAAAAACAGACTCCTTATAACATGCAGCCTATGCCTTATGTCTCATATAGGTATTTCTCAGACTTTGGGAGGTAATGCGGTATTTAATTTTCTCAAACAGTCTAATACAGCACAGTTGTCGGCTTTTGGGGGGCTCAATGTTTCTGCACCGGGAAAAGATGTAGGCATGGGATTTCAGAATCCTGCATTGCTCAGAAAAGAGATGCACCAGCAACTGAACACTTCTTTTAACGCATTTGTAGCCGGTATCAGTAATTATAGCCTTACAGGGGCCTGGTATCTGGAAGAAGCCAAAACCAATATCGGACTCGGCATCAATTATTTTAACTACGGAAACATTGACCAGACCGATGCCTCGGGGAATATATCGGGTAGTTTCAGACCAAGAGATTATGTGGTGCAGGTAATGGCATCGCGTAGCCATAAGGAGAAATGGTGGTACGGGGCCACCTTGAAATTTATACATTCAGGCTATGGTCAGTATCGTTCATCAGGAATAGCAATGGATGTAGCTTTGAACTATCATGATACCGATAAAGGACTACAGGCGGGTATTGTGGTGAAAAATATGGGTACCCAACTCAGCACTTATGATGGCACTGGCAGAAAAGAAGAACTGCCTTTCGACTTACAGGCAGGGGTTACTAAAAAACTGGAGAATGCACCCGTTCAATTCTCAATTAGCTTTCATGATCTTCACCGGTTCAATAATTTTTACAACGATACCAGTTTCAGGGCAGGAGAAGGGGATGATGATTTTACAAAAAAAAATACCCTGCAAAAAATATTCAACCATGTGGTAATAGCCGCACAGTTTTTTCCCCACGAAAAAATTGAACTGACAACTGGGTATAATTTTCAGCGAAGACAGGATTTAAACGGATTCAATATCAGTAATGGACTGAATGGTTTTACACTGGGCACTGCTGTAATATTGCCTAAAATACATATTCGCTATGCAACTGGCTTTTACCAGCGACAACTCTTTCATCAGTTTTCTCTGAATTTTAATCTGAAAGGGAATGCTTTCTGATTACTATTACTGTAATAATAATTCCTGGAACCTTTCTACAAACTGTGCTACATGAAATCCATCCATTAAGGCATGGTGTACATGAATGGAAACCGGCATTTGTTTGATGCCATTTTGTTCCATCATCTTGCCAAAAGAAATTTTAGGGCATGAATCTTTGAAACTAAAACTACGGGCATGTGATAAGCTGGTGAAATTGAGCCAGGGTATAGATGAATAATGAATCACATTCTCACCCGATACCGCAGGAATTAATCCCGTACTACTACGAACTTCTTCTATGATAGCTTTTGCGTGTTCACTGAACACAGAAAAGTCGGGATGATAATTCATATAGGAAAACCCAAAAGTTCCGTCGGGCCGGTTAATAGTGGGAGATGCATTTACCTGATCGTAAACATATACAAGCCCGTCTTCAATACGGTAACGAAAAGGGATTGTTTCGTTGGCGGCTTTAAGGGAAGCATGCAGGTAATAAAGAAAAAATGAGTAATTGTTTTCTTTGGCTGTATGATAAGCCCTGGTGCAGTCTACATGTACTGTTAGGCCAAAAAAAGGTTCTTCAAACTGACTAAAAAACCTGAATTGGTCTTTCCGGTTCCAGCTTTCAATGTCTAATAAAGTTTTCATTTCAACAGGAAAGATAATACTTCTTTGATCGATTCAACCTGTCTGAAATTCAGATGATCGATGTCTTTATCAATGGTTTCATGTGCCCATGTGGTATGATAGGGTATATGCACAGCATGAGCTCCCAGTTCCAATACAGGCAGTACATCTGATTTTAATGAATTACCCAGCATCATGAATTCAGCCGGTTGTATATCGAGGTGTTTTAACAATTTCTGATAATCAGTTTCTCTTTTCTCCGACATAATTTCAATATGATGAAAATAATGTTCAAGCCCCGATTTTCTCAACTTTCTTTCCTGATCAAGCAAATCACCTTTTGTTGCCACCACCAATTTGTATTTACCATGTAAGGCCTGTAATACATCTTCTACCTCATCGAGTAAAACAATGGGTTTTTCCAGTAATTCCTTGCCGAGTGCAATAATTTTTTCAATTACATCTACTTTAATGGTTTTCTGGGAAAGCTCCATGGCTGCTTCAATCATACTCAGCATAAATCCTTTTACGCCATAACCATAAAGATTGATATTCCTGATTTCTACCTGTAGTAGCTCTCTGGCAATAGAATGGTGTGGCAAATAATCTTCCAGTAACTCGCAAAACCTGTCTTCTGTTTCCCTGAAATAAGGTTCATTTACCCAGAGGGTATCGTCAGCATCAAATGCAATTACTTTTATGTCATTCATAACAATAAGATGGATCCTTTATTTTCCTCCACCTGGTTTTTTAGGTAAAACAGCTTTGGGTTTATCTGCAGGTGGTGGAGGGGGTACTCCTTTACCATCTTTTTTCTCAGGCGTTTTTGGTGTACTGATTTTGATATCAGACTCAGGTGCTATATCCTCCAGTTTAATATTTTGTGGTACTTCATAATCTTCTGATGTGCCAGTTCCTACATCTTCACCTTCACCACCTAAAATGGGTGTTGAGTCGTTCAGGTAATCAATGGTGATATCATTGCTCATTACATCAGGCTTCACAAAACGTACACTTTTATCAATGCCGCAATTAGGGTCGGCAGCTGCTTTGCTGAAGAAATAAGCCCATATAGGCATGGCAGCACGACCACCCTGACCCCATGCGCTTTCTTTATTAAAATGTATAAAACGATCATCGGCACCTACCCATGCACCTGCCATCAGTTGTGGTGTATATCCCATAAACCAGCCATCACTGTTATCATTGGTAGTACCTGTTTTGGCGCCCATTTCAACGGAAGGCATTCCATAACCCCAGATGCCGCGACCTGTGCCTACCTGCACCGTACCCTGCATCATCTTAACAACAGAGTAAGCCGTTACTTCGCTGATGACTTCTTTTCTTTTGGGCGTGAAAGTGGCGAGTACATTTCCATTTCTGTCTTCAACACGGGCAATGTACATGGGTTTTACATTGAAACCTCTTCCGGGAAACATGCTGAAACCCTGCATCATTTCATACAATGAAATTTCGCATGAACCCAATGCAATAGAAGGATATGGATCGATCTTGGTTTTAAAATCGCAACGCTGGAGGAAATTCACTAATCTTTTGGCACCATTGTTTCCTTCACTATCTAACTGTTTCATAATATAAGCTGATGCACAGTTACGCGAAAATGCCAAAGCCGAAGCCATGGGCATAGCGCCACCCTGACATGACCTGCTGGTAGCCGGTACCATTCCATATCCCCCAAAACTCTGCTGCTCATCGTATACGGTTGTATTGGGTGTAAAACCTGCTTCTTCAATGGCCAGGCTATATAAAAGAGGTTTCATGGTAGAACCCACCTGACGTTTGGTATTAAAGTTTACGTGATCGTATTTGAAAGTTTTAAAACCAATACCACCTACCCAGGCTTTAATTTCACCTGTTAACGGATCCATTACCATAAATCCAGCCTGTAACATCTGCCGATGGTAACGGATAGAATCATAAGGGGTCATTAAAGTATCTGTTTCCCTGTTATTGTTCCAGGCAAATACACGCATCGGTGTTTTTTCGTAGAAGGTTTTTTTAATCTCTTCATCTTTCAGGCCTTCACGATCCAGATTTTTCCATCGATCACTTTGTTTCATCGCTGCTTCCAGCACATTCTCATAGCCTTTCCAGATCGATTTGTTTTTGATATTCGCCTGACCATTAAACAGCTTCTGCATAAAGTTCATATGCTTGGCCACGGCCTCTTCTGCATATTGCTGCATGCGCGGATTGATGGTGGTATAAATTTTTAATCCATCCCTGTACAGGTTATAATTATCACCGTTGTTCTTTTTATTCTCCTTGCACCATTTCTTCATTTCTTCGGCCAGTATCATACGGAAATAAGGACCAAGACCCGTTGTTTCATCCAGTTTCTTGTAGTTGAGTTCAATGGGTTTTCTCTTCAATACATTGGCTTCTGCTTCTGTGAGGTACTCATTCCGAACCATTTGATTGATAACCGTATTTCTTCTGTCGAGTGCCAGCTTCGGGTTGCGCCTGGGATTATAAATAGTGGCACCTTTCAACATGCCAATTAAAACAGCCGACTCTTCAATATTGAGCCTGTCTGGTTCTTTCTGGAAAAAAGTTTTGGAGGCGTTCCTGATGCCAAATACATTATCACTAAAGGCAACGGTATTGAGGTATAGTGTGAGTATTTCTTCTTTGGTGAAATTGCGTTCCAGTTTGATTGCGATCACAGATTCCTTGATCTTCTGAATCATTCTGAGAAAAATATTCCTTGTGCTCCAGTTATCGGTAAACAGGTTTTTGGCTGTTTGCATGGTAATGGTACTGGCGCCACCTTCCCGCCCAAGATAAACAAGTGCACGACCCAGAGAACGGGGGTCTACACCGCTATGACTGTAAAACCTTTCATCTTCTGTGGCTACCAGCGCATTGATTACATGTTTGCTGATATCCTGGTATTTTACATTGATCCTGTCTTCGCCATTCAGGTAATACTTACCCATCAGCGTTCCATCCTGTGCATATACCTGACTGGCAATGGATGCACTGGGGTTTTCAATATCATTAATGGAAGGCATATTCCCCAGCCATCCCCAGTTAATCATTAACAGGAACAGGATACCTCCGCCGAGGGACCAGAAAAAAATGCGCCAGAAAATGCGAACAGGTTTTGACATAACAATCCACTATTGGTTCAAAAAAATGATGCGTAAAACTAAAGAAGAGTTAGTGAAGCAATGCTTCACACTCGTTAAAATTTGTCAGGTAATATTTTTTGCATAAATGCCCGGTATGCAGCTATATCTTTTTTGTTTTGTAATATCCTCAGGTTGGCCGGACTTATAATCTGGAATCCGTATTTATCAGCACTTAACCAGGGTAATATTCTGCTCGCGGCCTGTGGTTTAACCAGATCGGTATAGCTAACCGCATCACTGGCCGATGGGAAAGGCCCCACCAGTAATAATTGTATTTCGGGTACAATGGTTATAGTATTGATGGGCAACCGGCGATTATAGAATTTTTCCTGGTTAAAACGGTTAAAAGCATTTCTTGCCTCACCCACAAACATGCCATCTACTTTGTTCAGTACAATTACGGCATATTGAGTATCGGTAGGTACAAACTCATACTCCGGTTCTGCCAGTGTTAAGGGGGCTGATTTAACAACATTTGTCAAATTAATACCTGGCGCCTGTTTTATTTCTTTTGGTAGAGGAGTAGCAGTAACTGAGCTGTCTTTCTTCGGAATGGTATTAATAATAGAAGCAGGGCCGGTAAGATCAATGCCTCTGGTTACTGCTTCTGCTGGTCTTTCAACAGATAAATCGGTCAGGTATTTTTCAATTTCTGCCCTTCTGCTCAACACATCAATCATGGTAGCCGCTTTTTCAGCAAGGGGGGAAGAGGGGAAACTGGTTAGTAACTGTTGCAGTCTGTTGATGGCAATTGTATCCGCTTTTTGTTTGATGTAGTAAATAGATTCAATGTACAGTAGTTGGGGCGTCCATTGAGAGTTCTTATACTGTTGTTCTGTCTGTTTCTTTGCCTGTATGGCCGATTCAAATTTCCCTTCTATAAACAGGTTGTAGATATTGCTATAAATAATTTCTGCCGGGTCTTTCTTGTTTGCGGCATTGGTATTGTTTAAAAATTTGCTGTCAGCAAAAGTTTTGGCAAATGCATTTTGTAAAGAATCGGCCGCTGACAGGTTATTTGTTTTGCGATAACACTGTATCAGGTTGAAACCTGCTTCCTCTGCTTCAGCAGCGCGGGGGAAACGTCTGAGCAGTTCTTCATAAACTTCTATGGCAGAAGGATAATCATCCAACTGTTCCTGAAATATTTTTCCATTCTCCAGCAAACCACGAATGATCATAGTATTCGATAACTCTTTTTGCTCTTCGGTAAGTGGAATGGTATTCTGTAATGCTTCAAGACTCAGTTCTTCTTTTTTGGGTACCGGCTTATTATCTGCTGAAACTATTGCCTGGTTTTGCGCTGGAATTACTTTGTCTACAGCCGATTGTCTGCGCCAGTTATCTATGTTCGGTCTGTTGCCCCAGCGTCTGTTGAATTCACCTAAACCACGGCTTCTTAAACTGCTGTTAAGAAAATAGAATTCGGCGCCATTGTTATTAAACAGATCAGCAGCCTGGGTATTGCCGGCAGGAAGATCAGAACCAAATGAAGTTTCTTCTGTTTCTTTCAGGCCACGTTCTTTTCTTAACTGACGGAGTATTTTTTTAAGTAAAGCCGTTCTCTCTGCTTCTGGAAGGGTAGCAATTTGTTGAACACTGTCTTCCCGGTTAATGTTTTCCTCATTCATGGCAATGAGCTGAAGCGCAGGTTTTCTGGTATTGATTCTTTCCTGCTCTTTTTCTTTCACCATATTTACCTGTACACTGTCGTAAAACCGGAACGATTGGCTATATGCTTTTCTATCGTAGTTCAGGTCGCCGAGCAAAAGAAAACTTTGCTGCTTCTGTAAAGGGTTATCGTTACTGAATGAAACACTTCTTAATAACCATTGCTGTGCTGCATTATAATTCTTCCGGCTCAGCTCCAGTTTGGCTGCTGCATAATAAATGATATCGCGATATACATCGTACTTGTCTTTTTTGGCCATCTTGAGCAATTCATTCAGGTTTTCCTGCAATGCATTGTCTTTGTCGCCGGTAGAAAGTGCCGCAATATTTAACCTGGCATACACTTCCATAAAAGGATCGGTAGAAAACCTGATAGCTGTCTGATAAGATTGAATGGATGCTTTATTGTTTCCCGCCAGTTCATATAGTTGTCCTGCGAGGTAATACGATCTTGCTTTGGCCATATGGTCATTGCCTTTCTTTAAAGCACGTACCAGGTAATTAGCAGCACTATCGTAAGCATTCAGTTTATAAAAAAGATAAGCACTCAGTTCATCCAGTTCTGGTTGCAGACGAACAGGAAAGAGTGCGTCACTTCTGAGGAGTGCAAGTAAGCCCGCTGCTTCCGCTGCCTTATCCTGTTCTATAAAAGTTCTTGTCATCCAGATAAAACTCTCGTTCCTGCTGGGTAGGGTAGTAGTGAGCTTTTTCCAGAGTGGTCTTTTTTCATTGGTAGAAATGGAGAATATACCACCTGCATTACTGGCATTACTGCCAATAGGAATATCGTATCCTTCGTCCTTGGGGGCAAATGCATAGTTGATATACTGAAATACCATCTGTGCCGAATCAAAATCTTTTCTGAGTAAATAAGCTTTACCCATCAGCATATACAGGTTATCTACCCAGTCGCTGCGAAGGTCATGTAAAAGAATACCGGCCGTGCATTTATACAAAACAGTATCTATCTGATCCTGTGCCGTGGTTTCCAGGTCGTAATCATAAAAAGACAGGAGTTGTGTATAATCATCCCTGTGCGATTCGCTGGCTCTTTCCAGTATTTCATTCAACCGCTGGTTAGCATTGAAATAATAGTTGAAATGAGTCACCGTATTATTATAAATCCTTTTGGGAAGTGTAAACTTTTTATTGCCTGTTTTTTCAGCAGGCAGGGTCCTGTTTTCGTAAGGTTTGTCTTTTTTGAGCTCAATGCTTGTATAAGGTTGTGCCATGCTTTTCAGACTAAAAAAAAGCAATGCGGCAACCATATATGGGATCGGAATCATCCGGGAAAATATGAATCTGGAATTACTGTGCATAAAAACAGTTTAAAAATACAGTTATTTCCCGATCAGCGATGGGTAAAACCTAATTCATCATTACCTTTAACCAGATTTTACCGTATGGCCAGCTCCGAGAATAATAATAACCTCAAACGTATCCGTAACAACTATCGACTGGTAGTGATGAATGATGATACTTATGAGGAAGTAGTTACTTTCCGGTTGTCGCGCCTGAGTGTTTATATTGGACTGAGTACGGTTTTTGTGATTTTGGTGGGGCTTACCATTGCATTGATTGCTTTTTCTCCATTGAAATATTATATCCCGGGTTATGGCACCAAGGAAAGCCGAACGGCTCTTCAGGTGTTGAAAATGAGAACCGACTCACTGGAGCAGGCCATCAGGTATAAAGAACAATATATAGACGGAGTAAAAAAAGTGCTTTCGGGTAATACACCCTCCGCACTGGATACTATTGCCTTACAAATTCCCAAAGCAGATATTTCCAATGAATAAGGATCGCCGCACCGGTTCGGTCTTACAATATGCAGGTATGGCTTCTCAATGGATTATTGTATTGGTGGCAACTGTATACCTGGGAAAATGGTTGGATGCGAAATGGGCTTTTAAACAGGCATTTCTTATCTGGTTATTACCCCTTCTTTCATTGACAGGTCTGATGATTAAACTTATCAGGGATACTTCAAAAAAATGATTTTTGTTTATGACAAAACCCATCCAACCATTATTATTTCTTTTTCTGGGTATTAATATACTCGTGCTTCTGGGTAAAGAAAAGTTAGGTGTTGCCGGTATTAAATTCGAAGTAGTTACAGTAGCCAATATCCTTTTGTTTTTGTTTACACTTATCGGTCTACTGTTGCAAATAAAAGCAGCATCCAATAAAAACCCGAATGCAATTGTACGGGCCGTAATGGCAGGTATGGGTATAAAACTCATTGGTTTTGCCAGCGCCATACTCATTTATATTTATCTGTCAGGAAAAAATAAAAGTAATTTGTCTGTCTATGTTTCGCTGGGTTTATATTTTGTCTATACCTGGCTGGAAGTACGTTTATTCCTGAAGCAGAACCCGAAAAAGAATGCCCAAAGCTGAACATCCCATGCAGGCATTGGCTGCCTTTCTCCCGGAAGGCAGCTTTGAACAGGTGGTCGCTTATATTCAGCGATATAAAGTACATCTTACCATCACAAAAAAAAGAAAGTCGGTGCTGGGCGATTACCGGCATGCCGGCATCGGAAAAAATCACCGCATCACTGTTAATGGCGATCTCAACAAATACGAATTCCTGATTACCTTATTACATGAACTGGCTCACCTGCTCACTTTCGAACAATACCGCCACAGGGTAGAAGCGCATGGCCTGGAATGGAAAAACTGTTACAGTGTGTTACTCAGCGATTTTGTAAAAATGGGTGTGTTTCCGTCAGATATCAGCCAGGCATTACAACGCTCCATCATGAACCCCGCGGCTACTGCCAATGGTGAAACAGATTTACTCCTGGTACTTCGTAAATACAACACCAAACAAACGGGTTTGATACCCGTTGCAGAAATTCCTCCGGGAAAATTATTTCAAACCGAGAATGGACGTGTTTTTATGAAGGGCGTACTTCGCAGGAAAAGATTCGAATGTGTGGAAGTGAAAACCGGGCTTCGTTATTCTTTTAGTGCTGTCACAGAAGTTCGGTTACTGGAAATAGTACCTGCCTAAATAACTCTGCGAAAACCTCTGTTGTCTCTGCGGCTCTGCGGTGAACAGAAATTCATTTACCGCAGAGCCGCAAAGGACAGGGAGTTTTCGGAGGGAGTTACGAAAAGAAAAGGCCGTTCACACAACTTGTATGAACGGCCTTTATAATTAAAGGTTTTTAGGCTACTGCTTTCTTCACTAATGCAGCAGCTTCACTTAATTCAATCGCAGACTGAACTTTCAAGCCACTTTCATCAATCAGTTTTTTTGCTTCAACAGCATTTGTACCCTGTAAGCGAACAATGATAGGGATATTGATATTACCCAGTTTATTGTATGCCTCAATAACACCTGCTGCAACACGGTCGCAACGAACGATACCACCAAAAATATTGATCAGGATTGCTTTTACATTCGGATCTTTCATGATGATGCGGAAACCGGCTTCAACGGTTTGTGCATTTGCTGTACCACCTACATCGAGGAAGTTAGCAGGCTCACCGCCACTTAATTTAATCATGTCCATTGTGGCCATGGCCAGTCCGGCACCATTCACCATACAACCCACATTACCATCCAGTTTTACAAAGTTCAGGTTGTACTGCCCTGCTTCTACCTCTGTAGGGTCCTCTTCTGTTACATCTCTCAATGCAGCAGTATCGGCATGACGCATCAGGGCATTATCATCAATATTCATTTTACAATCTACTGCAATGATTTTCTCATCGCTGGTTTTGAAAAGTGGATTGATTTCAAGCATGCCGCAATCCAATCCTACATACGCATTGTATAAATTGGTTACGAATTTTACGCAGCTTTTAAAAGCTTCTCCACTCAGACCCAGGTTGAAGGCAATTTTTCTTGCCTGGAAACCTTGTAAGCCACCACCGGGGTGTACCCACTCTTTGAATATTTTTTCGGGGGTATTATGTGCCACTTCTTCAATATCCATACCGCCTTCGGTACTGTACATGATAACATTCATGCCTTTGGCACGATCGAGCAGGATGGACAGATAAAATTCTTTTACGGGATTGGGACCGGGATAATAAACGTCCTGAGCTACCAGTATTTTACTCACTTTTTTACCCGCAGCACCGGTTTGAATGGTTACCAGGATACCGCCCAGTATGTTTTTGGCAATGCCGGCCACATCTTCCACGCTTTTAGCCACGGCTACACCACGTTGTTCTGTACCTTCAATTTTACCCTTACCACGACCACCGGCATGTATCTGGGCCTTGATTACGGCAAAATTGTTGCCTGTTTGGGTCTTGATTTGACGATAAGCTTCCTCAGCGGCCATAACTGTATCAACCGCAATACCTTCCTGCACAGGTACATTGTATTTTTTAAGGAGTTCCTTGGCTTGATATTCGTGAAGATTCATACTCGAAAAAAATTTTTGCGAAGATAAGCGAATCAGCCATTCAGATTTACGGAGAATTATTATTGTTGTAACATTAATTTTCCTATTTTTACGATGCTCTATAACTGTAAAAACAAAAACAATGAAAAAACTAGTCCTTACCCTGGTAAGTGCCGCCATGATTATTGGCGTTTCATCTTTCACTTTATTGAAGAAAAAAGCTCCTTTAACCTTAAATGTAACCGAGAAAAGCCGTATCGACTGGATCGGGTCTAAAGCAGGTGATTTCCATACCGGTAGCTTTGCCCTCAAAAGCGGACAGGTTCAGGTAGATAATGGCAAATTGACCGGTGGGTCTTTTGTTATTGACCTCGCCAACCTGAAAGTAACCGACGGAGCCGGCGACCGTTTGGCTGGTCACCTGAAAGGTGCCGACTTTTTCGATGTTGCTAAATTTGCTGAAGCTACTTACACTATCAACAGTGTAAATTATACCAACGATACCAACTGCGAAATCAATGGCACTTTGTCATTGAAAGGAGCCAGTATCCCGGTAAAATTCAATGCCAATATCCGCAGCGCAAGCGAAAAAGGATTCTTTGGTCAGGCTTATTTCAGCGTCGACAGAACAACTTTAGGTGTGCTGTATAAAGGTCCGTCTAACGATGTACAATTGGCCATTCACCTGTTTGCAAAATAATTGGAACAAAAAATATAAAAGAGAGACCTGATCAGGTCTCTCTTTTTTTGTGTCTGCTTCTCAAACAGTAGCGCTAATTTTACCTGATGTATCGTTTATACCTGTTTATAATTTTATTTTCCGGATGCAGAACTGTGACACCACTGCAGGTAAAGCACGGTATGAAGGGCTCATCATTTTATAATGCCACCGCCTCTTTTCAATGGAAACAACGCGACTCTATGGCGCTCCAATTATTGTCTGACGGTAGTATACCTGCTTTTTTAAATCGTTTTGTAGCGATTCATACCAGCATCAAGAACGAAAAGGGCAGAACAGTAAAAGCCACTTATTATGTAACACCAGATTATCTTTCCATAGGCATTAATGAGGATTGGGCAAGGGTACCCTTAACACCTCAGACAGCACAGCTTATTGCAAACAGGTACAACTGTTTTTTACCGACGCGTAAAATGGTGAATGATATTTATGAGCAGGCCCATGTAAAACTCGAACCGGTACCCATGTTTGCATTCAGAGACAGTACAGTAACCATGTGGCAACATCACCTGATGATTGAAGGTCAAAGAAAGGGTAGAAAGGGATTGATTGCGGGGATAAAAAAAGATGTGGTCATCAGCCCCAAGATCAATACAACCGGGAAAAATGACCGTGTGGCTATTTATGGCTGGCATAAAACCAATGGCCAGGCTATTCAGCCTTTATATACCGGTCATGTAAACTGGTATGTTGATTATAGTCATGGTATCCGCCTGGTTTACCAAACCATTTGGGTGAATGGGAAAGCTATGAACTACAAAGATGTATTGAATAATCCTTTTCTAAAAGGGTTGCTCTGCGATGAGGATCAATGTGATTATTTCAGTTATTGAAACAATCAGAGATAACGTTCTTCAATAACAGATTTGTGGTGAAGCATATGACCAAAAATGATGTATGCCAGAGCATTGGCTGTCATCCTGTTGCCACTTGCCACACCCGCATACGCCAGTTGTTCCTGTTGAAGCGATTGCAACAGCAGATCGGTTGATTTCCTGACAGCGATAAATTCTTCTTTTATAGAACTGAAAGACCGGTCGGTTGCTTTTGCATTTTCGGCATAACTGTTTTCATCAAAAGAAGCAAGTGGGGTTTCATCTTTCCGGGCTATACGTAACAAACGATACGACATGATTCTTTCTGTATCAACAATATGCTGGAGTAAATCTTTTAATGTCCATTTCCCCGGGGCATAGGCATAATCTGCTTTCGATTCGGGTAAACCGGTATAAAATGATTCCAGTTCTTTACTGTATTGCGTAATTATTTTTACTGCTGAATCAGCCTGTACTTTACTGATATATCCTTCAAAATAAGGAGGGAAATCGCCTGCTTGTGGTTTGCTCATGTTTAATGTGCTTTATTCTTTTTAGCAACAACAGGTTTAGGATCACTGTTGCTGATGGCAGTATTACTGAACTGGTCGGCAGCTACAACAGCATTGTAAGCATTTACAATGCCACCTGTTTTAGACAATGTGGTAAAAGGTACAATATCTGCTTTGGGTCCGGGTCTGAAACATAAATTACTCGAATCAGGTATCCATACAGATTTTTCAATGATTTTCTTTACCTGTATGGCCGATAAACCGGGATAATATGAACGTATCAATGCTGCAATGCCACTTACAATCGGGGTAGACATACTGGTTCCCTGCTGGTTGCCATATTGATTTCCGCCTGGCATGGTAGAATATATTTTTACACCGGGTGCAAATACATCTACTTTTTCTTTACCATAATTGCTGAATTCTGCTGTAAGGCTACCACTGATTTTAGGATCGCTGCTGGCACCCACTGTAATAAAATTACCAGCCACAGTATTCCATTGTTTCAACCATGCATTGGGGTACACGTCTTTTTCATCGATATTGGCGCCTTCATTGCCGGATGAATGTAATACCAATACATCTTTCATTTCGGCGTAACGAATGGCACTGTCAACCCATACTTTCTCAGGCGAGAAAGATTTGCCAAAACTCATATTGATTACTTTGGCGCCATTGTCAACTGCATAACGAATAGCCAGTGCAATATCTTTATCATACTCATCACCATCAGGCACTACCCTTAACATCATAATCCGTACATTGTCGGCAACACCATCTATTCCAATTCCATTATTTCTTTGTGCAGCAATCAAGCCGCTTACATGGGTGCCGTGATCGGGGTTGGGGCCCATTACATCGGCATTACCGTAAAAACGGTCGGCCAGACTATAATAGTTATCGCCAATTACTTCTGCCCGATAATCTTTGGGTGCTTTTTCTTTTGATTCGAAAACCAATTTTTTTCCATCAATGTATTCTTCCAGTTGCGAAAGCAGTATGGTATTTTTTTCTTCTGCGTCGAGCCCAATCATTTTCATGCAGGTGAGAAAGCCCATTTTAGCTTCCTTACCCATACGGCTGATGGGTTGAAATTTCTCCAGCTTTTCAAAATTATATTCTTCACAACCCATTTCCTGGCGAAGAATTTTATCGTGCTTCTTTAAGGCTTTGGCAGTTACTTCCACAAACATCAATTCCATCTGTTCTTCGGCGCTGAAATTGAGTTCATTTAATGCTTTTTTCCAGAGTGCAAACTGGTCGCGCTCTTTTTCCGTCATTTCTTCCGGATTCAATACCTTATCGGAGAACTGGTTTTTCCAGCGGTGAAAAATGCGGGAACGCTCGTCGGCAGCTTTTTTAATATTCCTGCCATCTTTATTACCTAAAAAATTCCATCCATATACATCATCAATATAACCGTTAGCATCATCATCTATTCCATTGCCCGGAATTTCTTTTGGGTTACGCCATAAAACAGGTTTAAGATCCTCGTGTGTGGTATCGATACCGGAATCGAGAACGGCAACAATAACGGGCTGTGCTTTTTTATTGCTGATGCGGAGGTAGTCGTAGGCCTTGTTCAGACTGATACCATAAAATGAATCTTTGGCAGCATCCATCTGGTACCAGGTCTTTGGTATTTGCTGTGCATATGCATGGCCTGAAACAATCGCGAGTGGCAGGGCCACTAATATTATTATCCCACGAAACATTGAAAGTATATTTTTACTATCCTCACAAATTTCGGTAATGATAATGAAAATTTAACCGCTGTTCTCTTTTTTAGGATAATCTTGGCGGGAACCTAATCGATTTTTAAGCCGGGTAAAATCTTTTTTGGTTTTCCTTAACAATTCTGGTTGTTGAAACCTGTTTGGAAATTATTGAACAATTCTAAGGTAGGCTTTCCAGGGGCCAACATCGTCCCTGAACTGGTGAGCCAATATCCTCGAAACCTGGTAAATATGATCCAGGTCATGTACCACCCAGGTGGTTAATAATTGTCCGAGATTTACTTCTCCCAATGCCGGGTGTACAGCTCTTCTTTGATAATCTTCATTCCTCAGTTTCATTTCTTTTAAAGCAGTAATATTTTCTGTTCGTATCTGCTCAAAAGCAGATAATAAATCCTGTAAAGTTTTATCCTTGCTGTCTTCAAATTGTGCAAAGCGGTCAAAAGGTTGAAAGGTTTTATCCGTAGTGTCAGATAAACAAATCCGAAGCCTGGGTATCCAGTCGGTTTTATCTCCGTGAATCAGATGGCCAACTACATCGTAAGGCGACCATGTTTCTCCTCCTTCATTTGCCTGTATCAAATGATCGGGAAGCCCCTCAAGCATATCACGCAAGAGCTTTGGCGTACGATTGAGTAAGTTGATGGCATCGGATACTGCTATAGACATACAGATGAATTTTACAGATCGAATTGAATACCCTGAGCAAGTGGTAATTGTGTACTCCAGTTAATAGTATTGGTTTGCCTGCGCATATAGGCTTTCCAGGCATCACTGCCGCTCTCCCGGCCACCACCCGTTTCTTTCTCACCTCCAAATGCACCTCCAATTTCTGCACCACTGGTACCAATATTTACATTGGCAATACCACAATCGCTACCTCTATGCGAAAGGAACAGTTCCGATTCGCGTATATTCAGGGTCATGATAGCAGAGGAGAGTCCTTGCGGAACACCATTTTGCAATGCAATGGCTTCATCAATGGTGGTATATTTCATGATATAAAGAATCGGCGCAAAAGTTTCATGTTGTACCACTGCCATATGATTGTCGGCTTCAGCAATACATGGTTTTACGTAACAACCACTTTCATAGTTTTTTCCTTCCAATACCCCACCTTCCACAATAAATTTTCCTCCCTGTTGTTTACAGTCTTCAATAGATTTCAGGTAAAGCTGAACAGCTTCTTTATCTATCAATGGACCTACATGGTTATGTGTATCCAGCGGGTCGCCGATACGAAGTTGACCATAAGCTTTCACCAGTTTTTCTTTAAATACATCATACACCGATTCATGTATAATGAGTCGGCGGGTAGTGGTGCAACGTTGTCCTGCTGTGCCTACTGCACCAAATACACAACCAATCAGCGACATATCCAGATCGGCATATTTTGAAATAATAATGGCATTGTTACCTCCCAGTTCAAGAATGGTTTTACCTAATCTTGCGCCAACAGTGGCCGCTACTATTTTACCCATTCTTGTGGAGCCTGTTGCAGATATCAGTGGTATTCTTGTATCCTTACTCAGCCATTCGCCTACATCTCTTCCTCCCTGTACAAGACAGTTTACGCCTTCCGGCACATCATTTTTTTTGAATACTTCTGCAACAATATTTTGTACTGCGATACCGCAGAGTGGTGTTTTTTCACTTGGTTTCCAGATGGTAGTATTGCCACAAACCCATGCCAGTGCAGCGTTCCAGCTCCAGACGGCCACCGGAAAATTAAAGGCAGAAATAATACCCACTACGCCCATTGGGTGCCATTGTTCGTACATACGGTGCAGGGGTCTTTCGCTGTGCATGGTAAGGCCATGTAACTGGCGGGAAAGACCTACAGCAAAATCGCAGATATCAATCATTTCCTGTACTTCACCATACCCCTCCTGAAGGCTCTTGCCCATTTCGTAACTCACCAGTTTTCCTAAAGGCTCTTTGTATTTGCGTAAGGCTTCACCGACCTGTCGCACTATTTCTCCTCTTTTGGGAGCGGGCCACATGCGCCATGTCTGGAAAGCAGTAACAGCAGTTTGCATAACAGCTTCATAAGCTGTTGAATCGGCCGATACTACACTGGCTGTTTTCTTTCCATCAACAGGTGAATAAGAGTCAATGACGCTGCCTTTACTATTGATCCAGTTGGTGCCGGAAGAAGCAGCACCATTTTGAGGTTGAATGCCGAGTATTTGTAAGAAATCCATGCAGGTAATTTTGCAGCAAAGGTAAAGGATTCGATACCAGCAGAGAGGGTAGGATGGCCTGAAAATAAAAAAGTATCACCTTGTTGAGAACAACGTTGTGATACTTTATTATCTAAAACCCTGCATGAAACGCCTTTCAGCATTTACAGGGTAAAAATACTATGATGATTTACCGGTTGCAATAGCAGATAGGTGAGTACCTTATTTCAATCGGGGAATCATTATTTGGTTTTGGAAATTTCAAGCAATTGGTCATAAACAGCACTATAACTGCTCCCGATAGGTATTTCTTTTCCTGCGATCCAGACTTTTGATTTACTGAATTTTTCAATTTTTGCCAATGGGATAATAAAGGAACGATGCACCCTTACAAAATCTCTGGGCGGTAATTTCTCCTGTATACTTTTTAAAGTCATGAGGGTAAGTACCGGGTTGGGTTTGATATAGATTTTGATATAATCATCCAGTGCTTCAATAAGGTCAATATCTTTTAAATTAACCTTCATGATTTCATAATTCACTTTGATAAAAAGTGAATTTAACTGCACTTCCTGTGAACTCAGGAATTCAATATATTCCTTTGCCTTATAACAGGCTTTCAGGAAGCGGTCGTATTCGAAAGGCTTGAGCAGGTAATCTACAGCATCAACATTAAAACCTTCTACGGCGAAATCCTTATACGCAGTCGTGAAAATAACGGGGGGCTTTTCTATGAGGTTTTTATAAAACTGGATACCTGTTATATCCGGCATTTGAATATCGAGGAATATGAGGTCTATTTTATTGGCCTGCATAAAACTGATGGCTTCATCGGTATTGGTAAAAGTTTTCTCCAGTTTCAGGAATGAAATTTTTGCACAATATTCCTGAATCAGTTGTAGTGCTAATGGCTCATCATCAATGGCTATACAGTGTATCATGTTGTGATCTCCAGTTTTACGACATATGTCTTGTTCTCAATAGTGGTACTTAGCTGGTGCCTGTCAGGGTACATCAATTCTAACCTGCGTTTAACGTTGTTGATACCGATTCCGGTATTCTCCATCAGATTACTTTCAGAAGCTACAATATTATTGCTGGCATAAAATAATATCTTGTTGCCATTGGTATTGATCGTGATATCAATATTCGATAATTCTTTTGTGCTGACGCCATATTTAAATGCGTTCTCAACAAAGGGAATAAAAATGAGCGGTGCAATCAGCATGGTTTCAATATCACCTGTGGCTGAAAAATTAAGTTTCACTTTGTCTGTTAAACGAACCTGCTGTAGCTCTATAAAATTATGGATAAAATCAACTTCATTTCTTAATGGAACCAGGTTGCGTTCGGTTTCCGTGAGTATGTACCGCATAATAGATGAAAGCTTCATCACTGCAGGGGCGGTTTTTTCACTTCTTACTACTGCGAGTGAATAAATATTGTTGAGTGTATTGAAAAAGAAGTGAGGATTTACCTGCGACTTCAGGAAAGACAATTCTGTATTCAATTTTTCATTCTCTGTTTCCTTTCTTGTTCTTTCTGTTTTCAGCCATCGTTGTGTAACTGAAATACAGGTGCCGAATGCAAATACAAGGAGGAACAGCACAGTATTATAAGGGTCGGCGATGGGGCGGGCCCTTCTTGGTGCCCTGGTGAGTTTGGGTATGCCTTTGAAATCGGGGTTTCTGATGAACTCATTGTTCTGACGGATGAATTCAGGCTCTACCAGAAAATTGGCAATTTCTTTTGGTAAGAAAAGAAATGCACCCAGACAGGCGGCTATGGATAAAATATACCAGCCCCATTTTTTATTAATGAGCAGGCGGGGTACCAGTACATGTGTGTTGAAATAATAAAAGAGAACAATGAAAATATTATTACAGATAATGGTAGTGAGCATGTTATCGCTCATGCTGAATTCCCTCAGTCTCGGAAAGAATACAAGATAGGGCACGAAAAAGAAACAGGCCCAGGCCACCATGTGTGTAAATATCGTAATGAGTGATTTGTCGTTTCTCAAAGTGTGGTTGAAGTTATAGAAGTGAATTAATGTACCTCATGTTTGAGCCAGAATGATTGTTCGGGTATACCTGGTTTTGTTGGCGGCATACTTGAGCGTAAGCTGCTGCTTGAAACAACGCTACCACCTCCCTGACTTATTCTGCCGCCCTGGTTACTGTTAGCGGGAACAGCTACAATTCTGGTTTCTGTTCTTATTGGTTGGGATGAAGATGACATCAGTTCTGCTGATTTCAATTTTATACCTACAGAAAGCGGCTTATTCAGGAGGGCTTCTTTTCCGCCCAGTCTTGTAAATGGGATTTCATATTCTATATACATTACAGAACGCTCATCCCATCCAAAACTGATATTGATTTCATTGGGTAAATTAATAGCCTGTAATTCTGTTTCGAATTGCTGGTTTTTAAACCCCGTTTTTTTAAGAAATAACATACCACCTGTCATCTGTTCACGAAAAACCTGTACTTCTTCCGGCGTTTGTGTTTTTGTAGAAAGATATAATGCAATTTCCTGAGGCGTCTTTTGAACCGGAAACTCAACAAATGTTCCCTCTCTCTTTTTTGCTTTTGTATCTACAAATAATTGCATGCCACTCAACATCATTCTTTTCTGTACATCCGGATTCACAATGTAGAGGGCCAGGTATAGTTTTTCTGCATCATTGTCTGCAGCCATACGTATGCCGGTAGCTTCATGAATATCAAATGCAGAAGGGTCCCAGTCGTCGAGTACCGCATCGGTACTATGTTTTACAAGGGTATCACCTGGTGCATTTGCATGTAACCGATTGCCAGTTGCATATAGCAGGCCAAAGGTTAATGATAATATAGTAAATTGTTTAAGCATACGATCTTATTCAAATTTATTCTTCCGCTACAATTTAGAAAATTGTTTTGGGTGAACAATGAATAACCATCGGTAAATCCTTAATAGGACTCTTTTTCAGACGGGAAATCGCCCGATTTTACATCTGAAATATATTGAGTAACTGCTGTATGTATCTGTTCCTGCAAATTGAGGTATTGACGTAAAAAACGGGGCTTGAACATATTGCTGATACCCAGCATATCATGCATCACCAGTACCTGCCCATTACAGCCACTTCCGGCACCAATGCCAATGGTAGGAATAGTGAGTGAGGCACTTACTTCGGCAGCAAGGCTGGCCGGAATTTTTTCAAGCACAATGGCATAACACCCTGCTTCTTCCAGCAGGAGCGCATCTTTTTTAAGCTTGGCTGCTTCTGTCTCTTCTTTTGCCCTTACATTATAAGTGCCGAATTTATAGATAGATTGTGGTGTAAGCCCCAGATGTCCCATTACCGGGATACCAGCAGATACAATACGCTGGATACTTTCGAGCACTTCTTCGCCACCTTCCAGTTTAATGGAATGCCCGCCGCTTTCTTTCATGATACGGATGGCAGAGGCAAGAGCAATATCTGAATTGGATTGGTAGGAGCCGAATGGCAAGTCAACCACTACCAGTGAGCGGTTAATACCCCTTACCACACATTGCGCATGATAAATCATCTGATCCAATGTAATGGGTACGGTGGTTTCATGACCGGCCATTACATTGCTGGCACTGTCGCCAACCAGGACTACATCAATGCCGGCATCATCAAATAGCCGGGCAAATGAATAATCGTAAGCGGTGATCATGGATATTTTTTCACCTGCTGCCTTCATTTTCAACAGGGTATGAGTCGTTATTTTCTTGATTTCTTTCTGAACTGACATCTGCTTGTTTTTAGCTTGAACAGAACTGCAAAGTAGGCAGTTTTTTGAGGATTACCTTCGGTAGGATGGAATAGCCCGGTAAAATAAATACGAGGATAGCTATGAGCCATGAGCTGCGAGTATCTCTAAATAATATTAATGGGTTAGGCTCAGAGCTCACAGCCCTAATTATGCGGAACTTTTTTGCAATTCATCGTAGAGGTGCTGAATAAGACCATCGGCCAGGCCTATTTTCGGAACATATATTTCATCAGCATCGGCCCAGCGCATTACATTGATGTAAATCTGAAGTGCAGGTACAATAACATCTGCGCGGTCTTCTCGTAGTTTATAAGTATTGATACGGTCATCCAGTGAAAAACTGGAGATTTCTTTATAATAATCTTTTAGTAAATCGAGTGAGAGGGGTTTGCCGTCTTTTTTCTTACTCAGTGAAAATACTTTGTTGATATTACCACCGGTACCAATGGCTACAATTTTTTTATAACCTTTTGTTTTGTTTTTGATGATATCCTTCATCTCATTCCAATGCAGTTCATCAACCATATCTTTCAGTATGCGGATGGTGCCAATATTGAAAGATTGTTTAAATACCAGTTTACCATCTGCAAAAAAAGTAAGTTCGGTACTACCTCCGCCTACATCAATATAGAGATAACTGTGGTCGGTATCCATGTTTTCAGCTACATGGTTTTCATAAATAATGGATGCTTCCAGATCGCCGCTGATAATTTCTATGTCGAGACCGGTTTCGAGTTTTATTTTTCTGATCAGGTCTCCGCTGTTACGGGCATCACGCATGGCACTGGTGGCACAGGCAATGGTATGTTGCACACCATAGGCATTGATGAGATGCCCATAGGCTTTCATGGTTTGTAATACCATTCCCCTTTTTTCTTTTGAGATTTCTCCTTTTTCAAATACATCAAAACCCAAACGAAGGGGAACGCGAACAAGGTTGAGTTTGTTAAATCTTGGTTTGCCTTCGGCATCAAGACTAATCTCCGAGATGAGCAGTCTTGCAGCGTTACTTCCTATATCAATGGCGGCCAGCCTCAATGTGTACTACGTTTTTCCGGTGGAGGTAATGATAAGTCTCAATCTGAGAGCGTATCTTCTTTTTACCTGCGGAAGGTACATAGTTGTTGCTTAATTCTTTGTCGAGTATTCTCGCCTTTACATTGTCTCTTAATTGAATGTGGATAATCTCTTTTAATTCGTTCCTGATATCGGGGTCATTAATAGGTACTGCTGCTTCAATACGATGGTCGAGGTTCCTGACCATCCAGTCGGCACTGGAAATAAACATTTTTTCTTTACCACCATTATAGAAAATAAGTACGCGGGCATGTTCCAGGTATTCATCTACAATACTTACGGCCTTAATGGGGTGTTTGAATTTTTTATGATCAATCACTGCACAGAATATACCTCTTACCACCATTTGTATTTCTACTCCGGCTGCTGCAGCCATATATAGTTTATCGATTAATTTGGCATCGCTCAATGAATTAAGTTTCAGCGTAATGCCGGCTGGTTTGCCGGCTTTGGCAGCTTTTATCTCTTTAGCGATCAGCAAGTCCATTTCGCGGCGCATATTATTGGGGCAAATCATCAGTGTTTTACATTGACTTAATTGCGCAGCGCCTGTTTTCCAGTTTTCGAGGTAATGAAAAATGCGGTTGATATCGGCCATGATCATCCTGTTGGCAGTGAACAGACAATGATCGCCATATACATGAGCTGTTTTTTCATTCAGGTTACCCGTACTTACAAAACCGTATTGAACCGTCTTGTTACCTTTTCTTTTTTTAATAATACAGAGTTTGGCATGTACTTTCATTTTGGGTACACCCAATAATACTTTTACACCTTCCTCTTCCAGTATGTCTTTCCATTCAAGGTTGGCTTCTTCGTCGAACCGGGCTTTCAGTTCAAGCATTACAATTACTTCTTTTCCATTTCTTGCAGCGTTGATTAATGCATTGATCACTTTTGAATTGGCAGCCAGACGGTATGCTGTGATCTTGATAGATTGAACGTCGGGATCCATGGCTGCTTCACGCAGAAGATCAATTACTGCATGAAAAGAATGATAGGGGAAATGGAGCATAACATCTTTCTTCAGTACCACTTCTGTTACCCGAACACGACCATGAAAAGCTGGGTGTATCAGTGGTTCACGCCTTGTGTTTTTGGTATTAAAGACATCCGGAAAATCCATAAAATGTTTAAAATTATGGATGCGCCCACCGGGAATAATATTGCTTTTCCGGTTAAGACTTAAGCGTCTGATCAGGTATTCAAGTAAACCGGCATCCATTTCCTTATCGTATACAAAGCGAACGGGTTTACCCTTGCGTCGGTTCTTTAATCCCTTTTCTATTTTCTCTACAAATGTGGTACTTACGTCATTGTCAATATCTATCTCTGCATCTTTGGTTACCTTGAATACATGTGCGTCAAAATAATCATAATCGAAGTAGGTAAAAATTTCCGGCAGGTTATAACGAATCACATCTTCCAGCAGTATAATATGGTTCTCTCCGGGTTTTGAGGGTAATAGTACAAACCGGCCCAGGTCTTTTGATGGTATTTCTATCAAAGCATATTTCTGGTTGTAAGCAGAGTTTTTTTTCTGCATTACCACACCCAGGTAAATACTCTTGTCGCGCAGATAGGGAAGTTGGGGAAGGGTTTCAATCATCAATGGAATGATGTTGGAGCGCACTTTGTCATCAAAAAAATTGCGTACAAAATGTTTCTGTTCTTTGGAAAGCTGTTTTTCATTTACCAGGAATATCTTCTCCTTTCTTAGTTCTTTTAAAATGCCTTCCCAGATCCGGTTGAATTCATTCTGTTGTTTCAATACAATGGTCTGAATCTGGTCAATGATCGATTGAGGGTCTTCTTCCATGTGCATGTTCAGGTTCCGTCTTTTATCGGCGTACTCCACCATGCGTTTTAAAGTAGCTACCCTTACGCGGAAGAACTCATCTGTATTGTTTGAAAAAATACCCAGAAAGCGTATTCTTTCTTTTAGAGGCACAGTTGGGTCATTGGCTTCCTGTAATACCCTTCCATTAAAACTAAGCCAGCTTATATCGCGTTGAATGAGTTGTTTTTTCACAATGACAAGAATTGATGCTTCAATTCACCAAATATAAAAAAGGAGAGGAGAGAGCAATGTTAAGTTTCGTACAATTTGTCTAAAGAATTCCTGTGGAAAAAATTTGAAAATCTGCTGATTTGGAAATTGAAACACCTATACTCCTTGTATCATTTCCAAATCAGCACATCTCCAAATTCCCAAATTAAGAGTAAGACTGCTTGATATGCTGAATAATACCCGTTGTTGAAAATCCTGCTACAATTGGATTAATGACTACTCTGCCTCCATTAGCGATTACTTCTTTGGAGCCTACAATCTGTTCTATCGTATAGTCGCCGCCTTTTACCAATACATCTGGTAATATGGCAGTAATAAGCTGCTGTGGTGTGTCTTCATCAAATACAACAACAGCATCGGTAAGCGACAGGTTTGCCAATATCAAAGCTCTGCTGTGTTCATTATTTACCGGGCGATCGGGGCCTTTTAGTTTTTTTACACTATTATCGCTGTTTACACCTACTACGAGGTAATCGGCTTCTTTTGCTGCGGCACCCAATGAAAAAACATGTCCTTCATGCAGAATATCGAAGCAGCCATTGGTAAAAGCAATGGTTTTTCCGGTGGCGCGCCAGGCGGCTACTCTCGCCAGTAATTGGGTAAGTGTCATGACTTTTGCATCAATAGCATTAACGGCTCTCATGGGTATTGGAAGGTTTGGGTTTATTATAAACGGGTAATAACAGAAGACTGATACCCCCTAATAATACAACGATAAGAAATTGTGCAAACCATTGCAAAGTGCCATTGGCAAAACCAATTTCAAAAGGCACACCATTTTCTTGCAGCACTTTGGCAATAAAAAATGCAAATGCACCAATGCCTCCGGGAGTAACAATCATGCCAATACTTCCAAATGCCAGTGCACCCAAAGCGGCGCCCATGCCTAAATGTGAAGTTCCTTCAGTAGCCATGAGTCCAACCCAGGTTCCGGCAGCATATAAAATCCATATCAGTGCCGAATAAAATACAAACAACCCTTTTTGTTTCAATCGCCTGATGCTGATCAATCCTTCCCATACACCTGCCACAATTTTTTTAACCAGCACTACTATTTTAAGATGCGAAAACTGGTTGAACCAAACCCTGATGGCAATCATCAGGACAATGAGGATACCTGCAAAAATCAGCAAGGCGGTTATCGAAATATTTTCTCCTTTTTTAAAAAGCTGTCCGATGAGTTCGTTGCCATACTCAGCCAAGATATCTGATTGAGTTACCATGGTTAGGAGAAAAACGATACCCAACGATACTACATCAACAGCCCTTTCTGCTACAATGGTACCCACGAGTTTTTCAGCAGGTATTTTTTCGTACTTCGAGAGAAATGTACATTTTAATACTTCACCCAAACGTGGAATGGCGAGGTTGGCCAGATAACCAATCATTACGGCAAAAAAACTGTTGGCAACACGCGGTTTGTATCCCATGGGTTGCATCAGTATTTTCCAGCGTAAGGCACGCACAAGATGGCTAAGCGCAAGGATGATAAAAACGGGAATCAATAACCAGTAATTGGCATTGGATAAACTTGCTTTGAACTCGTCCCATTTATCATTGGGTATCTGGCGAAAGCTCCACCAGACTAAAAACAATCCCAATCCCAGAAAGACCGCATATTTGGCAAAGGAGAGGAGTCGTTTTTTCATAGCCAGAGTGGGTTACAAAATTATACTTGCGTTATCAGGGTATTGCAGTAATACTACAGCTTATTTCCCTCTTTTGGAAATACGACCCAGGGTTTGAACTGTTTAGCCGCTTCAAAATCCATGGTAGCATATGAAATGATAACCACCAGATCGCCTACGGCACCTCTGCGTGCTGCGGGTCCATTCAAACAAACAACACCACTTCCTCTTTTTCCTTTTATGATATAAGTTTCCAGCCTTTCACCGTTATTAACGTTGACCACCTGTATTTTTTCATTTTCAATAAAATTGGCTGCATCCATCAGGTCTTCATCGAGAGTGAGGCTACCCACATAATGTAAGTTTGCTTCGGTAATAACAGCGCGGTGTATTTTCGATTTCAGTATTTCTATTTGCATAATGGGCGCAAAAATAGTTACTTATTCAATGTGACATCTATTCTCCTGTCAGAGAAATGTTATCAATTAAACGTACACCCGACAGGAATCCGGCTGCAAGCGCTACAATTGGCAGTTGCCCGTCCCAATTTTCAATGGGTTCGAGGCTTTGGGCATCGGCTATGCTGATATAATCTACTTTGTCAAAACCTGCTTCCAGTAATATTTTTTCTGCGGCCTCCGACAATGCCAAAGTGGTTCCGGGCCGGATAGTTGTTTTTATCCATTGTAGCGAACGGTAAATGGCTGTTGCTTTTTCCCTGTCTTGGGCAGTCAAGCGAAGGTTTCTGCTACTCATGGCCAGTCCGCTGGCTTCCCGCATCGTAGGAACAATCTGTAGGCGGGTATGTATGCCGGTTTGGCGAATCAGTTCGGTTATTACCATACATTGTTGGTAATCCTTTCTCCCCAGAAATAGCCAGTCGGGTTCTACAATGGAGAGAAGACGATCCACTACCTGACAAACTCCCTGGAAATGCCCAGGACGGAATTCCCCTTCCAGACTTGTTTCAAGTGCTCCCAGCTTATATTGTTTCTTTTGAAAATCGGCAGGATAGATTTCAGGAACCGATGGAAGAAATAAAACATCACAGTTTTCGCTTTCAAGCAAACGGATATCCTGTTCAATGGTAACCGGATATTGTTGATAATCAGATGGATCGTTAAACTGAGCCGGGTTTACAAAAATACTGCAAATGGTGAGTTCTGTTGTTGTTTTTGAAGCCCTGAGGAGAGAGAGATGTCCGGAATGCAGGGCCCCCATAGTAGGCACAAAGCCAACGGAAATGCCCGACAAACGCTTTGCTGTAATATATTTTTTTAACTCATTTATGGTTTTGAACAGGATCATTAGAAGCGATGATTTAAGACTGTTTTTATGCGAAAATGTTGTTCAACTATATTTTACGTACCTTTGCCAACTCATTTTAGGCTTACCGCAACAAAAACGGTGCAAGGATGTCAACAAAGAAAAGAATTTTATTCATAGCCACAGAGATGTCGCCCTACCTCGAATTAACAGAATTCGCAGAGGTTATCAATAAACTGGCTATCAAGAGTAATGATGGTGGTTTGGAGGTAAGATGTATTATGCCAAGGTTTGGTGTAATCAATGAGCGCAGGCATCGTTTACATGAAGTAGTAAGGCTTTCGGGGATTAATGTATCAGTAGATAACGATGATTATCCACTTCAGATTAAAGTAGCTTCATTGCCCAATGCCCGTTTACAGGTATATTTTCTGGAGAATGAAGACTTCTTTAAACGTAAACAAATTTTCCATGATGATGATGAGTCATGGTTTGAAGATAATGCCCTTCGTACCGTATTTTTCTGCAAAGGAGCTCTGGAAACCGTCAAAAAGTTCGGATGGCCTCCAGACATTATTCACTGTAGTGGCTGGATGACGGGTCTTATTCCTGCCTATATTAAAACAGCGTATAAGAAAGAACCTGTTTTTGGTAACAGTAAAGTGGTATTTACTATCGGTGAGAATACCTTCAAGGAAAAACTGGGTTCAGATTTTCTGAAGCAGGCAGTAATCAATGCCAATATAAAAGAAAAGGATCTGGAAGCGTTCAAAGAAGCCAGTAATACTGCCCTTTTCAGAGGTGGTGCCAGTTTTGCTGACGCAATTACTTTCGGTGCAGAAAAAATAGATAAAAAACTGGTGGAGGAATTTGCCAAAGTGAAAGGAAAGAAAGTAGTTCCCTTCAAAGGATGGGATTCTGATTTAACAGAGTATTTAGAATTGTACAACGACCTTGCGGGCAAGTAATCCACAACACATGCGTTTATTTTCGACACTACGTAATACATTCATTTTCTGTATTATTTCGGGCAGTTTCCTCACTGGTTGTACCAGGATTACTTCTACTGAATTAGGCGGTGGTTTAATTCCCCCGATTGATGGTGTATTGACAAAAGATACCATCCTGGATGTCATTACCGATACTTATAATGAAATTGATACTCCCAGAATTTATAAAGGGGATATACATATGCTCGGCGCCATTACCAATGACCCGATATTTGGCCGCACTTCTGCTTCCATGTTTTTTGAATTATCCCCGTCTTTTTATCCTTTTTTTATTCCAGGTAATAAAGACAGTATAAGGGTAGATTCTGCCGTACTTATTTTAGGGTACAATGGTTTTTATGGCGATTCTACACAGCCTTTGCGTTTAACTGTATCGGAGATTGATCAGAGTACACCACTCGACAGGAATCGGTTGTACCCGGTAAACTATCCCAATGTTACTCCCGTTAATGCTGGGGCAGCGCTCGGCTCACCTGTATCTGTTGATATTCGCAGGTTAAGTGATTCAGTAAAAAACAGGTTTGAAATTGCTACCAATCAGATCCGCATCAGGCTGAGAAATGATGTGGCACAGCGTTTTATCAAAACCTATGATTCTACTAATGCCTATAAGAATGATTCTATTTTCAGAACCTATTTTGCAGGCTTTGCATTAACCGCGGATCAAACGGGGCCTGCCAACGCATTACTACGTATCAGTCTTTCAGACACCAATACCAAATTTGCTTTGTATTACAGTTCCAGTTCTACCGGCGCTACCACAAGAGATACATCAGTTCATTATTTCAGATTTAATACACTGGCCGGTGGTGATGCCAACTTCATTACCCGGAGCAGGGCAGGTAGTCAGGTAGCCAATTATACCACTACCAACAATAGCCCCAAATCTGATTCACTGGTATATGTTCAAACATCTCCCGGTACTACAGTAAGGGTGAGGATACCAGGACTGGCCTCATTAAGCAACAGGATTATTCATCGTGCAGAACTTATTGCAGAACAAGTACCAGATGATGCTAACCTGCTTACCATCGATCAGCAGATGAGTGTTCCCCGTTATTTATTGTTAAGTGTATATGATTCGGTTACCAACCGTAAACGAAATGTTCGCAACGATTATATCTTCTCTACAGAAGGTCCGAATATTACAGATTTTGGTGGATTTGCTTTTTATAAAACCACTCAGGGATACAATCGTGTAGCATCCTATACTTTTAATATGAGTCGTTATGTTCAGGGGATCATTTCCCGAAAAGATACTTCTCATTTATTGAAACTCTCTGCCCCGGCAAATGACTCTCTGTATTATGCAAATCCATACCCTAACCCCAATACCTACATTATCTATTACCTGAATCCAAGTATAGGTAACGACCCTGCGAATGGCCGGGTTAGACTGGGTGGCGGAACACATTCAAGGTTCAGGATGCGGATTAGGATTATTTTCTCTCGTATCTAAATCTGTGTTTGCATTATATTTGCACACATTAAAAATAAAATATGCCTTATTTATTTACTTCTGAAAGCGTATCTGAAGGACATCCGGATAAAGTGGCCGATCAGATTTCTGATGCGTTGATCGATAATTTTTTGGCATTCGATGCCCAATCTAAAGTTGCCTGTGAAACCCTTGTAACAACCGGTCAGGTAGTATTGGCGGGTGAAGTAAAATCGAAGGCTTATTTAGATGTACAGGAAATAGCGCGTGGTGTGATCCGTAAGATCGGTTATACCAAGAGTGAATATATGTTTGAAGCGAATAGCTGTGGTATTTTGTCTGCTATTCATGAGCAGTCTGCAGATATTAACCAGGGTGTAGACAAGAAGAAAAAAGAAGAGCAGGGAGCCGGCGACCAAGGTATGATGTTTGGTTATGCGAGCAATGAAACAGAAGATTATATGCCATTGGCATTGGATCTGGCACACAAGATCCTGATCGAACTGGCTGCGCTGAGAAGAGAGAACAAACAAATTAAATACCTGCGTCCCGATGCAAAGAGCCAGGTTACTTTGGAGTATGATGACAATAACCAGCCGGTGAGAATTGATGCCATTGTAGTATCAACCCAACACGATGATTTTGATACAGAAGCGAAGATGCTGGCTAAGATCAAATCAGATATCATCAATATCCTGATCCCACGCGTAAAAAGCAAGTACAAGAAATACGCAAAACTGTTCAACAACAATATCAAATACCATATTAACCCAACCGGAAAGTTTGTCATTGGTGGTCCGCATGGCGATACCGGTTTAACCGGTCGTAAGATCATTGTAGATACTTATGGTGGTAAAGGTGCACATGGTGGTGGAGCTTTCAGTGGTAAAGATCCCAGTAAAGTAGACCGTTCTGCTGCTTATGCTACCCGTCATATTGCCAAGAATCTGGTAGCTGCGGGTGTGGCAAGTGAAGTGCTGGTACAGGTATCTTATGCTATTGGTGTGGCACAACCTACCAGTATCAATGTAAACACTTATGGTACTGCTAAAGTAAACCTGACCGATGGCCAGATTGCTAAAATCGTTGAAGGATTGTTCGATATGCGTCCATACTTTATTGAGCAGCGCCTGAAACTGCGTAGCCCAATCTACAGCGAAACGGCAGCATACGGACATATGGGTCGTAAGAGTGAAGTAGTAACCAAAACCTTCAAATCGCCCGATGGTAAAGAGAAGAAAGTGAAAGTGGAATTGTTTACCTGGGAGAAACTGGATTATGTATCCAAAGTGAAAAAAGCTTTTGGACTCAAATAAAAAAGATTGACATCAACGAGAGCCCCCGGATAACGGGGGCTTTTATGTTTATAAGAATTACTGCTTAAATACATCCTCTAAAAAGAATGGTATGGAAAAAAATCCCTGGGTAAGCCTGCATTCAAAAACTGTCTATGATAATAAATGGATCAGGGTTACGGAAGATGATGTGATTAATCCCAAAGGAGGTCCTGGAATTTATGGGAAAGTGCATTTTAAAAATATTGCAATAGGTATTATTGCGATAGACGAACAACAGCATATATGGCTGGTGGGGCAGTATCGTTATACACTTAATGCATATAGCTGGGAAATACCGGAAGGGGGCTGTCCACTTTCAGAAAATCCGTTAGAGGGAGCCAAGAGAGAGTTAAAAGAAGAAACCGGGCTTGTGGCAGACGAATGGAAGGAATTGTTTCGCATGCACCTGTCGAATTCAGTTAGCGATGAACTCGCCATTATTTACCTGGCAGCCGGTTTAATACAGGAAGAGGCAGAACCGGAAGACACTGAAGACCTGCAACTGCAAAAGGTTTCGGTGGATCAGGCTTATGAAATGACGGAAACCGGTGCTATTACCGATTCGATCAGTGTGGCGGCTATTACAAAACTTAAATTAATGCAGTTACAGGGAAAACTGATATAGTACATTTGCATATGGCAATAAAACAAAGCGCATTGATTATAGGACGGCAACCCCTTGTGGAAGCGTTGGAAACGGGAAGGCCGATTGATAAAATATTGATGCAAAAAAATATTTCCGGGGAATCGATTGCCGCTATTCGTGAACTGGCGAGGGATAAGAATATTCCCATTCAGATGGTTCCACCTGAGAAATTGCATTCACTTACACGTGCCAATCACCAGGGTGTTCTTGCATTCGCAGCCCTTGTTCAATATATGGATCTGCAACAAGTAATTGATCATGTAGTATCAAGTGGAGCCGTGCCATTATTTGTTATGCTTGATGGGGTAACCGATGTACGCAATATTGGTGCCATTGCAAGAAGCGCTCATTGCTGTGGTGCACAGGCATTGGTGATTCCTGATAAAGGTGTAGGGGCACTGAATGAGGAAGCGATGAAAAGTAGTGCCGGGGCATTGGAGCATATTCATATTTGCCGGGTAAATAGTTTACTCAAAGCGGTTGACACCCTGCACCTGAATGGTATACAGGTATTTACCAGTGAAATGCGCGCAGATAAAAAAGTATATGAGCTCCAGTTTCAGGATCCCTGTTGCATCATTATGGGAGATGAGGGTAAAGGTGTGCAACCGTACCTTGCTAAAGCTGCAGATGCTTTTTTTACAATACCTATGGCCAATAAATTTGATTCCTTCAATGTATCGGTAGCAACAGGAATTGTTTTATATGAAGCAATGAAACAAAGAATAGAGAAGGCATAATTTCCCCAATCTATGGCATCAACAAATGAAAAAATACAACTGATTGAATGTCCGCGTGACGCCATGCAGGGATGGGCACATTTTATTCCTACCGCTACAAAGATTGCTTATCTCAATCAGTTATTACAGGTAGGTTTTGATACATTGGATTTTGGTAGTTTTGTTTCGCCTAAAGCCATTCCGCAAATGGCCGATACCAAAGAAGTGATTACGAAATTAGCTTTACACAATTCTTCTACAAAATTACTGGCCATTGTAGCCAACGAACGGGGCGCTGAAGAGGCAGTGGCTTATAATGAAATCAGCTACCTTGGTTTTCCTTTTTCCATTTCTCCTACCTTTCAGCAGAAGAATACAAATAGCAGTATAGATGAAAGTTTTAACCGTGTGAAAACTATTCACGAATTGTGTTTGAAAAAAGGAAAAGAACTGGTGGTATACCTGAGTATGGGCTTCGGTAATCCGTATGGCGATCCGTATAACAAAGAAATTTTATTAGAGTGGGCAGATGAAATGGCGAGTTTGGGCATTGGTATTGTTTCTCTGGCCGATACAGTTGGCCTCGCTTCTCCTGAACAGGTACGCATGGCATTAACAACACTGATTCCTCAGTACCCGTCTGTAAGTTTTGGTGTACACCTTCATTCAACAGCTTCCAACTGGAAAGATAAACTGGATGCGGCTTATACAGCTGGCTGTAAAAGATTTGATGGTGCTTTAAAAGGAATAGGGGGCTGTCCGATGGCACAGAATGAGCTGGTTGGCAATATGGATACAGAAAAAATGATTCCCTATTTCCAGGAAAAAGGCCTGCTCACCCAACTTAACACAAATGCATTGATAGAGAGCAGTAAACAAGCGGGTAAAATTTTTGAGTAAGTGTATGAAATTTCATTACGAATTTGATATCAAATCGCCTGTAAAACAGATACAACATCAACATTCCATGATGTTGCTCGGCTCATGTTTTACAGAGAATATCGGAGAAAAATTAAGGAAACATAAATTTCAGGTAACAGAAAACCCGCACGGAATACTATTCAATCCTGTAAGTGTTGCAGAGGCAGTAACGCAGTATATTGAACAAACTGTTTATTCCCAATCTAATCTTTTTTATTACAACGAATGTTTTCACAGCTGGAAGCACCATAGCCGTTTTTCAGGTATTACAGCTGATGAGGCATTGCAAAAAATAAATTCATCAATCAGTGATACGCATATTGCATTGAAAAAGGCCAATCATTTGATGATTACCTTAGGATCAGCATGGGTATATATGCTTACAGAAAAGGCACTCAACTATAAACAGGGTACGGTAGCTGCAAATAACCACAAGGCCCCTGCTGAATGGTTCTCCAAAAAACTACTCACCACTGAAGAAGTGTTACGGGTGGTGGATAATATGATTCATCGGTTGTTTCATTTCAATCCAGATGTCCAGATCATTTTCACCATCAGCCCAGTTCGTCATTTGCGTGAAGGTGTGATTGAAAACAATAAGAGTAAAGCTGTATTGATACAGGCAGTTCATCACCTGGTAGAAAAATTTGAAAAACTGTATTATTTTCCTGCTTATGAACTGGTGATCGATGATTTGCGTGATTATCGCTTTTATGCTGAAGACCTGGTACATCCCAATTACCATGCAACACAATATGTATGGGAAAAATTGGTGAATGCCTGTATGCCGGAGGATACAAGAAATTTATTAAAAGAAATTGCGGGAATAAACCTGGCTGTACAACATAAACCATTTAATGCGGCTACTGCACAGCATCAGCAATTTTTAAAAACGTATCAGGAAAAAACGAAAGTGCTCCAGCAGTTGCATTCCTATATTAACTGGGATGCTGAATTGAGTTATTTTTCAGCAAATATCCACTGATACTATTAATGTATCCTGTCGCCCCTCAACTCCATTTCCTGTATTATGGATGCTTCATACTCCAGCCATTGCTTCCAGCGTTTGCGTACTATTTCTTTGTTGATATACAATTCCGATAACTCGATGAACAAAGTATAATGTCCCGCTTCGCTTTCCATAAAGCGACGATAGAAATTACGCATATATTCATCAGTCAGTCCTTCACTTAATCGTTTGAAACGTTCACAACTTCTGGCTTCTATCAGTGCCATGGTAAGCAACTGATCAAGGAAGCGACCTTCTTCATCACCCCCTTTTTGCTGGAACTCCAATAATTTATTTACATAAATATCTTTTCGCTGCGTACCCAGTTCTAATCCTCTTTTGTGAAGTTCATTCAGCACAAGCCTGAAATGGCCCCATTCTTCTGTAACAATAGGGGATAATTGTTTTACCAATTCCACTCTTTGTGAGTAACGCTGTATCAGTGAAATACAGGTGAGTGCTGCTTTTTGTTCGCAGTAAGCATGATCGGTAAGGATGGCTTCCAGCCGAATGCTGGCAAGGTCTACCCAGCGTGGGTCGGTTGGTAAATGAAGACCGAGAATATTTTTTGTATGGTCAGAGAGTTCCATAAGCTGTAATTACGGTGCAAAATACTCAGGAAAGATCAATTACCCTACAAAGCTGCTGTAACACAAATTGCTTTAGTTTTACCTCCATGTATCCGGATGATTTTTTAAGACGTAAACTCGAGGAAAGGATTGCAAAACAATCGCTGAGAAGCCTTCGTTTGTCACAGGGCTTGATTGATTTCTGTTCAAATGATTACCTCGGGATAGCGCATCAACATTTGCTGAGATTATCCAGTACAGCAAATCTGGCTTCAGGTTCAACCGGATCTCGGTTGCTTGCAGGACATTATACCTTATTAGAAGAAACAGAAAAACAGATTGCAGGATTTCATCAGGCAGCAACTGCACTCATCTATAATTCAGGATACGATGCCAACCTTGGTTTGCTTTCATCTGTTCCTCAGAAAGGAGATACTATTTTCTACGATCAGCTTTCTCATGCCTCGATAAGAGATGGAATACGATTGTCATTTGCACAATCTTTTTCATTTACGCACAATGATATGGCTGATCTGAGAAAAAAACTACTACAGGCAACCGGTACTGTTTTTATTGTTACTGAGTCTGTGTTCAGTATGGACGGGGATATTTGCCCGCTGCAGCAACTGGTAGCAATTGCAAACGAATATAAAGCTCATCTGGTAATTGACGAGGCGCATGCAACGGGTGTAGTAGGTAAACAAGGGGAGGGATTGGTACAAGAACTCGGCTTGCAAACAGCCATATTTGCGCGAATACATACATTCGGAAAAGCATGCGGATGTCATGGAGCTGTTGTATTGGGGTCTGAACAGTTGAGGACTTACCTGATTAATTTTTCCCGCAGCCTGATTTATTCAACATCCCTTCCGGAACATGCGGTGGCCATGATTGCGGAATCTTATCGTTTATTTCCTTCAATGGATGCTGAGCGAAAACAACTGGAGCAGTTGATTGATATTTTTCAGCATGCAACTATCCGGTATGAAAAACTTTCTTCCTCAACACCTATCCAGGGCATTGTTGTGCCGGGGAATAAGGCAGTAAAAGAATTAGCCGAGAAACTACAACAGGAAGGGTTTGATGTTCGCCCTATTTTATACCCAACAGTGCCGGAAGGCAAGGAGAGACTGCGTATTGTAATGCATGCCTATAATACAGTTCAGGAACTTCAGCGCTTATTAAACCTTCTCACCTGAGAGTAAGCTTATGAGAGGCAGGTTGTGCAAAATGCCTTATATTCATTTTCAAATTTTGGCTAATGAGAATCGTTCCATTTATTATTTCAGCAGTAGGTGCTGCCGGATTGATAGCTGTATTAAATACGCAGTTGCCGGTTGGAGGAAGCAAAACACCCAGGCTGGGTTATTTTCTCTCTCCGCAACAGGGTTTTTGGCAGAATGCTGAACCTGTAAATGGATCCCATGACGGGAATATTAAACTCGTGGGCTTAAAAGCCAAAGTTGATGTGTACATGGATGAGCGACTTGTGCCACATATTTATGCAGAAAACGATGTGGATGCCTATTATACCCAGGGTTACCTGCATGCCAAATACAGGTTATGGCAAATGGAATTTCAGACCCATGTGGCAGCTGGCAGACTGAGTGAAATTGTAGGGCCTGACCGAATTGATACCGACAAGTTTTTCCGAAGAATGGGCATGGTCTATGCAGCAGAGAAAACCATGAAGGAAGCTTCTAAAAATAAGGAAATCAAAGCTGCTATCGATGCTTATGCTCAAGGAGTAAATGATTATATCAGTAAGCTTGAACCTCAACAGATACCGTTTGAGTATAAATTACTTGATTATAAACCGGAAGCATGGACAGCGCAGAAAACATATCTTTTTCTGATGTTTATGTCTTATGACCTTACTGCAAGAGGTGTAACCAACGACCTGAAAATGACCAATGCACGGAATTATTTCGGGTATGAAGATTTTGATCAGTTGTATACAAATGTGCAGGATTCGCTTGATCCGATTGTTCCCAAAGGAACTGCTTATACACCGGCATCCATATCAGTTACAGCGCCTGCAAGTGTTGACTCTTTATACTATGGAAAAACAAATAGCGGTGGTGCTGCTATTGCGCCTGTTGTGCCGGATAAAAATAATGGAAGTAATAATTGGGCCGTAGCTGGTAGCAAAACCAAAAGTGGAAGACCCATACTGGCTAACGATCCGCATCTTGGTCTTAACCTTCCTTCTCTCTGGTATGAGGTTCAAATTACCACACCTACACATAGCACTTATGGTGCCAGTTTTCCGGGTTCACCAGCTGTTATTATCGGATTCAATGATAGCATTGCATGGGGGGTAACCAATGCAGGAAGAGATGTGATTGACTATTACGATATGAAATTCAAAGACAGTACCCTTGAGCAATACTGGTACAACGATGTATGGAACAAGGCCGATGTAAAAGAAGAAGTGATTAAAGTAAAAGGTAAACCAGATGTAATAGATCATGTGGCTTATACCGCATTCGGGCCAGTGATGTATGATCCTTCTTACAAGAATGAAAGTACCAAAGGGAAATACCTGGCACTTAAGTGGACGGCTCACGAAGGAGGACAGGGATTACAAACATTTTATGATTTGAACAGGGCAAGGAATTTTGATGACTATCTGACTGCCATTCATAAATGGACCTGTCCGGGGCAGAATTTTGTGTTTGTCTCCAAGTCTGGCGATATAGCTATCAAACAGCAGGGGGCTTTTGTAGCCAGGTGGAACAGACAGGGTGATTTTATTATGCCCGGAGAAGACAATCAATACATGTGGCAGGGTATTATTCCCAACACAGAAAACCCGATGATGAAAAACCCGGCACGTGGTTTTGTTAGTAGTGCTAACCAGAAATCGACTGATGATAGTTACCCGTATTATTTAGGCGCCGCCAGTGATTTTCCTGTTTACCGTGGTGTGATCATCAACAAAAAACTGGCCGCCATGAATAATATTACAGCGGCAGATATCCAGGAGATGCAAACAGACAATTACAATGTTTTTGCTGAAATGGCCAGACCTGTACTATTGAAATTTGCCAGTGAAATAGCTCTTACAACCGAAGAAAAAAAATACATTGGGGTCTTGCAAAGCTGGAACCTAAGGAACGATGTCGGCGAGCAGGGCGCAACCGTGTTCAGGGCCATCTGGGACAGTCTGGAAACAGCCATCTGGAAAGACGAGTTTGAGCGTTCACCATTGCCATTACCCTGGCCCGATGAACCCATATTATTAGATATCATGTTACGCGATAGTGTGTATTATTTTGCTGACAATGCCAATACACCCGATAAAACAGAAACCTTACGTGATGCTGTATCTATGGCCATTCAAAAAGCAACAAAAGCCTGTGCTGAACTAGAGAAAAATGAAGAACTGGCCTGGGGTAAATTTAAAGACTCAAGAATCAATCATTTATTAAAAATCGATCCACTCAGTCGGTTACATCTGCCGATAGGAGGGGGAGTACATATTATTAATGCAACCACCAAAACACATGGTCCGAGCTGGCGTATGATTGTTCATATGACTGATGAAATTGAAGCATATGGGGTTTATCCCGGCGGACAAAGCGGCAATCCCGGTAGTAAATACTATGATGATTTTGTAGATACCTGGGCAGCAGGTAAGTATTACAGGATTTTATTTTTGAAAAAAATCGCCGCCGCTAAAAGTGCACAGATGAAGTGGCACTTAACATTTACCAACAGCTAAACTCTTTTTATGAAATTTTTATCTGCATTGCTGTTAACAGCATTACTGGCTTTTGCTACAGGATTGTATGGTGCATTACCATGGTGGAGTTTTGCTATCACTTCATTTATCGTAGCTATTGCAATACACCAGAAAGCAGGGAAAGCTTTTTTAGCGGGTTTTGCCGGACTTTTTTTACTCTGGAGCATACTTGCATTTCTGATTGATAATGCCAATGACCATATCCTTGCTACCAAAGTGGCTACAATATTACCGCTTGGGGGATCATACTGGGTGTTGATTCTGTTAACAGGAATCATTGGGGGGCTTGTATCTGGCCTTACTGCACTTGCAGGAAGTTATATGCGCCAGACGCCAAAACCCAAGCAGTCAGAAAGTATATAAGGTATTAATTATTCGTTAAAGCATGACTATCGGGGGATCCGTGTAATAAAAAGCAGGGAATGGCAACTTATTTTCGTTGCAACTCAGCCCACATGAAACCACTACTGCTTACTACACTATTGAGTATTTTAAGTTACACAGGCTATACCCAAACCATTAGTGGCACCATCACCGACTCTAAAAATGAAGTGTTGCCATTCTCGTCAGTTGTTGTGAAAGGCACAACACAGGGAGCTTCTGCCAATAGCAAAGGGTTTTATTCTATTCAATTGCAGCCCGGTATCTATACACTTGTATGTCAGTATATCGGGTATAAATCAGAAGAGAAAAAAGTTACGGTGGAAAAAGGGAAAAATAGTGCGATCGATTTTCAGCTTGAACCACAGCAATATAGTTTACAGGATGTAACGGTGAATACAAAAGGAGAAGATCCCGCTTATGAAATCATCAGGAAAACCATCAGCAAAAGAACCCAGCACCTTAAAGAAATAAAAAAATTTTCAGCAGATGTGTACCTGAAAGGACAAATGCAATTACGCGATTACCCAAATCGATTCTTTGGACAGAAAGTAGACTTTGAAGATGGGGACTCGAGTAAACGAAAAATGTTATTTCTCTCGGAAACCATCGCGAAATATTCAGTAGAAGAACCTAATAAAGAAAAAATTGAAGTGTTATCTACTAAAGTAAGTGGAAGAAGTAATGCTTTTGGTTTTAGCAGTCCGCAGATCATTTCATTTTACAATAATACCATACAGGTGGGTGAGGACCTGAATCCACGTGGATTTATTTCACCTATTGCCTCCGGTGCTCTTTCTTTTTACCGTTATAAGTTTGAAGGAACTTTTTATGAAAATGGAGTGGAGATCAGCAGAATTAAAGTGATACCCCGCAGAAAATATGAACCCTTGTTTCAGGGATACATAAATATCATTGAAAATGAATGGCGCATTCATAGTCTTAGGTTAAACCTTGTTCGTGAACAGCAGATGCAGTTTCTTGACACCCTGGTGGTGGAACAGCTGTATGTGCCTACAGGGAATTTGTGGGTCATTAAAAACCAGGTGATCTATCCTTCAGGAAAAATTTTCGGGTTTGATTTTTTTGGCAGTTTTGTGCAGGTCTATGACCGGTTTAATCTGAATCCCACCTTTGAAAAAAAATACTTCAACAATACTATTATCAAGGTTTACGACAGTGCCAATAAAAAAACAATGGCATACTGGGATAGTATTCGCCCCCTGCCATTGCTAAAAGAAGAAGTACTGGATTACAAAAAGAAAGACAGTCTTGAACAGGTAAGGAAAGATCCAAAGTATATGGATTCTATAGACAGAAAAAGAAATAAACTTTCACTCGCAGGAATCTTACTCGGAGGACAATCTATCAGTATACAAAAGAAAAAAGTATTCATAAATTTCGATCCACTGATCAATACATTTAATTACAATACAGTGGAAGGAGGGGTATTGCATTTTTCTCCCACCTGGAGCAAACGTTTTGATGAAACCAGCAGGAGATCATTGCAGATTACACCATATTTTCGATATGGGTTTGCGAATAAACATTTCAATACCCACATCACTGGCAGATATAATTTTGGTAAAAAGTATTTTAACAGCATCAGTATTGCAGGAGGAAGAAGGGTATTTCAATATAATAATGCCGACCCCATTACTGCCAGAATTAATACCTATACTACACTTTTATATGAGAACAATCATTTGAAGATGTATGAGGCTAATTTCCTGCGTCTTAATTATTCAGCAGGAATTGGTAATGGACTCACTTTTGCAGCAGGCTTTCATTTTCAGGATCGGTTTGGGTTGAATAACCTGGCAGACCCCGTAAGCTGGAAAAATATTGCCGGAAGAAGTTTTACGCCCAATTATCCCGTCGACCTTACCAACACAGTGATGCCACGCAACCAGTCGGCTACATTTACAGCAGGATTCACCTGGAGACCCGGAGGGAAATACATTGAATTACCCGATCGCAAAATTGGAATTGGGTCTGATTTTCCCACTTTTAATTTTTCTGTGACACATGCTGTAAAAGGATTGTTGGGCAGCGATGCTGATTTTACAAAATGGCGGATAGCTGTTTCAGACGACCTCGATCTTAAACTTGGAGGAAAGTTGAGTTATCGTGGGTCAATTGGTGGTTTCCTGAGTGCTAAACAGGTCTATATTCCAGATTATACACATTTTCAAGGTAACCAGACTGTTTTGGCAAATGATCCGCTCAGTGGTTTTCAACTTGCACCTTATTATCGTTATAGCAATACATCGAAATTTTATGCAACGGCTAATGTTGAATATCATCTCAATGGTTTGTTGTCGAATAAAATTCCGGGATTCAGAAGATTAAACTGGTTCTTTGTAACCGGAGCCAATATGTTGTACACGCAGAAAGGCAAGAACTATTATGAAACCTTTTTTGGTGTAGAGAATATTTTGAAATTTATGAGGATTGATTTTGTTCAGGGCTTTGAAACAAAAGGGCCATCGCCAAGAGGTGTTAGGCTAACGATTCCTTTGTTTACAGACAGTAGGGGAAATGATTGATTTATAAATGACATGAAGTAATAAGTGGTGCAGTTAAATCATTGTATGATATACTGATTTGCCAAGAATGCTTAACTTGGTTACATTAATAATTCATTGCTATATGAAATCTGTACCTGTTTTATTGCTGTTTGCAATTGTTGTCATATTCGCCTGTAATAGTTCAAAACAAAATAATGGCAGCGAGGAATTGTTTACAACCTTGTCCGACAGTGCGCAGGCGATTTCATTGCTGGGAGATACTTTGTATCCATCATCTCCCTATACAAATGGTTCAGGAAAGTACGATACTGCTAAAATGAATTATGAGGCATCGCCAGGTAATGTTGATAATATCATTTGGTATGGGCGATGGACGGCATACAAGGGCGATTTCAGAGAAGCAATAAGAATTTATACGGAAGGAATTTCGCAATTTCCGGACGATGCAAGATTATATCGTCATCGGGGGCATCGTTATATTTCCATCCGGGAATTCGACAGGGCAATCCTTGATTTTGAGAAAGCCGCGAAACTGGTTGAAGGCAAAAAGGATGAGATAGAGCCCGATGGTCAGCCCAATGCACGGAATATTCCTATTGGCACACTTCATTCTAATATCTGGTATCACCTTGGGCTAGCTTATTATTTAAAAAATGATTTGGCAAAAGCATTGCCAGTATATGAACGTGCGGTGCGTGAGTCGGATAATGATGATAAGCTCACCTCAACTACGCATTGGCTCTATATGACGCTTCGCTTGCTGGGCAAAAAAGAAGAAGCTGAAAAGCTCTTAATACCCATTCAATCCAATATGAATATCATTGAAAATAAAGCCTATCACCAGTTATGTTTATTATACAAAGGCTTATTACCTGTGGATTCGTTAACAGGCGAAACAGGTTCGGCAAGCAGTAATGATGCTGTTGCATACGGAGTTGCCAACTGGTACTATTATAATGGTAACCATGAAAAAGCAAAAGCTTTATACGAACAGATACTCAAAGGAAAAGTATGGGCATCTTTTGGTTATATAGCGGCTGAAGCTGATTATGTAAGACGCTTCCGGCAGTAGAATGCGGATGGCAGATGTCAGATCTCAGATGTCGGATTTGAAAATTACAAATCCGATATCTGAGATCTGACATCCTACATTTCCTCCTATCTTTGCACTGATTTTGACCACCCTGCAAGTGGTTCCATTATTCATGGATCCCGTATCACTTAAGTTGAGCCGGGGCTGAAATTTGATAAATATGCCCGTTTTACACAACCGTGTTTCAAACGAAGAATTGAAACAACGTTTGATGGAAGAATCTTTCCATCGTATTACCATTAGTTTTTACCAGTATTTTCCTGTACAGAATCCTCAGGCATTCAGGGATGAGTTGTACAAACAACTGAATACATTTCAGGTATTTGGCCGTATTTATATAGCCAAAGAAGGGATCAATGCACAGATCAGTGTACCGGAACATCATATGGATGCTTTTAGAAATTACCTCTACAGTATTGAACCGTTAAAAGACCTGCGACTGAATATTGCAGTAGATGATGATGGAAAAAGTTTCTGGGTATTGAAAATTAAAGTGCGCGAAAAAATAGTAGCAGACGGAATAGAAGATCCAATGTTCAGCATGGAGAACAAAGGGAAATATGTGAATGCAGCGCAGATGAATGAATTGCTACAAAAGCCGGATACCATTGTGATTGATATGCGTAATCATTACGAATACGAAGTAGGGCATTTTGAAAAAGCAATTGAAATACCATCCGATACTTTTCGCGACCAATTACCGATGGCTGTAGATATGATGCAGGGTAATGAAGAAAAAAATATCATCATGTACTGCACGGGTGGAATACGTTGCGAAAAAGCCAGTGCATATATGTTGTATAAGGGGTTTAAAAATGTATTTCACCTCGAAGGTGGTATTATTAACTATGCACGGCAGGCCAGAGAAACAGGGCTTGATAGTAAATTCATCGGAAAGAATTTTGTTTTCGATAACCGCCTGGGAGAAAGAATTACGGATGATGTAATTGCCAAATGTCACCAGTGTGGTAAACCTGCAGATACACATACAAATTGTAAAAATGAGGGGTGTCATTTATTATTTATCCAATGCGAATCCTGCGCTGCTGAATACAATGGTTGTTGCAGTGCAGCCTGTCAGGAAACTATCCATATGCCTGTTGAGCGACAAAAAGAATTACGCAAAGGCACGGAGAACGGACAGAATATCTTTAATAAAAGCAGGGTAAGGCTGAGACCGAGACTGGGAGAAGGCGGAGAATATTGAATGATGAATATCGAATATCAAACTTTGAAGTGAATTTATTTCGATATTGGGTATTCGATATTCATCATTCAATATTTTCTAAACTGCTTCGAGTGTTTTTAAGGAAGCGCTTACGGCAGCAATAATCTCTTCATCTGAGGGCTGTTGTGGAACAAAAGTTTTTCCTGTTACTTTTTCATAAAGTTCAATATATCTTTTGCTGATGGTATCGATCCATTCTTCAGACATTTCGGGAACAGTTTGTCCTTCCTTACCCATGAAATTATTGGCGATCAACCACTCTCTTACAAATTCTTTACTGAGTTGTTTTTGTTTTTCGCCCGATGCCTGTCTGTCTTCAAACCCGTCTGCATAAAAATAACGGGAGGAGTCGGGTGTATGAACCTCATCCATCAGGTAAATGGTATCACCTATTTTCCCAAATTCATATTTCGTATCTGCAAGAATCAATCCCTGCTTGGCAGCGATTTCTTTTCCACGGGCAAATAACTGCAGTGCATAGGATTCCAATATTTCCCAATCCGCAGCACTTACTAATCCCTGTTGTATAATTTCTTCTTTGGAAATATCTTCATCATGTCCTTCTGCTGCTTTGGTAGAAGGTGTGATAATGGGTTGAGGAAAAAAATCGTTTTCCTTTAATCCTTCGGGCATGGTAACACCGCATAATATCCGCTGTCCGGATGAATAAGTGCGCCAGGCATGTCCAACAACATTGCCGCGTACCACCATTTCAATTTTAAAGGGTTCGCATTTTTGTCCGATCGATACATTGGGTGCGGGTACTGTTTTCAGCCAGTTTGGGCAGATATCCCGGGTAGCTTCGAGCATATAAGCGGCTATCTGGTTCAAAACCTGCCCCTTGTAAGGGATAGGTTTTGGTAATATTACATCAAAAGCAGATATGCGATTACTGGCAATCATTACCAGCCAGTTTTGGCCAATGGTATATACATCTCTTACTTTTCCGTGGTAAATATTCGTTTGTTGGGGGAACTGGAGACTACTCATGCTGCAAAATTAGCTAGTGCCTTGAATAATAAAGCGTAACGCAGTTCGTTTTTCTTAACAGATAGTTGGTTTTGTGGACAAATTAAATTTCTGCATAAAACTAACAATTGCTATTTTTCCAGTAACAAACACTAAATCTTGCCAAATGAGAAGATTCTACAGTAAATGTCTGTATGCGGCCCTGGCTACAGCAATAACCATCCCTGTGATGGCACAGCAGACAACTACCGTTTCCGGTAGTGTTAAAAATGCAAGTTCCAAAGAAGCGGTTTCAGCAGTTTCTGTTACAATTAAAGGTGGTACAGTTGGAACCTTTACCGATGATAAAGGTAATTTCCGGTTTACCACGGTTCAGAAACCTCCATTTACTTTAGTTATCTCATCTGTGGGGTATGCCAATAAGGAAGTGTCGGTTAAAGGAACCAATGAAGTTATTACAGTTGATCTTACACCTTCATTCACACTCGGTGATGAGGTGGTAGTGGCAGCATCAAGGGTTCCGGAAAGAATCCTGGAATCGCCGGTGTCTATTGAGCGAATCAGCACTGCAGCCATCCGTAATACACCGCAATTAAGTTATTACGATATGTTAACCAACCTGAAAGGGGTGGATGTGGTAACAGCCAGTTTAACTTTCAGAAGTGTGGGTACACGTGGTTTTAACAGCAGTGGTAATACAAGACTTAACCAGTTGGTGGATGGTATGGATAACCAGGCCCCTGGTTTGAACTTCTCCGTTGGTAGTGTTGTAGGTTTGAGTGAACTGGATGTAGAGAATATGGAATTACTACCAGGAGCATCCTCTGCACTATATGGCCCGGGTGGTATGAACGGTACTGTATTGATCAACAGTAAAAATCCTTTTAAATACCAGGGATTTAGTTTTCAGATCAAACAAGGTATTAACCATATAGATGGTAAACAACGTGGTGCAGCTCCCTATTATGACTGGAGCTTGCGTTGGGCCAAAAAAGTATCGGAAAAATTTGCTTTCAAAATCAATGCCCAGTTTATACAGGCGCAGGACTGGCTGGCTAATCAGGACGATAACTATACACGTATCGGCGGAACACCAAACGGAACAAAAATTCCGGGTACCCGTTTTGTTGACCCCAATTATGATGGGGTGAATTTTTATGGTGATGAAACTACACAGAATATCAGTGCCATCGCATCACAGGTATTTGCAGCAGCCGGATTAACATCCGGACAACTCGCAGCCTTTAACGGATTTTTGGCAGCTAACCCTAATGCACGTCTGGCTGATTTTAATACTTTCCTTACAGGAGCCGGTGCGGGTGCTTTGGTTGCAGCAGGTGTTTCCCCCATCATTTTTGGTGCATCTCCAGCAAGAAACTTCTTACAAAATATGTCGGTAAGCCGTACAGGATATGCTGAAAAAGATGTGGTGGATCCTACTACACTGAACATGAAACTTACTGGTGGACTACATTATAAATTAACAGATAAGATAGAAGCTTCTTTCAATGTATATTTTGGTACTGGTAACAGTGTTTATACCGGAAGTGACCGTTATTCCTTAAAAGATCTCAGGATAGCACAGTTTAAATATGAATTGAAACACAAAAACTGGTATGCCCGCTATTACTCAACACATGAGAATGCCGGAAATTCATTTAATGCAACGATTACAACACGTTTGTTTAATGAAGCATGGAAATCAAGCAGCGCCTGGTATCCTCAGTATATTGCAGCTTTTGTAACTGCAAGAGATCAGGGTGCGGATAATATCGTTTCACATAATGCGGCAAGAGCACTGGCAGATATTGGGCGTCCGACCGGTTATGTAGGAAACAATGCTTTGTTCCAGTCTGTGGCACGTAAGCCTATTTCTCAGGGTGGTGGATTGTTTCTCGATCGCTCACGTCTGAAAGTATTTGACGGACAGTATAACCTGACAGAAGACCTTGGTCTTTCAAAAACCAATACCGACTGGTTAATTGGTGTAAGTGCCAAACAGTATGTACTGAATTCTGAAGGAACACTTTTTGCTGATACAGCTGGCGCAATCAAAATCAATGAATTTGGTGCGTACACTCAAATTTCTCAGCGTCTCTTTAATGATGTGCTTAAATTAACCGTTTCTGGTCGTTATGATAAAAACACCAATTTCAAAGGTCGTTTTACACCAAGGGCATCAGCTGTAGTAAAGCTCGCTAAAGATCATAACCTTCGTTTCTCTTACCAGACAGCTTATCGTTTCCCAACTACCCAGAACCAGTGGATCAATCTGACTGTTGGTGGTGGTACCAGATTAATGGGTGGATTACCTCAGTTACGTAACTTCTACAAATTCAGTACCAACCCTGTATTTACATTGGCAAGTGTTCAGGCTTTTGGCGCAAGTGCATTGGCAGGTGCTCCAAATCCGAATTTGTTGCAGCAGCAGACATTTGGAGATTTCAAGCCAGAGTCTATGAGTTCATTTGAAGTAGGGTATAAGGGTCTGATTGCTCAAAAATTGTTGATTGATGTATATGCATATTGGGGTCGATACAAAGATTTCCTAAGTGGTGTAACTGCTATCCAGTCAAGGAATGCAGCCGTATTCAATCCTGCTGATCTCTTAAACCCCAATGCAAGAATAGCCTACAGTATTTCTGTGAATGCTCCAGGTGAAGTAAAAACATCTGGCTGGGGCGCTTCTGCAGAATACTTACTACCTAATAATTTCTCCTTCTCCGGTAACCTGTATCATGATGAAATCGGTACCCTGCCTCCAGGCTTTGTATCTTATTTCAATACACCAAAATACCGTGTGAATATGGCATTGAATAATTCGGGTTTTGGTAAAGACAAGCGTTATGGATTCAGTGTTGTTTACAGATGGCAGAATTCTTTCTATTATGAAGGTACATTTGGTGTAGGGATGGTGCCATGGATGAGAACTGTTGATGCGATGTTGAGCTATAAACTTCCTTCCACCAAGTCAATGATTAAAATTGGCGGTACCAATATCTTTAACAGGTATTACCGTACCGGCTGGGGTAACCCGCAAATTGGCGGTCTGTTCTATGTTAGCTATGGCTGGAATGTGTTTTAAGCCTATAGAAGGATAAATATTGAATATTGAATATAGAATGAGAAAGTAACTACTTTCTCATTCTTATTTTTAGGCAGGCCGACTGGTTTATGCTTGAACGCTGCCCCTTCTTTCTTTTTTCTTATTCCTTGGAATCCTATATTTTTGCTGCTCATTTAACAAACAGATATGATGCGTTCAATAGCTTTCAGAGAGGCTCTTAGAGAAGCCATGAATGAGGAAATGCGTAGAGATGAGCGGGTATTTCTGATGGGTGAAGAAGTAGCCGAATACAACGGCGCCTATAAAGTGAGCCAGGGTATGCTGGCAGAATTTGGAGCCAAAAGAGTAATAGATACACCCATTGCTGAATTAGGTTTTGCAGCTGTAGCTGTTGGTGCCGCTCAGAACGGACTTCGCCCTATCGTAGAATTTATGACCTGGAACTTTGGGGTGCTGGCTATGGACCAGATACTGAATACTGCTTCTAAAATGCTGGCCATGAGTGGCGGACAAATTGGTTGTCCGATTGTATTTCGTGGCCCTAACGGGAGCGCCGGTCAGTTAGGCGCCCAACACTCTACCGCTTTTGAAAGCTATTATGCCAATATTCCCGGATTAAAAGTTGTTTCACCATCTAATGGTTACGATGCCAAAGGATTACTGAAACAAGCCATTCGTTACGAAGAAGATCCTGTGATGTTTATGGAAAGTGAAGTGATGTATGGCGATAAAAGTGAAGTACCTGATGAAGAATACTATATTCCATTAGGCAAAGCAGATGTTAAAAGAGCCGGCCGCGATGTAACCATCGTTTCATTCAATAAAATGATGAAAGTGGCATTAGGCGCTGCTGCGGAACTGGAAAAAGAAGGTGTGAGTGCAGAAGTAATTGATTTACGTACTATCCGTCCACTCGACTGGATGACCATACTCGAAAGCGTGAAAAAAACGAACAGGCTGGTGATTGTGGAAGAACAATGGCCATTTGCATCTGTTTCATCTGAAATTTCATACCGCATCCAGAAAGAAGGGTTCGATTATCTTGATGCACCGATACGCAGAATTACAAGTGCCGATGCGCCTATGCACTATGCACCCAACCTTACTGCACTCGCCATTCCTGACGTGAGCCGTACTGTTAAACTGGTGAAAGAAGTGATGTATATGAAAAAATAAACCCACGATTAAATAAATTGATTCAGAACCCGGAGAACTTTCTCCGGGTTTTTGTTTTCTGTTTAACTTCATTCAAACTGTTTGTCATGAGAAAACATTCTATTATTGTCATTTGCCTGCTTTTTTCATTGAGTACCCAGGCGCAATACCAGCCTTCTCAGGCTAATTTACAGACACGTCAGTGGTTCGACAGTGCCCGTTTTGGATTGTTTATTCATTGGGGAGCATCAAGCGTACTGGGAGCCGGCGAATGGGTAATGAATAACAGGAATATCAGGGTGGAAGAATACAAGAGATTGATGCATTTTTTTAATCCTACGCAATTCGATGCCCGTAAATGGGTACAAACAGCAAAAGAGGCAGGTATGCGTTATATCACTTTTATTACCCGCCATCATGATAGTTTTAGCAATTGGGATACGAAACAGTCTGACTGGAAAATTACCAATACTGTTTATGGTAAAGATGTATTGAAGGAATTATCCATTGCCTGCAAGGAACAGGGCATTAAACTGGTACTATATTATTCATTGGTAGACTGGTTCAGGACGGATTATCCTTATGAAACAGGAAGAACGGGTAAGGGTACCGGCAGAACACAGAAAAGCAATTATGAAGCCTATCTCAGTTTTATGAAATCACAACTTACGGAACTATTAACCGGCTATGGAGAGATAGCAGGTATATGGTTCGATGGGCATTGGGACCAACTGGATAATGACAATGATAAAACACAACAATCTAAGATCAATTGGAAATACGAAGAAATATATGAACTGATTCATCGCCTGCAACCACAGGCAATGGTGGGTAATAATCATCACCTCTCACCATTACCCGGCGAAGATTTTCAGATGTTTGAAAAAGACCTGCCAGGGGAAAATAAGGGGGGATTAAGTGGTCAGGCAATTTCCAAATTACCACTCGAAACCTGTGAAACGATCAACAATTCCTGGGGTTTTAATATTACAGACAGAACCTATAAATCTACTAAAGAGATTATTCAACTTCTGGTAAAAGCTGCAGGATATGGAACCAATCTCCTGCTGAATGTGGGCCCCATGCCAAATGGAGAAATACAGCCAGAGTTTGTTACACGATTGAAAGAAGTAGGCGACTGGTTACAAAAAAACGGATCAACTATTTATGGAACTAAAGCAGGTAACATTAAGCCGCAGGACTGGGGTACAATGACGGAAAAAGATAACCAGGTATATGTTCACATCTTTAAAAAAACAGCAAACCGTATTTTCTTTCAATTGCCATACAATATTGAATCGGCTTTTTTAACAAGGAACAAAATGCCTATCTCTTTCGACCGTTTAAAAGATGGGTATTGGTCGCTTGATATTTCAACTGCCGACGATACTTTACCAGATGATATTATCGTGTTAAACATAAAAAGATGAAGGAAAGGGTAATAGTAAGAATTGTTTTTTTAGTGGTCTTTATACAGCCATTTTGTACACAGGCACAGGAACCTGATACAACAAGGTTACAGGAAGTGGCTGTAACTGCATTTTATGGACGAAGCAAGTGGCAAGCCATTCCTGCAGCTATAGCATTAATAGGACCATCGGTTCTTAAAAACAGTCCTAACATGTCTTTATTACCTGCAATGAATAGCCAGCCCGGTATTCGCATGGAAGAAAGATCTCCCGGCAGTTATCGCTTGTCAATTCGGGGGAGCTTATTAAGATCGCCGTTCGGGGTAAGAAATATCAAAGTATATTTTGATGAACTGCCGCTTACTGATGGCGGCGGAAATACTTATCTTAATCTGATAGACCTTACACAGGTTAACGGAGCAGAAATACTAAAAGGTCCGGTTGCTGCCGCCTATGGTGCAGGTACTGGTGGAGCTGTATTACTTCAGTCAGGCATACATTTTTCTGAAACGACTATGAACCGAATTTTTGGAGGTGTGGCAGTAGGGTCTTATGGACTTTTTCAACAACAAGCGGGCTGGACGTACATGAATTCGAAATTTAGCAGCAGCCTGCAACAGGTACACCTGCAATCCGACGGTTATCGCGAACAGTCGGCCATGAGGCGGGATGGTTATAAATGGCAGGGAGCGCTGCGAAACGGTAATCATAACTGGCGCTTTCTGAGTATTTATACCGATCTCTCTTACCAGACACCGGGTGGTATTAATGAAACACAATTTAATCAGAACCCTCGCCAGGCTCGTCAGCCTGCGGGTGCTTTGCCGGGTGCAGTGCAACAAAAAGCAGCTATTTATAATAAAACTTTTTATAACGGAGTACATCATCAGGTAAGCTTGGGTCATAAAAACAGTATTCGCTCATTTGCCATGATGAGTGTAACCGGGTTTAAAAATCCTTTCATTACAAACTATGAAGAACGTGCCGAAGATAACTTCGGTATGGGTACACAATGGCAATACAAACACCAGTCTGGCGATCACCAGTGGCAAATTAATACAGGAGGAGAGTGGCAGTACCAGCATTCACTGATTGATAATTTTGGTAACAGGGCAGGTATAAAAGATACGGTTCAATACAGTGATAAAGTATTTGCCCTGCAGTGGTTTCTCTTTTCTCAATTTCAGTATACTTACAAGGAACGGTTATTTATTACTGCAGGTGTAAGTACAAATCAACAAACATATCGTTACAGAAGACTTACCGATGTAGGTTCAGTATATGCCAGTAAACAAATTAGCAGCGTAGTTACACCCAGACTTGCTTTGTCGTATGCTATAAAGCCACAAATGAATATTTATATGGTGCTGGCAAAAGGATTTTCAGCACCTACACTTGCAGAATTCAGACCGTCGGATGGTAATTTTTATGGAGACCTGAATGCAGAGTATGGCTGGAACCTGGAAGCCGGAATGAAAGGGACCCTCATAAAGGAAAAACTATTATTTGATATTGCTTTCTATCGTTTTAAACTCAACAACGCTATTGTTCGTAGAAACAGCAACAATGGGGCTGAATATTTTGTGAATGCCGGCGGAACATTACAGCAGGGTGTGGAAGCGATGGTAAAAGCTTTTCTGGTTAAAAATGCTGCTGGAAGCATAAAAGGACTTTCTGTTTGGTCAGGGTATTCTTATCAACCCTATCGTTTTACGGCTTACCGACAGGGTAATAGTGATTACAGCAACAATAAACTTACCGGTGTACCTGTAAGTACATGGATTATGGGTTGCGATTTGCAGTTGCGTAATGGGGTTTATCTTAGTTCTTTTTTCAATGCTGTATCGTCTATACCACTGAATGATGCCAATGATGCGTATGCAAAAGCATATCAATTATTGCAGGGAAGACTTGGGTACCGGGTAAAGAAACTGGATTTTTTTATTGCAGTCGATAATGCGTTGAATCAGACCTATAGCCTGGGTAATGATATCAATGCCCTTGGACGCAGGTATTATAATACTGCCGCTCCCCGTAATTATATGTTCGGCATGAATTTTGGGTTACGCTGACTTCACATTATATATCTTAGCAAAAAAGAATACCATGCCTACTATTCTGATTATTGATGATGAACGTGCCATACGTAATGTTTTAAAAGATATTCTGGGCAATGAAGGTTTTAAAGTAGAGGAAGCTGCTGATGGGGAAGAAGGGTTGAAAAAATTCACTTCAGGTACTTACGATGTAGTATTATGCGATATCAAAATGCCTAAACTGGATGGAATAGAGTTTTTGCAGAAAGTAACAGAGATCAATGCCGATACTCCTGTTATCATGATCAGCGGTCATGGAAATATTGAAACGGCTGTTGATGCAGTAAAGAAAGGGGCATATGATTATATTGCTAAACCCCCCGATTTGAATCGCTTACTGATTACCATACGTAATGCAATGGACAGAACCAATCTGGTTCAGGAAACCAAAGTGTTGAAGAGGAAAGTATCGAAAGTGCAGGAAATTATTGGTGAGAGTGAGGCCATTCTTCGTATCAAGGAAACCATCGATAAAGTAGCGCCAACAGATGCACGCGTATTGGTAACAGGAGAAAACGGAAGTGGTAAAGAACTGGTAGCCCGTTGGCTGCATGAAAAAAGTAATCGTGCTCAGGGGCCTATTGTGGAAGTAAACTGCGCTGCTATTCCGAGTGAGTTGATCGAGAGTGAATTATTCGGACATGAAAAGGGTTCTTTTACTTCGGCTATCAAACAGCGTATCGGAAAATTTGAACAGGCAAACGGAGGTACACTTTTTCTGGATGAAATAGGCGATATGAGTTTGAGTGCACAGGCAAAAGTATTGCGTGCATTACAGGAAGGTAAAATTACACGCGTAGGTGGCGATAAGGAAATAGCAGTAGATGTTCGTGTAGTAGCCGCTACCAACAAGGATTTATTAAAAGAAGTGGAAGAAAAGAATTTCAGACTCGATCTCTATCACAGGCTTGGAGTTATTTTAATTCATGTTCCTTCACTCAATGAACGCAAAACAGATATTCCTCTGCTGGTTGATAAATTTCTGGATGATATTGCCATGGAGTATGGGCAGGCTAAAAAAGAAATGGAAAAGAAAGCTGTGGAGGCATTGCTACAACATAACTGGACTGGTAATATCCGCGAACTGCGCAATGTAGTAGAAAGGCTGGTAATTTTATCGGGAAAGGAAATTACTGCTGCGGATGTAAGATCTTATGTTTGAATTGCTGATTTTTGATTTCCCGGATTCCGCGTCTGTCTGAATCAAAAAATCAAAGATCATCCAATCAAACTTTCTTTGTAAAATCCAGCATCTCTTTCAATGAATATAGTATTCGTACATTTTTATGTTGCTGGCTTACGTCTTTAGTGAGAGGCCCGGCCATGATGATTTGCTGTTCTTTAAACAACTGCGAAATTTCTGTTACCCAATCATCAACCGATTGTTCTGTAAGATGTGTGATGGCATGAAAGTATAGATGAGATGGTTTTTTATGCATCACATATGCTTTCAGATCACTGAAAGGAAGATCAATACCCATATAAATACAACGTTTTCCACTAGCTTTCATCAGGTAATGTGTAAGCAGCAAAGGAATTTCATGATGTTCTCCTTCGAGTGTAAAAAGTACATAAGTGTCAGTTGAGGTAAGCGGAGCAGCTTTTAGCATTTCAATCTGCGCAATAATTTTTCTTCTTATAATATTACTGGCAAAATGTTCCTGAGCTGGAATCATATGATCGGTCAGCCAAAGTAATCCTACACGTTCGAGGAAAACATACACTATATTAAGAATAGTATATTCGAAACCGAATTGTTTAAATGCTTTGTTAATGGCATGTTCAAATGCCTCTTCATCAAAATCGATGGAAGCTTCTACCAGTTGATGTACATAAGAACCCGCTGATTGCTTATCTTCTTCACCCAATGTCATTGAACGAATGGATTCATCTGATAGACGGGCAATCTTTGAAATTTTAACACCGTTATGGTAAAGTTGTGAAATACGCAGAATATGCTTCAGGTCTTCATTGTCGTAATACCTGTGTTTGCTTTCTTTTCTTTTGGGTACAAAAAGCTGGTATCGCTGTTCCCATATCCGGAGTGTGTGTGCCTTGATTCCACTTAGATTTTCAATGTCTTTAATCGTAAAATGGTTCATGCTTCAATTTTGGTCGTTCGGCCAGGGTGTACGCGTGTAAATTTACGCGATATAAATTAAACAAAGTTTTATGTAAGAATTTTAAGTAGAGGAAGACTAAGTGGGTGAAAGGAAGGACAACGCTGTTTTTTGGCGAGAAAAGGGCTAAAAATCTATTGTTTACCAGCATATCCTGATAATGCTAAAACCATTGTTAGAAGCTGTAAACCACTGATTTAGGAAAAGTTTTCAAACGATTCCCTTATCATGTGCCTGAAAAGAATATTTTTGTTTCCACCTAAAAAATAAAACATGGGTTTAATTCTGTTTGTCGTAGGTATTATTGGCTGGCATGCGGGCATGTGGGGTATGTTTAAAAAAGCGGGAATAGCACCCTGGAAAGCACTCGTGCCTTTTTATAATACATGGGTCATCGTAGAGCAATGTCATATTCGGAAGTATTGGTTCTGGCTTCAGTTGATACCCATTGCAGGTCAGTTTATCACCATCTGGATCACCATCATTTTTGTAATGCACTTCAAAAGGTTTAACCTGATTCACCATTCAGCCACGGTATTGCTACCTTTTATTTATTTTCCGTACCTCGGGTTTTCAAAAAATGAAAAATGGCATGGTGAAGATGCCTTTCATCAATATAAAAAGCCCGCATCGAGAGAGTGGGTGGATGCCGGTGTTTTTGCTGTGGTGGCTGCTACCATTATCCGGACTTTTGTTTTTGAAGCCTATGTAATTCCTACAGAGAGTATGGAGAAAACCCTGTTGGTGAACGATTTTCTTTTCGTCAATAAAATGAGCTATGGTGCAAGGATTCCCCAAACACCGTTGTCTTTCCCCTTTGTTCACAACACCTTACCGGCTTCACAAACTACACCATCGTACCTTAAATGGATACAACTACCTTATAAAAGACTACCCGCATTTACAACAGTAAAAAGAAATGATGTGGTAGTCTTCAATTTCCCTGCAGGCGATACCATCATTAACCTGCCCGATTATGGGAGCAAGGTTACATACTACGATGTGTTACGTTATACATTTAAAGGAAACAGGCAGGAATTATTAGCCAGTCCTGAATATCCTGTGATCGTTCATCCGATGGATAAAACCGATAATTATATCAAAAGATGTGTAGGTGTTGGGGGAGATGTATTGCAGATACGTAATGGCGAATTGTATGTGAATGGAAACCCGGCCATGGTTCCCGGTGGCGCACAAACCGAATATATTATTGTTACCAATAAACAACCCTATGATCCTGATTTCCTGAAAGAGGAACTGGGGATAGATGTGGCTGATACAAAGGGACAACTGGATATGCTTAGCGACAGCAGCTATAAATTCAACATTACGCCTGAAGAACTGGAGAAACTGAAAAAATTACCGAACTATGTTTCTGCTACTCGCTTTGTGGAGAATTATGTTGGCATGACTTTCCCGAACGATGAGGCCAACTATCCATGGAGCATCGATAATTTTGGCCCAGTACGTATTCCCGGGAAAGGTGATACACTTCAGCTGAACAGTCAGACTATTTCACTCTATCGCCGTTTAATTGCTACTTATGAGCATAATATACTGGAGGAGAAAGAGGGTAAATTCTTTATCAATGGAGTAGCTACCAATACCTATATCACCAAATACAATTATTACTGGATGATGGGAGATAACCGTCATCGCAGTCAGGACAGCCGTTACTGGGGTTTTGTACCCGAAACACATATTGTAGGAAAAGCATCGCTTATCTGGTTTAGCTGGGATAAAGGCCCGAGATGGAAAAGAATCATGCGAAGCATCAGGTAGGAGTTATAAGTTTCAAGCTTCAAGTGACAAGGTACAAGGGTGTTGCAGTTGCGGGATAATAATTTCTTTCTTGTGGCTTGAAACTTGTGATCTGTAGCTTAGCTATTCATTCTTTTTAAGAAAAATTCAGTAAATTACATTGCCGTAAGGGGTCCTCTCAGCGTAAGCTTTGGGGACTTTTTTGTCTAAATATGTTAGTGTATGAATCATCAACAGTACCAATTCGAGTTTGAAGTTTACGAATCTGCAGATCAGTTAAATGAACATGATGCTGCATTATTGAGTCAGGCAAAGCAAGCTACAGCTATGGCGTATGCCCCATATTCGCATTTTAAAGTGGGTGCAGTGGCAGTTTTAAGCAATGGGCAGGTGATTACAGGTACCAACCAGGAGAATGCCAGCTTTCCCGTTGGTATTTGCGCAGAAAGGGTGTTATTGTCAAATGCAGCCATACGCTATCCACAAGTTCCTATTGAGAGCCTTGCCATCAGTTACGATAATACAAGAGGAGATAGTAATCACCCTATATCGCCATGTGGTATTTGCAGACAGAGTTTGCTTGAGTATGAATTAAGGGTACAAAAACCTATTCGTCTTATACTCGGAGGATTATCGGGTAAAATATATATTGTACCCAAAGCCAGCAGTTTATTACCCTTGAGTTTTACAGGAGCAGATATGCAATAGTTTAATAGGTTTTCGTAAACGCTATTGTGATAATGGCTTCTTTCTTTTCTTTTCTGTAAAAAAGCAAGGTTTGGGTCACCAGCCGGAACAAAAAAGGATGGTTGATAGCTGTTGGTTGCGCTACAAAAAAATCTGCTGTTTTTTTCTTCCCGTTAAAACGTATAAAATGAAAGGAATAGCCATTTGCTACCTGGCTTCCATTTTTTTGTCCTGTATTGGTAGTTAATATTTCAACAGGCAGGGTTGCCAGACTGTCTAATAAAGATTTGAATACCGGATCGGGGAGGGGAGCATTATAGCTGAGTGTGTCTTTTCCTGCTACTTCAAAGAGTTCAATAATGGCACCGAGTTTTTCGATCTGGTAAGTGACTTCATCTACTGTTGTTGCAGCTTTTACGGCAGCCCTCTGTTCTATATAGGCAAAGTCTTTCTCCATGTCGCGTTGACGCAAACTATCGAGCCTTTTAAAAAAGAAATTCGTTTTATCGCGGTACTGTTCAATGCGAATATCAAAACCCGAAGAGTTACCTGCGGCCCTGGCCGTAACCTGCCAGCTTGTAAGTATTGATTTTGACTGAGCAAAAAATGAAATGGGCAACTGTAATAAAAACAGCAGTAAGATGAAAGAAGGGATAAGGTTAAAACAGCGTTTGTACACCATGTGTAATTTTAAATTCGTGCTGGAGTAGCCATTTTTTTCGCCACATACCACCTGAATAACCCACCAGCGATTTATCGCTTCCTATTACCCTGTGACAGGGTACTATAATGGCGATATTGTTTCTGCCATTGGCACTGGCAGCAGCCCTGATTACTTTTGGGTCGCCCAGTTTTTTGGCCATATCAAGATAACTGATGGTTTTACCAAAAGGTATTTCCAGTAATTCACCCCATACTCTTTTCTGAAATTCGGTTCCTTCCTGGTGAATGGGTATGTCGAAATTTTTCCTGCTTCCATGAAAAAACTCAATTAACTGCTCGGTACACTGATGCATGATTTCGCTCACGCCCGGTTCACCATAGGTGAGTTGATCGGGGTTGTCAACAAAAGTGAGTTCGCCAATAAACTGGTCTGTGCCACCAATTTTTAGTAATCCTACCGGGCTTTCATAATATGTATAATAGCGCTCGCTCATAGTTATGGTCGGGGTCGGACAGGAAATTTTATCTCCGAATATACTAAGCCGAAACCGTAATTGGTAGTTTTGATTGGGGTTAACCTATTCTCTGCCCGTTTTCTACAGCACGGTCTGGTTGTAATAAAATTACATTTCCATCAGTATCATACACCCCCAATACCAGACATTCACTAAAAAAGTTGGCGATTTGTTTAGGCGGAAAATTTACAACGGCTACCACCTGTTTGCCCACTAAAACATCTTTATTGTAGTGTGCTGTAATTTGTGCGGAAGATTGTTTAATACCCAATGGTCCAAAATCGATCTTTATCTGGTAGGCAGGTTTTTTAGCTTTGGGAAAATCTGTAACTTCCAGAATGGTTCCGCTTCGGATTTCTATTTTTTCAAAATCATGCCAACTGATCATATCCTTATCATTTCTTCAAATTTAAAAACTTAATGACTATGAAACGCAATGCAACTGCTGTATGGAACGGCTCCGGAAAAGAGGGTAGCGGACATCTTACCACACAAAGCACCACCCTAAACCAAACCCAGTATTCATTTAACTCCAGGTTTGCGGAAGGTGTAGGAACCAACCCGGAGGAACTGATGGCAGCTGCGCATGCCGGCTGTTTTACCATGAAACTGAGTTTTGTACTGGGGGCTGCAGGATTTACACCCGATACACTCGAAACACAATGTACCATTACATTGGAAGATGGTACGATTACCGGCTCACACCTTGTACTAAAAGCAAAAGTACCAGGTATCAGTGCTGAACAGTTTGAAACATGTGCGGCAGATGCAAAAGCCAATTGCCCGGTAAGTAAAGCCTATAATATGGCTATTACCCTTGATGCGCAATTGTTGTAATAAAAGGGAGGATATTAGTTGGAGTAAATGAATAATTCCAACTAATCATCCAGTAAACCGGCCAGTTGTATCAGTTCTGTATGTTTATAGGCATTGGTAGGACTATCGAAACATTTAGCCAACTCTTCCAGTAAAAGCTGGATTAGTCTTTTATGTGACTGTGGTTTGAAATAAGATGCCACTGGCGGAACAGAAATACGTTTAAAGTAATTCTCAATATCTGCATGGGAGAAAGCCTGTCCGCTGGTACCATCTACAAAGAAGTGGATTTTATCCTGCGGATGCCCGGGAAACAAAGCTGCATCGTAGTCTGAATGATAAAATGCAATAATGCATTGTTTCGGGATATTAATGATTCGTGCGTTGATTTCCAATTGGTCGCAAAGTACCTGATAAATCAGTGCATTTGAAATCGCATTTCCCTTTTTTGTTTCGAGCACTTTGTGAAGAAAAAACTCATCCGGTTTTTCATAATTCACTTCACTGCCCTTCAGGTTATAATAGTTGTAGAGGATACTCGACAATACATTGGCCTGCTCCAGTGGGGTAAGAAAACTGTTCAGTTCAAGCCATACATTACGTCTTATTTTTTCAATTTCCTGGATGACAGGGGTGGTCTGCAGATCGGGATATTGAAATTTTGATACCAGCAATGCACCGAATAAAAGATCGTGATAAGCACTTTCCCGCCATTCGGTAAAATCATTGTTCAGGTCACAAAAATGCAGGCGATGGATAATCATTTCTATTCTTCCCTGTATATCCTCACTGGGGGTATTTTCCCAAAGGTGCTCGAGATTGGGGATAATTCCTTTTCCATATCCTACGATCCGCTCTGAAATAGTGGAATAAACCTCCTCATCAGGGTCATCGATCAGGGTAAACAATGCGTGTATTTCCTTTGTTTCCTGCATGTGTTGAAGCTTAGGGCGTTGTGGATGCCAAAATGCATCCATATTTATATCAAACTAAAATAAAATTGATGTATTTATCAATAAGAAGTTATTCAGTGTTGTGGAAATATCAGGATAATGTTGAATACTATAGTTGCAGATTTGTCGTTCTGTGCCACAGTTCTGTAAAAAACAAGTTTTAACACGTAAATGAAGCATATTTAGCGTTATTTTGTACCCTATCATTTCAATTTTATACATGTCACAGGTTACTATCCCCAAATTCCCCGCAGTAAAACAATCCTTGCACACAGAATTAAAGAAGAGAGTTCAGCAGTATTTTGATGAAAGAGGTATATCGTCTACGGGTAACCCCAAACTTTTTACCAAGGCCATCATTATGGTAATTGCATTTATTACCGTGTATTTGCACCTTATTCTGTTAACACCTGTCTGGTACCTTGCTATTTTTGAATGTATCATATTAGGCGGGCTGGTGGCGGCTATCGGATTTAATGTAATGCATGATGGAAGTCATGGCAGCTTTAGCCATAACAAATGGCTGAATCGAGTGGCTGCATCGTCGATCAGTATGTTAGGCGCCAATCACTTTATGTGGAACATGAAACACAATATGATTCACCATAGTTTTACGAATGTAGACGGGGTGGATGATGATATTGAAGTAGGCATACTTATGCGTATGGCTCCTACACAAAAACATTATAAAGTACATAAGTTTCAGCACCTCTATTTCTGGATTTTGTATATGCTGCTCTATGTATTCTGGATATTTTTCGCTGACTACAAAAAATATTTCTCAAGGAAAATTGGTAACGTACCCCTGAAAAAAATGAGCTGGAATGACCATGTAGAATTTTGGGGAGTGAAATTATACCATGCTGCCGTATTTATTGTACTACCTATTCTAACCGTGGGTTGGTTATACTGGATGATTGGTTTTATTATCATGAGTTTCTTTGCGGGATTCGTGCTGAGTATCGTATTTCAGCTGGCGCATACAGTTGAACATACAGAATTCCCGATTGCCGATATTGAAACCAATAAGTTGCCGGACGAATTTGCGGCACACCAGATAAAAACCACCGCCAATTTTGCTACCAGAAATAAACTGGTAAGCTGGTTAGTAGGAGGATTGAATTTTCAGATTGAACACCACCTCTTTCCAAAAATATCACATGTGCATTATCCTGCCATCAGTGAAATAGTAAGAAATGTTTGCAGAGAATACCAGCTACAATACATTGAGTACCCAACCATGCGTAAAGCAGTGGTGGCGCATGTGCGCTTCCTCCGTCAGATGGGTCGACCGGAGTGAAGGAATACCGAATAAGAAATATTGAATGATCAATAATAAAAATAAAGAGGGTCATCTTTTTTTAAAAGATGACCCTCTTTATTTAACGAAACAGGATTATTTCTTTTTAACTGCAGCTTTCTTTGGGGCTGCTTTTTTAGTAGCTCCTTTCTTTGCAGGGGCTTTTGTCTTTTTTGCAAAAGCATTGGGTACCTGTTCCACAATCATTTTTTTCACCTCTTCTACATCAATATCCGTTAGCTCTTCAGCTGTATATTTTCCTCCATCGGTTTTGCGACCCATTTTCAGCATCTTTTTATTGAAGCGGATAAAAGGACCCCAGCGACCATTTTCTAAGCTTATTTTTTCGGCAGGCCATTGTTTGATAAAACGATTGGCTTCTTTTTCCATTTTCTTCTCTATCAGTTCATTGATATCCTGTTGTGAGAGGCTGTCGAAATTGTAGGCCCTGGGAATATTAATGAACATATCATTCCATTTAATAAACGGACCAAAACGTCCTTTCCCTTTGGTTACCGGTAAATCGTTATAAAAAGCAACAGGTGCATCGGCCTGTTGTTTCTCATGTAAAAGTTCAATAGCTCGCTCTAATTCAATGGTGTGAAGGTCTTCGCCTTTTGGAATAGAAATAAATTGGTCACCTAATTTGATGTATGGACCAAAACGTCCCACGTTTACGGATAACTCCTGTTCTTCATAAGTACCCAACACACGCGGCAAAGCAAAAAGTTCCATGGCTTCTTCCATGGTAATAGTTTCAATACTCTGATCTGCTTTTAATTTTGCAAACCTTGGTTTCTCTTCATCTTCCGCCTGCCCAATCTGTACCATCGGGCCATAACGTCCCATGCGGGCAATTACTTTTTTACCTGTGGCTTCGTCTATGCCCAGCTCTCTTTCTCCTTTGGCCCTTTCGGCATTCTCCAGTGTATGTTCAATGTTTTCGTGGAAGGGTTTGTAGAACTCATCGATCATACTGCTCCAGCGGGTTTTTCCCTCGGCAATTTCATCGAACTCTTCCTCAATGCGTGCAGTGAAACCGAAATCCATCACTTTACTGAAATGCTGTTTCAGAAAATCAGTAACTACCATGCCGAGATCAGTTGGGAAAAGTTTTGACTTTTCGGCACCCGTATTTTCTGTAAGAATTTCTTTTGCTATTTCCTGTTTTGGATTGAGACGTAAAATATTTACCTGTCTTTTAGTCCCCTCTTTATCGCGCTTCTCAACATAGTTTCTTTTGATAATGGTTGAAATAGTAGGCGCATAAGTAGAAGGACGGCCAATACCCAGTTCTTCCAGCTTTTTTACAAGCGATGCTTCCGTATATCTCGGAGCGGCGCGTGTAAATTTTTCTGTTGCTGTCATTTCCCGGAAATCCAGTACCTGTCCGGCTGTTAAAGGAGGCAATATGCCATCATTGTCTTCTTCCTCTTCCTCATCTTTCCCTTCAAGGTATACTTTAAGGAAACCGTCGAATTTCATTACTTCACCGGTTGCGCTTAATGTTTCCTGATTGGTGGAGATATCTATTTTAGCCACTGTTTTTTCAAACTCTGCATCACTCATCTGAGAAGCGATGGTTCTTCTCCATATCAGTTCATACAGTTTACGGGTATCTTCATCGGCCACCGTACGATTGTTCATGTAAGTGGGGCGTATAGCTTCGTGTGCCTCCTGGGCATTTTCGTTTTTATTCTTGTATTTACGAGGCTGGTAATAATTATTTCCGTAGCTGCTGTCTATTTCTTTGCGGATATCGCCCATAGCAGTATCACTCAGGTTGATACTGTCTGTACGCATATAAGTAATCTTACCGCTCTCATATAATTTCTGCGCCAGTAACATGGTTTTACTTACACCATAACCCAGTTTGCGTGAAGCCTCCTGTTGAAGTGTGGAAGTGGTGAAAGGTGCGGCAGGAGAACGTTTGGCAGGCTTTACCGTTACATCCAGAACCTTATATGTGGCATTTTTGCAACTGGTTAAGAAATCAGCAGCTTTTTCTTGTGTATTAAGTTTGGATGGGCCCTCAGCCTTAAAAGAAACATCTCTGTTATTGATGTCTTTTGCTGCAAAAATGGCTTCAATCTTATAGCTGCTTTCAGGAATAAAGTGATTAATCTCGCGTTCACGCTCCACAATCAACCTTACGGCAACACTTTGTACCCTGCCTGCACTGAGGCTGCGTTGCATACCAATTTTACGCCATAAAACGGGGCTCAGTTCAAAACCTACCAGCCTGTCGAGAACCCTGCGGGCCTGTTGGGCATTCACCAGGTTCATATTGATCAACCTTGGCTGCGCAACTGCTTTTTTAATGGCAGGTGCTGTAATCTCATGAAAAACAATTCTTTTCGTGGTTTTGGGATCCAGACCCAATACCTCTGCGAGGTGCCAGCTGATACTTTCTCCTTCACGGTCCTCATCCGATGCCAGCCATACTTCATCGGCTTTCTTGGCCAGTTGGCGAAGTTCTTTCACCACCCTTTCCTTGTCTTCCGGTACAATATAACGGGGTTGGTACTGATTATTTACATCAATACCCATATCGTCTTTTTCCAGATCGCGTATATGCCCATAACAACTTTTTACCTCAAAATCGCTTCCGAGGATCTTTTCAATTGTTTTGGCTTTTGCCGGAGACTCAACTATCAATAAATTCTTTGCCATCTACCGTTAAGTTGCTGTTTTGAGCAGCCTTTTTGATTGCTTTTCAAGCCATTTTTTCATCGCATTCATACATATATATATGCGGTAAAAAAATGGTATGCTACCCTGCAATATTAGGCGAAACCATGAAAACACAAAAAATGTTGGCAGATTAAGGAATAATTACCCCGTATTTACCCGCAGTTAAACGATGAAAATTCAATAGTGTAAGAAAGTTTATTACTCTATGATAATGAATAGGTTAGAACAATATTTCACCTGCTTAACCATTTAGTTATTACTCAGAAAATCAAAAATGCGGGTCATTACCTGTTTATCCCGGTATATTTTATTGTGCCCCAGTCCCTCGGTTACCATAAAGTGGATATGAGGCAGTTGCAAGGATTGAACAGGAAGGGTATCACTATAAGGACAAATTCGGTCACCCTGATCATGAATCCATAAAATGGGTAAACTCATGGATTGTACAACCCTTTTTATGGAGAAATGGTCAACCGGTTTACCGGTCATTTCCATAATCAGTTGTTCAAATTCTGCCTGTACTGGTTCTTTTATCCTGAACATAGAATAAAACCCCCGTATGGCCGAGCTGGTTTCGGTAGCCGGCGCAATTAAAACCAGTTTCCTGTTCACAGACTGATCCATTTGTTCTGTAAGCAGTGATGCGGCCAATCCACCTAAAGAATGTGCAATAATGCCATTGATGGGGCCGAATATTTGTTCAATCTTTTGTAAAAAACGCATATAGATCAGAGCGTTTACCATTTTACCCTCACTCAGTCCATGCGAAGGAGCATCGAATGCCAGTACTTCAAAACCCTCTTTTAACAATGGCTGAATGTATTTTTCAAATTTGTAGCTATAGCTGCTGAATCCATGAACGATGAGAATTTTTTGTCCGGTGGGTTCATCGGGTTTCCATTGAAAACCTTTTGTATGTAATCCCTCAAAAAATACATCCTGTTTGATGGCTTTATGAAAGATGACCGGTTCTTTTTGTTTTACACCCCTGCTGTACGGTGTACAGAAAACACGGAAAGCCTGTTCGGCAGCCCTGCGTGGCGATACCATGGCGATGGTGCGAAGTTTTGTTTTGTAATAACCAATCACAACTCTTTGTGCTAATTTCATCTTCATAATATAAAGATATGGACGTAGTACTGATAGGAGCCGGTAATGTTGCACATGTATTGGGGCGTTCACTAAAACATGCCGGGCATCGTATTCTTGCCATATGGAACAGGGATATTCAAAAGGCTGTTACACTGGCAGCGGAGCTGTCAGCAACAGTTGTGGAAAGAATTGAGCAATTACCACAGGATGCAGACATTTATATATTGGCGGTAAGCGACCATGCTATTGACGAAATGGTCGCTTTATTACAGATTAAGAAGGGCATCTTGGTGCATAATGCAGGCACAGTAAGTATTGATGTATTATCCAAAGCAGCAAAAAAATACGGTGTTCTCTGGCCAATGAAAATGCTGCGGGCTTCCATGAAAGAACTGGGCGATTGTACCATTGTAATTGACGGGAGTGATGAAAATACCCGGAAAGAGCTGGAGCAACTGGCTAAACAGTTATCAACCAGGATAGCGGTTGCTGATGATAATACAAGGCAAAAAATGCACCTGGTAGCGGCCATCAGTTCCAATTTCACCAACCATATGTACCACCTGGCGGCAGACTACTGTACAAGTACCAATATAGATTTTGCCCTGTTTTACCCTCTTATTCAAGCTGCTGCATCGCAAATTCAAACTGCCTATCCGGGTGAAGTACAGGCGGGCCCTGCATTCAGGGGCGATCTGGAGACCATTGAACGTCACAGGGCTTTGCTAAGCAAAGAACCCGGTCTTTTGCGACTATATAATGAACTAACCCTGAGTATCCGTGAAAAATTTGGCCGATAAGCCGTTTTCCACAAAATTCCTCATTCCGATGCTAAAACCCTGAATTGATGGCGGGAAAGAGACGGTTTTGAAATACTTTTGCACTCCAAACGGAACCGATATGTACACGATTAAAGTAAAGTTTGAACAGAAAGGAATGGAGCCGGTTACTTTAACCGCAATAAAACCTGACCAGAGTTTACTGGAAGTTTGTTTAGACAATGGAATTGAATTACACCATAACTGTGGCGCTGTTTGTGCCTGCAGTACCTGTCATTTATATGTGGAGAAAGGAATGGAACACCTGGAAGAGTTAAGCGATAAAGAAGAAGACTTTATCGACCGTGCCATTAACCCCAGACTCAATTCAAGATTAGGTTGTCAGTGTGTGTTACAGGATGGTGATGGTGAAGTTGAAGTGATATTGCCTGATCAGACACAGTTTTTAGGCGAGTAAATAATTTGGAAATTAGGAGATTTGAAAATTTGAAAATGATGAACTATTGTACTACAAAGTTCTCTTTCAGTTTCAAACAGTGTCAGTAAAACGAATACTCCTATTTCCAAATTTTCATCCTGCTTTGCAAAAATTTTACATAATCATAATCCTGCTTGAGCGGGACAAATTTCCAAATTAACATATGAACCATTTTGAACCCCCGATACATTGGTCAGATCATGAAGATATTGCTATGAAACTGTATGAACGTTTTGGTGATGAGTTTACAGAGAGTAAAATCTATCGTATTCGGTTTACCGATTTACTGGAGTGGATACTTCAGATTCCTAATTTTGATGGTAAGCGGGAAGAAAGTAATGAAGGCCACCTGGAAATGATTCAGAGTGCCTGGGTATATGAGTGGAGAGATAATCAGAAATAATAACAGCTCATATGTTAGCAGCCTTTCGTTATATCAGCACTTTTGTATTTGATGTAGACGGTGTAATGACCGATGGCAGTTTGTTGATATTGCCTGATGGTATTATGGCACGTCGCATGAATATTAAAGATGGTTATGCTTTACAGCTGGCTATTAAAAAAGGGTACAGGGTGTTGGTTATTTCAGGAGGTGATGCCCCGGAGGTAAAAGACCGTTTGAACAAACTCGGAGTTGCCGATGTTTGGATGAAAACCCATCATAAGAAAGAAGTGTTGGCCGATTACCTGAAAAAACAGGGTATTACTAAGGAACAGGTTTTATATATGGGTGATGATATTCCTGATCTGGATGTAATTCAACTGGCAGGTTTACCTTGTTGCCCTTCGGATGCAGTAGAGGAAATAAAAGACAAATCGATTTATATTTCTCCCGTAGCAGGAGGTGCTGGCTGTGTAAGAGATGTGATTGAAAAAGTAATGAAACTACGCGGTGACTGGAATGAAGATACTTCCGTAAGGTCCAGGTAACATTTATTTGATACCCCTTGTTCAGACTCATTGTTTATCTTGTATCATAAATTCTTTTTTTGAAATTAATAACCGCTTTTTTACAGTTGGTGCGCTGGCCCAATCTGCTGTTTATCATGCTCACTCAGCTTTTGTTTGAGTATTGTATTTATGAGCGTATTTATGGCGCAGCAGAAGGGTTGAGTCAATACCAGTTCTGGTACATTATAATTGCTTCTGTTTTTATTGCTGCAGCCGGAAATATTATTAATGATTATTTCGACCTGAATATCGATCAGGTAAATAAACCTGATAAGGTTGTGGTAAACGTTGTTATCAACAGGCGTTGGGTTATCTTCTGGCATATGTTACTGAGTATGCTGGGTTTGTTTTTTACGGTAGTAGCCTTACCTGTATCACTTTACTGGCACCTGGTACTGGCCAATATTGGGAGTGTGTTATTACTCTGGTTTTATTCTACCAATTTCAAAAAGCAATTACTGGTTGGTAATATTGTGATCTCCCTGCTTACTGCATGGGTAATATTAATCCTGTTTTTTGCGAAACAACCATTGCAGATCGAACATCTTTTATCTGCCGGGCATAATGAAATCCGTTTTTTCCGTCTTGCCATGCTTTACGCGTCTTTTGCATTTGTGATTTCACTTATCAGAGAAGTGGTAAAAGATGTGGAAGATATGGAAGGCGACAGAAAATATGGCTGTAAAACATTACCTATTGTTTGGGGCGTTCAGGCAGCTAAAATATTTGTAGCAGTGTGGCTCGTGGTTCTCATAGCTGCGCTGACTATTTTACAACTCTATGTATTGCCTCTTGGTTGGTGGCATAGTGCCTTATACTGTCTGATTGCCATAATAGTACCTTTGATCTGGATTTTCATACAGCTCTTTAAAGCGTCTACTCCTGCCGATTTCCATCGATTGAGCTCGGTTATAAAACTGGTTATGCTTACAGGTATTTTATCGATGGTATTTTTCAGGATATATGAGTGAGTGGTGAGTAATGAGTAGTAGCGAGTAAGAGATTTTTTTGAGCGTAAAAAATAAATATAATCGCAGTCGAGTTCCCCATATTGACCATTGACCATTGACCATTGACCATTGACCATTGACCATTGACCATTGACCATTGACCATTGACCATTGACCATTGACCATCATGCAACACATCATTCTAGCATCACAATCTCCTCGCCGTAAAATGTTACTCGAATGGGCAGAAGTACCCTTTGAAGTAATTGTTAAGCCAACAGATGAATCCTTTCCGGCTGAAATGCCTGTTGAAGAGGTGCCGGTGCATATTGCAAAAGAAAAAGCGATGACAGTAAGAAAATATGTGCAGGATGCTTATCATGGGGAGTATGCTGACAGAGCCATTCTTGCAGCAGATACAGTGGTGGTGCTTAATACAGAGATCATCGGTAAACCCAATGACAGGGATCATGCCATTGAGATATTAAAAAAATTATCGGGCCAAACACATCAGGTAATTACAGGTGTTGTGATTCTGTCGGGTGAGTCAGAAATGAGTTTCGCAGACATTACAGAAGTTCAGTTCCATCCACTTACAGAAGAACAGATCATTTTTTATGTAGATAAATACCAGCCTTATGATAAAGCTGGTGCTTATGCCATACAGGAATGGATAGGGGTGGTGGGTATTCAATCCATCAAAGGCGATTTTTACAACGTGATGGGCTTGCCCGTAAGCAGGGTGGTAAAAGCACTTCAACGTTTATGACTTTAAAAATCAGGTATAAACCGCAATAGTGTTCTGGGTATTTTTCGAGGAAACAAATTTCCTCTTATGAACGAGCGTTTATTACAGTTTATCTGGCAGTTCCAGCATTATAATACCAGGGAACTAACCCTGTCTTCCGGAGAACCCCTGAAAATTATTTCTCCAGGTTCATGGAACCATCACCAGGGGCCTGATTTTTCTTCAGCTAAAATCAGGGTCGGTAATACTATTTGGGCGGGTAATATTGAATTACATATACTGGCATCAGACTGGTACAAACATGCGCATGATGATGATCCTAATTATCAAAATATTATTCTGCATGTAGTATGGCAGGAAGATGCAATGGTAAAAGACAGGTTTAATCAACCCGTACCCACACTTGTTTTATCGGGCAGGATATCTGGTTTATTACTCGATCGATACGGACAGATGATGGACACTGTGAGACAGGTTCCCTGTCATCATTTTTTACCCGGAGCCAATGAACTTACCTGGTATTCATGGAAAGAAAGACTGATGGTAGAAAGACTGGAAAGGAAATCGGGTATTATTATGAAACAGTTGCAGGAAACGGGAAATCACTGGGATGAAGTTTTCTGGCGACAACTGGCCATGGGTTTTGGCTCAAAAACCAATGCTGCTTTTTTTGAACAGGTAGCAAGAAGCCTTCCTTACAGCATATTACAAAGACACCGGAATATACCTGATGAACTGGAAGCACTTTTGTTTGGACAGGCGCAATTATTAAACAAAAAAAGAACAGATACTTATCCGCAGAAACTTGCGAAAACATACCTGCATCTTCAAAGAAAATACAAATTGATAAGTGCCGGCGGACAACCCGCTTTTCTAAGGATGCGTCCTGCGTCGTTTCCCACCATCAGACTCTCACAATTAGCCATGCTCATACACCTGCGTGAAAACCTGTTCTACCAGGTAAGAAATATTGAAACGATAGACAACCTTGTGCAACTTTTTCACGTAAAAACAAGTCAGTACTGGAACCAGCACTATCGTTTTGATGAACCTGCAACCCAATCGCTGAAATGGGTTGGCAGGCAAATGACTGTTCACCTGCTCATCAATTCAATAGTGCCCATGGTTTTTACGTATGGTCTTGAGATGAAGCAACAGGCATATAAAGACAAAACCCTGCAATGGCTTTATTCATTGGAAGCAGAGCAAAACAGGATTACAAGTTACTGGCAGTCTGCAGGTATTCATAACCGATGTGCACTCGATTCACAATCGCTGATAGAACTCAATACGCAATATTGTGTTAATAAACGTTGTCTCGATTGCGCCATAGGCAACAAACTGTTGAGCCAATGAGTCCTATGAGAAATTTACCTGCAACTTGTAGCTTGTGACTTGCAGCTTCAAGCCACAAGCTACAAGCTGCAAGAGATTCTGCCTTACTACCAGTAAAAAGCCATATCCAGTTCCATATCCGGATGAAGGCTTCTTTCAACCGGGCAGGTACGGGCAGTGCGTTCAAGTAGTTCTTTGGTTTTATCGTCGAGTTGCAGTGTTGATGGAAAATATACGTGTGTAATGATCTTGCCGATTCGACGGGGATCACTCAACATAATTTTGGTGGTATCAACACGGGTGCCATCCAGATCAATGTTCAAAGTGCGTGCCTTAATGGCCATGGTGGTAACCATACAGGTGCTTAGGGCTGTAGCTACGAGGTCGGTAGGAGAGAAACGCTCACCTTTACCCTGGTTATCGGTAGGGGCATCGGTTTCAATACTGGTTCCGCTCTGAAGATGGGTAGCGATGGTTCGCAACTCACCTTTATAAATAATTTGTGAAGTCATTGCGTCAATTTTGCTATAAATTTACAAGTAACAAATCTAATGGAAGTGAAGAAGCTATTTATCATTGTTAGTCTCCTCGGTTCAGTTGCCATTTCTGCACAACAGAAAACGCAGTCACCGGCCCAAATGGAGAAAGCCAGGAAAAAGGCAGAGAGAAAGGAAAAGATCAATCAAATGATCAAACAGGAAGAGGAGGGTGCCCTTGTTTTTAATAAACAGGGATCATTCAGCTTCAAATTCAATTCAGACGGATGGGGCATGTTTTATGAACGTGGTAAATATAAAACCGTCACCAAAACCAATCTCTGGTGGATTGAATTGGGTGAACACAAGCATCCCAAAGAAGAAAAAGTGCCTACTATCAGTGCTTCAGGCGGTTTTCTGATTGTTTCCAGCTATATATATGGTAAGCGAAATAATTTCTACAACCTTAAATTAGGTCTGGGTCAACAAAAACTGATCGGAGGGAAGGGAAATAAAAATGGGGTAGCGGTTTCAGCCATTTATGGTGGCGGTCTTACGGCTGGTCTTCTGAAACCTTACTATATCGAGATTCAAAACCCCAACAACAATAAGCAGGAACAGATTAAATACGATAATAACGATAACCTGTTTTTGGATCCTACCATTATCCTCGGCCGTGGTGGGCTCACCAAGGGTTTTGGCGAAATGAAATTCGTTCCCGGCGCCCATGTAAGAACGGCTCTTCGGTTTGATTATGGCCGTTACAATGAAGTGGTATCTGCACTGGAAGTGGGCTTAAATGCAGAATATTATTCACAGAAAATGCCCATTTTATTACTAAATAAGGAAAAATCATTCTTTTTTAACGCCTATGTAGCCCTCACTTTTGGTAAGCGAAAGTGACCTATTTTTGTGGTTTGAAAGTCAGTCAGAAAGACCGGAAGTCGGAAAGTCCGAAAGAAGGTGCTCTGATATGCAGGAGACTTGTAAAACAATTACAGGTACTCGTTAATTAAACTTTCAATCTTTCGGACTTTCGGACTTCCCGACTTCCGGTCTAAAAAAGGAGTTACATGCAAGAGTTACCCGTTGTTGCTAAAATTGATCCCGCCAGTTCCAAAATACAAAAACCTTCCTGGTTAAGGGTTAAACTACCCATTGGTGAAAGTTATAAGCATGTTCGCGGATTGGTGGATACCCATAAGCTGCATACTATCTGTGAAAGTGGTAATTGTCCAAATATGGGAGAGTGCTGGGGAGAAGGTACGGCCACATTTATGATTCTCGGAAATGTATGTACGCGTAGCTGTGGCTTTTGTGCAGTAGCTACCGGCAGACCTGAACCGGTGGATTGGGATGAACCCCAGCGTGTGGCAGAAGCCATACACCTCATGAAAGTAAAACATGCAGTATTAACCAGCGTAGATAGAGATGAATTGAAAGATGGAGGTTCCATTATCTGGTACAATACCATCAAGGCAGTTAAAAACCTGAATCCTGATACCACACTTGAAACACTGATCCCCGATTTTAAAGGTTATGCCGATCAGGTACAACGTATTATTGATGCTGCCCCTGAAGTAGTGAGTCATAATATGGAAACCGTAGAACGTTTAACGCGTCAGGTAAGGGTACAGGCCAAATACCAGAGGAGTCTGGAAGTGCTGAACCTGCTGAAAAAAGGAGGTATGCGTACCAAAACAGGAATGATGCTGGGTCTCGGTGAAACCAAAGAAGAAGTAGTACAAAGTATGAAGGATCTGGTGAATGTGGGTTGTGATGTGCTTACCCTGGGGCAATATCTTCAACCCACTAAGAAACATTTAGCCGTTCAGCGTTTTGTGCATCCTGATGAGTTTGCGGAACTGCGAGAGATAGGATACGATCTCGGATTTGATTATGTAGAGAGCGGTCCCTTGGTACGTTCCTCTTACCATAGCGAGAAACACGTAATTAAAGGATGGGGAAGGAACAAATGGATGGAAGAGAAAGCTGCCATGGTGGGTTGAGTGAGTAGTGAATAGTTAGTACTGATTGAACTGATTATTATGGTTGAACATCAAACTGCACATGCGTATATTTTAAATAGTCTTCTCAGTTTTTCTGCCGGCACTCGCTAATATATCACTATCAATGATAGCAAAGGAACAGAATCAGGCTTTACTGACAGTTGGGAATGCAGCATTAAAAAATCCTGCCTGGGTTGATTATGCGAATTACTGTTTTGACAGAGAAAAAGGCCTTCGAAAGCAAGCATTCCATCAGCTTGATAATTTTCTGAAATCTACAGACAGTTGGACCGAAGAAAGAAAAAAGGAGTTTGTACAATTCCTCTTCCCTTTTATGGAAACAGTGCAGGACGCTGACTATGGTCCTTTTCCTCAACTGCTAAGTGAGCAACTGGTTAAGCCTGTTCTGGAGAAATGGTGTGAAACGGAGAAAACAGATGCAAGGCCATTCCGATGGTTTGGTACATATTATCGCAGTGAAGAATATTTGTTTAAAGCTTTGGATATTGATCCTGCGGATGATATTGCAAGGAAGATAATTTTAAAAAACTGGACAGACAGTATTAATTATTCTCTTCATCATTTACCGGAATATTATATTGGAGATCCTATAGAAGATATACAACTCGCCGAAAAAATAAAAATACAAATTGACCAATTAGCTACTGCTTCGCAACGTGAACATTGGGTAAACATACTCGAGGCTGATATGGAGCTTGTAAGAAATTATATTGAATGGCAGACATCCGGGCATAAGAATTTCGCGGAGTGGGGACTGGAAAATAAAAAGAAAACCGGTTACGATACAATACAAACATATTACTACGAGAAATAAGAGCATTTATTCTGATATTTTTATGAGCAAAAAAATATACTTCCTGCTGTTTCATGTAATTCTTATTTCTGGATTACAGGCACAAATAAAATGGATAAATGTCGACTCGCTGTTTCAGCCCTTACCATCATCCGTTCATGTGTACAAAACCACTGATTTTTTAGATGGCAAGTTCAATATAGCCTATTATGTGAGTGTTGACCTGAACGATAAAAAACTTGATCTGACAACAGCGGTAGGCAATGGTAAAAGATATACGCCTGCAGCATATTTTGAGCAACAAAATCAACCACTACTCGTTATGAACACTACTTTCTTTGAATTCGTTCATAACAGTAACCTCAATGTGGTCATCAACAATGGTAAACTGTTATCGTATCAACAACATACAATTGCAGGCAGGGGAAAGGATACACTTACTTACCGCCATCCTTTTGGCAGTGCAATTGGTATCAGTAAAAAGAGAAAGGCAGATATTGCCTGGCTTTACACCGATACTGCTCAACTGGTAGCTTATGCAAGTCAGACGCCTGTTTCCTTTTTTAAAGACAGTATTGCAGATCCGCCAGCAAAGGAAATGCTGAAGAAAGGGGTATTCAAAAAATGGAAAATGAAAACGGCTGTTGGGGGAGGCCCCGTACTGGTACAAAATGGTGAAATCAGTATCTCTAATAACCAGGAAATAAAATTTGCAGGTAAGGCTATCGATGATAAACACCCGCGTTCAGCGATGGGTTACACAAAAGAGGGCAAACTTATATTCATGGTAATTGAAGGACGGTTTCCGGGAAAAGCAGAAGGAGCCACACTTACACAAACAGCTCAGTTGTTAAAAGATATTGGCTGCTTAGAAGCCCTTAACCTCGACGGTGGTGGTAGCAGTTGTTTACTCATCAACGGCAAAGAAACCATCACCCCAAGTGATAAAACAGGACAAAGGGCGGTGCCGGCAGTGTTTGTGGTTAAGAAAAAATTGTAAATCTTAAGCAATAAGTTACAAGCTACAAGCAACAAGCCTCAAGCTGCAAGAAAATAAATGTTTATCAACACAGATCAACTTGTAGCTTGAGGCTTGTTGCTTGTAGCTTTTTTCCACTAATTCTTCTCCCACACCAATGCAGAAGCACCTAAAATTGCCGCATCAGATTCCTTCAGATGACTTACCAGTATTTTTACTTTGTTCTGGAACACCTGAATCAGGTTGTCTTCCATGCTTTCGCGGGTAGGCTTTAAAATAAGGTCACCGGCTTTGGTAAGACCACCGAATAATACGATGGCTTCCGGACTTGAGAACATCACAAAATTGGCAAGGGCAAGACCTAATATTTTACCGGTATATTCAAAAATTTCTTTGGCCAGTTCATCACCTTCCATCGCAGCGTCATATACTTTTCTGGAATCGATTTCATCTTTTGGTACATTTCTCAACCAACTGGGCTGATCGCTTTTCTCCAGTAGTTCCAGTGTGGTAAGGCGTACACCCGTTGCTGATGCATAACTTTCCAGCGATCCGCGTTTACCGGTACCATCGTGTAATCGTCCATCAGGAATAATGATCGTATGTCCCAACTCACCTGCAAAACCATCATGACCATATACCAGCTTTCCATTGGCAACAATGCCACTGCCTACACCAGTACCGAGGGTAATCATAATAAAATCGTTCATACCCTGTGCTGCGCCATACATCATTTCGCCAATGGCGGCCGCATTGGCGTCGTTGGTAAGTGTTACAGGTAATTTAAATTTATCTTCTATGAGTTTGGCCAGTGGAATAATACCTTTCCAGGGAAGATTAGGGGCATATTCAATAGTACCGGTATAAAAATTTCCATTAGGGGCGCCAACGCCAATACCTTTCATTCTTCCAATACCACCAGCTTTGGCAATCAATTCAGATAATAGACTGTGTAATTCATCAATGAATGAGTCTACTTCTGCATGTTTGCGGGTCGACATTTCGTTGGAGAATAAAACATTCCCAATCCGGTCTACAATACCAAATTTGGTTCCTGTACCTCCAATATCAATACCTATTGCAAGTGGTTCTAAAGATGTTGTATTGCTAGCCATATCAAATCAAATTTGTCGTCCACAAAATTAATGTCCACCGCTTACTTGCGCATCGAAATCAAGTCCCTGTGATTGTAATACTTTTTTCATTTTAATTGCCAGGAAACCAAGGAAAGCAAAACAACCGGCAGCAAGTAAATAAGACCGATGCATACCAACCGATTCAAGATCGCCGATAGCACCCTGTAATGGAGGAATAATGGCACCTCCGAGAATCATCATAATCAGGAACGCCGAACCCTGGCTGGTGTATTTACCAAGTCCGCCAACGCCTAATGAGAATATGCAGGGCCACATCACAGAACAGCAGAGTCCGCCAGCCATTAAGGCATAAACTGAAACAATGCCACTCGTAAACACACCTACCAACATGGCCACTGTTGCCAGTATGGAAACAGCCAGCAATGTTTTTGCAGGTTTTTCCTGTCCGTAGAAAAAAGCAATCAGCGTAATGATAATACATACAGCATATCCCCATAAATCACTGATATCACTTCCATAGAGCGAGTTTACACCCAGTACTACCATAAAAGCAATAAAAGGAACCACAATGGTAAGTATCCTTCGCATGCTGGCCGATACATTAAAAACACTAATGGCTCCCGTCCACCGGCCAATCATCAGGCTCCCCCAATAAAGGGAAATATATTTCGAGATCATGCTTTCATCAAGTCCCATTTCAGTGAGATAACCGGGGGTTTTTAACAGCGCACCAAAATTATTGTCGATGGTAACTTCCACACCTACATATACAAAAATGCCAATCATCCCATAAATTAATTGTTGGTATTTCATGGCACCCCAGCCTGCATTGTTTTTAACGGCACTGGCATTTGAATAAAATAAAATTCCTACAACCGACACCAGCGCTATTAATAATAAAGTGAGTTTAGGCACTTCGGTTAATTGTCCGACTACAATAATGGCACCGATCAATAAAGTCATGATGGTTAAAGAAGCGGCTGCTTTATTTGCTTTTTCAAATTTCTCGTCATTCTTGCCATCGGGTAATTTGGAGAAGGCAAAAAACAATGCTACCAATGCAAAGACTCCAGCTACAATCAGGTATAAGACATTGATATTTGTAACAGTTACTTCGCTTTGTTCACCGCCAATAGAACCAAAAAGGAAAAAACTAACGATAATAGGTCCCAGTGTGGTACCCAGTGAGTTTACTCCTCCTGCCAGGTTAAGTCGGTGTGCACCTGTAGATGCATCACCTAAAGAGATAGCAAAGGGTTGAGCTGATGTTTGTTGAAGGGAGAATCCGAGTGCCACTACAAAAAAGGAAGCCAGTAAGGCAGGAAATGAATTGGCATTTGCAGATGGAATAATCAGTAATGCACCTGCTACAGATATCCATAATCCATAAATAATACCTTTTTTATATCCGATTTTGTTGAGGATATCATAACCCAAAACGTTAGAAGATATAAACAGAATCAGTGATCCTATAAAATAAGCCCCATAGAATGCGGAGCCGATTAATTGAGATTGGAACTGGTTGAGCTGAAAATGTGTTTTACAGAATGGAATCAGGATACTGTTTGAAGCTGCAATAAATCCCCAGAAGAAAAAAACGATGACAAGTGTTGCAAGTGCACTTGTATTAGTGGGTTGTTTTGGTTGGGTCATAACAATCGGTCGTTTAATGTGGGCTGTAAAATAACGAGAAAAATCAGCCTGAAAAATTTTAAAGTAGAATTTGACAGTACCATTTTACTTCCTAACTTGAAAGCAAATCAGACAAACTGCTGTTCATGGAGATCATTCATGTGAGTGCCGAATGTTATCCGGTAGCCAAAGCTGGCGGACTGGGAGATGTGGTAGGGGCACTTCCTAAATACCAGGTTAAAGCCGGCCATATTGCCAAAGTGGTGATGCCTATGTACAGGACCAAGTTCCTGTATGAAAATGACTGGACGGTTGATTTTAAAGGGCAGGCGAATTTAGGGAACTGGTTTTTTGATTATACAGTAATCAAGGAAAGCAGTAATAAACTGGGATATGATCTTTACCTGATCGATATCAATGGACTCCTCGACCGACAAAAGATTTATGGTTATGATGATGATGCGGAAAGATTTACCGCCTTTCAGATTGCTTTTGTTAACTGGATGATTCATTGGGAACACCAGCCCGATGTAATTCATTGCCATGATTATCATACCGGACTTATTCCTTTTATGATGCAGTATTGTTATGATTATAACGGGCTGAAACGTATTCCTTCCGTTATTACCATTCATAATGCACAATACCAGGGGTGGATGGGATGGGAGAAGAGTCGTTATATACCACGCTGGGATCTCTGGAAAAGAGGTATGCTCGACTGGAATGACAACATTAATCCATTGGCATCGGGAATAAAATGCGCCAGTAAGGTAACTACGGTAAGCTGGAGTTATATGGATGAACTCAGGATAAGCTCAAATGGCCTTGAGAAATTATTTGAATTTGAAAGAGGTAAATGTGTAGGTATATTGAATGGTATAGATAATGAAGTATGGAACCCTGCCACAGATAAATACCTCGAACATCATTTCAGTGTTAAAAATGTGGCGACAGGAAAGAAGAAAAATAAAGCTGTTTTATGTGAACGTTTTGGTCTTGATGCAGATAAGCCATTATTCGTTTTTATCGGGCGACTGGTAGGAGAGAAAGCTGCTGATATTTTACCCTATGCCATTCGACTGGCGATTGAACAAACACAGGGGCAGGCCAGTTTTCTGGTATTGGGAAGTGGTGAAACAGCAGTAGAATGGGAGTTTCAGCAAATGACAGAACCTTATAAAGGTGTTTTTAATGTGGTGATTGGCTATGATGAAACCCTCAGTCATTTAATGTATGCCGGTGCAGATTTTCTGCTCATGCCCAGCAGGGTAGAACCTTGTGGATTGAACCAGATGTATTCCATGCGTTATGGTACTGTACCAATTGTAAGGAGTACAGGAGGTTTGCAGGATACGGTGGTAGATATGGGCGATCCGGATGGTTTTGGTATCCGCTTTAATCATGCAACACCTGAAGATGTGAACTATTCCATCGGCAGGGCTGTTTCAGTTTATCAGGACAGTACACATATGGAATGGATGCGGAAGCGTATGATGCAGATAGATCATAGCTGGGAGAGTACGGTGGATGAGTATACCAATGTGTATAAAAGCCTGAAATAAAGTTAGATTGTTCAATCTTTGATTTTTGGATTTTTAAATCACAGATCGAACAATCGGAAAATCTATAAATAACGACCATATGAACAGTATTTCAACATCTGTATTAGCAGTAATTCTTGGAGGTGGTGCGGGTACCCGGTTGTATCCATTAACGGCCAGTCGATCCAAACCTGCTGTTCCAATCGCGGGTAAATACCGCCTGGTGGATATACCCATCAGTAACTGTATCAACAGTAATATCAACCGGATGTTTGTACTGACGCAGTTTAATTCTGCATCATTAAATAAGCATATCAAGAATACCTATCATTTCAGTGCATTCAGCACTGGCTTTGTAGATATACTGGCCGCCGAACAAACACCCGATAATCCGGGCTGGTACCAGGGTACTGCAGATGCGGTACGGCAGTCGCTCAGACATATATCCAATATGGATTTTGAGTATATACTGATTTTAAGTGGAGACCAGTTATACCAGATGGATTTCAGTGAGATGCTTGAAAGCCACAAATCAAAAGGCGCTGATATTTCTATTGCCACTATTCCTGTGAATGAGAAAGACGCACCCGAATTTGGTATCCTGAAAGCCGATGAAGAAAATTATATCACTTCCTTTATCGAAAAACCCAAAAAAGAATTATTGCCGGAATGGGTGAGCGATACTGGTGCCGAGATGCAAAAAGCAGGTCGTCACTACCTCGCGTCAATGGGTATATATATATTCAGTAAGAAAGCATTGTATCATTTATTGAGTGAAGTGCATCCAAATGCTACCGACTTTGGTAAAGAAATTATTCCGGATTCCATTCAGAATTATAAAGTGGTAAGTTTTCAATATGATGGTTACTGGACCGATATCGGAAATATCTATTCATTCTACGAGGCCAACCTGGCACTTACACAGGAAATACCACCGTTTAATTTGTTTGATAATACTAAAACCGTATACAGTCGTGCACGTATGCTGCCACCTGCTAAAATAAGTGGCACCACGCTTGAGAAAACAATCATTGCAGAAGGTTCTATTATTCATGCGAGCAGAATTGAACAAAGTGTGGTAGGTATCAGATCACGAATTGGTCATGGTACTACAGTGGTAAACAGTTACCTGATGGGTAATGATTATTATGAAACCATTGAAGAAATGGCAACAAACACAGCAAAAGGGCTACCCAAAATAGGCATCGGTGAAAGATGTTATATTAAAGATGCCATCATCGATAAAAACTGCAGAATAGGCAATGATGTAAGAATCAATGGCGGTAATCATCTGTCAAATACCGACCATGCTTTGTATACAGTAAAAGACGGTATTGTGGTGGTGAAGAAATTAGCAGTACTGCCAGACGGCTTCGTAATTTAAATGATAGTGATAAAAACACTGCGTAATCTCTGTTACTCCTTTCTCTGCGGTAAAAATTCACCGCAGAGAAAGTGAGGGTGCAGGGTTTGTGTTTTACAAATGGTGGAATATTCATTCACTACTTTATAAAAATACGCTACATTTAAGTATATGTAATTACTACACATTGTAAACGATTGCCATGGCCAGCTCAGTACCACATTCTCCTGTCTCTTCAGGATTGATGCCCAAACCCCGTTTATCACTTACCCAGATATTTTTCATGAGTTTTGGATTTCTGGGTGTTCAATTCGGCTTCGCATTGCAAAACGGAAATACCAGTCGTATACTCCGCTCTTTTGGTGCCGATGTAGAACATCTTCCTATGTTCTGGATTGTTGCACCCTTAATGGGAATGATTGTGCAACCCCTGATTGGTCACTACAGCGACAGAACCTGGAACAGGGTAGGAAGACGGAAACCTTATTTTCTGGTGGGGGCATTGCTTTCATCTGCGGCACTTGTATTTCTTCCCAATTCTGGAGCTATGTCATCTGTTATTCCGGCATTATGGATTGGAGCAGGGATGGTGATGATCATGGATGCATCGTTTAATGTAGCAATGGAACCCTTTCGTGCGCTGGTAGCAGATAATTTACCCGATTCGCAAAGAACAAGTGGCTTTGCTGTTCAGACTTTCCTGATAGGAGTGGGTGCTGTCATTGGCTCAGAACTGCCATCCATTCTTGCCAAAAATGGCTTCTCACAGGAAGCCGGTGAATCGGGAGTAGCTGATAATATTAAATATGCGTTTTATATTGGTGCCGCTGTATTTATTGTTGCTATCCTGATAACGGTTTTTTTATCAAGAGAATATCCCCCTGCTGAGTATGAAAAATACCACGGTAAACCAGATGAAGCTTCTCAGAAAGCAGGGATAAGTGAAATATTCAAAGACTTTAAAAAAATGCCCAGAACCATGAAACAATTGGGACTGGTGCAGTTTTTTTCGTGGTTCGCATTATTTAGTATGTGGGTATTTACAACCGATGCAGTAGCTACACATGTATACGGATTATCACCAGATGATGCCAGATCGGTAGCTTATAACGATGCAGGTAATAAAGTAAGTTCTGCTTTTGGTACTTATAACCTTGTTGCTGCTATTTATGCCTTATTTATTCCAATAGTTGCGAAGTTTTTGGGAAGAAAAGGTACGCATGCGTTTTCTCTTATTGCCGGAGGGGTAGGTCTTATTTCCATTTATTTTATTAAAGATCCTTCTATGCTCACCTATTCCATGATAGGGGTAGGACTGGCATGGGCCAGCATTTTAGCAATGCCTTATGTAATACTATCAGGTTCTATTCCTGCCGGGAAACTGGGTATTTATATGGGTATTTTTAATTTCTTTATCACGCTGCCGCAAATTATAAATGGTATTGGTGGTGGATGGATCGTTAAAAATATTTATGGTGGCCAACCTATTTATGCCATCGTACTCGCAGGTTTCTTTATGTTATGTGCGGCCGTAAGTGTATTGTTTGTGTATGATGCAGGCGCCATTCGTATCAGGCAGGAAAAAAAATAAGGTACAGCGTTTATTACTGAATCAAACGGGTATGGTCATGAAAAAATTCTTTTACATAGTAATGTTATTGCTTGTATCAGTATTGGTTAAGGCAGAAGATATTGCTGTATATCCATCACACTGGTTTACAGACATGCAATACAATAATGTACAACTCATACTGAAAGGAAGTGACACTGCATTCTGGCGTTATCGCTTTACCATTACCTACCCCGGGGTACAAAAGCTACGGTCGCACAGGTTCAGCAATGGTAAATATGTGGGGCTGGATATCTCCATCTCTAAAGAAGCAAAACCCGGTGATGTAAAAATAGTCGGTGTATACAATGGCAAAACCATTGAGTTGATATGGAAGCTCAAACCAAGAAGGGCTGGCAGAAATACAATTTTTGCCCAGGGAGTAACTTCAAAAGATTTTATTTACCTGATTATGCCAGACAGGTTCAGTAACGGAGATCCATCCAACGACCAGTTTAATAACCTCTATGATATAAGCAGTAACAGAAAAGATGTATTGCTTCGTCATGGTGGCGATTTAAAAGGAGTACAGAATCATTTATCATACCTGAAAGATTTAGGCGTGAGTACTGTTTGGATGACACCTGTTATTGAGAATAATATGCCACTCAACAAAGAATCAGCAGGGATGATGAGTGGCTATCATGGCTATTGGTTTACCGATCATTATAAAGTAGATCCACGTTTGGGAGGTAATCAGACCTATCGTGAACTCTCTGATGCATTACATGCCAATGGTATGAAGCTGATACAGGATGCAGTGTATAATCATATCGGCTCACATCACTGGATAGCTCAGGAGCCACCATCTCCCGACTGGATTAACCGATGGAATAGCTATACAGGCAGTAACCATAGGGATGAAGCAATTTTCGGAAAATATGCAAGTGCAAAAGATAAACAGCAAATGCTTGATGGTTGGTTTGTACCCCATCTTCCGGATGTGAATCAACGAAACCCATTTGTGGCCAATTTTCTTATTCAACATGCAATTTGGAGCACGGAAGAATTTGGTGTAGATGGATGGCGTGTAGATACCTATAAATATTGTGATGAGGCTTTTCTGAATAAAATCAACGATGCACTTTTAAAAGAATATCCCAGGTTAACCATATTCGGCGAAGCATGGACCAATACGGTTACAGGCAGTGCATATTTCACGCGAAACAATATGAATGTTCCTTTCAAGCACAATGCAGAAGGAGTAACAGATTTTCCATTGAATGCCGGCATCATGGCCACCCTTAATCAACCCTTTGGCTGGACTGAAGGGGCAAATAAATTATACATGACATTGGCGCAGGATATTTTATACCAGCAACCTCTAAGCAACTGTATATTCCTGGATAATCATGATATGGATCGTTTTTATTCTGTGGCAGGGGAGAATATGAATAAGTTTAAACAGGGTATAGGACTACTGCTTACACTCAGAGGTATTCCACAAATGTATTATGGTACGGAAATACTCATGAAAAATTTCAAGAACCCGAGTGATGCGATGGTGAGACTTGATTTCCCGGGAGGATTTGACGGGGATGCCGTAAATAAATTTAATAAAACCGGTAGAACAGCTCAGGAGCAGGAAGCTTTTGATTTTGTGCGGACTCTGGCATTGTTCAGAAAAAAATCTACAGCACTCACTACTGGTAAAACCATGCAATTCCTGCCGGCTGATGGATTGTATGTGTATTTCCGTTATGACGATCGTCAGACCATTATGTGTATTGTTAATACCAGCGATACAAAAAAACAAGTTGTTTTAGCCGATTATGCAGAACGAACCAAAGGCTTTACAAAAGCAGTTGATATTTTTTCAGGGAAAAATTATGGAGAAGCCATAGAACTCCCTGCCCAGGGACTGATGATTGTAGAGTTAACGAAATAGTAACTTGTAGTTTGTATTTGAAGCCATTCTGTTAATCTGCTCATAGAACTACGCCACGGTTATGAAATCCGGCTCGGAGCACTTATATTGCAATCAGCATGACTACATCTATCATCATTACTTTATGTATACTGATATTACTGGCTTATTTATTTGATATCAGTTCGGCGAAAACGAGAATACCTGCGGTTATTCTTTTATTATTGCTGGGTTGGGTACTGAAACAATTAACAGTATTCTTTGCTGTTCCTTTACCTGAACTCTCGTCTCTGTTACCTTTACTGGGTACTGTTGGGTTAATACTGATTGTATTGGAAGGTTCTCTTGAATTGGAACTCAATAAGTCCAAACTGCCATTGGTAAAAAAAGCAGCCGTAGTTTCTTTTTTCCCCCTACTTGCAAGTGCATTGATACTCGCCTGGTTATTCAGTTATTTCGGGGGGTATTCTTATAAACAAGCGCTGGTTAATATGCTGCCATTTGCAATCATCAGCAGTGCCATTGCTATACCCAGTGCCAGAAACCTGAATGGATATAACCGTGAATTTGTTACATATGAAAGTAGTTTATCTGATATCATCGGTGTAATCATTTTTAATTTTGTAATGCTTAATGCAGTCATAGATGCTACTGCTTTTATGCACTTTGGCTGGCAACTGTTGCTGATACTTGTCGTTTCATTCCTTGCTACTGTTGGTCTTTCCTATTTACTCGGGAGAATACAACACCATATTAAGTTCATTCCCATTATGGTAATGGTGATACTTATTTATATTGTTTCCAAGCACTATCACCTGCCTTCACTGCTGTTTATTTTATTGTTTGGAATATTCCTGGGTAACCTCGACGAACTCAAGCGATATAAATGGATTGCAAAACTGAATCCCGATGACCTGAATAAAGAAGTACATAAATTCAAGGAAATAGCCACAGAAGCGGCTTTTGTAATCCGTACTTTTTTCTTTCTTGTATTTGGTTACCTGATAGAGACCAATGAATTATTAAATACAGATACTTTATTATGGGCTGGTATTGTTGTAGTGGTAATCTTTACTATAAGAGCCATTCAGTTGAAAATTGCTAAACTGCCTCTCTTCCCACTCTTATTTATTGCTCCTCGTGGGTTGATCAGTATATTGTTATTCCTGTCTATTTCACCAACTGACAAAATTGGTATAGTAAATAATTCACTGATTATACAGGTCATTATTTTAACGGCATTAATAATGATGGGGGGAATGATGGGCGTGAAAAAAATAAAAGACGAAATACCCGCATAAACTATATCCGATGCATATACGTATTCAAGAGATTGAAATGGGTGCTGCAGAGCCCGGTCAGACGACAAACTTCTTTTCATCTGTCTTGAAATTACCAGTAAAACTGCAGGAAAATACACTAACTGTTTTTGACGGCGGCATACCGGGACTGGATATCAATATTGCAGATCACCTTCCACCTGGTGCTGTGCGTATTAGTTTTTTGACCGACGACCTGCAATCTCTTATTACTATAATTAAAGAACAGCAATTGTTATTTGAAGGTCCTTATGAATCGCACCTGGGTATGTTGGCTATCCGGTTTAAAACACCTGATGGTATTGAAATTGTTGTGAATACGGCTACAGACAGTTCTCCCGGGTGGTTAAAATGTTAAGTCAAATGATCACGCCATGAAATACCTGTTCATACTATGTAGCTGGGTTGTTCTGGGCTCTTTTATCGGACCCTCACCGGGTAAGGGTTTATGGACAGTAGCAGTTGACCCCAGTGGTCGTTTTGCAATAACGGGAGGAGATGACCGGGAACTCCGACTCTACCAGATAAAAGATATGAAATTGCTGAAATCGTTTCCGGTTAGCTCAATGATAAGAAGACTGGCATGGCAACCCTTTGGCCAATTACTGGCGGTTGCTACCAACGATAAGCATATGCACCTGCGTAATATGGTTACAGGCGACTCTGTTTCATTGCAGGGTATTGAATATGGTGGAAGAGGAATTACCTGGAGCTATAACGGAAAATTTCTTGCTGTAACAGATAATCATCTTATTAAAATATTCAATGAAAAAGGGCAGTTGATCAGAATCATTCCCAAAGAAGATAAAACAAGCTATTTTGATATTGACTGGCACCCGTCGAAAAATATATTACTGGTAAGTGGAGATGATATTCGCCTGTATGAAATGAGCGGAAAAAAACTGGCCATCCTCAAACACCGGGAAGAACATACGGGCGTATTGTCTGTTGAATGGCATCCATCCGGACAATTTTTTGTGAGTGGGGATTATGGGCATGATGAGGAAGGCATACCAAGCTTATTACAATACTGGACACCAGAAGGCAAACTGTTCAAAACCATCAAAGGCAGCAAAATGGAATACCGGGATCTGCAATGGAATCAGGATGGTACTTTATTGGCCACTGCCAGTGATAAATTGCGCATCTGGACCAAAGACGGAGCCTTAAAATATGAAGGAGGCAACGGAAAAGAAAACCTTTGGGGCGTGAGTTGGAATGATTATTCAAAAGAACTGGTGACTGTATATTTCACAGGAATTTTAGAAAAATGGAACAACAAAGCTGTTTCTTTGCACCGATTCGAATAGCTAACTAAAAGCCATTATATGAAAAATGCCATAAAAGCTCTTTTTTTAGGGCTATGCACCTGTATTACAGTTCAGTCAGTTTCTGCCCAGGAAATGAATGATACAGAATTAAAAAAATATATCAGGCCTGTAAATGATGCCACCAATCAGATTCTGAAATTAAAACCGCAAATGTTTGAGTACAAAGCTGAATTCAATCGTTCATTGAAATTACCCGCGGGCAGACAATTTGGGTTTGGTATCGAAAATGTTGAAACAGTATTTCCACAACTGGTTAAAAGCCGGACCATTTCTTATACAGCCGGGAAAAATTTGTTCAAACAGGCTTATGTAAAAGAGGTTGAAATGGAGGGATTGATTCCTGTATTGGTAGAGTCGATTAAAGAATTGCAAATACAGATATCTCAATTAAAAGCAGAGTTACAGGCTTTGAAAAAATAACTTTACCCAGCCACATAAAACAACCAGCCCTTCAGCTTAGATTGAATATATTTAGCGTTTCCCGATTCAGGGGTATGCTAAACAGGGCACTATCATGTTGAAACAACAGGAAAACAGGCAACAACAGGCGAAAGTATTAAGGGTGTTCAGAAAAGTGCACAGGATTACCGGGGCATTATTATTTGTATTCTTTTTTATTGTAGCAGTAACGGGTCTTTTATTGGGATGGAAAAAGAACAGTAATGGTTATTTACTGGCCAAATCATACAAAGGATCATCGACGGATACAAAAAACTGGTTATCCATAGACAGTCTCAGCCGAAAAGCCATTCATTACCTGCACGACAGTGTTGATGCAAATTTAACCGGTACCATTGACCGGATTGATTTCAGACCTGAAAAGGGTATGGTTAAAATTCTTTTTAACGATCACTTTACAGCACTTCAACTCGATGCCAGTACCGGTGCATTATTGCATATTGAAACACGTAGGGCCGATTTTATTGAAAAAATACACGATGGGTCGGTGGTAGACCATTACCTGGGTATCACATCGGGGAGCTTCAAACTTTTTTATACCAGTGTAATGGGAGCGGCGTTGCTATTATTTACTGTTACCGGTTTTTGGCTATGGTATGGGCCCAAAAGAATGCGGGCAAGAAAATAAAAAGGAAAGTCCGTGAGTCTGTGGCCGATAGTAATACCCCCAAAACTATACAGCCATATAAACCCCCGGACTTCCCAGTATACATTTCATTCTCACGTATCGGTAAAGTTCCGACTTCAGTTATAGCAAAGAATTCCACAATATTCGTGCCGCTTCTTTGCCCCAGTCCTTCATCGCTTTATTTAAATCAGTTGAAAGTTGTGTCCAACTTGCTTTTTTCCCTTTTTGTGAAGGAGAGAGCTGTGCAGGCGTTGGATCAACCAATTCTACTTTGGTAGCAAACCAGGTAGTATGTAATCTGGGAACGGCCAGCCCGAGTATCATACCAGGCAAACCACTAAAACTTTCCGGGCCGCTGTTAACCATAATCTGGTCTGTATAGAAAGCAACCACATAAACGGAGTCGCAGATTTTAGTGACCGCTTTTTTGCATTCAAAGCCTGCAATAGTGCGTGTTTCATCAGTAATGCGCCATTCGAGCTGGCGTAAACTGTCCTGAATCAGGTAAGTTTGTTCAAATACATCACGTTGCATGGAGATGGTACCTTTATTGATGTCTTTAATGGTAACATCCGATTCGGAAGGCTTACCCATCCAGAGGTATTTATTATCCGGATTTTCTTTGAGTAATCGATACACAGATCTTTCATTATTGAACCGAAGCTCATAATGATCGGTGATCATTTTCGGATAGTTTTTTTTCATTTCAGCAATCCAGGGGCCTTCATTTTCTCCTTCCAACTGACTGTGCTGGTTGTATTTTCTTTCAAATTCAACCCTGCCCGAGCTGATAAACCTGGCCTGTGAAAAACTGGTTGTTGCCGACAGCAGGAATAATAGGATGAATATATTTTTCATGGTTATGATCTGTTTAAAATCCGTTAGTAGGTTTTCCGTTTTTACTGAAATTATAAGCAATACTCAATAACCAGAAACGCTGGATATTCTGCTGAATGGTTTCTGTAATAAAATTGGTGCTGATATTTCTTCTGATATTCTGATTCTGGTTGAAAATATCGTTGATGGCGAGTTTCATTTCCAGCTTATCACTTTTGCCAAAAGTTTTTCCTAGTGAGCTGTTCACGATATAAACATTACTGTTACCAGCGAATACAGAAGTTCTCTGATAAAGGTTTATCTGAGATGAAGTAGTAAATATAAATTTCGCAGGTAATTTAAGTGTCAGATCTGCCCATGAAGAATAAGACCAGTACTTCGTGGTTGCATTGGGGCGAATGGAAGAACTTGAGTGGTTATAACGGGCATCAAAGCTGACATAAAAATTGAATTTCTTTTCCGACCAGTGACTAATACCCAGGTTTATACCCAATGAATTGTTCTTACTGATATTTTCCAGACCATTCACAAAGTTTACAAAACGCGATACTGAAGGGGAAAGACCAAAATTCAGGTTATAAGAAGGGAATAGATCAAATCCATACCTGCTCCACATAGATCCGGTATAATTACCGTTCACGTTGATGGCCTGGTTAATTCTTCTTCCAATACTGTCAATAAAGTTTGCATTGGTAATGGCATTATTGGTAGTACTGAAATTTGCACTCAGGTAAATATTCTTGCTTTTCAGGACTTTGTAATCACTGAAACTCATGTTGAAATTATGCCTGAACTCCTGTTTCAGGTTGGGGTTACCTATGGTGATATTTAATGGATCAATATTGTCAATAAATGGCTGTATCTGCTGCAGACTGGGGTTACGCGTGGTACCATTATAATTCAGGTTAATCCTTCTTTGTTTTTTGGGATTAAATGTAATACCTGCAGTAGGTAGAAAATTTGTAAAACTGATATTTCTGTTAGTACCTTTATTAATATCATCAAGGTTAAACTTCACCGAACCCAAAGAAGCACCACCATATAAACTGAATTTCTTCTCATTTAATCTGAGCGTAAACCCACCAGTATGGTTATTGCTGTTGTAAATAAAATGATTGCTCAATGTGTCAATCATATTTTCATATTTACCACCTGGTGCATTACGCTCGAGTGTATTTCTTTCTGCATCGTTACGATTAAAAGCAAAACGATAATTCAGCTCCATAAAAGTATTCTTCCAGAGCGGTTCTGTATAAGAAAGCCTTCCGTTTACACTGGATAATGCTTCTTTGTTTGTTTTAAACTGATCGAGGTTATCCTGACGAACCAAAGAACCGTTTTTATCGTAAAAATCATTTTTGGCGAAAAGGAACCCGTCATTTGTTTTATCCATGACTGAAAAATCGCCACTGAAGGAAAGGGTACGTCCTTTTTTCTTTAAACGTTTCTGCCATTGTAAGGAACCCAAGAGGTTTCTGTCTTCCCCATCATTGGTAGTGGTACGATCAGACTGGTTAATGATCTGGCCATCTTCACTGATGGCTTTGCCTAAAAAGCTGTTGGCATTCCTGTTGGAAACAATAGATCCTGTTAATGATAATTTTAATGTACTGGTAGAATCAATCCGAAGATCATACTTGCTGTTGATGCGGTTTCTTCTCCTGTCACTCACAAAATTCTGATCCTGCGTATTGATGAAAGTAGTATCAGGTAATATGGTTTGTGTGGTAGTTTGTGTTCTGCCTTTTACATTCAGGTTATTATACTGGTATGAATTATTGATATTGTGTTTGTCCTGGTTCCATTTGTTACTGAAAAGAAAACCTCCGGTAGTAGAAGTAGGCAAACCCTGCCCATATGAAAATTCATCACCACTGCTATACATCATAATTCCTCCATCATCCATTACCTCCATATTGGTATTGTTAGAACCATAGTTATTTCTTTCGTTCCAGTTCAGTGATTCAAACCTGGTATTATCATTGGTGATGTAAGCAGCTAATTTTCTTTTGCCTTTAAATGCGTTCAGCATTCCCTTTCCATATTTATAACGATCAAAATCTGAGCCGGCTTCAATTTTTCCGAAATAACCTTTTTTGGCATCTTCTTTTAACTGAAGATTAATGGTTTTGGCCGTCTGTCCGTCATCAATACCTGTGAAAACGGCCTGGTCACTTTTTTTATCGAACACCTGTACCTTTTCAACGGCATCGGCTCGCAGGTTTTGTGTAACTACTGCTGGGTCATCACTAAAGAATTCTTCGCCATCAACCAGTATTTTCTCTACTTTCTGTCCCTGTGCACTGATCTCCCCCTTTGAATTTACCTGTATACCCGGCATCCTCTTTAACAGGTCCTGTACATTGGCATTGGGACCCACATAAAAACTATCTGCCCGGTATTCGGTAGTATCGCCTTTCATGCGAATGGCAGAAATACGTTGTTTAACAATTACTTCTTCCAGCAAATGCGCCTTGGTGGTTACATAGATATTACCCAGCGTTTTTTGTGGTTGTGCCGACAGGTCGATATCATCCACAAAATCGGCATAATCGGGGTACGAGATAATCATGATATACTTTGTTGCAGGAAGATTGCCAAAGTTGAACTGGCCCTGCTGATCGGTTCTTACAAACTTCACCAATACTGAATCTTTGGGTCTTAATAAAGACACAACTGCATGTTGCAGATTTACTTTATTGGTAGTGTCAACAACCGTACCTTTAAGGGAGGCGTTTTGTGCGTAAACATTTGTAAGGGCAAATAATCCCATTACAAAAAGAAGGGCAGTCAGTTTTTTCATTGTGTTTAGTTGCAGTATTTGATGCCTGATATGGAAAAATCCATAAAAAAAATGTAATAACTAATTATTTAGTCGAAAAATAATGTTAATATTTTTCTTAATCTGATTATGAATGTCTTATGAGCGATAAAACTAATAAGTCAAATGCCACCGATTCAGGTATTCCTGTTAAAGGAGTAGAGAAAGGAGGAAAGGTTGTAAATGAGGATAAAAAATATGAGGAGCTGCATTTTGTGGATACTACTCAGCCTGTATGGAACTATTCTTTGTTCAGCGATACAGATGTACAGAACTTTCAACAGGGTACCCATTATCATTTGTATGATTTTTTTGGTAATAAACAGATTGAAGTATTAAATACACCCGGTACTTATTTTGCCGTATGGGCACCCAACGCTACTTATGTTAGTGTAACAGGATATTTCAATGAGTGGAACAAATCATCACATCCATTAAAAGTGCGTTTGGATAATTCAGGAATATGGGAAGGGTTTATTCCTTATGTGAACAGGGGGGAAGCGTATAAATATCATATTCATGGGTACAAGGGAATTAAACTCGATAAAGGCGATCCCTATGCCCATTTCTGGGAAAAGAGACCTCATACAGCTTCGATTACCTGGCAAACAGATTATGACTGGAAGGATGAAACCTGGATGAAGAACAGATCGAAACACAACGCTTTGGATGCGCCATGGTCTGTATATGAAGTACACCTCGCGAGCTGGATGCGACCCGATAAAAACGATGAAGAATCGTACAATTCATACCAGCAGATTGCAGAACGTATGGTGCCCTATGTAAAGGAAATGGGTTTTACACATGTAGAACTGATGCCCGTCATGGAACATCCTTTCGATGGGAGCTGGGGATACCAGGGAACAGGTTATTTTGCACCAACTTCACGCTTTGGTACACCACAGGATTATGCGGCATTTGTAGATGCTTTTCACCAGGCTGGTATTGGCGTTATTCTCGATTGGGTGCCTTCACATTTCCCTTATGATGCACATGGGTTATTTATGTTCGATGGAACACATACCTATGAATATGCAGACATGCGGAAAGGCTATCACCCCGACTGGAACTCTTATATTTTTAATTACAAAAGGGGAGAAGTAAAATCATTTCTTATCAGCAGTGCCCGTTTCTGGTGCGATCGTTTTCATACAGATGGCATACGGGTAGATGCGGTAAGTTCCATGTTGCGTTTAGATTACAGCCGCAACAAAGGACAGTGGGAGCCCAATGAATTCGGAGGTAATGGTAACCTGGAAGCAATTGCCTTTATCAAGGACCTCAATGAAACATTGTACCGGGATTTTCCTGATATTCAAACCATAGCAGAAGAAGCTACCGACTGGCCCAAAATCAGCCGACCTACTTTTGAAGATGGTTTAGGTTTTGGTATGAAGTGGATGATGGGTTGGATGCATGATACACTTGATTATTTTAAAATGGATCCCATCTTCCGCCAGTTTCATCAGGATAAGTTTACATTCAGCATGATGTATTTCTATGATGAGAATTTTATGCTGCCGCTGAGTCATGATGAAGTAGTACATGGCAAAAGCCCCATGCTATACAAAATGCCCGGCGACGAATGGCAGAAATTTGCCAACCTGCGCATATTATATACATATATGTTTACTCATCCCGGTGCCAAACTCCTGTTCATGGGTAATGAATTCGGTGCTACCAGTGAGTGGAACTATAAAAGTGAGTTGCAATGGGAGCTGCTACAGTTTCAGAGTCATGGCGGCATGAAATATTGTGTACAAAAACTCAATGAACTTTACCGCACCGAACCGGCACTCTATGAGAAACAGTTTTCTACAGAAGGTTTTGAATGGGTAGACCTGAACCACCGCAGTGAATCGGTTATGGTATATAAACGCAAAGGAAAGAAACCCAAAGACGATATCCTCGTCATCCTCAATGTTACTCCTGTTGTTTATCACGACTGGGAGATATATGCACACGGCAAAGAAAAATGGACTGAAATATTTAACAGTGATAACGAAGCCTTCTGGGGAACCGGAGATGTTTATAATCCCGAAATCAGCTCTACCCTGGTCGATAAAGCCTCAAAATGTTACCAGTTAAAAGTTCACCTGCCGGCATTGGGGGCAGTTGTATTAAGATGAGGCCATAAGCCTTGAGCTGCGGGTTAAATACCTGTTACAGTCTGGTAGCCAAAAACTCATGGCTCACGCCTCAAAACTCACAGCTAGCCCCAATTGTAACTTTTTAACTGCCGGCCCGTTACACCCAAAAACAAACCTATCATGAAACAGCTAATCAGTAGTTTATTGGCAGTCACCATGCTTTTTTCTTTTGCCCTGGGGCAGGAAGTGGTATCAGGTGATAATGCGCAGAAAAGAAATGTAGGATCATTCCACGCCGTAAAAACATCAGCAGGCATACAGGTAATATTAACAAAAGGAAGTAAGGAAGAACTGGCTGTAACTGCCAGTGATGCCGATCTGGTTGATAAAGTAAAAACCGTTGTAACCAATGGCGTACTTCGTATTTCCCGCGACAGTGATAACTGGCGTTTCTGGGAAAGAAGAAGAAACTGGAAAGTAGTTGTATATGTGTCGTACACTGAACTCGACGGACTGGAAGCCAGCAGCGGAGGTTCCATACAGGCAAAATCAGTAAGCTTTGATAAACTCACAGCCGATGTAAGCAGCGGTGGAACAATCAGCTTAACAGGATCGGCCAGATCATTGTCTGTAGACGGCAGTAGTGGCGGTATCTTCCGTGGTTACGAACTGGCGGTCACCAATTGTAAAGCTGATGTAAGCAGTGGTGCAGGGGTACAGGTAACAGTTACCAAAGAAATTTCTGCTGAAGCCAGCAGTGGGGGCTATGTTCGTTTTAAGGGAGAAGGACTGATACGCGATATAAATGTAAGTAGTGGTGGATCAGTGAAAAGACAGAGCGATAAATAATCAGGTAGTTGATAGTCCATGGTCCATAGTAGATTCCTGCTATGGACCATGGACTATCAACTATGGACTTCTTCTCTCATCCACAGTTTATGCACAAAAAAATCGAGTAACAATTTCTTTACAATTTAATCATTGTTCGGTTATGTAACTGTGGTCACTTGCGCTAAATAATTTGTATGAAAACAACATCTTACAGCCTGCTCGTAAATGCAGCGGGGCAATTATTACAGCAGCATGCATTTGATCATTTGTCGGATGAAAAATTATCGCGAATGAACAGTTGTCTGCATAAACTCGGTTGCCAGCCTGTTTCAGCGGATTTGCGTTCAATTGAAACAGAGTTATTGAATTATTGCAGGGAAGCAAACTTGTATGTTGAAACCACAACGCCACAATCATTGCATCAATGGTATGCAGCCATGAGTTGTTTTGGTGAACCCATTATGCCTTTGCTGGAAGAGGCAGAATAAGACGGAAACAAGTGCCTTTACCGGCTTCGCTCCATTTTACAAATAACTTACCATTGTGGTATTCTTCCATGATGCGCTTGCTCAGCGGTAATCCAAGTCCCCATCCTCTTTTCTTAGTAGTAAAACCTGGTTTGAAAACTTTATTCAGGTGTGTAGACTGAATACCTTTACCGGTATCAGTTACATCAATCATCAGACCTTCGCTTGTTATATGCGATTCTATTCGAATGGTTCCTTTTCCTTCCATTGCATCCAGTGCATTTTTTATCAGGTTCTCTATTACCCAGTCAAATAAAGGAGCACTTAGCAGTGGGTTTACTGGCAGTGTTGCTGGGTAAAACTCAAACTGTACCTGCGCACCCGAACGCTTTTTCATATACGTAATCATCTGCTCAATCTGTTCATAAGGATTACCCGGTTCCAGTTTTGGTTGGCTGCCTATTTTGCCAAACCTGTCTGTAATGAGTAATAAACGGTTTACATCTTTTGTGATCTCGGGTATAATAGCTTCATTTTCTTTTTTCTGTTTCAATATTTCCAGCCAACCTTCCAGGCTGGAAACAGGCGTACCTAACTGATGTGCAGTTTCTCTGGCCATAGATGCCCATAACTGGTTTTCGGCACCACGGTAATGCGACTGCACCGCCATGATGGCGATGGCAATAAAAAGTGCTACAATAACCAACTGTATCAGCGGATACAGTTTTACTTCTTTTAATAATTTACTTTGTCCATAGTAATAATGATTGGCTGTATATGGACTGTCTTTAATGACGAGTATAATAGGTTTATCATTATACCTACGGAACTCGCTAAGTTTATATTGTAGATAACCCGGATCAGCCTGAACAAAATTACTGTCGAGGTTAAGATAATTACCGGTGATACTGTCTTTTTCGTTGGTTTCGAGAATGGGTATCTCTTTGTTTTCGAATGAAATAAAAGTAGCAAGATTTAAGCTGGCGGTGTCAGGTGTATTCAATATGGTTCGCTGTGCTTCAGCCCAAACGGTAACATATTTTCTTTCTTCTGTAGCGATTTTACCCGCTACGTACTGTGAATAAAAAATGGTACCACTCACCAGTATAATGGCAATAACAACCAATATAATCCGCCAGTTGATACGCATGGATGGTTTTTTGATGAAGATAGGAAAAACTGGAATGGGGTGGTGAATGTTGAATCGTCAATCGTGAATGGTCAATAGTGAATATAATCGTACCTATTCACTATTGACCATTCACCTCCTGCCAGCAAAAAGGGAACCTTTCAGTTCCCTTTTGTCGATTGCTTGCTTATTGTTTCTTTTAGGATGCTTAACTAAATAAGCCACCTTTTTTCAGCGTTTTTACACCTTCGCCAATTTTAAAACCATTATTATAGATTTCAATTTTATAATTGCCGGTTTGGTATTTCTCAGCCTGCTTCCAGTCGAAACTCACGGGTGTTACTTTACCTTGTTCGTAGTTAACGGTAACCTTGCTGGTATATATCTTCTCGCCATCTTCACGGGTAATAAATTTCGTGCCTTCAGAAATCACTTTCCCATCAGGGGCCGTTACGCATACGTAAATGTCTTTACTGCCACTTGCTGCAATACGGTTAGGATCGAGTACAAAGGAAATGCGCATCAGATCGGCACGTTTAGAAGTGCTGGTTGTTTTTTCCTTTCCACTGCTACGTACATCAATGGCAGTTATACCAATATTAGATGCATGCAGAGTAGAAGCAACGTCTACTTTATCGTCAAGTTCTTTCTTAGTAGCACTGAGGTTTTGCTGCAGGTTTTCTTTTTCAGAAGTCAACTGCGTTTTTTCAGTGCTTAGTTGTTCATTGGCAGCTGTAAGCTGCTTATTCTCCCCCTGCAGTTTCTCTATTTCGGCAAATAAACCATCAATCTTGCCATTCATTTCACTGATCATTTGTTTGGCTTGTGCAAGTTCTGCATCAGAAGCATTCTTACGCTTCAGGATATTGCTGATACTACCTTTCAGTTTCTGGATTTCAGAACCACGGTCTGCCAATGCTCCCTGTAACTGGATATTATTCTGTGTCAGCGAATCAGCTTTGGCAGAAACTTCCAGGAACTCCTGCTGAATGGCATTACGCGCACTGTCAACATTGGTAATCCTGGTTTCTAACTGACCAATGGCTTCCTTGGTCTGGCTTTTATCATAGAAGATATAGGCCCATGTGCTCAATAAGGCGAAAATCAGAATACCGTATATTACTTTACGGTTGTCTTTTTGCTGTGGTGCAGCGCTTGGATCTGGGGTGTTGAAGCTACTCATAAAATGAAATTTTCAGTTAACGGATTTTTTTAAAATTTTCTTATGCTCAAGGACCTGTTATTGCTTGATATTGAAACAGTACCAGCCTGTTCATCCTTTACCAGTATGGATCCGGACTGGCAACGCCTATTTTGCGACAAAATATCTAAAACCGTGCCAGAAGGTACGGATCCGGAAGAATCTTACCGAAAAAAAGCCGGAATACTGGCCGAATTCGGTCGGATTATCTGTATCTCCACTGCTTTTTTTCATGCAGATGAGCAGGGGCAATGGCACCTGAAAATGAAGAGTATGTATGGGGATGATGAGGTAGAAATACTGAGGATTTTTACGCAATTATGTGAGAAAATGCAACTGGCCAACCCTCATTTTCAGTTTGCAGGGCATAATATCCGGGAATTTGATATACCCTATATCGGTCGCCGGATGCTCATCAATAACCTGTCTTTACCTTTCTGCCTGCAATTGCAGGATCGCAAACCATGGGAAGCAAAAATGTTTGATACCCTCAGCTGGTGGAAATTTGGTGACCACAAAAACTACGTTTCGCTCGATCTTTTGGCCCATGTTTTAGGCATACCCAGCTCCAAAACCGATATGGATGGCAGCATGGTTCAGGATGTATATTATATCGATAAAGACCTAAAACGGATCGTAGCTTATTGCGAACGGGATGTGGTGGTAACGGCCAATATTATTCTTCGATTCCTTCAGCAACCCATACTAAAGCCCGAAAATATTATAGTGGTAACTGCCTGATGGCAATATTCCGGATAAACAGGCGTTGTAAAATTGTGAATGGTCACTCGTGAATAGCAACAATTCATTCACGATTCACGATTGACCATTCACGATGTTCATAACTAAACCAGCAATCATTTTTTAAATCCTTCATCAACCATCATCTTTGCACCCATGTCGGCGGAGAAGATTATAACAGAATGGAAAAAGGGGCATTTTAAGCCCATTTACTGGCTGGAAGGCGAAGAGTCTTATTTCATTGACCAGGTGGTAAATCATGCCGAGCATAATATACTCCCTGAATCGGAAGCAGGGTTTAATCTTACTGTTTTTTATGGCAAAGATGCCGACTGGGCAGCGGTGGTTAATGCCTGCAGGCGTTATCCCATGTTTGCGGAAAGACAGGTTGTCATCCTGAAAGAAGCACAGCAGATGCGGGATATTGATAAGCTAGAGCCTTATATTGAAAACCCACTCAGTTCAACTGTTTTTGTAGTAAGCTACAAGGACAAAAAAGTAGATGGTCGCTCCAAACTGGCCAAAACCCTGAAAGCAAAAGGGGAAATGCTTACCACCAAAAAAATGTATGATAACCAGTTGCCCGAATGGACCATGGATGTGGTAAAAAAACATGGATTAACCATTAACCAGAAAGCATTGATGTTATTGGTTGATCATGTAGGCAATGATTTGAGCAGGATTGAAAATGAAATTGAAAAACTGGCCGTCAATTTGTCAAACAGAACCAATATTACTGAAGACGATATTGAAAAATACATTGGCATCAGCAAGGAATTTAATGTATTCGAATTACAGGAAGCCATCGGAAGAAAAGATCTGTCGAAAACCATTCGTATCATTCAGTATTTTGAAGCCAATCCGAAAGCAGCACCCATACAACAGGTTTTGCCTGCATTGTATAATTATTTCAGTAAAGTATATATGCTGTTTGGATTACAGAATCCCGATGAAAAAACAGCAGCAAGCACAATAGGGGTGAACCCCTATTTTGTTAAAGATTATATCAGTTCTGCACGTAAATATGAATACACAGGTGTAGAGCGTGTATTGCTTCTCCTGCATCAATATAACCTGCGCAGCGTAGGCGTTCATGATGCCGGTACTTCAGATGCGGGTTTAATGAAAGAAATGGTGGTGAAAATGATGAACTAAAGGTTTTGTTATAGTGGGTTTTGTAAGTTACTCGAGTGAGTAGTGATTGGTTGGAACTGAGTACAAATTTCCTTTCAATCTTTAATTTCCAAACCTGCCTGACACTAAAAGGTAATCGCTGCCAGCGCATCTTTTTTATCCTGTGCCAATTGGGCTTTTAATGCTTCCAGACCGTCAAATTTTACTTCACTGCGTAGTTGTTGTAATACATGTATACGGAGATGTTCTCCATAAATAGCAGTATCGAAATCAAAAATATTTACTTCAATAACCCTTTTCTTGCCATCAACAGTTGGGCGGAGGCCAATATTCATCATACCTCCATAAATGGTGTCATGACTGCCGACTATTTCAACTTTCACCGCATATACACCATTCTCAGGAATCAGTTTTTCTTCACTGCCAATATGAAGATTGGCAGTTGGATAACCAATGGTTCTGCCGAGTTTATTGCCCTCTACTACCAGTCCCTCAAAAAAATAAGGGTAACCCAGTGCTGCATTGGCCGTATTGATATCGTTTTCTGCAATGGCTTTCCTGATTCGTGTAGAACTAACCGCAATCTCATTGAGTAATTGCTCTGTAATTTCTTTTACACTAAACCCTAATTGCCTGCCATAGGATTCGAGTAACTGGTAATCTCCTGTTCTGCCTTTGCCAAACCGATGATCGTAACCGATAATAATTGTATGGGGTTTGAAATATTTGCAGAGAAAATCTGTGATATACTCATCTGCAGACTGATTGGCAAAATGATGATCAAAAGGAACCACTACCAGGTGGTCGATACCTGCTTTTTCAAGTAATATTTTTTTCTCAGCCAGTGTAGTGAGCAGTTTTACATCACCGGGTACAGAGGAAACAATTTTTCGGGGATGAGGGTGAAAAGTAATAATAACGGTTTCGCCATCAATTTTTGCTGCTTCTTCTTTTAGCTGACCCAGTATCTGCTGATGCCCTTTATGTACACCATCAAAAGTGCCAATGGTAACCACAGCATTACGAAATTCGGGTAAAGAACCTGCCAGCTCACGATGTACTTTCATAGCGATGGCGAAGGTAGGAAAAACAGCAATGTAAGCTGCAGGCTGCAGGCTTAAAGCCGCAAGCGTTTAAAATTCACGATCTGCCATCTGTGATTCCCAAATCCACCTTTCAACCCTTACCTTTGCAGCCACGCGAATCAGCGGGGCCGCCAATTTTCAAATTTTCAAATTTTCAAATTAACATGTCTCTCTATTCCCAACGTGGTGTATCAGCCCAGAAAGAAGAAGTCCACGCAGCTATTCAAAAGCTCGATCAGGGATTGTATGCACATGCTTTCTGTAAAATATATCCTGATTTTCTTTGTAATGACGAGGCTTTTGTAAACATTATGCATGCCGACGGAGCAGGTACCAAGAGTATACTGGCTTATCTGTACTGGAAAGAAACCGGCGATGTGAGGGTATGGGAAGGTATTGCACGAGATGCCGTAGCCATGAATCTCGATGATTTATTATGTATTGGTGTAACAGATCAGTTATTATTCTCATCTACGATCGACCGAAATAAACTCAGGATACCCGGGGAAGTATTAGAGGCTGTCATTAATGGAACACAGGCTTTTTTTGATCAGTTAAAAACCTATGGGGTCAATATACATTATCTCGGAGGCGAAACTGCCGATGTAGGTGATGTGGTTCGTACGATCGCCGTCAATGGAACGATGACCAGCCGCTGGCCCAAAGAAAAACTCATTACCAATGAAAAAATTGCTGCCGGAGATGTAATTGTAGGTTTTGCCAGCGCAGGTAAAGCAGTGTATGAAGAAGAATACAACAGTGGGTTGGGTAGTAATGGATTGACCAGTGCCCGTCATGATGTACTCGAAAAATATTATGCTCAGCAATATCCCGAAACTTTTGAAACATCATTGGCTGATGCGGTTGTGTATATCGGAAAAAATAAGATGACGGATACCTTACCCATAAAGGGTTTTGGTGATTTGCAGGTGGGTAAATTACTGTTGAGTCCAACACGTACTTACGCTCCACTGGTAAAACAATTACTCGATCAGTATTTTGGGCAGATTCATGGTATGATACATTGTAGTGGGGGCGGACAAACAAAATGTATGAAATACCTGCCGCAGCCATTCAAAATTGTAAAAAATAACTTGTTCGAAGCACCGCCCATTTTTAAACTGATACAGGAAAATTCGGGTGCTGATATGCGTGAAATGTACCAGGTTTTTAACATGGGGCACCGGCTTGAAATATTTACTGATGCCACAACAGCCAATGCCATGATTGGTATTGCTGAAAAACTGGGTATCGAAGCAAAGATTGTAGGAAGGGTAGAAGCTGCTCAGCAGGCAAGCCTTCATCTGTATAGCACAGCAGGCGAAATAGTTTATGAATATTAACAGGATCAAAACCTGTTGATCCGTATTTTTGAATAAGACCACTGAAGGTACTTGTAGAAATTGTAAATTAGAACCATGTCAGAAACAGTTGTATCCATACATAATGCCAAAATTTATCAGGGGGGCAGTCTTATTTTAGAAGATGTAAATTTCTCTGTAAATAAAGGTGAGTTTGTATATCTCGTTGGTAAAACGGGTACAGGTAAAAGCAGCCTGTTAAAAACATTGTATGGTGAATTACCCCTTACAGAAGGAAGTGCATCGGTAGTAGGTTTTAACCTGCGTGATATGGACTGGAAAAAAGTACCTTTTCTCCGCAGAAACCTGGGTGTGGTGTTCCAGGATTTTCAATTGCTTACAGACAGGAATGTACATGAAAACCTGCGTTTTGTATTAAAAGCCACAGGCTGGCAGGATGAAAAACTGATTGAAGAGAAAATTAATGATGTATTAGATAAAGTAGGCCTTAAAAGCAAAGGTTTTAAGATGCCTTTTGAAATGAGTGGTGGCGAACAACAGCGTGTAGATATTGCCCGTGCTTTACTGAATTCACCCAAACTCATTCTTGCCGATGAACCAACCGGGAACCTCGACCCCGAAACCAGTGATGAAATCATGCAATTGCTCATCCAGATCGCCCGCGATTATGGTACCGCCGTTATCATGGCCACACACGATTTTATTGTCATCAACCGTTACCCATCGCGTATTTTAAAAACAGAAAAAGGCAAGGTAATGGATAGCGCAGCGATGTGAGCAGGGGCTAAAATTCAAAAGCCAAAATTCAAAAGTAAGAAAGCAATAAGCTTGTTTAATTGGCTACTCTGTCCGCGTCAGAGACATCTAGGCGACTTAAAAATGCTAATCATTTTTAAATTTTCAAATCCTCTCAAAAGGGGTCTATCGTACAAATTTCACTCTCTTATAATCGAGGCCAAATCCACCCCACCTGCATTTTTGCATTTCTTTCATTATTAAATAAACTGTTGGTAAGTAACTTTCTTTGTTCCGTTTCTTCTCTGGTGAAGGGCTGCTCAAAAAGTGTTTCGGTTTTTTCAATAAAATCCTCAGCGCTATCAGCAATATGGCAAGCCGATTCAAGTCCTGAATGTTTTACAGTAGCCTCATTTACCAGACAGTGCCGGCCATTAAAAATGGCATTTACAAGTTTTATTTTAATGCCAGTGTGTGTGTAGGAAGGGAGTATGTTGATTTGTGCTTTGGCAATCATGTCCTGCATTTCTCTTTCAGAAGGGTTGGCAACAAGACAGGTATGTCCCATACTATGTGCCAGTTCTTCGAGTTTTTCAGAAGGATTATACCCTGCAATGACGAGTGGAATATTAATCTTGCTGAATACTTTATCGAGTAACCAGATGGCTGCTTTTTCGTTGACATCCACACTCAGATCGCCATGATAAAGACAATAAGTTCCGGTACCCTGTTTTTCTTCAATTACCCAGTTATTGGGTATGTACAAGGGTAGTTGTTCAATATTGGTGGCACCAAATTCATGTTGATAGGTATCATCATCTGCTGTCGTCATTCCCCAGAAAATGGCTTTGGAGGCAATTTTTCGTTCATACGCTCTCAGCATGATACTTTCTCTCTTGTAATAGAGCTTTCTGAAAGCAGAACTGGCCTGTGCACAGAGATCGTTGTAGTATTGATATTCTACATTATGAAGCCTTACAAAACAGTCGCGTTTGCTGAAACGGTCATCCATAAGCGGGTAGGTGCAGTGAACACCTTCCATCATGATGGGATAATTGTCTTTCAGGAGGTTTTGAAGCAGTTCCTCATTCTTTCGCGAAGCAACGATATAAGGAAGAGAAGTAGAAATACCCTTATGTCCTGTGAATCGCTGGTAATATTGAACTGAGGTGCAATATTCATTGAGTGCCGGTTGTTCGCCACGGCCATAATCAAAACAATGCAGGTGAATATGTATACCTTGTTCTTTTAAAGCCTTTAGTTTGTAAAACACATCATAAAGCCCTCCCTGGTTGGCAGGATAGGGAACGGTGTAAGATATGATGTGCAGGTGTTTTTCCATCAGGCTAATTCCTCGTAAAAACGGATAAGCTTAAGCGACTCATGCTCCCAATTGAGTACAGAACGTGCTTTCAGGGCGTTTTGTTGTAAGCCTTTATAAAGAACAGTATCGGCAAGCAGTTTGTTCAGTTCCCTGGCAATTGTATGGCTGTCTGCTGTTTTAATAAGATGTGCGAAGCCAAATTCATTGTTAATGTCCCTGTATTCGGGATAGTCAACGCATAACTGGGGGATACCTGCCATCATATAGTCAAAAAAGCGGTTGGATAATGATTGGTACTGATTAAGTCCCTTTTCATCAAAAAGGGTGAGTCCGATGGTGGCTTTCATAGTAATATCTCTTAGTGCGTCCGGCTTCATATAACCTCTCAACTCAATTTTATCCTCCAGTTGATACTGCTTTATAAGCGCTTTTGTTTGTTCATAGTAATTACCCTTGCCACATATAACCAGTTTGGCATTTACCTCAATCATGGCCGGGATCAGTGTATCAAAACAGCGGCCTTCATTTACAGCTCCCTGGTATAAAATATAATTATCCTTTTCAATAGTTTGTAAGGGGTATTCCGTTGGGAGGTTTCGAATTATATCATATTGAACATCATGTCGTTCCTGCAGCCAGTTAGCAATAAATTGATTAACGGTATAGCCTTTTCTAAATCTTTTCACTGCAAATTGTTCGATCCATAACCAGATCTTTTGTATCTGTGGTCTTCGTATAATTTCAAATTGCTCGCTAAATAATTCATGTGCATCATACACCCGGATTTGTCTCTTCAGTACCGACGAAAAATAACAGGGCAGAATGGTATCAAGATCAATGGCGCAAATGCAATCTGCCTTATGCCATAAAAGAAAAAAGAAAAGCCTGATATTATACTCGATATAAAAAAGAGGCCCTTTTTCCCAAAAGCAAGAAAGCCTTTGTTGCTTAAATGATTGGGCGGATAACTTTTTTGAATCTTTCCGTACTCTTCCTACCAGTAAAACCTGGTACCCGTTGCTGCTTAGCGTACCTGCAATACGGTGCATACGCTGGTCATAATTCAGGTCGTTGGTAACTGTAAAAATTATCCGCTTCAATTACTGTACTTAAGCAACAAATATACAGTCAGAATAACCGGAACTGACAGGCTGAATAAAATGATTTTTTAAATCGAATTAATCTTCTTAACTATTTTATTATCAATTATTTGTGATGGTTTTTATTTTATTCATTTTTTTCATCATCCTTTTTCTCCACCTATTATACACAGGGTTATAATCTTTCCAAAAAATCTACCCCTTTTCCTGTATGTTCGCAGGTACTAAACAGTGGAAAAGTGAGATTAAAATCATTAGAAATCAAAGGGTTCAAAAGTTTTGCTGATAAAACCATAGTGAGTTTTGATGAAGGTATAACCGGCATCATTGGTCCGAATGGTTGCGGCAAGAGTAATATCATCGACAGTATTCGTTGGGTAATAGGCGAACAAAAAATATCGGCACTGAGAAGTGAAAACCTCGAAGCATTGGTTTTCAATGGCAGTAAAACAAGAAGTCCGAGTGGTCTGGCAGAAGTAAGTCTCACTTTCGAAAACACTAAAAATCTTTTACCAACCGAATTCAATACAGTAACTGTAACACGACGCTTTTATAAAAATGGGGAAAGCGAATACAGACTAAACGATGTAACCTGTCGTTTGAAAGACATCCATAATCTTTTTCTTGATACCGGTGTAAGTACCGACAGTTATGCCATCATTGAATTGGGTATGGTGGATGATATCATCAAAGACAAAGAAAACAGCCGACGCAGGATGCTGGAGCAGGCTGCAGGTATTACCATTTATAAAACACGTAAGAAAGAAGCCAAAAATAAACTCGATGCAACTGAACAGGATCTGGCACGTATTGAGGACCTGTTGTTCGAAATTAATAACCAGCTAAAAACACTGGAGAACCAGGCTAAAAAGGCAGAGAAGTATTACGAGATTAAAAAAGAATACAAAGAAGTATCAGTAGAACTGGCTAAAGCAGCACTTGAAGGATTCAACATTACTTACAAAGAGCTGAATGAGCAACAGGAACTGGAGATCAATAAAAAAGTACAACTCGATGCAGAAATAGCGGTGGAAGAAGCAGCGATTGAGCAGGAGAAAGTAGGCTTTATTGAGAAGGAAAGGGCTTTGCAAAGTATGCAGCACGAGTTTAACGACCTTCTGCAAAACCTGCGCAGCAAAGAAAACGAACGTAACCTGGCAACCCAGAAGCTGCATTACCTGAAGGAAAAAGAAACAAGTTTAAAAGATTTTCTGGAGAAAGCATCCGGTCAGTTAAAAACCATTGGCGATTCTATTGAGTATACACAATTGCAGGTGGGTGAAGAAGAGTCGCGTTTGATAGAACTGCAGGACAGGGTAGAAACAGCCAAACTTGATATAGAAGACAAACGCCGTTTATTCGATGAACGCAGAAATGGTGTGGATGCCGTACGTAATCAGTACCAGCAGATACAGCGCAACCAGTTTGATGCAGAAAAGAAAGTAGCCGTTGCCGATACATCTATTCAGAACCTGCAGCGTGCACAGGCACAGCTGAATGAAGAAAAGCAGAACCGCGAACTGCAGCTGGAGCAATTACAAAAAGAGCTGTCAGAAAAAGAAGAAAACCTGGAAGCGCGCCGTATAGATCTGCAGCAATTACAGGAGCAGCATGATCGTACCCGTGAAAATATTTTTGAAACACAGGCACAACTCGAAGTATTACGTAATGAACTGGCAGAAGAGAACCGCAAACTCGACGCCAAGCGTAATGAATATAACCTGCTGAAAAGTCTGATCGACTCGATGGAAGGTTATCCGGAGAGTATTAAATTCCTGCATAAAAACCCCGAATGGAACCATGCGGCACCTATTCTGTCAGATATTATTTATGTAAAAGAAGAATTCCGGGCGGCCGTTGAAAATGTATTGGAGCCATACCTCAACTATTATGTGGTAAATAACCTGCAGGAAGGATTGCAGGCTATTCATTTACTCGATGCCAACAGCAAAGGGAAGGCCAACTTCTTTATGCTGGAAAAATTTGCTGATCTGCGTGTAGAAACCCACCAGCCGGCCAATACCATCCGTGCCATGGATGTAATTGAAGTAGATGAACAATACCGCAAACTGGCAGAATATTTACTGGGCAATGTTTACATCGCCGAGAATGATGAAGCTATTGCCAATAGCAATGGTGCCGTGGTACTCGAAAAAACAGGTAAATACGTAAAAGGTAAATACACATTAACCGGTGGCAGCGTAGGATTATTTGAAGGAAAGAAAATTGGTCGTGCCAAGAACCTCGAAAAACTGGCGGAAGAAATACTCGATCAGGAATCTGTAGTGAGCCTGCTGAAGGCCGATATTCAGGCCAAGCACAATGAAGTGATTGCATTTAATGAGCAGTTAAAAGAAAATGCAATCAAACAAACCGAAAACGAGATCAACCAGCTAACCAATCAGGTATTTGCTACTAAAAACCGTATTGAAAACTTACAGGCAGCACAACAGAATGGCTTACAGCGTTTGACGGATATTGAAACCCGTTTACAGGATGAGCAGGATGGTATTGCCGCTACAAGGGAAGAGCTGCATCTACTGAATGACCAGTTATTGCAAACCGGTGAACAGATGAAACTGGTGGAACAGGATTACCAGCTGGCTGAACAGGAATACAATTATGCATCGGTACAATACAATGAAACTAATCTTCAGTTAACCCGCCAGCAAAGTAAAATTACTACCTTGAAACAGGAGCTGGTATTCAAAGAAAATCAGCTGAGCGAATTACATCAGCAGATTGAAAGTAATACGGCACAGTTATCTGACGCATCAGGTAATATTGAAGAAGGTGAAAAAGCATTAATCGTTTCAGAAGAATTGCTCATAGAATTGATGCGTAAGAAAGAAGAAGAAGAGAAAAAACTGAATGAAGCAGACCAGGCATATTATAACCTCCGTAATGCGTTACAGGAGAAAGAAAGTGAATTGAGGCTGAAAGTGAAGAGTAAGGAAATGATTGATCACCTGGTAACAGAGATCAAAGACAGACTCAATGAACTGAAACTGCAATTGGCAGGAATGAAAGAAAGGCTGAGCGTAGAGTTTAAAGTAGAACTGGATGAAATACTCGATCAGGCACGTACCACAGAAACTTCACTCGAAGAGTTACAGGCTACCAGCGATCGCATGAAAAAGCGACTGGAGAATATGGGAGAAGTTAACCCTACTGCCATTGAAGCTTTTACTGAAATGAAAAAGCGATATGAGTTTATCCTTGAACAAAAGAATGACCTTGTTTCTGCCAAAGAAAGCCTGCTTCAAACCATTCAGGAAGTAGAAGCAACAGCCAACCAGCAATTCCTTGATACGTTTAACCAGGTACGTGAAAATTTCCAGAAAGTATTCAAAGCCCTGTTTACAGAAGAAGATACGGCCGATATGGTACTGGTAGATCCCACCAATCTTGCCGAAACAGGTATAGAAATCATAGCAAAGCCAAAAGGTAAACGCCCATCCTCCATTACACAGTTGAGTGGGGGAGAGAAAACACTTACAGCAACAGCATTGCTTTTCTCCATCTACCTGATTAAACCAGCACCATTCTGTATCCTGGATGAGGTAGATGCACCACTGGATGATGCGAACGTGGGTAAGTTTACCCAGATGATCAAGAAGTTCAGTGATAACTCACAGTTCATCATCGTAACACACAACAAACAAACCATGGGTGCGGTTGATGTGATTTATGGTGTAACCATGCAGGAGCCCGGAGTAAGTAAACTGGTTCCGGTAGACTTCAGAAGCCTTACGAACTAAATAATAGAAGTGAGTAGTGAGTAGTCAGTAGCGAGTTGGTATTTGTACTCACTACTGACTATTCACTACTCATTTTTTTTATCCGCGCCGATATTTCATGTATAAGTCTATTTTCATACTATACCTTATCTGTTTTGGTTGTTACCTGTTATTTACCCGGCAGCCCGATTATTTTGATGGGGAGAAAGTGCCAGCCATAATCAGGCAGGTGCATAATTTATCTGAGGGGGATACAGTGCTGAAGGCCGTTTTCAATACCGGCACAAAAGAATTTTCCATTGATCCATATTATCCGCTGAGAAGTATCAAAGAAGGTCAGCGATTAACTGTTATCTATGAAACGGGTAACCCTGCGTCTGGTAAAGTGTATGGAGGGTGGGGGTATTGGTGGCTATGGGATGAATTATTAATGTCTGCTTTACTGTGTTTTCTCCTTTTCCAGGTAGCAGTTTCAGTAACCAGTAATCCCGATCAGGAAGCACTAACTGAACAAGCTGAGTATAAAGAAGAAAAGAAAAGGAAATACCTTGACTGATTTATTGTTCGGTATACTGGTATTCAATCCTGCCTATCTGTAATTTACTTTTATCGCTACAGATTTCTCCTGTTTTAAGTCCCTTATCATTATACTTATACTTCCATACAAAATAGTTATTGCTACCAAGCGAATACTGGGTCATTTGCGTTGGCTGATTACCGGTATTGTATTCATAAACAAAATCGGGTAGTATCTTTTTGAGCCTGCTGTTATACCTTGCTATATCTGTCAATTGCCTGTTTGCATTATAATAGTAGTAATAGCTCTCGATGGTACGCCCGTTTTTCTTCCATCTTTCTTCGCCAATATTACCCTGTTCATCTTTAATCAGTTGAACCATGACTGTGTCGTACTGGTTTTTAATTTTAAGCATGGAAACCGGAGCGCCATACTCGTCATAAGACCATTCATGCACTTCCGAAATAGTGCTGTTCATGAATGTATCGATGGTAGACAGGCTTACCCTGCTGATACGACCCTGCGTATCATAAGTATATTCTGTTTTGTTGCTGATATTTTTATTATTGGTTTGTGTACGTTTTAAAACACCAAGGTCATAGGTATTTATGGTGACACTTGTCTGGTTATTATTTTGGGTAGTGATATTGACTCTTTTTCCATCCCTGCTGATTTCCTGTGAAACCGAAAAGCCTTCAGTAACGCTATTGTCTGGCTCATAAGAGATCGCTTTTATACCGGCAATTTTTTGGGCCCTCCATATTTTATACTGATCATTTCCCTGACGGATGGAAATGATATCATTGAAATAGTATTGTGCACTGACCGAGCCGGCCAGCAATAAAAAGGAAATTATGCTGAATACTTTAATCATTTAGCAAAATTACTCAAATCTGGCTGTTCATTTTTCAACATTCAACCAAGGACAGTTGCGGCAATGGATTAGTTGTGTATTTTTAGTCAAACGTTAACAAGTGTCACATTTACCCGAAAGAAAGGAAAAAATATGCCTCAATTGCGGCGCCGCCCTCCATGGACGGTTTTGTCATTATTGCGGACAGGAAAACATAGAACCCAAAGACAGTTTCTGGCACCTGGTAACACATTTTGTGTATGATATCATACACTTTGACGGTAAATTTTTCAGTACCCTCAAATATCTTTTATTCAGACCCGGTTTTCTTTCACATGAATATTTAAGAGGTCGCCGGGCCGATTATCTGCATCCGATTCGGATGTATGTTTTTACATCGGCTTTCTTTTTCCTGATTTTTTTTAGTTTTTATCAGAAAGAAGAAGAGATAGTGGTGAAGGAGAAAAAGGACACTGCCGAATCTGTACTGAAAAAATTAGAGAGCCAAAAAGCAAGTCTGGAAAAAGCAATAAAAAATCCAACCGCAATTGTAGCCATGGGGCCAATTAGGGATAAAATAGCGCAGACGGAAGCTGAGATAGTCATGCTCAGACGGGACAGTACATTGTTAGACAGTGTAAAAAGTTTGCCGCAAAGCGGTTTTTCAATTATGTCCGTAGGCAATAACAAGATAAATAGAACCTTGTCTACAGTTAAAGAGTACGATTCTATTCAGGCTCTATTGCCTGAAAAAGAAAGAGATGGATTTTTTGTAAGATCCATTGAAAGACAAAATATTCATTTGCGTGAAAAATACAATGGCGACTCCAAAGCGGGCATGAAAGCCATTACGAATAAATTTATTCACCTGTTCCCGCAGATGTTATTCGTGTCACTGCCACTATTTGCCATGCTGTTACAGGCTATGTATGCAAGGAGAAGGCAGTTTTATTATGTAAATCACATCATTTACTCTATTCATCTGTATTGCGCCATCTTTATTATTATTCTGTCGGGTTTATGGCTGCACAGCATCGTAAAAGGAATTACACATGAAGTGCATGACTGGATTGGTTCGGTATTTACGCTGGCCGGTTTTTTCTATATGTATAAATCAATGCGTAATTTCTATGGGCAAAGACGGGCTAAAACAATACTGAAGTATATCCTGTTGTTATTTGCATCCTTATTGATTATGGTATTATTATTTAGTGTGTTTTTCCTTTTCTCAGCATTTGCAGTATAACCGGAACAAGAAAATTGAAACATGAAATCAACCGCTGATAGTTTTCTGGCATTAGTAACCATAATGGATGAACTCAGGGAGCAATGCCCCTGGGATCGTAAACAAACCATTCATACACTTCGCTCCATGACCCTCGAGGAAACCTATGAACTGACAGATGCAATTGATGCAGGCGACTGGAAGGGCATAAAGGAAGAATTGGGCGACCTTTTATTACACATTCTTTTTTACACTAAAATAGGAACAGAGCAACAGCAGTTTGTACTGAAAGAAGTAATTGACGGAATAGCCCAAAAACTTATTACGCGCCACCCACACATATACGGAGATGTAAAAGTGGAAGATGATGAGGACGTAAAGCGAAACTGGGAGCAGATCAAAATAAAAGAGGGTAAGACTTCTGTACTTGGAGGTGTACCCAAATCATTACCAGCTGTTGTAAAAGCTACAAGGATACAGGAAAAGGCAAAACAGGTAGGATTTGAATGGGATAACAGGGAAGATGTATGGAAAAAAGTGGAGGAGGAGATGGAGGAACTGAAAGAAGCTATAAAAGCAGAAAGTCAGGAAGAGATAAAAGAAGAATTTGGAGATTTACTCTTTAGTCTGATCAATTATGCACGGTTTTTGCAGGTAGATGCAGAAGCTGCCCTGGAGCAGACCAATAAAAAATTCATGTATCGTTTTCAGGCAATGGAATCGATGGCGGCAGAAAAAGGATTAAACCTGCTAGATATGTCACTGGTAGAAATGGATGAACTTTGGAACGAGATCAAACGAAAACAATAAACTGTTGATCAAAACACTCAGAAAAGCTGCTTATAAACACGGTTACCTGGCCATTACTGCTGCCTGGCTCTATACCTTTTCATTTATATTCATCAATTACTGGAGTTATAATGCCTCCCCGCAGAAGGTAAAGTCGAAACTGGAGCAACAGATCAGTAAACTCGAAAAACGGTATTATGACCTTCTCGAAGATACTACCCGGTTACATGCACTGATTGAACCTGCGAATAATACAGTAAAAGAAAAAACTGCAAAAGAGTCTTTCGGTTTATTTGTATATGCCCTTGCAGGCAAAAATACGCCTACATTGCTGTATTGGAATGCCAACAGGTATTACATGGTTCAGGATGATCTTTACAGGCAGGATAGTAACTGGTTTTCTGTAAAACGAAATGGAGAATTTGAGATACTAAAATCAACTGTGCCTGTTAAAGGAGGCGAACTACTTGTAGTGGGTATGATACCCATTCGATGGTCGTATTTTATTGAAAATAAGTACCTGCATAGTGATTTTGCAGGTTTTGAGGGCCTGGATGACCAATACGAACTCACCACTGTTCCCGGTTCAGAAGTGTTACCGATTTTCAGCAGTACAGGTAAAGAACTGTTTGGTATTAAACCTAAACAGGGTAAATCATTTATAGCGTATGACGGATTTACGATCCTGTTAAGAATATTAGCGATTGTTTGTTTACTGATTTTTCTTAATTCGGTAACAACGGAATTGATTGTCGCACATGGATTTAAAGCTGGGTTTAGCGTGTTGGCGGCTATTGTTTTGTTACTTCGGTTTATAGCTTACCAATTTAATTTTCCTTTCGATTACAGTAAGTTACCGCTGTATGATCCTTCAATCTATGCTTCTAATATCATACACCCTTCATTGGGCGATTTATTGGTAAATGCTATCTTATTATTCTGGCTGATTGGTGTGTATAAAAACTATACCGACGATAAAACATGGCTCAGTAAACCCCTGCCATTGAAACTGAGAAACTATGGTAGTATTTTCCTGCTAACATTAATTGGATATGGAATAGCCGGTATTGTTCAAAGCCTGGTACAAGACTCCAAAATATCTACTGATGTTACTAATTTTTTCAGTCTGGATATTTACAGTGTAGTAAGTTTTGTGATTCTCTGTTTTCTGGTACTCAGTTTTTTTGGTTTGTCACAGATACTGTTGCGGCCATTGGTGGAACGTAAATTTCCTTTATTGGAACAATCTGTAACAGTAGTAATAAGTGCTTTTATTTGTTTGTTATTATTTTTCCCGAATAAAGAAATTCCTGCCGGACTGGCAATATTGCTCTGGTTACTGGCGTATTTGCTGATTATTAATTTCAGGCGAAAAGACCTTAATCTACCCTTGCTCAGATCGACTTTTTTTATTTTCTGGGTCATGTTTTTTACTTTTTCCATTGCCGGAATGGTACTGTATGAAAACAGGATCACAGAATTTGAGCAGCGAAAACGTATTGCTGAAAAACTTGCACTGCAAATTGATCCTTCAGGTGAAAACCTGCTGAATATTGCCGCTACCAATTTCGATGACCAGTTTCTGCTCAAAAACTTCAACCGTTTTCAAAGTGAGCTTGAAAACAAATACATCAAGGATAGCCTGATCAACCAGAATTTCTCTGGTTACCTGAATAAATACGATACAAGAATTTATACATTCGACAGTTTATATCACCCACTATACAATGAAGATTCTACAGACTATGCAGCTATTAAAACTATTATTCTCAATCAGGCAAGACCTACGGTAATACCGGGTTTATATAGTTACGACAATACCTCAGAAGGTTTTAGTTATCTCTATCAGAAAGAAGTAAAAGAAAGAGGAAGAACATTGGGTTATTTATTTGTAATTGCCAAATCGAAACGCTATAAGAGTGAAGCTTTATACCCCGAATTATTTAACCAGGTACAAAATCTGTCTTCCGATCTGAACACCAATTATGCATACGGTATTTATAATAAAGGAAAGCTGATTAATCATTTTAATACCTATCATTTCCCGTCAAGACTGAAAAAGAATGAAATCAATGAATTTGAATTTACTTATAAGGTTTCGGGTGAATACAGCGAACTCTGGTTCAATAGCGGCGATGATAAACAGGTAGTGGTGGTTAAAAGAAATACCTGGGTAGTAGAGTTTCTTACATTATTTGCTTATCTGTTTTGTTCTTTCCTGGTCATCATATTTATATTTCATATTGGTAGCCAGTTACTGAAAGCCAGGTTCAAGTGGCGTGAAATAAAGAAACTGTTCCGGTTTAATATCCGCACGCAGATACAAGCCACCATTATATTCCTCAGTGTATTTTCTTTTCTGGTAATTGGTATAGCTACTATTTCTTTTTTTATCATCCGCTTTAACCGGAGTAATGAAGAAAGACTGTCAAAATCCATTCAGGTAATGTCGAATGAAATCAACAGTAAACTGAATGCGCAGTTCAGTTTTGATGATGTGCTTACATTCAAGAATGTAGGATTGTCACGTGAACTGGAGCAAGACATAGCAGAAGTATCTGATCTGCATAATGTGGATGTGAATTTTTATGATATCAATGGTAACCTGCTCACATCCACACAGCCCTATATTTATAATAAACACCTGCTTAGTACGCAGATGGAACCCAGGGCTTACCAGCAATTACATTTCGATAATAGTATTCGATACATACAGTCGGAAAAAGTAGGCGATTTTGAATACCTGAGTATCTATGTACCGCTCTCCGACGATGCAGGTGAAAACTACGCATACCTGAATATTCCATACCTCAATTCACAAAATGAATTGAACCAGGAGATATCAGGCTTTTTGGCTACGCTTATTAATCTCAATGCATTTATATTCCTGGTAGCCGGAGCTATCGCATTTTTCCTTACCAGCAGGATTACGGCTTCCTTCAGCCTGATAGGAGATAAAATGCGACAGATGAACATCGGTAAAAATAATCAGGAGATCATATGGACCCGAAATGATGAAATCGGGATGCTCGTAGGCGAGTATAATAAAATGGTGCGTAAGCTGGAACAGAGTGCTTTTGCATTGGCCAGAAGTGAGAGAGAAGGGGCATGGCGTGAGATGGCAAGACAGGTAGCACATGAAATCAAAAACCCGCTTACACCAATGAAACTGAGTATACAGTACTTACAGAAAGCCATTCTCAATGGGTCACCTGATGTAAAAGAACTTACATCAAATATGGCCCTCACACTTATTGAACAGATCGATCAGCTGTCGAAGATTGCCAGTGATTTTTCTCAGTTTGCAAATATTGGAAATGCAAAAATGGAAAAAATTGATTTACGTGAAGTAATAGAGTCTGTTACCCGCTTATACGCCACACATCCTGAACTGGAGATTAATTTTATCCCGCCAACAGGAATAGTGTGGGTAATGGCCGATAGGGTACAGATGAATCGTTTGCTTACCAACCTGTTACAGAATGCTGTAGAAGCTGGAAATGAGGAGGATAAAAAGGTACAGGTAAAAATCAGTATTCAACAAGAGGGAGATAAAATTTTACTTTCCGTTCAGGATGATGCAGGAGGTATTCCTGAATCGATGCAGGCCAATATTTTTACGCCCAACTTTACCACCAAGTCATCAGGCACAGGCTTGGGTTTGGCTATTTGTAAGGGTATTGTGGAAAAAGCAAATGGAACCATCTGGTTTAATACCCGGGAGAATGAGGGAACGATTTTTTTTGTAGAACTCCCTGCTACCTCATAAAAAAAGAACCGGTTTTAAACCGGTTCTTTTTTTGTTAATAATATTTATAGTTGTATTTCCAATCCCGCAGAAATAAACCGGTCTAACCCAACCCTGATGCCTGTTGGTCTCCTGCTCACGATATATCTCTCATTGAATAAATTCTTACCCGATAAAGTAAAATTAACCTGCGGTGTAATGTTCCAGAAGAAAGAGGCATCCAGTACAAACCGACTGCCAATTAAACCCGTTAACCCATTGGCAGATGCGGTTGTTGTGTTGAGTTCGTCTGCAAATTGTTCCCCGGTAAAAGTGCCATAAAAACGAAATCCAGGACCATTTTTAAATTCTGCTCCTGCATTTAAATTGAGTACCAGAGAAGGAGCATAGGGTAACTTATTGTTCAGTACGTTTTTGGCATTCGTGCCCGAGCCAATAAATCTGTTGGCCGAGTATTTAGATTCCACATAAGTAGCATTTACACCAATCGAATACTGATGTACACTCTTTAGTAATTTACCCATTTCCAATTGTATAGCTGCTTCAAGGCCCTGGTGTTTAGTTCTTCCACCATTTGCCAAACCCGTAGCATTGGTATTGCCGCTTGACTGTGATACCGGTATGATCTGGTTATCAAAATTCATGATAAAGCCTGTGATCTCTGCAGTTAAAAAATCTCCTTTGACGATACGTGTGCCTATTTCATAATTAATACTTTTTTCTGCATCAAGATCAAGTGCTATTCCGTCGGAAGTAATGGCATCTTTTGTTCGTGGGGGTGCAAAACCTTTATGAACACCAGCAAATAGCGTGATAGCTTCTGCGGCTTTATAGCTGATACCAGCGCCTGGTATGAGACTGAAAGTATTATTGCTTGTAACCAGGTTGGTATCGGCAACCACATTGTTTACGCCGTTGATCCTGAATCGACCCCTCAAAATTCTTCTTGAGTAATCAAAGTTTTCCAGGCGGATACCCGCATTAAAACTCCAGCGGTCATCGAGTGTAACTGTATTCTGTACATAAGCGCTAAAAGCATTACCTGTTCTCTCTTCTACATCTCTCAGATCACCACCTCTGGCATCGGCTTTACGCCCGATGAGGAATTGTTCATCCGCTTTTTCATACAATAACCTTGTTCCAATGACCAGTGCATTGCTGCCATTCAACAACCTGTGATTTACTTTTAGCTGAGGTTCAATACCCATTACCTGAAACTGCCTGTTTCGGTGACCATTGGCATTCAACATATAAATGGCACCACCTGCAACAGAAGGATTACCCCAAACAACACCTGTCTGATTAGGAGCACTTGCATTAGCCGTAAATTCCTGCCTTTGCCAGTTTCGAGTAGTAGTATATGCAAAACCTGTAGTCTGCAGCGAAACATGATCACTTATTTTATATTGGTGAGTCGCACTCAATGAATAACGACGAACAGGTAAACGATCATCGGGGGCCATTAGTACAAAATCCTGGCCACCTTTGTCATACATGGTTTGTGTTAAACCTATATAAGTGCTGTTACTAATTTCATCGTACACGCCCATTTTAAGACCCAGTAATGATTTTTCATTCAGCCGGAATTTGATCTTGGCATTCAGGTCATGTATCCTGAAATTGGTATAACCGAGGTTGTCGGCTCTTTTATGCAGGTAGCTTACGATAAAACCAGTGTTATTTACTGTTTTGCCATAACTCGCATAGCTGCTGAAAAAACCTCTTTGCCCACCTTGTATTTTAAACCTTGCTGATTCTTCTGCAGGAGGGTCCTGTGTTATATAGTTTACCACGCCACCAATTGTTTGAGGTCCGAAAAGAATCTGACCGCTTCCTTTCAATACTTCCACGGTCTTCATTTTATCGATCACAGGCGTGAAATACATTTCAGGTTCCCCATAAGGGTTCAATGCCACAGGGATACCATCTTCCAATACCAGTATATTCCGGCTCCTGTCGGGATCCAACCCACGCACACCAATATTTATCCTTAAACCGGCACCTTCTTCATCCACCACATTCAGTCCGGGTATTTTTCTTAGTACATCATTACCACTCACAGGAGCAATCTGCCGGATTTGCTTTTGTCTTATAACAAAAACAGAACCGGGAACACGTGATAATAATCTGTCAGTATAGGATACCACTTGTATTTGTGGCATTTCAACAACCTTGCTGGTATCTTCTGAACTTACAGGTGATATAGGATTCTGGGCATATCCATAATTGGCCATTATCGTTAAGGCAATCATCTTTCCGATTTTCATGCATACTGTTTTAGATGCGCAATATTCGGAAATGATGAAACCCCGGATTGCCCGAATCGGGAAATCGATTTACGGAATGCGTAAAATCAGATAGAGATGCTATCTCTTGGCGTGCTGTTGCACGAGGAAGGCTTCAAAAGCATCTTTTGAAAAACTACTCAGGTTATGTTCTTTGGTTAAACCTGCTTTCTGAGCAGCCAGAACTCCAAAACGGCAGTCATCATAACCTTCAATATAGTGTGCATCGGGATTAATGGAAATAAGTACACCTTTCTCCAGCGCTTTGTCAATCCAGCGCCAGTCCATATCGAGCCTGCGGGGATGTGCATTAAGTTCAATGACCACATCATTGGCCGCACAGGCATCAATGATTTTGGCATGATCAACAGGGTAGCCGTTCCTGCTCAGTAACAGACGGCCTGTCATATGACCAAGAATGCTGGTATAAGGGTTCTCGATGGCATTCATCAGCCTCATCATGGCTTTTTCTTCGGGCATTTTCAGGTTGGAGTGAATAGAAGCGATGATCAGGTCGAAATCTGCCAGTACTTCGTCGGGATAATCAAGGCTGCCATCGTTCAGGATATCGCTCTCAATACTCTTATAAATACGGAAAGGGGCCAATTTCGCATTAAGCTCATCTACCTGCTGATGTTGCGCATATACCCGGTCAATATCAAGTCCGCTTGCATAAAAAGCCGACCGGGAATGGTCACTGATAACGAGGTATTCAAAGCCACCTTCTATAGCAGCTAAGGCCATTTCTTCCAGGGTATTACTTCCATCGCTCCATTTACTATGACTATGAATGATACCCTTAATATCATGGGGTTCAATAACAACAGGTAACTGCTTATTGCGGGCCTGCTCAATAATGGTTTCTTTTTCGCGTAAGAAAGGAGGAATGAATGCAATGCCGGCATCTTCAAAAATAGCTTCTTCAGTTACATAATTCAGTTCAGGTTTCCAGTCTGTAATATTTTTCCAGGCAGATAAAAATGATTCACTGCAACTGGTTTCAAAAAGTTTACTGAAGCATTGTTCTTTGCTGCTGCAATAAAAACCAAGACTTACATTATCGGTTGATTTTACAGACAGGTAATCGGCAGTTGATGTGATGATTTCAAACTGTTGTGCTGAAAAAAATGCAAGCAGTTGATCTGATGAGCAGGTAGTAACCCATTCGAGTATATGCACAATTTCGTCCTGTTTTCTGTACGAACCTGTGGATAAAAAAATGGCTGCCGGGAAGCTTTCCTGGAGTTTTTGGGTCGCTTTTCCCGCAAAACCATCCATTTGCTGGTAGAGGTAACTACCAAGAGAACCGAAATAAAATTCGATTGACTCTCTGATATTGTTCTGCGTTTTCTCACCAAATCCTTTATAAAGTGTCAAACGATTTTCGTTACAGGCATACAATAATTCACCCAGTGTTTCTATTTCGAGTTCTTTCCAGATCGTTGCAATTTTCTTCGGACCCAGTCCTTTGATCTGTAACATTTCAATAATGCCTTCTGGTGTTTTAGCTATATATTCTTCTAACACAGAAAGGGTTCCTGTTTCGAGTTGTTCAAGAATACGCCTGCCTGTACTTTCTCCTATTCCTTTTTGTGCGAAAATTTTATCAGGCGAAAGGGTGGAGAGTTCCATCGGCAGCTTGTCTATGCTGAAAGCCGCACTGGCATAGGATTTGGCCTTAAATGAGTTGTCTCCATGGATATCCATTAGTTTGGAAAGAAGGGAGAAATTTGCGGCAATGGCTTCGTTTGTCATACAGGAAAAAATAAGAAATAGGGGTGAAGTTAACACAAAAAAAGTCCCGCCTTAGGCGGGACTCTTAAATCTATTTTAGCTAAAGCTAAACTAAGATTACTTCTTTTTAGCGGCTTTTTTAGCAGCTTTTTTAGGAGCAGCTTTTTTAGCAGCTTTTTTAGGAGCAGCTTTTTTAGCAGCTTTCTTTGGTGCAGCTTTCTTAGCAGCTTTTTTTGCAGTTGCCATGTTTTTTAGATTTAATGGTTAGTAAATAATACATTAAAAATAAAAACTTATTTGTAACTACAAAAAAAAATTTTTATGCGGTCTCTGCAACGGGTGCAACCGATACAGTTGTTTTATCGTTTCTTCCTTTCCTGAATTCAACGATTCCGTCAGATAATGCGAACAAAGTAAAGTCAGAACCCACACCTACATTTTTACCAGGATGGTAAACAGTTCCTCTCTGACGAACAATGATATTACCAGCAATAGCAGGCTGACCACCATATATTTTTACACCGAGACGTTTGCTCTGAGAGTCGCGGCCGTTCTTTACGCTACCTTCACCTTTTTTGTGTGCCATGGTTATTTGTTTTTGAACCGGGATCACTCAATTGATACCGGGTATGTTTTTTACTAAGCGATGCTTTCGATTTTGATTCGCGTATAATGCGTTCTGTGACCATGCTTCTTGCGGAAGCCCTTTCTTCTTTTCATTTTAAAGGCGATCACTTTGTCTCCCTGAACTAAGTCACTGATGATTTCAGCTTTTACAATAGCTTTTACACTACTGCCTGAAGCAACAGAACCGGCATTGTCTGTAAACAATACATCGGTAAATTCAACTTTGTCTCCGGTTTTACCCTGCAGGTGAGGAACATACAGGCTTTGACCTTCCTGTACCTTAAATTGCTGACCTGCGATTTTTACAACTGCTAACATAGCTATCCAAAATTAGGACGGCAAAGGTAGGGATTTGGACGTTAATTTTGCAAAGATTTTTGAAATAAATCTTATTCACAGTGCTGTAAAAGCAAAATTAAGAGCTGATTTGGCTCAGTTAATCCCTTTTTCACCAAAAAAATAAACTGATTTCGATCGGGTATTTTTATATCTAATTGATAATCATATCGATATAATAATATACCTGCTCAGCCCTTTTAAACGGAACTTCTGTCTATTTTTGCCCGCAGGTCGTAAAGACCTGCTAACGATATGAACCTGAAATCCCTGTTGGCAAAACCATTTGCCCAATATATCCATAAACAGATCAAAAGAAACAGTACTCACGCCCTGGCCGATCAGGAAACCATCCTGAAACAACTGTTGAAAGTTGGGAAAGCCACAGAATTTGGCAAAGAGCACAGATTCAGCGACATAGCGGATTATCAGGCATTTCAGCAGACCGTACCCCTACGCGATTACGAGGCATTCAAACCCTTTATTGAAAGGATAAAAGAAGGTAGGGAGAACGTACTCTGGAAAGGCAAACCCATTTATTTTGCCAAAACAAGCGGTACCACCAGCGGAGTGAAATATATCCCTATCACCAAAGATTCAATTCCTAACCATATTAATACCGCCCGAAATGCCCTGCTCTGCTATATGGCAGAAACAGGAAACACTGCATTTGCCGGTGGTAAAATGATTTTTTTAAGCGGCTCACCTGTACTTGAAAGAGTGGGGGGTATTCCCACCGGCCGTTTAAGCGGTATCGTTAACCATCATGTACCCAGTTATCTGCGCGCTAACCAGCTGCCTGGTTATGAAACCAATTGTATTGAAGACTGGGAAACCAAACTCGATAAAATAGTGGCAGAAACTATTAACAAAGACATGACCCTCATTAGTGGAATACCACCATGGATGCAGATGTATTTCGACCGGTTAATGGAAAAAAGCGGAAAAAAAGTAGGGGAGCTCTTTCCCAATTTCAGCGTAATGGTACAGGGAGGCGTAAATTTTGAACCTTACCGCGCCAAACTATTTGAAAGCATCGGTAGAAAAATAGATAGTATAGAACTGTTTCCTGCCAGTGAAGGCTTTTTTGCTTTTCAGGACCAGCAGGATGCAGAAGGATTATTACTGAATACCAATAGCGGTATTTTTTATGAGTTTGTACCTGCCGCAGAAATCTTTAATGAAAACCCCACCAGACTCAGTCTGAAAGAAGTAAAGCTGGGCGAAAACTATGCACTTATCATTAATAATAATGCGGGGCTCTGGGGGTATAATATTGGGGATACAGTAAAGTTTGTAAGCCTAGACCCTTACCGGCTCATTGTAAGTGGCCGGACCAAACATTTTATCTCTGCTTTTGGGGAACATGTAATTGGGGAAGAAGTGGAATATGCATTATTAAAAGCAGCAATAGAAACCGGAGCGCATATTACAGAGTTTACAGTAGCCCCGATGATTGAACAGGGAGAAGGAAAAAGTTTTCATGAATGGTTTGTTGAGTTTGAAAAAGAACCCGAAAATTTCCAGCTTTTTATTCAGAAAACAGAGGAAAACCTGCGCCTGAAAAATGTATACTATGATGACCTCATCAGGGGCAATATTCTTCAGACATTAAAAGTTCGGAAAGTTCGCAAAAACGGCTTTATAGATTATATGCGATCTATAGGTAAACTGGGCGGACAAAATAAAGTGCCGCGTTTAAGCAACGACAGAAAACTGGCAGATGCTCTAACTGCTTTTGTGGATCATTTATAAGATATTCCCTTCCAAAAAACTAAGCATTATTCGAGAAACAAATCGATCTGCTGCTGGGTAATATTGATGTTTTTGTATTTACCGTTTTGCGTAATCCGATTAATAAACTGTTGCTGAACAATGGGATTGTTCTTTACTGCAAGCAGGTACATGTCTAAAACAAAACGGGTGAGTATCAATAATACCGCTGCTGCCATTGCTCCTTCACCAAAAATGAAAAAGAACCCTGCTAGTATAACCACCATTTGTTGTACAAATATCCTGATATAAGGTTGCATGAATAAAGCTGTCAGTGTATATGCATGATAGCGTTGTGGTAAAAAGAAATTACGAATACTATACGCCAGGCTGGTGATGGCAATCGATGCAAAAGCCAGTTGCATATCGGTCTGCGATAATAAAAAAAGGTAGTTAGCCCATATATTAAATCCGTCTGAAGGTAATCCCGGAAGATTCTTCCCGACCGTAGAAAAAATAAAAATGGATTGAATAAAAATGAAAAAGAAATAATGTACCAGAAAAAAGGGTATCGTTCCCCATCCTTTTAATTGCCTGGAGTTTGTTGAAACAGTTATATTTTTTTGGGTATTACCATAGCGGTAAACCATCCATAATTTGAACAGGTGTATAATGCCAATAATGATGGTTTCAAATACATAGGCAAAGACAATGATTACTGGCCGCCATCCTAAAAAAAACAAACCAGCGAGCATCACAAACATGTTCAGCCAGATAAAGAGATTGCGTGAATCGGGTAAAAAAGTTTTGTACATAAAGTGTCCGGACAATGATTATACTTGGAAGTTATTACTATTTTATATTTGAGTAAAACCTGTTTTGCCAATTCTGTCTTGCTGTAGTAGGCATACTACAGGCTATAAACGAATCATCATCTAAACCGTTAAAAGAAAGAAGGGCTAGTGTTCATACTCCTTTTTTTGACATAAATTGTGTAACTATGCCCGCATCTACCGGGAACGATATTATGAATCAGAAAAGGATTGCCATATTTGGCTCAACAGGATCAATCGGAACACAGGCACTGGATGTAATAGCGGCCAACCCCGACCTGTTCACAGCAGAGATACTCACCGCTCAAACCAATGATGAACTGTTGATTAAACAGGCATTGGCATTCAATCCGAATGTAGTTGTAATTGGCGATGAGAGGAAATACAACACGGTAAAGGAAGCACTCAGTAAAACTGATATAAAAGTATTTGCCGGCGAAAAAGCGCTGATAGAAGCCGCCGCCATGGATTGCTATGATATGATGCTGGCAGCTATTGTAGGTTATGCAGGTCTCAAACCCACATTAATGGCTATTTCCAACGGTAAAGCCATTGGGTTGGCCAATAAAGAAACATTGGTAGTAGCAGGAGATATTGTGGTGAGGACGGCTATGGAAAAAAAAGTGCCCATCATTCCGGTCGATAGTGAGCATTCCGCAATTTTTCAATGTCTGGTGGGAGAGGGAAGAAATAAAATAGAAAAAATCATCCTTACGGCTAGTGGAGGGCCTTTTTTAGGGAAAAAGCCCAATTTCCTTGTAAATGTAAAAAGAGATCATGCTTTACAGCACCCCAACTGGAGCATGGGGGCTAAAATCAGTATAGATTCTGCAACTTTAATGAATAAGGGTCTGGAAATGATAGAAGCCAAATGGCTCTTCAACCTCCATCCCGATCAGATAGAAGTGATGGTTCATGCCCAAAGTATTATTCACAGTATGGTGCAGTTTGAAGATGGTAGTATCAAAGCGCAAATGGGCCTTCCCGACATGAAACTACCCATTCAGTATGCGATGGCTTTTCCACAGAGGATACCTAATGCATTCCCCCGTTACGATTTCAGAAAGCCTAATACCCTCACTTTTGAGGAACCCGATACCAAAACCTTCAGGAATCTGGCACTGGCAACAGAAGCTTTATACAAGGGTGGAAATATGCCCTGTATACTCAATGCTGCCAATGAAATAGCCGTTTTTGCTTTTCTTCGTAACAGGATTGGCTTTCTCGATATGACCGAAGTGGTAGAGCAAACCATGCAGAAAACAACTTTTATCGAAAAACCAACACTCGAAGAGTATTTTGAAAGCGATGGAGAGGCCCGTAACTTCGCCGCTTCTTTGATTCACATGTAATCTTTACCTATTTTCACACCAATATACTGCACGAAAATGAGGTATCATTATCTAAACAATCAGTAAATCTGTATGACATTATTAGCAATTGACTGGGGTAGTGTGGCAGTTAAGGCCGGACAATTCATTTTATCTTTTTCCATTTTAGTCATCTTACATGAACTCGGACATTTTTTACCAGCCCGCTGGTTTAAATGTCGAGTAGAGAAATTCTATCTTTTCTTTAATCCATGGTTCAGTCTATGGAAGAAAAAGAAAGGTGAAACAGAATATGGACTTGGCTGGGTGCCTTTTGGCGGTTATGTAAAAATCGCTGGTATGATTGATGAAAGCATGGACAAGGAGCAGATGAAACTGCCCCCGCAGCCATGGGAATTCAGGGCTAAGCCAGCCTGGCAAAGATTGATCATCATGATTGGTGGTGTAGTAGTAAACGTACTGCTGGCCATTGTAATTTTTATTGGTATTACCTGGATGTGGGGAGATGAATACCTGCCGGTAAAAAACCTGAAGTATGGTGTGCATGCTGATTCGCTGTCGAGGTCAATCGGTGTACAGGATGGCGATAAAATTGTGGGTATCAATGGCAAGCCATTGGAAAACTTTGCTACACTCGAATCAGAAATGGTGTTAAATGATGCACAAACCATACTGGTGGAGCGTAATGGCACTGTGAGGGCATTAAGTGTACCGGAAGGGTTTACCAAACAATTGGTAAAGAACCGAAAAACCGGGGGCATGGCTATCCCGCGCTATCCTGCTATCGTTGACAGTGTTTCAGTAAAAGATGCTGTATTCACCAATGGTAAATTATTGAAAGGCGATACCCTGATTGCACTCAATGAAACCCCGATTACATATTACCATGAATACCAGCAATTGGTGAAAAATTATACTGACTCCATTATAACTCTTACTGTATTACGTGGAACGGATACAGCCAAAGTAAAAGTACTGGTGAATGAAAAGGGCAAGGTTGGATTTTTTGCCGTATCGCCACTGACAATATTTGGTACCGTTGAGAAAAAATACACGCTGGCGCAGGCCATCCCGGAAGGTTTTAGCAGATGCTGGGAAACGCTGGATCGTTATGTTACCGGACTCAAACAATTGTTTACAGGTAAACAGGATGTAAATGATTCATTGGGTAGTGTAATCAGTATTGGTAACACATTCCCCGGTGAGTGGGACTGGCAGCGTTTCTGGACACTGACAGGTATTTTCTCCATAGTGCTTGCTTTCATGAATATATTACCTATACCGGCATTGGATGGGGGGCATGCTTTATTCACTTTAATCGAAATGATCACCGGACGCAAACCCGGCGACAAATTCATGGAATATGCACAGATGGCCGGAATGATTCTTTTATTGGGATTGATGGCTTATGCGCTGGGACTGGATTTCTGGAGATTGTTTAAATAAGCATCTTAGAAGCAACACTTTAAATAATTAAAACCCCCACAATTCTGTAGGGGTTTTTCGTGGAGTCGAGGGGAGTCGAACCCCTGTCCAAACATCGCTACCATTAGCTTTCTACATGCTTATTTCATGATTAATTGTCGGTGTACTGCCGGACATGAACAAACCAACAATACACTTAGCTGTATGGTCTTAAGCAACAGTCACAGCCTTCTGTTGCAGCAACCTGTGTTTATTTTGAGTCGGCGGCGGCACCTGGTAACAGATCAACCTGTGCAGCGGCCCAAATGACTATCTAATCACTGATTAGGCAGCCATGGCATACTGTGTATTGCCATTTGAAGTTTGAATATTCAGATTAAAGTGCTAATTATCCAACGCACTGCATGCTTACACCAACCGTACCATATGCTGTCAAAACCAGTACGACCCCGGTAAGTTGGCAAAGTTACCATTTTTCAACGGTAGATTTCTTTCGATTTCGATAATGCAGAAGTTAAATCCTAAAAGAGAATTACCCACAAAGCCATTAGTGTTATCCCGGCTAGATTTGTATACATCCTGAAAATAAAAGTCTGAATGGGTTACCGATTGCTTTAATCCAAAGTATCTTCTGTTACCGATGCGGTATGCATGTAATAAAAAAAGGACTTCTTATAAAGTCCCTTTTTTATTACAATTCGGTTATTGACTAAAATTCATCCGTATCAAGGTCTGTGACATTACCGTCAGCTGACGGGTTATTAGGTGGAGGATTCGGAGCCACATAAATGGTCTGGTGGTAGAATTTATTAGATGGTTTTACCTGATTCATTTTTTCATTGAAAATATTCAGGTAATTATTGTCTTTGTTATTCTTGCCAAACACTTCTTTCAGGTGTGAGAACAGGTCCATAGAACTGGTTTCAAAAGCAGTGGTCTCCAGACTGATCAGTTTGATATTGGCATCTACATACTGGTTCATCTCTGTATTAATGATGGTACAATGAATGTTTCCTTTTAAAACAGAATCTTTACAGAGGTTAACCCTTAAACCATAGACAGAACCCTCAAATTCACCTTCCACTTTAATGTCATTACAAATGATCACACCTGTCATAACACCGGTAGGAGTAATGTGAACAGTTTTTTTGCTGTACAGCACACCATTAAAATTTCCATCAAGAATGATATCATTCTCAGAATCCAGTACACCTGAAACATTGGTTGACCGTGTAATGAGTAATTGTTTGTCTTCCGGAAAAGACTGGGTACCGAAACCGGCATTGGGGTCGTGCAGTAATTGTTCCCTGAACTTATTCATGGTTTATTTTTTAATTGACGGATAACAAGGATACAAAACTAAGGCCTGCTATCTGTTTGAGGGTCAAGATACAAATTATTATTTATTTGTAAACATTTACAGAGAGGCGTAGAATGGCGGATAAACCACATATTTTGGCTATCTTAAACGTCCAATTATTCATAAAACCATATCCGCTCCTATGTTTTTCCTTAAAAAAAGCAAGTCAGAGCCTATGCTCCCAGCCGTACAGGTAGTGTCAGGAGGCTTTTATTTTGGCATTATCCGTACCGTTTCACCCATACGTATTGAAGGCGATTTCAAGGGTATTATTTTCTGCAATAACAAAGTAATTATAGACCGAAAAGCTACGGTGAGTGGCGATATACTTTGTCATGAAATAGTGATAGGGGGATTAATTGACGGCAATGTAATCTGCAAAAATAAATGCAAGTTAAATGAAGAGGCCACAGTTAACGGCGTTGTGAGAACAGCTTTGTTTGAAAATGAATCCAACAGTTCAGTCTCCGGACCTGTATATGTAAACAAGGAAAATACCCATATCAATATCGATGAGTATTATGAACTCTTTAATAAAAAAGAGAACCTGGAAAAAATTAAAAATGAGTATTTCTCATTGCCACAAAAATTGATCCTTATTAGTTGATCTTTGTACATGCAAGTTACCGTACAGCAATTGATTGAACAGTTTGGTTTGATACCTCATCCGGAAGGAGGGTACTATAAAGAAACCTATCGGTCAACTGAATTTATTTCAAAACAGGCTTTACCCGAACGTTTTACGGGACAAAGGTTTCATTCATCAGCGATTTATTTTTTACTGGTGCAGGGTAATTTCTCTGCCTTTCATCGTATTAAAAGCGATGAATGCTGGCATTTTTACGCAGGGGATACTTTATGTGTACATATGATTTCACCCAGCGGACAGCTAACAACTATTTACCTGGGAAACAAGCCGGGTACCGTGTATCAGTATGTAGTACCGGCAGGCTATTGGTTTGCTTCTGAAACAGCTTCCGGTGGTAGTTTTTCCTTTGTGGGGTGTACAGTTGCACCCGCATTCGATTTTGCAGATTTTGAACTGGCAGACAGTAACACACTTGCTCAACAGTTCCCTCAACACAGTGAAATAATTCAGCGTTTGTGCAGGTAAGTAATTGGTTATTTATACTGATAGAGACGTATAACCCAATAAGCGAGTATACAAAGTAATAGGATGGTAACAATGGTAATGAGGGTCCATTGCTGGCTGTTTAATTTTCTCCTGAGTTTTCGTTTGCGGTCTTTGGAAGTTTGTTTGCGTAACTGCAGGTTTAACTGTGCCGCATATTGTTGCAGTTTTTGTTTATCCTGGAAACCCTGTAACCCTTCTACAGCATCATTGATAAAATCTGAATCTGCCATTTGTTTCTCGATGGCAAAACGTTCTTCTTGCGAAGCATTGCCTTCGAGATAGCGAAGCAGGTCGTCATTTTTTACGCCATCCTCCTCATGTAATATGTCTTGCAAATCGGTCATCAGGCTTGTTTCATTTTCTTTTCAACCAAAATTTTGAGGTTTCTTTTCCCGTTCTGAATATGACTCTTTACCTGTAATAAGGTAAACCCGGTTTCTTCGGTAATTTCCTGGTAGCTTCTTTTTTGCAGGTAGAATAAAGTTACACATGTTTTCTGCTCCGTGTTCAATTCCTCGAGTGCCTTTTCCAGATAAGTGAGTGCCACTTCTTTTTCTATCAGCGATTCTTTGTCCGATTCCTGCGATGTGAGGCCTTTCTGTTCATCGGCTGGTACAATTATATGTTTGTCGCGCAGCTTCATCAGGCAGTGGTTTTTAGCAACCATATAAAGCCAGCTTTTCAGGTAATCTACCTTGTATTTACCGAGTTCTGTAATGGCTTTTAAAAAAATCTGTTGTACAGCATCCTTCGATTCTTCTTCATTTTTGAGGTATTTCATACAAACACCCAGCAACAGAAAAGTATAGCGTTCTAATATAATACCCAGCCATTCATTCTTGCCGTCGGCATAAAAACGTTCCAGTAATTCGTTATCGCTGATATGTGAATATTTCTCTGAAAGCACGCTTTAAAATAGCTATTTCTTATTAGATGCCCAACCTTTTAAATTCCATATCTTGAACACAAATCAAAGCTATGTCATTTGTGATGCCTTTGGTGGCTGTTTGCCCCATGCGTAAAGAAGCGGCACATCGCTCAGAAATGGTGAGTCAATTATTATTTGGAGAATTGGCAACAGTATTGGAAACAGCGGGCGATTTTGTACGGGTACATACTTTATACGATGAGTATGAAGGATGGTGCCAGCAATCGCAACTTATATTTATGGAAGAAACGCCGGTTGCCTCTTCAAACAGGCTGAGTAAAGGATGGTCATCGAAGCTGGAAATCAATGGTAACAGTATGATGATTGGTGCTGGAACACCCCTAAACCTTTTCTCAGCTAATACTTTATCGGTGGAGGGTTTTCACTTTACATATGATTCAGCATGCTGGGAAACAGATAAAGCAAGCTTTGCGGAAGATCAACTAAATGTAGTAGCCAGGCAATTTCTTAATACTGCTTATTTATGGGGTGGCCGTTCGATATTTGGTATCGACTGCAGCGGTTTTGTGCAACAGGTATTCAGGCATTTTGGTATCAGACTGCCACGCGATGCTTACCAGCAGGCGGCTATTGGTGAAACGATAGGTTTTTTGCAGGAAGCACATTGTGGCGATCTGGCATTCTTCGACAATGCTGAAGGCAGGATAACACATGTAGGAATGATGTTATCGGCAGACAGTATCATACATGCATCCGGACAGGTACGAATCGATCCGATCGACAATATGGGCATTGTACACGCACAAAGCGGAAAAAGAACACATCAGTTAAGAATCATTAAAAGATATGCATAATAAAAAAGCAACCCGAAAGGTTGCCTTTTTTATATAAGTCAGTTGATCAATAAATCTTACATAATATCCATGCCTTTGGCAAAATAGGTAACTGTGCCGGGCAATGCCAGCCAGAAAAACTCACGGTATACAAACAATAAAACGATCATTGTGGCAAACCAGAAAAAGAAAAGGGCCCAGTATTTGGCAGTGGATTTTTTCGCTTCCATTTTTTTGAATTTTGGCAAAGATAGGGTGATGGGTCGAATCGGCATCAGCCTTTTTCATGGTTTTTTGGTGATGCTTGACTGATAGTGCTGTCAGCCCGCTCTTTTTTATCGGCCGGGCGGTCGAAAAAAAGCATTTTAACGGAAATAATAAACAGGATCACGGCAAACACTTTTTTCATTCTTTCATCACTCAGCGAAAGCGAGAGTTTGCTTCCAAGAAAGCCCCCTGCCACAAAAGCCAGTGCAACAATTAAAACATAGTTTACATTGATATAACCCTGTTTGTAATATTGAATCACAGCAAGAATACCAATCGGTAATAACATAATACCCAGCGATGTTCCCTGCGCCTGTTTTTGGGTAAAGCCAAGTAATAATACCAGGGCCGGCACAATAATGATACCGCCACCAATGCCCACAAGTCCGCTTAAAAATCCGGCAGCCAAGCCAATGATGATCAATAAAATAATAGTGGTAGTATTCATAGTATTTATTTGTCGCCGAAATTTTCTTTGTAGAATTCAATCGCTTCCTGAACAATAGATAATGCTTTGGCCTTATCACCAAAATCTTCTACCACTACTGATTTATTCTCCAGTTTTTTATACTCCTCAAAGAAATGGCGGAGTTCATCAAAAAAATGCTTGGGTAATTCTTCAATGTTGTTATAATGATTTACGCCGGGATCGGTTGCTGCAACGGCGATTATTTTATCATCGGGGTCGCCTCCATCAATCATCTGCATTACACCAATTACTTTGGCCTCCATTAGTGTGAGTGCCTGAACAGGCAGGGAAGTGATGACCAGTATATCGAGCGGATCCTTATCACCCCCATACGATTGAGGAATAAATCCGTAATTGATGGGATAATAAAAAGAAGAAAAGATTACCCTGTCAAGTTTTAGTAAACCTGTGGTCTTATCAATCTCATATTTACACCTTGAACCTTGTGGTATTTCAATAATGGCATTTACAATGCGGGGTGCGTGTTCACCAAAATGAACACCATGCCAGGGATGAAGAACAGTTGATTGCATAATTTGTTGCTTTATAATTTGATCCAATAGGGGATAAAATAATCAGAGATTTGGGTTAAAAGTGTATTTGAAATCAACCAGCCATTTTTCATTCAGCTTAACCACTTTTACTTTTAAAGGTTGCTGATCGAATGAATTACTGTAATAAATGATAGAGGTTGCGGTATCAATATCACTTACTTCACTGATATTAATAGATGCCGTTCTCAACTGCTGACGCCCTTCCTTATCATAAGTCCTGAACTTGTTTTCAGCTCTCTGCAAATGTGCAAGGTTGGTACTGTCATCTATCATATACCATTTTGCTTTGGTAAAATCGCCTTTTAAACAGGCGTCAATAAATTCCCGTCCTGCATCTAATGCATTTTCAGCAGCAGGGTAGCTATTTGTTTGCTCACCGCAGGCTGTCAGAAATACCAATAAGGATAATAGCAGTTGTTTCAAGCTCTTTTTTTGATAAAGGTAATACCGTCTTTTGAAACCCCCTCAAATTTCAGTATTTGCATCATTTTAGTGTAGTTGTTTGTATATGTGAAACAAAATCATTGTTTTTCTGGAAATAGCTATATATTGAACAAATATGCAGCAGAAAAAAAGTTTTGTCTACTCTCAGGAATCGGAGCCACATCGTAACCGTACCAAAACCATTCTAAAAGCACATCCGCAAATCAGGAACCTGATCGGAAAAAATCCCTTAACCATTATTGCCATCCTGGCATTGGTACTGTTTCAAACCCTGATGGGGTGGGCAGTGGAGGGACAATCATGGTGGATTGTTTTGGGTGCTGCATATTTATTGGGTGCATTTGCCGATCATGCTTTATTTGTGATGATTCACGAGTGCTCGCACCGACTCATTTTTAAGTCGCCGGTAGCCAACAGACTGGCCGGCATATTTGCCAATATGCCACTGATATTCCCCAGTTCAGTTTCATTTGAAAGATACCATATCAAACACCATTCTTTTCAGGGCGTGCATGAACTGGATGGCGACTTGCCCAACCATTGGGAAGCCAAACTGATTGATAACTATTTTATTGGTAAAGTTATCTGGCTCTTGTTTTATCCATTTTTTCAGTTGTTCCGTATTTCGAGGTTAAAAGAAATCAAACCCTTTGATAAATGGATTGCGTTGAACTGGCTGGTACAAATTGCTTTTGTAACAGGGGTTACTTTATTTATCGGTCCGAAGGCACTGGTGTTTATGGTGCTCAGTTTTTTCTTTTCCGTAGGGTTGCATCCGTTAGGGGCACGCTGGATACAGGAACATTATCTAACCCATGGCGAACAGGAAACCTATAGTTATTATGGTGTATTGAATCATGTGGCATTCAATGTGGGCTATCATAATGAGCACCACGATTTTCCTTCTATTCCATGGAATCGCTTACCTCAAATACGAAATACGGCACCAGCGTTTTATAATTCATTGTCTTATCATACATCCTGGACAAAACTCTTTTTCCGATTTCTGTTCGATAAAGAGATCAGTCTCTACTCGCGTATTGTGCGTAAAAACAGGGGTGCGGTTCCCTTGTGCGACCAGTCAACACCAGATCTCGCCACTCAAACGAACTAAGCGCCGAATTAACAACTATTTTACAGTTTTATTTTTTTATGAATCTGTTATGTACTACTTTTGCACCCTGAAAATGAGCAGGTAATAACATCTCGCGGGTTCGCTTTGCATTCTGCACCAACGATTGACTTTATTTCCCCCTGATACTGCTCACTGAAACGATATTGTAAAGAATAAAATGAAATATTATGAAGAGTAATGTAATGCCTTCTATTGTCCAGATAGAAGCAGAAGAACTGAAAGAACTGGTTAGAGAGGTAAAAGAAACTGTTGCTGTTGATGTAATCAACACAAAAAAACAAATTGTGAGCACTCCATTTGGAGCCATTGACCTCTGGAAACTCCGCAGAAATGTAAGAACTGCGCGTGCATCTTTCCATTGGGAGTATTAATACCCTGATACCAATTCATTTCATAAAGTCCTTCCGCTGATGCGGAACGGACTTTTTTTATGTTAAAAATCTTTGTAATTTGAGGAAACAAATCCTGCTATGAAACAGTTATGCTTTTTCCTTGCCGTACTATTCACCTTGTGTACGAATGCACAAACGCCCGGTACTAAAATCTCGCTGAATGAGAAAACGATTGTAAAAGATTCATCCGGTACCATTTATCCCTATGTCATCTGGCAAAAATTATTGCAAACAGGTGAATATAATATCAAAGCACTCAATATAAATGCCGATCCGCCCGAATTTCTATTGGTGAGATTAAATGAGGCAGAAATGAAAGCCCGTGATGAACGAATGCCCAAGCCAAGGGAGAGTGCATATTTCAGAACGGGAACTAATATCAGCAATGCAAAACTCGTAACACTCGACAAGAAAAAATACAACCTTAAGGATCTCGCAGGTAAAGTAGTGGTATTGAATTTCTGGTTTATCAATTGTCCGCCATGTCGCATGGAAATTCCACACCTGAATAAAATGACTGAAACCTATAAAGGCAGAGAGGATGTAATTTTTTTGGCTGTGGCATTGGATGAAGCCTATGAACTGAAGAATTTTTTAAAAGAAATGCCTTTCAATTATGGCATCGTTGATGGAGGCCGATACATCGCATCACAATATGGTATTACATCCTATCCTACACATGTGGTACTGGATAAAGAAGGAAAAGTAGCATTCCACACATCGGGTTATGGTATGGAAACAGTACCCTGGTTAAAAAAATCAATTGATGCGGCACTGGGAGGGAAGCCGTAGGGAACAGAGAAACAGAGGAACAGAGGAACAGAGGAATGTCGAATGTAGAAGTGGGTGAGTTATGTGAATGGCTTTTATTCTTTTATTTTTTCTGTAAAAAGAGTTTCTATTGAGCTTAGCTTATTTTTCAATCCAACTAAAATCTGCTGATTTAGGTACCGATTCAAATACTTCCCTGAAAGAATCAGGTGGAACGGTGAGTTTACGGATTTTTGTATCGAGCCAGGCACCATCAATGTGAAGGATGGCACTCAGTGTGTCGCCATTTTTCCAGATTTCATGTTTCATACTCCAGCGACCCATGTCATGTGTGGCTTTGGTGAGGGTAAGGTTCAGTTCAACTTTGTCATTAAAACTGATTTCTCTTTTGAAAATACATTCTTCCCTGAACAGAATAGGGCCTGTATGTAACTGCATCAACAGAGAAGGGGTAATACCTCTTTCCGTCATAAACGACATCCGCACAAAAGCACCCCAGTCGTAATACACAGAATGTCGAAGATGAAAATTAGGATCCAGATCGCTCCAGCGTACTTCAACCTGTTTGGTGTATGGGGTGGTCATCATAAATTATATGTTTTACTACAAAAGTAATAGTAAATGGTCAAGCCTGTCCAGCCCTGTATGAATAGAACACGATGGATATAAAACTTTTGGAAAGATCTAGCACTTCCTAAAAACAGACACTTCAGATCCGACATTTAAGATCAGACATCTTACATCTTTTTTTGGCATAATTTTTTCATATATCATGTAGTTACCCTTTTCTAAATGCGTTTTATGAAAAAACTATTCGTTTTCTGCCTGCTTACACTGGTTATAGCAGGCTGTAAAAAGGAAACCACCAGCAGTATCATCAGTGGACCTACTTCTAATGTTGATAAACAATCTGCAGGTAGTTCTGCTAATGGTTTATTGGCTGCCGATACTTATAAATCACTGCGTATTGAACTGCAGTATGCACCGGGTATGCAGCCTCAGTCGCAAACCCTTACCAATCTTGCTAATTTTTTAACGGAACGACTCAATAAGCCTGCTGGAATAACCTTTATTTCCAGACAAGTGGCTTCATTGGGCAAGCCTACAGTGAGTATTACAGATATTACCAGTTTTACCGACCAGTACAGAACAATTTATACAGATGGTAGCCAGATCAGTCTGTATATTCTTTTTGCCGATGCGGATTATTCAACCAATGGAGTAGTAGGTGTGGCCTATCGTAATACGGCCATCTGTTTATTTGAAAAAACAATACAGGCCAATAGTGGTGGTATTAACCAGGCCAGCAGGGTAAAAGTGGAGACAGGTGTACTGTTACATGAAATTGGTCACTTACTCGGACTCACCAACAACGGTTCAGCCATGGTCACCCCGCATGAAGATGCGGATAACAGGGCCCACTGTAATAATACTAACTGCCTCATGTATTATAGCATTGAAACAACAGGCTTAATGAATATGTTTAATAATTCTGTGCCAACATTGGATGCGAATTGTTTGTCAGATTTGAAGGGGAATGGAGGAAAGTGAAATAAGGAATAAGAAATAAGAGACAAGGTCTGAAGGACTCCCTTGGAGAATAAGAAACAAGGAACAGGGGGCTGTGTGTAAGATGGGGTATGTAAAGAAAAAGAGCATAAATTTATACAACTTATCTCCCTCTTTGCGAAGCAGAGAGGCCGGGTCCAAAGGACTCCTATGGAGGTGGGTTTAAAATCAGATGAACGAATCAGAAAAAATAGCAGCACTCTTCGAAGCCTTTTATGATGGCGAATGCTGGATTGGTCTCAACTTTAAACAGGCTATAAAAGGCGTTGGAGTACCCCTTGCGACTAAGAAAAAGGGAGAGACATTTAATTCGATTTGGCAACTGGTAAATCATATCATCTATTGGCGTAAAACAGTCATGATAAGAATGCAGGGAGTGCTGGGTAATCCACCCATGCCCGATTTTTATCAACCTGAAACCGCAGATCAACAAGCATGGAAGGAAACCCTGCTTCATTTTGAAGAAGTACAAAAACAACTGGTAAAAGCCATCCGGTCATTTCCTTCCGCTGATTTAGACAAAGCCTCTCCCATGAAAGGACAAACCTATTACCAATTAATAATCGGTTGTTTGCAACACGATGGCTATCATATGGGACAGATCATTCTTCTAAAAAAGGAGAATGCATAAAGTAAAAGCTAAGGCTAAAGTCAAAAATCAAAATTCAAGAAATCAATCTTTTACCATAATGCTTTGCCCTGATAAAAATCCAGCAATTTTATACGCAGTATATAATCATATTTAGCGGCTACAAAATTGGCATTGGCCCTGTCCAGGTTATTTTTGGCCAGCATATATTCCACTACTGTATTTACACCCGAATTAAAACGTACTTCTGCAGCTTTAAAAGAAGCCGCAAAGTCTTCCACCTGTTTTTCTAAAGTCTTGTACCTTTCAAAGGAAGTATTCATGTTAATATAAGCCTGATCTACAGCACGATGTACCTGTGTTTTGATGCTTTCCGATTCATAGGTGGCTCTTTGTACTGTAATCTCCGCCTGTCTGATTCTGGTTTTAGCCTGCATCCTGTTCAGTATTGGAATCTGGAGATTGATACTGATAGAAGAGTTGAAATTGTTTTTCCATTGATCACCATAGCTGATTTTCTGTGAACTGAAATTACTTTGTGGCGCAAACACAGATATTTTATTGTTGTTTACAGTTACATACTGGGGTGTGGCCACATCGCTGGTGCCTAATAATAATTGTCTGCTGGCTACACTGGAATAGTTCGTGCCTAATCCACCATTTAAGCTCAGAGTGGGTAAGAGCAGGGCGCGTGCTGTTAAAACAGCCTTTTGTGCACCTTGCTGCCTGAGTTCTGCAGCTTTAATCATAGCGAGTTGTTGTGTGGCAGTTTTAAAAACCTGATCGGCACCTGCGTCATACAAAACAGGGGCTCCTTTTGTTTCTAATGGCTCCAGTTCCATGTCTGGTGCATAAGGCTGGTTCATTAACTGCGCCAATGTTATCTTAGCAGTTTCAAGACTGTTTCTGATGGTTAACAGAGAAAGCTGATCGCCACCTAATTGTCCCTGCATATCATACAAAGTTGCAGGAGCAATGGCGCCGCTGTTGTTGAGTATGATGAGCCTGTCAACCTGCCCTTTGGTAACAGCTACCTGCTTTTCAGCGATACCCAACTGTTCCTTATTATTCAATACCTGGAGGTAAGACAGTGTTACATTGATGGTTACATTGTCTTTCTCCTGCTGCCAGCTCATTTCACTTGCCTGCACATTCAGTTGATTCTGTTTTATGGAGTGAGTAATGGCCGAGCCGTTCCAAAGTGTAATACTGCTATTAATGCCATAGTTGGCCTGTGTTATTTCACTGTTTACATAACTGTTGGTAAAAGGGTCAATACTTCTTCCCTGATTGATGCCATGTGCAATATTGCCATTCAGTGAGGGCAGGCGACCGGCTTTGGCCTGTTGTAAACTTGTTTTATCCGTTGCCAGTTGGTAAGCTGTTTGTCTCACCTGTAAATTATAGGCAATAGCTGTTTCAATACAAGTACGCAGACTGAGTTGCCCTGCCTGATTTTGTGCAATAACTTGCTGAAAGATAAATACAGATATAATGAGAATGATATGTTTCATAATATTCTTTGGCTGAATTTTATTTGTTTTCGACCCTGCCATCCAGCAGTTCAATAATTCTTTTTCCGTAGGCGGCATTTTTTTCTGAATGGGTTACCTGAATAATGGTTGTGCCGTTTTCTTCATTCAGTTTGCGAAACAGTTCCATGATTTCTTCACCCTGCGAAGAATTAAGATTACCGGTAGGCTCATCGGCCAGTAATAGTTTAGGCTTTGTTACAATAGCCCTTGCAATACCTACAAGTTGTTGTTGTCCGCCAGATAACTGCGAAGGGAAGAGATCTTTTTTTCCTACAATATTAAAACGGTCGAGTATATCGGCTACCATGGCCTGTCTTTCCGATTGTTTGATGTTATGATACAAAAGCGGCGTTTCAATATTCTCATAAACGGTTAATTCATCAATGAGATGATAGGCCTGAAAAACAAAACCAATGTTTTCTTTATACAGTTGTGAACGTTGTTTTTCTTTCAATGAAAACACATCTGTATCATTAAATAAGTATTGACCTTCTGAGGCTTCGTCAAGCATACCTATAATGTTGAGCAGGGTAGACTTGCCCGAACCCGATGGCCCCATGATGGAAACAAAATCTCCTTCTCCGATTTCGAGGTTGATATCTTTTAAAATAAACACGCGGTTACTGCCTGTATTTATCCATTTGAATATATTCTTAAGTTGTATCATGATTGATGTTTAAATAAATAGCACTCGTATTATTCTGTTCTTAAATTTTTAACAGGGTTGATCGATGCGGCCCTTGCTGCGAGCAGACCGGTGGTAAATAAAACCAATGCCAGACCAATCACTGCAGCCAAACCAAACAACCACCAGTTGATATCTATGCGGTAAGCAAATGATTGTAGCCATTTGTTGATGCTCAGGAAGGCAAGCGGGAATGCAATTGCCATAGATATCAGCGATAGTTTGATAAAATCGGCCGACATAAGTCGTATGATATCTGTTACACCTGCACCCATTATTTTTCTTATCCCAATCTCTTTAATGCGTTGTTGGGCAGCATAAGAACAAAGCCCGAGTAAACCAATGCAGGCGAGTAAAATGGAAATGCCGGTGAATATGTTGAACACTTTTCCCAAACGAATTTCTGATGTGTACATGCTGTTGAATTCATCATCCAGAAATTTAAATTGAAAGGGGCGGTGAGGGGCCAGTTCTTTCCATTTGTTTTCAAGACCTGCGAGTATGGTGCTGATGTTTCCTTTGGTTGTTTTTACAAGAAGGATACTACTCCATTGCGTAGGGAAAAGTACCAGTGGACCAATCGGGTTATGTATGGAGGCAAAATGAAAATCTTTTATTACAGCTTTTACATAACCTGGTCTGGTATCATCCAGAAACATTTTCTGTCCTACTGCTTTTGAGGGCTCCCAGCCAAGCTGCCTGGCCGCCGTTTCATTGATGATAAAAGGGAAGTTTTTAAGTGCTGGGTCCATATCGAAAGTGTAGTCCTGTACATTAGCGATGTCTTTTTCAGAGAAATTAGATCCATACAATACTTCAAGACCTGCAGCCGGAATAAATTCTTCATCAACGGGGTCTGCTTTTACATTGAGTTGCGCATTGGAAGGCATCTGGGCACTTCGCATGTTATATCCACCAATGATATTATGAGGGGAGTGCTGAGCCCTGCCAACATAAGTAATACCGGGTATTTTCTTGAGTTCGGCTCTGAATACCCCGATAGTAGACATTATTTTACTATCAGAAGGCAGTATAATAACCTGCTCCCGATTGAACCCCATTTTTTTATTGCGAATAAAATGTAACTGTTTCTGTATGATAAAAGTAGATACCAGCAGAAAGAGAGAAATGCCAAACTGGAATACAGTCAGAGATCGTCTCAGTGTATTTCCTGAACTTGTTCTGGCAAAAGAACCTTTTAATACTTTGATGGGCTGAAAACGTGAAACTATAAGTGCAGGATAACTTCCGGAAAGTAGTATGATGATCAGTACAGCGCCAAGCAAAGAAAGAATGATTGTTTTTGAATAAAACAGACTTATCGGAATTTCTTTGTCTGTAAGCTGGTTAAATAATGGAAGGAGTAACCATACTGTAATAACCGTTAATACGGTTGCCAGTATGGTAAGTACCACCGATTCGCCCATAAACTGAACAAAAATTTGTTTAATAGTGGCACCTGCAGTTTTACGGATGCCCACTTCTTTGGCGCGTTCAAGAGACCTTGCAGTATTCAGGTTGATATAGGTAAAACAGGCAATTAACAATATCAGTAAAGCCACACCTGTGATAATATAGATATATAGAATATTGTTGTTGGGCTCAAAACTGTCATAAGGCGATTGAAGATGAATGGAGAAAAAAGGTTCAAGAAAATAAGTGAGATGTACACTGCCCTGGTCTTTCATCTCCTCTTTAATGAACCCGGGTATTTTTGCTTCAACGGTTTTAATGTCATCAGGAGAGCGCATCATCAGATAAGTGGTGTAATTAGCGTTCCAGTAAGTTCTTTCCTGATTGGCTTCCAGTGAAGAGAAAGAAGCAAGCATATCAAACCGCATCTGAGAATTGACAGGGATATCGGCCATAATACCTGTTACTTCAAAAGGAGTACGTGTTGAACTGATGAACAAGATTTTCCCAACAGGATCTGTGTTGCCAAAATATTTCCTTGCTGTTGATTGTGTAAGAATTATTTTTTTACTGCCTGATAATGCAGTTTTCGGATTGCCCTGCAGCAGTGGAAAATTGAAAAGATCGAAAACAGTAGAATCAGCAAACATCACTTTTTTCTCTGTAAAGAGTTTGTCTTCATAGGCGATAACCCTTTCCAACTGGTGCATCCTTACACCTTCTTCAATCTGTGGAAACTGTCTTTTGAAAGCAGGAAGCACTTTGGTACTGGTGAAGTTGCCTGTTGTTGTACTTCCTCCTCCAAAATTATATTCCATGATTACCCTTGCAATACGGTTACCCTTGGTATGAAAACGATCATAGCTGGTTTCATGCGCGATATACAACGTAATCAGAATGCAACAGCTGAGTCCCACCGTTAGACTGAAAATATTGATCACTGCATAAAACCTGTTTTTGAATAGGCTTCGTAATGCGGTTTTCAGATAGTTCTTAAACATATTGTTGATATTATGTTGTGATCAAATCCATTTATTCTGACCGTAAATTCTTTACCGGGTTCTCCATCGCCGCTTTTATTGCCTGAATACTGATGGTAAATAGGGCAATGGCAGCAGCGGTTAAACCCGCCAGAAGGAATATCCATACCTCGATATTGATTCTGTAAGCATATTCATTCAGCCATTTCGACATTACCCACCAGGCAATAGGCGTGGCGATCATGATACCTACGCCCACGAGTACAATAAATTCTTTGGAGATTAACTGAACAATATGACTAACAGAAGCGCCCAGCACTTTTCTGATACCTATTTCCTTGATTTTTCTTTCAGCTGTAAATGCTGCCAGACCAAACAATCCCAACGCTGCCACCAGGATAGTGATGATGGCAAACAGTAACATGAGTGTTGTTATTTTCTGATCGGTTTTGTATAGTTTGTCAAAATCCTGATCTAAGAAACTGTAGTCAAAAGGAAATTTCGGGAATAATACTTTCCATTTGCTTTCAATAGCCGACAATTGATCTCCGATAGAGCCGGGAGAGAGTTCCATAAAAATAGTATTTAACCAGTTCGACCGCCTGTGTATCAACAGCGGAATAATCTTTTCGTGCATGCTTCTGAAATGAAAATCTTTTACTACGCCAACAATAGAGCCGGTGTCGCCGTTCCAGTTAAATCTCTGTCCTATATAAGGTTTACGAATACCCAGTTCTTTAACAGCGGTCTCATTTAGTATACAAGCATGTGCATCGGCTTTGTTCCCGTCCATCAGCCATCGCCCTTCTTTTATTTCGAGGTTAAACAGTTTGGGGAACATGGCATCGGCCGATAGTACCGCAATGGTGGGATTAAATTCTTTATCCCGTCCATCCCAGTCAAAAGAACCGGAAGAGGCACTTTGATGATCGATGATGGAACCGCTGGCCTGTGAAATTCTTTTTATGCCCGGTACCTGCATCAATGATTGTTGCATGGTTTGCGTAAAAGAAGTAATGGCTTCTTTACTCTTTCCTTTCATGGCAAACCAGGGTACTGTTACTTTGAGTATCTGCTCCTTTTGATAGCTGCTATCTGTTTGCTGAATATGCTGCATCTGTAAATACGCAATGATGGTACAGGCTATAAGTGTAACGGAAATGGTAAATTGTGTTACCACCAATGCTTTCCTGAACAGGCTGTCTTTAATGGTGGGTAAACTGCTGCCTCTTAGTACCTGTAAAGGTTTAAAAGAAGTGAGTATTAGTGCAGGGTACACACCATTCAATAAAGTAGCAATAGCAAGGGTGCCCAGAATAAGTGCCAATACCGGCCAGCTAGACAGAGAGAGGCTGAAGTTGTTTTCTGTAAACTGGTTAAAATAGGGCAGAAATAACTGTACAAGTAATATGGTGATGCACAGGGCAGCCAGACTTACCAGTGCCGATTCGAGCATGAGTTGAAAGAAAAGCGTTTTATTACTGGCACCATTGATTTTTCGGATGCTGATTTCTTTGGCCCGCATACTGGCTCTTGCAGTACTGAGGTTTACATAGTTGATGCAGGCAGTTAATAAAATCAGTATGGCAATAACGAGGAACACAGTTACCATTTGCTTGTTGGTATGCTCAAATGTGTAATTCTGCAAACCGGTCTCAAAATGCATGGCTTTTAAACCAACCAGTGTGCTTTTAATAGTGGAGTCCTCTTTATTCTTTCTTAAGATGCCGGTAATCTTGTTTTCAACCTGTTTAATGTTGGAGTTTTCATTAAGGCGGATAAACGATAAGTAATTAAAGTTACCCCAGCTCTCATCATTTTTTCTGCGTGCTTCATTTTTCATGAGCCCGGCAAGATTACTGAGCAGATCAAACCTGAAACTGGAATTGGATGGATTATCAGCTACAACAGCATTCACTGTATAATAGAGGCTATCCATTTTCAATACTTTTCCGATAGGGTCATCATTGCCAAAGTATTTTCTGGCTTTTGAATCTGTTAAAACCAGTCCGTAAGGGTTTTGTGCGAAATCGGTCAGACTACCTGATTGTAGTTTGTATTGGAACATTGAAAACCAGTTGCTGTCAACATAAGCAATATTGGATTCTTTTAATAAACTCCCCTTATGTTCAAAAATGAGCGGAAGCCAGGTGCCACTCATCATCTTTGTTACCTGATTGATTTCCGGAACCTGTATGCTCATCATATTGGTATAGAGCAATGGAGAGGATTCCCACACCCAGACTTCACCTGGAGATACCTGTATATGATTGGTAACGCGATAAATCTGGGAGGCCTTATTATGATAGTTGTCATAATTCAATTCATTGATAACCCAAATCATGATCAGGATTGAAACTGTCATGCCAATAGAAAGTCCACTGAGATTAATCATCAGTGTTCTTTTTTGTTTGATCAGATTACGATAAGCATTTTTAAACATAGGGTACCGTATGAAAGATGAGTTATTCTGTTCTTAAACTTTTTACAGGATTGGCCGTTGCTGTTTTGAAAGCGTTGAGTCCAACCGTAATCAGGCAAATCAGTAAAGTGATCAAGCCTACTATAAAGAAAATACCTATGCTGATTGTAATCCTGTAACTGAAATTCATGAGCCATGACTTCATCAACCACCAGGCAACTGGAATAGCTATGGAAAATGAAATAAGTACCAATAACAAAAATTCCTTCGACATAAGGGTAAGCAGGCTTTGTATGGATGCCCCTAAAATTTTTCTGATACCAATTTCTTTTGTTCTTCTTTCAATGGAGAAAGAAACAAGACCAAACAGACCCAGGCAACAAATGAAAATGGCAAGACTCGCAAAAATAAATGCAAGACTACCAATCAGTTTTTCGTTGGCAAACTTTTCATTGAATGCCTTGTCAGCAAATGTGTATTCAAACGGGTATTCTGCGTTATATTTTTTATAGGTGCTTTCAATAAGCTGTAATGCTTTTTGTAATTCAACATCTTTTTTTATCCTGATATTTAAACTGCCTATCCAGTTGGGATCATAGGCCAGCATGAGTGGGATGGGTAAAGCATAAGGGGATGTCATGATGAGATCATCAATTATACCCGTGATACGTCTTTCCCTGCCTGCCCATGAAATAGTAGTGCCTACAGGGTTTTTAAGTTTCATAACACGGATGGCTTCTTTATTGAAAATGACACAGTTACTGTCGCCTTGTTTAAAATCGCGTCCATCCAGTATCCGGGCTTTCATAATATCAGCAAAATTTTCACCGGTACCCAGGAAACCAATGATCAGATTGGGGTCTTCAGGTGCACCTGCCCATCTTACACCCGAAGTGAAACCAAAAATATCGCTAACTGGTAAGCTGGTAGTATTAACGGCATCAATCATTCCGCTTTGCAATAATGAATTTCTTATCACTTCATAATTCTTACCCATATCATTATTAGCGGTTACCATAATGAGGTTATTGGTATCATAACCCAGGTCGCGGTTTTGTACGTGTTTAATCTGTTGATAGATGATAAGGGTTGCTGAAATAAGTATGATCGAAACAGCAAACTGTGCAGTTACTAAAATTCTTCTTGGCAAGAGAGCCTGTTTGCCGGGTAGAAAGATCCCTTTTAAAACCTTAACAGGTTTTAATGACGAGAGATAAAATGCCGGATAACTGCCAGCAATAATACCCGTGAGTATAATGATACAGATAATGCCTGTCCAGAATAAAGGCTCCTGGTAAGGAATGGCGATCTGCTGATTTAATATACCATTAAAGAAGGGTAAGCTCGTATAAATGAGACATCCGGCCAGTATGAATGCAAGAATGGACATCAGTAATGATTCACATAAGAATTGCAGTAATAATTGTTTTTTTTCCGAACCCAGCGTTTTGCGAATACCTACTTCACGGGCCCTTTTTTCTGAACGGGCAGTAGAGAGGTTCATGAAATTTACACAGGCAATAATAAGTATGATAATGGCAATCCAGGTAAACAGATTTACATACTGAATACGGCCACCTGTATTTTTACCATTCCTGAATTCTTCATACAGTCTCCATTTACTCATCGGCTGAAGCAGTAGACTGCCTCTTGTAGTTGGATTTTCAGCAGGAGAACTTTTTTTAATTAACGTTAATAGTTTTTGCTCAAGGGAAGCAATATTGGTTCCCTGCTTAACCTTGTAAAAAGTTCGGTTATTACAGTTCACCCAATCTGTAAGTGATTGTTTAACGCCTTCGGATGACATATTAAAGGGAATGATGGCATCAAAGAGCAGGGTAGAAGAAGCCGGCATATCTTTTACTACCGCCCTTACTGTTACGGTTCTGTAACGATTGAGTTCGATCATTTTTCCAATCACATCTGTATTATTAAAAAGTGCTTTGGCTGTACTTTCTGTTAATACAATACCATTGGATTCTTTAATGGCAGATGCATCCCCATGTATAAAATCATAAGTAAATACATCAAAAAAATCATTGGTAACCGTAATGGTGGGACGTTTAATTTTTTTATCGCCGGTGGTAAACAAAGTGTTTTCTCCGTATGACACCAGTGTAGCACCTTCTACTTCCGGGAAATTTTCCTTAGCTGCTTTGGGCAGGGGAAACATCAGATCGGATCCGGTAGACAATTCGCCATTAAAATTTCTGGTAGAAAATCCCTGGTAAATCTGGTCGTAGTTTTTCTGTGTTTTATTCCAGCTTCTTTCATATTGTACCCACAATAAAATCATGATGGTACAGGCCATGCCAATACCCAAACCGGCAATATTGATAAGCGAAAAGAGCTTATTCTTGGATATGTTTCTCCAGGCGATCAGAAAAAAGGTACGTATCATTTATATGATTTGAAGTATGATCAAAAACAATTATTCTGTTCTTAAACTTTTTACCGGATTGGTAAGTGAGGCCTTAATGGCTTGTACACTTACCGTAATCAGTGCAATGGCTATGGCAAGTATACCCGATACTATAAAAACCCACCACTCAATATCGATCCGGTAAGCAAACCCCTGTAACCAGTTATTCATGGCCCACCACGACAAAGGGAAAGCTATCAGGGTCGCTATTAATATCAGTATCAAAAAGTCTTTCGATAACATGGTAGTGATATTGGTTACGGTGGCTCCCAACACTTTTCGAATACCTATTTCTTTTATTCTCTGCTCAGCCATATAGGTAGCCAGTCCGAATAAGCCCAGACACGCAATCAGGATAGCCAGCAGGGAAAATGAAAAAGCGATACTGCCCATTCTTTGTTCACTGCGATACATATTATCGAAACTCTCGTCAAGAAAGCGATAACTGAAAGCAAGAGAAGGAGCCATTGTTTTCCATTTATGTTCCACTTGTTTTATCAGCCCGGGTATATCCTGTGTATTTACTTTAAAACAACCAATCCATCCGCCGCGCCCAAGTCTCATACAAACCGGACCGATTTGTTCGCGCAATGATTCAAAGTGAAAATTTTTGACCACCCCCACAATGGTATAAGCTGTTGGAGTAAGGTCGCCGCTGTTGAGGTTATTTCTTGTATATATTTTTTTACCTATCGGATCTTTAAAGCCAAGGATGGCTGCAGTAGCTTCATTAATGAGCATTGCAGAAGAGTCTGTTCCGAAATCGCGATTGAAATTTCTTCCTTTCGCCATTTGCATGCCCAGGGTGTTGATATAGTCGTAATCTATATCCCAGGTCTGCATATTCAGGCTGTTTTTGGGAGTCATCACGGCTTCAGTAGAGAATGTATTATCGCTTCTTGAAGAAAAGGATACGGGTAAAAAACTTGTTATTGTAGCACTGGAAACACCCGGAAGTTGTAGTATTTCATTTTTAAAGGCGCCTGCATTTTCATTTAATCCGCCAATGCCGCTTACCAATAAAACCTGTTCCTTGGTAAAACCCAGTTTTTTGGTTTGAATATAATTGAGCTGCTGGTATATTACCAATGTGCCGATAATGAGTATGATTGAAATGGAGAACTGAAAGACAACAAGGCCATTTCTTAACCAGCTTTTTTTAAAGCGGCTGTTTTGGTTTCCTTTTAAAACGGCTAATGGCTGAAATCTTGACAGGAAAAATGCAGGATATATACCAGCCAGCACTCCAACAACGATGGGTAAAGCTAACAGAATGGCTAATACATATCCTTTTCCGATACTCGAGCTGCTTAGTTGTTTTGCTGCAACAGTATTAAAATAAGGGAGGATGAGTACGGTAAGAATAATGGCAATAACAAGTGATATAATGACCATGATTACTGACTCACTCAAAAACTGTTTGATAAGGCTTGACCTGTTTGAACCTAATACTTTCCGTATACCTACTTCTTTTGACCTATTGGCAGACCGTGCCGTACTCAGGTTCATAAAATTGATACAGGCAATAAGCAATATAAAAAGCGCTACCGCCGAGAAGATATATACAAACTGAATGCTCCCATTAGTGCTTAATTCAGGAAAGCGGTCTGATTTTAAATGAATATCTATTAAAGGTATTAATGAATAACTAAGGTTATTGCCGGCACGTTTGAATTCGTCCATGCTTTTAATATTCATGAACTGTCCGGCCTGAGGAAGGATGTATTTGTCGATAACCTGTACAAAGTTTTTCTCGAATTCAACAGGGTCTACTCCTGATTTCAACTGTACGTACGTATGAAAATTGTGACTTAAGAAATTACCCATCTGATAATTCACATTTTTCATGGAGAAAATCATGTCAAACTGAAAATGGGTATTCAGGGGAATATCTTTCATTACTGCAGTAACCTTGTACGGGGTTTTATCTGCTTCTATATATTTCCCAATGGCATCTGTGGTGTTGAAATATTTTTTAGCAGTAGATGCCGAAATAACAACTGTATTGGGTTCTGATAAGGATGTAACAGGGTCTCCACTCAGGAGCGGTAAGGAGAAGAGTTTAAAAAATGTAGAGTCTGCATGGCATACATTGTTCTCTGTAATATAGTCGGTTCCTTTTTTAACCAACTTTGAACCGGAAGACGCATAAATACGTGTGTACTCAAGTACCTGGGGATAATCTTTCTTCAAAGTTTCACCCATCGGGTCGGAACAAACAGCAAGCCTGCTTTCATTACCTGAAAACAGAATATCAGAATTAACTCTATAAATATCGGCTCCATTTTTAAAATGCTTGTCATAGCTCAGTTCATCAGCAACATATAAGGCAATGAGGATAAAACAAGATAGCCCGATAGCAAGTCCGGTGATATTAATGACTGAAAAAGCTTTGTTTTTCAGCAGGTTTCTCCAGGCAATGGTGATATAATTTTGAATCATACAGAGGAGTATAGGTGTTGAGGAAATGGGTATTTAAACGAGAATGTTTTCTGTAACTGTTTGTCCATCCAGCATTCTGATGATCCTGTGGCTATACCTTGCATCATGTTCTGAGTGTGTTACCATAACAATGGTGGTTCCTTGTTCATTCAGGTTGGTGAGCAACTCCATTACTTCATTGCCATTGGAAGAATCAAGATTGCCGGTAGGTTCATCTGCCAGAATGAGCTTAGGGGTATTCACAACGGCACGGGCTACCGCCACACGCTGTTGCTGACCACCCGATAATTGCTGCGGATAATGATTACGGCGATGCATGATCTGTACTTTCTCTAATACTTCTTCTACTTTCTGTTTTCTTTCAGCGGCTTTAACACCTGTATAAATGAGTGGTAGCTCTACATTTTCAAATACAGTTAACTCATCAATCAGGTTAAAACTCTGGAATACAAAACCAATATTTCTTTTTCTCAGTTCAGCACGCTGGCGTTCATTGTATCCTGCAATTTCCTGACCGTTGAAAATAAAACTACCGGCATCGGGGTCATCCAACAAACCCAGAATATTCAGTAATGTAGATTTTCCACAACCCGAAGGGCCCATTACGGCTACGAATTCTCCTTTCTTAATTTCCATGGAAAGCTTGTTCAATGCAATGGTTTCCACTTCATCGGTTCTGTAAACCTTTTCGAGATTTGTAATTTTTATCATGCTGTTTGTTTAAGTAAATAATTTTGTCAGTTGTCAGATTGTCGTGAATGGTCAATGGTGAATGGTCAATACCAGGAGTTTTTTTGATTCAGATTGACCATTGACCATTCACTATTCGCTATTCACCATCCCCTTCTCACTGTTTCTTCAACACCAGTTCCTGCATATTGCCATAATTCTCATAACTCGATGTGACAACTTTCTCGCCCGGATTCAAACCCTGTACCACTTCATAATAATCAGGATTCTGGCGATTGAGCTGGATATCTACACGATATGCTTTTGTTCCATCTGCGCTAACTTTAAAGATCCAGTTGCCGCCTGTTTGCTGGTAAAAACCACCACGTGGAATGAGGATGGCTTCTGTTTCATCACTCAAAGCCAGTCCAATCTGTAATGTTTGCCCACGTCTGATACCCTGTGGTATTTCACCCTCAAATTGCATATCAACCTGGAAGCGGCCGGCAGTAACCTGTGTATATACTTTTGTGATTTTTAATTTGTATTGTTTATTGGCAAAACTGAAATCGCCTTTTAAACCAATAAAAACCCTTGAAATATAATGCTCGTCAATATCAACCCTTACTTTAAAACCATTTAATACATCAATCTGACCAAGACGCTCACCTTTATTTTTATTTTGTCCCATTTCTGCATCTAAAGAAGTGAGTTGACCGTCAATAGGTGCGCGAACTACCAGATCGCCTACTTTTTTACGGGTAAGCTGTAAAGCATTTCTGGATCCTTCAAATAATTGTTTGGCCTGTTCGAGGCTTTGTTTGGTAGAAACGGAATCCTGCCCCAATATTTTCTGCGCGAGTTTCTTTTTTTCTAACTGATAATTGTAATTATTCTCCGACTGCCTGAATTCCTGAGCCCCGATGGCTTTTTGTTCGTACAGGTGCTTGTTGAGATCGTATACGCGTTTGGCTTCTTTCAAAAGGTTGTCAACGTCGGTCATCTGGTTTAGCCTGGTCACGGTATTTTGTTCTGCAGCATTCCGGGCAATCTGCATTTGAGTAAGCAGGTTAAAGACTTGTGTTTCCTGTGTAACAAGGTTGAGGGCAAGATCGGTATTCGACAAGCGCATAATCGGTTGCCCTTTTTTCATTATGGCGCCATCTTCCACATATTTTTCTTCTACACGACCGCCCTCCAGTGCATCAAGATAAATGGTAGTAAGTGGAAGTACCACGCCATTAACGGGAATAAATTCTTTGAATGCTGCTTTCTTTACTTCACTGATGGTTATCCGTTCAAGATCAACATTCAGTTTGGGTTTACCGGAAGTATAATAATAACTCGCAGCAATTAATACAACTACTGCAATGATGCCCACCAGGGTCATGATTCTTTTTGAATTCCATTTCTTTTTTTGAATGACTCTGTCCACTTGCTGATATTTTCTGTTAGATAAGGTTAATAAAATGGGTAGTTGAAATTTCCAGTGTTCTGGCTGGCTCATTGTCAGCGCAGCAAAGCACACAAACTACCAACCCGGCCGTAAATACAAATAGCAGAATGCCGGTGCGAGTATTTTTATTTGCCATGATTTTTTTCATTTCAGGTTATTTACTCAATAGGTATTGAAAGGATGGTGCCAAATTTCGATTAGCTGATTATCAATTAGTTGTGTTGATAGTGCCTACCGAACTGTTCGCTTTTGATACAAAAACTGTCCGCTTTTGATACAGTGCTTGCAATTGCCATAAGCATAATCTATTCGTTCTCAGATTCTTAGTGAACTGGTATATTTATGGACTGGAATAGTACAACAGTATATTCAGTTAAAATTGTATTACATGAGTTTAAAAAAAGCGCGCATACTGGTAATTGATGATGATTCGGATGTACTTACAGCGGTGAGGTTATTACTGCGCCCCGAAGTAAAAGAAGTGGTAACCGAAAAAAATCCGGAACAATTACCCGCACTGATTACTTCAAGTGAGTTCGATCTGGTTCTGCTGGATATGAATTTCAATGCATCAATCAACACGGGAAATGAAGGCATTTACTGGCTGAAGCGCATCAAGGAAATTAAACCTGCAACTGCGGTGGTAATGATTACAGCCTATGGTGATATTGATCTGGCCGTGCGTTCTTTAAAAGAAGGGGCAGCTGATTTTGTGGTAAAACCATGGCACAATGAAAAACTACTTGATACTATTGCTACAGTAATAAAAGGTGCAGGAACTGTAAAGACAAATGAACAAATGAATAAAGGTTACCCCGTTGGCGCCACTGGTCATATAATGCTGGGGGAGAGTGAAGTGATGCAGGAAATATTTTATAAACTGTCGAAGATTGCGCCAACTGATGCCAATATACTGATACTCGGAGAGAATGGAACCGGGAAGGATTTAATAGCTGCGGCCATACATCAGCAATCGTTGCGGGCAAATGGGCCTTATATAAAGGTAGATGTAGGCGCATTAACAGAGAGTTTATTTGAAAGTGAATTGTTTGGTCATAAAAAAGGTGCATTTACAGATGCCCGTGACGACAGAGCCGGCAGGTTTGAAACTGCAGATGGAGGTACTTTATTTCTTGATGAAATTGGAAATATTAACCTGCAGCAACAGGCCAAACTATTAACGGTATTACAAAACCGGCAGGTAACAAGGCTCGGGGCTAACCAGGCTATACAAATTGATATCAGGTTAATTTGTGCTACAAATCTTCCTTTACAGGAACTGGCCAATGAAAATAAGTTCAGGAAAGATTTAATCTACCGGATCAATACCGTTGAAATTGTAGTGCCACCCTTGCGAAAAAGAAAACAGGATATACCCTTACTTGCGAATCATTTCGCAAAAATTTATGCAGCCAAATATTTTAAGCCTAATACCAGCTTTGCAGCATCGGCTATCGAAAAACTGCAACAATATTCATTCCCGGGTAATGTTCGGGAATTGCAATACACAGTAGAGAGAGCCATTATTATGACTGAATCTGAGTTGATTGAAGCAAAAGACCTGTTATTTTCTCCTCTCGAAAATCCTTTAACAGAAACAGAAGATATAGCTGAACTGAAGCTGAGTACACTGGAGAAAAATACTATCATGAAAGTAATCGACAAACATAATGGCAATATCAGCCGGGCAGCAAAAGAACTTGGGTTAACAAGAACGGCTTTATACAGAAGGTTGAGTAAATACGAATTATAAAAGCTGATGATGAACAAAATAAACAGTAAAAGAGAAAAATCATTTCAGTGGGATATTCTGGGAAGGGTGGTATTACTCTTTGTAGTATTAACGGCAGCTGCTTTTTTAGTGGTGAAAGGATGGTATGTTTATGCGGTACTTTTATTACCTGTAATTGCTTACCAGGTATATGATTTTTATCGCTTTCATAAAATTGCAGAAGATGAAGTGCGAGAGTTTGTAGAATCTATTCAGTACCGCGATTTTTCAAGAAATTTTAATGTACAGAATGCGCCGCATGAGTTACAGCCTTTGCGTAAAGGGTTTAATGATATCAATTCAACATTTAAACTGATTACGCGGGAAAAAGAAACCCAGTTTCAATACCTGCAAAAAATACTCGAACTGGTTGATACAGGAATTATTTCCTACGAAATTGAGAGTGGGGAAGTGGTATGGATGAATGAATCATTGAAAAAAATGTTACTTACGCCATACCTTAAAACCATTCATTCGCTGGAAAAAAGAGACCCCGTATTGTATGAACAATTAGTGGGCGTAAAAACCGGCAACAGTGTGGTTGTAACTGTGCATCAGGAAAAAAGTAATTTACGTGTACTGGTTTCAGCTACAGCTTTCCAGACTGATAATAAAGTGTTTAAACTCATTGCATTTCAAAATATAAATGAGGCATTGGATGAAACAGAATCGAAAGCCTGGCAGCGGTTACTGAGTGTAATGACACATGAGATCATGAATTCGGTGGCACCTATATCTTCACTGGCCGATACACTCCATAACCGACTTCAGGCTTCTGGTTCAGCACTTAACCAGGACGCAGGATTAACTGAAGACCTGACCATTGGCATTGATACCATCAAAAAAAGAAGTGAGGGCTTGTTGAAATTTGCAGAAGTATACCGTAACCTGAATAAAGTAACCCAACCCAATGTAAAACCAGTATATGTTCGCGATCTGTTTGAAAGTATGCACCATCTTATGGAGCCCACACTCAACCAGAAAAAAATTGAAATGGACATCGTATTAAAAGACCCTGCACTTTCACTCGAACTGGATCACAATCTCATAGAACAGGTATTGATCAATCTAATCATCAATGCCATGGATGCGGTAAAAGAAACAATAGATCCGCGTATTACGCTATCGGCTATTGAAATGCCCAATAAAAAAATAGTAATCAAAGTAACTGATAATGGATCGGGCATGAGTGAAGAAGTGATGAATAATATTTTCATCCCCTTCTTCAGCACTAAAAAAAATGGAAGCGGCATTGGCTTGAGTCTATGCAAACAGATCATGATGCTGCATAAGGGAAATATTACTGTTCAGTCAATTGAGGGTAAGGGAACGGCGTTTACGTTGCAATTTTAATGTGGGAATGGTGAATAGTCAATCGTGAATATTACTGCCAAAAATAGTATTCGCCATTCACTCTTCATCACTTAATAATCACCGTTCCAAGCTGGTTGGTAATTGCGCGTTCTGCTTCTTTGAGGTGTTTATGAACTTCTAGTAATTGCCTGAAATTTTCTATTGGAGCATGTTCAATATCGCGCTGGTTTTCTTCGATCATTTTTTTGATCCTGCGGAGTTTGTAATAACTGATACTCATCATTACATCCTGTTTGCTGGTATCCCGGTTAACAATGTTCATTCCTTCGAGTACTTCATCCCAGTTCTGACTCAATTCAAAAGGGAAAACCGAAATGCTGATTACCAGATTTCTTATTTCTTCATCGTTGTGATACAGCATTGATTTAGTCGTTGGTTCCAGCCCTTTCGTGTACCATGACTTATATTCTTCATAGAGTTTTTCAAGTACAGGTGTTTCAAAATGAAAATGATCCAGTTCAGAGAAGATGTAGTCGGCCATATTAGTGGTTTCATCCCAGGAACGGAGACCATATTCAAGTAAAACCCTCAGTATATTTCTCTCATGAGCTTCATCCTGCACCAGCATTCTGGTGGTATCGTCCAGCACATCTTCTGGTTGTGCGCCTTCCTGTAGTTGTGCATTAACATCATCAAAAGAAACAGTTTTCTTTTCTTCCTTGGAAATTTTGTCGCGCTTATATTTATTAACGAGGTTGGTGAGTCCTGCTTCATCAATTCTAAGCAGGCCTGCACATTGCCTTATATAATCCTGTTGTCTGGTGAAATCTTCTGCTTTATTTATTTTACTCAGTGTTTCAGCGATCTGGTTCACCACTGCACTTTTCCTGCTCACATCAGTGCCCGCTTCTTTGAGCATTACTTCCAACTGGAAGAGTATAAAATCTTTTTTCGATTTGGCAACGAACTCATTGAAAGCCGTTACGCCTACTTTGTTTACATAACTGTCGGGATCTTCATTATCCGGAATAAGAACAAGCCGAACATTGAGTCCTTCTTCCAGAGCCATATCCAGTCCACGCAAAGCTGCTTTTACACCCGCACTGTCGCCATCGTAAATGATGGTAAGGTTGTTGGTGTATTTTTTTATCAGTCTTATCTGGTCGGTAGTTAATGAAGTACCACCACTGGCTACTACATTTTCAATACCAGCCTGGTGTAAACTCACTACATCGGTATAACCTTCTACCAGCAAACATTCATCAGCTTTATCAATAGCCATGCGGGCCTGGTAAGAGCCATACAAAATCCTGCTTTTAACATAGATTTCGTTTTCCGGTGTATTGATGTATTTAGGGCCCCGATCACTTTTGCCAATAACCCTTGCGCCAAACCCGATGATCTTGCCTGTATTGCCATGAATAGGGAAGATGATACGGTTGCGATAATTGTCGACGAGTTCATCGTTGTTTCGCAGTGCCACCAAACCAGTTTTAGGCAATAGTTCTGCATTAAACTGGTTGGCAAGCAAGGCCTTGGTTAATGTATCTCTTGCATCCGGATTATACCCGATCTGAAATTTATGAATGATATCTTCCCTGAAACCACGCTCTTTTAAATAGGAGAGGGCAATATTTTTTCCTTCTTCTGTTTCGAGTAATTGCTGCGAGAAAAATTTCTGGGCAAAATTGTTGATGATGTACAGACTTTCGGAAGTCAGTAGTTGTTGTTTCTGTTCCGGAGTAGTCTCGGTTTCTTCAATTTCTATATTGTATCGAGCAGCCAGCCAGCGTAAGGCTTCTACATAACTGTATTTTTCATGTTCCATCAGGAAAGTGATGGAATTACCACTTTTGCCACAGCCAAAACACTTGTAAATTTCTTTGGTGGGGGAAACGGTAAATGAGGGGGTCTTCTCGTTATGGAACGGACAATTACCAATATAGTTGGTACCTCGTTTCTTCAGCTTCACGAATTCTCCTACTATATCAATGATATCGATACGGTTGGTGATTTGTTGTATGGTGTTTGGGGAGATCATGTTAGTGAGTAGTCAGTAGTGAGTAGTCAGTAATGATCAGATTCTCTCACTACTCACTGTCCGGTACCGGAGGGCGAAAATACAATTTTGGGTCTTAGGAAATTGGGCAATTGTATCATTTCCTTATTTTTAACCATGCTAAAGAAAGAACGTCAGGCATATATTATACAACAGATCAATATCCATAATAAGGTATTGTCGTCTGATCTCAGTGTACAACTGGATGTATCGGAGGATACGGTACGCAGAGACCTTCAGGAGCTTGCTGAAGAAGGGAAGCTGATTAAAGTGCACGGGGGTGCATTGTCGAAATCGTTTCATTTTACCCTTGAAACCAGCAGTATTTATTCATTACCTGAAAAGAAACGCATTGCTTATAAAGCCATAGAACTCATTAAAGACGGCATGTTTGTGGTTTTGTCGGGTGGTACCACCATCCGCGAACTGGTAAAAGCACTGCCTCCCGATCTGAATGCCACTTTTATTACGGTAAGCGTGCCCATTGCGCTCGAATTACTGGAGCACCCGAGTTGCGAAGTAATATTTTTAGGTAATAAATTATCTAAAACGGCACAGATATCTGTTGGTGCAGAAGTCATTCAGCGCCTGGCAGGTATAAGGGCCGATTATTGCTTTTTAGGAACCAATAGTATGGATGTCAATTATGGAATAACTGATCTTGAGTGGGAGATTATTGAGGTGAAAAGGGCCATGATGCATTGTGCCCAGAAGACGGTTTCACTGGCTATTTCAGAGAAACTCAATACTACACAAAGGTTGCAGGTATGTAAACCTGAGGAAATTGATATACTGATTACAGAACTGGAACCTTCTGATCCCAAGCTGGTACCTTATGTTCAAAAGGGGATCACAGTCTTATAAAACCCGAATGCTTGCCGGTTGAGAGGCAAAAGCTACCCAAAACCGCAGTATGATCATCTAAATGCAGGTTTTTGCGGAAATTCACGTGTTTGCCGTATAATGTGCAAAAAATTATGGATAAATATATTCGTAAATATGCACTGTAAACTTTAACATTGCTTTATTATTCCGCTTTTCGATAATCAGGCCTGTTTTTTGCAGTTTTTTGCAACATTAAAATTCAGAACTGGTGCATTGTTTTGCGGGAATCAATTGTCTTAATGAGGAATCCGGGATTGCCATACGAAGCGTTCCGAGACTAACTCACCGTTTATTTGAAACCAAAAAACCTGTTATGAGAAATTTCGTCTCAATGATGAAAGTGGCTTTTGTGCTGCTTTTTCTGTTTTCCCTGCCGGCCCTTGGTCAGAGTCAGACAGTATCGGGTACTGTTACAGATGCTGCGACAAAATTACCATTGGCGGGTGTAACTGTCAGGGTTGTGGGTGGTTCGGCCACAGCACAAACCAACGACAGAGGATCCTTCACCATCCGTGCGAACAACGGACAATCACTTCAGATCAGTTATGTAGGTTATGAAGGCAAGCGTGTGTCGGTTACCGGCAGTCAGCTTACTATTACATTAACTGCGGAAGTATCTGAACTGGAAGAAGTGGTAGTAGCGATGGATATTAAGCGTAAACCACGTGAATTAGGTTATTCTGTTCAGAAAGTAACCGGTAAAGAAATTGCCGAGTCGCAGCGTGAAAACTTTGTAAACAGTTTACAGGGTCGTGTAGCCGGTTTGTCGATCACACCTACGGGTGGTCAGGCCGGTTCATCATCATCGATTGTACTGAGGGGCTTTAACTCAATGGCCCTGAGTAACCAGCCACTCTTCGTAGTAGATGGTGTAATCGTTGATAATGGTTCTGTAAATGAAAGTGGTGGTGGTGCTACCATTGGTATTGCATCTGATCAGCCGAATCGCGGATCAGATTATACCAACCGTATCTCCGACATCAACCCTAATGATATTGAATCTGTAACTATACTGAAAGGACCAGAAGCTACCGCCCTTTATGGTAGTCAGGCTAGTTCTGGTGCAATTGTTATTACTACCAAGAAAGCAAAAGCAACGGGAAAAGTGAGCGTTAATTATGATAACAGTTTCCGTATCCAGTCACTTACCCGTTTACCCAAAGTATCTCATATGTACAGTCAGGGTAACAATGGTATTTCTGATAATTCAATTTTTACATATTACGGTCCTGCATACGGTGCAGATGAGAAAGTATACAGAAACCAGGTAGAAGATTTCTTTGAAACAGGTCTTGCACAAACACATAATGTGAGCGCTGATTATGGTACCAAGAATTCATCCTGGCGTTTTTCTGGTTCATTCTTCGACCAGAAAGGTGTGGTGCCAAACAATAAATTCTCAAGGTATAACCTGCGTGTTTCAAACACCACCAAGGTGAATAAATACATTGATTTTTCTCCCTCCATCAGTTATATCAGAACCACTAACCACAAACCACAGCGTGGTGCCGGCGCATACCTGATGAACCTGCTGGTTTGGCCATCAAATAATGATGCAAGTCAGTACCTCACTGAAGATTCTAAAAAGATCGCCATTGGTCAGGATGAGTTTGATAATCCATACTTCAACTCTAATTTCAACAGGGCTTACGATGTAAACGATCGTTTTTTGATGACATTGGGTGTGAACATCAATCCGTTCCCCTGGTTAAGTATCGCAGGTCGTTTCGGTTATGATACTTATCAGAATGACGGATTCTCTGTCATGGACTCTGCATCATCTGCAAGACTGCCAACTACTTTTGGTGGAGGTTTTGTAAGAACATCAAGAGGATTCCAGGATAATTTCTACCGCAAATACAAAGGATATAACCATACTATTACTGCTACTGCACGTAAGAGTATCGGAGCCTTTAATGGCCGTGCAATGGTGGGTACCATGTGGCAGGATTACCGTACAGAAATGTATGCAGTATCTGGTGCCGGTTTGAAAGGCAACTATAAAAACGGTATGGATAGTAACAACACCAATCCAGCTACCCGTATCCGTTTGAACAATGCATTGCGTAATGGCGGACCTAACTACGTGTTGAGCCGTCAGGTAGCTTTCTTTGGCGAGTTTGCCCTGAACTACAAAAACCTGGCATTCTTAACCTACTCTCATCGTTTTGAAGAGTCGTCTATCTTCCCTAAACAATTCAGAAGTTATAATTACCCAGCGGGTAGCGTGAGTTTTATTATGTCAGATATCCTTCCTTTTATCAAGAAAGGAAATGTACTGAACTACTTTAAACTGAGAGGATCACTTGCACAAACTGCAAGATCAAGCTCTCCTTATGCTAACCAGTCTGTATTTAACTTTGTAAATTCAAGTGGTGGTGGTTTTGCATATGGGTTCTCTAACAACAACTTCTTCCTGGAGCCTGAAATTCAGAAGACTTATGAAGTGGGTGCCGAGTTTAAATTCCTGAACAGCAAAATCAACCTGGATGTTACTTACTATAACACCCTGAATGAAAAGCAAATTGCTGAAAACTTCAGAGCGAGTTATGGTACCGGTTTCGTACTGAATACCCTGAACGTAGGTTCAACACGTAATACAGGTATTGAAGTTGCTATCGACGCAACGCCAATCCAGAAAAAAGACTTTGGCTGGACTACCCGTTTGAACTTCAACAGAATGCGTAATAAAGTGTTGAGTCTGCCTGCCAACGTTCCTGAATTTTATATCTCCGATACCTGGGTATTTGGTAATGCACGTGGTGGGTTGATTACAGGTGGCCCGAGTACCAGTATTACAGCTGCAGGATATCAGCGTAACAGTGCCGGTCAGATTCTTATAGAACCTACAACAGGCTTGCCACTGGTAGATGCAACATTCAAAGTAAGAGGCGATAGAAACCCTGATTTCTCAATCGGATGGAGTAATAACCTCCGCTACAAAAATTTCAGTCTGAGTTTCCTGTGGGATGTTAAAGTGGGCGGCGATATCTTCAATGCCAATGAAATGTTCCTCACCGTAAGAGGTAAAAGTTTAAGAACTGAAAGCAGGAAGCAGGCAATCGTGGTAAATGGTGTATTGAATGATGGTTTGCAGAATACAGCTAACCCAACTAAAAATACCATTGCCATTACACCTTATAACCTCCAGTCTTACTACACATTAAGAATGCCTGAAGAAGAGTTTATTGAAAAGGATGTAAACTGGGTTCGTTTAAGAGATATAACACTGAGTTATGTCTTCCCGGCGAAAGCCATCCGTAAGCTCAGCTTCCTGAAAGGGTTAAGCCTGTTTGCTACAGGAAACGATTTGATTCTGATTACTAACTATACAGGAGCCGATCCGGCTACCAGCGCCAATACATCAGCTACAAGAGGCGTGGGTGGATTTGGGTTTGACTTTGGTAACATTGCCACACCGGTAAGTGTAAACTTTGGTCTGCGTGCAGCCTTCTAAACAGTATCAAATTATTCGTGTAACTACAAAGAAAATATTATGAAACATACATTTTTCAAAAAACTGCTTATCGGACTTACACTTACCAGTGTAATGGCCGTATCATGTAGCAAAAAGATTGATGAAGCCTATCTCAATCCAAATGCCGATGTAAAAGTTCCGCCAGAGCAACTTTTGCCGGGTATTCTGGCAAGTATGGTAGGTAACGGTGCCGGTCATGGTTCGTCAAATGACAATCGTTTTGCCGGCCGTTATACGCAATACTGGCATTCGATCAGTGCCGGAAGCCAGGCCGACGCGTACGATATGATGGGAGGCACTAACACCGTAAGTGATAACGCTGCTTCAATATGGCGTGCACATTATTACGACTTAGGTCAGAACCTGATGCGTATGATCGACTGGGCCGCTGAAGAAAAGAAATGGGATTATGTAGGTGTTGGACAGGCCATTTTTGCCTGGAGCTGGTTAACATTGGGCGATTACCACGGTGAAGTGATCCTGAAAGAAGCATTCAATACCAGTCTGATTACTTTCAAATACGATGAACCACAGGAGGTATATACTTATGTAAGACAACTTTGTCATACAGCATTAGCTAACCTGAATAAAACAGGTGATGGTGTAAGTCAGGCAAACCTCGCAAAAGGAGATCAGTATTTCTATGGCGGTGATGTAAACAAGTGGAAAAAATTTGTTTACGGTGTATTGGCACGCAGTTTCAATCACCTCAGTAATAAAAGCTCTTATAATGCTGATTCAGTAATTGCTTATTCAAACCTGGCTATTACTGCAAACGCAGATAATGCAACACTCAAGTATGTACAGACTATTTCCGCCAACTCTAATTTCTATGGACCGCTGAGGGGTAACCTGGGTACATTGCGTCAGGGAGCCTATTCTGTGAACCTGCTGAATGGTACCAATCCGCACCCATCATTTAATGGGGTGGTAGATCCTCGCAGATGGTACCTGTTCCGTACAAATCCCAATGGTGGTTTTGTAGGATTAGAGCCTAACAGGGGTAATGCAGGTATTACGAATGCGAATGACCGTCCGGAAAATTTCTGGGGAGGTACCAGTGCTACTACAGCCTCACCTGCAAATGATGCAGCCTGTCGTTTTATCTTCAGAAATGCGGCTGAATTCCCTGTGATGACCGCCAGTGAAATTCAGTTCATGAAAGCAGAAGCGGCCTTCAAGAAAGGCGATAAAGTAACTGCTTTAGCTGCGTTCCGTCTGGGAGTGAGCCTGCATTTTGATATGCTGACTGACAAGTATAATGTGAATATACCTGCGGGTAATGAAATTACATCTGCTACCAAAGCGGCTTATATGGCCAGCACTGCAGTGCCTAATGATCCGCTTACATTGACTTTAAGCCATATCATGATGCAGAAATACATTGCACTCTGGGGTTATAATGCGTTGGAAACCTGGGTAGATATGCGTCGTTACCATTATACTGATGTTGATGCTACCACTACTTTACAGGTATATACCGGGTTTACACCGCCAAGTGGTATCAATATGTATGCAGATAACGGTGGTAAGTTTGTTTACCGTGTCAGACCCCGTTATAACTCTGAATATGTGTGGAACTTCAATGAACTGGTGCGTATTGGTGCCGATAAACTGGATTATCATACCAAAGAAACCTGGTTCTCACAGAAATAATCACACCCTCAAAACTTAACAGATGAAAAAAATACTATCATATACAGCCTTACTTGCTGCAGGGATGATGACCATCATTGCGTGTGAGAAACAGGCCGATAAGACAGCTACATTTACGTCAGCTTCCGATATGGCTTTTGTGAATGTAATACATGCATCTCCTAATTTCAGACAGGTGTTTAATGCACCCGACTCGATCAATGTATTCATCAATAACAATAAAGTAAACGGAGCTTTAATTACTTATGGAGGCACATTTCCTACACCTGCAACTTCATTGAGTGGATATATTGCATTAGCTCCGGGATTGCAGAATATTAAACTTACAGTGGCGGGAAGAGTTACTCCGGATTCTATTCCGCTGACGACTTTGTCTAAAATATTTTCAAAAGGACAAAAGTATTCACTGATCATTACAGACGCCATTCAAAATGCAAGAGACTCTTCTAAGATTTTGCTGCCGGATGTGTATACAAAACCCAATCCCGGAAGCTATAGTCTTCGTTTTGTAAATGCTGTTTCTACTGATACAGCAGGTACATTGGTAAGTGTATTCTCAACCAGAAGAAATGCGCATATCTTCAACAGTATCGCACAAGGTGGTGTGGCTAATTTCCAGTCATTCCCTTATAATATTCAGTTGAATGATACCCTGTATATCCGTAGACCCGGAAGCACTTATAACCTCGATACATTAAACAATGTTTCTTTCAGCAACCAGAGAGTATATACCCTCATTTATCGCGGTGATGGAAGAACCAATGTAGGAACCAAAGCAAGAGCATTGGTAACCTATTTACACGAATAAGAATAGTTAAGAATATCCTTTAAAAAGCCCTTCACTGAAGGGCTTTTTTATGCATAGTATATCAGTACACAGGTAATAAGCGCTATTAAAAGCGCCACCCATATTTTATACCTGTTCCAGTAATACTGTCTTTTATAATTGGTCAGAAAATGAGTGATGCTGTCTGTAGCGTTTTTATTTAGTCCATTTATTTGCCGGAGGGTATTTACAAACTGCATACAGTCGCTCCAGTTCAGGTATTGAATGCAAAACAAAACATTCGATATGAGTAACCCATTTTGTTGCTCATCATTGTATTTCTCCAGTAACTGTATATGATATACGGATAGTAAGGCCTGAAGGTCGTTTACCAATCGGTCCAGGTTAATTCGATCCGGATTACCTGCTTTAATCCGCTGCACCAGTTCATCACTCATTAGTCTTACTTCTTCAGGAGTAGTGGCAATGATACGTGTAACAGTTTTTCCTGGAAAACGGGTAAAATCATATTTCTTTCGCTGCAAAGGATCGCTCAAAACAGCATAAGCCTCACGGATCATGACAAACTGGGCAGCAGCCTGTTGGGAAGTATTTTTATCGGGATGAAATTCCAGTGCCAATCTGCGATAGGCTTTCCTGATATCAGCAGCACTTGCAGTAGGTTGTAATTGTAAAACCTGGTAATAGTCTTTGTCAAACATTTAAACAAATTTGCAGATCTCAGATGGCAGATTTGAAAAATAAATCTGACATCTGCCATCTGAGATCTGACATCAAAATTATTCTGCTTTATCAAACTCCACATCATCCCCATCCAATAACTCTCTTTCAATTTCTTCCATCTGCACAATATCCCAGGCTTCACTTTCGGTAGGGGTAATATTCATGAAATCGAGCAGCTCTTCTTTTTCAAAAACAGCTTCAAGAGGTTCTTTTATATTACATAAAACAAAGGAAGCACTGTTTTCATAAAAATGCTGTTGTAAGCCGGCAATGGCACTGGCTGCTTCGGCTTCTATTTCAGTTACAGGCTCGAGGTTTAAAACAATATTTTTAACCGGTTGTTGAAGAAAAGCAGAACAGGTTTCGGCAAGTTTTGCTGCTATATTGGCAGAAATAATCGGCACAACTGGTGTTACAACGGTGAATTTCTCTTTGGTATCAATTTTGACTTCCATTTGCAACGAAGGTTAGGTTAACAACTGTGAATAACTGATGCACAACTTCGCTCAAAAATATTCGTTATAATTGTATAAATCCAATTTAGGTTATGGATAATAATTTTTCAGCACAGGTTAAAGAGATCATCTCTTTCAGCAGGGAAGAGGCTTTGCGGCTCGGTAACGACTTCATTGGCACAGAACACCTGTTATTGGGTTTGATCAGGGATGGTGATAATACCGCCATCAAAGTGTTAAAACAACTCAATGTAGACCTTTACGAATTAAGGAAAGAAGTGGAGCTGGCGGTAAAAGATAAGACAGGTAAAAATATTGCCAATATCAATAGTTTACCCCTTACCAAACAGGCCGAAAAAGTAATCAGGGTAACGGTACTCGAAGCCAAGGCATTAAAAAGCCCCCTGGTAGAAACCGAGCACCTGATGCTCAGCATCCTTAAGAATAAAGAAAATATTGCTACACAGATATTGAACCAGTTCGATATTGACTACGATCTGTTCCGCAATGAGTTAGGAATGGTTGGCTCAGCCAATCCACCTAATCCAAGGGCTGAATTCAGTGATGAGGGAGAAGATGAATTTGATGAAGAAAAACGCTCATCGGGATACCAGCAGCAGAAAGCGGGTGGTAAAACAGGGGCCAATGCAAAAAGTAAAACCCCTGTACTCGACAATTTTGGCAGAGATATTACCAAATTGGCAGAATCAGGATCTCTTGACCCGATTGTAGGCAGGGAAGAAGAAATTGAAAGGGTAAGCCAGATATTGAGCCGCCGTAAAAAGAATAACCCCATTCTTATTGGTGAGCCGGGTGTGGGTAAAACAGCAATTGTAGAAGGACTGGCCCTACGTATCGTTCAGCGAAAAGTAAGCCGGGTTTTATTTGATAAAAGAGTGATTTCACTCGATCTGGCTGCACTGGTTGCGGGTACCAAATACCGTGGTCAGTTTGAAGAAAGAATGAAAGCCATCATGAATGAACTGGAAAAAAACAGGGATGTGATTCTCTTCATTGATGAAATTCATACCATTGTAGGAGCAGGTGGTGCCAGTGGGTCTCTTGATGCATCTAATATTTTCAAACCCGCATTGGCAAGAGGGGAGCTGCAATGTATCGGAGCATCTACACTCGATGAGTATCGAATGTACATTGAGAAAGATGGTGCATTGGACAGACGCTTCCAGAAAGTGCTGGTAGAACCACCCAGTGTGGAAGACACCATCATCATACTCAACAATATCAAATCGAAATACGAAGACTTCCACAACGTGAGTTATGCTGATGATGCCATCGACGCCTGTGTGAAACTGAGTGATCGTTATATGACCGACAGGTTATTACCCGATAAAGCCATCGATGTACTGGACGAAGTAGGAGCCCGGGTGCATTTGAAAAACATCAATGTACCGGAAGAAATTGTAGAACTGGAGAAGAAGATCGAAGACATCAAGAACGAAAAGAATAAAGTTGTCAAGAGTCAGCGTTTTGAAGAAGCCGCTGCTTTACGTGATACAGAAAAAAGACTGGGCGAAGAACTGGAAAAAGCTAAGAACCAGTGGGAAGAGGAAAGCAAACACAAACGCTATCCTATTTCCGAAGAACATATTGCTGAAGTTGTGAGTATGATGACCGGTATTCCTGTGAAACGTATGGTACAGGCAGAAACAGAGAAACTGCGCAGGATGAGTGAAGACATGAAAGGAATGGTGATTGGTCAGGACGAAGCAATACAGAAAGTGGTAAAAGCCATTCAACGTAACAGGGTAGGTTTGAAAGATCCTAAAAAACCAATTGGTACTTTTATCTTCCTCGGCCCCACAGGTGTAGGTAAAACAGAGCTGGCTCGTTCACTTGCGAGGTATATGTTCGATTCGGAAGATTCGCTGATACGGATCGATATGAGCGAATACATGGAGAAATTTACCGTAAGCCGTTTAATAGGAGCACCTCCGGGTTATGTGGGTTATGAAGAAGGCGGACAACTTACAGAGAAAGTAAGAAGAAAACCATACTGTGTAATTCTGCTCGATGAAATAGAGAAAGCGCATCCCGATATCTACAATATACTTTTACAGGTATTGGATGACGGACAATTAACGGACGGACTTGGCAGAAAAGTTGATTTTAAAAATACCATGATTATCATGACATCGAATATCGGTGTACGCCAGTTGAAGGAGTTTGGTGATGGTGTGGGTTTTGCTACTGCTACCCGTATACAGAATGCAGAAGAAAATAACAAAGCAGTCATTGAAAAAGCACTGAAACGTACATTCTCTCCTGAATTCCTGAACCGTATTGATGATGTGGTGGTATTTAATGCACTGAACCAGGAGAATATCTTCAATATCATCGATATACTCATGAAAGGGGTATCGAAACGCTTGCAGAACCTGGGTTTTTCACTTGAACTGACTCCGGCCGCAAAAGAATTTATTTCTGAAAAAGGATACGATTCACAGTTTGGTGCAAGACCATTGCACAGGGCCATCCAGAAATACCTGGAAGATCCTTTGGCTGAAGAAATTCTGAATATGAATATCAAACAGGGAGATGTATTAATTGCAGATCTGGATAAAGAATCAGGTAAACTGAAATTCGATTTCCAGAAAAGGGTAGAAGAAGGCGAAAGCGCAAATGTATAAGAGAAGGTAAGTGCTCAATATAAAGGCTCTGCTGAAAAGCAGGGCTTTTTTTGTAAATGGTGGAAGGGCTAGTGAGTAATGAATAGTCGGTAGACAATAGTTTTTGACAATTCACTCACTGCTCACTACTGACTACTCATTCCTGCCCCCATCTGTATGAATGTTGCTCGAGACCGGCGATATCCAGCACCCTGTCAACAACGGTAGCAGCAGCTTCTTCAATGGTTTGGGGGCGGCTGTAGAATGATGGAGTAGCCGGACAGATAATACCACCTGCCAATGTTACCGTCTCCATGTTTTTAATGTGGATGAGATTGTAGGGCGTTTCACGCACCAACAGAATCAGTTTTCTTCTCTCTTTCAGTATTACGTCTGCAGCACGTGTAACAAGATCGTCGCTCACGCCTGCCGCAATACGCCCCAGTGTTCCCATACTGCAGGGGGCAACAATCATAATATTGTATTTGGCAGACCCTGAAGCAAAAGGGGCGTTAAAATCGTATTTATCAAAATAGCGGAAAGGGTAGTTGTTATAATCTTCATTACCCAATTCTGTTCTCCATACTTCTTTGGCATTCTTGCTCATAACTATACCCACTTCCTCATATTGGTTACTGAGTGAAATAAGTTTATCAAGAAGGAGTTTTGCATATACAGAACCGCTGGCACCCGTAATGGCAATGGCTATTTTGTTACTCATGGTAACGCTTTATACTGAAAAACAAAGTTAAAGGGAAAAGGTTGGGAAATACATTAAATCAAAAGTCAAAATTCAAAAGCCAAAATGTACATTTCAGCTTTTGAATTTTGACTTTTGATTTTTAATTTATACCTACTTGTACATGATTTCATAATACTCATGCGCCATCCTGTTACTATCAAACTGGAAGCGCACATCACGCATACCATTTTTAGTAATCTGTCTCCAGGTATCAAAATTATCGTAGTACATAGGAATAATCTGCTGCTCGAGTATTTCATAAGCCTTGTTCAGGTCATACTCATCCTGGTCATGAACGGTCATGTTTTCATAGTCTGCTTTAGGAACTACGAAACCATTATTGCCATGGTTCACGAATTCTGGAATCCATCCATCGTCGGTAGAGAAATTCACAGCACCATTCATAGCGGCTGTCATACCACTGGTACCCGATGCTTCGCGGGGTACACGCGGATTATTGAGCCATACATCAGCCGCCTGTTTCAGGCGTTTACTCAAGCCTAATTCATAGCCGATTAATACGGCTACGTTTTTATAATTCTTGCTCAGGTGAACAAGGTTATTGAATTGTGAGATCGCAGGGTAGTCAACCGGATAAGGCTTACCCGCCCAAATAATCTGAACAGGATGCTTGGTGTTGTTAAGCATCTTTTCAAATCGTTCCATATCATAGGTAAGCATATCGGCACGTTTGTAACCTGCAAACCTTCTCGCCCAGACAATGGTTAACACATTTGGATTAAATACTTTACCTGTCTGATCGGCAACAATTTCAAAAGCTCTTTTCTTCAGGTATTTTTTGCGGTCGTCAAATGTATAATCATTGCCATCTTCCATAGCACGATACATTTGTTTATCAGCCCAGTAACGCCAGTTTTGCGCATTGGTAATGGAAGTAATAGGGCAGATACCTTCATAATTCTTCCACATCTCACGGCTTACATGCCCATGCAATGCAGAAACACCATTCGCTTTGCGGGCAAAACGCAATGCTGCCAATGAGTGGTTAAACTGGTCATCTTTCATGCCAGTTAATTTGCGCACTTCGTCAAGCGATAGGCCACAGAAATAGCTCATTTTATGACAGAGGTAAATATCATGCTTTTCATTTCCTGCTTCTTCCGGTGTGTGTGTAGTAAAAACAAGATGCTCTCTTACTTTTTCCACACTCTTGAATTTGTTTAACAAATAAAAAGCCGAAGAAATGCCATGTGCTTCATTCAGATGGTAAACATCAGGATTGAAACCTAATTCATCAATCAACTTGGCACCAGCAACACCTAATAAAATAAACTGTGCTACTTTGGTAGCAACATTCGCATCGTATAAACGATGCGTAATAGTTTGCGAAACGTAATCGTTTTCGGGTAAGTCAGTACTCAATAAGAATAGCGGGGCACTATTGAATGTTTCCGGATTCAGGTAATACGCTTTTACCCAAACAGGATGCTCGTGAATGAGTATCTGAAATTTAATACCGGTATCTTCCAGAAAACTATAAATTTTTTCCATGAAGGTAACCTGTAAAGTCTGATCCTGATTTCTGGCCTGATCGTAATAACCGTGTTTCCAAAGTATACCTATACCGATCATGTTCTGTCTTAACTCGTATGCACTGCGTAAGTGAGAGCCAGCCAGGTATCCCAGGCCGCCACTGTATATTTTAAGAGGTTGGTGAATGGCAAATTCCATAGAAAAATAAGCAGCTTTTTTTCCGTACTGCTCATTGATCTGATAAGGGACATGATAGTTTCTAAAATTCATAATTGCTTGTTTGGTGATCAAATAGCGTTTGCAATATAGGGGTATTTCGAGAAAATGTATTTCATACACAATAACGATGTGGGTAATCAGTGGGAAGAAAGGCGAAATTGAACAAACAATCGTTAGGATTCAATGCAGAAAGGTGTTTGCAAACGTTTTCGAAACAGAAACATTTACAGACTATTATTCAAATTTAGGGTGCAGCTGTTCTTTTTTTCTTTGTTTTCGGCTCTCTTTTTTTACGGTACGTATCATCAAAAAAACATTTGATACCCCGGTGATTACCGCAACTACCCTGTTCTTTTACTGTAACATAGTTGCCAGCAAACTTAAAATCAATAATACAGGGGTCTCCATTTTGGAGATACTGTGCATTTCCAGATGATTTCAATTTAAACTCACCTTTCAATTCACCCACACAAGTGGCTTTGTCTTTTTCAAAATGAATAAAGAATAAATAGTTATTGGCATCTTTACCATCTCTGACAGAGATATAATTTTTTTCATTTTTTACATATTCTCCACTCAATTTATTAAGGCGGGGTAAAGTATCGATGGGATTGATGACTGCTGTTTTCTCCGGGTCTTCATTGCTGTCTGTTACAACCAGCATAAAAATACCGGCATCATTATATACCCAACCAGACCGGGTAAATTTCAAGGTATTTTCCGGTGATGTTTTTTCCCGGTTAAGCATAAAAGTAGGCTCTTTGTTTATCGATACAAAACGATAATAGCCGCCTGTTTTCTGGTTGTTTAACAATTCCTTTGAAGCGAGATAGTTTAGTTTTTTATCAGTTACAAAAACAACACAGCTTGTTTTCTTCTGACGGGTAAAATTGATAAGCAGGTAATTCTCTTTTTCTTTTTCAATGATACCTACGGGTTTGATCACCGTTTTTTTGTCTTTACCAATATATAGCGCAATGGCACTATCAGGGATAAACTGACTCAATGCTTTATAACCAATTTTTGTTGTATCAGATTTGCGGGCAATATTCGAATCAGCCATCAGGTAGGATCCGGTGATTTTTGGGAAGGCAGTAATAAATTCTTCTGCTTTGAGTGGTACTTCTCCTGAAAAATCAATTTTTTCATCCTTGCAGGCCATGAAAAGAAGGAAGATAAAAAGATAAACAAAGGGCTTCATGGGGAGAATTTGCAATAAAAATAGGGTTTTCGGGCGAAGTAGGGTAGATATCTTGGATATTATCTTTTTATTTTTTAGGTTTGTCTAAAAATAAATTTAGGGTAATGATATTTACAGTTGCCGAAGAAAATTATATCAAAGCAGTGTATCACCTGCAACAGGAACAGGAAACGGTTTCTACCAATGCCTTGTCTGCCGAACTGCAAACAAGACCGGCTTCTGTTACCGATATGCTGAAAAAATTAAAATCCAAACGTATCATCAGCTACGAGCCTTACCATGGTGTGAAACTGAGTAATGAAGGAAGGAAAGTAGCATTGGGCATTGTGCGCAAACATCGGCTATGGGAATATTTCCTCGTAGATAAGTTACAGTTTGGCTGGGATGAGGTACATGAAGTTGCAGAAGAATTGGAGCATATCAGCAGCACGAAACTGGTTGATAAACTGGATGCATTTCTAGGCTATCCCAAATTCGATCCGCATGGCGATCCTATTCCCGACAGTAAGGGACGTTTGGCGGCTCAGCAACAAGAACCATTAGCGGCTATACCATTAAATAAAACAGTAGAGATTACCGCTGTGGGAAGTCAGTCATCTGAATTACTGGAGTTATTAAAACACAAAGGACTACAGATGGGCACAAGATTAGAGGTTAAAAAAATATTTGATTTTGATGGCTCCCTGGAATTAAAAAGTAAGAACCAGCAGATTGTCACCATCAGCCGCGATCTGGCATCTGTATTATTTGTAAAACCAGTTTGAGATGAAACAGCAACCGGAAGACCAGCTTTCTTTAAGTGAGGTACATGGCACAGTAGATACCACGGTGCCACGAAAAGGATGGAGAAGAATATTGGCTTATCTCGGCCCCGCTTACCTTGTAAGTGTGGGGTATATGGACCCCGGTAACTGGGCAACAGATTTACAGGGCGGTGCCAAATTCGGTTACCAGCTGATTTGGGTATTACTCATGAGTAACCTGATGGCATTATTGCTGCAAAGCCTGAGTGCGCGTTTGGGTATTGTGAGAAGGAGAGACCTTGCCCAGGCCAACCGGGAAACCTACCCGCCCTTTGTTAATTTCTGTTTGTATATACTTGCAGAGCTGGCCATAGCCGCAACCGACCTTGCTGAAGTAGTGGGCATGGCCATTGGTATTCATTTACTCACCGGGCTTCCTTTAATCTGGGGAACCGCTATTACGGTGCTCGATACTTTTCTTTTTCTTTTATTACAACGATATGGTATCAGAAAAATGGAAGCTTTTATTCTGGCACTGGTAGCCACCATTGGTGTTTCTTTCCTGATTGAAATACTGATTGCAAAACCTGACCTGAAAGAAGTAGTAACCGGTTTTATACCATCTGCATTCAGTCATGAATCACTTTATATTGCTGTTGGTATTATTGGAGCCACAGTAATGCCCCATAATTTATACCTGCATTCAGCATTGGTACAAACCAGAAAAATTGGTGCCGACCAACGCAGTATCAAACGTGCACTCAAATATAATTTTATAGATAGCCTTGTAGCACTGAACGCAGCTTTTTTTGTAAATGCAGCTATTCTGGTGCTGGCGGCAACTGTTTTTTTTAAAACAGGCAATACTGACGTGGCCAGAATTGAAGATGCGCATCAGTTATTGCAACCATTACTGGGTACAGAAATGGCACCTATTTTATTTGCTGTTGCACTGATTGCAGCCGGACAAAGCTCTACCATCACCGGAACACTGGCCGGACAAATTGTAATGGAAGGTTATTTGCGTTTACGGCTGAATCCCTGGCTCAGACGTTTGCTGACAAGACTGATTGCCATTATACCTGCAGTGATTGTGATTAGTATTTATGGCGACAATAAAGTAGATGACCTGCTGGTGTTTAGTCAGGTAATATTGAGTTTACAACTGGGTTTTGCGGTTATACCACTGATTCATTTTGTAAGTGACAAGGAAACCATGGGCAGTTTTGTCATCAAACCATGGGTTAAAATAGCTGCATGGGTAGTGGCAATTGTTCTGGTTTTCCTGAATGTAAAACTGGTAGCAGAAGAAGCATTGCAGGTATATAGTTCAGCAGGAGAATGGGGCTTGAAAATTTTAGTGACGATACTGATCCTTGGTTTCTTATGGCTATTTCTCGTGATGACTTTCCTTCCTTTCTTCAAAAAAAGAAAACAAAGACAGCAGGCTGCCATTCATGGTGAATGGGCACAATTGAATGATCTTTCAGTTAGTAATATCAAAAAAATTGCGGTGGCATTGGATTTTACCAAAGCAGATGAAAAACTCATTGCTCATGCACTGGCGCAGGGAAATAAAAATGTATCGCTTTTATTGATTCATGTGGTAGAAAGTGTATCGGCCAAATATTTAGGTACGGCCAGTGATGATGAAGAAACAAGAGTAGACCAGCAGAGACTCAATCATTACTGTTTGCAGTTGCAAAAACAGGGTTATCAGGCAGAGGGTTTATTGGGTTATAAGAACAGGGTAACAGAAATTATCCGCATGGTGAAAGAAGCCGAGGCTGATATGGTGGTGATGGGGGCACACAGACACAGTGGCTGGAAAGACTATCTTTTTGGAGAAACCATTGAAGATGTACGCCATGCCCTGCAAATACCTGTATTGATCGTAAACGTTTGAGTAAAAAGTCTGGATAAACTAGTTCCTATTAGGGACACAGAAAGCTTGAAATCATTACTTTTGTCACCGTTTATCATTTAAAACTATCGCAATGGCGCAAAAAATCAAAGTAGCAAATCCGGTGGTGGAACTGGATGGTGATGAGATGACCAGAATCATCTGGAAATTTATCAAGGAAAAATTGATCCTTCCTTACCTGGAAGTAGATATCAAATATTATGACCTCGGAATGGAGTACCGCGATGAAACCAATGACCAGGTGACCATCGATGCGGCCAATGCCATTAAACAGTATGGTGTAGGTATTAAATGTGCTACCATTACACCCGATGAAGAGCGCGTAAAGGAGTTTAGCCTGAAACAAATGTGGAAGAGTCCGAACGGAACCATCCGTAATATACTCGATGGTACCGTGTTCCGTGAGCCCATCGTTTGTAAGAATGTTCCCCGTTTAGTACCCAACTGGACTGCACCTATCTGTATTGGTCGTCATGCTTTTGGTGATCAGTACCGTGCAACAGACTTTGTAACCAAAGGCAAAGGTAAACTCACTGTAAAATTTGAAGGTGAAGACGGCACTGTTCAGGAGTTTGAAGTATTTAATTTTAAAGGAGATGGTGTTGCACTGGCAATGTACAATACCGATGAAAGTATCAAAGGTTTTGCACGTTCTTGTTTTAACCAGGCATTGAGCAAAAAATGGCCTTTATACCTGTCAACTAAAAATACCATCCTGAAAAAATACGATGGTCGTTTCAAAGATATTTTTGAAGACATTTATCAGAATGAATTCAAAACTGCATTTACAGAAGCAGGTATTACTTATGAGCATCGCCTGATTGATGACATGGTAGCCAGTGCACTAAAATGGAACGGTAATTTTGTATGGGCCTGTAAAAACTATGATGGTGATGTACAAAGCGATACTGTTGCGCAAGGTTTTGGTTCACTCGGTCTTATGACTTCTACACTGGTAACACCAGATGGTAAAGTTATGGAAGCAGAAGCCGCACATGGAACTGTAACACGCCACTACCGTGAGCACCAGAAAGGGAAGCCGACATCAACCAACCCGATTGCATCTATTTTCGCATGGACAAGAGGTTTGGAGTTTCGTGGTAAACTCGATGGAAATCAGGAACTGATTAATTTCTGTCAGGCATTAGAGCAGGTTTGTGTTGAAACCGTTGAAAGTGGTAAAATGACCAAGGATCTCGCTGTATGTATCCATGGTAATAAAGTAAATCATGGTGAACACTATCTGTACACAGAGGAGTTCCTGGAAGCGCTGGATCAGAACCTGAAAGCGAAACTCGGGCAATAGAATAATTTTTTGAATTTTTGATCTTTGATTTTTTGATTTGAGATATATAATAAATCAAAAAATCAAAAAATCAAAGATCAAAAATTCAAACTTTACTTAAGAAATCTTTTAATTTCCTTCTGCACATCCCTATCTTTAATGGTTTCACGTTTATCGTGGAGCTTTTTACCCTTGCCGAGACCAATCTCTACTTTCACCAGGTTTTTTTCATTCAGGAAAACACGCAGCGGCACAATAGTGTATCCCTTTTCCTTTAATTTGGCCTGTATTTTTTTGAGTTCTCTTTTTTGTAATAACAGTTTTCTATCGTGAACGGCTATGTGATTATTGGCTGTTCCATGAGTGTATTCGGCTATGTATAATGCACGAACCCATAATTCGCTGCCATCAAAAAAACAGAACGAATCATTGAAACTTACTTTACCATCGCGTATCGACTTTACTTCAGTACCCAGCAATACAATACCTGCTACATATTTATCTTCTATGTAGTAATTATAATAAGCCTGCCTGTTGTTCATTTCTTTTGCCATGGCAGTAGGTAATGATAATGGGGTAGCAACTAACTCCTGAAATGGATCGACAATTGCGCCAGTTTCTGTTTCAGGTTTTTTCTGTCGACGATAAAATCGAGGAACCCATGTTCAAGTAAAAATTCACTGCGCTGAAAACCTTCAGGCAGGTCTTTTTTAATGGTTTCTTTGATCACACGTGGACCCGCAAAGCCAATGAGTGCACCAGGTTCAGCGATATTTAAATCGCCCAGCATACCAAAACTGGCAGAGATACCACCAAAAGTAGGGTCGGTGAGTAATGATATATAAGGTAAGCCTGCATCGCTCAATTGAGAGAGCTTGCCACTGGTTTTGGCCAATTGCATCAGGCTGAATGCACTCTCCATCATACGGGCACCACCACTTTTACTGATAACGAGATAGGGGAGTTTATGTTCAATACAATAGTCTACTGCACGGCTGAATTTTTCACCCATCACACTTCCCAGTGAACCACCGATGAATTCAAAATCCATACAGGCAATCACATAACCTTCGCCTTCTATTTTTCCGGTAGCTACACGCATGGAATCTTTCAGGTCGGTCTTGGCATGTATTTCATCCAGTCTTTTCTGGTAAGGCTTCAGGTCGGTAAAACCTAAGGCATCCTTACTCCTGATCTGGTCAAAGAGTTCTGTATATTCTTTGTTATCGAACAGGAATTCATAATAATCCTGGCTGCCGATACGATGATGGTAATTACATTTCGGACATACATACAGGTTTTCACTTAGTTCTGTCGTCGTACATATATAATTACATTCCGGACACTTGTTCCAGAGTCCTTCCGGTGTTTCTTTTTTATCGGCAGTAGAAGTGAGAATACCCTTACGGATTCTTTTGAACCAGCGGGGTTTATTCACATCTTCACCTTGCGCATCTTCACCTGTCAGATTTGCTTCAAAATCCTCTTCACGTTCTTTTTTCATAACGAGCAATGATTGGGGGGCTAAGATAGGGATATAAGTCGGAAAGTCCGAAAGACCATGAGTCGGAAAGTCTGAATGATGGTTTATGCAAAACAATCATTCAGACTTTCCGACTTTCGGTCTTTTACGCGTTTCTGTTAATACAATTCAGGTCCTCAAATGCCAGTTCCAGGCGTTTGGAGAAGCTTTCTTCACCTTTGCGGAGCCATACGCGCGGGTCATAGAATTTTTTATTGGGTTTATCGGCCCCTTCGGGGTTGCCTAACTGCCCCTGGAGATAGGCTTCATTCTTTTTATAAAAGTCTTTGATTCCTTCCCAGAAAGCCCACTGCAGATCGGTATCAATATTCATTTTAATGGCACCATAACCAATGGCTTCCCTGATCTGATGTTGTGGTGAACCGCTTCCTCCATGGAATACAAAATACACAGGTTTTTTACCGGTCTTCAGCTCCTGTTCAATATACACCTGGCTGTTATTCAATATTTCAGGACGCAACTCTACATTGCCCGGACTGTATACGCCATGTACATTTCCAAAAGCAGCAGCAACTGTAAACAGTTTACCTACTTTGCTTAATTCAGTATAAGCGTAAGCCACATGTTGTGGTTGTGTATAAAGTTTATCATTTTCAATACCACTGTTATCAACACCATCTTCTTCACCACCGGTAACACCCAGTTCAATTTCAATACTCATTCCCAATGGAGCCATGCGTTTGTAAAATTCAACTGAGGTGTGAATATTCTCTTCGATGGGTTCTTCAGAAAGGTCGAGCATATGTGAACTGAACAATGGCTGACCTTTTTCTTTATAGAATTGTTCGCCGGCATCAATTAAACCACTTACCCATGGCAACCATTTCTTGGCAGCATGATCGGTATGTAAGATAACGGGAACACCATAATATTTTGCTACATTATGAATATGCAAAGCACCAGAAATGCCACCTGCAATATTTCCCTGTAAATTATCATTGGGCATTCCTTTTCCGGCCACAAACTGCGCACCGCCATTTGAAAATTGAATGATAACAGGAGAATTTACTTTGGCTGCTGTTTCCAGTGTGGCGTTAATGGTATTACTGCCAATCGTATTTACGGCAGGTAATGCAAACTGATTATCTTTTGCATCATTATACAATGCTTCCAGTTCTTCACCGAATAAAACGCCGGCCCTGTACTTTTTCATGTTTGTTCTTGTTTTGTAGATTATGGAGAATCGTGAGTCGTGAATCGTGAATGGGGAATGGTCAATAGTGCGTAGTCAGTATTTATTCACGATTGACCATTCACCAGTCACGCTCAACATTAGGGCGGCAAGATACTCCACTTACCGCAAACACATGTTAGCTTTTTGAGCTTGTGGATGAACTGTTGATTCTGTTTAATAACCCGCAAAAATAGGCAGGCGCCTGCATTAAACGGCTGCCATACCAGCTGAACATTTCTCCGTCAACCAGTTCTATCCTGGCAGCCGGTAACAGGTGTTGCAATGCTTCCATATGCTTACCGGAAAAAGGGTAGGGCTCTGATGATAAAAGAATCAGTTCGGGTGATAATATCTGTAACGCTTCTACAGAAGTTTCCGGGTATCGGCTGGCCGAAGCAAAGAGGTTATTGAATGTACAATACCCAAGCATATCATGGATAAAAGTATCCGACCCGATCGTCATATAAGGGTCTTTCCAGATCAGGTAAACACAGTTTTTTGGAGGGGTTCCCTTGCTTTGTTCCTGCAGTTGCGCGAAGCCCTCTGCTGTTTTTTGAATGATGGCGGCTGCTTTTTTTTCTTTTCCAGTAATAATACCTATCTGCCTGATCATATCATAGGCTTCCGGTAAAGTATGAATATCACTTGTCCATACCGGTGCAATAGTTTGCAGTGCTTCAACCTGTTCTTTTACATTTTCTTCCTTATTGGCAATAATAAGGTCTGGTTGCAATGCCGCAATGCGGTCTGGCTTTATATCTTTTGTTCCGCCAATCCTTGTTTTATTTCGAAACCATGATATGGGATGCACACAGAATTTTGTGATACCCACTACTTCATCTTCCAGATTCAGGTCTGCAAGTAACTCTGTCTGTGAAGGAACGAGAGAAATAATTCTCTTGGGTACTGAAGCAAGTGAAATGGTATTGCCTGTCTGATCGGTGTACAAAGCCATGCTGCAAAATACAGAAGTTCTGCTGATCAGGTTATGAAGCACTGGTGTCGAAAGCAACAAGTGGGATGCTGCTGTCTGACTGACTATATGCTTTTTCTGCTAATTTTTTCCAGCCGGCGAATAAGGCATTGTATTCGGGTGTAAGATAAGAGGAGAGCAGGGAAGCTAATTTCTCCACTGCTTGTACAGAAATGGTTACCGATGTTTCAATCCTTGGTTTCATCCCGCAAACATAGGAAGTGTTTTATAACCTGATTTATCAGGTATTGTTATTGGTTATAACTAAAAGTTATAAATCTTTTCGGCTATTCTGATGAGTGTACGGTTGAGTTCGCTGTTTTCACCCTTGCGTTCTATGAAGTAGAAATTTCTTTCGATATGCAGACCGGTGAAATGAATTTCTGTCAGCTCGCCCTGTTCCAGTTCTTTTAGAACAGAACGTCGGGGAAGAAAACCAAGCAGGTCTGATTCTACCAGAAAATTCTTCAATGCTTCCGTTCCGCCGAGGCGGGCTTTTACCTGCAGGGAACTCATTTTTATTTTTTTCTTTTCCAGCGCAGCACGCAGGGCAGTAAGGGTACCGCTTCCCATTTCCCGAAGTGCCAATGGAAGGGTCTTGAGTTCTTCCAGTTCATATTGTTTCTTTTTTGCGATGGCACTTTTTTTACTGCAAACAGCTACTACTTTATCGGTAATAAACGGGCGGTGACTTACCTGCATTAATTTGGAACGACCTTCTACAATGCCAAGATTAATTTCGCCATTCAATAAAGCCTGTAATACGATTTCTGTGTTACGGTTCAGTAAGTTGATAATGATTTGCGGGTACCTTGACTGAAAAGCAGATAAAACTTTGGGTAGAATATATAAAGCCACTGTAGTACTGGCTCCCAGTTTCAAAGTACCTTTTACCTGTAATAAGTCTTTGATGGCCGACAGTTCGAATTCTGTTTGTTCCTGTATGGATTTTACTTCGGTAATTTTTTCATACAGGAGCCGACCCGCTTCCGTTAGTTCAATACTCACTCCTTTTCTTTCAAACAAACGGGTAGCATACTGTTCTTCCAGGTTTCTGATATGTTTGCTGATGGCGGGCTGTGAAATGAAAAGTAACTGACTCGCTTTTGAAAAACTTTTCTGTCTGGCTACTTCAAGAAAAACTTCATGCTTTACGGAGAGCATTGTAATGGTTTAAAGAAGTATAAAGGTATTCTTTAAAAACTAGCATAAAAAGCCCTGCAGATTTTCGTTGCAGGGCTTTTTATATATAGTTATTTACTTTGTCAAACTTTGTATCACATCATATTTGGTAATGATGTGGTAATCGCCTTTTTCATCTTTGGCCAATACGGCACCATTTTCTTTATTGATGAGGGTCCCTATTTTTTCAACGGGCGTAAGAAAGTCAACTACAGGATACGCATGTTCCAGTACACTCGATACAGAAGCATCTTTGAGTTCGGGATTGCTGAATATTTTCTGGAACAAACCACTTTCACTCAGTGAACCTATCAATTCCCCATCTTTTAATACTGGTATTTGCTCAATATCGTATTTCTTCATGAGTTCTACTGCTGCAGCTACTGTATGATCAGGTGCTACAGTAATGAGTTTTTGTCCGCCGCGGCCATTGATAATATCCTTGAACGTTTTAACGTCAAGAAAACCTCTTTCCATCATCCACTGGTCGTTGTATACTTTACCTACATACCGGCTTCCATGATCATGAAACACACAAACTACCACATCGTCTTTGGTTAGACTTGCTTTCAGCAGCATAAGTCCCTGTAAGCAACTACCCGCACTGTAACCACAGAATAACCCTTCTTCCTTTGCTATACGGCGAGCCATTACAGCACCATCTTTATCGGTCACCTGCACAAATTCATCAATTACACTCATATCATAGTTCTGCGGAACAAAATCTTCTCCGAAACCTTCTGATATATAGGGGTGCACTTCATTCATATCTATCTCACCAGTCTTGAAATACTTGGTGAGCAATGAACCATATACGTCTACTGCCCATACCTTGATATTCGGATTTTTCTCTTTCAGGTACATGGCAGTTCCGGTAATGGTACCACCTGTTCCTGCTGTACACACAAAATGGGTGATTTTTCCTTCTGTCTGTTCCCAGATTTCAGGCCCGGTGGTTTCGTAATGAGCCTGACGGTTGGCCAGGTTATCGTACTGGTTCATGTACATGGAATTGGGAATTTCCTTGCCCAGTCTTTTTGCAACACTATAATAACTGCGGGGATCTTCGGGGAGTACGTTGGTTGGACAAACAATCACTTCTGCGCCAACCGCTTTGAGGATATCTGCTTTTTCTTTTGATTGTTTATCAGTGGTAACAAAAATGCATTTGTACCCTTTTACACAGGCTGCCAGTGCAAGGCCCATACCGGTATTACCGCTGGTGCCTTCAATGATGGTGCCGCCGGGTTTTAGTTTGCCTTCTTTTTCGGCTACTTCAACCATTTTCAAAGCCATACGGTCTTTGATGGAATTACCGGGATTGAAATAATCTACCTTGGCCAGTACGGTGGCAGGAATGTCTTTTGCTACTTTATTCAGCTTAATCAGGGGAGTATTTCCGATCGTTTCGAGGATATTATTCAGCCACATGCTAAAACTAACGTTTGTTTGCAGCAAAGGTAAAGTTTTGCGGCTGCTGTTGAACAGCTAAGAAGGATTTAGCATTTTTCGTTGAAAACGATGGGGAAAAGAGGGTGGTGTACTCTCAATTGTGCATTTCTAACACCACTGCCTCTTGTTATGCAGCGATGTACGGTATAGAATCATAACCGGAATTAGAAGCTTTTCACTAAATGAATCACATTACCTACTTCTATCAGGTTGGTTCCTTTACGTACTATTTCTGTTTTTTCTTTCGACTCTTCTGTGGTTGACTGAGTAGTACCCAGGTAAGCAACTACCATTGCAGGAATAAGGGCCATTGTGGCGATGATCTGGAGGTTGTTGATGAACTTTTTCATTTGACTTATTTTTTGTTGTTTTTTAATTTGATAAATCAAAGATAAGTCAACTTTTGGTACTATGCAATAAATAGTACCATCTTTAAGATAGTAATATCTGTTGCAAAATAGCTTATTTAGCCTTTTAGTTATTGATTATCAGCATATTAATATCTTTCCTGCATCGAAACGAAATTTCAATCTTTGTGATGAGTGGTTGTAAAACCTGATGAAAATAAAATTGCCACTGAAGACACAGAGGCTCACAGAGATATTTCTGTGCATTTCTGTGTCTTCAGTGGCAATAAATAGTTGTCTGATTATGCTCCAAAACTAGCTGCCATTTTTCCGCAAAGATCGCTTTCAATCATTTTGGCAGCAAGGCCAATCATGTTCATAAAGGCTTTATCGTTGCTGATACCGTGACCAATGATCACCGGTTTGGCTACCCCCAGTACAGGAGTTCCACCATAATTTTCATAATGAAAACGGCTGAAATAGCTATCTGAAGAGAGGTTACGCTGGCGGGCAATATCGTATATCGATTCCGCCATTTTAAGGATGATGTTTCCGGTAAAACCATCGCAGACCATTACATCGGCTTTGTCGCCAAAAATGTCGCGGCCCTCAAGGTTTCCGATAAAATTGAGTTGGGTATTTTCTTTGAGCAGGGGATAAGTTGCTTGCGCAAGAATATTTCCTTTTCCTTCTTCTTCCCCTACATTCATCAGTCCTACAGAAGGATTACTGATGTTGAGAATATGCTGTGCATATAAACTTCCAAGCTGTGCAAACTGATTCAGTTGTTCGGGTTTGCAATCGGCATTCAATCCTACATCTGCCAATAAGCCTGTTCCTCCATTGAGTTTGGGGATAATGGTTGAAATGGTTGGCCGGGCAACACCCGCAATAGGTTTAATACTATACATGGCACCAACCAGCATGGCACCTGTATTACCAGCGCTGATAAAAGCATCAATCTTACCTGTTGCCAGCAAATGAAAACCGATGGCAATAGAAGAGCGTTGTTTCTCTTTGAGTGCTTTGGTTGGGTGTTCATTGTAACCGATGACTTCGGGGGCATGTACTATATGCAAATTAGGTGACGATACCTGGTGTTCCTCCAATAATGGATTCACCAAAGTTTCATCACCTATTAAATATAGTGAGGCAGCAGGTGTACTGGCAGACAGATAAAGTTTCAGTCCTTTCACCGCTTCTAACGGTGCAAAATCTCCACCCATCATGTCTATACCAATATTCATGCGCGCTAAGCTTGGATCAATTGAACTAAAAGGATTACGCTTTCAGAGGAGCTTTTTCAGCTACCAGTTTACCTTTATAGAACAATTTTCCTTCGCTTACATGCGCACGATGGCGTACATGTGTTTCACCTGTGGTGCTGTCTTTGCTCAATGTAACTTCCTGAGCCACATAGTGCGTTCTTCTTTTTGCACTGCGCTGCTGTGAATGTCTGCGTTTAGGATTCGGCATATCTCGAATTTTAAAGTATCAATAATGTTTATTCCAGGTCCTTAAATTTCTCTAACCCTTTCCATACCGTATGATGGTTGTCTTTCTGTGCATCTTCCTCCATCTTCCTCAGTTTCTCCAACACTTCCTTATTACACAAAGGACCACCCATTTCACTGTCTTCACACATTTTCTGCAGAGGAATACTGAGGTTAATGAATTCATAGATCCAGTCGCTCAGGTACAGATGGCTCTCACCACGGCTTATATAATATACATCCGGGTCTTCTTCCTGCTCATTCATGATTTCGGGATCATCCACCATTTTTACAATGATGTTGAATTCATCCCAAAGCTGCATGGGCAGTTGATTGCCACATCTGTCGCAGGTACTTTCCAATGCGCCATCAATATCAAACCTGAGCTGCATGAAGTTGTTATTCTTCTCCAGACTCAGTTTTACATTGGTGACACAGTTTTTAAAATCCTGCTCTCCATAATTGGTAAAGAACTTGTCCTCAATACGGTACTCGTACACATGTGTCCCCGGCTTCAAACCCACAAAAGCTATCTCAAATTCCCGCCGATGACTCATAACCGATTTTTAAGGGCTTGCAAAGGTAGTCCAAAATGGTGGAAATGCCAAGAGAAACTTGATTTTTAGGGGTTTCGAGTTATCAACAAACCTGAATCAGGAGGAATATGCATATTTGTAACCATGAAACCTGCGGCGAAAATATCACCTGTTTTGTTTATACGCCCGGCTTTTTTGCTGGTACTTGCTTTGGTACTGCATATACTGGGTTATTTCCCCAAAGCGGTTGAGAACTGGTATAGTACTGGCATTTATAAAGGCATTTCGGCTACACTGCGTTTATTAACCAAATGGGCACCCTTCAGTATTGGAGATTGTTTATATATTCTATTCATTATCAGTATTATAGTCGCTTTGGTTCGAGCCCTTATCCGATTAAAAAGAGAGGGATGGAACAGGTGGGTGTTGATTCCGATGGGACTTCATTTATTCAGTAAAATCCTCTGGATATATATTGTTTTCAGGCTTTTATGGGGTTTAAACTACAATCGCCTGGGTATTGAGTATCAATTAAAACTGTCAAAAAAAGGCTATCAGACAGAAGATGTTATCCAACTCTCCAATCGCCTCATCGACAGCCTCAATGCCTGCCGTCAGCGATTACCTGATACTTTGTTACCAGCACCGCCACTCGACAGTATTTTCAGGATGGCGGGTATTGGTTATGCCCGTGCCTGGGAGGAATACAGCTTTCTTAATTATACACAGCGGTCTATTAAGCCCAGCTTATTTACAGGCCTGGCCGACTGGATGGGTTTTACCGGTTACTATAACCCTTTTACGGGTGAGGCACAGGTGAGGACAGATGTTCCAAAGCTGGTATTACCTTTTGTAGCCTGTCATGAAATAGCACATCAGTTAGGTTATGCGAGTGAAAGCGAGGCCAATATGGTTGGTCTATTAGCCGCACTTGCTTCGGGCGATCCTTTCTTTCGTTATTCTGCTTATAATGATCTCTTCAGTTATGCGCAAAGGGAAGAATTATACCTGCTGGCAATGGATAAAGATTCTCTCAGGTTTCAGCAGGTTATTCAGTTGAATCGCGAACGGATGGATACACTGGTAAGAAAAGACCGTAAAGAAGTGCGTGAATTTTTTCAGCAAAGACAGCATAAAACATCGGCCACTTTAAATAATCTCTACGACCAATACCTGCGTTTTAATAACCAGGAAGCAGGGGTGAAAAGTTACGATGAAGTAATTGGCTGGTTAATTGCGTATCTTAAGAAATATGAACAGAACTGATACTATCAAATTAATCACCGCTGTTGCCCTTACAGTTGTTTTAGGTGCCGTGGGCGGATTGGTAACAGCTCCTGAAATTCCGGTATGGTATGCGGGTCTGAATAAACCCTCATTCAATCCGCCCAGTTGGCTGTTTGCGCCTGTATGGACAACACTCTATGTATTAATGGGAATTAGTTTGTTTCTCATCTGGAAACAGCCTGTTTCCAAAGAAAGAAACAAGGCAATACTGTTCTTTATCAGTCAGTTTATACTGAATATGGCATGGTCCTTTATTTTCTTTGGCATGCATGAAACAGGATGGGCACTGGTAGAAATGATTATACTATGGCTTGCGATACTGCTCACCATTTTTTCTTTTGTAAAATTCTCCCGTATAGCTGCATGGCTATTGGTGCCCTATATAGTTTGGGTAAGTTTTGCCATGATATTGAATGGGGCGATCTGGAGATTGAATAGTTAATAGTGAGTAAAAAGGTCTACACTCACTACTGACTACTCACTATCAGAATTTATTCTTCCACATCATACTCTCCACTGGCTTATTGGGTTGGCCACTGTATTTGGCATTGCTTTTCTGGTTGTATTTTATTTCAATTTCACCATCCACGGGAAAGTAGATCAGCTGACCAATGGGCATACCATGGTAAACTCTTACGGGTTGTTTACAGGAAATTTCGAGGGTCCAGTTACCGCAGAAACCCACATCGCCTTTGCCTGCAGTAGCGTGAATATCAATACCCAGCCGGCCGGTAGATGATTTACCTTCCAGAAAGGGTACATGCGCATGTGTTTCGGTGTATTCGAGTGTAACGCCTAGATAAAATTTATGTGGCTCCAATACAAAACCTTCATCGGGAATATCGAAGTATTCAATTTTATTATGCTTTTTGGCATCGAGCACATCATCTACATACAAAGCAAGGGTTTTGCCGAGATGAACATCATAACTATTACTACCCAGATCAGCACGGTTATAGGGTTCAATTTTGATGGTACCCTTGTCTATTTCTTCTAAAATGCGCTTGTCGGTGAGAATCATTCCTGAATTGTTTTGGGTTGGGATGCAAATAAATCTTAAATCTGCAATCTAAAACGCTCAACGTTCAGGGTGCCGCTGTTTTATCAACAAGATATCAACGAACAAACCCGTTTGGCTGTCTGGAAGATAGCCGAACCGGAATCGTTTTTTCTTGAAAGAGTAGAGCTGAAAAAAGAAATTACACATCCCCATAAACGTTTGCAGCATCTGGCTGGCCGATACCTGCTCTTGTACCTCTTCCCCGATTTTCCTGCTGCTACCATTGCTATAGCAGATACCCGAAAGCCTTTTCTCCCCAATGAAGCCTATCATTTTTCCATTTCTCATTGTGGCGATTATGCTGCAGCCATCGTAAGTAAAACAGAAAGGGTGGGGGTTGATATTGAATTACTGACACCAAGGGTTGAAAAAATCAAACATAAATTTCTTCACCCTGATGAATTAAAAATGCTGGTGCAAACAAATGCAGACCCTGTTACAATACTTACATTATTATGGAGCGCCAAAGAAGCCATGTTCAAATGGTGGGGAAACGGTGATGTAGATTTTAGTGATGTACTTCGAATTCACGAATTACCCGCACAACTTGAAGGTATTATGAATGCCAGTTTTATTAAAAAAGAAATATACCCTTTATTATTACACTATCGCCTCTTTGGTAACCTTACACTGGTGTGGACCGATGGAAGCGGAGAAATAAGAAATAAGAAATAAGAAATAAGGAACAGAGGAATAAGGAATATGAAAGTGGATTGGCGTTCACTTCCTTATTTCTTATTCCTCTGTTCCTTATTTCTCTGTTCCTTCAGTCATCAAACCTGCTTTTTGTTTTGGGGATCAGTAATAAATTATTTTGAAGTGTTTGTTTGAGTTGGCGTTTAACGAGTTGGCCCATGGTACGTGCTTTGCCGAAAGAGGCAGTGGCATTAAAATGAACTGCCAATTGCTCTTTCAACTGCTCCAGTTTTTCTTTGGTAGAAATGGTATCCGTACTCATAATATCAAGCAGTTCTTTGATGCGATAACGGGAAGACACGAGACGGTAGGTCATCATCGTTCTTTCCTCAGCCTGGTATTGGGCGATTGAATTTGTATTTAAATGTTTAAGCACAATATCTACCAATGCTTTGTTTTCTTTAAAAAACTGGGGCAGGTATAAATTTTTTCTTCCTTCATACGATTGCTGGTCAAAATCAATGGCCCGAATCCGGTATTGAAAATCTTCAATATCGGGGATGATGTTTACAACGAAATTATAAGAACGCATATCACCCAATAACTGTACAAAACACCGCTCGTTGAATTTTACAAATTCTTTAGCCAGCCTGATGAGGTTGGTATTGGTGCTATGCAGGTGATCTGCAATAAAAATATCTCCCGGTATACCTGGAATATGTTCTTCAATTAAAGTATCACGATCGGTGAAATAGGTCATACGATTCGGAGAGAGAAGGTGCTCTAACTCCAAACCATATACCCTGCTGGCATCTGCCTGTTTAATATAATAATGATCGTAGTTGTCGTTGAATTTATTGACAATACGTATACGGAATGGCTGGCTGTTACCGAAATAACAAAAGTCGATCCTGGCTACATCAAGGTGATTGATATAACTCATATCACCTTCCGTTTTCAGAATGGCATAAATACGGACGAGGTTTTCGCGGAGAAAATTCCATTCATGCATATCATAGGAAACTTTCTCCCATGAAGTATCATTACCCTGTCTGTCTTTTAACGGAACAGAATAAGTATATCGTTGCAGATCGCGGTAACTCACCGGTAATTTCACCTCTCTGCTGTAACGGGTAAGGTAATTTCTCAGTTCATCATTGACCGGAAAAATGGGCTTTTTTCTGGAAGGTTTTTCGGCTTCCCCGGTTTTACTGATATGTCCGAATACATTACTCAAGTACTAAGGGTTCATTGTCTTCAAGCAGGTTAAGGTTTACTGCATCGGCGCCGGCAATACCTTCGATAGATCCTTTTATATGTGCAGCATTCAGTAATACTTTCTCCAATTGTTTTTCCCTGGCTTTCCAGAGTTTCTCCATGGCGTCGCGTTCTTTCTGTATGCTTAGCTTCATGGTCATGAAACCTTCCCGGATGGCTTTCCACTGCTCACTGAATTCTGAGCCAATGAGGTAATCGTATAACATCACCATTTTATCCCCTTTGTTTTCCTGACTTTTCCTTGCATCAGCAATTTTTAAAAGTGCATTGCGCAATAGAAGGGCCACACTTCTCACTTCGTTAAAGGTGCAGATGTATACACCGTCTTTTTCACCAAAACGTTCCATATCTTTTGGTAATGCCTGTGTAACAATTACAGCTACATCGGCACCCAGGTTACGCATATCGGTTTTTAATTTTTCAATCCAGTCGTTGACAAAATCTTTGGTACGTTTACTTTCATAAATAATTTTACCCGATTCATTGCCAAACTGGTTGCGAACTGTTTGGATACAATCGGCACCACGAACACCTTTGCCTACTTCTTCAATTTTGTCAAAAGGGAAAGTGGTTTGTAATAAAGCCTCCAGCATCAGTTCCTGTACCTCACCCTGCAACTGCATACTGCCTTGTTCCGATTTGCGGCGCATTTCTTCTACCAGTTTTTTCTGGTCTTCAATCTGCTTCTCCATCTCTTTCATCCGTAACTGGTATTCCTGTTCCTTAATGCTGAGTTTTTCGGCTTCCTCTTTTGATAACTGCTCTTTTAATTTTTCCCTCTCTTCAATGAGTTGTCTTTGTAATGACAGTTCCAGTTCTTCTTCTTTGGTTTTAAGGGCCTGCTCTTTCTGAAGAAATTCCAGTTCTTTTTTGCGTGCTTCTTTTAATTTTTCTTCTTTCTCCTTATCGGCTTCCTGCAACATTTTTAACTGGTTCTCAAAATCGGCACTAATATTTTTCCGGAGTGATTCTTTTAATTCTTCTTCCAGTTTCTTTTTTTCAAGGGCTATTTTTTTAATGGCTTCTTCATCTTTTAACTGAAGCTGTTGTTGAAAAGCCATTTCTTTCTGTCTGAATTCATCGTCTTTTTTCTTTTGCCAGTCAACCATTTGTCCTCGCAGTTCCCGCTGAACTTCTTCCCGTATGGAGTCGCCGGGTTCAAACTGGTGGTTGCAATTGGGGCAGTGTATAATAAAATCGGCCATTGGTATTTTTTTACAAAGTAATACTATTCAGATAGAGCAGAAAAAAGTTCATGCTAAGGTCTTGAAAACAGTAGTGCCTTTTTATTGCGTAATGAAGGCCTGTTACTTGTACCGATAGTGCTGTAGTCTGTAGATTAAAAAATGCCACTGATTGAAATTAAGAAAAAATCATATAGGTGAATGATATTTTTAACCCCTGAATAGTATTACTCAATAATTCAAAACCAATATCCATGATTATGAAAAAAATCATCCCGTCATTAAGTCTGTTTTTTGCGATGCTGTTAGGTGCATCCTGTTCAAAATCTGATAAAGGCCCGGGAACTGACCCCGGCTCATCGGAAGCAAGCTGGAAAATGGGTACTTACGCCTATACAAGAGGAACCAGCAATCAAAGTAGTTCAATTATAGGTGGGGCCAATTTGCATATAGTGTATGCAACAACTTCAGGTGCACCTACACAGGGTGTTTTTTCAGGGAGTGCAGTTACCGTTAAATTTTTTGATCAGGGGCCAGGTGAATATACCATTGTCGCCGAATCTGCCTTTTCAAGTGCCAATGCTGTCAATAAAATCATGTCAATTGATTGTGCTATTGGCACTGCTGTGTCAACAGGCAGCACTTTATATACTTATGCATCCGGAACAGGGAAAGCGAAAGTTACAAAAGTTGATAATCAATACAGGATTACCATCGATAACGGTATTACATTGAACAAAAAGCTTGATGTAAATGGCGGAGTTGCCGGAGCACTTACCAGTTATAGTTTTACTTGTAAATCGATATTCTAGCACTGCATATTATGAACAGTACTTTTTTTATTATCTGAATTTTATATCAGTTATATGAAACATAGTCTTGTTTTATTTTTTATAATAGCCTGCACGGCTTGTAATTCAATTAAGGAGGCTGACAGGCTTGCAAATAAGCAGCAAATAGAAATTATTTATCCTGATGCTGTATTTGATTCGGTGGCAGCAAAGAAGCTCATGGCCTATGGAAATTCAGCCATTAAAGGTCTTGTGTATAAAAAAACAAATAAGTTATCGGTGGTTGGAGGGAAGCAATATGGATCGAATATTGTCATAACCCTTTTCCCTGTTACACCTTATTTGATGGATTGGTATAAACTGAGAGAAAAAAAAGAAAGTAAAAGAACAAAAGTATACATAGCAGATCACGTAGCGAGATTCAGGTTTGAAGTAGTATCGGATGCTTATGGAAGATTTGTATTTGATAAAATAAAGCCTGGAAAATATTTTATCCAGGCTTTTATGACAACTATAAAAAATCTGACAAGAGATGTAGAGGTTGGGGCAAATTCATACGGCACAAAATTTTACCAAAAACAACAATACAGTGTCTCCAAGGGGCATCGTTTAGAACAATTTATTGAGATTTCAAAAGAAGGAGAGGTTCAGGAAGTAGTATTAAAGTAGAAGCATCTTCAAAAAGTAAATTCTTATATATGCGCTGCTTAGTATATTTCTTTAAATACCAGGTTAAATATACAGCGGATGAAAATTAGCATCCGCATTTCAAAACCGTAGAAAACAAATCTGTTCATCAAATTGTAGGCTTTACAGTCTTACCAGTGTTGTTCAATCCAGCAAAAGAGTTTTATCACTAAACCAAAACCCAGACTAATTATCTGGGTTTTGGTTTAGTGCGGAAGAGGAGATTCGAACTCCCATCCCCACGGTACCGTTGGGACTACCACCTCAAAGCAGTGAGTCTCCCAATCCCGCTGTCAGGTTCGTTGTAAAAGCGTTGCTTCTCAGAAAGGAATTATGTAAAGAGGGAATAAAAAACCCAGATAAAATTATCTGGGTTTAGTGCGGAAGAGGAGATTCGAACTCCCACGCCCGGTAAAAGGCGCTACCACCTCAAAGTAGTGCGTCTACCAATTTCGCCACCTCCGCATCTTTGGGACGGCAAATGTACAGTATTCGGTAAATCTATACAAAGCCTTCCGCAAGATTTTCTTTACATCCGCTCCGGAACCCTGATACCCAACACAGACATACCATTTTTCAAAGCCTGTGCCGTTAGCTGTGATAACTGTAAACGAAGCAGTTTCTTTTCCTCTGTCTCAGCATTGGCAATAGAATGTTCGGAATAAAATGAATTGAATGTTTTGGCCAGGTTAAACACATAAATCGCCACTTTGGAAGGATCATGTTCCGAAGCCGCTTCCTGTAAAACAACAGGGAACTGTTCGAGGGTGATGAGGAGGGCTTTTTCCAGGGGAAGTAGGGGTGAATGGTCAATGGTGAATAGTGAATCGGGTTTATCATTGATCATTGACCATTCACCATTGCCCGCTGCTTTTCTGAGGATACTCCTGATCCTCGCATGCGTGTACTGTACAAATGGACCGGTAAACCCGTGGAAATCGATACTTTCTTCGGGATTAAAGATCATTTTCTTTTTGGGATCAACACGCAGCAGGAAGAATTTAAGTGCACCCAGACCAATCGTATCATATAATTCTGTGAGTTCTTCAGGAGTAAAATCTTTCACCTTGCCCAGTTCCTCCGTTTTCAGACGGGCAATATTTACCATTTCTTCTACCAGGTCATCAGCATCTACTACGGTTCCTTCACGACTTTTCATTTTACCCGACGGCAGTTCCACCATACCATAGCTGAGGTGATAAATACCGTCGGCAGAAGGTAATTGCAGTTTCTGACAGATCAGTTTTAATACTTTGAAATGATAATTCTGTTCATCGCCCACCACATAAATACTTTGGCTTGCATTAAACTCTTTTTGTTTCTGTTCAGCCAAACCAATATCCTGGGTAATATAAACGGATGTGCCGTCTTTTCTTCTCACCAGTTTCTCATCCAGTCCGTCTGCAGTAAGGTCAATCCATACACTGCCATCATCTTTCTGGTAAAACACCCCTTTCTGTAAACCTGTTTCTACCAGGTCTTTCCCCAGTAAATAAGTATTGCTTTCGTAATAAGTTTTATCAAAATCGCTGCCAATACGCTGGTAAGTGCTGTTAAATCCTTCATATACCCATCCATTCATGGTGCGCCAAAGCTCCATTACTTCAGGCTTGCCGGCTTCCCAGTCTATCAGCATCTGTTGTGTGGCTTTCATAATGGGGGCTTCTTTTTCAGCCAGGTCCTCACTCATGCCGCTTGCTACCAGTTCCTGGATTTCTTTTTTATAGGCATCATTGAATTTTACATAATAGTCGCCCACAAAATGATCGCCCTTAATTCCGGTATTTGCAGGTGTTGCCCCATTGGCAAACCGCTGCCAGGCAATCATGCTTTTGCAGATATGCACACCTCGGTCATTGACAATACAGGTTTTTGCCACTTCATTACCGGTCGCTTTTAATATTTCGGCGATACTCCATCCGAGGAAATTATTTCTTAGATGTCCCAGGTGTAAAGGTTTATTGGTATTGGGTGACGAATATTCCACCATTACTTTTTCAGCATTGGGTTTGCTGAATCCGAATGTTGTATCGGCAAAAGATGTATCCAAAAAATTCAGCCAATAATTGTCGGCTACCGATAAATTCAAAAACCCTTTAATGATATTATACCCGCTGAATAAACCGGGGTTTGCCTCCAGCAGTGTTTTACCCATTTCTTCTCCCAGGGCATCCGGCGATTTCTTTAGTTGTTTCACCAAAGCAAATAAAACAACAGTATAATCGCCCTCAAATTCAGGTTTGGTGGCATTTACCAATACCTCATGAGGGTGAATATCGATCTGGTATAATGCTTTAATAGCTGCCGATGCCGCCGTTTTTATCTGGTCTACAACACTCATATTCATAATGGTTACAGCGGCAAAAGTAATTAATTAAGCCCTACCTTCGCCGGGTTCATGCGAAACTTACACGAACATATCCGGAGTTTTATCCTCAGCGTGGTGGACCTTTTTTATCCGATTTTTAAAAAGATCATGCCCCTGCAAACCTATCGCTATGCAGCCTGCGGCGGGTTTAATACGGCGCTGGATATTACCTTGTTTTTTGTATCGTATAACTATATTTTCAATAAAGAAACACAACACCTGCCCTTTATTGCCATCAGCGCGCATATCGCCGCATTCCTGGCTGCATTTGTGGTTACTTTTCCAACGGGTTTTTATTTAAGCCGTTATGTGGTATTTCAGGAAACATCAGTAGCCAAAAGAAAGCAACTGAGTAAATATTTCCTGGTGGTTTTGGGTTGTTTCCTCCTGAATTATGTGTTCCTTAAACTCTTTGTTGAAGTGTTTGGATGGTATCCTACAGTATCTAAAATCATCACCACTTTTTTTGTGGTGGCTTTCAGCTATTTCTCTCAGAAGAATTTTACCTTCAAAGCACCCGCCGGTTAATGATTACTGATGCGTAACTGGTAAACAGGCTGCTGTGCCTTATCTTTTACAGGGTTGAAATAAAACATCAAAGTAGCAATTCCCGATTTTTCTGCATGAATCACCCTTATCTGGTGTAACCCTTTCGAAAGTTCAATGACAGTTCTGTGATGGGTATATTCATCGTAAAGGGTGAACTTAGGGTCCCAGCCATCAATGACCAGTTTGCCATCCACATATATTTTTACAAAATCATCTGCCGTAACAGCTAAATCGTAAAATCCTTTTTCTGTTTCAATGTCAGTAACCGCGTCAGTGGCAAATGAATCGGCGGGTAAATTTTTACCGATACTGCCCCACCAGGTAAAATCAAGTTTAGGTAGCGTATCTGTATGAATAGGTGTTGATGCCAGCAGGTTCATAAAAGCATCTGTAGCCGTTAAAGGATCGTTGGTACTATCCCATTTAAACCAGCGTGTGACCCATTTTTGTTGCACTGCGAATTGTTCATATTCAAATACAGTACCGCTGTTTTCTTCTTTTCCCAATTGATTGATAAAAGCGGGCCCTTCGTATTGCAGCCTGATATTTTTTTGTACTGAACTACCTACAGGCTTTGCTATAATTAAAGAAGGAAAACTGTCATTGCCTTTCTCTGTTATTTCAAACCCGTTCAGTTCTTTTACCTTCCAGGAACCAGTCTTACCCAACACTTCAAAATGGTACAAACCGCTGCTGTCAATATTTTTCAGCCATAACAGCGGGTATTGAAAATTATAAGGCCCCCATTTGGCGATACGGATATTTTCTTTTCCTTTCTGAAACAGTGGATCAGGTCTTTTGGTAACCGGAACCTGCTTTAATCTTTCATCAGGAACATAATCCATATCTAAAGGGTCATCTTCACGTGAAGTATCAATATCATTGGTTCTTTCGCCCAGTTTCAGGTTCACGGTATGTGCCATTTTCTGGTTGCCACTGAAAGCCACTGTATCTGTACCCATTATGTCATAAATAGTTTCAGTGGCCGTAAACTGGTTGGCCGCAATCCAGTAATTCATACTCCTGGTATCTTTTACCTGCGCATATTTCCAGTCGGCAGGCTGAGTGGCCCGCGACCATAATTTAATAGCTGTTTTATCGTACAGAAAACGGTTAATGGCAATATTATTATTCTGCCCGTGTTCAATGGCAATACCAATCCGGTTAAAAGCAAAATCATTATCTGTAAAATCGCTGTCGAAACTGTAACCGCCCCATATTCCATGGTCGCAGTCGCGAATAATATTTTTCATCACCAGGTTTCTGCTGAAAGTTACTTCCACGCCATTGGTAGGTGCATAAGAAAAATCGTTGCCATAAATAAAATTATCATTACACCCCCCTTCACCTGTATCCATGGTATGCTGACCAGCCCAGAGAAAAAAACCATCACCACTGTGAGTGGCGCTGTTATAGGCGAAAATATTGTCGTTGCACTGTTCAAATACCAGAAACCCGGCACTGTCTTGCCCGCGTTTGTATTTACCATGACTGTAACCACGCACATTCCAGTCGAGCCGGTTATGATAAAAAGTATTAAAACTGCTTCTGTACAAACCAATACCGATACCAGAATTGAAAGAAAAATTATTATTATAAACTGTTGCTTTTTCAGAGTGGGTCATCATTAATCCGCACTGACCACCCGTAATGGTATTATTAGCAATCAGTGCATTCTTGCAATGGTTGAGATAAATACCGGCACCATACCTTTTCCACTCCTGGTTTTCATTTTTATGGTAACTCATCCAGTCGCTGATATCTTCTCTTTCCCGGTTGCTTTTCAGTTCCTGACGGTAATTATAACTGAGGTCGCAATCTTCTATACTGAGTCTGTCAACACTGTCTGCCAGTATGGCTATTTTATACCCGTGAATATTGGCATTGCGGATATGGATATTTTTTGAACCGGGTCTGATATAGATGGCTACCCCATAAAATTCATCCGGACGGGTTTTGTCATTCGAGCCTTGCAGGATAACCTCTTTTAAATCCACGGTAATATTCTCACCGGCAATTTCAATAAGGGGAGAGCTTGAATCGGAATTAAGGGCATAGAATCCGGGTTGCAAACGGGTAGATGAAATAATTTTCATGCCCTTTTCAGGCTTAACCGAAGGCATATCCTGGGCCGACAGGTATAAAAGAAAACCTGACAGTAACCCTGTAAGCAGACATTTCAAATACATACTTAAAACTAAGATTTTCTGTTATATAGGATGCCAAATGGCAGATTTTACATAGTTAAACTGTCAGAAACGCATTGATTTGGAGCAGTTTCGATAAGGCTAACAGGGATAAAGGCGGGGGGCTGACAATTTTTCATTTTAGGGGCAGATGGCATAATGATTGACAGGTGTTAGCCGATTATTAACCTGAAATCAATAGTTATGGGCAAGATAATAGGCATTGACCTTGGAACAACAAATAGCTGTGTGGCCGTTATGGAAGGTAACGAGCCGGTAGTGATTGCAAATGATGAAGGACGCAGAACCACCCCTTCCGTAGTGGCATTTCTCAAAAACGGGGAGCGTAAAGTAGGAGATCCTGCCAAACGTCAGGCCATTACCAACCCGCAAAACACTATTACGAGTGTAAAGCGTTTTATGGGCCGTCGTCACGACGAAGTAACCGAAGAAATAAGTCACTGGAGCTATAAAGTAGCTAAAGGCGATAACAATACTGTACGTGTTGCCATAGATGATCGTTTATACACTCCGCAGGAAATCTCTGCCATGATCCTTCAGAAAATGAAGAAAACAGCAGAAGATTATCTCGGACAGGAAGTAACAGAAGCGGTAATTACCGTGCCTGCTTATTTTAACGATGCACAACGTCAGGCAACCAAAGAAGCCGGAGAAATTGCGGGTCTGAATGTTCGCCGTATTGTAAACGAGCCTACAGCTGCAGCATTGGCTTATGGCCTGGATAAAAAACATGCCGACCAGAAGATTGCCGTATTCGACCTTGGTGGTGGTACATTCGATATCTCTATCCTCGAACTGGGTGATGGTGTATTTGAAGTAAAGTCTACCAATGGTGATACTCACTTAGGTGGTGACGATTTTGATAAAGTAGTGATGGACTGGCTGGCAGATGAATTCAAAAGCCAGGAAGCCATCGATCTGCGTAAAGATCCAATGGCGTTACAACGCTTGAAAGAAGCGTCTGAAAAAGCAAAGATTGAATTGAGTTCTTCTGCTGAAACAGAAATCAACCTTCCATACATCACAGCAGTTGATGGTGTTCCCAAACACCTGGTACTGAAATTAACACGTGCAAAATTTGAGGCATTGGCCGACAATTTATTCGCCCGTTGTTTAAAACCCTGTGAAGCTGCATTGAAAGATGCCGGATACAACACATCCCAGATCGATGAAGTGATCCTGGTAGGTGGCTCAACCCGTATTCCTAAAGTACAGGAGATCGTAGAGAAATTCTTTGGAAAGAAACCAAATCGTGGTGTAAATCCGGATGAAGTAGTTGCCGTAGGTGCCGCTATTCAGGGTGCCGTATTAACCGGTGAAGTGAAAGATGTATTGTTACTCGATGTAACCCCGTTAGGCTTGGGTATTGAAACCATGGGTAGTGTAATGACCACCATGATTCCTTCCAATACCACCATTCCTACCAAGAAAACAGAAGTATTCTCAACCGCCAGCGATAACCAGCCCGGTGTACAGATTCATGTATTACAGGGAGAGCGCCCGATGGCCAACCAGAATAAGAGCCTGGGTATCTTTAACCTCGATGGCATTCCGCCAGCACCAAGAGGCGTACCCCAGATTGAAGTAACTTTTGATATCGATGCGAATGGTCTGCTGCATGTTAGTGCAAAAGACAAAGGCACTGGTAAAGAACAGAAGATTCGTATTGAAGCAGGTAGCGGCTTAAGCAAAGAAGAAATTGAAAAAATGAAAACTGAAGCCAAAGCCAATGAAGCAACCGATAAAGAAGCGCGTGAAAAAGTAGAGAAACTGAATCAGGCCGATAGTTTAATCTTCCAGACCGAGAAACAATTCAAAGAGTTCGGAGATAAAATTCCTGCCGATAAAAAAGCGCCGATTGAAACTGCATTGGCCAAACTGAAAGAAGCACACAAAAACCAGGATATTGCTGCGGTAGATGCTGCAATGACTGAAATGAACACCGCATGGACAGCTGCCAGTGAAGAAATTTACAAGGCGCAGCAGGAAGCAGGTGCCCAGCAGCCGGGTGCTGAAGCGCAAGCGGGTGGTGCTGAACAGGCAAACGGGTCAGCAAAAAATGATACCGTTGAAGATGCGCAATTCGAAGAAGTGAAATAATAAAGACCTTATAAATTGTCAAGGCCCCGATTAAAAAACCGGGGCCTTTTTTATACCTGTAAATGAGAAAACTATTTTACCAACGATTTTATTCCCGTAGAGGATACATTATTTAAGCCGTAGCCTTAACATTTTCAGCAAAATTTATACTTCCTGTACGAGCGTAGTATTGGTAGTGAAATCTTTTACAAAAGAATTGTTCTCTTTTCCTGCATATAATACCCGGTATTTTTCGCCTGCACTTAAACGTTTCCACCAGGGACGTGATGAAGCAGTGAATAAAATGCAGGCCTGGATTTCCATGAATAACAATTCGCTTTCAGAAAAAACACGGGCTTCTCGATAGGGTTTAAAACGGGGAGCTGTATGCATGACTTTAATTTTATCAAAATTATTCTTTACTTACGAAGGAAAAATTGTTTCGCTAAAAAAGAGTAATAATACTCCGTATAATTACCTAATACTCTTTATGGAGTGAAGTACACTCCGCTTCAGATTGAGTAATAAGGTATCGCAAATTGCGATACCTTATTACTCTTTTTCATCTGCTCTTCTGAAACCAATTCTCCGGGTGTTTGATTCCTGTATCAATAATTTTTGAAAGAGTCCGAATACTGTTTCAAAATCTTCATCATGTTTATCAACACGTTTACCTATTCGTTCCAGTGTAAGTAACACTTCCTGGCTATTCGACAATAAAGCCCGCATCTGTACAAAGATCTCAATGATTCTGATACTGACTTTTAAAGCTTTTTCTGTTTTTAAAACATTGGCAAGCATCAGTATGCCATGTTCGGTAAAGGCCAATGGTATGGCACCGCCTAAATGTTGTACAGAAGGTATCGCATTTTGCGATACCATGAATTTAATTTCTTTCTGATTGAGTGGAAACATAAAATGTTTGGGAAACCTCTTCAGGTTTCTTTTTACCTGCTCTCTCAGTCTTGTAGGTATTACATCATACAGTTTGGCGAGATCACGATCCAACATAATTTTTTGTCCTCTTACCAGGTGAATATGCTGTGTAATGGTTTCGTCTGTAAATTTTTCGTTTCGTTTAGATGGCATAAAAAAAATTTCAACTAATCTATTATGATCCGTTGATTTTTTATACCGTATTTATACCTGATTTTTATTGCGGCAACTACCTGTTTTAAGGTATCGCATTTTGCGATACCTTATTTGGTAATACGATAACACCAGCGTTTTAATTTCCCTTCAAAATCAAATGGGGTAGTGGCTTTGGTGATGTCTTTAATATCGGCAGCTTGTATTTGTTCCGTTTCAAGAATGAATTTTGTATAGTTGGTACTGAAGAAAAGGGTGCCGCCTGTGGTCATGGCAGCCAGCACATCATTAATCAGTTCCACATGGTCGCGCTGGATATCGAGAAAGTCTTTCATGCGTTTACTGTTGCTGAAAGTGGGCGGGTCCATAATAACCAGATCGAAGCTATTGGGTTGCAGTGTTTTCAGGTACTGCTTTACATCAGCATGTACAAAAAAGTATTTGTCTTTATCCTTAAACCGGTTGATTACCATATGATCTTCTGCCCAGTTGAGATAGGTTTTCGATAAGTCTACTGAAGTAACAGAAGCAGCGCCACCCGCAGCCGTGTAAACAGAAAAAGATCCGGTATAGCAAAACAAATTCAATACCCTTTTGCCCGGAGCAATTTCTTTTGCCATCTGACGGGTAATACGATGGTCAAGAAACAAACCTGTATCTAAATAATCGGCAAGATTAACCAGAAATTTCAAACCGTTTTCTTCTACAGTAAAGAATTCTTTTTTGCTGTCTATTTTTTCATACTGTTCATCCCTGTGCGACATTCTCTTGCGCTGTCTTACAAAAATAGATGCTGGTTTTATCTCCGTTATCTCAGTAATTACAGCAATACATTGGTCCAGCCATGTTTCATGTTCCTCATCGGTCATGCCATGCCGGCGCAGGTATTCTGCGAGGTAAATCTTGTCTTCATAAAATTCAATGGCAAAAGGAAATTCCGGAAGGTCATGGTCATACACACGGTAACAACTAATACCCATTCTCCGGGCCTGTTTATGCCGGTGTTTGTACACTTTCTGTAAGCGGTTACGAAACATCTCCAGTTTGGGGCTTTCAGACATGCGGCAAAGATAATGGGTGTGGTCTTATCATCGGTTATTCAGCCACTCACAGAAATTAGCTGTAAAAGCGCTGTGTTTACTTTATATTTAAGACCCAAAAATCAAACTGCATGCGAAAACTCATGATCACAACACTGCTGTGTTGGGTAGCCGCCACCGTTGGCGCCCAGGACTACAGTAATGCGGCAGAACAGGCTAACAGGCTCAATGCACTAACCAAAGCCTACCCGCAACTTACAACACTCAAATCGCTTACTAAAACAAATGGTGGTAAAGACATCTGGTTGCTCACCATCGGTACCGGTAAAACAGAAACCAAACCGGCTATAGCTGTCATTGGCGGCGTAGAAGGCAACCATTTACTCGGAACAGAAATGGCCATTGGTTTTGCAGAACAATTATTAAAAGGGTCGGGCAGCGACAGCATCCGTGCCTTACTCAACCGCACCACCTATTATGTGTTCCCGAATATGAGTCCGGATGCCATGGAACAATATTTCAGTAAAATTCGTTCTGAAAGAGCCGGTAATGCAACAGGTACAGACGATGACCGCGATGGTAAACAGAATGAAGACGGATGGGATGACCTCGATGCAAACGGAAAAATTACTATCCTCCGTATTGAATCTATAACCGGAGATTATAAACTGCACCCCGATGATGCACGTGTACTCATTAAAGCAGATATGGGCAAAGGAGAGAAAGGCAAATACAAATTACTCATAGAAGGTATTGACAACGATAAAGACGGCTTGTTCAATGAAGATGGAGAAGGTGGTATAGCATTTAATAAAAACCTTACCTATAACCATAAAACATTTGCAGCAGGTGCCGGTGAATTTCCTGCCAGCGAAAAAGAAACAAGGGCCATGCTCGATTTTCTGTACGATGCATTCAATGTATATACAGTAGTAAGTTTTGGTACCAATAATAATCTGTCAACACCTATTGCATACAATCCTGCAGCAGCAAACCAACGTATTGTTGCAGGGTTATTGGAGCCCGATGCCAAAGTAAATGGTATGGTGAGCGATATGTACAATAAAGTAACAGGCAGCAAAGATGCACCACGTACCAATGTAACGGGTGGAGATGTGTTGTCATGGGGCTATTTCCATTTTGGTCGTTATAGTTTCAGCACACCGGGCTGGTGGGTACCTAAAGCAAAACCCGATACAGCTAAAAAAGAAAAAGCATTTACAGTAGAAGATGCCACTGCTAACTATTTGCGCTGGGCTTCGCAGCAGGGTATTGCCAATACTTTCACTGAATGGAAAACCATACAGCATCCCGATTTCCCCGGGCAGAAAGTAGAAGTGGGGGGTATCGACCCGTATGTAATGAATAACCCGCCGTATAAAATGGCAGATGCAGTAGTAAAAAAACATGCAGAGTTTCTGGTGAAACTTGCATCAAATCAGCCGGAGATTGATATTATAAACCTGAAAACAGAAAAACTGGCCAGTGGTTTAACGCGCATCAGTCTCGATGTGGTAAACAAAGGCAGTATGTCAACACACAGCAAACTCGGTGAAAGAAACTACTTTGTTAAAAAAGTAAAAGTAGCTCTGCAAACAGCCGCTAAACAGGATGTGGTTGGTGGAAGAAAAATTCATTTACTGAACAGTATTGAAGCCAACAGTTCCAGTTCATTTAGTTGGGTGGTAAAAGGTACGGGCAAAATTACTGTAGAAGCAGGTTGCCCTACAGCAGGTACCAAAACCATTGAGATTAATCTTTGATCACCACAAATTATTTCAACATGAAACAGTTTATTCTTAAAATATTCACTACCATACTCGTTCTTGGTTCGGGTATGTATGTGCAGGCACAATTGCCCGATCAGGTATTCAAGGCTGCAGGCTCACCTGTAAACCCTAAAGTTACTGCTACCTGGAACCGTTATTATGACCATGCGGGTATCAGTGAAATCTGCAAAAAAATAGCAGCGGCTTATCCCGATCTGGCCAAACTGCAGTCTATCGGTAAATCCTACGAGGGCCGCGATCTCTGGTGCCTTACCATTACCGATTTCAAAAAAGGAAATGCAGATAAGAAACCGGGAATGTATATCGATGGAAATATTCACTCGAATGAAATACAGGGGGCAGAATTTGCTTTATACACCGCCTGGTACCTCACCGAATCTTTTGGTGATACCAAATTCATACAGGAATTACTGGAAGATAAAGTATTCTACATCGTACCTACCATCAACCCCGATGCGCGCGACAGTTATATGCACAAACCCAATACCGGAAGCTCACCCCGCTCTGGTGTAATACCGGTAGATAATGATGGGGATGGACAGGTGAATGAAGACAGTTATGACGATATCAATAAGGATGGTCATATTACCATGATGCGCAGAAAAAGTGCCAACGGCCGCTGGAAACTCGATCCCAAAGACCCGCGTAATATGATACAGGTAGGCCCCGATGAAAAAGGGGATTATGAATTACTCGGTATTGAAGGAATTGATAATGACGGCGATGGTCGTGTAAATGAAGATGGTTATACGTTTGAATACGATCCTAACCGCGACTGGGGTTGGGGATGGCAGCCAAACTATATTCAGAATGGTGCTTATAAATATCCCTTCTCCTTACCAGAGAACAGGGCCATCATGGAATTTGTAATGAAACATCCGAATATAGCCGCTGCGCAGTCATTCCATAATGCAGGTGGTATGATTTTACGTGGTCCGGGCGGACAGGAAGACGTTGGAACCTACAATGCACAGGATATTGCCGTGTACGATGCCATTGCCAAAAAAGGAGAGGAACTGATTCCGGGTTATAAATACCTCGTGGTGTACAAAGATTTGTATTCTGCTTATGGCGGAGAGCTCGATTGGTTTTATGCCGGTCGCGGTATCTATACCTATTCCAATGAATTGTGGACGCCCTACCTGATGTATATGCGTGAAGCTACACGTGATCCATTTGATAATGCGAGTTTCAGTTTCGATCGTTATTTATTGTTCCAGGATGCATTTGTGCCATGGGCTGAATACGATCATCCTCAGTATGGTAAGATAGAAGTGGGTGGGATGAAGAAGAATTTCGGTCGTGCACACCCCGGTTTTTTACTCGAATCGGATGCACACAGAAATATGGCATTCAGTATCTATCATTGTTTCCATACACCTAAACTCGATGTGCAGGAAATTAGTGAGAAAGATTTAGGTGACGGATTGAAAGAGGTAACGGCCGTTATTACCAACAGCCGCCTCATGCCAACACATAGCAGTCAGGATACCAAGAATAAAATTGAACGTCCTGATTATATTACGCTCACCACTTCAGGAAAAATACTTTCCGGTATGCAGGTAGAAAACCGCGACCTGAACCTGAGCAGAGAACAGGAACAAAACCCCGGCACCATTGAAGTAGCCAATATTCCCGGTCTTGGATCGGTAACGGTGAAATGGATTGTACAGGGTGGTGGTAAATACACGGTAAGTGTAGACAGTAAAAAAGGCGGAACAGTGTCCGCCTCTAAATAATCTATCTATAATCTGTGAATCTGTGGCTTAATTCTTTTGCCACAGATTCACGGATTTTTATTTTAGTTGCGCCAGCGCATCTTTAATTCTTCCCCACGCTTTTTCAATATTGCCCATACTATTGGCAAAAGAAAAACGCACACAATTCGGCTCACCAAAAGCATCACCCATTACAGAAGATACATGCGCTGTATTTAACAGATACATGCTAAAGTCTGCTGCGTTGGCAATGGTATTGGTTCCATCAGATTTGCCATAATAAGCGCTCACATCAGGAAACACATAAAAAGCTCCTTCGGGTTCAAAGCATTTGAAACCGGGTATTGCTTTAACCAGTTCAAGTGTTCTTGTTCTTCTCCTCGTAAATTCTTCGGTCATTTCTTCTGAAGGACGCAAATCGCCTGTTAAAGCGGCAACGGCTGCTTTCTGTGTAATAGAGCAGGTGCCACTGGTAAACTGCCCCTGTAATTTTTCACAGGCTTTGGCAATAGTGGCATTGGCTGCAATATAACCCAGGCGCCAGCCCGTCATGGCAAAACCTTTGCTCAATCCATTGATGAGCACCACACGGTCTTTCAGATCGGCAAACTGTGCAATGCTTTCATGTTGTCCAACGAAATTGATGTATTCATAAATTTCATCTGAAAGAATAATAACATCAGGATATTTTCTGAACACATCTGCCAGTGCTTCCAGTTCTGTTTTGCTATACACTGCACCTGAAGGGTTACAGGGAGAAGAAAACATAAACACTTTTGTTTTGGGTGTAATAGCAGCTTCGAGTTCAGCAGCAGTGGTTTTAAAACCATTTTCTACTGAAGTTCTGATCTCTACCACTTTACCGCGTGCAATCTTCACCAGTTCAGAATAGGTAACCCAGTAAGGTGTAGGAATCACCACTTCATCACCGTCATCTACGAGGGCGAGAATGGCATTGGCCAAACTTTGTTTGGCACCGGTAGAAGTAATAATATTTTCAGGAGCGTAATCAAGGTTATTATCGCGTTTCAGTTTGGTGCAAACAGCTTCTCTCAGGTCAAGAAAACCGGGAACGGGTGTATAATGACTCCAGTTATCGTTGATGGCTTTAATGGCAGCATCTTTAATATGCTGAGGCGTATCGAAATCGGGTTCACCTAAGCTAAGGTCTATTACGTCTACACCTTTGGCTCTTAATTCACGGCCCAATTTGGCCATTTTGAGGGTTTCCGGCTCATTAAACCGGTTGAGAAGCGAGGATAATTGCATTGCTCTTACATTAAATAAATTGGTTACTTGAATTTTGCGAGCGGAAGTTCGGAAAAAACAAGCAAACAGGTGTAAGTTTTAGAGGACAGATGTCGGATGGCAGATGTCAGATGGCGGATTTCTGATTTTTTTGTGCATAATATGATAGAACTGTTATAAATCGAACACGGATTATCATGATTATGATGATCTGTCATGATAAATCATTATAATCATGATAATCTGCGTTCCATCCTTCGCTTTCGGCTATTTAACCACAAAAGCAAACTTTACTTTAACATGTAACTCTTCGCCGTTGTTGGTCGCCTGACCAACAACAAATGTGATTAACCACACAGCTCATCTTTCGGACTTTCCGACGCCGGTCTTCCGGACTAATAGCCAATTTTGTACCTGCTTAAATCCGGTAACCGTTTTTTCTTTCTTTGTACTTCATGCTCGTAAATAAGCTGCCCGAGATTTTTCAGGAAGGGATATCCTACAGCATCATAATCGTATTTGTCATCGTTAAACACGCCATCGCTGTTGCATAAAATGGTGGCGCTTAAAAAGAATTCGATCTTTTTTTCAAAATCTACGAAATAGCATACATCAGTAAGGAAACCATAAGCACCGCCGATTTTATTGAAGATGCGGATATGTTTTGGTGCCCTTCCTTTAGCAGCACCATAAAAAAGAAATTTGGCGGAAGCATCGCCCACTTTGCTGGTATCATATTTAGGCGATTCGCTTTCTGAAGGGAAGGCACTCATCCAGCGGTATAAAAAATTGTAATCTTCTTTGGTAAAATCAAATCGTTGTTTGGCAGGAAAGGCATCGGGCATGATGACGGTTTGTAACATTCGGTGAAAATCTTTCAAATACACCCTGTTCTTATCATCGAATACAAAAGGTTCATTCACCAACAGATTGCCAGCATAATAACCTTTGCCTAATCGGGTTTGAAAAGAAGGGAAGATGGCTTTACTGAAAGCAGGTGGTTGAGAAGTAAGGTATCCGCCGGTATTGGTAAGAAAAGTTACTGAATGTGTTCTTCTGTTTTGTTCTTCTGTTCTGCTAACGCTGAGCCGGTGACGAATAATGGCATCCGGATAACTTTTTTGAGTCAATTTTTGCTGAATATATTCCTGCCCTAAATATTCGTACAGTCTGTTAAAAGCATCATTGTCGCTCACCAGAAAAATCTGTTTGATAAACCTTTCAATGGTTGAACGGTTGGGTACATTATCCTGAATTTTATTGATATGTTTAATCATGTCAATGCTGTCGGTAATGATAGTAGTATTTATGTCAATAGGAATACCAGCTCTCTTTGCCTTACTTAATTTTTCCAGTGCCAGAAAAGCCACCGGCATTTTAACCGTACTCGCAGGGTAGAAATATTCATTCTCATTCAAATGAAAACCAAAATCAGTAAATGAAGGTCTGTTCTTTTTATCTCTATCAATCTGCGTGTACATGATTTGTACCCGGAAACTATCCCTGTTTTGAAGGATTGTATTAAATAGTTCAGGTTTTGTCTGCATCAGTTGCCTGAGCAGAACAGTATCCTGGGCATGAAGTTGTGTGACTGAGAGCAAACAGAAAATTAAAAATATTCGCATGGTTAAAAATAGGAGAAAGTGGGGAAGACTGGAAGTCCGAAAGTCCGGAAGTCGGAAAGACCGAAAGTGAGGAAGAAGGAGCTCTATTCTCTATAGATAATCAAAACACATAGGCAAACCTCCGTGTAACTCCGTGCCACACTCTGTGAAACTCTGTGGTAAAAAAAACCACAGAGTGACGCGGAGTAAAGCACGGAGTTACACAGAGGTGGTACTATTATTGTTTATATCCGACATCTGACATCCGCCATATCCTGTCTTTCTCCCGGACTTTCGGTCTTTCCGACTTTCGGACTCCCATACTACTTAACTTTACCCCTCTAAACGATAACCATGCCACACGAAGCTATTTCGGTATTTGATATGTTTAAAATAGGTGTAGGTCCATCCAGTTCTCATACACTCGGGCCATGGCGGGCAGCATTGCGTTGTGTAAACACCATCCGCAGTAAACACCAGTTAGAAGAAGTGGCATCTGTAACCGTATTACTCTATGGCTCACTCGCCAAAACGGGTAAAGGACATGGTACCGATATAGCCGTACTATTAGGTCTCGGTGGAGAAGATCCCGTAACCATTGATGTAAACAGTATTACACCCAAAATAAAAGAGATAGAAACAAAGCAGACCTTACTGCTCGATGGCAGAATAGCTATTCCTTTTCATTTTCCTGATAACCTGCAATTTCTTTTTAATGAAACACTGCCATTTCATCCGAATGGATTATCGTTTCTGGTGGCATTAAAGAATGGAGAACATTTTAGTGAAACCTATTACTCTATCGGTGGTGGATTTGTAGTGAAAGAAGGAGAAGACAAAAGTACACAACAGTCGGTTGATCTTCCATTCCCCGTTAACACAGCCGATGAACTTTTACACTGGTGTATGAAAACCGGTATGAATGTGAATGAAGTGGTGATGGAGAATGAAACAGCCTGGCGTTCAGAAACAGCTACCCGTGAAGGTGTAATCAGCATCTGGAATGCCATGCGTGAATGTACTTTCAGAGGATGTCATACCAAGGGAGAATTACCCGGTGGCTTACAGGTACGCCGCCGTGCATTTGATCTGAATAAAAAACTCATCGGCGATCGACCTTATACCGACTACCACTCATGGATCAACGCCATTCGTGCTGGCGGACATGATTTCAAATACATCCTCGACTGGGTAAGTTGTTTTGCACTGGCGGTGAACGAAGAGAACGCCTCATTTGGTAGGGTAGTAACAGCACCTACAAATGGCGCTGCGGGGGTTATTCCGGCCGTACTTCAATATTATATTACTTTTTGTGATGGGTTTGAGGAAGAAAAAATTATCCGCTTTTTGTTAACGGCCTCCGAACTGGGTAGCATCTTTAAAAAAGGAGCCACCATATCTGCAGCTATGGGAGGGTGTCAGGCAGAAATTGGTGTATCATCGGCCATGGCAGCAGCGGCATTAACAGAATCGCTGGGAGGTACACAACGACAAACACTGATGGCCGCAGAAATAGCCATGGAACACCACCTCGGTCTTACCTGCGACCCCATCGGCGGACTGGTACAAGTGCCCTGTATTGAACGCAATACCATGGGCGCCATTAAAGCCATTACAGCCTCGCAACTAGCTTTGCAGAGCTCACCCGACTATGCCAAAGTAAGCCTCGATAAAGTCATTAAAACCATGTGGGATACCGCCCTCGACATGAGCAGCAAATACAAAGAAACAGCCGACGGAGGATTAGCGATACATATTCCGATTAGTCTGCCGGAATGCTGAGAGGGAATGGTAGATGTCAGATATCAGATGTCAGATTTTTTTGCAATTCTCTGTTAAATCAAATCTGACATCTGATATCTGACATCTGCGATAAATGATTGTAGGAGTGATTTCTAAAATCGAAACTGTCAAATCATAATTCCCCTGCACATGCCGTAACTTTGCAAGAAATGCACCATGTTAAACCGAATTGTTATTCTGGGTGCGGGTTTTGCCGGGTTACAACTGGCACGCAGATTGAAAGGCTCTAACTTCGATATTACACTGATCGACCAGTATAATTTTCACCAATTCCAGCCACTTTTTTACCAGGTTGCTACAGGACGCTTAGAGCCAAGCTCAGTATCATTTCCTCTCCGTAAAGTATTTCAGAATAAAGCCAATGTACATGTTCGTATTGCGAATATTGAAAGGATAGACAAAACGGAAAAAACAGTGTACACCGATGCCGGTATTTTTGCTTACGACTATCTCGTGATTGCCACCGGATGCACCACCAATTATTTTGGCAACAAGAATATTGAACGCTATGCTTATCCGATGAAGTCAACCACAGAAGCCATTGCATTGCGTAATCGTATACTGCTCAATTTTGAAGCGGCCTTAGATGCTTCACCGGAAGAACTGGAAGGCATCATGAATATTGTAGTGGTAGGAGGTGGCCCTACGGGTGTTGAACTTTCGGGTTCACTGGCAGAGCTGAAAAGAAATATCCTGCCACGCGATTATCCCGATATGGATTTCTCCCGGCTCAATGTGTATTTACTCGAAGCAGGTCCGGCAACACTGGGGCCCATGAGTAAAATATCGCAACAGAAATCGCAGTCCTATCTTGAATCGATGGGAGTACAGGTGAAAGTAAATACGCAGGTAAAAGATTATGATGGAAAGAAAGTATTACTCGCCGATGGCAGCACTATTGCCAGCAATACACTTATCTGGGCCGCAGGTGTTACCGGTAATGTACCCAATGGTATTGATGCCTCATTACTCGTAAGAGGTAACAGAATTAAAACAGATGCATTCAACCGCATACCCGGTACCGACAATATTTTTGTATTAGGCGATATTGCCTATATGGAAACAGAACAGTTCCCGAAAGGGCATCCGCAACTGGCCAATGTAGCTATTGCACAGGCCAAAAACCTGGTACAGAATTTTAAACGGTTACAGAACGGAAAAACATTGTTGCCATTCAGCTATAAAAGTCCCGGCACCATGGCCACTGTAGGCAAAAGAAAAGCAGTAGTAGACTTACCCTTCATGAGTTTCCAGGGACGTTTTGCCTGGTTTGTATGGATGTTCCTGCACCTCATGCTGATACTGAGTGTAAAAAACAAACTCATCATCTTCATCAACTGGGCCGTCAGCTATTTTACCAACGATACGACGCTCCGTCTAATTCTGCTCCCCACCAAACACCAGGTTTATTTGTACAAAGAAGAACAAACGCCGATAGAGCAGAAGATACACCAGTTGTAATTTTTGATTTTTTGATCTTTGATTTGAAAAAGTAAAATCGAAAAATCAAAGATCAAAGATCAAAAAATCAAAAATCTGCCATCTGAAATCAGACATCCGACATCAGAAATTCCCCCGAGTAGTCCTTAATCTCATTATAAAGTGTTCCTCTTTCCACCGGTTGTCTATTCACTTGTTTAATGAGACGAACTAATTCTTCGGTACTCATGGTAGGTGTTTGTTCTTCACTACCTGCCATGGCGTAAATTTTGGTGGAGTCGTCGATGGTGCCGTCGATATCATTAACACCGAATGATAAAGTAAGTTGTGCATTCTGTCTTCCCAGCATGGGCCAGTAGGCTTTGAGGTGCGGGAAATTGTCCATGTACAAACGCGAAACGGCATACATACGCATATCTTCTACCACAGAAGATTCTGCAATATGACTCATATCATTCTCCTTATTGCGGAACTTGAGCGGAATAAAAGTGTTGAAGCCGCCGGTTTTGTCCTGCAACTGGCGCAGTCTGTCCATATGATCAATGCGGTGATGAAATTGTTCAATATGTCCGTAGAGTAAAGTGGCATTGCTGTGCATGCCTAAGTTGTGCGCGGTTTCGTGAATGAGTAACCAACCGTCAGCATCTACTTTATCTTCACAGATCTGTTTGCGGATATCGGGATGAAAAATTTCTGCACCACCGCCCGGTAAAGAATCAAGACCTGCTTCATGAGCCATACGCATACCTTCTTCCACAGAAACTTTGGCTTTGCGGAACATATAATCCAGTTCAACAGGCGTAAAACCTTTGATGTGTAAATCCGGACGATGCGCTTTGATGGTACGCAGGAGTTCGAGAAAGAAATCGAGGTTCATTTTGGGGTGAACACCACCTACAATATGCACTTCGGTAACGGGTTTACCGTCGTAGCTTTTAACGATATGCATCATCTGCTTAATACTCAGTTCCCAGCCTTCATCGCGGTGGGCATAGAGACGGGAGTAGGAGCAGAATTTGCAGGAGAACACACATACATTGGTGGGTTCAATATGAAAATTGCGGTTGAAATAGGTTTTGTTACCGTGTTTCTCTTCACGCACCCAGTTGGCGAGGGCACCGAGCCAGGAGAGCGAGCCTTTTTCGAAGAGCAAAACACCCTCATCAAAAGAAATACGTTCCTTATGTAGAATTTTTTCGCCTATCTTTTTTAACTGGACATCGGGCTGAGTAGCAACCAATACAAACGGGTCTGAAATTCGCGCGCTCATCTTCACTATTTAGGGTGCAAAAATACGATTAAAAATGTAGCTTCTGGTGATCAGCTACTAGCTACTAGCTTCTAGCTGCTAGAAGCTAGTAGCTGGCAGCTAGCAGCTTATGCTCCCAGTTCAACTTTTTTCTATAGATTCGTTGGTCACCCTGCAACAGCGGGCATTCATTCATAACTAACTGAGCTATGTCAATAAAACTAAGGCTGACGATTTTAAGTTTTTTGCAATTTTTTATATGGGGTGCATGGCTAACTACCCTGGGTTCATATGGGTTTGGTTTTAAAAACTGGACAGGCGGGCAGTTCGGGGCCGTATTCTCCACCCTGGGTCTGGGTTCACTCATTATGCCAGCCCTGGTGGGTATTATAGCCGACCGATGGATGAATGCCGAAAAACTCTATTCTATTCTACACATTTTATACGGCATCACACTATTTGCCCTGCCATTGATTGATGTGCCCGACACCTTCTTCTGGGTATTATTGGCGAGTATGTGTTTTTATATGCCCACCATCTCCTTATCCAATTCGCTCTCGTACCGTATTTTAATAGACAACCGGATGGATGTGGTAAAAGTATTTCCACCCATCCGAGTATGGGGAACCATTGGTTTTATTGCGGCCATGTGGCTCACCAACCTCATCAGCGATCCGAAATCGCCATGGGATGCCGGTAAGGCTTTTGGGGAACAGATAGCTTCTGTAACCGGACATGCCATCAACGCCAACCAGTTTTATATAGCGGGTGTATTTGCCATAGTGCTGGGTATTTATGCATGGTTCCTGCCCAAATGTGCGCCGGAAAACAAAGGAAAAGGAAAGGGCTCCTGGATCGATAACCTGGGTTTGCGCGCCTTTAAACTGCTGGGTAATTATAAAATGGCCATCTTCTTCCTGTTTTCTATGTTTTTGGGAGCCGCCCTGCAGCTAACCAATATGTATGGCGATACCTACCTGAAAGATTTCGAAAAAATAGAACAGTATAAGAACTCTTTTGTGGTGGAATATTCAACCATCATCATATCCATCTCGCAGATATCGGAAACACTGTTCATACTGGCCATACCCTTCTTTATGAAAAAGTTTGGCATTAAAAAAGTGATGCTGATATCCATGTTTGCCTGGGTATTAAGGTTTGGTCTGTTCTCCTTCGGAAACCCGGAAGGATTGCTTTGGATGATCATCCTCTCGAATATTGTGTACGGAATGGCTTTCGATTTCTTTAATATATCCGGATCGCTCTTTGTAGAAACCACCATAGAACCTGAAATACGTTCTTCGGCACAGGGATTATTTATGATGATGACCAACGGTTTTGGCGCCATCATGGGAAGCATACTGAGTGGCTGGATGATAGATAAGTATTACCTGCTACCCGATGGCAGTAAAGACTGGCCCGGCATCTGGATGGTCTTTGCCATCTACGCCCTCTTCATCGCCATCTTTTTTGGTATACTCTTCCGTCATAAGCACAATGCAGCAGATGTGGCGCATGCGGGGCATTAGGAGCTTCTAGCTGCTAGCTGCTAGAGCTTAGTTTAGAAATAACAATAAAAAAAGGAAACCAGCTATTTTACGGCCGGTTTCCTTTTTCATTTCTAGCAGCTGGCAGCTAGTAGCTAGAAGCCTGCTGCTTGCAGCTTATAAATGCGACTGAATCTTCTTATCCAGCACCGACTTAGGCACGGCACCAATTTGTTTGTCTACAATCTGACCACCTTTAATGAAAAGGATGGCAGGAATAGAAGTAATACCATAGTTAACACTGAGGTTAGGGTTATGGTCTACATTCACTTTACCTACATTTATTTTACCGTCATAATCTTTGGCCAGTTCTTCAATAACGGGTCCGATGGCGCGACAGGGTCCACACCATTCAGCCCAGAAATCTACTACGGTCAGTTTATCACTATCCAGCACGGTCGTCTGGAAATTCGCATCGGTTAATTCTAAAGCCATTGTTTTTATTTTTAGATGTTTAATTTTTGAGGAAAGTCCATAGTCGATGGTCCATAGTCCATAGTAAATAATCCTATTTTCCTTCTATGGACTATCGACCATGGTCCATAGTTCTCATTTCCTTCTATGGACTATGGACTATCAACCATGGACCAAAGAACAAATTTAAGCCCAAACCCCCTTCTCTGCCCCTTTGACTTTTCCACCACTGTTATTAATGACGTTAGGGCAGGAGAAACCTGACAGGGGGGCACAAATAAGGAATAGAGCTTGCCCTGAGCTTGTCGAAGGGAAACAAGAAATGGATGGGCTTGCAGGAATGAATAAAATGAGTAAATTTACTAATGTGTGAAATGGGCTTCGTAAATCTGCATGTATAGGGTGGATTGGCGAAAGTTGGTTTTGGCAATTTACAAGTTGGCAGCAATTAGACACAACATTTATATGGACGATAAATACATAGCAATTTTAGGCGGATTAGTAGGTTCATCATTCACTATTGTTGTGACAAAAGTTTTTGAATATTATCAGACTAGCCAACTGCACAAGCTTTCTTTAAAAAAAGAACTTTTTATTAGGAAGCTGAATGTATTTGAAAAAACTGTTTCTTATTTAACCATTGCCCACACCTCGATAACAAATATGGCGGTCTTGCTCAAAACCGCAATGAATGAGAACGTAACATTTACTGATGAACAGAGCAAGGACATTTTCGACAGGCTACAAAAAAATATTGACCAGGTGTATCAAGTAACGCAAGATATGGCAGGCTCGATTGACCTTTACATTGATTTAAAGCACGACCATAAAGAAGTCGAAGATACCCAACGATTTTGGGAATTGTTGGGAACAATTAACCAATTAGCTCACGATGTGAACTTTGGTTATGACTTGTTAAAAACTGCAACTACCGAGGATGATTATCGTAAGATGGAAATAGCAATAGACTTGAATGAAAAGGCGTTGGCGAAAAAAGTAGAAAATTTGGTAGACTTTAGTAATTCAATGAGACATAAATATTTAAGTATGACTTCATTGTTGAGAGAAGAATTGAAGTCTTATGAATAAACTGCTGCCAACATTTGGTTTTATGCAACTTTTTTCTTCTCAGGGTGTATATCACCAAAAGGAGTTCGTCAAAGAGTCTCCGAGGTACGAAGGACTCTTTGTGTTACATGGACAGGGTGTACGAATTATTTTGAAGCTTACTAATTCATTACTGAAGAATCGGGCAATGCAATTAATCAGTAACTTTCCCATGCGTGAGCGATCGCAGAGTCCTCTGCGAGAGAAATCTGCGCGGAACGTTCGAAAAAGTAGACCCTTCGGAGAAAAAAAACATCAATTAAGGACTTTTTAATTATACAATGGCAACCAAAATTTACAAGGCATTCATCGCTTCTCCAAGCGATACACAACACGAAAGAGACATTTGCGACAAGGTATTTTCAGAGATAAACTCGGGAATTGGATCAATATTCAATTTTAGGATAGAATCATTAAAATGGGAAAATAATGTCCGCCCAACAATTAAAGATAAAGACGGACAATCAGTCATTTTTGAGCAGATTGGAAATGAACATCAAATTTTCATTGGGATAATGAGTAAAAAATTTGGTAGCCCAACTCCAAGAGCAGGTTCAGGAACGGAAGAAGAATTTAATATCGCTATTGAGAGATATAAAACTAAGAAGGATATTGAAATTGTTTTTTATTTTAATGATGAGCCACCTAAGACCATGTCTGATATTAACCCCGAAGAATTGTTAAAAGTTTCAGCTTTCAAAAAGCAATTGCAGCCTTTAGGTATTTATGGAGTGTACAACGGAATTGCTGATTTTGAAGAAAAATTGAGAAAGCATTTTTCGAAATATTTTATTAGCATCTTTAAAGATCGTGGTGATGATTTAGATACACAGCAACTGATAAATAAAGAAGTTGTTAAGAAGATTTACAAAAAAAGATTTGATGATTCTTTAAAAGGATTTGATGAACAGCCTAAAGTATGGATAGAGCCTGTAATAAGCAGAACTAGTGAAATATCTCAAGATCCTGATGATAACTATCAACAGAGAGTGTTGATTGAAGAAGTTTTATTCTCTGATAAGTCATATTTTATCAACGCACCTTCGCAATTTGGACTTAGCACGTTAGGGCATTATTTGGTATTGGAAGCCTGGAATAATGATGAGCTATGGGTTTATATTGATAATGCTAAAATTAAGCCGCATAAAATTGAGAATGTTATTAAGGATGAGGTCGAATCGTTGGAGCAAAATATTAATGCTCTAAAATGCATTGTTTTTGATTCGTTTCTTATGAAAGACAAGGTCTCACACCGAAAATTGCAAAAGCTGATACAAGCCAATCCAACAATAAGAATTATAGTATTAAATACCGTTGATGAAACGCTGTACCTAAAGACTGACGATGAAACGGATAGTAGCGAAGTCAAAATTGAAAAGGAGTTTACACAATTGCATTTGATAGCGTTGCCAAGAAATCAAGTAAGAAGCATTGTTAAACAGTATAACGAACAAAAAAGAATAGAAGACGAAAATAAAGTGCTCAATAAAGTGATTTCTGAGCTAGAGTGTTTAAACTTACATAGAACACCTTATAATGTGCTTACTATTTTAAAAGTGTCAGAAAAATATTGGGACGAAAGCCCTGTGAATAGAACAAAAATGATCGAAATGATTCTGTTTGTTTTGTTTGATTTGGGAGAAATTCCAAGATATAAGACTAAGCCTGATTTAAAGGATTGCGAGTATGTGTTAGGAAAGTATTGTGAGTTAATGTTGCGAAGGGAGAACTATACCTTTTCAAAAGATGACTTTATTGCTGAGCTAAAGAAATTTTGCTTAGAAAAATACATTGATTTAGAAGTTGAGGTTGTGTTTGAGGTTTTAATTAATAATAATATCATCATTAGTGAATTGGAGAGATTTAAGTTCAAGTCTTCATTTTGGGTTTATTACTTTGCTGCAAAGAGAATGCATGTAGATGAAAGCTTTAAAAACTTTATTCTTGAAAAGAGAAAATATACAGTTTTTCCTGAAATAATAGAATTCTACACTGGAGTTGATAGAAATAGAAATGATGCTGTTGAGATTTTATTGAATGATATAAGAGCAACCAAACAAATGGTGGAAGAAAGATTAGGTATTAAAGGTAATATAAACCCGTTAAAACTAGCACAATGGAAGCCCAAAGAAGATGAATTAAGCAAGTTGCAAAAAGAAATTGCAGATAATGTTATTCCATCAAATCTTCCTGACTCTGTAAAAGATCAATTTTTAGATAAGTCATATAATCAGATACGTCCATATAATCAGTCCATACAGAATTTTTTTGAAGAATATCACCTTTATAATTTAATGGGACAAATTAGTGCAGCATCAACAGCATTAAGAAACAGCGACTATGCTAATCCTGAACTTAAGAAAAAACTTTTAAAAGAAATTTATGAGTCTTGGAATCAACTATCTAAAGTGTTGTTTGCCCTTTCTCCTGTAATGGCGTCTCAAAGGGAGGCAACATTTGGAGGTGCAACTTTTGAATTGCATGGTGATTTTGGAAGTACTTTTGAAATAAGACTAAATCGTATCATACAGGTATTGCCAACGAATGTAGTAGGATATTTTAAAGATGATTTATATTCCCCCAAAATTGCACCTCTGCTTTATGATAATTTTGAAAATGAAGAAAATGATCTTTTGAAACATCAACAAGCGTTGTTATTGATTTTTAAACGTCCGAACGGTTGGAAGAAGCAAATTGAAAATTATATTAATTCGACTAATAAAAATTCTTATTACCTTTTCGACATAGTTAATGCCCTCCGAGCTAGGTATAGATATGATTTTGCAAGTGCAGAGGAGCTTAACGATATGAAAATTCTAATCAAATTAGGAATAGCTAAGCATGAATTTGGAGGGGACAAGTCCAATTATATCACTAAGCTTTCAAAAATTGACAATAAGGTTATTCCTGATAGAGAATTTAATGGGGATGAGTAAGTTTTAAAATAGCGAAATGAGGTTTAGACAAAAGCTAGATTTCCCTTCCTTCTCCGAAGTGTGTACTTATTAAGCGAGAACTTCGGCGCATCGTCTCCTGAGGCACGAAGGGACGTTGCGTGTTACACAGCTAGGGTGTACGAATTACTTTAGAGCTTACTAATTCATTACTGAAGAATCGGGCAATACAATTAATCATTAACTTTCCTTTGTGGTAGTGTTCGTAGTGTTCTCTACGAGAAATAGCTGCGCGGAACGTTCAAAAAAGTAGACCCTTCGGAGAAAAAAGTCGGCAACAATACAAATTTATGCTACGAATCATTTTATGTTTATTGGTGGTTGTATGTAGTTCAAATCGAATAATACAAAAAACTGATGAACTGCCCGGGATAACCGAGATTAGAGAATATAAACTTGAAACAGTTGATACATTGGTGGATATTGGTTGTCAGGATGGGCTCTTTTCAAGAGAAATTGCTCGGTTTTATCCGAATGTATTCTTAGTGCTCGAAGATTTAGAATTTTTCACTTTATGTAATAAGAGCGGCAAGAAGTGTACTGATTATTTTACGCAAACTGAAATAAAAAAGACGTTCAGGGATTCAAGAAAATATCAAAATATTGAGAATAGGTACAGGTTTATCGCAGGTCGAATTGATTCAATTCCTTTGGCTACGTCTTCTTACAAAAGGGTTTTGTGTAGAAGGACAGTACATGAGTTTGAAAAAACCAAAAAAATGGTCAGTGAGCTTAAACGAATATTGAAAACGGATGGGATTCTTACAATCGTTGAGCCAGAACCGAACTATAAAAACCATATAGATGAATTTTGCAATAAAAAATACTTAACTAAAAATGAAGTACTTGAAATTTTTAAAGATTTTAAACTTTTGACCTTCAGGTCAATTCCGTATGGTAGTGATCGAATGAATATGTTTAACTTTAGTAAATAACTATTTTGTTCTCCGGATATTCTCCCTTTCCTTCTCCGCAGGGTCTTGTATTTAAGAAATGTTCGGCGCATCGTCTCCTGAGGCACGAAGGGACGTTGCGTGTTACACAGCCAGGGTGTACGAATTACTTTAGAGCTTATGTAGGCTCCCCTTATTTTAATGCCAGGATCAATTAGAGTTTTCTAAGTTATTAATTTTTCGATAATACTGTTCCGCATAGTTCAAAGGTGACAGATAACCGAGCGATTTGTGTGGTCGTTCAGTATTGTAATCTATCCTC